>JAZKFJ010000030.1:0-226 GCA_040386495.1 Pseudomonadota bacterium
TCCCTTCTCCCCCCGGGAGAGGGTCGAAGTCGCCTACAGGCGACTGAGGGAAGGGCGGATGAGGGTACGGCGGATACGGCCGCATCTGAAGCCCTGCCGCTATCCCGTACCCTCTCCCCAACCCCTCTCCCGACGGGAGAGGGGCTTCAAGCCACCCTCCACTTCTTACGCCAACAGGTCGACAAACCCGTCGACCGCCCCGATTTCTGCCTCGCCGATTTCATCG
>JAZKFJ010000030.1:236-42424 GCA_040386495.1 Pseudomonadota bacterium
CGAAAAGAACTACGGCGTCCGCGACATCAACGAACTCGCCGGCGACCTGGAACGCAGCGTCACCCGCGCCCTCGCCAAGTCTGGCGCCTATGACGGCGCGAAGATCGAACTCACCCTCGTCGATGCGAAGATTGATCCCGTCGAGCGCCCGGATTTCTGCCTCGCCGATTTCATCGCGCCGCAGGACTCCGGCAAGCAGGACTGGATCGGCGCGTTCGCGGTCACCGCGGGTATCGGCATCGACGCGCACGTCGCGCGATTCGAGGCCGATCACGACGACTACAACGCGATCCTGCTCAAATCGCTGGCCGACCGCCTCGCCGAAGCCTTCGCCGAGCGCCTGCACCAGCGCGTGCGTAAGGAATTCTGGGGCTACGACAGCGACGAAACGCTGGGCAACGACGCGCTGATCGACGAAGCCTATCGCGGCATCCGCCCGGCGCCCGGTTATCCGGCCTGCCCCGAGCACAGCGAGAAAGGCACGATCTTCCGCCTGCTCGACGCCACCGCCAACGCCGACATGACCCTGACCGAAAGCTTCGCGATGCTGCCCACCGCGGCGGTGTCCGGCTATTACTTCAGCCATCCGCAGAGCCAGTATTTCGTGGTCGGCCGGGTGTCGAAGGAACAGGTCGAGGATTACGCGAAGCGTAAGGGCGCGACCCTGGCGCAGGCCGAACGCTGGCTGGCCTCGAATCTGGATTACGATCCGGAGTGAACATTCAGAGTTGACCAGCAGGGGCGCATCGCCCTCGCCGCCCACCGCAAACCTTCGATGCCGTGACCGACACCCTCGTCTTCTCCCACGCCAACGGTTTTCCGCTGCCGGTCTATCGCCGGCTGCTGGACGCGCTGCGGCCGGAGTTCGACGGCACGGGCGTGCTGCGCTTCGGCCACGACCCGAGCCGGCCGGTGACGGTCGGCTGGCCGTATCTGGTCGATGAACTCACCGAATTCGTGCATGCCCTGCCCCGCAACGGCGGCCGGGTGTGGTTGGCCGGGCATTCGCTGGGCGGTTATCTCAGTGTGCTGGCGGCGCAGAAGCTGCAGGCCCGCATCGCCGGGATCGTGCTGCTGGATTCGCCATTGATCTCCGGGATCAGCGCGGGTTTCGTGCGGCTGGGGCGGCTGACCGGGCTGGACCGGCTGGTGATGCCGCTGCAGCAGACTCTGGTGCGCCGGCGGCACTGGCCGGATGCCGATGCCGCGCACGCGCATTACGCCGCGAAGGACGTGTTCGCGCGCTGGGATCCGCGGGTGCTGCGCGATTACGCCGATCACTGCACCATGCCGGACGGTCGCGGCCAGCGCGAACTGCTCTTCGACCGCGACATCGAATACCGCATCTACCGCTCGCTGCCGACGGCGCGCGTCGCGGCCGCCGCGGCGCAGCTGCGCGTGCCGGTGGCCTTCATCGCGGGACGCAAGTCGCGCGAAGTAAGGCATGTCGGCCTTCGTGCGACCAAGGCGCTGGTCGGCCCGCGCCTGGCCTGGACCACCGGCAGTCATCTGTTTCCGATGGAAGCCCCGGACGAGACCGCGCGTCTCATGCGCGCTGCGATCGATACGATGCGCGGAACCACCACGACGGAAGAGATCGCATGAGCGAAGACGACGACAGCGGCGCGACCGGCAACGCGGAGTTCCTGCTGCGCCACGCCGCACCCGGACGCATCGGTCTGGTCGCGGGCGGCGATGTGATCAGCCACCTGATCCGTACGGCGCAGTCGCCACTGACCCGCGACGGCCACCGCAGCCTGTGGTCGCACGCCTTCATCTTCAGCGAACGTCGCAGCGACGGCCGCTGGTGGGTGATCGAATCCGATCTGGACATGCGCTACAAACAGATGCGGCTGGGCGTGCAGGAAAACCGCATCGACCGCTATTTCGACGCCGACGAATTCCCGAACCTCGCGGTGCTGGACTTCGGCCTGGACGACGCGCAGACGCGACAGGTCGTGACTGCGGGACTGGACCTGCTGTCGGGGCTCACCAGCTATTCGCTGAGCGAACTCATCGGCACCCTGTTCGCGATGCGCAGCCGTCGCCTGCGCAAACGCGACAATCTGCTGGCGCGGGAAGGCGCGCTGTACTGCTCGGCGATGGTGCAGCACTGCTACGCCGCAGCCGGCCTGCATCTGTTGCCCGAAGTGTCCGGCAAGAATCTGGCGCCGCACGACATCGCCGATTCGGCGCTGCCGCATCGATCCTATCGGCTGCTGCGCGACCTGGGGGTGTCGTCGCTGCGCGAATTCGCGCACAGCGCCGAAGCGCTGCTGGCGACGCCGGTGGACGATCTGTTCTGACCAGATCTGAAAACCGCGAGAAATTCTGCAATATCCGCAAATCGCGCTTTTTGTGGGAGCGCCGGGAGGCGCGAAGCCCGCGACGTTGACGAACCGCCGCCAACCGTCATCCGATCGATGGATGACAGCTGATGTCTGAAGGCAGATTTTGCGGGCTTCGCGCCTTCCGGCGCTCCCACAGGGTAGCGCCGGAAGGCGCCGACCCGTGGTACCGAGAGCTTTACCAGACGAGATCGTCGGGCACCTGATACTGCGGATCCGCATAGGGATCCTCTTCCGCTGTCGCGTTCGGATCCACTTTCAACGCCACCGCCTGCGGGAAGATCGATTCGGCCTCGGCCAACAGTTCGGCGGTGACCAACATGTAGCGGCCGTCGAGCTGGACCACGCCCAGTTCGCCGGCGTTGAGCTGTTTGAGCTGCGCTTCGTTGACGTAGATGCGCTTGATCTTGCTGCCGTACGCGAAATGGCGGGCGATGTCGGCGGCCGGATCGTTCAGGCCCTTGTCCTTCACCAGCTCGGCGAACTTCGCCTTGGCTTCGCGACGCACGCGGGCTTCTTCCTGCTTCACCCGTTCGGCTTCGATCCGCTCTTCCTTCTCGCGCTGGGCGCGGATGGCGTAGGCCTTGGCGAGATCGATTTCCTCCTGCGAACGCGGCTTCCGCTGCTGCTGCGCGCCGGCGTTCTGCTGCGGACGGCCGCCGCCCGGGCGCGCCGGCCGGCTGCCGGGATGCGCGCCGGGCTTGGTGCCGGGTCGCCCGTCGGCTCTGCCGTCGGGCTTGCCGCCCGGCCGGGCGTTCGCGCCGCTGCTGTTCGGCCTGCCGCCCTGCGGCCTGGCGTTCGGATGCGCATTGGCATGCGGACCACGGTGCGCCTCGTTGGGCGGACGCGCGGGCTTTTCGGGTTTGGGGGCGGGCTTGAAGCCGAGACCCAGCAATTGGTCGCGAAGCGTATCGCTCATGGCATTGGTGTCGGCAGTCGTCGGATCGGGGGAATGACCAGTGAATTCCGGTCAGTAATGAGGCGGCGGCGGTTCGTCGGCCGGGTTGGCCATCGAATCCCCACGGTTGGTCTTGAGTTCTTCCAGCACGCGACGCAGCAGGTCGGCGCTGCGCGCGGCTTCGCCCCGCAGATCGGCCAGGGCGTCGCTCAGTTCCTGCAGCGCGTGTTCCTGGAACACCAGACGGGTTTCCAGTTCGACCACGCGCGCTTCGAGCGAGTCGGATGCCGTCATGTCAGCGCAGCCGTCATATCAGCGAATGAGGATCGAGCGACCGCGCCCGATGCCGTAATAGGCCAGACCCGCGGCTTCGATCTCGGCCGGGTCGTACAGATTGCGGCCGTCGAACACGGCGGCGTCCTTCAGTGCGGCGCGGAGTTTGCCGAAATCCGGGCTGCGGAACTGTTTCCACTCGGTCACCACCACCAGCGCATCCGCGCCGTTCAGCGCGTCCTGGGCGTGCTCGCACAGCGCCAGATCGGGGCGCTCGCCGAAAATGCGCCCCGCTTCGTGGCCGGCTTCGGGATCGAAGGCGCGCACGCTGGCGCCCGCATCCCACAGCTGCTGCAGCAATCGGCGGCTGGACGCTTCACGCATGTCGTCGGTGTTCGGCTTGAACGCCAGGCCCCACACCGCGAACGTCTTGCCGCGCAGGCCTTCTTCGCCGCCGTAGTGACGCACGATCAGTTCGTACAGATGACCTTTCTGGCGCTGGTTCACCGCCTCCACCGCATCCAGCAATTCGGCGCGGTAGCCGTGCTGGTGCGCGGTGCGGGCCAGCGCCTGCACGTCCTTCGGGAAGCAGGAACCGCCGTAACCGGCTCCCGGATAGATGAAATGCCAGCCGATGCGCGGGTCGGAACCGATGCCCTGACGCACCATTTCGATATCCGCGCCCACCTGCTCGGCGATGTTCGCAATCTCGTTCATGAAGCTGATCTTGGTCGCCAGCATCGCGTTGGCGGCGTACTTGGTCAGCTCGGCCGAACGCACGTCCATCACCACGATACGCTCGTGATTGCGGTTGAACGGCGCATACAGGCGCTTGAGTTTTTCGATCGCAGCCGGGCTGTCGGCGCCGATCACGATGCGATCCGGGCGCATGCAGTCCTCGACCGCCGCGCCTTCCTTCAGGAATTCGGGGTTCGACACCACGTCGTAGGCGACATCGGCGCCGCGTGCGGCCATGGCTTCGGCGATCGCCGCACGCACCTTGTCGGCGGTACCCACCGGCACCGTGGATTTGTCGACGACCACCGCCGGACGCTGCAGGTGGCTACCGATGGTGTTCGCCACCGTCAGCACGTATTGCAGGTCGGCGCTGCCGTCTTCGTCGGGCGGCGTGCCGACGGCGATGAAGATCACGTCGCCGTGCGTGATCGCGCCGGCGGCGTCGGTGGTGAACTCCAACCGGCCTTCGGCGTGGTTGGACTTGACCATCGGTTCGAGACCGGGCTCGTAGATCGGGATCACGCCGCGGCGCAGGCCTTCGATCTTGGCCGTGTCGATATCGACGCAGACCACGTGATGCCCGACCTCGGCCAGACAGGTACCGGTGACCAGGCCCACATAGCCGGTGCCGAAAATGGTGACGCGCATGAGGGCCTCGCTGTGCATTCCAGTGTCGATGCGCCGCCGCGGCGGGCGGCGCATCGGTGATCGCTGTGGTCGCGCCGGTCGTTACCCGATTACGGCTTGACGATTTCGATCAGCTCGACGTCGAACACCAGGGTCGCGTTCGGCGGGATCGGGCCGCCCGGGGTGCCCTGCTCGCCGTAGCCGAGCTTCGACGGGATCCACAGCTTGTACTTGCTGCCGACCGGCATCAGCTGCAGCGCCTCGGTCCAGCCCGGCACCACCGAATTCAGCACGAACTGGGCGGGCTCGCCGCGGTCGACCGAGCTGTCGAACTTGGTGCCGTCGAGCAGCGTGCCGGTGTAATGCACCTTCACCGAATCGCTGGCGGTCGGCTTCGCGCCCTTGCCGGCGGTCAGCACCTGATACTGCAGGCCGGACGCAGTGGTGACCACGCCCGTCTTCTTGCCGTTCTCGGCCAGGAACTTGGCGCCGGCTTCGACGTTCTTCTTGCCCTGCGCTTCCATCTCGGCCTGCTTCTTGGCCGCTTCTTCCTGCTGCTTGGCCTGCATTTTGGCTGCGAAGGTCTGCATCACCTTCATCGCCTGCTCTTCGTTGAGCAGCGGCTTCTTGTCGGCGAAGGTATCGTTGATGGCGCGCTGCAGGACGGCCATGTCCACTTCGTCCTTCATCGGCTTCAGCGACTTGGCGATGTCCATGCCGATCATGTAGCTGACCTGGTCTTTTTCGGTCGGCAGGCCGGCGATCTTGTCGACGCCTTCCTTGCCGGCTTCATCGGCCTTGGCATCGGTCTTGGCGGCGCCGGCGGCGTCCTTGTCGATCGGCTTGCAGGCGACGAGCGCGAGCGCGCATGAGGCCGTGGCGACGGCGAGGGTGAGATTACGCGACAGTTTCATCAACAGGGACTCCTGGGTGGGTACGCGCGGCCACGGCAGCGCAGGAAAGGTTAAGGGGATGGAAAGATATTCAATCGATCGCTTCCGGTCGATCATTTCTGGAAGCAGACGCTCCGGAAGCGCGGGGCTTCAGAGGATACCCAGCAGTTCGACTTCGAACGTGAGCATGGCGTTCGGACCGATCGGGCCGCCGGGGGTTCCCTGCTCGCCATAGGCCAGCTTGGCCGGGATCCAGAACCTGTATTTGCTGCCGACCGGCATGAGCTGCAAGCCCTCGATCCAGCCCGGGATCACCTGGCCCACGCCGAATTCGGTGGGCTCGCCGCGGTCGACCGAACTGTCGAATTTGGTGCCGTCGAGCAGCGTGCCGGTGTAGTGGACGCGCACGAACGCCTCGGCCGTCGGCTTGGCGCCGGTACCCGCCGTCAACACCTGATACTGCAGACCCGACGCGGTGGTGGCCACGCCGGCCTTCTTGCCGTTCTCGGCGAGGAAGGCCGTCTCGGCGACGAGATTCTGCTTGCCCAGCGCTTCGGCAGCGGCCTGCTGCTTGGCCTGCATCTTCTGCGAGAACGCCTGCATCACCTGCTGCGCCTTCGCGTCGTCCAACGCCGGCGGCTTGCCGGCCAGCACGTCGTCGATCGCGCGCTTGAGGATCGCCATGTCGACTTCACCGGCGATCGGCTTCAGCGAATTGCCGACATCCATGCCGATGCGGTAGCTGACCTGCTCTTTTTCGGTTTTCAGTTCGATCGGGGTGTCGGCAGCGGCGGCATCGCCGGCGACGGCGATGGCCAAAGCGCAGGTCGCGGCGGCGAGGGTCGTGTTGGAGCTTTTCATCGACAGGCACTCTCAGGATAGGTGGCGCATCGCCGCTGCGGTGCGCGAAAGATGGAAGGCGAAGGGTTCGTTTTCAGAAGGCGGGGTTTCAGAGCACGTCGAGCAATTCGACATCGAACATCAGCGTGCTGTTGGGCCCGATGCTGGGCGGGCTGCCGCGTTCGCCGTAGGCGATCGACGCGGGCACCCAGAGCCGGTATTTGGCGCCGACCGGCATCAATGCAAGACCTTCGGTCCAGCCGGGAATGACCTGTCCCAGCGCGAAATCGGCGGGCTGCCCGCGCTGGTACGAACTGTCGAAGATGGTGCCGTCGAGCAACTGCCCCTGGTAATGCACGCGGACTTTATCGCTCAAACGCGGGCGCGCGCCGTTGCCCTGGCGCAGCACCATGTACTGCAGGCCGGATGCGGTGCTGATCACGCCCTTGGCGGTCTTGTTTTTGGCGAGAAACGCGGCGCCCTCTTCCGCGTTCTTGCGCGCGGCGTCGGCGAGGCGCGTTTTCTCGCGCGCGTCCATCCGCTTGGAGAACGCATCGCGCACTTGATCCATTTCGGAATCGGTGAGCAGCGGTTTGGCCGACGTCATCAGCGTGCGCACCGCCTGCAGGAACACCGCCATGTCGATCTCGTCCTGGATCGACGTGAGCGAACGGCCGACATCGGCACCGATCATCTGGCCGACCTTGTCCTTGGCCACCGCGGGCGGCTTGGTCCCGGGCGCCAGACCCGGCGCAGGCTTGCCGGCGCGCTCGCCGATGCGCTGCACCAGCGCGGTGCCGACGGTGCGCGCTTCTTCGTCGGACAGCAGCGGTTTGCCGCCCGCGAACGCATTCCTGATCGCGCGTTCGAACGCGGCGAAATCCAGATCCGGGCCCACGGCGGAGATCGAACGGCCGACATCCGCGCCGATCATGTAGCTGACTTTCTCGCGATCCGTCGTCAACGCGGCCTTGTCCTGTGCGTGCACCCAGCCGGCCAGCAACAGCGCCGCCGCCATCATCCATGCGGCCAGGCCGCGAACACCAACACTCATCGAAGTCTCCAGGAAAAGGACGCGGCCGATGCACGGATCGTCAGACCGGCCCGTGCATCGCCAGCCGCCTATTGTCGCGGCAGGCGCCCGAGGGGGCAATGACCGCGGCCGCGACGGGCATCGTGCCCGGCACAGCCTGACCGGCACCGCATTACTTGGGCGCCGGCTTGCGCAGCGCCGCCTCGATCGCAGCGACCACTTCCGGAGCATCCGGCTTGGTCCGGCTGCCGAAGCTGGCGATGACCTTGCCGTCGCGGCCGATCAGATACTTGTGGAAATTCCATTTCGGCGCCTCGCCGGTGGTGTCCGCCAGCGCCTTGTAGAACGGCGTGGCCTGCTTGCCGGACACGTGCACCTTCTGGAACATCGGGAATTTCACGCCGTAGGTGAGCGTGCAGAACTCCTGGATCTGCTTCTCATCGGCATATTCCTGGCCCATGAAATCGCCGGACGGGAAGCCCAGCACCGCGAAGCCGCGCGGCTTGTAGCGCGCGTGCATCGCTTCCAATGCCTCGAATTGCGGGGTGAAACCGCATTTGCTGGCGGTGTTGACCACCAGCAGCACCTGGCCGCCATAGGTCTTGCCCAGATGGACCGGGGCCTTGCCCGCCAAGGGACGATAGCTGCGGTCCAGAAGCCCGCCTCCGGCCGCCAGAACGAGGGCCGACAGGCCGCACAAGGCCGCCACGGCAAGGGTTTTGGCCAGAAATTTCGGCATGACAGGACTCCAGAGAGGGAATTTCGGAAGTATGACTTCAGTTGGGTCGAAATGGTTTCCAGGGCACTTGACCTGACGTGTTTCGGTGTTATAGTTGCATACAACACCAGTCAACAAGAACAGGAGTTGACCCATGCACCGCAAGCTGATCAATACGTTCCGCGCCATCGGCCTCGTGCTGAGCCTCGCCACCGCCGCCGTCATCGTGGCGGTTCCCGTGACCGGCACGGCCGATACCGCCGCCGTGGGCGATGCGGTCGTCGCCCCGGCGACCATCGCGCCGCAGGCCGGGACAGGTTCGGCCAAAGCGCACAGCCGCCATCGCAGAGCCCAGGCCCGTGAAGCCATGGCGCTCCCCTTCTTCTCTTTCGCGCAGGGTCTGCGCAGCGGCAAACGGAGCTGACCATGACCGCTATCCAATGGAGCGACGGCGCTCCGATCTACCGCCAACTGAAAGACCGGGTCATCGCCATGATGTTGGACGGCTTGCTCAAGCCGGGCGACGCATTGCCCTCGGTCCGCCAGGTGGCCGCCGAATATCAATTGAACCCCATCACTGTCTCGCGCGCCTATCAGGAACTGGCGGACGAGTCGCTCGTAGAAAAACGCAGAGGTCTGGGCATGTACGTCACCGAAGAAGCCGCCAAAAAACTGTTGTCCAGCGAACGCGAACGCTTTCTGCGCGAAGAATGGCCGCTGGTGCTGGAGCGCATCCAGCGCCTCGGCCTGCAGATGGACGAACTCATGAAGCAGACCGCTACCGGAGGCGCCGCATGAACGCCCTCGCCTCCGACCAGGCGGTCGTCTCCGCCCGCGGCCTGCGCAAGGCCTACAAGAACAAGCTCGCGCTGGACAATACCCAGTTCGAGATCGGCGCCGGCAAGATCATCGGCCTGATCGGCCCCAACGGCGCCGGCAAGACCACCGCACTGAAGGCGGTGCTCGGCCTGATTCCGTTCGAAGGCGAACTGAAGGTGTTGGGCCGCGACCCGCGCACCCAGCGCGACGATCTGATGAACGATGTGTGCTTCATCGCCGACGTGGCGGTGCTGCCGCGCTGGATCCGGGTCAGCGAGGCGATCGAATTCGTCGCCGGCGTGCATCCGCGTTTCGACCGCGCCAAATGCGAGCGTTTCCTCGCCAATACCCAGCTCAAGCCGGGCATGAAGGTCCGCGAGATGTCGAAGGGCATGATCGTGCAGTTGCACTTGGCGCTGGTGATGGCCATCGACGCGAAACTGCTGGTGCTGGACGAGCCGACCCTCGGCCTGGACATCATGTACCGCAAAGAGTTCTACCAGCGCCTGCTCGAGGATTATTTCGACGAACAGAAGACCATCATCATCACCACCCACCAGGTCGAGGAGATCGAACACATCCTCACCGACGTGATGTTCATCCGCGACGGCAGGATCGTGCTCGACGCGACGATGGAAAGCCTGGGCGAGCGTTACGTGGAAGTGCTGCTGAGCGCCGACCGCATCGACGAAGCCCGTGCGATGAAGCCGATCGACGAACGCTCGCTGCCGTTCGGCAAGACCGTAATGATGTTCGACGGCGTTCCGCTGGATCGGCTCGCCGCACTCGGGGAAACCCGCATCCCCGGCCTCGCCGATCTGTTCGTCGCCAACATGAAGGGGACCTACGCATGAACGCATCCATCCAAGAACCCGCCGCGCTCCACAGCCATGCGGCATCGAAAAGCTTCGGCTTCGCCAGCAAATTCAAGCTGCTGCTGAGGCGCGAATTCTGGGAAAACAAGGGCGGCTTCTTCTGGGCGCCGATGGTCGCGGGCTTGGTCTCGCTGGTGCTGCTGATCGGCGTGATCGCGACGTTCGAGATCAAGGTCGCGCCCACGATCGGCGACCAGGAGATCGTCACCGACGACGGCACCCGCATCCAGATGAACGGGCTCGACCTCAAGGCCTTGACCAAACACATGTCGCCCTCCGACATGCAGCAGTTGGGCGGCGCGGTGGACCTGAGCCTGTACCTCGCCTCGATCTGGCCGTTCATCGTGCTCGGCTTCGTGGTGTTCTTCTACTGCCTCGGCAGTCTTTACGATGAGCGCAAGGACCGCAGCGTGCTGTTCTGGAAATCGCTGCCGCTGTCGGACGGGGCGACCGTACTGTCGAAAGTCGTCAGCGCCACCGTGGTGCTGCCCACCATCGCGGTGATCGCCGCCATCGCGACCATGCTCGGCTACCTCGCCATCATCAGTCTGTTCATGCTGTATCACGGCGGCAATCCGGCGCAGCTGCTGTTCGGTGCGGGAAACCCGCTGACCGTGGCCGCGAATCTGCTGGCGATGGTGCCGCTGTTCGCGGTGTGGTCGCTGCCGACCGTCGGTTGGCTGATGCTCTGCTCCGCCTGGGCGCGCCGCGTGCCGTTCCTGTGGGCGATGTTGATCCCGGTGGTCGCGACCCTGCTGCTGGGCTGGATCACGCTGATGGATGCCATCCATCCGGACAGCTTCGTGTGGTTCCTGCACAACGTGAGCTCCCGCTTGCTGTTCAGCGTTGTTCCGCTCAGCTGGCTCGACGTCGTCGATACCTCTGCGTTCGAGAACATCAACGGCCCGGACGACCTGACCCATGGGATCGGCATCGGTACCATGTACACCGCGTTCCTCTCCGCGAAGATGTGGATCGGCGCGCTGGCCGGCGCCGCGATGATCTTCGCCGCGATCCGCCTGCGCCGCTGGCGCGACGAGGGTTGAGGCCGAGCAGGCTGAAGTCGAGGGCGGACTGGCAGTCGCCGGTTCGCCCTCCAGCCGCCGATGCACGGTCGTCGACTGCATCCCGACGCACTTCGGTACGGCAATACCCACCCGCACAGCCCATCCCGAGTCATCAAGCCTACATGCGCAACCAAGACGCCATTTTTCCGGCAATCCTCCTGACCGTCGACGTCCCGCGCAACGATTGACCGCAATACGCAACACCCTCCGCACAACACCCAAGAAGGTCGCCATGAAAACGTCCCGTCCAGCGCTTCGCCATTCGCTGCTGTTCGCTGCCCTGCTCTGCGCATCGATGCTGTCGGCCTGCTCCGACAAGCCGTCCTCCGGCACGGATCCGGGCGAACCCACCACCCTGCTAGGAAAAGCGGTGAAGGGCGCCACCGATCACGCCCGCGAGGGGCTGGCGACCGCCAACATCCAGGTCTCCGAAAATCAGCAAGTGAAGGCGGAGATCACGCCGGAAGGCGACCTGCTGGTCGATGGCAAACGGATCACGCCGACCGCCGAGCAGCGCACGCTGTTGCTCGAATATCGCGGCCATATCGTAGGCCTCGCCGAGGCGGGCATCGACATCGGGCTTCAGGGCGCCGACCTCGCCGGGAAGGCCGTCGGCGAAGCGCTGAAGGGCGTGCTGACCGGCAATACCGATCAGATCGAACAGAAGATCGAAGCCGAGGCCGCAGGCATCGAGAAAGCGGCGGTGCAGTTGTGCAAGCTGCTGCCGGCGATGAAAGTCACCCACGACAAGCTCGCCGCGGCGATGCCCGAATTCAAGCCATACGCGACGATGGACCAGAGCGATGTGGACGACTGCGGGAAGGACGGCAAATTCAACGTCGACATCCCCGGCGGCGCGATCAACGCCGATATCGATGTGGGCAGTAACAACGACAGCGGAAACACCGCTGCGGAAGCCGAGGCGGCAACCGCCGAACCGGCGAAGTGACGTCGTACGGGCGGCCGCCTCAGCCGCCGCCCGACCCACCGGCGCGCACGCCGCCCTCGGTCAATGCCGCAGGGTCAAGCAGCTTCTTGAGTTCGGCCGCCTCCAGCCCGCTGTCCTCCAGCGCCACATCGAAGACCGGACGCCGCTCGCGATACGCCTTCTTGGCGATCGCGGCGGCTTTTTCGTAACCGATCACCGGATTGAGCGCGGTCACCAGGATCGGATTGCGCGCCAGCGCGTCGGCGATGCGGTCGGCGCGGAAGGTCATGCCGGCGATGGCGTCGTCGGCCAGCGCGCGCATCGCATTCGCCAGCAGGCCGATGCTGTCCAGCAGATCCGCGGCGATCAGCGGCAGCATCACGTTGAGCTGGAAATTGCCGCTCTGCCCGGCGATGGTGATCGCGGTGTGGTGGCCCATCACCTGCGCGCAAACCATCGCCACCGCTTCTGGAATCACCGGATTGACCTTGCCCGGCATGATTGACGAACCCGGCTGCAGGGCCGGCAGTTCGATCTCGCCCAGGCCGGCCAGCGGCCCCGAGTTCATCCAGCGCAGGTCGTTGGCGATCTTCATCAGCGCCACCGCCAGCGCGCTGAGCTGGCCGGACAGCTCCACCGCGTCGTCCTGCGCGGCGATGCCCTCGAATTTGTCGTCGGCGGACACGAAGCGCACCCCCGACATCACCGACAGCGTCTGCGCCACGCGCTTGCCGAAGCGCGGGTCGGTGTTGATGCCGGTGCCGATCGCGGTGCCGCCGATCGGCAGCCGACGCAGGCGCTTGAGGCTGTCCTCGATCCGCATCCGCGCCGATTCGAGCTGCGACGACCATGCGCCCAACTCTTGGGCGAAGGTCATCGGCATCGCGTCCATCAGATGGGTGCGGCCGGTCTTGACCAGCTTGCGCGCTTCGCGGGCGCGGCGGTCGATGGTGGTGCGCAACTGGCGCAGCGCCGGCAGCAGGTCTTCGGTCGTCGCCAGCAGCGCGGCGACCCGGATCGCGCTGGGAATCACGTCGTTGGAACTCTGGCCGAGATTCACGTCGTCGTTGGGGTGGATCCGTCCCCGCCCGCTGCGCATCACCAGCGCCGCGATCACCTCGTTGGCGTTCATATTGGTCGAGGTGCCGGAGCCGGTCTGGTAGATGTCGACCGGGAACTGGTCGTCGTGATCGCCGCCGGCCACCGCCAGCGCGGCGCGGCGGATCGCGGCGGCGCGGGTCTTGGACATCAGCCCCAGGTTGGCGTTGGCCTGGGCGGCGGCGGCCTTGATCAGCCCCAGCGCGCGCAGGAATCCGCGCGGCATGGGCTGGCCGGAGATGCGGAAATTCTGCACCGCACGCTGCGTCTGGGCGCCCCACAGGGCCGCGGCCGGCACCCGCAGCGCGCCCATGCTGTCGCGTTCGGTGCGGAAGGGATCGGGCACGGTGCCGCCCCCCGGAATCGCGCTGCGTTTCGCCATGATCGGCTCCCAATTTCGAGTTGTGGTCGAGTTGCGGGGAGCATACGCCGCGGGCGTTTGAAATTCCGGGCGCTTACAATTGCGGTTTCCACTCGACTGCGCCGCGCGCCTGCGAATCCCCATGTCCGATGCCCAGCTCCTCGCCCTGTCCCCGCTCGATGGCCGCTATGCCGGCAAGGTCGATGCCCTGCGCCCGATCTTCTCCGAATACGGTCTGATCAAGGCGCGGGTGAAGGTGGAGGTGGAATGGCTGCTGGCATTGGCCGCCGAGCCCGGCATCGTCGAACTCGAACCCTTCTCCGATGCCGCCGTCGCCCGCCTGCGCGCGCTGGCCGATGGTCTGTCGGTGACCGACGCGGCCCGGGTGAAGGAGATCGAACGCACCACCAATCACGACGTGAAAGCGGTGGAATATCTGATCAAGGAACGGCTGAAGGACGACACCGAACTCGCTTCGGCGCTGGAGTTCGTGCATTTCGCCTGCACCAGCGAAGACATCAACAATCTCAGCTACGCGCTGATGCTCAACGAGGCGCGGCAGCGGGTGATGCTGCCGAAGCTGGACGACCTGATCCAGAAACTCCGCGCGATGGCGCATGGGCACGCCGGCCTGCCGATGCTGTCGCGCACCCACGGCCAGACCGCTTCGCCCAGCACCGTCGGCAAGGAAATCGCCAACGTCGTCGCCCGCCTGCAGCGCCAGGGCGAAACCCTGGCGGGCGCGCTGATCGCCGGCAAGATCAACGGCGCGGTCGGCAACTACAACGCGCACGTCGCGGCGTATCCGGAAGTGGACTGGACCACCTTCTCGCGGCGCTTCGTGGAATCGCTGGGCCTGGACTGGCAGCCCTACACCACCCAGATCGAGCCGCACGACGGCATCGCCGAGCTGTGCGACGCGCAGAAACGCATCGACACCATCTGCATCGATCTGTGCCGCGACCTTTGGGGCTACATCTCGCTGGGTTATTTCAAACAGGCGGTGAAGGCCGGCGAAGTCGGCAGCTCGACCATGCCGCACAAGGTCAATCCGATCGACTTCGAGAACGCCGAGGGCAATTTCGGCATCGCCAACGCCCTGCTGGAGCACTTCGCCGCGAAGCTGCCGATCAGCCGCTGGCAGCGCGACCTCACCGATTCCACCGTGCTGCGCGCGCTCGGCACCGCGTTCGGCCATGCGCTGATCGGCTACGACGCGCTGTTGCGCGGCCTGAACAAACTCAGCGCCAACCCGGAGCGTCTGGCAGCCGACCTCGACGCCGCTTGGGAAGTGCTGGCCGAAGCCGTACAGACGGTGATGCGCCGCCACGGACTGCCGAACCCGTACGAACAACTCAAGGCGCTGACCCGCGGCCACGGCATCGACGAAAGCTCGATGCGCGAATTCATTACCGGCCTCGATCTGCCGGCCGACGCCAAACAGCGCCTGCTCGACATGACGCCCGGCAGCTACACCGGCCTCGCGGAACGGCTGGCTGGAGAGATCTGACATGTCGAAGCGGTCGCAGACAACAGCCAGCACGCTTCCGTTCGAGATCGACGCACGTGCGCGGCCCCCGCTCGGCATACCCGCTGCCGATTTCCTGCGCGATTACTGGCAAAAGCGGCCGCTGCTGATCCGCAACGCGTTTCCGGATTTCGTCACGCCGGTGATGCCCGAAGACCTCGCCGGCCTGGCCTGCGAGGAAGGCGCGCTGTCGCGGATCATCGTCCACGACAAGGCCACCGACGGCTGGACCGTGCGCACCGGCCCGTTCGCCGAAGAAGAATTCCCGGGCATGCCGCACCACGACTGGACCCTGCTGGTGCAGGACGTGGACAAGTGGGACCCCGACATCCGCGCCCTGCTCGATCACTTCGATTTCCTGCCGCGCTGGCGCATCGACGACGTGATGATCTCGTTCGCGGCGCCGGGCGGGTCGGTCGGCGCGCACGTCGACCAGTACGACGTCTTCCTGTTGCAGGCCCACGGCCACCGGCGCTGGCAGATCGACGCCAGCGAAGCCATGGGCAAGGGCGTGCCGTCGGCCGAGTTCCGCGAAGGCGTCGAACTGAAGCTGCTGCGCGAATTCCACCCGACCCACGAATGGCTGCTCGGCCCCGGCGACATGCTGTACCTGCCGCCGACCGTGCCGCACCACGGCGTGGCCGAGGATGCCTGCCTGACCTTCTCGGTCGGCATGCGCGCCCCCAGCGCCGGCGAGCTGTTGGGCGATTTTGTCGACACATTGCTGGCGGAAGCCGATGAATCGGTGCGTTATCGCGACGACGATCTGGCGCCGCCGAAAGACCCGAACGAGATCGACGCCGACGCGATGCGCCGCGCCATCGCCGGTCTGAACGCACTGCGGATGAACGACCCGGAGCGACTGGGCGACTGGTTCGGGCGCTTCATGACCCTGTACCGCAGCGTCGGCGACGCCCTCAATCCGGACCCGCCGCGCTCGCGGATCGAAGTCGAATTCGATCTGCAGCAGGGCGCAGCGCTGCAGCGCCACCCGTGGACCCGGGTGGCCTGGCGGCGCAGCGCCGAGCGCACGTCGGCAGCAACGCTTTATGTCGCGGGTCAGATCCACGCCCTGCCGCTCGCCGATGCCCGCGCGCTGGCCGCTGCCGACACGCTGGACGGCGACACCTACGCCGCGCTGTCCACCGAGGGACAGTCGCTGGTCCTCGACCTGCTCGTGCAGGGCCATTACCGGCTGGAGGGCGAGGATGTGGAGACCGGAGAAAACGATGACGATGAAGCCTGATCACAGCACGCCGAAAGGACGCTTCCGGGTCGAAGCCATCGACTACGCCAGCGGCGTCGACGATCTGCGCGCGGTCCGCGAACCTGTGTTCGTGCAGGAACAGCAGGTGCCGCTGGCGTTGGAATGGGACGAACTCGACCCGCTCTGCGTGCATGTGATCGCCCGCGACGAGGCCGGCCGCCCCATCGGCACTGGCCGGCTGACGCCGGAACGAAAGGTCGGACGGATGGCAGTGCTGCCGGAGTGGCGCGGACGCGGCGTCGGCGACGCCCTGCTGTTGGCGCTGATCGACGAAGCCGAACGGCTGCGCTGGCCGGAGCTGCGCCTGCACTCGCAGGCGTCGGCGGTCGGTTTCTACGTCAAACACGGCTTCGTGCCGTACGGCGAACGCTTCATGGAAGCCGGGATCGAGCACCAGAGCATGCGCCGGCAGATCGGCGGCCCTACCGCAATCGACACCCGCGATGCCGCGGTCGCGATCACCACCGCGATCATTACGGCCTGCCGCCGCGAGCTGTACATCTACAGCCGCGCGCTCGACCCCGGGCTTTTGGACACACCCGAAGTACTCGAAGCCCTGCGCCGGCTGGCCACCCGCCGCCAGCGGGTCGAGATCCGCATCCTGCTGCAGGACGCAGACACCGCGCAGCGCGCACACGCGCCGCTGATCGGCCTGGGCCAGCGCCTGTCCAGCGTGTTCGCCTTCCGCGAAGCCAACGACCCGGCCGATCGCGGCTACGCCTCGGCCTTCATCGCCAACGACAGCGGCGGCTACTACTTCCGCACCCTCGGCAATCGTTTCGACGGCGAGGCCGCGATCGATTTCGGCGGCCGCGCCCGCCAGCTCGCCGACGGTTTCAAGCCGGTCTGGGAGCGGTCGCGGATCGTCACCGAGTTCCGCGCGCTGGAAATCTGAGCGTCGCCCCCGGACCGGGCCCATCGGCCCGTGCCGACTTAGACCATCGGACCAGAACCGGCGCATCCCGAGTGGTGCGCTGCGGCAACGCCTGCGGCTATAATTCCGGTCCTTTCGCCGACCCACTGCTCCGCCCGGTGATTCCCCGGCGGATCAAGCGGTTATCCCCAATCGGTCATCCCGATTACCTCCGCGCTTCCCGACATTCGAGTGTGATCCCCGAGTGGACAGTCTCCTGAAGCAGTTTGCCCAGTCCTCGCAGCTTGGCGCCAACGCCGCCTACATCGAAGACCTTTACGAGCAGTATCTGGTCGCCCCCGACAGCGTCGGCCCCAATTGGAAAACCTATTTCGACGGCATCAAGGGCCGCGAAACCGGCGATGTCCCCCACTCGGCGGTGATCGCCGCCATCGCCGAAGCCGGCCGCCAGGCGTCCCGCGGCGCGACCGTCGCGAACGGCAGCGGCAGCGACAGCCGCGAATTCGCGGTCGGCAAACTGATCGTGGCCTATCGCTCGCGCGGCCACCTCGCCGCCGACCTCGACCCGCTCGCCATGTGGGAAAAGAGCGAAGCCCCGGACCTCGACATCGCCTTCCACGGCCTGTCCAACGCCGACCTCGATGCCACCTTCTCCAGCGGCGGCGTCGGGGGCCAGGCGCAGATGAAACTGCGCGACCTGCTCGCCAAGCTCAAAGCCACCTACGCAGGCAGCATCGGCGCCGAGTTCATGCACATCACCGACGTCGAACAGCGTCGCTGGATGTACGAACGTCTGGAAACCGCCGGCGGCGACTTCAAGCGTACCGACGACGACAAGCGCCGGATTCTCGAACGCCTCACCGCGGCGGAAGGCTTGGAGCGCTACCTGCACACCAAATACGTCGGCCAGAAGCGGTTCTCGCTGGAAGGCGGCGACGCGCTGATCCCGATGCTCGACGTGATGATCCGTCGCGCCGGCAGCGACGGCGTGAAGGACGTGGTGCTGGGCATGGCCCACCGCGGCCGTCTCAACGTGCTGGTGAACACCCTCGGCAAGCCGCCGCGCAAGCTGTTCGACGAATTCGAAGGCAAGTTCGACCACGACGATCTGGCCCACGCCGGCGACGTGAAGTACCACATGGGCTTCAGCGCCGATGTCGCCACTCCGGGCGGCCCGGTCCACATCGCCCTCGCCTTCAACCCCTCGCATCTGGAAATCGTCGATCCGGTGGTGGTGGGCAGCGTGCGTTCGCGCCAGCACCGCCGCGGCGACAAGGCCCGCAAACAGGTATTGCCGATCGTGATTCACGGCGACGCCGCGTTCGCCGGCCAGGGCGTGGTGATGGAGCTGTTCCAGATGTCGCAGGCCCGCGGGTTCCGGGTCGGCGGCACCGTGCACATCGTCATCAATAACCAGGTGGGCTTCACCACCAGCGAACGCCAGGACGCGCGCTCCACGCTGTACTGCACCGATGTCGCCAAGATGGTCGGCGCGCCGGTGCTGCACGTGAACGGCGACGATCCCGAAGCGGTCGCGTTCTGCGCCGAACTCGCGTTCGACTTCCGCCAGCAGTTCGGCAAGGACGTGGTCATCGACCTCGTCTGCTACCGCCGCCACGGCCACAACGAAGCCGACGAACCGGCGGCGACGCAGCCGCTGATGTACCAGGTCATCCGCAAGCGTAAGACCACCCGCGAGCTCTACGCCGAGCGGCTGGCCGCGGGCGGCACGCTCAAGGCCGAGGACGCGCAGGCGCTGGTCGACAGCCTCCGCGACAAGCTCGATGCCGGCGTGGTCACCACCGAACTGGCGCAGGTGAAGCCCGACCAGTACGCCATCGATTGGCGTCCGTTGCTGCAGGGCAAGCTTTCCGACCCGGTCGATACCACAGTGCCGCGCGCGAAGCTGGATGCGCTGGCGACCATCATCAACACGCTGCCGGACGATGCCGTGCTGCATGCGCGCGTCGCCAAGATCTACGAGGATCGCCGCAAGATGGGCGCGGGCGAGCTCGCCGGCGACTGGGGCTTCGCCGAGAACCTTGCCTACGCCACTCTGCTCGACGAAGGCTACAAGCTGCGTCTGGTCGGCCAGGACTGCGGTCGCGGCACGTTCTTCCACCGCCACGCGATCCTGCACGACCAGAAGACCGACGTCGACCATATTCCGCTGCGGCAGCTGGTCGAGAATCCGGAAGACGCGACCATCATCGACTCGCTGCTCAGCGAGGAAGCGGTGATGGCCTTCGAGTACGGCTACGCCACCGCCGATCCGCAGACGCTCGACATCTGGGAAGCGCAGTTCGGCGATTTCGCCAACGGCGCGCAGGTGGTCATCGATCAGTTCCTGTCCTCCGGCGAAGCCAAGTGGGGCCGCCTGTGCAGCCTCGCGCTGTTCCTGCCGCACGGTTACGAGGGCCAGGGCCCCGAGCACAGCTCGGCGCGCCTGGAACGCTTCCTGCAGCTGTGCGCGCTGGAAAACATGATGGTCTGCACGCCGACCACGCCGGCGCAGGCCTTCCACATGATCCGCCGGCAGATGCGCATGAAGACGCGCAAGCCGCTGGTGGTGATGACCCCGAAATCGCTGCTGCGCCACAAGCTGGCGGTGTCGACGCTGGACGAACTGGCCAACGGCGAGTTCCAGCACCTGATCCCCGACGCCAGCGCCGACCCGAAATCGGTCAAGCGCGTCGTGGTCTGCGGCGGCAAGGTGTACTACGACCTCCTCGAAGACGTGCAGAAGCGCGACCAGAAGGACGTGGCGCTGATCCGCATCGAACAGTTGTATCCGTTCCCGCGCGCCCGGCTGATCGCCGAACTCAAGCGTTATCCGAAAGCGAACGAAGTGGTGTGGTGTCAGGAAGAACCGCAGAACCAAGGCGCCTGGTACCAGATCCAGCATCACCTGCGCTTCTGCCTGCAGGGCAAGCAAACCCTGCAGTACGCGGGTCGCAGCCGTTCGCCATCGCCCGCCGCCGGTCATTTCAACGATCACGTCGAAGAGCAGTTGCAGTTGATCGCCGACGCGCTGGTCAATTCGCTCAACGACGGTCACGCTGCCGAATGACGGCCGCTGGATGACGGCTGCTGAATAATATTCCCGCCGACGCCTTGCGGCGTCGGCTTCACCTTTCAATTCCGCTTTCAGGACGCCACTCATGGCCACCGAAATCAAGGTTCCCGTTCTTCCCGAATCCGTCTCCGACGCCGTCATCGCCACCTGGCACAAGAAGGTCGGCGATGCGGTCAAGCGCGACGAGAACATCGTCGACCTCGAGACCGACAAGGTCGTGCTGGAAGTGCCTTCGACCGTCGATGGCGTCATCAGGGAACTGAAGTTCGCCGAAGGCGCGACCGTCCTCAGCCAGCAGGTCATCGCGGTGATCGAGGAAGGCGCTGTGGGAGCGGCGGAAGCCGCGAAACCGGCCGCCGCACAGCCTGCCGCAGGCGCGCAGGAAGTCCAGCCGAAAGCCGAAGCTGCGAAAGCCGCCGCCGCGGCGCCGGCCAGCACCACGCCGGCGCCTGCCGCCGGCAACGCCGAACTGCCGCCGGGCGCGCGCTTCGCCGCCACCACTGCAGGCGTGAATCCGGCCGATGTGGCCGGCACCGGCCGTCGCGGCGCGGTCACCAAGGAAGACATCGTCAACTACGCCAGCGGCAAGACCGCCGGCCGGCTCCAAGACGGCGTGGGCGGCGGCGCCCGTCCGGAAGAGCGCGTGCCGATGACGCGCATGCGCACCCGCATCGCCGAACGCCTGATGCAATCGAAGAATTCCATCGCCATGCTCACCTCGTTCAACGAAGTGAACCTCGGCAAGGTCATGGCGATGCGCAAGGAGCTGGGCGAGTCCTTCGAGAAGGCCAACGGCATCAAGCTCGGCTTCATGAGCTTCTTCGCCAAGGCCGCCGCGAACGCGCTGCAGCGCCACCCCATCGTCAACGCATCGGTCGACGGCAGCGACGTGATCTATCACGGCTACGCCGACATCAGCATCGCGGTGTCCACCGAAAAAGGTCTGGTCACGCCGGTGCTGCGCAACGTCGAACGCATGGGTTTCGCCGATATCGAGAACGCCATCGCCGGCTACGCCAAGGCGGCGCGCGAAGGCGGCCTGAAACTGGAAGACCTGCAGGGCGGCACCTTCACGATCACCAACGGCGGCACCTTCGGCTCGCTGATGTCCACGCCGATCGTCAATCCGCCGCAGTCGGCGATCCTCGGCATGCACGCCATCAAGGAGCGCGCCATCGTCGAGAACGGCGTCGTGGTCGCCGCGCCGATGATGTACATCGCGCTGAGCTACGACCACCGCATCATCGACGGCAAGGACGCGGTGCTGTTCCTGGTCGACATCAAGAATCAGCTGGAAAATCCGCATCGCATGCTGTTGGGCATGTAACCCACTTCCCTCCCCCGCTCGCGGGGGAGGGCTAGGGTGGGGGGAACCCGGCAACGGCAGCCCCCATCCCGACCTTCCCCCGCGAGCGGGGGAAGGAGACAAACATCAACGGGAAAAGAGATGAGCGAGCAACAACAATTCGACGTCGTCGTCATCGGCGCCGGCCCGGCCGGCTACCACGCCGCGATCCGCGCCGCGCAGCTCGGCATGAAGGTCGCGTGCATCGATGCGGCGTTGGGCAAGGACGGCAAACCCGCGCTCGGCGGCACCTGTCTGCGCGTGGGCTGCATCCCGTCGAAGGCGCTGCTCGACTCCTCGCGCCAGTTCTGGAACATGGGCCACATCTTCGGCGACCACGGCATCAGCTTCGACAACGCCAGGATGGACGTCGGCGCGATGGTCGGCCGCAAGGACAAGATCGTCAAACAGTTCACCGGCGGCATCGCCCAGTTGTTCAAGGCCAACAAGATCACCGCGTTCTACGGCTTCGGCACCCTGCATGCCGGCAACGTCGTCAAAGTGAAGTTGCATGGTGAGGGCGGGCACGACGGCAGCGAAGTCGAACTCAAGGGCACCAACGTCATCATCGCCGCAGGCTCCGATTCGATCGAGCTGCCGTTCGCGAAGTTCGACGGCAAGCACATCGTCGACAACGTCGGCGCGCTCGATTTCGACGCCGTGCCCAAGCGCCTCGGCGTGATCGGCGCTGGCGTGATCGGCTTGGAACTGGGCAGCGTGTGGAACCGCCTCGGCGCCAAGGTCACGATCCTCGAGGCGCTGCCGGACTTCCTGTCCGCCGCCGACGGCGAGGCCGCGAAAGTCTCCGCGCGCGAGTTCAAGAAACAGGGACTCGACATCCAGCTCGGCGCCAAGGTCAGCAAGGCCGAGATCAAGGGCGAGGAAGTGCATCTCACCTACACCGACGCCAAGGGCGAGCAGAACATCGTCGTCGACAAGCTGCTGGTCGCGGTGGGTCGCAAGGCCGCGAGCAAGGGCCTGCTGGCCGACGGCACCGGCGTGCAGCTCGACGAGCGCGGCCGTATCGTGGTCGACGAGCACTGCCACACCGGCGTCGACGGCGTGTGGGCGGTCGGCGACTGCGTGCGCGGACCGATGCTCGCGCACAAGGGATTCGAGGAAGGCATCGCGGTGGCCGAACTCATCGCCGGCCTGCCCGGCCACGTCAATTTCGACACCATTCCATGGGTCATCTACACCGAGCCGGAAATCGCGTGGGTCGGCAAGACCGAAGAACAGCTCAAGGCCGAGGGCGTTCCCTACAAGGCCGGCAGCTTCCCGTTCGCCGCCGTCGGCCGCGCCGTCGCGATGGCCGAACCGGCCGGTTTCGTGAAGGTGCTGGCGCACGCCGAAACCGATCGCGTGCTGGGCATGCATCTGGTCGGCGCGAACGTGTCCGAACTGGTCCACGAGGGCGTGCTGACCATGGAGTTCAGCGGCTCGGCCGACGACCTCGCGCGGATCTGCCACGCGCATCCGAGTCTCTCGGAAGCCGTGCACGACGCGGCGATGGCGGTGCATAAACGCGCGATCCACAAGGCCAATTGATCGGCCGGCACACACGGACGGCGCACCTCGGTGCGCCGTTCTGCTTTTTCGCAACATCCCGGACTATTCCATGAAATCGATCTGCGTCTACTGCGGCTCCAACGCCGGCAACAAACCCGTCTATGCCGAACGCGCGCAAGCGCTGGGCGCGCGTATCGCGGCCGAAGGCCTGCAACTGGTCTATGGCGGCGGCAACGTCGGGCTGATGGGCATCGTCGCCGATGCCGTGCTCGCCAACGGCGGCGAAGTCATCGGCGTGATCCCCGAACAACTGGTGCAATGGGAGGTCGCGCACAAAGGCGTGACCCGGCTGGAAGTCGTCGCCAACATGCATGAGCGTAAGGCACGAATGTTCGATCTCGCCGACGCCTTCGTCGCCCTGCCCGGCGGCTTCGGCACGCTGGACGAAATGTTCGAGATGCTAACTTGGCGCCAGCTTGGCCTGGGCAAGAAACCTTGCGCCTTCCTCGATGTCGACGGCTTCTACGCGCCGCTGATCGGCATGATCGATCGCATGGTCGAAGAACGCTTCCTGCACGCCGAACAACGCCACGACCTGTGGCACGGCGAAGACATCGACACCCTGTTCGCCTGGATGCACGGCTATGTTCCCGCGCAGGCGGACAAGTGGCTGGATGAGAAACGGCGGCGGGAGTTGCGGTAATTCCGCAGCCAACGCCTCTCGGTCCGTAAAATTTTTTCCGCCCGCCACATTGCCGGACAACACCATGACCACCTTCCACGCCTTCCGCATCCGCAACGACAGCGCCGGCTACCGCAGCGGCATCGAAGAGATGTCGATCGACGACCTCGCCCCCGGCGAAATCGTGGTCAAGACCGCATATTCGTCGGTGAACTACAAGGACGCGCTCGCCGGCACCGGCGAAGGCAAGATCCTGCGCTTCTTTCCGCTGGTCGGCGGCATCGACGTGGCCGGGCATGTAGTGTCGTCGACCGATCCGAAGTTCAAGGAGGGCGACGCGGTGCTGGTCACCGGCAGCGGGCTCAGCGAGACCCGCGACGGCGGATACGGCCAGTACGCGCGGATCGAGGCGAAATGGGCGATCCCCCTGCCCGCCGGCCTGAGCCTGCGCGAGAGCATGATCATCGGCACCGCCGGCTTCACCGCCGCGCTGGCGCTGCTGCGCATGCAGGACAACCGGCAGACGCCGGCACAGGGGCCGCTCGCGGTGACCGGGGCCACCGGCGGCGTCGGCTCCTTGGCCGTCGATATCTTCAGCCGCGCGGGTTACGAGGTACACGCGATCAGCGGCAAAGCCGAGCACGCCGATTACCTCAAACAGCTCGGTGCCACCCAGGTGCTGGGCCGCGACGTGCTGGCCGAAGCGAAAGCCATGGAGGCCGCGCGCTTCGGCGGCGGCCTGGACAATGTCGGCGGAACGATGCTGGCCAGTCTGCTCGCCCGCACCCGGCCATACGGCAACGTCGCCAGCGCCGGTCTCGCCGCATCGGCGGACCTGCCGAGCACGGTCATGCCGTTCATCATCCGCGGCGTCTCGCTGCTGGGCGTGGCCTCGGCCGGTACCGCCCGGGATATCCGTGATGAAGTGTGGAAACGTCTTGCATCGGAGTGGAAACCCGCCCATCTGGACGCGATCTGCACCCGCGAGGCGACATTGGCCGAGCTTCGGGACGTGTTCGCGGGCATGCTGGCCGGCGGCTCGTTCGGGCGGACGCTGGTGCGCCTGGACTGATCCGACCGGCGCCATTCGGCGGGACATTCCAGCCGAAAGGCCCGCAGCTTGTGCATGGCATCAACAAATGGCGCGCCCCCGCTTCCGGGTGGCGGGCCGGACGACTACACTTGCGGCAATCTACTGGGGGTCCACATGGCACGCATCCTGATCGTCGACGATTCACCATCGCAGCTGATGGGCATTCGCCGCATCGTCGAAAAACTGGGGCATGAAGCCCTCACAGCGGAAGACGGTGCCGCCGGTGTGGAAGTCGCCAAGCGCGAGATCCCCGATCTGATCCTGATGGACGTGGTGATGCCGAACCTCAACGGGTTCCAGGCCACCCGCACCATCTGCCGCGAGCCGTCCACCAAGCACATCCCGATCGTGCTGGTGACCACCAAGGATCAGGACACCGACCGCATGTGGGGCATGCGTCAGGGCGCCAAGGCCTATCTGACCAAGCCTTTCAGCGAAACCGAGCTGTCGGACACCATCACAAAGTATGTGACCGGTCTGGGCTAGTCCCCAGGGCCGCCGACGCGGCGGCTCTCATCCGGCGGCACTCATCCGGCGGCACTCATCCGGCGGCACTCATCCGCTCGCATCGGCGACGAGACCGGCTCACGCCCGTCGCCAATCATCGCCGAACACATCGCGCATTTGCCGGTAGGCCTCGCGTTCCTCTTCGGTGTTCGCCTTCGGCGCCAATACTTCGAGTTCGACGATCTGGTCGCCCGCCGGCATCGTGCCGGTACCGGGCAGGCCGCGACCCCGAAGCCGCAGTTTGCGGCCGCCTTCCGAATCCGCGGGAATCTTCAGCTCGACCGCGCCGCCGAGCGTCGGCACGCTGATGGACGCGCCCAGCGCGGCTTCCCAAGGTGCCACCGGCAGGACATGGATCACGTTGCGGCCGTCCACCTCGAACTGCGGATGCGCGGCATATTCGACTTCCAGCAGCAGATCGCCGCCGCCCGGCGCCTGGCCCGCGAGCCGGATCGCCTGGCCTGGACGAATGCCTTTCGGGATCCGCACCTCCAGCGACTTGCCCGCCACCGACACCCGCAGCGGGTCGCCGCGATAAATGGCTTCCAACGGCACTGCGCATTTGGCCCGCGTCGGGCCGCTGCGCATCTGCGGACCCGCGCCACCGGGGCCGCCGCCGAAACCGGCGCGCCGACGACCGAAGAGTTCCTGGAAAAAATCGCTGAAGCCGCCGTTGTTGCCGCCGGCGAAGAATTCCTCGAAATCGGCCCCACCGTGCCCACCGCCGAAACCGCCGGGCGGCGGCTGCACTTCATCGCCGGGCCGATACCCCCGTGCGCGCAGTTGATCGTAGGCCGCGCGCTTCTCGGGGTCGCGCAACGCCTCGTAGGCCTCGTTGACGGCCTTGAACTTCTCTTCCGCGCCCGTTTCCTTGCTGACGTCCGGATGGAATTTTCGCGCCAGCCGACGATAGGCGGTCTTGATTTCCGCCTCGCCGGCGCCGGGCTCGATGCCGAGCGTGTCGTAATAGTCCTTGAAACGCATGGTGCGGTTCCGCAAAAGTCGTGACGATACGATCCACTATAACGAAGTCGTTGCGCAACGCTGCTGTCGCCATAGCGGATACACGACGCGAAGACGATTCGCGTCGAGACATCTCATGAGAACCATTCGACATGAGGCACGGCCCGCGAACGCCGCGGGCCGTGCATGGTCTCGACGAATGCAAGAGTCTGCCGGTCAGGTCTTGACGGCCACCGCGCCCACCTGGATGCGTCGCGGTGTGGACTGCGGACGCTTCGGAATGGCGATTTCCAGCACGCCGTTGTGTCCGCTGGCGACGATGCCATCGGCATCCGCGGTATCGGGCAACGCGAAGCGGCGATGGAAACTGCCGTAACGGCGTTCGATGCGCGAGAATCGATCGATCTGCCCGCTGGTTTCGTTCGCGCGTTCGCCCTTGATGCTGAGAATGCCCTTGTCCATCAGCACTTCGACGTTCTGCGGATCGATGCCCGGCAGGTCCGCAAGGATCACGAAGCGGTCCGCTTCTTCCTTGATATCGACGCGCGGCACCCACTGACTGGTCACGACGGACGACTCGTCGGGGCTGTCGGCGTTGTTGAGAAAACGATCGAAAACCTGCTTCAGGTCGTCGTGGATGCGGGCCTGTGCCGGCCACGCCTGCGAGTAGCGCATGAGGCTCATGTTGATCTCCGTTGAGGGCGGCACCGCGCCGCCATGCCTGGGAAATAGGCGCAGCGGCGAGGTTTTCAAGCGCCGTCCCACCCACATTCAGGATCCGTTTTACTACACTGTAGGCTTCCCCCATCGCACAGGAGCGACACATGACCATCCAGATCGGCGACACCATTCCCGAGGTCAACATCAAGCACATCAAAGAAGGTATCGAAACCGTCGACACCATCGCATTCTTCGAAGGCAAGAAGCTGGTGCTGTTTTCGGTACCCGGTGCGTTCACGCCGACGTGCTCGGAAAAACATCTCCCGGGCTTCATCGAGCACTTCGAAGCCTTCCGCGAAAAAGGCGTCGGCGTGGCCTGCATGTCGGTCAACGATCCTTTCGTCATGAAGGCATGGGCCGCCAGCCAGAACGCGCCGGCAGACATGGAAATTCTCGCCGACGGCAACGCCGATTTCGCCAAGGCCCTGGGTCTGGAAATGGACGCGAGCGCCTATGGCATGGGCATCCGCGGCAAACGTTTCGCGCTTTATGCCGAAAACGGCGTGGTGAAGCAGTTGGAAGTCGAAGCGCCGGGCGAGTTCCGGGTATCGTCGGCCGAGCACATGCTGACGCTGGTGTAGCAGAACGGCAACGAAACGATCATGGTTACGATGGAGCGGCCTTCAGGCCGCTTTATCGTTTCTGCAGAAGAAAAAAAAGCGATCTGAAGGCCGCACTACGGCAGATGGGATGCGTTTTCATGATCGCCGCTGCACGCGCGCGGAAGTTCCTGGAAATGAGCAGTTCGCTATGATCTGTTCGCTATGAGCTGTTCGCCATGATCCGGTCGAAACGATCGGCATCAACCTGCAGACGTCTGACCCAGTCGCAACGTTTCGGCTTTCGAATTCGCCTTCAGCCACGGCCACCAGCCGCGTCCGGTCAGTGCGTAACGATCGGCCGCGCGCTCGAAACGGTTGCGCACGCTCACCCCGCCGAACAGGAAATACAGCGGCAGGAACAGCGGCCCCAGCGCCATGTACTGCAGTACGTGCGCGCGCTCGTGATCGCCGATGCGCGTTTTCGGCTGCACGCACCATTTCGCGCGATGCGCGTACGTGGTGCACAGGGTGTCCATGTCCGAGTGCGTGCTTAGCATGACGTTGCCGAGCGTCATGGCCCCGCCCGGCCCCAACGGGAATCCATGGAACACCAGCGCCAGATCGCGACTGCGGAATTTCGGGTGCGCGCCGAATGGCATCGCCATCAATCCGGCGAGAACTCCAAGCACGCTGTTGGGCAAGGTCCACAGCACGCCCAGCGTCATCAGCGCGCGGCGCTGCCAGAGACTCAATTGCTGCCTTCCTCGGGCATGAGCAGCCACAGGATCAGATACACCAGGATGCCCGGAAATGCGGCCGAAAGCGCCGAAATCAGCACGAAGAGCACGCGCGTCAGCGTCGGGTTCCAGCCCAGACGCGCGGCGATGCCGCCGACCACGCCGACCAGCACGCGATCGTTGCGGCTACGGGCAAGGGTTCTGGTTCCGGCCATGGCGATCACCTCGATGAAAGTAGAGTCGTACTCAACGCGGAGGCTCGGCGCGCAATGTCCGCAGCCGCTGTTCGAACCAGTGCGCCGCGGTGTCCACAGCCTTGCCCGGACAGCGGACGCGATAGGGCTTGCCGCTCATGCTGCTCTTGCTGGCGCCGCGTTCGATGAACGATTCCGCGGTGTCCGCCATGCCGCGCCTGCGCAGGTAGTCGTACTTTTTCTGCAGATGCGCGCGCGCCGTTTTCGCGTCGTGCCAACTGCCGTTGCGCTCGAATTCGCAGCCGGAGTCGCCCAGCGCGGCGATGAGCCCGTCGATCTCGCGCTGCGCTTTCGGGCTGGGTGCAGCGGAGGCGGCGACGGCCGAAACAGCCAGCGCAACAACCACAACCGTGCGCAACAACCCGTTCACTTCGCGCGCTTCGCCAGCCAGTCGTGGATCGCCGACGGCACTTCCTTCTGCGCACGGCCCGAGACGTAGATACCGATATGTCCCCCACGGAACGAGACTTCTGAGTAGTCGTCGCTGGCGACCAGATCCTTCATCGGCCGCGACGCCGACGGCGGCACCAGATGATCCTGCTCGGCGTAGATGTTCAGCACCGGCATGTCGACGAGGCCCAGATGCACCTCGCGCCCGCCGATGTCGATGCCGCCGTTCACGAAGCCGTTGCCCTGGTAGTACTGCTTGATGAACTGGCGGAACGCTTCGCCGGCCTGATCCGGCGAATCGAAGATCCACTTCTCCATCCGCAGGAAATCCTCCATCGCCTTCTTGTCGTCGAGGATGTCGACCATGCCTACGTATTTCTGCACGAACAGCCGGTACGGCTTGAGCGTGAGGTAGCAGAGGTTCATCAGATCGGCCGGCACGTTGCCCAGCGTATCGACGAACAGATCGATATCGAGGCCGCGGGTCCAGTTCGACAGCATGTTGTCGTCGGTGTGGAAATCCACCGGCGTGACCATGGTGATGAGGTTCTTGATCTTCTCCGGATGCAGCGCGCTGTAGGTGAGCGAGAACACACCGCCCTGGCAGATGCCGAGCAGGTTGATCGCGTCCAGATCGTGCGCGTCGCGCAAATGATCGACCGCACCGCCGAGGAAGCGCTCGATGTAATCCTCCAACGTGAGGTAGCGATCGGAACGGTCGGTATAGCCCCAGTCGATCAGATACACGTCTTCGCCCAGCGCCAACAGGTTCTTGACCAGCGAGCGGTCGTCCTGCAGATCGACCATGTACGGCCGGTTCACCAGCGCGTAGCAGATCAACAGCGGAACCTTCGCGGTCGGCGCCTTGCCGCCCTTGAAGCGATACAGCACGACCTTGCCGTCGCGCCAGACTTCTTCTTTCGCGGTCACGCCGTAATGCACGTCGTCGAGTTCGCGCAGGGTCGCGAGGCCCGCGCCCAGCTTCTGCTGAACGGTGGCGGCTTCCTGCGCGAGTTTCTCGGGCGAGACATCGAAGGGTGTGTACATGTCAGCGTGTCCTCTTCGCGGTCTTGGCGGCAACGGTCTTGACAGAACCAGAGCGCTTCGCCGGCATCGGCTTCAGGGGTTCGGGCATGGCGATGGCTGCGATGGCCTGTCGCTGCGCTTTCTTCACCGCGGGTTTTGCGGCTGCGCGTGAAGTTCCGGTGCTCTTGACCAAAGTGTTTTTGACCCGAGCTTTTTTGGCTGGAGCCTTCTTTGCGGCTTTCGCAGGAGACGGTTTGGCACGAATCGTCTGCTTCGGCGCAGGCTCGGCCTTCGCGACTTCCGCAGACACGGATTTCTCAGGTGCGGACTTCGCAGGTGCAGGCTTGACCGGCGCCGACTTGGCCTGTGCGGATACCGCATCGCGCAAACGACGCAACTGGCGTTCGAGTTCGGCGATCTTGCGGTGCGCGGAATCGACCTCGGTACGCCCGGGCATGCCGAACATGCCGCACATCCGCTCCACTTCGCCCTGAATGCCCGCACGTACCCGCATCTGCGCATTCACCAGTTCGCCGTACACCTTGCGGAAGCCCGCGGACAGCGCGATTTCTGCGTAGGCCTCCTCGGCCGCATCGATCCACAGGTCGAACAGTGCGCGAGCCGACTGCAGCTGGCGGCCGGGCTCGCTGCGTTCGGCGAGCTTGCGTTCGAAGCGGTCGAACGCGTCTCGGCCGGCTTCGAGCATCAACGCGTTGTAGGCGTCGTTCTTCTGCTGCAGTTCCAGCTGCGCCGCGATCAGCGCCTGCCACCGCTCCTGCTGTTCGCGGTTGTGGCCGAACGCGGGCGTGTGCAGCCAGCTCATCGCTTCCTGGCGCATCCCGCCGAGCATGTTGCCGCCGGACAGGCCGTTGAACATGCCGTTGAACATCGGCGCTATCTGCGCGTACCAATCCTCGAAACCGGATTGGCCGCGGCCGGTCATGCCTGACAGCAGACTCGCGAAAGGATTGCCGCCGCCGCCCATCGCCTGTTTCCACGCGGCGGCGATATCCTGGGCGCTGGCGGATTGTCCGGCGAACTGTTCGGCGACCTGCTGCATGGTGCCGAACCACTGCCGCGCCTGCGCTGAGAAACGTTCGATAGCGTCGCCTGCATCGTTGCGGCTCTGGCCGCCGCCCGCGAGCTGCGACCACTGCTGCATCGCGGCCTGCCATGGATCCTGCTGCCGCGCGCCGCCGCCGGCCGAACGCATCGCCTCGGTCAGTGCGCTCCAGTATTGCTGCGCCAAGGCGCCGGGATCACAGTGCCCGCCGGAGCCCGGCCCGCCGAAACCCGATCCACCCGCACCGCCTGCAGTCCACATCGCATCGCTCCCGGTCTGATGCCGACATCATAGCAACGGCCATGACAACGATTGCGCGATGGTGGCGACGCGTGCCGCGCGTTCACCACTTCGGAATACGGATCGTCTTGCTGACCATCAGCGAACCGGACAGCGCATAGGCCAGGACCAGCGGATGCAGGACCCACGGCCCGATCTGATAGGCGCCGAACCAGAAATCGTCGCCGATGCGTCCGGCGTCGGCGGCGATCACCAGCATCACCACCAGCGCGAGGCTGGTCGGGATCGGCGTGCCTTCGAAGTGTTTGACCTTGTCCTCGCCTTCGGACAACTGCTCGGCGGTGATGTTGTAGCGCGCGAGGCGGCTGACGCCGCAGCAGACGAAATAGCCCAGCACGATCCAGTCCCACGCGCCCTGAAAACCGGCAGCAAAGCCGAGCGCGGCCGGCGCCACGCCGAACGAGATCACGTCGGCCAGCGAGTCCAGCTCGCGACCCAGGATCGAGGACGATTGCCGCCAGCGCGCCACGCGGCCGTCCAGCGCGTCGAACACGAACGCCAGCGGCACCAGGGCGATGCCCCAGACCAGATCGTGTTTTTCGCCCGACTGCATGTAGCGCATCGCGAAGAACACCGCGCAGACGCCGCAGAACGCATTGGCGAGCGTGAGCCAGTCGGCAAGATGGAAATCCCGGAACATCGAGAAGTGACGCTGACCCAGATATCGCGGCTTCATGCCCACCTCTTGCGACTCGACGACCGCCAGCGTGCCAAACGCGCCCGCCGGGGGCAAGCCCGGCGAACGTTCGACCAATGCCCGATCAGCGCCCGGGAATCGCCAGATGGTCCGCCGTCAGCGGTTTGCCGGCGCGCGGCACGGTCTGGATGGTCGCGTCGCGCACGTCCAGGCGCGCCGGCGAACCGCCGTCGGCTTCGAGCATGGACAAGGTGCGATCCAGTGCAGCGTAGACATAGGGCAGCATCGGCAGATAGCGTGCGCCGTAGTCCGGCAGGCCCAGGAACGCGTCGAAATGCTGGGCGTTGCGCACCTGCCAGAAGCGCACGTCGCGGCCCGCGGCGCGGGCGTTGGCGACGTAAGGCGCGCTGGTGAACGCCATCGGGATCAGGCCGTCGTCGGCGCCATGGATCACGATCACCGGCAGACCTTCGCGCGGCAGTCCGGCCCGGGTTTCGGCGATGCCCCTGCGCACGCGGGCGGCGTCGGCGGACGCGCCGCGCCACAGATCGCGCAGACACTGCAGACGCGTGGCGGCGGGATCGACCTTCGCCACTTCATCGACGATCCCCACGCCGGCGCCCGGCGGAATGCCGCTGGCGTCGCTCCACCACGCCGCGCGTTCCTGGGCCGTGGCGGCGCGTGCGGTCGCATCGGTATTCAATGCCGCATAGGAAAAGCCGCAGGGATGCTCGCCCGCGCCGTAGCGCCCGTAGGCCGAGGCATACGTCACCGCCACCGCGCGCCACAGGTCGAAACCGACGCTCAGCGCACCGGCGCGCAGAGCCTCGTCGGTCCAGCCCTCCGCGCGCATCCGCGCATGGGCGTCGCGCGCCTGCGCGTCGGCATCCGTGCCTTCGATCAGACCCGCCGCCTGCAGGGCCACGCAGCGCTGCGCCCAGACGGTGCGTGCCGTGGCCTGCAGCGGCGGCTGTGGCAGGTTCTCCATCGCCAGCAATGCGCAGGGCATCAGCAGTGCGGCTTCGGTGGTGTAGTCGTACAAGGCGCGGCCGCCATGACCTTCGACCAGCACGCTGGGCTCGCCGGCGACGACGGCATCGAACCAGTCTCCTTCCGATTCCGCCGCGCGCAGCACCGCGCCGCCGCCGTTGGAAATGCCGACCGCGATGGTGCGGGTGTTCGCGAACGTGAAGGGCGCGTCCTCGGGGAACGCGCGATTCAGCGCTTCCAGCCCGAACTCGGCGGCCTGGCGGACATGTCGGCCCCAGTCGGCTTCCGGGTTGTCCTGCGAATGCGCATGTTTGAAGGCGACACCGGACATCGTTCCCGGCACTTCGGGCGCGAATGCCAAGTCGTTGCCCTCCCCGGCCACGCCTGGCGTGCCGTCGGCGCGCGCGCCGCTGCGGGTATCGAGATCGAAATAATCGGTGCCGGTGCCCTTGTCGGTGTAGGCCACGGCGCAGCCTTTCGGCAGCCCCCACGCGCCGGCCACCGCGATCGCGCCGTAGACGCCGCGCGAACCCGACGACGGCGCCACCAGCAGGCAGCGGCGTTTGCGGTCGAAGCCGTCCGGCACCTGCGTCAGCACGCGATGCGGATGACGCGCGCCCGGCACGGTCGCGAACGCCGAGAATTCGCGGCCCGGCACCGTCGCGGTGCTGCCGTAGAGCTCGCCGTAGCCGCCGCCCGGGGCGAGATCGGCGATGCCGCGCCAGTTGCTCCAGATCGCGCGTCGCCTCAGTTCGATCGCGGTCGGCGCAGCGGCGTCGGCGAATGCCGGCGGCGTGAGGCTGCGCAATCCCGCAAGGCCGAGGCCCGCGGTCAGCAGATCATCGCCGTCGCGATGGGTGGTCGCGCGCTCGGCGCTGAACATGGTCGATTCCCGGTTTTTGACATCTCCCGAGGTACGCGGGCCCGTGGCGCAAGCGGCCATGGACAACACTAGCGCCAGGGGCATGGACAACCGGAACGCGGAACGGAGCGATATCGTGGTCATAACTCCGCACCGTAGCAGCCGGTCGACGGCAGGGCATCGTACTTTGGTACCAGATCGGCGACGTATCGCCGACGTACGGGCCGCTCCGCGCCCTGCTAGGCTTGACGACGACATGCGCGCGCCGCGCAGGGAACGATACCGACACCGCCATGCCGCCATCCTCATGCCGCAACTGCTGATCGCCGACGACCACCCGCTGTTCCGCGCCGCGCTCCGCGGCGCGGCGGCCGACGCCGTCGCGGATGTCGGCACCTGCGAGGCGGCGTCGCTGGACGAAGTGCTGGCCATTCTCGAAGCGCGTCCGGATATCGACCTCGTGCTGCTTGATCTGCACATGCCCGGCAACCACGGCCTCGCCGGACTGGCCGCAATCCGCGCCCAGTACCCGGCGGTGGCGGTGGCGCTGGTCTCCGCGAACGAAGACCCGCAGATCATCCGCCGCGCGCTGGACCACGGCGCCGCCGGCTACATCCCGAAAAGCGCCGGCCTGGAAGAACTGCGCGACGCCATCCGCACCGTGCTGGGCTGCGAGGAATGGCTGCCGCCCGCGCTGCGCCCCGCCGTGGCCCGAGCCCGCTCCGCGCCCGGCGACGCCGACCTCGCCGCCCGCCTCGCCAGCCTCACCCCGCAGCAGTTCCGCGTGCTCGCCCTCGTCGCCCAGGGACTGCTCAACAAACAGATCGCCGACCGCCTCGACGTACAGGAGCGCACCATCAAAGCCCACCTCAGCGCGATCTTCGAGAAACTCGGGGCGCGTAATCGAACGCAGGCGAGTGTGATTTTGCGGGAGTTGGAGATCAGTGATCCGGCGAGGCAGACGGGTGAGTAGTCAGCATGTTTCAGTTATTACTTGCTTTCTGATATTAAATTGCTTTCACCCCATATAGCCTGTTAAGTTTACTCAGGAAGATCGCATGGACATCATACTTCTGTCAGGAAATTCAAACTCTGGAAAAACTACGACTATGAACGTGGTTTATGAGGAGTTGATCTCGAAAGGCGCAACAGTGGTGCGAAGCAAAGTACAAGTCGGCGGCAATATCAAAGATTTTGAGTGTGTTTTAAAGTACAAAGGCAAGTTAGTTGCCATGTGCTCTATGGGAGACTATCTGATGCATTGCTGTTTCGCTGCAGTTCGATATGCTTCCTGCGACAAACTTGTCTTAGCGTACAACAACAGATTTAAGCAAGATTTGGCCGCTGTCGTAGCAAGCTGCCAGAATCATAGCGTCATTAGAAAGTCAGGCGGAAATCCTGCCTCCAGCAATCAGAAAGACGCCGCTACCGTCATATCAAGAATCTAGTTCCGTAAACCTAATAATTCTTTCAAGCCGAACCCATGTCGTAGTGCCGGCTTAACTCAAGCGTTAGCTGTGCAATGGAGAGTCCTCGGATGAATGACTGGCTAAAGAGCGAGCACGAGAGGCTCTACACTGAGCTTGACGTGCTCGGAACACCTCATCCAAGTCGCCGCGACAACGCGCCGATTATTGCTCAAACTACTGGCGCACTGGACGCATGCACGCTACTTAAAGACACTCCAGTTGATGCTGCGCGACTTACCGAGGTTGAACGGCAGGTGTCAGATGCAAAACCCCGCGGCATCAGTCCAGATATGCAAACCTATTACGTCAAAGGCTGTAAAGACTTCATTTGCACTTGCCGGGTCAGGCTTGGGCAGAACTAACAATTCGAGCCCGACCCCATGTCGTGGCGTCGGCCACGTGCTTTTTTTGCGCTACGCTTGCGCGTGTCCGCCGCCCCTTCACGGGACGGCTTAACTCAGGCGTTATGCGGGAGGAACAATGTCACCGCAACTTGAAGATCAGTTCCATGCAGCGATGCTGCATATCTACGAGCGCGCGGTTCGACTTAAGCCGCCTTATCGAGCAACCCGCTTTTTACAGATGGTTCAAGGCAAAGGTGGAAAAGTCGCAGCCGATCAGTTGCTTGGCGGGACAGACCCATCTTCTGGATTCACTGAACTCTTTCTTCGAGGACCTGAAAACTTAAAACTCAGCGTTGAGTACCTTGTTCTGCAAGACCCGTGGCGATCTTTATTCACCGATGATCAGCTTGGAGAGGCAATTAGACGCCTAAGGAGAGTCGGGGTGGAACCTCCAAGTCCATCCGCCTAGAAATTCCCCGTGTCGTGGTGTCGGCCACATGCCTACGCTACGCTAGCACGCGTTCGCCACTCCACTGCGGGTCGGCTTAACTCAGCCGTTACGTGGTCGTCGAAATCGCGCTGTACATCCGAACATCAAAACTAAAACTCATCTCCAGAAGACAATAGAGTATCTCTAAGATCAAAAGCATCCTAGGGGAAGGTGAAATACCAGCCCATAAGATCAATCCGATGATTAATGCACTGAAAGAAGAAGACTTGAGTAGCCTGTCTCAATCAGAGAAAGAAGCTCTCCGCGAAGTAATCTTAAAAATGTTGATTCTAGTTCAAGATCCGAGCAGTGGCGCGCACTTAGATGATCCACAGAAAGCAGAATCATTGTTTTCCGCCATAAATTGACAACCACATAATAATTAATTAAGAAAGTCGAATCAGATTTATTTTCTGCATGTATGCCCCGACCTGCAATCTCAAATTTCCAGAAGAGGGTTCGCAATGTCCTTCAAAAACTTACTCCTCAGCGCTGTACTGATCGTGTTCGCCGATCCGGCGATGACCATGGCCGCAGACCAGCCGCAAGTGATCGTAGTGTCGGGAACCGGCGAAGTCGGTGTCGAGCCCGACGAAGTCGTGCTGACCATGCGCGTCGAAAAATTCGACCGGGATCTGCAGGTCGCCAAGCGCATGAACGACGACAGCGTGGAGAACATCCTGGCACTGACCCGGCGGTTCTCGATCCCGGCGCGCGATGTGCAGACCAATCAGGTATCGATGGACATCGTGCGCGACCCGCCTCCTAAACAGAGTACCGCCATGGACGACGGCCTTCGACGGACCGGTGCGCTGCGGGGCTATCTGGTCTCGAAGACCATCGTCGTCAAACTCGGCGACATCGCGAGATTCGAGCTGTTCTATGCCGAGATCCTCACCACGGGCGTCAGCGAAGTCGCGAATATCGAGCTGGGCACGTCGCGACTCCGCGAACACCGGGACGCCGCCCGGACCATGGCGATGAAAGCCGCGCGCGAAAAGGCGGTCGCGATGACCGCCGCGATCGGCCAGACGATCGGCAAAGCGGTACAGGTCACCGAAGAAGACACCGCATTCAGGCGCATGTCCAACATGAGTACCAATAGTTCGGTCGCGGTCGACGGCTTGTCCGGAGACACCGCGCTTTTCGCGCCAGGTGCCATCAAGATCAAGGCATCGGTCAAGGTGAGCTTCCAGCTGAATTGACAGATGACGTTCAAGTCCTTCCTTCGGCCGATCATCGTCATTGTCGCCATCGCGGCGGTACTGCTTTACTGGCGCCACTGGATCCATGAACGACTCAGGCATCAGACCTTTGCACGAATACTTGTGCGGCCAGGAGTGATACTGTAGTGTCACTTCATGCGTACAGAATTAGTGACCACCCTGAAGCGTCAAGCCACCGAACTCCTCTCGGACATCGAGCGGGACAAGGAGCCAATCCTCATTACCCAACATGGTCTGCCGAGCGCTTACCTTGTGGACGTTGAGAGCTATGAACTCATGCAGCAGCGTATGGCACTCCTGGAGGGCATTGCCCGGGGAGAGCAAGCAATCGCTGAGGGGCGTGTAGTGACTCACACGCAAGCCAGGAAGCGTCTCGCCCGATGGCTGAAATAGTTTGGTCGGAGCCGGCATTGAGCGATCTTGATGCCATCGCCGACTACATTGCATTGGAAAGTCCGGCCGCGGCGGCAGAGTTTGTCAAACGCATATTCGGCCACGTCGATCAGCTTGGCGAGCATCCTGAGAGTGGCAGTAAGCCAAAGGAACTCGGCCGGTCCCGTTACCGTCAGATTGTCGAGCCACCCTGTCGTATCTTCTACCGCCATGACGGTGACAAGGTCTTGATCCTGCATGTCATGCGTTCAGAGCGCTTGCTTCGCAAGGGCAAGCTCGTATCTCGCGCCAAGCAAGCAAAGGGGTGAATTCGACCGGCAATTGCAGCAGTTATACGACGGGATGCAAGGAAGTCACTGCGGGCAAGTTGATTTTCCGATAGCCGATCAAGCATGAAGCCCACGCATTGCGTGGGCTTCATGCTTTAATTTTTCTGATTTCTGATTGCCGGTGATTTATCCTGGAGCGCATGGATCATGCCTCTCGGCAAGCCATGGATTGCGGGCGACAACAGCCGCCCGCAACCATCACGGATCGACGCGCGCCGGCATCAAACCAGCGTCGCCTCCAGCGTCACCGGCACCGCCAGTGCGCGCGAAATCACGCAGCCGGCTTTCGCGGCGTTGGCGATCTCGGCGAACTGTTCCGCGGTGATGCCAGGGACAGAGGCGCTGAGGATCAGATGCACGCCGGTGACCGTCGGGCCGGGGTCCATGCCCGGGTCCATCGAGAGCTCGGCGCGGGTGTCGATCTTCGCCGGGGTGAAACCGGCGCGGCCCAGCACGGCCGACAACGCCATGCTGAAGCAGCCCGCGTGGGCGGCGGCCAGCAGTTCTTCCGGGTTGGTGCCCTTCTCGTCGCCGAAGCGGGTCTTGAACGAATAATTCTGATCGGCGAACAGGCCGCTCTGCGGCGTACTCATGCCGCCTTTGCCGGTCTGGATGTCGCCTTCCCAGTGCGCGGTGGCGATACGTTTCAAAGCCATGGTCGGACTCCTTTCGTTGGGGGGGATTCCAGAGTCTACGCATTTCCCGCGACCGGGAAACCCGCCTGGGCGTGCTCGACGAACGCGCGGACCCTGGGCGTGAGGAAGCGCTGGCTGGGGAACACCGCATGCACCGGCACCGAGGGCGGGGCCCATTCCGGCATCACCCGCTGCAGACGACCGGAGGCGATCTCGGGTGCGGCGATCAACTGCAGATTGTCGGCGATGCCAAGACCGGCCAACGCCGCATCGCGCTGCGCGTAACGACTGTCCACGCGCAGCCGCGGCGCGAAGTCCACGGTGTCCGTTTCCGTGGCGCCCTGCTGCAGACGCAGCGGCGCCGGCTTGCCGCCGGGCGCGAACGCGATGAAATCGTGCTGCGCGAGGTCCGCGGGCATCCGCGGTTCGCCGTGACGCTGCAGATACGCCGGCGCGGCATACAGGCCGTAGCGCAATTCGCCGAGCCGGCGGGCGGCCAGCCGCGAATCGGCCAGCGGCCCGATCCGGATCGCCAGGTCGTAGCCTTCGTGGACCAGATCGACGATGCGCGAACTGCTGTCGACTTCGATCGACAACTGCGGGTAGCGCACCAGCAGCGCCCGCACCCACTCGAAGCCGGCCAGCAGCCCGAATTCCAGCGGCATCGTCACCCGCAGCAGGCCGTGCGGCTCGCCGTGGACAGCCTGCGCCACGCGCTGCGTGTCCTCGACCGCGGCGAGGATGCCCAGCGCACGCTCGAAGACCTCGCGGCCGACTTCGGTCAGACGAAGCGTCCGGGTGGTGCGCTCCAACAGGCGCACGCCCAGTTCGGCTTCCAGTTCGCTGACCTGACGGCTCACGCCGGCCTTCTGGCTGCGCAGCACCTCGGCGGCCCGCGTGAAGCTGCCGCCCTGCACCACCGCCACGAAGGCCCGCAAACGGGAAAGTTCCATTGTTGCTCGATTTGTTAACGATGGGTCTTATTCCGGATTATTTATCACGAATGAAGGCATCCGGATACTGCGCGCACCCCAACCGAGGAGCGCACCATGAGCCTGCACGATCCCAACCCCGTCAATGCCGAGCGCCGCAAGCGCGTGGCGCTGGTCATCGCCAACCCCACCACCTCGACCACCACCGGCTGGCCGGTCGGGTTCTGGTGGAGCGAACTGACCCATCCCTGGCTCGCCTTCACCGAAGCCGGCTATGAGGTCGAAGTGTTCAGCCCGAACGGCGGCGCCTGCGAGGGCGACGGCATGAGCGACCCGAACGACGCCAGCGGTTACAGCAGCACCGATCTGATCAGTCAGGGCTTCATCCACACGCCCGAGCTGAAAGCCCTGGTCGAAAACACCCGCCCGGTCTCCGAGATCGATGTCGCCGCATTCGACGCCATCGTCGTCGCCGGCGGTCAGGCGCCGATGTTCAGCTATGCCGATGCCACCGGACTGCACGACACCTTCGTTGCCTTCTACAGCGCCGGCAAGATCGCCGCCGCACTCTGCCACGGCACCGCGATCCTCGATTTCGCGAAGCTGCCGAACGGCGAATATCTCGTCGAAGGCAAAACCGTCACCGGCTTCGCCAATATCGAAGAGGATTTCGCCGATAACGCGGTATGGCGCTACAACCTGCTGCCGCGCGACAAGCACCTGATGCCGTGGCGGATCGAAGACGCGCTGAGGGCCCGCGGCGCGAACTACGTGCAGGCCGGCCTGTGGCGCAGCTTCGCGGTGCGCGACGGCAACCTGATCACCGGCCAGCAGAATTTTTCCGGCGCCGAAACCGCGCGCCTCGTCATCGAAGCATTGGGACGTTGATATCCATATGAATACGCATGCAGACCACATCGCGATCCTCGGTGCCGGCAACGTCGGCAGCGCCCTCGCGCGGAACCTGATCGCCCTCGGCGAACGCGTCCACTTCGGCGTGCCCGAGCCCGAAAAATATGCCGATGCCGCCGCCCGGCTCGGGGCCGGCATCGGCACGGTCGAAGAAGCGATCGCCGATGCCGGCATCGCGATTCTCGCCGTGCCCTACTCGGCGGCGCTGGAGATCGCGACGCAGATCGAGCACTGGAACGACCGCATCCTGATCGATGCGACCAACCCGATCGCGCCGGGATTCGGCGGACTCACCGTCGGGACCACCAGCTCCGCCGCCGAGCAGATCGCACAGCGCGCGGCCGGTGCCCGTGTAGTGAAATGCTTCAACGTCACCGGCGCGGAAAACATGGCCGATCCGCGCACCGGCAGCGCATCCGTCTTCATGCCGGCCGCGGGCGACGATGCCGATGCGCGCGCCACTGTGGTCGCACTGGCCACGCGCATGGGCTTCGATGCGATCGACGCCGGCCAACTGTCGGCGGCGCGTTATCTCGAACCGTTCGCGATGACGTGGATCCATCTCGCCTACGCGCGCGGACAGGGACGCAACTGGGCGTTCTCGAGGACGAAGATGCGCGGCTGATTCCGCCGCGTTCCGCGGTGAACGACAGTGTCGACCGCGGAACGCGCAGGCATCGCCGCGCGGTATGACACCATTTTTTTCCATATCCACTTTTTTCCATAACCAAGGAGAATTCCATCGTGACATTGCACCGCACATCATCCGCGCACTGGGAAGGCGATGGACTGACCGGCAAAGGACAGCTCGATACGCAGAGCGGCGTGTTCGACGCGCAGCCATACTCGTTCCAGACGCGCTTCGTTTCCGAAGACGGCAAAGCCGGCACCAATCCGGAAGAGCTGATCGCTGCCGCCCATGCCGGGTGCTATGCGATGGCCCTGTCGTTCATGCTCGCAGGTGCGGGCCATCCTGCGAAGCGTCTCGACGTGTCGGCACGGGTCGATATGGAGAAAGTGGATGGCCATTTTTCGATCGTCGGTATCCGACTGCATCTCGAAGCCGATGTACCCGGACTATCCGAATCCGAACTGCTTGCGCTGGCAGAGAAGGCCAAGATTCATTGCCCGGTCTCGCAAGCGTTGAAAGCGGTGCCGATCCAATTGGAAGCGCATGCCGTCCGATGACGCTGAATGGTCCGGGCCGCGCTGCATCGCCGCTTGACCCGCGCGCCCGAACTTCCCATGCTTGACCCGCGCCCTCCCCCGGGCGCCCCGCCATGACCGCCCGCCGAGCGCCTGCTCGGACGGCAGGCTTCCGATGCGGACAGCCATGACGGCCTTCCTTTCACGCCTTCGCGCAAGGAGAGTCGCTCATGTCGTATTCCACAGAACAGATCCGCAACGTGGCCCTGGCAGGTCACCCCGGCGCCGGCAAAACAACATTGTTCGAAGCCCTGCTGCATGCCGGCGGCGCAATCCAGACGGCAGGCGCCATCGAACGCGGCAGCACGGTGTCGGATTTCGACCCCATCGAAAAGGAGCGCGGGCATTCCATCGATGCGGCGGTCGCCGGC
>JAZKFJ010000030.1:42434-44438 GCA_040386495.1 Pseudomonadota bacterium
CCCCCGGGCAGCCGCTCATCCACATCAATCTGATCGACACCCCCGGCTATCCCGACTTCCGCGGGCCGACGCTGTCGGCGCTGGCCGCGGTGGAAACCGTGGCGGTGATCGTCGATGCCGACACCGGCATCGGCTACGGCACGCGCCGGATGATGGAATACGCCCAGGCGCGCAATCTCTGTCGGGTCATCGTGGTCAACAAGATCGATCACGACGGCGTCGATCCGGGCGCGCTGCTGGCCGAACTGCGCGAGACCTTCGGCAACGAAGTGCTGCCGCTGAACCTGCCCGCGAACGGCGGCAAGGCGGTGGTGGATTGTTTCTGGAGCACGACCGGCGACAGCGACCTGGGGCCGGTCGCAGACTGGCACCAGCGCATCATCGACCAGGTCGTCGAGATCAACGAAGGGGTGATGGATCACTTCCTGGAAGTGGGCGAGGAAGGCCTGAGCGGCCAGGAACTGCACGACGCCTTCGAGCAATGCCTGCGCGAAGGCCATCTGGTGCCGGTCTGCTTCGTGTCCGCGCGCAGCGGCGTGGGCGTGAAGGAGTTGCTCAATGTCGCCGAAAAACTCTTCCCGCATCCGGGCGAAGCCAATCCGCCGCCGTTCGTCAAAGGCGTCGGCGACGCCGCGCAGCCGATCGAATCGAAGCCCGACGCCTCCGCGCACGTGATCGCCGACGTGTTCAAGATCGTCAATGATCCCTTCGTCGGCAAGCTCGGCATCTTCCGCGTCTACCAGGGCACGGTGAAGAAGGACACGCAGTTGTTCGTCGACGACGGCAAGAAGCCGTTCAAGGTCGCGCATCTGTTCCGGATGAAGGGCAAGGATCACGTGGAAGTGGCGCAGGCGATTCCCGGCGACATCGCGGCGGTCGCCAAGATCGACGACCTGCATTTCGACGCGGTGTTGCACGACAGCCACGACGAGGACCAGATCCACCTCGCGCCGCTGGAATTCCCGAAACCGATGTTCGGCCTGGCGGTGGACGCGGCGAGCAAGGGCCACGAACAGAAACTGTCGATCGCGCTGCACAAACTGTCCGAAGAAGATCCCTGTTTCCACGTCGAGCATGAGGTGGAAACCAACGAGACCGTAGTGCGGGGTTTGTCCGACCTGCATCTGCGCATCAATCTGCAGCGGTTGAAGGACCGCTACGGCGTGGACGTGACCAGCCGGCCGCCGCGCATCGCCTATCGCGAAACCGTCGGCGTGAATGCCGAAGGCCATCACCGCCACAAGAAGCAGACCGGCGGCGCCGGCCAGTTCGGCGAGGTGTTCCTGCGCATCGAACCGCTGCCGCGCGGCGGCGGCTTCGAATTCCTCGATGAAGTCAAAGGCGGCACCATCCCCGGGCAGTTCATGCCGGCGGTGGAGAAAGGCGTGCGCCAGGTGCTGACCAGCGGCGCCGTCGCCGGTTATCCGATCCAGGACGTGCGGGTGATCGTCTACGACGGCAAGCATCATCCGGTGGACAGCAAGGAAGTGGCCTTCGTGGCTGCCGGCAAGAAGGCGTTCCTGGATGCGATCGCGAAGGCGCGGCCGCAGGTGCTGGAACCAATCGTCGATCTGGAAGTCGCCGCGCCCGAGTCGCACATGGGCGACATCAGCGGCGGGCTGTCGTCGAAACGCGCGCGCATCAACGGCACCGATTCGGTGCGCGGCGGCGAAATTCTGATCAAGGCGCAGGTGCCGCTGTCGGAACTGGAAGGCTATGCCGCCGAACTCAAGTCGGTGACCGCGGGCCGCGGGCGGTATTCGCTGGATTTCAGCCACTACGAGCCGGTACCGGCGCAGGTGCAGGCGAAACTGACCGATGCGTACAAGCCCAGGCATGAGGAAGACTGAGCACGGAGAAACCTGAGCGTGCAGGTTGCACGGGCGGCGCCGGAAGGGCGCCCGTCGCCTTGATGCCGGCCGTCAACACGAATTCTCCCTCTCATGCGACTGTTTTCTCCTTCCCCCGCGTGCGGGGGAAGGCCGGGATGGGGGCGCTCTGCGC
>JAZKFJ010000031.1:0-22651 GCA_040386495.1 Pseudomonadota bacterium
GCACATCGATCCTGCATTTGCCCCCTTTGAAAAAGGGGGCCGACAGCGCGCAGCGGTGGCGGGGGGATTTGCTTTTGACGTGCGCCAATACCGCTCAGGCGTCGGCGCTGGACTTCCGACCCACCAGTTTCGCCGCAATAATCCCCGCCTCGTACAGCAGGCACATCGGGATCGCCAGCAGCAGCTGCGAGATCACGTCGGGCGGGGTGATGACCGCGGCGACGATGAAGATGCCGACGATGGCGTAGCCGCGCCATTCCGACAGCTGACTGGGCGTGACCCAGCCCAGCAGCACCAGGATCACCAGCGCCACCGGCAGCTCGAAGCTGATGCCGAAGGCGAGGAAGATCACCAGCACGAAATCGAGATAGGCGTTGATGTCGGTCATCATCGCCACGCCGTCGGGCGTGACCTTCGCCAGAAATCCGAACACATACGGCAGCACCACGTAAAACGCGAACGCGCAGCCGCTGTAGAACAGCACCAGCGCCGACGCCAGCAGCGGGAAGGCCAGCCGCTTCTCGCGTTTGTACAGGCCGGGCGCGACGAACGCCCAGGCCTGGTAGAGCAGCCACGGCATCACTGCGAACACCGCGACGAAGAACGCCAGCTTCAGCGGCGCGAAGAACGGCGAGGCGACTTCCACCGCGATCAGCTGGCCGCCCTTGGGCAGCTTGTCCAGCAGCGGCTGCGCGAACCAGCCGTAGAGCTTGTTCGCGAACGGCAGCAGGCAGACGAACACCAGCATCAGCCCGGCGAGGGCGCGGATCAGTCGTGCGCGCAGTTCGATGAGATGGGCGAACAGACCGCTTTCCGCGCCGTCGAACGCGTCCGGATCAACGTCGGACATCGCGGCTCCCAGCGGACGCGGAGTCGTCGGACGGGAGGTCGTGACGCATCTCGATGTCGTCGATGGCGGCGAGCAGGGCCTTGTCGTCGCTGTCGAGCAGCGCGGTGCTGTCATCGATATCGCTGCTGCCGTCGTACGCGGTGCCGGCCGCGATCTGCGACTGCATGGTGTCGAACTCGCGCCGCGCTTCGGTTTCGGCCGCGCGCATGTCCTCGCCGATATCGGTCACCGCCTTGCGGGTGTCGCGCAGCGTGCGCTGCAATTCCTCGGTGGCCAGTTCGCGTTCGAGTTCGCTCCTGACCGAATACCACTGCGCGCGGGCCCGGCGCACCCACAGCCCGGCGAAACGCGCCGCCTTGGGCAGGCGCTCGGGGCCGAGCACCACAAGGGCGACGATCGCGATCAGGAAGAGTTCGGAAAACCCGATATCGAACATGGTCTGTGACCGGAAGCGTGCCGCGGACCCGACCGGAACGGCCGGGCCTTCGCGGCGCGGATCAGCGGGCGACGTTGTCGTCGTTGCGCTGCGATTCGCTCGACGATTCGGGCTTCGTCTGGTCGCTCAGCTGCGCCGGCTTCTCGTCGTCGCGCATGCCTTTCTTGAATTCTTTGACCGCGTTGCCCACGTCCTTGGCGCCGCTGGTCAGGCGCTTGGTGCCGAACACCAGCAGCACGATGACCAGCACGATGATCCAGTGCCAAATGCTGAAGCTGCCCATGGCCATTCCGCCTAGATATGAAGAGGGCACACAGGATAGCGCAGTCGTCGAGCCGGGGTTCTGAACCCGGTTCCGGAACGTCCCTGTCGCATTCAGGGCCGGCCGCGGTTCTTCAGGCCCAGCGCCGGCTCAGGGCGTTTCCGGCAGCGCTTCGACCTTGGCGGGATTTTCGACGGCTTCGAAGGGTTGCGGCTGGGTTTCGACCCGGGCCGGCGCGGGTTCGGCGACCGGCGCCGGTGCCGCGACGGGAGCGTCGTCGTCCCGGCGGGACGCGTGCGCGGTCGCGCTGGCGTCGCCAAGACGTTCGCGGAAGGTCGCGATCACCGCCGACGGCGGCTGCGGGGCGCGGTCCTCGAAGATCATCCGCGGGGTGGTGTCCTGGCCGTACACCGCTTCGTTCGCCTTGTTGTCGATCGACAGCACCGCACCGTCGAGGGCGACGCCCGCGAACAGACCGCGGGCGCGCGACCACGACCAGATTTCTGCCTTCATCTGCCCGTCGGTGGCCGCGGCGGCGTTGCGGCCCATCGGCCCGGCGGCCACGCCGGCATCGGCGCCGAGGGTGAATTTGCCGTTGACGATGGAATCCAGGCCGCGTTCGCTGCGGAAGACCAGCACCACGTCGGCCGACTGCACGCCCACCTGCAGGCCGATGCTGCCGCCGGTGAGGGTGACGAAACTCGGGTTGGACCAGCCGCCGTCGGCGGTGCGCACCGACAGCACGCCGCGGCCGCGACGGCCGCCCAGCACCAGGCCGGCCTTGATGGTGTCGGGAACGATCACGATCGCCTTGGCTTCGTCCAACAACTTGTCGGGAATGGAGGATTCGGGAATCGCCTGGATCTCGGCGAGCACGCGTACGGCGTTTTCGGCCTGGGCGTCCTCGCGTGGGCCGGCATGCGCGGTGGCGGCCACGGCGAGCGAGAGGGCGAGGGACAAGGCGAGGATGCGCGGACGGTTCGACATGGGCGGAACGACTCCAACGAGTGGTGCAACGGGGTTGCGGCCGAGCGTAGTCCCGATGCCATGAACCGCGCCAGTCTGCGACGGGTCACACGTGCGCGCACTGACGGTTTCGCCGACAGCTGTCATCCTATGTCGATGACAGCATCCGTCCCGATATCCGCTGCTTCCAAGACAGCGGCCCCCAGAACAGCCGTTCTGCTGGTCAATCTCGGCACCCCCGACGCGCCCACCACGTCGGCCGTGCGCCGTTATCTGGCCGAATTCCTCCACGATTACCGCGTGGTATCGCTGAGCCGCTGGCTGTGGTGCCCGATCCTGCATTTCGTGATCTTGCCGCTGCGCGGGCCCAAGGTCGCGAAGAAATACGCCGACGTCTGGCTGCCCGGCGGTTCGCCGCTCGCGGTGCACACCGCCGATCTCGCCGCTGCGATGCAGGCGCGCATGCCCGATGTGCGGGTGGCCCATGCCATGCGCTACGGCAATCCGTCGATGGACACCGCGGTCGCCGCGCTGCGCGCCGAGGGCGTGATCGAAGTGGTGGTGCTGCCGCTGTATCCGCAGTATTCGACCACCACCACGGCATCGGTGGCCGACAAGGTCGACATGCTGGAAGACGAGGTCCATGAAGGCGAGCTCGACGTCAGGTTCATCGACGACTATCACCTCGATCCCGCCTGGGTCGCCGCGGTCGCCGATTCGATCCGCGCGCACTGGGCCGAACACGGTCGCGGCGAACGCCTGTTGTTCTCGTTCCACGGCATTCCGCAGCGGCTGGTGGATGCCGGCGACCCGTATCAGCGCCAGGTCTGGGCCAGCGTCGATGCCATCGTCGCCGCGCTCGGCATCGGGCCCGACGATGCGTTGCTCACGTTCCAGTCGCGTTTCGGCCGCGAGCCCTGGCTGCAGCCGTACACCGACAAGACCCTGCAGGCCCTCGCCGCGCAGGGCGTGAAGCGGATCGATGTGGTCTGCCCCGGATTCGCCGTGGACTGTCTGGAAACGCTGGAGGAAATCACCGTGGAAAACGCCCATTTGTTTCGCGAAGCCGGCGGCGAGTCCCTGCGCTACATCCCCTGCCTCAACGCCTCGCCCGCCCACGCGGACGCGCTGGCGTCGCTCGCGCGCCGGCAACTGCGGGGAGGCGCGTGATGCGCGACTTCTCGCTGGACACCGCGCGCGGCCGCTTCGGCGGGTTGCGCAACGACAATGTTGGCGGCCTGCCGCTGCTGGCGCTGCACGGCTGGCTGGACAATGCCGCGAGTTTCCGGCCGATGGCGTCGTCGCTGCCGGCCTACGATCTGGTGGCGCTGGACATGCCCGGCCATGGCCGCAGCTTCCATTACCCGGCGGACGCCGAATACAGCATGTTCAGCACGATTCTGGATGTGCTGGCGGCCGCCGATGCGCTGGGCTGGACGCGCTTCGGCTTGCTCGGGCATTCGATGGGCGGCGCGATCGCCAGCGTGCTGGCCGCTGCAGCGCCGGAGCGCATCGAAAAGCTGTATGTGATCGAGGCGCTGGGCCCGCTGTCCGGCGCCGAGGACACCACCGCATCGCGGCTGCGCGACGCGGTGACCCAGCGCCGCGCGTTGGACGGCAAGCGCAAGCGCGTGTTCAACGATCCCGAAATCGCGGTGGTCGCGCGGATGCAGACTAATATCACCGCGCTGGACGAAGCGTGTTCGCGGATGCTGATCGAGCGCGGCATCCGTCCGGTCGAGGGCGGCTTCGAGTGGAGCAGCGACGCGCGGCTGACGCTGCCCACCGCGGTGCGCATGTCCGAATCGCAGATCCGGGATTGTCTGCGCGCGATCGCCTGTCCGACGACGCTGCTGGTGGCCGATCCGACGCCGCCGTACTTTTCTCCCGCGCTGCGCGATGCGCGCGTCGCCTGCGTGCCGCGCATCCGCAGCGTGTCTCTGGCCGGCAGCCATCACCTGCACATGACCCATCCGGTCGAAGTCGTTGCGGCGTTGGGGTTGTAGAGCAGGTCTGGCGTACGTGGTTTTTCGTAGGAGGGCCTTCAGGCCCGAGCTCTTCCTGCCGACACCGCGTCGCCGCAAAAAGCTCGGGCCTGAAGGCCCTCCTACGAAAAAATGTGCTTCATTTTCGCCGGCCGTGGGCACGGCATCATCCGCTTCGCAAGTCGTGTCCGGCCTGGGCCGGCTTAACGCAGCAGCGCCTGCAGCGTCGCCTTGAGCTGGCGGCCGTGTTCGCGGAAATAATCGCGCTGGTCGCGCCACGCCGGGAAACGCGCTTCCACCTCGTACCAGTAGGCCGGCGAGTGGTTGTGGTGGATCAGATGGCACAGCTCGTGCACCAGCACGTATTCGAAGGCATCGGGCGGCGCCAGCACCAGCGACAGATCCAGCGCGACGGTGCCGTCGGGCGCCAGCGAACCCCACTGCGAACTCATCGCCTTCAGCTGCACGCGCCGCGGCGCGCGCGGCATCGACGGCAGATAGCGCGGCATCCAGCGGCCGATGTCGGCGCGCGCTTCGGCTTCGTAGAAATCGCGCAGGGCGCGGCGCAGGGCCGCGTCGCCGGCACGCGTCGTCGTTCTGAACACCAGTCCGTCGACCAGCCCATCCTCGTCGCGCTGCAGCGCGGTGAACCGCCCCTGTTCCCAGCGCAGCGGCACCGACAGGCCGCGCAGCGGCAGGGCGATGGTTTCGTCGCGACGCAGCAGATGTTCGTCGATGTCGACCAGCCGGCTGAGCTGCGCGTGCAGCCAGTCGCGGTGTTCGGCGATGAAGCGGTCGCCGGCGACCAGGCTGGCGCGTTCCGGCAGGGTCAGGCGCACGCCGCGCTCGCTGACCGAGAGTTTGATCCGGCGCGCGCGCGGGTCGCGCACGCGCAGCACTTCCACGTCGCGACCATCGTCCAGGCGCAGCGGTACGCGGTCGCGCTGTTGGCTGCGTGATTCGTTCGGGCGCGCCGCGGACGGGCGCGCGGCGGGGTTGGACCCGCGCAGGCGGAAACGGAATGGCATGGCGCGCATCCTACCCGCGGTGGGATGCGTACGGAAGCCGCGACCGCAGTCTTGCGGCCGGCCGTACCGTCGACCGCACCGTCGACCGTACCGTCATTCTGCCTTCGACAGTTTGAGCGCCGGTTCCAGGGTCAGGAACAGCCGACGTACTTCCGCGCTCATCAGCGCGAAGCGGGCTTCGAGTTCGGCGCGCATGTCCTCGCGTTCGTTGGATTCGAGCTGATCCACCACGCCGTCGAGGAATTTCAGCTTGCGGATGATCAGGTCTTCGCCCAGCACGAAACTCAGGTGATCGTCCAGCGTCAGCGCCAGCCGCGTGACCTGCTTGCCGGCTTCCAGATGCTTGGCGATTTCGTCGCTTTGCAGTTCCTGATGCTGGCATTTCACGATCGCGCCGTGATCGGTGGGATCGCGCATTTCGCATTCGTCGCCCAGCGACAATCCTTCGGGCAGCGGGTCGCCGGCGATCCAGCTGGTCAGGATCGAGCGCGGCGCGACTTCGGCGTTCAGCGGCAGCGCCGGGAAACTGCCCATCGCGTGACGTACGTCGGAGACCACCGCCTCGGCACTCTTTCGCGACGATGTGTCGACGGCGATGAAACCGTGCTTCGCATCGATCAGCGCGTCGGTGCGGCCGGGCTTCACGAACGCGCGCGGCAGCAGTTCGTGGACCAGATCTTCCTTCAGTCGCTTGCGTGCGCGGCCGCCGAGTTTGCGGCCTTCCTTCTCTTCGATCTCGGCCAGTTTCTTCTGCAGCATGTCGTTGACCACCGCGCCGGGCAGGATCTTGTCTTCGCTGCCGGCGGCGACCCAGATCGCGTCGTCGATGCGCCGCGACAGCGCCTCGCCTTCACCGCGACCGAACGGCGACACGAAGCCGCGCGAGGACAGTTCCAGCGCGCCGACCGGCTTGAGCGTGCATTCGGCGAGGCCGGTGTCGAGGTCGGAAAAATCGAGCGAAACGGGGAAGCGGAAGAACGTCAGATTTCGAAAAAACATCGGGTGTCCGAATTGATGAGTACGAATAAGAAGACTGTCGTCCCGAGGCCGGAGGCCGAGGGACGTGTCGTTGAATGCCGGGTTGGCATGATCTGTTGAAACGACGAGCGGATCCCTTGGACGTTCGGCCTCGGGAACGACAGCGTTATGACATGTCCCCGCTTCCGTTCGGAGATGTCGACTCGCCGCCCAACCACGCATGCGCATCCGGCATGCCGCCATCGCTGCGTTGTCCCAGCGACATGAAATCGAACAGCTTCGGGTCGCTGAGTTTCGAAGGACGGATATCGCCCAGCGCGCGCGCGATCTGTTCGACGCGGCCGGGCGTGTCGCGCTCCCAGCCGTCCATCATGTTCTTCACCTGCCTGCGCTGCAGGTTCTCCTGCGAGCCGCACAGGTTACACGGGATGATCGGAAACTGTTTCGCTTCGGCGTACGCGGCGATGTCGTCCTCGCGCACGTAGGCCAGCGGCCGGATCACCACATGCCTGCCGTCGTCGCTCAGCAGTTTCGGCGGCATGCCGGCCAGCTTCGAGTGGAAGAACATGTTCAGGAAGAAGGTAGCCACCAGGTCGTCGCGATGATGGCCCAGCGCGATCTTGGTGAAACCTTCGGCCTCGGCGCAGGCGTACAGCGCGCCGCGCCGCAGCCGCGAGCACAGCGAGCACATCGTCTTGCCCTCGGGCACCACGCGCGCGACCACCGAATACGTGTCCTGTTCGAGGATTCTGTAGTCCACGCCGATCGAGCGCAGGTAGTCCGGCAGCACATGTTCCGGAAAGCCCGGCTGTTTCTGGTCGAGGTTCACGGCGGTGATGTCGAACCGCACCGGCGCCTTCTTCTGCAGCTGCAGCAGGATGTCCAGCAGCGTGTAGCTGTCCTTGCCGCCGGACAGACACACCATCACCTTGTCGCCTTCTTCGATCATGCCGAAATCGGCGATGGCGCGGCCCACGTGATGACGAAGGCGCTTCGCCAGGCGATTGGCTTCGTGCGCGGCGCGACGGGCCGGCGGCGGCAAGGGTTCGGACAGTGGCAGGACGGTATTCATGCGTCGGCATTTTATCCGGATTGCTTCGGGCGGATCGTGCGCAGCGCCCGGCAGAGGCGGCAGATTGCAATCGAATACGCATCGCGAAAACCTGTAAATCATTGATTTTCATGTGGCGCTGCAGTTGGCACGCGGCTTGTATGACATGGATGGCCGGAACGCTTGACCGGCATTCCCCCAAAGCCCGAACAAAGCGATTTGGAGATTCACATGAACAAGCCCCTGTCGGCACATTCCCGCTTGCTTCCTGCGCTGACGCTGGCGCTGGCTTTCGCCGCCGGCTCCGCCGCCGCGGCGACACCCGCCGCGAACGCGGGTGCGCAGACCACCGCTAACGAAGCATCCGCGCAGCCGGTCGGCGACAGCTGGATCACCGCCAAGGTCAAGGCCGATCTGCTGGCGACCGAAGCGACCAAGGGTCTCGATATCAACGTCACCACCACCAATGGCGTGGTCACCCTGTCGGGCAAGCTCGACAGCAAGGCCGAAGTCGATCAGGCCGTCGCCCTGGCGCGTGCGATCAAGGGCGTGAAGTCGGTCGATGCCACCACCCTGACCGTGAAGCCGCGCAGCTGATCGCGGGCCGCATCGGCCACCCGGCGCTGACGCCCGCCCGGGCGCGCGCGCCCATCCTTCATCCCCCAAAGGACATCGAACCCATGAATACCGACATCATCAAAGGCAAGTGGAAGCAGCTCAACGGCGAGATCAAGCAACAGTGGGGCAAGCTCACCGACGACGATCTGACTGTCGCCGAAGGCACCCGCGACTATCTCGCCGGTAAGGTCCAGGAACGCTACGGCGTGACCAGGGACATCGCCGAGCAGCAGGTCCGCGACTTCGAGAAAGGCATCCACTAACAGTTTGCCTGCGTATCTCGCCGGTGCCCGCATGGGCGCCGGCGTGGTCATCGTGGTCTGCTCCCTCCCCTTGCAGATCATGATGTCGGTTGCCCGTCCGGAAGTGCGCCTCCGAACAGCCGTTCCGGGCGGGCAGCCCCCCTTGTTGCACCACAGCGTGTCCGCGAATGGACATATGCCTGAATGGACATGTCCCCGAATGGACATGCTCCGCGTCCCGCTCGAAAGCCACAGGCCGTCCCGTATCCGCTACGGGGCGGTTTTTTTTCGCCATGCGCAATGCACGATCAGGGGTGTGGTGGGCATGCAAAACGCAAGGCCGCAGCCGTCATGTCGTGCTCGAAGCCTAGCAACGGCGGGAATCCGGCGCTGGCACAGCTCTTGCGCCGCACGTTCCACCACCGTGGCGCATGCGCCGCGATCCCTTATTACGGAGCCCCGCATGAGCGCCCATCTCGAACGCAGAACTCCGCAGAGCACTCCGCAGACCACGCCCCAGAGCCGCCCTTCGTCGCCGATGGCCACGCTTGGCGGCACGTGGCCGCGGGCGGCGCCCCAAAGCGATACGTCCGATACGTCCGGGAGCGCCGCAGATATAGTGGAAACCCCGCCGCACACTGGCGCTTCGAGGAGCGTCGCCTCAGTCGTTCCCGCCCCCGCCGGCAGCGATGCCCGGCCCGGCAGCACGGCCCCCGGCAGCACGGCCCCCGGTAGTCCCCCCCCGACCATGATGGAGTCACGATCCGTGTCGAGTCCTGCCCCGAAGCCCGCCGGTCACATCCTGGCGATCGACGACGACACCCGGATGCTGCAGAACTTTGCGCTGGCGCTGGAGAGCGGCGGCTACAAGGTCGAGACCGCCGACAATCTTGCCGACGGTCTGCGCCTGGCCGCGACCCGGCCGTTCCATGTCTGCCTGCTCGATCACAACATCGGCTACGACTCCGGTATCGAAGCCCTGCCGCGGCTGCGCGAGTTGGCGCCGCTGATGCGGGTGATCATGGTCACCGGCAATTCGGCGGTGGACGACGCGGTGAAGGCGATCTCGCTCGGCGCCAGCGATTATCTGGTCAAACCCTGTTCCCCCGATCAGCTGAAGATCTCGGTCGCGCGTCAGGTCGACACCCGCCGCATCCTCGACCGCCTCGACAGCTTCGAGCGCGAAGCCCAGCTCGGTACGCCGGACCTCACCAGCAAGAACAAGGCGATGCAGGCCGCCATCGACATGGCGCTGCAGGTCGCGCGCACCGACGCGAACCTGCTGGTGCTGGGCGAAAGCGGCACCGGCAAGGGCGTGATCGCCAAGGCGGTGCATCAGGCCAGCCCGCGCGCGTCGGGCGCGCTGGTCACCATCAACTGCCCGTCGCTGTCCGCCGAATTGATGGAAAGCGAGCTGTTCGGCCATTCCAAGGGTTCGTTCACCGGCGCGGTGCAGAACACCGTCGGCCGCGTCACCCACGCCGACGGCGGCACGATCTTCCTGGACGAAGTCGGCGACTTCCCCATGCAACTGCAGCCGAAACTGCTGCGCTTCATCCAAGACAAGGAATACGAGCGCGTCGGCGATCCCGTCACCCGCAAGGCCGACGCGCGGATCGTCGCCGCCACCAACCGCGATCTGGATGCGATGGTGAAGGACGGCCAGTTCCGGCTCGACCTGCTGTATCGCCTCAACGTCATCAGCATCACCGTGCCGCCGCTGCGCGAACGGCCGGAAGATCTGGAGGATCTGGCCAACGGTTTCGTGCGCCGCTACGCCGGCGACTACGGCCTGCCCGCGCGCCGGCTTTCGCCGTCGGCGCTCTCGCAGCTGCGCGCCTACGCTTGGCCGGGTAACGTGCGCGAGCTGCAGAACATGATGGAACGCGCGGTGATCCTGGGCCGCAGCGAGGAGATCGGCCCCGAACTGCTCGCGCTCAGCGCCGCCGCGCGCAACGATGCGCAGCCGGGCATGGCGATCTCGCTGGATGCGCTGGAACGCATCCATATCGAACGCGTCCTCGCGTCCAGCGACAGTCTGGATGCCGCCGCGCGGACGCTGGGCATCGATGCCTCCACGCTGTATCGCAAACGCAAACTGTTCGGTTTGTAGTCGCGTCCCGACTGTATCGCGGTCGTGCAATGGCCTCCGCGTGTAACGACTCCGTTCCGCTTCGAGCCTCGCCGATCGCCATGAAATTCCGTCCTCCCGACGTGCTTCCCGAACCTGTCGAACCTGTCGAAGCCGCCGCACCGCCGCGCGACGGCTGGTTGGCGCTGGTGGGCTGGATCCTCCTGCTGGTGGGGCTGGGGGCGACGTCCGGCGGCCTGTTCGGCCCCGACGCGTGGTATGCCGCCCTGCTCAAGCCGACGTGGAACCCGCCGTCGTGGGTGTTCGGTCCGGTGTGGACCCTGCTGTACGCGATGATGGCCGTGGCCCTGTGGGTGGTCCGGCGCGAACCCGAGAGCGCGGATGGGCTGCGCAGACGCGCGTTGATCCTCTTCGCGATCCAGTTCGCCTTGAACATGCTCTGGACGCCGCTGTTCTTCGCGCTGCACAGCCCGGGTCTGGCGTTCGCCGAAATCTGCCTGCTCTGGATCGCGCTGCTGTCGACGGTGCTGGCCTTCGGGCGCGTGCGGCCGCTTGCGGGTTATCTGCTGTTGCCGTACCTGCTGTGGGTATCGTTCGCGCTGGTCCTGAACGGTACGATCTGGCTGATGAATTCATGAGCGACCGAAGCGATCGGGCGGACGTCGATCTCGGCGTCGACCGGATCGGCGTCGACCAGAATCGATAAACAACGCATGCAGCACCACTCGTCGATGGGGACGACCCCGGGGAACCCGATGCCATTGTCGCGCTCCACGCAATTCCGCAACCGCGCCAATGTCGGCATGTTGGCGCTCGCGTTCGTGGTGATCCTGATCACGTCGTTCGTCTCGGTGCGCTCGATCAACGACTTGCGCGACTCGATCGCGCTGGTCAACCACACCATGGAAGTGAAGGACGACCTCAGCGCGCTGCGTAGCGAACTCGGGCAGGTGGAGTCGGACGGCCTGCGCTACATGATCGGCGGCGGCGGCCAGCACCGCGACGGCATGCTCGCGCATCTCCGGAACGTCGGCACGCTGATGACGAAGCTCGAAGGCCTGACTGCCGACAACGTGGAGCATCAGGAGGTTCTGGGCGCGCTGCGTTGGGAATACGACCAGATGGTCGTGCGCGTGGATCGCTCCATCGACATCAAGGAAACCGAAAAGCGCGAAGGCGAACACGGCGAGGCGATCCGTCGCGTGAACGACGGCCGCGGCGAATACTTCGTCAACAGCATGCGGCGGCGGATCGATGTCCTGTCCGCCGAGGAAAGCGGTCTGCTGGAAGGACGGGCCCGCGAGCGCGACGCGCTGGTCAAGCAGACCAACGCCACGCTGCTGATCGCCAATGGTCTGGCGCTGGTGGCGGGCCTGTTCGGCTTCCTGGCGCTGCGCCGCGCGCAGGTGCAGGCCGAGGACGCGTTGCGCCTGGAGCTGCACGCCGCCCAGGCGCGCCGCGCCAACGATGAGAAAAGCGCTTTCCTCGCGAGCATGAGCCATGAGATCCGCACGCCGATGAACGCGATCTTCGGCTTCTCGCAGCTGCTCGGCGACAACGTCCGCGAGCCGCTGCAGCGCGAATGGGTGGCGGCGATCAGGAGAAGCGGGCAGATCCTGCTCGACCTGATCAACGACGTCCTCGACCTGTCCAAGATCGAGGCCGGCAAACTGGAGCTCAGCCCGCAGGGCACCGATGTGAGCGACCTCGCAGGCGAGATTCTGGCGCTGTTCGAGCCGATGGCCGAAGCCAAGGGTGTGCGTTTGAGCTGCGAAGTGGACCCGGACCATCTGGTCCCCGTCGTGATCGATCCGCAGCGCCTGCGCCAGATCCTGATGAACCTGCTGAGCAACGCGGTCAAATACACCGAGCGCGGCGACGTGGCGCTGCGACTGTCGATGCGGCCGTCGCCGCTGGGCGAAGGCCGCGACATGCGCCTGTCGGTCAGCGATACCGGCACCGGGATCGCACCCGAACAGCAGGCGCAGATCTTCGAGGCGTTCTATCAGGCCGAAAGCCCCGACGGCAAAGTGCGTCAGGGCACCGGGCTGGGCCTCAGCATCACCAAGCGCCTCGTGGACCTGATGCAGGGCCGCATCCATGTCGCCAGCCGCGTGGGCGAGGGCGCGACGTTCCGCGTCGACATCCCCAACCTGATGCCGGCGACGGTCGCGTCGCCGGAAGAGACCGACACGCGCGCGGACTTCGACCGTCTGCCGCCGCTCAAGATCCTGGTGGTGGACGACGTCGAATGGAACATCGAGGTCGCGAAAGGCTATCTGCGCGATACGCGTCATGAAGTGAACATCGCGCGCGACGGCGCCGAAGCGGTCGAAGCCGCTCGGCGCCTGCGCCCCGATGTCGTGCTGATGGATCTGCGCATGCCGCGCATGAACGGCTATCGCGCGTTCGAGGCGATCCGCGCCGATGCCGAACTGCGCGACGTCCGCGTGATCGCGGTCACCGCCTCCAGTCTTCTCAACGAGGACGAGGACCAGAAGACGCACTTCGACGGCTACATCCGCAAGCCGTACGCGCCCATCGAACTGTTCTCGACCCTCTCCGACCTTTTCGGCGCCCAGGGCGCCGCAGACGCGGTCGACGAAGCCGTGCAACCCCAGGTCCGGAGCGAAGATCCGGACGTCAGCGAAGAAACCTTGGCCGATGCGCGCAGGGAATGGCATTCTCTTTGCGGCGAACCGCTCGTCGCCATGCGCGAGCGGATGCGCGTGCGCGAGATCGGCGAGTTCGCGAAGCGCCTGGAAAACATCGCCGATCGCATGCGCGAGCCGTCGCTGCAGGCGCTGGCCAAGCGTCTGCACATCGCCGTACAGATGTTCGACGTCAACCAAGTGAAGACCGTGCTGGACGCGTTGGCGTCGTGGTGCGAGAAGGACAGCAATGCCGCATAGAAAATTCCAGGCGACGGTCGCGTTGCCGGTGGTGATGGTGATCGACGACCAGACCGCCAACGTCCAGGTGGTCGGACAGCTGCTGACCCGCGCCGACTACGATGTGGTGCCGGTGCTCGACGGCCGCGAGGCGCTGGCGCTGGCCGAGCGCAGCCCGCCGGATCTGGTGCTGCTGGACATGCGCATGCCCGGCGTCGATGGCTTCGATGTGCTCGAAGGCCTGCAGGCCATGCCGCAAACCCGCGATGTGCCGGTGGTGTTCCTCACCGCGGACCAGGAGCGCGACAGCCTGACCCGCGCGTTTTCGGCCGGTGCGGTCGACTACATCACCAAACCGTTCATCCCCGAGGAGTTGCTGGCGCGCGTGCGCACGCATCTGGACCTCAAGCAGGCGCGCGACCGTCTGGCGCGGGTGGCCGACGAACGTCAGAAGATCGCGGAGATCGTCAGCCACGATCTGCGCAACCATTTCGGCAACATCCTGTTTTCGTCCGATCTGCTGTGCGATCCCGCACTCAACGACGAGACGCGCCAGCGCCTGGCGCAATCGATCCGCAATTCCGCCGATGCCGGCGTGCTGTTCCTGCAGGCGTTCCTCGATCAGCAGCAAGAGCGGATGCAGGACATGCCGCCGATGCCGATCTTCGCGCGCGCGTTGCTGGAGGAAGTGGCCGAACTGTTGTCGTACCAGTCGCAAAGCAAGGGCATGCGGGTGCGGATCGACACCGAGTCCGCCGATGGCATCCGCCTGCTGGCGGAGCGCGCCGGCACCCTGCACGTGCTGCAGAATCTGCTGTCGAATGCGCTGAAATACGCGCCGCCCGGCAGCGATGTGGATCTGACCGCGGTGCGCCAGGGCAAGTACGCGCGGCTCACCGTCCACGACCGCGGGCCGGGCATCACCACCCAGGATCGCGAGCGGCTGTTCCAGCGCTACGTGCGCCTCAGCGCGCAGCCGACCGGCGGCGAATCCTCGACCGGGCTGGGGCTGGCCTTGGCCAAACAGCGCGCGCGGACCATGGGCGGCGATGTCTGGTACGACGATCGCGAAGGCGGCGGCGCCAGTTTTACCCTGGAATTGCCGCTGGTGTGATCCTGGCGCCTGTGAGCTTTTTCGGCGGCATTTTCGAGCGGACACGTTAGTTGGGTGCCAATGATTTCTCAGCAAGATCTGAAAGGAATTGATGCGGCGTGGATCGCCATTGATTCACGTGGACAAGTCGCAATGTTCACGACTGGTGGCGAAGGACCAGTGCCTGAATCTGCCATTCCTTCAACTGAAGATGCAGAAAGCGAGGTTCTCTCGCTTCCAGAAATCTGCGGCTGGGACTTGTTGATCGATCTTCCACGTCCCGACGACTTTATTGCATTCGCGAGCCGCGGTTTCTTCGCATATGACTGGTCTGACGTTCATAGTTCAAAGAAACAAGCACTTGGGGCGTATGAACTACAAGCCAGACCAAGCAGGCCACTCGCCTTGGCGGATTTGCCTCCCAGTCTTCAAGCCTTAGCATCAAGCACCAGACTCCTTGGCGCATCGTTTGGCTCCACGGTCATTGCGCTAGACGTGCCGGTTGGCACCTAACCATTCGTTCAAGCCGCCCCGCTGCGGGGCGGCTTGACTCAGGCGATCGCCTACGCTTGATCGGATCGCACCGACCGGATACGAAAACGCCCCCGCGCGGTAGCACGGGGGCGTTATTTTTTTGGCGTGCTTTTTTCTTCGTTCCCGTGTCGGCGTCGTCAGGCTTTGACGCGACGGCCCATGATCAGCGACACCACGAACAGGATCAGGAATACGAAGAACAGGATCTTGGCGATACCGGCCGCGGCACCGGCGATGCCGCCGAAACCGAGCACACCGGCGATCAGTGCGATCACGAAAAAGACGACGGCGTAGTACAACATGGGGCTCTCTCCAGGTCAGGGAACGGATCGCGACTTGCGATCCCGCTGGAGACAGACACAAGTTGCGTGCCAGATGGCGGCCACGATCCGAATGCGCAGTAATCTTTTCATTTTCAATAGCTTGCGGCGGCGCTGCGCAGCGATTGCGGGCGATCGCGTTCGCCCGACTGCCGCGATCCGCACGATGCACGTCCGCCATCGTGCACGATGCGGATCGATGTCTTTTCGAGCGCCAGCAGAAACAACCACTTGAGCATCGATTGGCCATGGCACGGATCTTGATGCGTTGTCGATAGAGAACGCGAGGAATCCGATCATGTCGATGCTGCTGCATACCCAGCCGTCACGCCGCCATTCGCGTCGACGCGCGCGCGTGGTCCGTGCGCGGACGCTGTTCGTGTTCATCACCTTGCTGCTATCGGCGTATGTGTTCTGGTCGCGGCCGGCCGCGCCGACGACAGCGGCCGCCGCCTCACCGGCCGGCGCCGCGCCGCACGAGGCGGAGCCCGAGCAGTCCATCGACACCGAGGGTGCGTTGAGCGGCGGTGGGCAGGCCTCCGACGCCGCGCTTTATGTCGCCGAACGCTGAGCCCGACTTGCCCCGGCGACGCCTCCGCGGTCGCGGTCCGATGCTAAGCTCGGCCGATGAACCAGCCTTCCGACCCCGCAGAGCTCGCCCGAGTCGCCCAGCGGCTGGTCGAACTGCGCCTCGAACACCGCGACCTCGATCTGGCCATCGGCCGCCTGCACGAGAACATCGCCGCCGACGAACTCGCGGTCAAACGCCTGAAGAAGCGCAAGCTGCAGCTCAAGGACGTGATCGCCCGGCTGGAATCGGCGTTGATTCCGGATGAGCCGGCGTAACGCCGACGACCCATGCCCCGGCGCGCAGCGCGTCGCCGGATGACGCAAGGCAGCATTGCAGGACGCGCAATCACCCTTTTCACCAGTGCCGGGCAGTGCGCCGCATCGCCCGGACAATCGTGTCGACGCGCGGGAGACGTATGGACCTGAAAAGCGGTTACCCCTACTGGGCGGTGAAGAACGGCCTGATGCACGCATTCCCGCAGCTGGACGCCGACCTGTCCTGCGATGTGGTCGTGGTCGGCGGCGGCATCACCGGCGCGCTGATCGCGCATGAATTGACGACCCACGGGCATTCGGTGGCCGTGGTCGAACAGCGCGACATCGGCTGGGGCAGCACCGCCGCCAGCACCGCGCTGCTGCAGTACGAAATCGACACGCACATGGTCGATCTCGCCAAGGATTACGGCGAAGATCAGGCGGCGCTGGCGTATCTGGCCTGCGCCGAGGCCATCCCGATGCTGCAGGCGTTGGCAAAAAAAGTCGGCGATGTCGATTTCGCGCGGATGCAGAGCCTGTACTACGCGAGCCGCCGCCGGGACACGGATGCGATGCGCGATGAATTCGACATGCGCCAGCGTCACGGTTTCGAGATGGAATGGCTGGAACCCGCAGCGCTGTATGAACGCTTCGGCATCGCGGCGCCCGCGGCGATCCTGAGCAAGCTGGCGGCGAGGATCGACCCTTACCGCATGGCGTATCGGCTGCTGGCCGGCGTGGCCAAACGCGGCGGCGGTGTCTACGACCGCACCTGCATCGAAGCGCTGCACGCCACGTCCAGGCGCGCGTACCTGCGGACGACGTCCGGTTTCTCGATCCGCGCCGGCCATGTCGTGTTCGCGGCCGGCTACGCCAACCAGCAGTGGTTGCGCAAACGGGTGGCGAAGAACAGGAGCAGTTACGCGTTCATCACCGACCCCATCGCGTCGGAAGCGCTGGGCCCGTTGGCCGACACGATGCTGTGGGAATCGGCGCGGCCGTATCTGTATCTGCGCAGCACCGGCGACGGCCGCCTGCTGGTCGGCGGCGAGGACGATGCCGTGGATGTGCCCGCGCGCCGCGACGGCCGCGTCGAAAAGAAGGCGCGGACGCTCATGAAGAAAGTGCAGAAACTGCTCCCCGAAGTGCCGCTGCAGCCCGCGTTCTCATGGGCGGGCACGTTCGCGGAGACCGAAGATGGCCTGCCGTTCTTCGGCCCGCACCCGCAGCACGGCCCGCGCGTGCATTTCGCGATGGCCTATGGCGGCAACGGCATCACCTATTCGATGATCGGCGCCGGCCTGCTGCGTGCGTTGATCGAACGAAAGAAACATCCGCTGGCCAAGCTGTTTTCGTTCGAGCGGGTGGATTGAGCCAAGGCCTTCGATCCGCGCGCGACCACGATCGAAGGTGCCGTCGATGCACCGACTCATGCTGCAGCGCAGCAGCAACCGTATTCATTCCGGCCCGTAAAGCCACGGGCTATGCTGCCCCACCACCCGGTGAGGACCGCCCATGCTGCGGATGCAACAACGCCTGTCGCTGCCGTTCCTGATGCTGTTGAGCCTGCCGTCGACGGCGATGGGCTTCGCGCTGGCGGTGCAGATTTCGGCGCTGAGCTGGCTGATGTCGACCAAGTACGGTTTGAAACTGGACGAGATCGGCATCGTCTGGGCCGCAGGGCCGCTGGCGGGCATCATCGGTCAGGTCATCATCGGCATCATCAGCGACAACGTCTGGTACTGGGGCGGGCGTCGCAGGCCGTTCATCCTGGTCGGCGGCGTGTTGACGGCGCTGATGCTGCTGGCCTTGCCGTCGATCGGCGCGATCGACAAGGCGCTCGGGTTCGACGCGATCCTCGGCGTGGCGGTCGCGGTCGCGCTGGCGCTGGACCTGTCGATCAATCTCGGCTTCAACCCCACCCGCTCGCTGATCACCGATGTCACCCCGGAAGGCGCCAAGCGCACCGCCGGCTACACGTGGATGCAGACGGTCTCCGGCACGTTCGGCGTGCTGGCGTACGCCATCGGCGCGATCTGGGGCAATATCGCCCTGATCTATTTCGGCGCCGGCCTGGCGCTGGTGTTCTCGATCGTGCCCGCGCTGCTTGTCGAAGAACCGCGGGTGCTGGCGCATGCCGAAACGGGCGCGCCCACCGAAAAGCTGCGGATCGGCGCGTTGCTGTTGCTGATGCGCCCGCTGTGGGCGTTCGCGGCGTACGCGATGATCGCGATGGGCCTGAAGATCGCCGGCGTGAAGACCCACAGCCTGTGGCTGGAAGTGGTGTTCGGCGCGCTGGCGCTGACGCTGATCGTGCACGCGCTGACCGAACGGCAGACGCCGGACGGGCGCGAGGACATCGCCGGTTTCCGCAAGGTGCTGGCGGCGCATGCGATCAGCTGGTTCGGCATGCAGACGCTGTTCGTGTTCATGATCGGCTTCGTGCAGCAGCGGTTCCCGCAGTTCGACGACAAAGCCACCGGGCAGCTGATGTCCTTCAGTTTCCTGTCGCTCAATGCGGTCGCCGCGGTGTTGCCGGCACTGCTGCTCAATCCGCTGGCGCAGCGCTTCCGCGAAGTGCGCGTGCATGCGGCCAGCCTGCTGCTGATGGCGCTGGGTTTCGGCTACGTCTATGCGTTCGCCCACAGCGCCGCATCGCTGTACCTCGGCATGGCCATCATCGGCGTGGGCTGGGGCGCGATCGTCAGCCTGCCGTTCGCGATCTTCTCGCAAAGCGTGTCCCCGGCGCGCATCGGTCTGTACATGGGCGTGTTCAATCTCAGCGTGGTGCTGCCGCAACTCGCGGTGAGTCTGGGCGTGGGCTACCTGCTGTCGCAGCTGGATAACAAGGGGCTGGTCTTCGCGATCGGCGGCGTGTGCATGCTGCTGTCGGCGTTCGCATGGCTGGCGGTGCGTCAGGGGGCGCGCCGCGGGCCGGATGCGGTGGGATCCGCCGCGCATTGACGCGGCCGCGGGGGCGATGACCCGCGACGAGGCGGGTGGTCCCGGTGCGGGAAGGTCCGCGAGGTTCTACACTGCGTCACAGTACTCGACGGACAGCCCCATGCGCCCACGCAAGACCAAGGCCACTTCTGTCGACATCGCCCATCGCGCGGGTGTGTCGCAGGCCACCGTTTCGCGCGTGCTGCGCGGCAGCCCGCTGGTCAACGCCGATACCCGCAAGCGCGTGCTCGACGCGGTGCAGGAGTTGAATTACAAGGTCGACCGTCGCGCATCGAGCCTGCGCACCCAGCGCGCCGGCACCCTGGCCTTGCTGTTGTTCGAAGACCCGACCGAAGATGGTTCGCAGATCAACCCGTTCTTCCTGTCGATGCTGGGCTCGATTACCCGCGCCTGCGCCCGGCATAACCACGATCTGCTGGTGTCTTTCCAGCAGCTCTCGGACGACTGGCACGCCGACTACGAGGACAGCATGAAGGCCGACGGCCTGATCCTGCTGGGCTATGGCGATTACGTCGATTACCGGCCGAAGCTCGAACGTCTGGTCGAACAGGGCACGCATTTCGTGCGCTGGGGCGCGGTGTTGCCGGACCAGCCGGGCGTGTCGATCGGCTGCGACAATTTCGCCGGCGGGCGGCTGGTCGGCGAACATCTGCTCGGCCTCGGCCGCAAGCGCATCGCCTTCCTCGGCGACGCCTCCAGTCATTACCCGGAATTCCACGCGCGCTATCGCGGCTGCGAGATCGTGCAGCGCGAAGCCGGCATCCCGGCCGAATCCGCTCTGCAGGTGGATGCATTGAGTTCGGAAGAGGAAGGCTACGAAGCGGCGAAAGCGCTGCTGGGCCGCGGCATATTGTTCGACGCCGTGTTCGCGGCCAGCGACCTGATCGCGATCGGCGCGCTGCGCGCATTGATCGAACACGGCCTGCGCGTGCCCGAGGACATCGCGGTGGTCGGCTTCGACGATATCGCGATGTCGCGCTTCTGCAATCCGCCGTTGACCACCGTGTATCAGGACACCGCCAGCGCGGGCGAACTGCTGGTCGAGACCCTGCTCAAGCGCGTCCACGAACAGCCGGCGGAAAGCAAGATGCTGCCCGCGACGCTGGTGGTGCGGCGGTCGAGCGGGGCTGCGGGCTGAAGTCAGGTACGCAATCGCGATCGCGTTTTTTTGGGAGCGACGATTTGTGGGAGCGACGCAAGTCGCGACGCTCTTCGGTCAGGCATTCCGTACGCTGTCGCGACTTGCGTCGCTCCCACACTCAAGGCTTCAGTGCGCGGCCGCGGCCGTCGCGTCGTGCGCCGCCTTCGGCTCCCGCACCAGCACCAGACACAGCGCGCCGACGATCAGGCTGCTTCCGCTGATCATCAGCGCATAGATCGACTGACTGTCGAACAGCGTCTTGAGCGCGAGCCCCAGCAGCGTGGCGGCCACGATCTGCGGAATCACGATGAACATGTTGAAGATGCCCATGTACAGGCCCATCTTTTTCTCTTCGACGCAGGACGCCAGCAGCGCATAGGGCATCGACAGGATGCTGGCCCACGACACGCCGACCAGCGCGAACGACAGGATCAGATACTGCGGCGACGGCACGTAGGCCATCGACAGGAAACCGATGCCGCCCAGCAGCAGCGACACGAAGTGCACGAGCCTGCGATTGAGCACGAAACGCGAGGCGTAGAAACTCAGCAGCAGCGCCACGGCCATCGACGACAGCCCGTAATAGCCCATGTACGAGCCGACCAGATCCGCCGCGTTCTGATAGGCGGCATTCGCGGTCTGGAACGCCTGGGCCTGCGCCGCGATGGCGGTGTCGAACGCAGCGGGATCGGGCGCCGGCGCCTTGAATACGTGTTCGGTCAATGCCGGCGTGGCCATGCTCCACATGCTGAAGAACGACAGCCAGCTGAAGAACTGCACCACACCGATGGCCAGCATCTGCCGCGGCATGTGCAGGATGTTGTGGAAGATTTCGGCGATGAAATTGCCGGAGGATTTTTTCTCTTCGGCGAAGCGCGCCAGGTCTTCGGGCGGATATTCCCTGGTGGTGAACACGGTCACCAGAATGCTCACGAGAAACACGAACGCACCGACCGCGAACGCCACTTTCACCGACAGCGGCACCACGCCCGGCCCCGCCTCGTTGGAGACGCCCAGCTGATTGACGAACCACGGCAGATTGCTCGCCACCCAGGTGCCGATGCCGATGATGAGCGTCTGCAGCACGAAGCCGTACGAGCGCTGCTGTTCCGGCAGCTTGTCGGCCACCAGCGCGCGGAAGGGCTCCATGCTGATGTTGATCGAAGCGTCCAGCACCCACAGCAGACCCACCGCCATCCACAGCGTCGGCGAGTGCGGCATGAAGATCAGCGCGATCGAAGCGAGAATCGCGCCGATCAGGAAGTAGGGCCGGCGTCGTCCGAGGATGGGATGCCAGGTGCGGTCGCTGAAGTAGCCGATGATCGGCTGCACCAGCAGCCCGGTCAGCGGCGCGGCGATCCACAGCAGCGGCAGCGCGTCTTTTTCCGCGCCCAGCGTCTGGAAGATGCGCGACATGAAGCCGCCTTGCAGCGCGAAGCCGAACTGGATGCCGAGAAAACCGAACGACATGTTCCAGATCTGCCAGAACGACAACTCCGGCTTCCGGTGCGTGGTGGGTGAATGCGTCGTGCCTGCGGTCATTGCGTCGGTTCCCGGTGATGCCTGCGCGCGTCGTTGCTGACGCGTCGTGCGCGGCTACGATGCCCGTGCGCATCGTCCGCGGCACGTTGCAGTGCAGCATCGACGGATGCAAACGTATTCAAGCGGAAATGCGCCGCAACGCATGCGCGTCGACAGCGGTGGCGTGGCATCGTCGCGCTCCCGACACCACGCGCGGAAACGTCATCGACATGCAGCAAAACGGTGTCGACGCATCGATCTTTCGAGGCTCACATGGCCTTCGCGGCGCAGTGTTTGGCGATGAAGGCCTCGTGGCTGGGCATCGCGTCGGTGCATTTGGCGATCACGCCGCGGATGTTGGCCATGAATTCGGCGATCTTCTCTTCCGGATAGACATCCACCAGCGCGTGGTACGAGCGCGGCGCCATGCGCTGGCCGTGCATCACCTGCACCCAACTCGGCTCGGCGAACAGTTCGTTGGCGTCGCGGAAGATGCGGCCGTTGCTCTTGAACAGATCCATCTTGCGCCGCAGCGACTCCGGCACCTCCATCGTCCGCACATGGTCCCAGAACGCGGTGTCGTCGCGCTCGGTGGCGTGGTAATGCAGGATGATGAAATCGCGGATCTTGTCGAACTCGAAATCGGAGTGCGCGTTGAATTCGTCGATATCGGTCTCGTCGAACCCAGCGTGCGGGAAGAACGCGGTCAGGCGCGCGATGCTGGACTGGATCAGATGGATACTGGTCGATTCCAGCGGCTCCATGAACCCGCTGGCCAGGCCGATCGCGACCACATTCTTGTTCCAGAATTTCTTCCGCTTGCCGGTGACGAAGCGCAGCGGCCGCGGGGGGGG
>JAZKFJ010000031.1:22661-88314 GCA_040386495.1 Pseudomonadota bacterium
CTCGCCTTCGAGATTGGCCAGCAGCGTCGCGGTGGCGGCGTCCTCGCTGATGTGCTGGCTGCTGAACACGTAACCGTTGCCGACCCGGTGCTGCAGCGGGATGCGCCACTGCCAGCCGGCCTCGCGCGCGGTGGATCGCGTGTACGGCGTGAGCGCAGTCGTACGCTCGCACGGCACCGCCACCGCGCGGTCGCAGGGCAGCCAGTGGGTCCAGTCGATGTAGCCGGTGTTGAGCGTCTGTTCGATCAGCAGGCCGCGGAAACCGGAGCAGTCGACGAACAGTTGCCCGGGAACGCGTTCGCCGCTGTCGAGCGTGATCGCGGCCACGAAGCCGTTCTCCGGGTGCTGCTCGACGCCGACCACCTTGCCCTCGGTGCGGACCACGCCCCGCGCTTCGGCGTAGCGGCGCAGGAAACGCGCGTACAGCCCGGCGTCGAAGTGGTAGGCGTAACCGATGTCGGCCAGCGGCGAATTCGGGCGATCGGTGATCGCGCGCATGAACTTGTTGTGGCGCGCGGCGTGGGTGTTGATCGAATAATCGTCCAGCGGCGCGGCTTTGCCGGCCTGGTGCATCTTCAGCCAGTACTGGTAGAACGGCACCAGACCCAGATCCTGGCCGATCTTGCCGAAGCCGTGGATGTAGCGGTCGCCCTGTCGCCCCCAGTCCACGAACTCGATGCCGAGCTTGAACGAGCCCATGGTCTCGCGCATGAACTGGTTCTCGTCCAGATCCAGCGCCTGGTTGTAGAGCTTGATCATCGGGATCGTGGCTTCGCCCACGCCGACGGTGCCGATCTCCTCGGATTCCACCAGCCGGATCGAATAGGATCGGTTCAGCACTTTCGACAGCGCCGCGGCGGTCATCCAGCCGGCGGTGCCGCCGCCAACGATCACGATTTCGGATACACGACCAGCGTCGACAGGTACAGCGTTCATGCATCGTAGCCCCAGGGAAATGCCTCACAAGTATGCGACGGCCGCAGGCGCCGGTCATCCCGCAGCGCAGCGACAAGCATCGGCGCTGCGCGCTGCATACGTATTCATGTCGATGCTTGCGGTGCTGGCATCCCCGGTCGTTCATGCGTATGCCCCGGGCATCGATCCGCGTTCCGCCTGCGATGCCGTCGACACCGCGACGGTGCTGCATCCAGCAGCCGAGCCCGCGCGCGATGCGCGCGCGTATTGGCTGGATCGCCGTCTGATCCAGTGGCCGGGCGTCGCAGCAGACGGCCGGTTCCGTTTGTACGTGTCGGCCACCGCCGCGCTGCGCGCCGAACCCGGGCGTGCGGTGAGCGGCGCGAACCGGTTCGTGGCATTGCATGCGGTGAAGGCCGAACTGCCGACGGCGCTGGCCGAGCGCTTCCGCTTCGTCGGCGACGGCCTGCGCCTGCAATGGGCCGCGAGCGACGACGTGCGCATTGACGAATGGCTGCGCGGTCAGGTGCTGCTGGTGCGCGAAGACGCGCAGGGTCGCGTGCTGGACGCCACCGCGCTGCAGACGCCGGGTGCGCTGGACGATCTTTATGCCGGGGCAGAATCCGCAACCCTCGGCGCTGGCCGCCATGGCCGGCCGGATATTTCCGAGGATTTCGCCACCCGATTCGCGCTGTGGGCGCCGACCGCGCGCGCAGTGTCGGTGTGCATTTACGACGATGCCACGCGCGCGTTCACGTCGAGACGCGACGACGCCACCGGCGTGTGGACGCTGGATCTGCCCGGCGCGATGCATGGGCAGCGATACGCCTATCTGGTCGATGTCTTCGTTCCCGGCGTCGGCATCGTCCGCAACCGGGTCACCGATCCGTATTCGGTCGGCCTGACCGCGGACTCGAAGCGCAGCGTGGTGCTCGATCTCGATCATGTCACGACCAAACCTGCCGGCTGGGACGCCGCCCCGCGTCCCGCGCCGCTGGCGTCCGCCACCGACATGACGATCTACGAATTGCACGTGCGCGATTTTTCGGTCGGCGACAACACCGTGCGCCCGGCGTGGCGCGGCAAATATCTGGCCTTCACCGAAACCGGCGCGGCTGGCGTGCGCCATCTGCGCGCGCTCGCCGACGCCGGCATGACCGACGTGCATCTGCTGCCGGTCTTCGATATCGCCACCATTCCGGAACGCGATTGCGTGACGCCGAAAATTCCAGCCGCCGCGCCCGACAGCGACGCGCAGCAGGCGGCGGCCAGCGCGGTCGCAGCGAAGGACTGCTTCAACTGGGGCTACGACCCGTATCACTTCAACGCGCCGGAAGGCAGTTACGCCACCGATCCCGACGACGGCGCCGGCCGCGTGCGCGAGTTCCGCGCGATGGTGCAGGCGCTGCATGGCGCCGGCCTGCGCGTGGGCATGGATGTGGTCTACAACCACACCACGACTTCGGGCCAGGCGCCGACGTCGGTACTCGACCGCATCGTGCCCGGCTACTACCAGCGACTCGACGCCGCGGGCAAGGTCGAACGTTCGACGTGCTGCGACAACACCGCCACCGAACACCGGATGATGGCGAAGCTGATGATCGAGTCGGCGGCGCTGTGGGCGAAGCATTACCGCATCGATTCGTTCCGCTTCGATCTGATGGGCCACCAGCCGCGCGACGCGATGCTGCGCCTGCAACGCGCGGTGGACGCCGCGGCCGGCCGTCGCATCGATCTGATCGGCGAAGGCTGGAATTTCGGGGAGATCGCCGACGGCGCGCGCTTCGCGCAGGCGTCGCAGCGTTCGCTCAACGACACCGGCATCGCCACGTTCAGCGACCGCGCGCGCGATGCGCTGCGCGGCGGCGGCTGCTGCGACAGCGGCGAGGCGCTGATGGCGCAGGGCCTCATCAGCGGCCTGCACTACGCGCCGAATGCGCAGGCGACGGGCAAGGATCGATCCACCGCGCTGCTGCGCGCGGCGGACATGGCGCGGATCGGGCTTGCGGGTACGCTGCGCGATGTGCGCATGACGACGTTCGACGGCGAACAGAAGCGGCTGGCCGACATCGATTACGCAGGCCAGCCCGCGGGCTACGCGGCGCAGCCGGGCGAGGTCGTGAACTACGTCGAGAACCACGACAACCCGACCTTGTTCGACATCCTCGCGCTGAAGCTGCCGCGCGACACCTCGCGGGAAGATCGCGCACGCGTGCAATTGCTTGGCGCCGCGTTCGTGAGCTTCAGCCAAGGCATCGCGTATTACCACGCCGGCATGGAAGTGCTGCGTTCGAAATCGCTGGACCGCAACAGTTTCGATTCCGGCGACTGGTTCAACCGGCTGGACTGGACCTACACCGACAACGGTTTCGGCGCCGGGTTGCCGCCGTCGCGCGACAACGGCAAGGACTGGGCGTTGCTGAAGCCGGTGCTGGCGGACGCGTCGATCAAACCCCGGGGCGAGGACATCGTGTGGATGCGCGATGCGTTCAACGATCTGCTGCGCATCCGCGCCGGCTCGACGCTGTTCCGCATGCGCACGGCCGACGATGTGCGTGCGCGATTGGCGTTCCGCAATGTCGGTCCGGATCAGAATCCGGTCGTGATCGCGGCGCATCTCGATGGCGCGGGCTACGTCGGTGCCGGGTTCCGCGAGATCCTGTATGTCATCAACGTCTCGCCTGCAGCGCAGACGCTGGTGCTGCCGGAAGAACAGGGCAAGGCGTACGCGCTGCATCCGGTGCAGCGTGCGGCGGACGCAGCGGATACGCGGCCGCGTGAGGCCCGCTACGATCCGGCCAGCGGCCGTTTCACGCTTCCGCCGCGTACTGCGGTGGTGTATGTCATTGAATGATGGGCGCCGAGGAATACGCATGAAGATCGTCTTCGATTCGAACCATGGATCCGCTGACTGCCGCGGGGTTTTGAAGCAAGAGCAAATCCCCCCTGCCCCCCTTTTTCAAAGGGGGGAAATGCACGGGCTTCAAATGGGATCGCCGCATGGATGGGGTCTGCCGAACGATGAGCGAGCCGAAGTCATTCTCCAAAGATGCCAAGTGCGCGACGACCATTCAGAGATCGATGCCGTTGCCTTACCCCCTTTGAAAAAGGGGGTCGACGGCAGCGAAGCTGACGGCGGGGGGATTTCGCCGCGGCGCGCGACAGCGCGGCGTGGCGCGACGTTCGCCGCGCTGCTTGTGTCGACGCTCTGGTTGGCGGCCTTCGCGCATGCCGCCACCGTCGCCGAAGTCGCTTCGCCCGACGGCGCGCTGAAGGTCGAGCTGGATCTCAACGGCGAAGGCCGTCTGGCCTATCGCGTGGCGCACAAGGGCGAGACGCTGATCGCCGACTCGCGGCTGGGCTTCATCCTGCGCAACGGGCGCCAGTTCCTGCGCGGCATCGCGCTGGACTCGCAAGCGTCGCGCAGCTTCGACGAGACCTGGGAACAGCCCTGGGGCGAGCGCCGCTTCGTCCGCGATCGTTACAACGAACTGCGCGCGCGTTTTGTCGAGAGCGATCGCGACCGCCGGCGCTTCGACGTGGTGGTGCGCGTGTTCGACGACGGCATCGGCTTCCGCTACGAATTCCCGAAGCAGGCTGGGCTGGACGAGGTGCAGATCGAAGAGGAACTGACCGAATTCGCGATCGCGAAGCCGGCGACCGCCTGGTGGATTCCGGCGTTTGAATGGAATCGCGAGGAATATCTCTACAGCCGCACGCCGCTGGCGGAAGTGGGCGTGGCGCAGACGCCGATCACCGTGCGCACCGACGACGGCGTTCACGTGTCCATCCACGAGGCGGCGCTGGTCGACTACGCCGGCATGAATCTCGCGAAAGGCGACGGCGGACGCCTGCGCGCGATGCTGACGCCCGGCAGTCCGGCGAAAGTCGTGCGGCGCGTGCCGTTCACCACGCCGTGGCGCACGATCCAGATCGCCGATCGTGCGGGTGGCTTGGTGGAATCCAGCCTGATCCTCAATCTCAACGAGCCCAACAAGCTCGGCGATGTCAGCTGGTTCAAACCGTCGAAGTATGTCGGCGTATGGTGGTCGCTGCACTTGGACCAGGAAAGCTGGGCGACCGGTCCGAAGCACGGCGCGACCACAGCAAACACCAGGCGCTACATCGATTTCGCCGCGAAATACGGCTTTCGCGGCGTGCTGGTGGAAGGCTGGAACACCGGCTGGGACGGCGACTGGTTCGCCAACGGCTGGCAGTTCGATTTCGCGAAACCTACGGCCGACTATGATCTGGAAGGGCTGGCTGCGTACGCGAAATCGAAAGGTGTGCATCTGGTCGGTCATCATGAAACCGCGTGTGCGGTCAGCCATTACGAGCGGCAGATGGACGCGGCGTTCGCGAAGTTCGCGCGCCTCGGCATCGATTCGGTGAAGACCGGCTACGTCTGCGATGCCGGACAGATCGAACGCCAGGATCGGGCGGACGGGCCGGTGGCGCGCGAATGGCACGAAAGCCAGTTCATGAGCAACCACCACCTGCGCGTGCTGGAAGCGGCGGCGAAGCATCGCATCGCGATCAACGCGCACGAACCGATCAAGGACACCGGCCTGCGCCGCACGTATCCCAACTGGATATCGCGCGAAGGCGCGCGCGGCCAGGAATTCAACGCCTGGGGCAATCCGCCGAACCCGCCGGAGCACGAGTCGATCCTGATCTTCACCCGCATGCTCGCCGGGCCGATGGACTTCACGCCCGGCTTGCTCAGTCTGCAGGGCCGCGGCCAACCGCTGCAGAGCACCGTGGCGCGTCAGCTCGCGCTGTACGTGACGCTCTACAGCCCGATCCAGATGGCCGCCGATCTGCCGGAGAATTACGCGAAGCACATGGACGCGTTCCAGTTCATCCGCGATGTGCCGGTCGACTGGCAGGACACCCGCGCGCTCAACGGCGAGATCGGCGATTACGCGACCATCGCGCGCAAGGACCGCAACAGCGAAGCGTGGTATCTGGGCAGCGTGACCGACGAGAACGCGCGCACGCTGGACGTGCCGCTGTCGTTCCTCGACGCCGGCCGCACCTATGTCGCGCAGATCTATCGCGACGGCGACGGTGCGGATTACAGGACCAACCGCTTCGCGTTCGCGCGCGAGATCCGCGAGGTGACGCGCACGGATACGCTGACACTGCGACTGGGCGCAGGCGGCGGCCAGGCGATCCGCTTCGTGCCGAAGCGCTGAAGCAGTCGATCCCGCCATGTTCAATCCCGCGCCGCGCATCCAGACCGTGACCATCCATGGACGTCACGTCTGCCATGTCATCGACGATGCGCTGCTCGATCCCGATGCGATGGTCGAGTACGCCGCGCGGCATATCGGGGAGTTCTCGGAGGCCGGGCACAACGGCTATCCCGGCCCGGAGCTGCGCATGCCGGAGGGCTTTTCGACGCAGCTCGATGCGTTCTTCGCCGCGCATCTGCGCCGCGCGTTCGACGTGCGCCGCACCGAGCGCATGTACAGCCGGCTCGCGATCGCCACCACGCCGCCCGAACGGCTGCGTCCGTCGCAGTCGATCTGTCACATCGACCGGCTGAGCGTGGAGCCGAAACATCGCATCGTCGCGTCGGTGCTGTATCTGTTCCGCGATGCGCGCCTGGGCGGCACCAGTTTCTACGGGCCGAACCATCCGCCCGAGATTCTGCTGCCGATGATCGGCGATGCCAACACGCTGGGTCGCGATGCGTTCCGCGAACGCTACGGCATCGACACCGGCTACATGACCGCGTCGAACGCCTGGTTCGCGAAGCTGCAGACCGTGCCGGCGCGCTACAACCGCATCATCTTCTACGAAGGCACCGTGTTCCACACCGGCGAGATCGCGCATCCCGAATTGCTGTCGGCGGATCCGCGCGAAGGCCGTCTGTGCCTCAACGGCTTTTACACCTGCCGGCGCAATCTGGCGCCGACCTGATCGTTCAACGGAGCAGCCATGACCCTCCTGTCTCTTCTTCGCCGCGCCGTGCTGGCCGCGCTGCTGTCGCTGCCGGCAACGGCGGCCGTACATGCGCAAGAGGCCGCGCCGCAGCGCGATGGCGCGCGCGATGATCTGCGCATCGATGTGCTGACGCTTCCCGTTCCGGATCTTGCGCCCGACGGCCTGCGGGTGCGCGTATTCCTGCCGCAGGCCTACGATCCCGCGTCGCGGACCGGCTATCCGGTGCTGTATCTCAACGACGGCCAGGATGCCGAAGCGGTCGCGCTGCAGACGACGCTGGACGGCCTGATCGCGCGCGGCGAGATCCGGCCGGTGATCGCGGTCGCGATCGACATGCCCAGGGACCGCATGGCGGCGTACGGGTTTTCCGATCGCGCGGCGCAGCGCGGCATCGCCGCGGAAACGCGATACGGCGCCGTCGGCGCACAGGCGCACGCGTATTCCGAATGGGTGGCGACGCGACTGGTGCCGGCGATCGATGCGCGCTACCGCACCCGCGCGCGCGCCGACGCGCGCACGGTCCTCGGCTGGTCCCTGGGCGGCGCCAATGCGCTGAATCTGGGCTGGCAGTATCCCGATGTCTTCTCGAACATCGGCGCATTCTCGCCATCGCTGTGGTTGTCCACCGAACGCGGCGACGCCGACGCGTCGCAGCGCACGCGGATCGCGCAGACGACGATCGCGAATGCCGCGTATCGCCCGGGCGGCCGGTTCTTCTTCGCGGTGGGCGACAGCGAGGAAACCGACGACCGCGACGGCGACGGCGTCATCGACGTGCTGGACGATACCCGCGACCTGATCGACGGCTGGCGCGTCGCCGGCGAAGCCGAGCCGCGCGCGAAAGGGCTGCGCCAGCTCGGGCACTCGGTGAATCTCGATCACGCCGCGAAAGCGACGCGCGCCGACGCGGCGCTGCTCGTGCTCGCGGGCGGCAAGCACGCGCAGGCGTCATGGGGGCGGATGCTGCCGGCGTTCCTGCGCTGGGCGTATGCGCTGCACGCGCCGCCGTTGAACGCCACCGGCACGACCGAGAGCTGGCAGCGCGTGCCCTCGCAGCACGTGAACTCACGCGATGTCGATGTCTGGCTGCCGCCGGGCTACGGCCGCGATCCGCGGCGGCGCTATCCGGTGCTGTACATGCACGACGGCCAGAACCTGTTCGATCCGGCGCTGAGCTATACCGGCATCGACTGGGACATCGACGGCGCGATGACGCGGCTGATCGAAGCGGGCAACATCCGCGAGGCGATCGTGGTGGGCATCTGGAACACGCCGTGGCGTTCCCCCGAATACATGCCGAGGGCGCCGGTGCTCACCGACACCGTCGGCAGCGGCATCGAAGGCGGCGGGACCGGCTCCGCCGCGGACATCCGCTCGGACGAATACCTGCGCTTCATGGTCGAAGAACTCAAGCCCTTCATCGACGCGCAGTACCGCACGCTGCCGAATCGCGGGAACACATCGACGATGGGATCGAGCATGGGCGCGCTGATCTCGCTGTACGCGGCCGCGCGGTATCCCGACGTTTTCGGCGGCGTCGGCGCGGTGTCCACCCACTGGCCGCCCTGCGACGGCTGCGTGATCGACTGGCTCGCCTCGCACCTGCCCGCGCCGCGGACGCACCGGCTCTATTTCGATCACGGCACCGAAACGCTGGATGCGATGTACGCGCCGTATCAGGCGCGGATGGACGCGGCCCTGCGCGCCGGCGGCTATACCGAAGGCCGCGATTGGGTCACGCGCCGCTTCGAAGGCGCCGAGCACAACGAGGCCGCGTGGCGCGCGCGCGTCGACATTCCGCTGCGTTTTCTGCTGGCGCGATGACGCGCCAGCGGATCACTTCCGCGGTTTCGGCTGCGGTGCGTCGTCCGCAGGATCCGCGTCCAGTTCCTGTTCGACTTCACGCAACAGTTCGTCGGCGGCCTGCGAGAACGACAGCAGCGCCCAGTGCGTGGTTTCGCGGACATCGCAGGCGACGTGGCGGGCGTTGGTCGCGCACAGCCCATCGAGATCGTCCGGCACGGTCGCGTCGTTGCCGCGCGCGAACACCTGGGCGAGGTTCTCGCAGCCGATGCGCACGCCGGCCGCGCAGACCTTGAGGTAATAGGGTTTCGCTTCGGCCCAGGCGTTGCCCAATGCGAGCCGATGTCCGGCGATGTTGCAGCCGTGCAGACTGCCGCGGGCGCAGCATGCGGAAGCCGTTTCGTCGCCGGGCTGCGGGCAATCCTCGACCAGCGGCTTTTCGTCGAAGACCATCGGCGCGGCGCATGCGGTCGCGCCGCCGTCGCGAGATCTGTCATCGCGACTGCTTTCATCAAGATGGTATACCGCGTAGCGGTTCCAGTCGTCGATGCCGAGCAGACGGTCGCCGCCGATCCGCTGCAGCACGAAATCGCCGCCCTTGTCGTGACGGATCCGCACCAGCCCCGCTTCCAGCCGCGCGCGCAGATTCCCGCCGATACCGCCGACCAGGCCGCGGTCGCCGAAATCCAGTTCGCTCATCAGGCCGGTCTCCGCGAGGTAACGTCCGCAGGGCAGCGTCGTCGCCGGGACGGTCTTCAGCTGCGCATCGGTAAGCGCAGCCAGCGGCGCGAGATGCTTGCATGCATCGCCGTCGCCGCCGCGTCCGCAGCCCGTGCGCAAAGCCTCGCGTGCCTGCACGAAACGACCGCCGACCCACAGTTCTTCCGCGACCTTGGCGCAGACCTTCGCCGAGCCGTGGCGCGCGCACAGCGCGGGCAAGGTGTCGAGGCGTTCCGGCGGCAGCGGCACATCGTCGGCGTACATTCCGCTTGCGATCTCCGCAAGCGCGATGCCAAGCGCTTTCGAGACGGCGGCCTCACAGTCGGCATCGGAGAAAGTCGGTCCTTCGCGACATTCCGGCGGCGGACCGTTTTCGTCGCCGATATCGTCCGGACTGCGTTTGCCGGTGTCGATCCAGCGCACGCAGGCGAACGGCAGATCGTCGTCGCAGGCAGCCTGCAATGCGGCGGGCGTGGCGCTGTCGATGGTCGCGATGCACGCATCGAGATCCGCGCGACAGCTTCCAGCCACCGCCGGCGGCTGTGTCTGCCCGCAAGCGGTCGCCTGCTGCAGCACGAACGTCTTGCGGAACGTCGCATCGTTGCCGGCGACCGTACGGCCGTCGGCATCGACGGTGTAATCGTCGGGATAGCCGTCGTCGACATTGAACAGACGCAGCTCCGCGCCCGTGCGCCGATAGCGCTGCGCCGACGGCGCCATCCCGTCGTACACGATCCGCGCGCGTTCGTCGTCGATCACTTCCAGCCGCGCGCCGGATTCGGCGTCGAGATAGGTGCCGCAGGCGAGGGCTTCGGCATGCGCCTGGTGGGACCAGAACAGGGTGATCGAGAACAGCGCGCTCGAAAGCAGCGCAGTCGAAAACGGGGTCGCGGGCGACAGCCATCGCAGCATCGGGGGCTCCGCGCGGGGGGCGCATGATGGGAAAGACCGCATTCTGCATGACGCGGGTGCGATGTGCGGATCGGCTGACGCGGTCTCTGTCGGTGTGATCCCGCCGGGGCGCGTTTCGGGTTGATCAGATGCTTCATGGCCGCGTTGCGCTGCGGGGCTACAATCCCGATGGGGAACACGGGATGTGATAGGGGAAGACATGTCGCGGATGTACGGCTGGAAGATGGCGCTGGTGTTGTTGTGCGCACTGTGGGCCGGGTCCGTCGCGCAGGCGTGGGCGGAAGACACTGTCGCGGACGGCCGTCAGCTCGTGATCACGGCCTCCTACGGTTGCGCGATCGAGCAGCAGGGCCGGCTCGGCTGCTTCGGCTATCACGAAAGTGCGCTGGGCCCGGCGCCGGAGGGCCGCTATCTGTCGGTCTCGCTCTCCTCCAACTGGAGCAGTGCCTGCGCGGTGCGTTCGGATGGCGAGGCGGTGTGCTGGGCCAAGTCTGATGCGAGTCGCCTCACCCCGCCGCCCGGTCCGTGGCGATCGTTGTCGGTGGGCGTCCGCGAAGCCTGCGGGCTGCGCCCGGACGGCCAGATGGTCTGTTGGGGCGACGGCGGCGGCCCGGTGGCGCCGCCGTCCGGACCTTTCCTCGCGCTGTCCATCGCGAGCGGGCACGGCTGCGCCATCCGCAACGACGGCACCCTGCAGTGCTGGAAGCGCTACGACAACGATGAACTCGGCGCACCACCCGCGGGGCGCTTCTCGCAGGTTGCGGTGTCCGATTACCACGCCTGCGGGCTGCGCAGCGATGGCCGCGTGCTGTGCTGGGGCCAAGCCATACACGGCAATCTCGACGCCCCCGTGGAAGGTGGTTTCATCGATGTCGCGGTCGGGTTCCACAACGGCTGCGCGTTGCGCGCCGACGGCACGGCGCAGTGCTGGGGCAGCCGTTGGGAATGGGAGACCGGCTACCGGCCGATGGAATCGCCGCAGGGCACCTTCACCGAACTGGCCTCGGGGGAGTTCAGGGCCTGCGGTCGCCGGCCCGATGGCTTATTGGCGTGCTGGGGCGAAGCGATCGAGGGCGCCCCGAGAAGCCCGCTCGGACCGCCGCTGGCGCGCATCGCCGTGGGCGGCGGCGAAGCCTGCGCGCTGGACGCCGCCGGCGCCGCACACTGCACCGGCCTGGTCGCGGCGCTGCAACCGCCGCCGGGCAACTACGCCCGCTTGAGCCTGGGCGATGCCAGCGCCTGCGGCCTGACGCTGGATGGCCGCACGCGCTGCTGGGGCGCGTCGCTGGGGCCGGCGCCCAACGTGCCGTTGTCGGAGATCAGCGTCGGCGCGGCGCACGCCTGCGGGCTGCGGTTCGATGCCGGCGTGGTCTGCTGGGGCGACAACGCCGCCAGGCAGCTCGAAGCGCCGCCGGGCGACTATCGCGCGGTGCTGGCTGGCGACCGCTACAGCTGCGCGCTGAGCACCGAAGGCACCGTGACCTGCTGGGGCGACGACCCATTGGTGGCTGGCGTTCCGGTGGGACGCGGCTTCCGCGGCCTGTTCGGCAGCGACGGCGTGATCTGCGCCAGTCGCGAGACCGGCGCTTCGAAATGCTGGGGCGACGGCGGCGCATGGCTGGCGCTGGTGAACGACACCGGCATCCCGGTGCTGGCGGTGGGCGATTACTTCGCCTGTTATCTGCTGGATGGCGGGGTGTTCTGCGACGGCGATGTCGGCCGCGACGTGCCGGGTTTCGGCGGCGGCGGCGTCATTGCCGTCGCGGCTGCGGGCGACCAGGCCTGCACCATCACGCTGCTCAACGAGATCGACTGCAGCGGCGCCCAGGACATCGAACGCCGGATCGAGACCATGCGTATCGGCACCGGCGCAGTGGGCGCCGGCGCTACGCACACCTGCAACCTCGCCAGCGATGGTGTGGTCGACTGCTGGGGCAGTAACGCCTTCGATTACCACACCGCGCCGCCGATGCGCGCCCGCGTGCTGTCGGTCGAGGCGGACCATGCCTGCGCGGTCACGGCTGCCGGCGCCGTGCAATGCTGGGGCGACGACAGCCGCGGCGGCAATCAGCCGCCGGCCGGCCTGGCGGCGCGCGATGTCGATGTCGGCCAGTTCAACGGCTGCGCGGTGCGCAGCGATGGCGACGCGGCCTGCTGGGGCTGGAACGTCAACGGCCAAGGCACACCGCCGGCCGGCGCGTTCCGCCACGTCGCCACCGGCCTGAACCACAGTTGCGGACTGCGCGACGACAACACGCTCGCGTGCTGGGGCTACGGCGCCGATGGCCAGACCGCCGCGCCGGCCGGCGCATTCATCGCGGTGGACGTGGGCGAACGCCACAGCTGCGCGATCGCCGCCGATGGCGGCCTGCGCTGTTGGGGGTTGGACACCGAAGGCGAAGCCGCGCCGCCGGCCGGCTCGACTTATCGCGCGCTGTCGACCGGTGCGATCCACAACTGCGCGATCCGCAGCGATGGCGCGCTGACGTGCTGGGGCTTCGACGATTTTGGCCAAGGCACGCCGCCGCCGGGCCGCTTCGTGTCGGTCTCCGCGGGTACCGACCACAGTTGCGGGGTGCGCGACGACGGCATGCGCTTGTGCTGGGGCAACGCCTTTGCCGGTCAGTCGCCGGTCATCGGCATCGGACCGGCCGCACTGCCGCGCGGCGAGCGCGAGCAAGCCTACGAAGCGCGGCTGGTGGTGACCGCCACCTCTGGTTATGTCCCGCGCGGGGCTACTTTCCGCGTGGTGTCCGGCGCGTTGCCGCCGGGGATCGATCTGGACGCCGACGGCCTGCTGCACGGCTGGCCGCAGGCCGAAGGCGTTTTCGACGTGCTGATCGAAGCGCGCGACGCGAACGGCCTCGGCGCGCTGCGTGCCTACCGGATCCAGATCGGCGTGCCCCGGGACACCGTGCCGCCGCAGATCGAATTCGTCGCCACCGGCCCAGTGGGCGACAACGGCTGGTTCGTCGGTGATGTGGACATCCGCTGGCTATCCCAAAGCCAGCAGAGCGGCATCAGCTACACGTCCGGCTGCGAGAACTTCGTACTCGACCAGGACACGTACTATCGTTTGCTGGAATGCACGGTCGGCACGCGCGGCGGCGCTGCGCGCAGCGAATCCGGGACGCTCAAGCGCGATGCCACGCCGCCGCGCATCAAAACCTCGCTGCGCTCCGTAATACCGGAGGCCGGAGGCTGGTACCGCACGCCGGTGGAAGCGATCTACACCTGCGAGGATGCGACTTCCGGGATCGCGTTGCCGTGCCCGGTTCCCGACACGCTGTCGGTGGACGGCACGCACGTGTTCCCGATCCGGTCCACGCGCGACAACGCCGGCAACACCGGCACCTCGCCGGGCATTTCGGTCAGGATCGACATGACCCGCCCGCAGCTCTCGGCGACCATGCCGCCCGCGCAGCTCTTCGTCGGCGCGGTCCACGATTTCCAGCTCAGCGCCACGGATGCGTTGTCCGGTATCGCCAGCCAGAGCTGTACCCCGGTGAATACCGCCACGCCGACCGCTTCCGAACCCGGCTCCGCCCCGCGCGTGGCGACGTGCACCGCGGTCGACCACGCCGGCAACAGCACCAGCGTGAGTTCGGTCTATGAAGTTGTGCCGCAGGCCCGCCGCACCGGCGGCGCGGGACAGCCGGTGCAGCAGAACACACCGGCCTCGAAGCGGGTGCGGCGCGTACTGCCGCAGCCGATCCAGCGCGGCGTGAAACCGCGCGCCCGCTGAGGGTTCGCGCATGCACGTCGCCCGGATCGGGCGGCGGGCGGTCCGATAGGCGGATGTCGTCTTGCGGAGGCTAGAATCCGTGAAAGCGCCGCCCACGCCGGGACGACGACAGGGGAATCGAATGGCCTTATCGCTGCAGCGTGGGCAGTCGCGTGGATCGTCATGGGCGCGATGGGTGCGAACGGCGCTGTGCGTGCTGCTGGCATGGCCTGCGCTGCAGGCCTATTCCGCGCCATCGGAGACTCTCGGAATCGGCGGGCCGTCGCTTGTGGTGGGGTATGGCCATAACTGCGCCATCGACACCGCTGGGCAGCTCAAGTGCTGGGGCGATACCAGCGACGGCCTGGATCGTCCGCCGGCAGGGCGCTATGTCTCGGTCGCTTCCGGCGCATTTGTCAGCTGCGCGCTGCGTTCGGATGGCGAAGCGGTGTGCTGGGGCAGTTCTGTCGGAGGAGCGACGACGCCACCGCCGGGGCCGTGGCGGTCGCTGGCCGTGGGCTCGAGAGAAGCCTGCGGCCTGCGCCCCGACGGAAGTTTGCAGTGCTGGGGCAGCGGCCAGAATGGCGTTGGCGCGACCGCGCCGACGGCAGGTCGCTTCATCGCGGTGTCCATGTCGTCCATGGGCGGTTGCGTCATCCGTACGGACGGCACGCTGCAATGCTGGGGCCATCCCGGCGCGGGCGGAACCGATTGGAGCACTGTTCCGCCAGGTCATTTCACCAGCGTAAGCGTCAAGAACGAACATGCCTGCGCGCTGCGCAGCGATGGTCGTGTCCTGTGCTGGGGAAACAATTATTACGGTCAGAACGATGCCCCGACGGACGCCGGTTTCATCGCCGTGTCGGCCGGGTCCCACTTCGGTTGCGCATTGCGCGAAGACGGGAGCGCCGTGTGCTGGGGCTATCTGTACGACGGGGCATTGAATGCGCCGCCGGGCCGCTTCACCCAGATTTCCGCAGGCGGCGCCCATGCGTGCGCCACGCGATTGGACGGTACGGTCCAATGCTGGGGTTGGGATCACGGTTGGGATAACTGGCTCCACGAACAGGGCACTACGCTGACGGGTCTTACGGTCGGCGGGGGCGAGGCGTGTGCGCTCGATGCAGGCGGCGAGGCGCATTGCGCCGAACGCGTGCCATCGATGCAGCCGCCGACCGGCCGTTATTCGCAGCTGGATCTGGGCGCAGCCAGCGGCTGCGGCATCCTGCACGGAGGCGCAGCGACATGCTGGGGCGCGTCGCTGGGCCCCACACCGACCGCCGCAATGTCGACGGTCAGCGTCGGCGAAGCGCACGCCTGCGGCATCCTTGTCGACGGTACGGCCGCCTGCTGGGGCGACAACACTTACGGGCAAACCGAAGCGCCGCCCGGGCGCTACACCAGCATCGTGGCCGGCGACCGTTACAGCTGCGGGCTCATCGTCGCTGGCGCCGTGAACTGCTGGGGCCAGGATCCGCTGGTATCGGGCATCCCGGTGGGCAACGGCTTCCGTTCGCTGGTCGCCAGCGACAGCGCGATCTGCGCCAATCGCGACCCAGGCTTGCATGCGGTGTGCTGGGGTGATGGTGGGGCTTGGCTGGCACAGGCCGTGCGCTACGAGGCGCGTGTGCTGGCGCTCGGCGAAGATATGGTCTGCTGGCAGTGGTACGGCAGCACAGGCGACATCATGTGTTTTGGCGTTGAAGGCCCTTACATCCCGAATTTTCCATACAGTGATCTCGACCAGGTCGCCGCTGCCGGCGATCTCGCCTGCGGCATCGATACGTCGAATCTGCTGCATTGCAGCGGCGCCGACCCATTCGTATATCCATTCAACACGCTGCGCATCGGTACCGGCAGCGTTTCCACTGGGCGGGCGCACACCTGCAGCGCTTCCGGCAGCGGTCTGGTCGACTGCTGGGGCGATAACGCGCAGCGACAGCGCGCCGCGCCGCTGATCCGCACTTCGGCAGTCGGCGCAAACGGCGACCAGAGCTGCGCGATCCTCGGCGACAGCAGCCTGCAATGCTGGGGCGATGTGCACCGAGGCGGCGGCCAGCCGCTGCCGGGCACTGCCGTGCGCGATGCGGACGTCGGCCAGTTCAACGGCTGCGCGGTACGCACCGACGGCGGTGCGGCCTGCTGGGGCTGGAACGTCAATGGCCAGAGCTCGCCGCCCGCGGATACATTCCGCCGCGTCGCCACCGGCCTCAACCACAGCTGCGGTATCCGCGAAGACAGCACGCTGGCCTGCTGGGGCTACGGCGCCGACGGACAGACCGGCGCGCCGGCCGGCGAATTCATCGCGCTGGATGTCGGCGAACGTCATTCGTGCGCGATCGCCGTCCATGGCTTGTTGCATTGCTGGGGCATGGATGGCGAAGGCCAGGCCACGCCGCCGCCCGGTGCGGCTTACCGCGCCCTATCCACGGGATCGTTCCATAACTGCGCGATCCGCAGCGACGGCACGCTGGACTGTTGGGGTCGCAACGACAAGGGACAGTCGACGCCGCCGCAGGGCCGCTTCGTATCGGTGTCGGCAGGGGTGACCCACAGTTGCGCGATCCGCGACAACGGCGGACGCGTCTGCTGGGGCGACAACGGCAGCGGGCAATCGCGGATCCTGGCGATCGGTCCCGACGCACTGCCGCGCGCCGAATATCGTGAGTCCCTCGAAACCAGACTCGTACTCACAGGCAGCGCGGGATATGTCCCGCGCGCCGCCAAATTCCATCTGGTGCCGGGCGCGTTGCCGGACTGGATCGAGCTGGATGAGGACGGCCTACTGCGGGTGTCTCCGCAGGCGACCGGCGCATTCGATTTCGTGGTCGAAGCGCGCGATGCCATGGGATTCATCGCCAGTCGCCAATATCGTCTCCAGGTCGGTCGACCGTCGGAGACCACCTCGCCGGTGATCGCGGGCGACATCACCGGCGGCGCGGCGCGATCGGTGCCGCAAGACCGACCGACCTCGAAGCAGGTGCGTCGCGCACCGCCGGAACTGATCCAGCGCGGCGCGAAACCCGCGAAACCGCGCGCTCGTTGAGGTGTTCAGGCCGCCGCCCGTTGAGGGCGGCGAAGCTTTCGATCAATCGGCAGCCGGCGGCGGCGTTTCCGGTTTCACCGCTTCCGGACTGACCTTCTCGATGGTGTGGCGCAGTTCGCGGCCGAGGATGGTCTGCGCGTCCTTCGCCCAGTTGTCCAGGCGCGCGTCGAAGACGAGTTTGCTGTTCTCGTCGGGCCACACCAGTTTCAGTTCGCGCAGTTTCTGGATGAAGCTGCGGAACAGGGTCTTGTCGAAGAATTCCGGCGCGGCCGGCGCGTACAGCAGGCTCAGGCGCTGCGCGGCGAGGTGGCAGAGGCTTTCGAGTTCGCCCGCCCCCAGCGCGCCCGGGCCGTTCTTGGCCAGCACCGAAATCGCGATGTAGTAGCGTTCGAACGCCTGTTGCAGCGGGTGGCCGAGCGCGCGCAGGCGGAAGACTTCGTCCGACTGCCCGGCGTTGCGCGCGAGGATGCCGCCGTCGTCTTCGCTCACCTGTTGCAGCAGGCCTTCGCGGATGAAGACCGCGATGGTGCGTTCGAGCTGGTCGGCGAAGCCATCTTCGTCCCACGGCAGGAACAGTTCGGCCTGCATGAACGGATACAGCGAGCGGCCGATGCGCAGCAGCGTGTGCCGGCTCATCCGCCGGTTGTGCTGGAAGCAGCAGGCGATCCACGCGGTGGCGACGAACAGGTGCAGCACGTTGTTGCGGAAATAACTCAGCAGCACCGCGGTGTCGCCGTCCACGTGCAGCACGTCGCCCAGCGGATGCGCGGTGCGCGCCAGCACGCCGATCTCTTCGCCGTGGGCGACGATCTGTTCGGGCGTGTGCGGGGTGACGGTGACGCGGTCGGAGTACGGTACTTCGGCCAATAGTGTCTTCGACAGCGCGATCTGCGCCAGCAGGTCGGCTTCGCCCATCGCGTGCTTGGGCGTGGACAGCACCGCCAGCGCCAGCAGGTTGATCGGATTGACGTCGGCGGCGCGGTTGATGTTGATCTGGATGCGGTCGGCCAGGATGTCGGTGGTGCCCGCGAGCCACTGCGGCTTCTCGTCTTCGCCCACCGGCTGGCCGTCCCACTCCGGCGCCTGTTCGGCCAGGATGTCGGCGAGCGTGATCGGTTCGCCGAAATTCACCACCACTTGGCCGTAGTTCTGCCGCAGCACGCGGGGAATCCCCATCAGCAGCTGCCAGACCGATTCCTTGTCCTTGGGTTTGCCCGACAGTTCGTCGAGGTAGCTGTTGCCTTCCATCAGCTTTTCGTAGCCGACGTAGACCGGCTGGAACAGCACCGGGCGTACCGGCTGGCGCAGGTAAGCGCGGATGGTCATCGCCAGCATGCCGCCCTTGGGCTGCAGCAGGCGGCCGGTGCGCGAGCGTCCGCCCTCGATGAAGTATTCGATCGAATAACCGCCGGCCACCAGTTGCGCGACGTATTCGGAAAACACCGCCGAATACAGCGCGTTGCCGCGGAAGCTGCGGCGCAGGAAGAACGCGCCGCCCTTGCGCAGGATGGTGCCGATGACCGGCAGGTTGAGATTGATGCCGGCGGCGATATGCGGCGGCACGATGCCCTGCGTGTACAGCAGATAGCTCAGCAGCAGGTAATCCATGTGGCTGCGGTGGCTGGGCACGTACACCACTTCATAGCCGGGCGCGACCTGCTTGAGCTTGTCGAGGTGATGCACCAGCACGCCGCGGTAGATGCGGTTCCACACGGTGGTGAGCAGGAACGAGGCCGAACGCACCACCGGCGGCGAATAGTCGGCGGCGATCTCGTACGCGCAGGCGTGCGCCCGCTTCCAGGCGTCCTCTTCCTTGATGTTTTCGCGGCGCGCGGTGTCGACGATGGCCTGCTTCACCGGGTCGGAGGACAGCACCTTGTCGATCAGCAGCCGGCGGGTGGACAGGTCCGGGCCGATCACCGCCTCGCGGATGCGGTTGAAGTGGGTGCGCAGCACGCGCGACACCCTGCGCACCGCAAGTTCCGGCGGCAGATCTTCGGCGACGACGGTGCGCACCGGGATGGGGGTAGCGAACTGCACGAAGGTGTCGCGGCCGTTGAGCAGGATCGCAAGCAGCCGCCGGAACCGGCCGACGAGGGTCCAGTTCTCGGAAAACAACACCGAAAACCAGCCGTTGTTCCGGTCCGGGGCGCGGCCGACGAAGATCGACACCGGCACCAGCTGCACGTCCAGCGCCGGATCGATGCGGTGGGCTTCGAGCAGCCGCGCCAGCGCTTCGGAATGGCGCCGCGCCGGGCGCGCCATCTTCGGCGGCTTGCCGGTGGCGAGGTCCACGGCCATGTCCGCGGCCAAGCCCAGGGTGGTGTTGGCGTTGCGCCGCGACAGCGCGACGTAGGCGCGCTTGCGTTTCAGCGGGTCGCCGGGCAGCGGCCGCAGCGCCGACGGCAGCCCGGCTTCGCGGCAGGCGCGGTCGAGGATCAACGCGTTGGACAGCCCGTAATCCTCCAGCACGAAGCAGATCGGTCGCGGATCGTCGCTCAGCGATTCGGGCAGCGGCTCGATACGCAGTTCGATCCACGGCTCCAGCACCTTGGCCAGCACCGCGGCCAGCCACGGCCGACGGCCGCTGCGGGCCTGGGACGGGCCGGCGGGCGGCGGGCCGGCCGTTGCCGCTGGGCCGGCCATCGTCGCCCCGGTCTGCTCCGGTGCGGGCATGTCGCTGGCGGCGGCTTCGGCGGGCGATGCGTCGGCAGGCGCGGCTTCAGGCCCGGAGGTCTCGGCGGCAGTGGGCCCGTCAGCGGACGGCGCCGACGTGGCGTCGGCGGGCTGCGCGGGGTCGAAGAGGGTCGGCTGGTTCGGTGATGTCGGCATGATCGCCGTCATTATGACGAAGTCGGTTTCGTCGTCGCGGTTTCCGTGGGCGGGACGACCGGCGGCGCGCCCGGGGGCACATCCGCGGGTGCCGGCGTGGGGGTGGTGGCCGGCATGGGGGTGGCCGGCCCCGGCGGCACGGCTGCGGCGGCGCGGGCATGGCGCAGGAAGTCGCTGAGGTACCAGCGGCCGTCGATGCGCTCCACCGTCACCACCGTATCGATGGTTTTCCCGTCCAGCGGGTAGCGCATCCGGACCCGGGCCTGGTCGCCCTCCTGGCTGACCAGCGACAGGGTCATCGCGTCCAGGCTGCGGTCCAGATCCAGATCGTAGGCGCGCAGGCTTTCCTTCAGGGCGGCGACCACCGGCGTCAGCCGGCGCAGGCTGTCGTCCATGCCGTAGCGCCGGAAATCGGCCTCTTGCCGCAGACCGCTCTGCCGCGCAGCCAGGGTCAGCCGGGCGATCGTCCCGCGGGCGCGCTTGGGATCGCCCAGCTTCGCGCGCGTGCCCCAGTCGCTCATCACCGCGACCAGCTGCGCGTAGTGCGCGCGCTCCTCGGCGCTGAGCGCGATGTCGGTCTGCACGAACTTCACCCCGAACAGCCCAAGCGATTTCGCCGCCGCGCGGATCTCGCCGTGGGCATTGGCGAACTGGCCCTCGAAGCTGCGGCGCAGGCGGGTATCGGCCTTGTCGGCGGCCAGCACCGCCAGCATCCCGGGGATCTTGTGGTCGAACGGCAGTTCTTCCAGCGGCCAGCGCGTGCGCCCGGCCTGCCAGGCCGCCGCCAGCTGCGGCCGCAGCGCCGGGGGCACCGCGTCGCGGGCGAAGGCCTGCAGATCGTTGTCGCGCAGGTGCCGGGTGAGCAGGGCCACGGCGTCGGTGGGCTGGCTGGCGACGGTGGGCGTCACGCGCTCGCCGCCGCCGCAGCCGGCTGCGGCCAGCGTCAGCAATGCCGCCAGCAGGGCGGGCAGCGCGGGGGCGGGTCTGGAGACGGCGGGCACGGGCTGCGGCATGGTCCCGCATCTTGGCGGGCCGGGCCGGCTCCCACAAGCGACCGGCATCAAAAAAAAAGGAGACCCGAAGGTCTCCCGAAATTCCGGACGGAGCCGGAGGATCACGGTTGTGGCATGGCTCCGGCATCGCCGGATGAGAAACAGGGTACCGGCGGGCTGTTTCTAATGCAATGCTTTAAGAGTTTGCATTCAAGCCATTGATTTTATTTATGAGAGATTGCAGTCAGAAGCGACCCATAAAGCCCGTGGCATGATCGCTTCGGCGTTGATTGGGCGATGTTCGGCGCCTGATGCCGGACGTTCCATGTCATCCCGAATAGCCGCGTAGCGGGTGGAGGATCTGCTGTCGTGGCAGCATCGGCGGTAAGCAGATCCCTCCTCGGGCTTCGCCCTCGTTCGGGACGACAAACCTTTTTCAGAGTCGAGATTTCGAACAGGCTTCTAGTCGGCCAGATTCAGCGCCTCGCGTTTGAGCGCACGCCGCTGCTCGCGCGGCTGGCGCCAGTCGTTGCCGAACACCGCCGGCTCCCACGAGCCGTAGGTCGGGTTGGGCAGCATCCACCAGCGCTGGCCGAACCATGGCCGGTGCTGTTCGTACAGCGCCGCGCGCGCGTCCTGGGTGTTGGCGAGGATCTGCGCGAAATCGCCGAGCTGGTCGCCGAACTGCATCAGCACCCGGTAACTGCGCCCGGCGAACTGCCGACGGCACAGTTTTTCCGAGCCTTCCTGCTCGCAGTCGGCGATGAAGGTGCCCAGGCCCAGGAACACGCTGTCGTCCTTCACCGGCAGCCCGACCGCGCGCAGGTTCGCCAGCGTCGGCCCGATCAGGTGCTCGGCGCGATTGGAGATATACAGAATGGTCACGCCCCGGGCCTGCGCCGCACGCGCGAACTCGACCACGCCCGGCACCGGCTGCGCCTTTTCCTCGTGCACCCAGGCGTCCCAGGTCGCTTCGTTGTATTCCTTGCCTTCGCTCACCAGCCGCGCCTGGTAGGGCGAGTTGTCCAGCACGGTTTCGTCCACGTCCATCACGATCGCCGGCGGCAGGCCGCGCGCCGGCGTCGCGCGTTCGCCGGGCACCAGCGCATCCCAGCCGGGATCCTTCAGCGCGGCGTCGAGTTTGTCGGCCGCGGCGCGGTACACGGTTTCGGTCGTGGCCCGGTATTCGGCCGAGCGCTGCACCCACAGCACCGCGTTCAGATTGTCGTCGGCGGCGCTGACAGTCGCGGCAGCGGCGACGGGCGGCGATGGCGGCGCTTCGGTCGATGCGGCGTCGTGGACCGTGCGGCAGGCGCTCAGCCCCAGCGCGGCGGTGAACAGGGCGGTGAACAGCAGGGACTGGCGCATGAGGGCTCCACGAAAACGGAATGGGCGAAGGCGATCGCGGGAGTGTAGCCGAGGCCCGCGACAGGGCGTCTTGCGGCATCTCGCCCTACAACACGCAATGTCGGAGCCTGTTCAAAATATCCATCAACCGCCAACGGACAATTTATCTGTCATCCCGAACGCCCGCGCAGCGGGTGGAGGGACCTGTTGTTGTACGTACCAGCCACAAACAGGTCCCTCCTCGGGCTTTGCCCTCGTTCGGGATGACAGCAGTTTCCAAAGATTGATTTTGAACAGGCTCACCGCAATCCGCTTTACAGCAGCCCGGCAATCAAGCCGATCGCGAACGCGAACAGCATCGCCGCGACCACGCGCTGCAGGCCGCGCAGCGTGGTCTTGTGCAGCAGGCGGTTGCCCAGCCATGCACCGGCGAATGCGGCCAACACCGCGCAGGCCAGCAGGCGATGATCGAGCGTGCCGAACACCGCCAACAGCGTGCCGGCGTACACCGCAAGCCGCGACACGTCGATGACGCAGGCGATCGCCGCACCCGTGGCGACGAACGCCTGCTTGTCCAGACCGCTGCGCGCCAGGAACGCGCTGCGCAGCGCGCCCTGCATGCCGGCCAGACCGCCGAAAAAACCGCTGAGCGCGCCGCCGAGCGGCTGCCAGCGCGCGTCGAATTCGAGGTCGCGCAGTTTCGGCACCAGTTCGATCATCGCGAACAGCAGCAGCAACAGACCGATGACCAGCTTCAGCGGCAGGATCTCGAAACGATGGCCGAACGCGGTGTAGGCGTGCAGCGCCGGCAACGTGCCCAGCGCCGACAGCAGCCATGCGCCCAGCAGCGCCGCCAGCAGCGCAGGCGCACCGAAGCGCAGCAGCACGCTGGCGTCGATGTGTTTCCGCAGCAGGGCGAGCTTGAACAGACCGTTGAGCAGATGCACCACCGCGGTCATCGCGATGGCGTGTTCCAGCGGCACGAACAGCGCGAACGCCGGCAGCAACAGCGTGCCGAGGCCGAAGCCGGAGAAGAACGTCAGCCCCGAGGCCAGCAGCGCGACAACGCAGACGATCAGGATGTCCATTAAAGGTTCATCCGGTCCAGGTGTTCAGCCTTCCAGCATCGCCTTGATCGCTGCGAAGCCGGCGGTGGCGCGTTCCTGCTTGCGCGTCGCGTCGGCGACCGGATCCGCGCCGTCGCGCTGGATCTCGTCGTCCGGCAGCTCGTCGAGGAAGCGGCTGGGCGTGAGCCGCAGTTTGGTGCCCCAGCGCTGCGCTTCGCGCGAATGCGACAGCCACAGCTGTTCCTTCGCACGGGTGATGCCGACGTACAGCAGCCGCCGTTCTTCATCGAGCCGGCCTTCTTCGAGACTGGCCTCGTGCGGCAGCGTGCCGTCTTCGAGGCCGATGATGAAGACATAGCGGAATTCCAGGCCTTTCGCGCCGTGCAGGCTCATCAATCGCACCTGATTGCCCGGATCGCTCTTGTCTGCGTGGCTGAGCAGCGCCAGCGACGCCGCGAGTTCGCCGGGACCGGCGCCGCCGCGCGCGCTGTCGAACCAGTCGCCCAGTTCGTCCAGGTTTCCGCGGCGGATCGCGAACATCTGGTCGGTCTTGCACTGCGCGCGCAGCGCCGCGAGCAGGCCGGAGCGATCGTTGAGCTTGCGCACCAGTTCGGCCGGGGTGAGCGTGCGCGCGTCGTTGCGCAGGTCGCGCACGATGTCGACGAAGCCGCTGAGCGCGTTGGCCGCGCGCGGCTGCAGTTGCTTCAGCAGACCCATCGATTCCGCCGCCCGCGACATCGGCAACCCGGCCTGCTGCGCCAGTTCGGCCAGATTCGCCAGCGTGGTCGCGCCGACTTCGCGCTTGGGCGACTGCACCGCGCGCAGGAACGCCGCGTCGTCTTCGGGATTGGCGATCAGGCGCAGCCACGACAGCGCGTCCTTCACTTCGCCGCGGTCCAGAAACGCGGTGCCACCGCTGAGGTGATACGGCACGCGCTGCAGCTGCATCGCTTTTTCCAGCGGCCGCGACTGGTGGTTGCCGCGGAACAGGACGCAGAACTCGTGCCACTCGGCTTTTTTCGTGCTGTTGAGGAACTGGATCTCCGCGGCGATGCGTTCGGCTTCGTGCTCGCCGTCGCGGCATTCGAGGATGCGGATGCGTTCGCCGTCCGCCTGCTGGCTCCACAGTTTCTTCAGATGCTCATGCGGGTTGTTGGCGATCAGTGCGTTCGCCGCGCGCAGTACGCGATTGCTGCAGCGATAATTCTGTTCGAGTTTGACGATCCGCAGCGCGGGGTAATCCTGGCCCAGCTGCGAGAGATTCTCGGGATTCGCGCCGCGCCAGGCGTAGATGCTCTGGTCGTCGTCGCCCACGCAGGTGAAGTTGCCCTTCTCGCCGGCCAATGCCTTCAGCAGCCGGTACTGCGCGTCATTGGTGTCCTGGCACTCGTCCACCAGCAGATAGCCGATGCGCTCGCGCCAGCCCAGCACGCAGTCGGCGTCGCTTTCCAGCAATTGCACCGGCAGCCGGATCAGGTCGTCGAAATCCACCGCGTTGAACGTGGTCAGGCGCTTCTGATACTTGGCGTACAGCGCCGCGGCCTCGCGCTCGCGCGGGCTCTGCGCGGCATCCAGCGCCTGCTCGGGCGACAGACCGGCGTTCTTGGCGCGCGAGATCAGCCCCTGCATCGCCTGGATCGCGTCGCCCTTGGCGCCGGGCATCAGATCCTTGACCTGGCCCATGGAATCGTCGCTGTCGAACACCGAAAACCCGCGCTTCAGCCCGATCTTCGCGTGCTCGATCTGCAGGATTTTCAGCCCCAGCGCATGGAAGGTGCAGATGGTCAGGCCTTCGGCACCGTCGCCGCGGATGCGCTTGGCCACGCGCTCGCGCATTTCCTTCGCCGATTTGTTGGTGAAGGTGATCGCGGCGATGCGCTTGGCCGGGTAATGCTTCGACTGGATCAGGTGCGCGATCTTCTCCACGATCACCCGGGTCTTGCCGCTGCCGGCGCCGGCCAGCACCAGCATCGGACCATCGGCGTGGAGCACCGCTTCGCGTTGGGGAGGATTGAGGCCGTGCATGGAAAAAGGTGGGGTGACCGATGACTAATAGGCCGTCAGTTTACCTGCGTCGACGCGACGATTCGGCTACCGTGTGCATCCTTGAATGGATACCGTCCCGAGCCGTCGCCGTGAATCTTGCCCATCGTCTTGCCGCCAGTGGCCTGCTCGCCCTGATCGTCGCTGTGTCGACCGCCTCCGCCGCCGATCGCGTGGTGCCGCCCGATCCTGTCGAGGACCCGCTGCTGATCACAGCGGGATTCCTGGAACACCATCAGGATCTCAAGTACCGCCTGCACGGGCTCGAAGCCTACAAGCAGAAACGCTACGACGATGCGTTGCGGTATTTCCGCCGGGCCAGTTTCTTCGCGGACAAGCCGTCGCAGGGCATGGTCGCCGAGATGTACTGGAACGGTGAAGGCACGGCCCGCGATCCCGTGCAGGCGTATGCGTGGATGGATCTCGCCGCCGAACGCGGTTATCTGGGCTTCGTCGGTCTGCGCGAGCGCTACTGGAAAGCGCTGACCGAAGCCGAGCGCGCGCGCGCGATCGAGGAAGGTCAGGCCGTTTACGCGCGTTTCGGCGATGCGGCCGCCAAGCCGCGCTACGAACACCAGTTGCGCATCGGCAAGCGCGAGATGACCGGCAGCCGCACCGGTTTCAATCGCGGCGTCAAGATCCAGATTCCGGGGCCGGAAGGTTCGCAATCGATCGACGGCTCGAAGTTCTACGACGAACGCTACTGGGACGCGAAGAAATACTGGGCTTGGCAGGACAGGATCTGGGCGAAGCCGCGGATCGGCAAGGTCACCATCGGCGAGATCGAGGAAGTCGGCAAACCGTCGAGAATTCCTGCCACGGCGCCGGAAATCGATGCGCCCGTGCCCGAAGCGCCGGTCTCCGATCCTCCAGCTCCCGAAACTCCGGCGCGGCCTCCGGCTTCGAGTCGCTGAGCCGCCGCCGCGCACGCACTGACGCGCATTACGGTCACATCGCGCGCAGAAGCGCCGTCCCGATAAGGCCCCCCACGCTTCAGGAGACCACCATGAAACGATTTGCCCCGCATGCGCTCGCGATCTGCTGCGCGCTGTCGCTGTCGCTGCCGATGGCGGCCCACGCTGCAGCGGATCCCGTATCCGCCGAACAGGCGGTCGCCGTCGACAGCGACGCGTTCGCGGTCGCCAACTTCGACCAGCTGGTGAAGATGGCCGTCAATCATCCCAACGAGCTGCACCGCATCTACGCGAACAAGGCTGCGGCATCCGGCAACTGGCGCGATGCGGCCAAATCCTTCCGCATCGCGTCGCGCTACGCCGACAAGTATTCGCAGCATCGCTTGAGCCTGTTGTACTGGCACGGCGTCGGCGTGACCGCCGATCGCGTCATGGCCTATGTCTGGGCCGATCTGGCCGCCGAGCGCGGTTATCCGGAATTCCTCGCCATCCGCGAGAAAATGTGGCGCGAACTCACCCCGGCGCAGCAGGCCGAAGTGCCGGAGCGCGGCCGCCGCATCGTCGACGAGTACGCCGACATCGTCGCCAAGCCGCGCTTCGAGCGCGCGCTCGCACAGGGCAAGCGGCAGAGGACCGGATCGCGTACCGGCTTCGACGCCGGCGTGCTTATCGCTACCGTCGGCGCCGGCAACCAGTTGTTCGGTTCGATCGGCGGCGTTAGTTTGAAGGGGCTTTACGATGCCTCGCGGACCGATCCTCAGAAGTACTGGGCGTTCGAAGACAAGGTCTGGAAGGAAGGTCTGGTGAAGGTGGGCGAGATCGAGGACGCACCGGAAGCCCGCGAAGCCCCGTGAGTCGCCGCTGGGGGAAGCGCCGCATCCGCGGCGTCACCCCTTAAACTAGGCGCCATGGCCAAGCTCTATTTCTACTATTCGGCGATGAACGCCGGAAAGACCACGACCCTGCTGCAGTCCGCGCACAACTACCGCGAACGCGGCATGCGCGTGCTCATCTTCACGCCGAAGCTGGATTTCCGCGCCGGTTCCGGCACGGTCGCGTCGCGCATCGGCCTCAGCGCCGAAGGTCAGGCGTTCGAGCGCGACGACGATCTGGAGATCTGGGCGCGCAACGACATCGCCAAGCACGACAAGCTCGACTGCGTGCTGGTGGACGAGGCCCAGTTCCTCACCCGCGCGCAGGTGTGGCAGCTGAGCGAGATCGTCGACCGGCTGCGGATCCCGGTGCTGTGCTACGGGCTGCGTACCGATTTCCGCGGCGAACTGTTCGAGGGCAGCCAGTACCTGCTGGCCTGGGCCGACGAACTCACCGAGATCAAGACCATCTGCCACAGCGGCAAGAAGGCGACGATGACCGTGCGCGTGGACGAACAGGGCCACGCGCTGCAGGACGGCCCGCAGGTCGAGATCGGCGGCAACGACCGCTACATCTCGGTCAGTCGCGCCGAATACAAGAAAGTGATGCGGGGCGAAGGCCGGATCGACCCGCTGCAGCAGCCGTTGCCGCTGTGATGTCCGCAGACCCATAACAGGAAGCGCCGCGCGTCCAGTCGCGCCGTTGTCCATATTCGACGTGCGTCGCTACAATGCCGGCACACGCAGAGCACGGGTTCCATGGATACTCACCATCAGCCCCAGAGGCGACAGCTACTCAAGGCCATGCTGTCTGCCGCGGCCCTGCCCTCGGCGTTGAGTGCCTGCGGCGCGGACAACGATGCCTCCGAGGCACTGCTCGTCGGCGGGCTGCCTGTCACCTGCAACCTCACGCTTCCCGTGGCCTGCGTGGCGCAGGGCAAGGCGCTGGCTGCCGCGGGCAGGACGGGCCCGGCATTCCAGTTCAGCAAGTACAGCGGCTGGCCGGAGATCAAGGAATCGCTGATGGCGGGTCGTATCCAGGCCGCCTACATGTTGGCGCCGCTGGTGATGGACCTGGCCGACAAGAAGATCCCGGTAAAGATCGTTTCGCTCGGCCATCGCTCCGGCGCGGTGATCATGGTCCGCACGGATTCGCCGTACCGGACGTTCCGCCAGCTCGCCGGCAAGCGCATCGCGATTCCAAGCCGCTTCGCGGTGGATTTCCTGTTCCTGCGCCGCATGCTCAAGCAGGAAGGTCTGACGCCTGCGGACATCGAGATCATCGAAATGCCGCCGCCGGACATGCCGGCCGCGCTGTACGCCAAAGCGGTCGATGCCTATTGCACCGGCGAGCCCTTCGGCGCCGCCGCGCAGCACGCCGGTTACGGGCGCCCCCTGCGCATGACGCGCGATGAATGGCGCAACTATATTTGCTGCTGTCTCACCGTGCGCGAGGAGCTGATCCAGTCCAACCGTCCGCTGGTGCAGGAGCTGGTGAATTACGTTCAGGGCGCCGGCCACTGGCTCGACGCGCAGCAGGCGAATCGCGAGAAGGCCGTGGCCATCGCGGCGCAGCGCGAATTCTTCAACCAGGATCCGAATATCATCCGCTTCGTCATGGAGAACCCGACCGACCGGGTGACATACGGCGACCTGCGCATGATCCGTGGCGAATTCGACGAACTCATGCAGCTTTCCATCGAGGCCGGAACGATCAAGCGACCGATCGCGTTCGAAACCTATATGGACGATAGCTTCGCGCGCGCGTCGAAGCCGGCATCCATCGCGATTTGACCCTGATGCATCCGCCGAATATCAGTCCCTTCATGCGTCCTGCGGTGATCGTCCTCTTCGCGTTGGGCATGACCACGCTCGCTGCTGCTGCAGGCCCCGCTGTTCTGAAGGCGGGCGCATTCGAACCGCCCGCCATGGCGCCCAGGATCACGCTGGCGTCCACCGCTGGCACGCAGCTGTCGCTCGGGGCGTATCGCGGCAAGGTCGTGCTGCTGGAGTTCGGATTCACGAATTGCCCCCAGGTCTGCCCGATGACGCTTGCCACGCTCGCGCAGGCGCGCAAGCAGCTCGGCGCGCAGGGCGGACAAGTGCAGGTGGTCTTCGTCACCGTCGACCCCGAGCGCGACGATGTCGCGCGCCTGCGCGCCTACCTCAAGGGTTTCGACCCCGCGTTCGTCGGCGCGACCGGCACGCCCGCGCAACTGGCGACCGTCCGCGCGCGTTATGGCGCCATGGCACAGCGCAAGGCCGTGGGCGACAGCTACACCGTCGGCCATACCTCATCGGTCTACATGATCGATCCAAAAGGCCGCCTGCGCGGGATGATGCCGTACGGCCGCCCGGCCGCGGATTACGTGCACGACGTGCGGGCGTTGCTGGCCGAATGACACGCATCCTCACGCTTCATGCGCGCACGTGGTGCGCGCCATGACGGGGCGCGCCCGTGCGGTGTGGGCGATGCTGTTCGCGGCGGGCGTGGCGGCCAGCGCGTGGGCCGCGTTCGCGCCGGTGGCGCGTCCGCCGACGCGGGAACAAGCCTTCGTCATTCCCGAGGGCACCTGGAAGCGCCGCATGCGTGGCGAGGCGGTCGAGATACTGCCGCAGCGGATCGACCTGATGCTGGGCGTCAACGATGTGCTGCTCCTGAAGAACCACGACACGGTGCCGCAGACGTTCGGCCCCGCGCTGCTGATGCCGGGTCAAACCTTCCGCCTGCCCTTCGAGCAGGCGTCCGAATACCAGTTCGCTTGCAGCGCGCATGCGAGCGGTCAAATGACGGTCGTGGTCGCCCCGTTCCCGGAGACGCCGTGGCAGCGGCTGCGGTGGCGGATCGGCCGACTCGCTGCCGGGTCGCAGAACGCACAACATCAGGCGGGTTGAACGATGGAAAGGGGTTGCAGGGCATGAGCAGGTTGCGGCGATCGCTGCCGGGTACCGCGATCATCATCGGGTTGCTTGCCGTCTGGTGGGTCATGGTGGGCGCCACGAAGAGCGTCATCTTCCCGACGCCATGGCAGGTGGCGACGGGCACGGTCGAGCTGGTGCGCGACGGCACGCTGTGGGGGCACATCGGCGCGTCGCTGGCGCGCGTCGGGACGGGCTTCGGGCTGGCGGTCCTCGTGGGCGTGCCGCTGGGGCTGTGGATGGGTTGGGTACGCGGCGCATACGACACGCTCAATCCGCTGTTCCAGATCCTGCGTCCGATCTCGCCGATCGCATGGATCCCGATCGCGATCCTCTGGTTCGGCGTCGGAAACGCATCGCCGATCTACCTGATCTTCATATCGTCGGTGTTCCCGATGGTGCTGCAGACGGTGGCCGGCGTGCATACCATCGAAAAGCGCTACCTGCGCGCGGCCGACAACTTCGGCGTCTCCCCGCGCACGCTGTTCATGCGCGTGGTGATCCCGGCCACATTGCCGCAGATCATCGTCGGCATGCGCATCGGCCTCGGCGTGGCCTGGCTCGTGGTGGTGGCGGCGGAAATGATCGCGCTGCGCTCGGGCCTGGGCTACCTGATCATGGATTCGCGCAATGCCGGCAACCGTTACGACCTGGTCATCGCCGGGATGATCATCATCGGCCTGATCGGCCTGATGCTCGATGGGCTCATGCGCCTGCTCGAGGGCGCCAGGATCGTGAGGTGGCATTATGCCCACTAAGATCGACGTGGTAGGCATGCGCAAGGGCTTCGCGACCGACAAGGGCGTACTGCAGGTCGTGGATGACGTCAGCCTGCAGGTGGACGACGGCGAATTCATCGCCATCGTCGGGCCGTCGGGCTGCGGCAAGTCGACGCTGATGCAGATGATCGCCGGCTTCATGCCGCCGGACTCGGGGCGCGTGGATATCGACGGCGTGACGCGTCACCGGCCGAGCCCGGAAGGCATCCTGATTTCGCAGCACGGCTCGGTGTTTCCGTGGCTCACGGTGCGCGAGAACCTGATGTTCGGACTGAACGACGAGAAGCACGCCGGCGACAAGACGGCAATCGCCGATCACTACGCCGGGATCGTCGGCCTCGAAGGCTTCGAACACAGCTATCCGCACGAGCTGTCGGGCGGCATGCTCAAGCGGGTGGAGATCGCACGCGCGCTCGCGGTGAGGCCGGACATTCTGTTCATGGACGAGCCGTTTTCGGCGCTGGATGCGCTGACCAGCCTGCGCATGCGCAACGAGCTGCTTCGCATCCTGGCGCAGGAACGGCATACCGTCATCCTGATCACGCACGATGTCGAGGAAGCGATCCACCTTGCCGATCGCATCATGGTGCTGTCGTCGCGTCCGACGCGCATCCAGAAGACGTTCCAGGTCGAGCTGCCGCATCCCCGCCGTCTGACAAGCCCGGCAGTGCAGCAGTTGCGAGTCCAGATCCTGAGCGAGCTGGGCGTGCATCCGCACGAATAAGCCGCAGCCGTAGCGGATCGGGCCCCGGGGCTTGAGGCGGTATGTCCGCTTCCGCCGCCCTCTCAAGGCATTGGCGGCTCTACGGTTTCGGATCATGGGTCAACGACCGTGCCCATCGTGTGAAACCCGATCCATCCGTCCGGGTCTTTCGGGAACAGCGGCGCCTTCGGACTCGGCCCGGAAACGCAGCGCGATCGGAGACGGGTTCGGCCGGAAGCGCGTCGGGCGCGCTGCATGGCGATTCGCATGAGGGTGTCGGGCGTACGCCAGCGCCAGGCAGCATGTCCTGGACTTGGCACCGGCTGGGCTTCCAGCCCACCGCGACCCGCAGCGCCCTTATCCGCGCCAACCGATCATCTTTGGATGATAAGCCCGGCCGTGCATGCTCGATTGCAATTTGCATGACCACACGGTGCATTCTCTGTAAATCGCCCGACGACAGCGCGATTTTTCGCTGGATTTCCTCCGGAAATCATTCTCTTGCAGGTTGCATTGCTTCTGGCATCCTTTCTGCAACACCGTGCATGTGTTGGGCTCTCCCATGGTCAAGGCAGGACCGGGGGCAGGTGTCGCAGGGATACGGAGCAGTCGTGGCATGAGTGGGGGGAAGATGGCTCGGGAACCGACAGGCTGGGTACGTCACCGCTGGACGGCGCCGGATCGCGCGCCCGACGGGCGCCTGCCCGGACGTTGCAGCCTGGCACATGGCCAACGCATCCAGACCTCGCATCCAACCCTTACGCCGGACTGTCATTGAGGTTCGCCATTCCAATGATCGGAACACCATGAAAGCCGACAAGCTCGACACCAAACCCAAGACCCGGCGCGCACCCGCGCGGGCCGCCGCGGCTGCGGCCGCCAATGGCGAGGGGGGGCAGACGGGCCGCCCGCTCGACGACTCGCAGGAAGCGCGATCGCGCCTGATCCTGCAGGCGCTTGCGGCCTTCCGCGACGGCGACTTCTCGACGCGCCTGCCGACCCACTGGAATGGTACCGATGGATTGATCGCCGAGGCGTTCAACCAGAGCATCGGTCAGGAAGATCGAATCACCCGGGAAGTGGAGAAACTCAGCGTCCGCGTCGGCAAGGAGGGCCGCCTGAAGCAGCGTATCTCCATTCCCGGCGCGATCGGCGCCTGGGCGACGAAAGTCGATGCCATGAACACCCTGATCGACGATCTGGTGCGCCCGACCTCGGAAATCGCGCGGACGATCGGTGCGGTCGCGAAAGGCGATCTCGGCCAGTCGATGGAGCTTGAGGTCGACGGGCGCGCGCTGCAGGGCGAATTCCTGCGTTCGGCCAAGCTGGTCAACGAGATGATCCAGCAGTTGTCGGTCTTCACCTCGGAAGTGACGCGCGTCGCGCGCGAAGTCGGTACCGATGGTCGCCTGGGCGGCCAGGCGCAGGTGAAGGGCGTGCTGGGTGTGTGGAAGGATCTCACCGACTCGGTCAACCAGATGGCCGGCAATCTGACGGCGCAGGTGCGGAATATCGCCGAGGTCACGATCGCCGTCGCCAACGGCGACCTGTCCAAGAAGATCACCGTCGACGTGCGCGGCGAAATCCTGCAGCTCAAGGAAGCGACCAACACCATGGTCGATCAATTGCGTTCTTTCGCATCGGAAGTCACGCGCGTGGCGCGCGAGGTCGGCACCGACGGCCGTCTCGGCGGTCAGGCCGTCGTCCCGGGTGTGGCGGGCACGTGGAAGGATCTGACCGACTCGGTCAACGCGATGGCGACCAACCTCACCGCGCAGGTGCGCAACATCGCGACGGTGACCACGGCGGTGGCGCGCGGCGACCTGAGCCGCAAGATCACCGTGGACGTGAAGGGCGAGATCCTGGAGCTGAAGGAAACCATCAATACGATGGTCGACCAGCTCAACGGGTTTTCCTCGGAAGTCACGCGCGTGGCGCGCGAGGTCGGCACCGACGGCCGCTTGGGCGGCCAAGCGGTCGTGCCCGGCGTGGCCGGCACGTGGAAGGATCTGACCGACTCGGTCAATGCGATGGCGACCAACCTCACCGCGCAGGTGCGCAACATCGCGACGGTGACCACGGCGGTGGCGCGCGGCGACCTGAGCCGCAAGATCACCGTGGACGTGAAGGGCGAGATCCTGGAGCTGAAGGAAACCATCAATACGATGGTCGACCAGCTCAACGGCTTCTCTTCGGAAGTCACGCGCGTCGCGCGCGAAGTGGGGACGGAAGGCAAGCTCGGCGGCCAGGCGGTGGTGCTGGGCGTCGCGGGTACGTGGAAGGATCTCACCGACAACGTCAACTCGATGGCCAACAATCTGACCGGCCAGGTGCGCAACATCGCCGACGTGACCACGGCGGTGGCGCGCGGCGACCTGAGCCGCAAGATCACCGTCGAAGTGAAGGGCGAAATCCTCGAGTTGAAGAACACCATCAACACGATGGTCGACCAGCTCAACGGATTCGCTTCGGAAGTCACGCGCGTGGCGCGCGAGGTGGGCACCGACGGCAAGCTGGGCGGCCAGGCCGAAGTGCCCGGCGTCGCCGGTACCTGGAAGGATCTCACCGACAACGTCAACTCGATGGCCAACAACCTGACCGGCCAGGTGCGCAACATCGCCGACGTGACCACGGCGGTGGCGCGCGGCGACCTGAGCCGCAAGATCACCGTCGAAGTGAAGGGCGAAATCCTCGAGTTGAAGAACACCATCAACACGATGGTCGACCAGCTCAACGGATTCGCTTCGGAAGTCACGCGCGTGGCGCGCGAGGTGGGCACCGACGGCAAGCTGGGCGGCCAGGCCGAAGTGCCCGGCGTCGCCGGCACGTGGAAGGATCTCACCGACAACGTCAATTCGATGGCGTCCAACCTCACCGGCCAGGTGCGCGACATCGCGGAAGTCACCATCGCGGTCGCCAACGGCGATCTGTCGAAGAAAATCACCGCCGACGTGCGCGGCGAAATCCTGCAGCTGAAGGAAACCATCAATACGATGGTCGAGCAGTTGCGATCGTTCGCGTCGGAAGTCACCCGCGTGGCGCGCGAGGTCGGCACCGAAGGCCGGCTCGGCGTGCAGGCGGTGGTGCCGGGCGTCGCGGGCACGTGGAAGGATCTCACCGACTCCGTCAACACCATGGGCGCCAATCTCACCGCCCAGGTGCGCAACATCGCGGAAGTCACCACGGCCGTGGCGCGAGGCGATCTCAACCGCAAGATCACCGCCGACGTCAAAGGCGAGATCCTGGAACTCAAGAACACCATCAATACGATGGTCGACCAGCTCAATTCCTTCGCCGGCGAGGTGACGCGCGTCGCCCGCGAAGTGGGCACTGAAGGCAAGCTCGGCGGGCAGGCGCAGGTCTCGGGCGTCGGCGGCACGTGGAAGGATCTGACCGACAACGTGAACTTCATGGCGTCCAACCTCACCGAACAGGTGCGCGGCATCGTGAAGGTGGTGACCGCAGTCGCGGACGGCAACCTGCGCCAGAAGCTCACGGTGCAGGCCAAGGGCGAGGTCGCGGCGCTGGCCGAAACCATCAACAACATGACCGATACCCTGGCGACGTTCGCCGACCAGGTGACCAACGTCGCGCGCGAAGTCGGCGTGGACGGCCGCCTGGGCGGTCAGGCCAACGTGCCCGGCGCCGCCGGCACCTGGAAGGATCTCACCGGCAACGTCAACCTGCTCGCGGCCAACCTGACCACGCAGGTGCGCGCGATCGCCGAAGTGGCGACGGCGGTGACCAAGGGCGATCTGACCCGCTCCATCCAGGTCGATGCGAAGGGCGAAGTGGCGGAGTTGAAGGACAACATCAACACGATGATCTTCAACCTGCGCGAGACCACGCAGAGCAACCGCGAGCAGGACTGGCTCAAGACCAACCTCGCCAAGTTCACCGGCATGCTGCAGGGACAGCGCGAACTCGACACCGTCGGCCGCCTGCTGCTCAACGAACTCTCGCCGCTGGTGAACGCCCATCAGGGCACGATCTACCACCTGAGCGGCAACCACGACGACGCGCAGCTCAATCAGCTGTCCAGCTACGCCCACACCGGCAACGCGCCCGTGCACGAAGCCATCCGCCCCGGCGAAGGCCTGATCGGCCAGTGCGCGGTGGAAAAGAGACGCATCCTGCTGACCGATGTGCCGGCGAGCTTCATCAGGATTTCCTCGAGCCTCGGCAAGGCGGACCAGGTCAGCATCGTCGTGCTGCCGGTGCTGTTCGAAGGCCAGACCAAGGCCGTCATCGAACTGGCGGCATTGCAGCCCTTCACCGCCGGCTCGCTGGCCTTCCTGGACTTGCTCACGCAAAGCATCGGCGCGGTCTTCAATACCATCGAAGCGACGATGCGGACCGAAGGCCTGTTGACCCAGTCGCAGCAGCTCACGATCGAACTGCAATCGCGCCAGACCGAACTGCAGCGGACCAACGAAGAGCTGGCGACCAAGGCCAAGCTGCTCGCCGAGCAGAACGCGGAGGTCGAGCGCAAGAACACCGAGGTGGAGCACGCGCGTCACGCGCTCGAAGCCAAGGCGTCCGAACTGGCGTTGACGTCGAAGTACAAGTCGGAATTCCTCGCCAACATGTCGCACGAGCTGCGCACGCCGCTCAACTCGATCCTCATCCTCAGCCAGCAGCTCGCCGGCAACGGTTCGGGCAACCTGTCCGACAAGCAGGTCGAGTTCTCGCGCAACATCAATTCCTCGGGCTCCGATCTGCTGCATCTCATCAACGACATCCTGGATCTGTCGAAGATCGAGTCGGGAACGGTCACGGTCGACGTCGAAGAGATCTCGTTCGCGGCCATGCGCGACACGATCGACCGCAACTTCCGTCACGTCGCCGAAGCCAAGAACCTGCCGTTCCGCGTCCAGTTCGCGGACGGCATGCCGCGATCGATGTACAGCGATCCGAAGCGCCTGCAGCAGATCCTCAAGAACCTGCTGTCGAACGCGGTGAAATTCACGACCGAGGGCCATGTCGAAGTGCGCGTGGGGCTGGCCAGCGGCGGCTGGAGCGCCGATCATGCGGTGCTCGCGAAAGCCGAGCGCGTGGTCGCCTTCGAGGTCGAGGACACCGGCATCGGCGTGGCGCCGGAGAAGCAGAGGCTCATCTTCGAAGCGTTCCAGCAGGCCGATGCCGGCACCTCGCGGAAATACGGCGGCACCGGCCTGGGGCTTGCGATCAGTCGCGAACTGGCCGTATTGCTGGGCGGCGAGATCAAACTCACCAGCGCGCGCGGAGAGGGCAGTACGTTCACGCTGTACCTGCCGCTGCACTACGCGGGCGCCGACAGCCTGTCGCTGGGCAACACGGCATTCGGCGCCGGCGGGGCGCTGCATGCGCGATCGGTCGTGTTGCCGATCGAACGCGAAGAAACGATCAGCGACGATCGCGACGCCATCGTCGAAGGCGACATGGTGCTGTTGATCATCGAGGACGATCCGCACTATGCGCGCATCCTGCTGGAGCTGGCGCGCAACCGCGGATTCAAGGGCATCGTCGCGGGCAAGGGGGCGCTGGGCCTGTCTCTGGCCAAGCAGTACCGGCCGGGGGCGATCATCCTCGACGTCTACCTGCCGGACATGCTCGGCTGGGCGGTGCTCAACCAGCTCAAGCTCGATACGGCGACGCGCCACATTCCGGTGCTGATCGCCAGCGTGGACGAAGGTCGCGTCCACGGCCTGGCCCATGGCGCGTTCGCCTATCTCGTGAAGACCGCCACCACCGCCGGTGTCGAGGCCGCGTTCGAACGCCTCAAGCTGTTCATCTCTCCGCGCACGAAACGGTTGCTCGTCGTCGAAGACAACGACATCGAACGGCAGGCCATCGTCGAATTGCTCGGGCACGACGATATCGATCTCGTTTCCGCAGGCACCGGCGAACAAGCGCTGGAAGCCATGCGCGCCGGGGCGTTCGATTGCGTCGTGCTCGACCTGAGCCTGCCGGACATGAGCGGGTTCGATCTGCTCGAGGAAATGCACGCGGAGCCCGCGCTGGCCGAGATACCGGTGGTGATCTTCACCGGCCGCGACCTCGACGCCGACCAAGAAGCGCATCTGAAGGCCATGGCCAGGCACATCGTCCTCAAGGACGTGCAATCGCCCGCGCGACTGTTGGACGAAACCGCGCTGTTCCTGCACCGCATCGTCACCGGCCTGCCGCTGGACAAGCAGGAGATGATCGAAAAGCTGCAGCATTCCGGCGAAGTGCTGCGCGGCCGCAAGGTGCTGGTGGTCGACGACGACGCGCGCAACATCTTCGCGCTGACGACGATGCTCGAAAACGAGGACATGGAGGTCATCAGCGCCAACAACGGGCGACGCGCGATCGAACTCGTCCGCGATACGGCCGATCTGAGCGTCGTGCTGATGGATATCATGATGCCGGACATGGATGGTTACGAGACGATCCGGCAGATCCGCGGCATGCCGGAATTCCGCGCCCTGCCCATCCTCGCGCTGACCGCCAAGGCGATGAAGGGCGATCGCGAGAAGTGCCTCGATGCCGGCGCGAGCGACTACATCGCCAAGCCGGTCAACACCGACCAGTTGCTGGCGCTGCTGCGCGTGTGGCTGTTCCGATGAACACGATTCCCGGCAGCGCGCCCGCACCGTCGACGGCGTCCGGTTCCGCGCCGGCGGACGTCGGCGGCCCGATCAACATCCTCATCGTGGACGACGAGCAGAAGAACCTCACGGTGCTGGAGACCGTGCTCGACGACCCCGACTATCGCCTGGTCCGCGCCGATACGGCCGACAAGGCGCTGCTGGCGCTGATCGCCGAAGAATTCGCGCTGATCATCCTCGACATCAACATGCCGGGCATGAGCGGCTTCGAACTCGCGCAGATGATCCGCGAACGCAGGAAAACCGCGCGCGTCCCCATCATCTTCCTGACCGCCTATTACAACGAAGACCAGCATATTCTCGAGGGCTATGCCGCGGGCGCGGTGGACTTCCTGCACAAGCCGGTCAACCGGACCATCCTGCGGTCGAAAGTCGCGACTTTCGCCGAGCTGCATCGCAGCGCGCGCGTCCTGCAGCTGGAGATCGTCGAACGTCGCCATGCGCAGGAACAACTCCGCGCGATGAACGAGACGCTCGAACAACGGGTCGTCGAGAAAACCGAAGCGTTGCGCGCGACCGATGCGCAGCTGCAGATGATGATCGACGCGCTGCCCGCAGCCATTTACGCGACCGATGCCGATGGCTATCTGACGCACTTCAATCCTGCGACGGTCGAGCTGTCGGGCCGCATGCCGCAACCCGGCGTCGATCGCTGGTGCACGACGTGGAAGCTGTTCAATGCGGACGGCACTCCGTTGCCGCACGACCAGTGCCCGATGGCGGTGGCCGTCACCGAAGGCCGCATCATCCGTGGGCAGCAGATCATCGCCGAACGGCCCAACGGAGAGCGCACCTGGGTGACGCCGTATCCGACGCCCCTGCGCAACCCGGCCGGCGAGATCGTCGGCGGCATCAACATGCTGGTGGACATCACCGACGCCAAGCGCGCCGAAGACGAACTGGGCGCCGCCAAACGCGCCGCCGAAGAGGCCAACGCGGCCAAATCGGATTTCCTGGCCCACATGAGCCACGAGATCCGCACGCCCATGAACGCCATTTTCGGGTTCACGCAATTGCTGTCCGAGTCCATCCAGGCGCCGTTGGAGCGGGACTGGATCGCGTCGATCAAGAAGAGCGGCGAGTTGCTGTTGTCGGTGATCAACGATGTGCTGGACCTGTCCAAGATCGAGGCGGGAAAACTGGATCTGCATCTCCAACCGACCAACATCGTCGACATTCTCGACGACATGATCGCGATGTTCACGCCGCAGGCCGCCGCGAAAGGCATCGCGCTCGTGCGGGATATCGATGCGGACGGCGAAACGTTCCTGCTCGACGGCCAGCGCGTGCGTCAGGTGCTGATGAACCTGGTGAGCAACGCCGTGAAATTCACCGAGACCGGCAGCGTCACCGTCAGGCTGGAGATTTCCGAAGGCAAGGCGGCCGACCTGCGGGATATCGCGATGATCGTGGAGGACACCGGCGTGGGGATTCCCGCCGGTGAGATGTCCGGTATTTTCGAGCCCTTCTGCCAAGCCGAAAGCCCGGATGGGAAGATCCGGCAGGGGACCGGACTGGGCCTGACCATCTCGCGTCGCCTGGTGAGCGCCATGTCCGGAACGATCGACGTCGGAAGCGTGCTGGGCGAGGGCACCACGTTCACGATCCGGATTCCCGATGTGGCCATCACCGATCTGCTTCCCGCGCATTCGGCGGCGGGCGAAGACGTCGATTTCAATGCGTTGCCGCCGCTGGATATCCTGATCGTGGACGACGTTACCTGGAATCTGGAAGTCGCTGCGGGATACCTGCGCAACAGCCACCACACCATCCATTTGGCCAACAACGGGCTGGAGGGCTTGGCGAGCGCGCAGGCGCACCGACCCGACGTCGTGCTGATGGACTTGCGCATGCCGGTGATGGATGGTTATCAGGCACGCGATGCGATGCGCGGCGATCCATCGCTGGCGCGCACAGCCATCATCGCGGTCACCGCATCGAGCCTGAGCCGGGAAGAAGGCGCGTTGTGCGATGGGTTCGACGAATGCGTGCGCAAACCGTATTCGCCCCGACAATTATTCGGCGCGCTGGCGCGCAGCGTCGGTCGCGCCGCGCAGGCGCATCCGCCGCAAACGGTCGACGACGGCGTGCCCGAAGTCTGGGGCCCGGACCTCCGCGCGCACTGGCGGGCGCTGCAGCAGGTACAGCTGCCGGCACTGGCGGGCAGCATGCGCATGCGCGAACTGGCCGAGTTCGCGCAGCGGCTCGGTGCGCTCGCCGACGATGCCCGCTACGCGGATCTCCAGACCCTGGCCGGCGCGCTGAAATCGTCGATCGACGGTTTCGACGTGAGGCGCGTCAGCGAGCTTCTGCAGCGCATCGCTCGGCTCGCGGCGGATTTCGAGGACAGCTGAGCGCGCTTCGCACCGCCAGCGGCGCTATTTCGGCGCTATCCCGGGAAAATCGTCGCGCTTTTCGTAGAACCCGTTGATGTCGATATCCGTCACGACCTCGCCCGCGGCGACCGCGACCGACGCAGGCATGTCCGGGCAGGGCGCGCGGATGCATTGCACCGGCTGCACATGTCCGCCGATGCGATGCACGCCTTTGTCGGCTGCGGCGATCACGACATAATCGTCCGGCGGCAGGCCGTCGATCCGGTACGTGTCCTGGCTGGGCCGGGTGTCGATGCAGATCCTGTTCGCGTCCGCGGGCGCACCGCTGCCGATCGCGCAGATGCGCAGCGCCGGCACGACATGCGCCGGATGCAGGATGCGGCCTTCGATCGCACCCGTCCTGCCGGCCGATGTCGGCGTTGCGCCGCCCGGCGCTTCCTCGGAATGGGGCTGCGAACGCGCGCAGCCGCTGCCGGTGGGCAGCGAGGCGGCGAAGGCGAGCGAAACCAGCAGCGGGCGGATCGGTGTCATGCGGTTCTCCTGGATCTGTCAGCGGCAGCGGCCGCGTTCCCGTTCGAAAGTGCGTGCGATGGCGCCGCCTTCGGGCAGCGCGGCTTCGATGTCTTCGGCGATATCGTCCAGCCTCTGCGGCCCATCGCCCATCCCCGGCTGGCGGCAGTGTTGCAGGGCGATGGCGGTGGCCGCCAGCCACGCGATCTTGCGCAGCTCCGGGTCGGATCGGGGCAATGCGGCCAATTGTTCCAGCTGGGCCAGCACCGAAGCATCGGGTGTTTCGGTGCGCGACAGATCGAACAGCGCCAGCGAGAGTTCGGCGTGGCGGGTGTGCGGATGCGTGGGGCCGTAGCCGGCGCCGGCGCGGGTGAGTTCGACCGCGCTGGCGAGGCGGGTGCGCGCCTCGGTATCCATGCCGAGTGCGGCCTGCACCTCGCCGATCATCCGTTCGGTGTCGCCAACCAGCCCGTGCTGCCTGCCCAGACGGGCGATGCGCAGCCGCCGCACGTCCAGCAGCACCGGCAGCGCCGCGCGGTCGCGCCCGGCGTCGTGCAGCACCATGCCCTTGTTGAACAGGACGCCCTGGTAGTACTGCGACGCCGGATCCTTGCGCAGCACCGCCAGCGCGCGGTCGAGGTAACGCAGCGCGGTATCGGTGTTGCCCAGTTCCCACGCCACGATGCCCAGGCTGTTGTCGTCGCGCGCCACATCCACGTGCTGGCGGCCCACGCGCGCGATCAGCCAGGGCTGGCTGGCGCGATAGGCATCGCCGGCTTCGCGGAAGCGGCCCAGGTCGACATAGATCGCGGCGAGCTGGCGGCGCGCGTCGACGCTCGACGGGTGCTGCTCGCCGTGACGGTCCAGGGCGAGGCTCAAGGCATCGTGACAGTCGCGCTCGGCGACGATCAGTTGGCCGGCTTTGCGCTCCAGATCGCACAGGCGCTGCAGCAGGCCGATCGCCAGCGGGTGGCGGTTGCCGACGCTGGCCTTCAGCTGCGCCAGCGCGTTGCGGAAACCCAGCAGCGCGGCTTCGTTGTTGCCGGCGTCGCGTTCCAAGTCCGCCAGGTCGGCGAGGTTCTCGACCACGCCGGCGGTGTCGTCCAGCGCGTTGCGGCGTATTTCCAGCGAGCGCTGGTAGAGCCGTCGCGCCGTGCGCCGATTGCCCTCGTCGCGCTGGCAGCGGCCCAGTTCGGAATAGAAGTCGGCCGACTGCACCGGCAGCTGGCGCTGCTGGCGCCGGGCGTCGGCCTCCAGCGGCTGCATCCGCGCCACGCACATGGCCGGGCGGCCCAGCAGGCGCAGGGTGCGGCCGTAATCGGTGGCCGACGCCAGCCGCAGGCTGTCGGGCGGATCCTTCAAGCCATCGATGATCGCGTCCTGGGTCTGCAGCAGCCGCTCGGCTTCGCGGTAATCGCCCAGGCCCAGGCGCAGCCGCGCGATCACCCCGAACAGCTCCGCGCGGTCCAGCGGCTGTCGCGCCAGTTCGCGATTGCCGCGCTGTTCGCCGGCTTCCAGCAGTTTGCGCACGTCCAGCGGGCCGGGCTTGCCGCCGCTGTCGCCGCCGCCGGCCTGCTCGAACAGATTGGTGACGAATCTTTGAAGCGCCTGCGCGCGGCTGGCTTCGCGCACCGCCTGCCGCGCCTGCCAGGTCACCAGCACCAGCGCCGAGGTCAGCATCGTCAGCATCAGCGCGGTGGTCGCCAGCGCCCAGCGGTGGCGCTGCACGAACTTGTGGGTGCGGTAGGCCATGCTCTGCGGCCGCGCCAGCACCGGCTTGCCTTCCAGATAGCGATGCAGATCCAGCGCCATCGCTTCCACCGACGGATAGCGATGTTCCGGGCGCTTCGACAGCGCCTTCAGCGCGATGTTGTCGAGATCGCCGGCGATCTCCTTCGCGCGCCGGCGCAGTGCCTGCGTGCGCGACGGGTCGCTGTCGGCTTCGCGCAGCAGATTGGCCGACGGCTTCTGCGGGTCGGAGATCAGAATCGCCTCTTCCCACTCGGCGTCGCTCTGCCGTTTCAGTTTGTACGGTTTGGCCTCCGCCAGCAGTTCGTACAGCACCACGCCCAGCGAATACACGTCGGTCATCGTGGTGACCGGCTCGCCGCGGATCTGTTCCGGCGCGGCGTAGTGCAGGGTGAAGGCGCGCACCTCGGTGCGGGTGTTGTCGCGGCCCGGCTCCGAGCCGTCCAGCAGTTTGGCGATGCCGAAATCCAGCAGCCGCACTTCGTCCAGCGGCGTGACCATGATGTTCGACGGCTTGAGGTCGCGATGCACGATCAGGTTCGCGTGCGCGTGGCTGACCGCTTCGCAGACCTGCAGGATGAGTTTGAGCCGCGCTGCGACGTTGAGATCGCGGCTGCGGCACCAGTCGGTGATCGGTTCGCCTTCCACGTATTCCAGCGCCAGGTAGGGCTGGTTGTCGGTGCTGATGCCGGCGTCGAGCAGTCGCGCGATGTGCGGATGGCCCAGGCGGGCGAGGATCTGGCGTTCGCGGGTGAAGCGCTGGCGCAGGTTGGGATCGGCCAGCCCGGGGCGCAGCAGCTTCAGCGCGACCCTGCGCTGGTACAGGCCATCGGCGCGACGCGCCAGCCACACTTGGCCCATGCCGCCCTCGCCCAGCATGCGGTCGAGCTTGTACGGCCCGATCATCGTGTCCGGTTTCGCCATCGGCGGCGGCGTCACCAGCGGCTCGGAGAGAAAATCCTCGTTGTCGTCCTCCAGCGTCATCAGCGCCTGCAGCTCGTCGGCCAGCGCCGGGTCTTCCTCGCGCAGGGTGTCAAGCCGCGCCTTGCGGCCTTCGGCATCGAGTTCGAGCAGCGCGTCGAGCAGCGGCGACAGCCGCTGCCAGCGTTCGGCATCCATCGGTCGGCGGCGTGGTCCGGGGCAGGAAGATCATGGTCGCACGCAGCGCGCGCGACCGCATGTGGAGTACGGCCGCTCTACCGCTGGCCGTTCTCGTCGCCCAGCGAGGCCAGCAGGAACAGCCGCGCCTTCTGCCAGTCGCGGCGGATGCTGCGCTCGGAGCGCTTCAGCAGTTCGGCGATTTCCTGCTCCGACAGCCCGGCGAAATAGCGCAGCTCCACCACCTGGGCCAGCTTCACGTCGACGCCGGCCAGCTTGGTCAGCGCGGTATCCAGGCCCAGCATGTCCTCGTCCAGGCGCAGGCCGCCTTCGATATCGTCCGGCAGCTCGGTCACCCGGTGCAGATCGCCGCCGCGCTTCTGCGCCAGGCGCTGGCGGGCGTAGTCCACCACCACGCTGCGCATCGCCGAAGCGGCGTAGGCAAAGAAATGCGCGCGATCGTCGAACTGCACGTCGCGGCGCCCGATCAGTTTCAGATACGCCTCATGCACCAGCGCGGTCGCGTCCAGCGTCTGCCCGTACTGCCCGGCCAACTGGCGCCGCGCCATCGCATGCAACTCGTGGTACAGCGTGCCGAGGACGCGATCCAGCGCCGCACGGTCGCCGTCGCGTGCGGCGTCCAGCCACTGGGTGATGTCGGCGTGTTCGCTTTCGCTCATGGACAGGCTCGGAGCCCCAACGGTCGGAGCCCGACTATACCGCAGCCCCGGTCGTCCCCCGTCATCGCTGGCAATGCCCGCACCAGACCGTGGCCCGCTGCGCCAGCATCGCCTGCTTCAGCAGCCGCCCGCAGCGCGGGCAGGGCTCACCGCCGCGACCATAGGCCGACAGCTCCTGCTCGAAATAACCCGGCGCGCCGTCCGGGCTGATGAAATCCCGCAGCGTGGTGCCGCCGCGGGCGATGGCGTAGGTCAGGATGCGGCGGATCTCGGTCGCGATCGCCGCATAGCGTTCGCGCGACACCTTGCCCGCCGCGCGCAGCGGCGACACGCCCGCCGCGAACAGCGCCTCGGCCGCGTAGATATTGCCCACGCCGACCGCGATCTTCTGATCCATCAGGAACGCCTTCACCGGCACCTTGCGCCCGCGGCTGCGCTCGAACAGCAGATCGCCGCTGAAGTCGTCCGACAGCGGCTCCGGCCCGAGTCCGCGCAGCAGCTCGTGGGTCTCGCCCGGCGGCTGCCACAGCAGGCACCCGAACCGCCGCGGATCGTTGAAGCGCAGCACGCGCGTCTCCCCCGCATGCGCGCTTAACTCCCTCCCCCGCGAGCGGGGGAGGGCTGGGGTGGGGGCAGCCACCGAAGCAGCAGCATCCCCAATCACCACATCCACATGATCATGCGCCCGCACCGGCGTATCCGCCGCCAACACCCGCAGACTCCCCGACATCCCCAGATGCCACAGCGCCGAACCCGCCGCCGTATCCATCAACAGATACTTCGCGCGCCGCCTGATGGACAGGATCGTCTGGGACGGCAACAACGCTTCGATCTCATCCGGAATCGGCCAGCGCAGATCCGGCCGACGCAGCGTCACCCCGACCACGCGCCGGCCCTCCAGATGCGGCGCCAGACCGCGGCGCGTGGTTTCGACTTCGGGGAGTTCGGGCATGGGGTTGGGCGGATGCGAAGACACTGCGATGATACGTCTGCCGGAGGTCGAAACGCAGAGCAGAACTGACGAATGTGGTTCCGTCGATAATGCATTGTCTCTGATGTGCGAGATGGCGGAATCCACTTTTCGAGGTCAGCATTGCAGCGCTAAGCGTCGCGAAAAAGAAATGAAAAACTAATAACAAGGACAATTGTCTAGTCGCCTTGTCGGCGTTCTACAATGCCTCTAACTTGTTACGATCGCGCAATGGATAGATCCTCCTCTTCGTCAGTCGTCCGCAAATGTTGGGCGAGTCCCCTCGGTGACTGCAATAAGTTGTCACGCGAGCATGTAATCAGCCGCTCGGTCTTCGCCGCAGGGTGCGACTGTCCTATGCTAGTTGAAGGCATGCATAGACTGCCAAGCGGGCACATGGCCGAAAGTGCTATGACTGCAAAAATTCTGTGCGAGAAGCATAATTCTGGTCTCAGCCCGCTCGACAGCGAGGCAGGCAAGCTGGCCGATCTATTGTTGAGCTCGGCGCGGGGAAATATGATCGGGCGACCGGAACTCAATGGACTGCTTATTGAACGCTGGGCCTTGAAGACACTGATCAACGGTTTAGTTGCGGGATGGAGCGATCAGCGTAAATGGATTCCAAGCGAGCTGATCGTCCGGTATGTCTTCGGTCAAGGTTGTATCCCTCAGGGTGCGGGCTTTACTCTGTAGACGGAAATACTTTCGATCTACCAAATCCGCAAGTGGTTTCGATTACCCCGCTTTGGTTCGGAACAAATCCGAATACTAAGTTCTGCTTAGGCGGCTATATCCGGGTTCACGGTTTGACACTATTTGTTGCAATTGATAGCCAAGTTGTTGAGCGCATTGTTGGCCGACGGGAGAATTCGCCGCGTGTATTCGAGAACAATGACGTGCGCTTTGTCTATCGACCAGCGGTCGTGTACTTTGGCGCTAAAGGGAGTAGTGACGATGGGGTGATCTTCCGCTGGTAACTCGGAAAATAGCTAGCAGGATTCAGTTGCGCTGCGCTTGTTCCACCCTACGGCTGGGATGCGCTTCAAATCCATCCATACCGCACCATATGGAAAAAGATCGGCGCCGCGAACACCACAGAATCCACGCGGTCCAGAATCCCGCCGTGCCCTTCGATCATGCTGCCCCAGTCCTTCACGCCCCTGTCGCGTTTGATCGCGGACATCACCAGGCCGCCGAAGAAGCCCATCAGGCAGATCACCAGCGCGACCAGCGCGGCTTCCAGCGCGGTGAACGGGGTGATGCCGTGCAGGGCGGCGCCCAGCACGGTGGCGCTGACCACGCCGCCGATCAGGCCTTCCCAGGTTTTCGACGGCGACAGCTCGGGCGCGACCTTGTGCTTGCCCAGCAATTTGCCCCAGATGTACTGCAGCACGTCGCTGCCCTGCACCACCAGCACCAGGAAGGCGATCAGCAGCAGGTTGCGGCCTTCGTAGCCCGGGATGTTCAGGGTCATGATCGCCGGCACGTGCGAGAGGCAGAACACGCAGATCATCAGCCCCCACTGCACTTTCGAGGCGCGTTCGAGAAAGCGCGTGGTGTCGGCGCCCAACGCGGCGAAGATCGGCAGCAGCAGGAAGGCGTAGACCGGGATGAAGATCGAATACAGCCCGTACCAGTCGATCCAGATCAGCGCGTACTGCACCGGCAGCGCGATGAAGAACGCCAGCAGCAGCACCAGATGATCGCCGCGGCGGGTGTAGCACAGGGTGATGTATTCGCGCAGCGCGAAGAACGACAGCAGCGCGAACAGCACGATCACGCCGCTCTTGCCGAACCAGAACGCGGCCGCCAGCACGCCGACCATCCACCACCAGGCGCGGATGCGGCTGTTGAGGTTGTCGATCACGCCGTGCGGCTCTTCCGGGGCGAAGCGCAGCTTCAGGATCAGGCCGATGACCGAGGCGACGATCAGCACCGCGACCGCGCCGGCGAAGATCGGCAGCGCGTACATCGAGGGAAACGGGTTTTCCATCAGCGTGACTCCGGAAGATCGGATGATGCGTTGTCGTCGTCGCCGTGATCGGGGCGCAGTTCGAGCATCGCCGCGCGCGCGCGTTCGAGGAACGCGGCCTTGTCTTCGCCGTCGATGCGCGGCAGCGACGCGCCGAAGGTGACCGTACACAGCAGCGGGATCGGGATGAGCTGGCCCTTGGGCATGACCCGGGCGAGATTATTGATCCACACCGGCACCAGTTCGGCGTTGGGGTATCGATTCGCCAGATGGAACAGGCCGCTCTTGAACGGCAGCAGCACCGCATCGGTGGTGTTGCGCGTGCCTTCCGGGAACAGGATCAGCGAATCGCCGCCGGCCAGCGCCGCGACCATCTGTTCGACGGGGTCCGGACTATCTTCCTTGCGTTCGCGATCGATCAGCACCGCGCGGAACACCCGGCCGCCGATGAAATGCCGCAACGCACTCTTGTTCCAGTAATCGGCGCCGGCCACCGGCCGCGTGCGCCGACGCAGCCACGGCGGCAGCGAGGCCCACAGCAGCACGAAATCGCCGTGGCTGGCGTGGTTCGCGAAGAAGATGCGCTGCGCGGCGTTCGGACGACCGCTGCGCCAGAACGCCTGCGCGTCGGTGAGCAGGCGCACGAAGCCGATGATGAGTGAGGCGACCAGTCTTTCCAGCATCGGCCGGCGGCTCCTGTGCGTGGTTCGAGCGACGATGGTAGCCGCGAATCTGGTAAAGGCAACGCTGAGTCACTCAGCGTTGCCGCGGCACAGGATGTGCCGCTCGCGAATCGATCACGCAAGTGATTGATTCGGCGGGAGCGAGTTCGGGCATGTACCGAACTCGCGACCACTGAACAAGTCCAGGATGGACTTGTTCAGTGGTTCCCAAAGAGAACCGCGATCGCGACCGACGTCGTCTGCAGACCGACGACCAGCGCGTATCGTCGCCAAAGACGGCGCGCGCCTTCGAGCCGGTCGTCGAGCGTGCGCAGCGATGGCCCGCTTTTGCCGACGCCGAGCGCAGACAGACCGGCATCCAGCGCGGCGAGATCGTCGATCCGCCCGCTGGCCAGATCCGCGAACAGCCCGGCATCCAGGCGTATCCGCAGCGCGAGGTAACGCTCGACCGGCGTCGACGCCAGCGCGAGCAACGCGAAGCCGAGCGCCGCGTCGCGCCAGGCATGCGCGAGGGTGCCCAGCGCCGCAACCACCGCACAGCACAGCGCCAGCGCGCCGAGCGTCGAAGCGGCTTCGAGCCAACGCGCCATCGCTGCGCAGCGTGCGCGGTTTTCGGCGTCGGGTTCCGGGGATGGAAGTGTGCGCATCGTCATGCGCTTTGCGCCGGCTGGAATGAGGCCGGCTGGTACGAGGCCAGCTGGTACGAGGCCAGTTGCGACAGCGCCAACCGATGCGCGTCATGCAACACCAACTGCGGGCGCTGTTTCTGGACGCGCCCGATCGCGTCGTCGACATGCTCAGCGCGGCCGGTGTGCAGCAGCCACGCCGCCACCGCCGCCGCGCTGCGCGAATAGCCCAGCGCGCAGCACACCAGGACATCGCCGTCGTCGCACAGCTGTGCTTCGATGGCTTCGGCCGCTGCGGCGAGTTGTGCCGACGTGGGCGCGATCAGATCGAGCATCGGCACGCAGCGCGCAGGGATGCCGGCGGGCGACGACAGCTCGGCGCTGACATCGACGATCCGCGCGATGCCGAGCGCGCGCGCCTGCGCGGCGGTCGGCATGCGCCCCAGCCACACGCGATGGGCGACCCGCACCGCAGGCGCTTCGCGCGCGGTCCACAGCCGCGAATTGATCCAAGCGCCCAACCGATACGGCGCCAGCAGCCAGCGCGCGCCATGGGAGATGCGTCCATCGGCATCCTTCTGGAAACCCTTGGCACCGAAGACTGCGTAATGCAGCGCGACCAGCAGTAGCGCGACACCGGGCCAGCACAGCCACAGCAAGAGGCCGCCGAAAGTCGCTAGGCCGAAGCATGCGGCCGCGCCGATGGCGTAGAACAGCGCGAGTCGCCAGCGTTTCGGTTCGCGCGCGATGCGTGCGCTGCGCAACGGGCTGTCGGCGTCGAGCGGCCACAGCCACAGGCACAGCAGCCCGAGCAGCGCGCCGGTGGGGATGTCGATGAAGTGATGCTGATAGGTGGTCAACACCGAGACCGCGATCAGCAGCGACCAGCCATGCAGCAGCCCGTGCAGGCCGCGCGGCAACAGGCGACGATACAGATCCCAAAGGATCACCAGCAGCGCGATATGCAGCGATGGCGCCTGATTGAAGGGCTTGTCGAAGCTGGTGAGCGCGGCGAAGAACATCCCGGGGATGCCATCGCTGTCCGGCCGCGCGAAGGTGAAGCCGAGTGGAAACAAAAGAAAGCAGCTCACCGCCACGATCTGAGCCGTGAGCAGGCGACGGCCGTGCGCATGCAGTTCGTCGCGCGTGCGGCAGAGGAACAGCGACAGGCCGTAGAACAGATTGATCGACCAGTAGGGAACGATCGACCATGCGACGAACGGCACGCTGCGCTCCCAGTTGAACACCACAGCGCCCACGCCACTGCGCTGGGATGCGAGATGGTTCGCGAAGCCGTAGCTCAGATAGAAGAAGGGGGCGAGGAAAGCGAGCCAGGCTGCGGCTTGTTTCCACGGACGTTTGGCAGGCGTGACTGCGCGAGGGGCGTTATCCATGGTGCAGTGGCCTGAAGAGCAAATCCCCCCTGCCCCCCTTTTTCAAAGGGGGGAAAAGCAAAGGCATCGAATACGGACTCATCGGATTGGAAGCGCGGTGATTCGGAAGCAAATGATTCGAAGAGAAATCATGCGAAACGAAATGATGCGAAACGAAATGATGCGAAGCAGATTGATTCGAAGTGAGATGATTCAAAGCGAGATGATTCAAAGCGAGATGATCGGAGGCGAGGTGATCCGAAGCGGGATGCCCGCAAGCACACACAATGGAAGCGAGCGGGTTGCTTACCCCCTTTGAAAAAGGGGGTCGATGCCAGCGCAGCTGGCAGCGGGGGGATTTGGCTTTTGATCTGCGCATGCGCCGAGAAGCATTGATGCGATGCTCGAAACGGAAGGCGCTCATCCCTCCCGCACCGCCAGCGACACCGTGAAAATTCCGAACTCATCGATGCGCTGTTCCAGCTTGCGGAAACCGGCAGCTTCCACCAGCTGATCCATCTCCGCCTGCGTGCGCCTGCGCATTACCCACGCCTGACCCTGGCGATGACTGGTGAGCGCGCGCGCGATCAGTTCCAGCTGCGGGTGCCACGGCTGTCCCGTGTAGACCAGACAGCCGCCCGGCGGCACCGCAGCGGCGATGCCGGCCAGCGAAGCGGCAACTTGATCATTGTCTGGAAACAGTTCGTACAACCCCGACACCACCGCCACCGTCGGCGCAGGCGATACCTTCGCCAGATCGTCGCGGTCGAAGGCATCGCCCTGCACGAATTGCGCGATGTCGCCCAGGCCGCGCTCGGCGATCAGCGCGCGGCCGTCGCGCACGTTGATGTCGCTGTAATCGCGGAGCAGGATCGACGCTGGTTTGACATCATTCGCGGCGATGACGTCCAGCACATAGCGGCCGTGGCCAGCGGCGACATCCATCACCCGCAGCGTCAGCCCGCGCGCGCTCACCCGCGCGAAGGCCTTGCGCAGCAGCTCCTCGACGTGGGTCTTGCGAATGCGGATGCCGCGCCAGCCGATGGAGTCGAGATAGGTGCGATCGATCATCGTGCCGATCAACGGCACGCCCTGCGCCTGATCGCGATACACGTAATCCAGCGTGCTGCCGGAGTCGAAGCCGGTGGCGTGGCCCAGCGCGATGCCGCGCGACAGCAGGCCGCCGAGTTTCAGCGACGCGCGGGTGATCGCCCAATACGCGCCGCGCGGCGTGTACCACGGCAGCGGTTGGCCCAATGCGCGCGATTCGTCGGCAGTGAAGCCGATGCGATGCGCGTCGCGCAGCGAGATCGGCGCGGGCGGGTTTGCGAACAGCCCGCGCACGAAACTGCGGATCTTGTCGGTCGCAAGTTTGCGGTCGCGTTCGCCGAGGGTATCGTGGAAGAAACCCGGCAGCAGGTGTTTTTCCTTGCGCGCGCTGACCAGGTGCTCGAAGAAAGCGTGCTGCGGCGCATGGTGCACCACCCAGTCGCTTCCGGAGATCAACAACTGCACCGGCAGGGTGATCGCGGCGGCATCGGCGACCACGCGGTCGGCGGCTTCGTACAGGCTCAGCAGGATGTTGACCGAGATCGGCCGCGAGATCAGCGGATCGGATTCGTAACTCGCGATGCGCTCGGGATCGTGGGTGAGGAATTTCGCCTTCACGTAGCTGTTGACGAAGAAATTGCCGCGCAGTTTGCGCATCAGCGCCAGACCGGGTCGCGCGAACGGCACATACAGTTTGACTTCGAATGCCGGCGACGCGAGGACAAGGCCGCGGATCTTCGGCGCGTAGTCGTGCGCCCAGGTGCTGGCGAGCACCGCGCCGACGCTCTGCGCAACGACCACGACATCGGCGACGTTCACGCCGTGCATCGCGGCGATGTGATCGACGAAGGTCTGCAGATCGCGCACCGAAGTCGCGAAGCCGGGGCTGTCGCCGCGCGCGCCGGGCGAGCGCCCGTGGCCGCGCATGTCGTAGGCGAAGACGTCGAAGTCCGGCAGGCCGAGTTCGTCGGCGAGATGCGCCATGCGCCCGGAGTGTTCGTGGCCGCGATGGATGAGAACGATGGCGCCGGTGGAGGCGCCACCCTGTGCGGGCCAGTGGCGGTAGAACAGCGTGACGTCGTCGTGGGTGGGGAAACCGTGTTCGGTGCAGTGGCGCGGGTCTGACGTAAGGGCTGACATGGTGTGAAGCGGTCCTCGCGGGATTGGGGTGTTCCGACAACGAGGGACGCGGTATCGGGGATGCGCCGGACGCGCCGCAGGTCGATTTCGATCAAGTATCGAAGTTCGATACCACCGGCTCAACCGTTCTGCTCCGTTCGCGAGCGAGCATCGACGCTCAGCGCGCTTCGCGCAGCCCGTTGCGCACGCGACGCACGATGGTCCACGCGACCAGCGCGCACAGCGCCGGGAACAGCCACGCCGCCCATGAAGGCAACAACCCGGCGATGCCGATCCACAGCGCGATGGCGCCGAGGACGAAAGCGCGGTCGCTTTTGCCCATCGGGCCGTCGTAGCGCCGGGTCGCGCCGAGCGTCGGCCCCAGCGCGCCGGCGAATTCGCTCAGCCCCGCCAGCACCACGAACGTCGCCACCCACACCGGCGCGAAGGGCATGACCGCCGCGAACGGCAGCGCCAGCGCGGCGTCTGCGATTACGTCGGTCAATTCGTTGAGATACGCGCCGAGCTTCGACTGCTGGCCGAATTCGCGCGCCAGCATGCCGTCGATGGCGTTGAAGGCCATGCGCAGGAACATCCACAGCGGTACGAGCAGGAAGGCTCCCGGCCCGGGCGCCGCCGCGTACAGCCACACGCCGAGCGCGATCGAGATCGCGCAGGCGACCAGCGTCACCTGATTGGCGGTGACGCCCAGCGCGTGCAGGCGGCGGACCAGCGGGCGCAGCAGCGCCTGGAATTTGGGTTTGAGGGCATAGATCGACATGGCGGCATGATTCCACAGACCGCCCGGGCGGCGCGAACCGCCCGCGGCGCGCTGGCAATATGCGAATTTGTGGCGTCAATACCGCTTGCTGCCTGACCGTACGGGGCCGAACGGATGGCAATCGTCATCGGCCGTCCCCATCATTGACGGGTTCCTCATCGAGTCGCCGCGCCATGTCCTTGTCCTTGATCGACTTTCTCGCCGCCGGTCTGCTGCAGGCCGGTTGGGGTTCGCTGCTGATCTATCTGCTGGTCGCGACCCAGATCACCATCTTTGCGGTCACTCTGTATCTGCATCGCAGCCAGGCGCATCGCGGCGTCGATTTCCATCCGGTCATCGCGCACGTCTTCCGTTTCTGGACGTGGCTGACCACGTCGATGATCACGAAAGAGTGGGTCGCGATTCACCGCAAGCACCACGCGAAGTGCGAGACCGAGGAAGATCCGCACAGCCCGATGATCAAGGGCATCGGCAATGTGTTCTGGCGCGGCGTCGAGCTGTACCGCGAAGCGCGCGGCGACCGCGCTTCGATCGAGCAGTACGGCAAGGGCGCGCCCAACGACTGGATCGAACGCAAAGTCTACACCCGCCATCCGCTGGCCGGCCCCACGCTGCTGCTGTTCGTCAGCTTCGCGCTGTTCGGCTTTCTGGGCGTCGCGGTGTGGGCGATCCAGATGGCGTGGATCCCCTTCTGGGCCGCCGGTGTGGTCAATGGCCTGGGCCACTGGTGGGGCTATCGCAATTTCGAGACCACCGACACCGCGACCAACCTCACGCCGTGGGGCGTATGGATCGGCGGCGAAGAGCTGCACAACAATCATCACGCGTTCCCCAGTTCGGCCAAGTTCGCGTTGCGCCGATGGGAATTCGACATCGGCTGGGCCGCGATCCGCAGCCTGGAAACCGTGGGTCTGGCGAAGGTGCTGCGCGTCGCGCCCAGCCTCGACATCCGCCCGAACATCCAGATGCCCGATACCGACACATTGAAGGCGCTGCTGACCCACCGCTTCCAGGCGATGACCGATTACCAGCGCAAGGTGCTGGTGCCGGCGCTGCGCGAGGAGGCCCGGATCGCCGGCGCCCGACTGCGCGCGATGCTGCCGCGCAAGCTGGAGAAAGGTCTGGTCGACGACGGCCGCTGGCTGAAACCCGATGCCCGCGAACAACTGCAGCAGTGGATCGACCAGCGCCCGCGCATCCGCACCCTGGTCGAGTACCGCGCGCGTCTGGCCGCGGTGCTGGAAACCCGCAGCCAGAGCGCCAACGACACCCTGCAGCAGTTGCAGGCGTGGTGCCGCGAGGCCGAGGCCAGCGGCATCGAGGCGCTGCAGGAATTCTCGCTGCGCATGAAGGGCTATTCGCTGCAGCCGGTGCGCTGCTGAACGCGGCGTGCGACGGGACGGTTGCGTCCCGTCCGCGCAGACCTCACCCTTCGCCGATGATCGCCGTCCGTCCTGTTCTGCTTGCTTGTCTCCTGTTCGCGCTGACGCCCGTCGCGTCGGCGCAACAGCAGGCGTTGCCCCCAGCGCCCGCGAAGCCGACCGCATCCGGCACCGCGCCGCAGGGCACCGGCGACTACCTTTCGCGCATGGACATCGACGGCGACCGCAAAGTCTCGCTGCTCGAATACCAGGACTGGCTCACCTACGCCTTCGACGGCATGGATCGCAACCGCGACGGCGTATTGACGCCGGACGAGCAGCCCGGCGGCCGCGGCAAGACGCTCGCCCGCGACGCGCACCGCGCGCGCGTCGCCGAACGCTTCGGCCGTCAGGACATCGACCGCAGCGGGTTTCTCGACGCGAGGGAACTCGCGGCGCCGCCGCAGGGCAAATAGGCCTCAGCGCAACGTCATCAGCACAGGCACGGCGAGCAGGCGCGCCGCACTCACGGTGACGCCCATATCGAACAGCGAGGCGTCGGGTGCCCGCCATCTGAGCAAGGCGATCATGGCCAGCAGCGACAGCGGCCCGCCGATCGTCGGGACGAGGGAGAACGGCGCATGGCCGATCGCGACGATGGCGATATCCGCGGCCGTGTACGGAACTTTGAGCAGGGACAGCGCCATCGGAATGACCGCCGCGGCGACCAGCGCGGAAACGATGGCGATCGTGAGGGGCGTCATGTCAACGGATCCGGAGCGAAAGCGGCCCGTCGCGCATCAGACCGCGATTCCGGCCGATTCCGTCGATGGCGACGCATCGCCGCCGAGCATCTGCTTCCACGCGAAGTACATCGCGCAGGCGATGAAACATACGAAGAACCCGTTCAGCAGCGCATTGCCGATGAGCAGGGCAGTGTTGCCGGCGAACAATGCGACGGTGCGGATGAAGATGCCGAAACCGATGGTCGCCGCGAACACCAGTACGATGCCCAGCAGCATGAAAACGATCAGCGCCGGCAGATTGCGCATGCAGGCGGCGAGGCTGCGCTTCATCGCGGCCACCAGGCGAACGTCGGTGAACAGCATGTCCGGCACCACGGTCAGCGTCAGGAACAGGGTCGCGAAACCGATGCCGATCACCAGCGCCATCCACAGCGTCAGCCGTCCGACCGGCATCTCGAGTAACAGGTTCGGATCGATCTGCTTGCCCGCTTCGGCCTGGGTCTGCAACTCCGCCATCAGCGCCGTCAGCTTTTCGATGTTCTCCTGGCCGACCAGCGCATACAGCAGGCCCAGGCACAGCAGCAGGACCACCACCTGGGGGATCAGCGTGCTGATGAGCCGCCCGGCCTTGCCGGTATGGATCGAGGCCAGCAGGTGCGCCGGGGCTGCGCTGCGCCCCTCGTCGACTTCATGCGCCGCGAAGATCATGCCGGCCATGATCAGGGGGCCGATCACGAAGAACGCCAGCTGCAGCGCGGCGGCCGCGCCGGGTGCCGCGGTGACGACCAGTGCCATCGACAGCCACAGGCCGGCGTAGATCAGCATCAGCAGCCCGAACCCGACCGGCGAACTGCGCAGCAACCGGAATGCGCCGAGCAGCCATTCCGCGCCGGCGGAGGCCGGCACCTTGCGAATTTCCATCGTTGTCCTCTGATCTGTGGCGGATGTCGCGGAGTGTCGAAAAATCCCCGCTAATGGCCGCGCAGTGTAGCGGCGTGGCGCACGAATCGCCGCAGCACCCCGCGCGCCAGCGGCGTGGGTTTGATCTCTTTGCTCATCCGCCGATGGCAGTGGCCGTCGCGGTGCAGCGCGTCGCGGCGCGCGTGCACGTAGCCGCGCATGTGGCCGGCGCTGAATTCGGGATGGAACTGCACGCCCCAGGCGTGATCGCGCCAGCGGAACGCCTGGCAGTTGTCCTGTTGCGAGCGCGCCAGCACCGCGGCGTCGGTCGGCGGGCGCAGCACGGTCTGCAGATGCGTCACCTGCGCCGCGAACCGCGGCGGCAGCGTGGCGAACAGCACGTCGTGGGCGGCTTCCGGATGCAGATCCACCGGGACCGTGCCCATCTCGCGGCCGGTCGGGTTGTCGCCGACTTCGCCGCCCAGCGCGTGGGCGATCAGTTGGTGGCCGTAGCAGATGCCGAACACCGGCAACCCGGCGTCCAGACCGTCGCGCAGCCAGTCGGCGGTGCGTTCGCTCCAGTCGTGGCGGTCGGTGACCATCGCCGCGGAGCCGGTCACCAGCACGCCGCTGTAGGGTTGATGGCCCGGCAGGGGTTCGCCGGCTTCCACATTCACCACCGTCACCTGGTCGGCGCGCAGCCCGGCGGCGACCCGGATCCAGTGCGGAAACCGCCCGTGACGGCGCATGCTCGGCACCGGCTGGCCGGTCTCGATGATCAGGTACTGCGGATCGGGCTTGGACATCGCGGCGGCATGGGCGGCGGGGACTGCCGCTTATACTACCGAGTCCCCACACTGCCAGCGCCTTTCCATGCAGGGACCGACCTTCCAGGAACTCATCCAGCGCCTCAACGCCTACTGGGCAGCGCAGGGCTGCGTGCTGATCCAGCCGCTCGACCTCGAAGTCGGCGCCGGTACCTTCCATCCGGCCACCTTTCTGCGCGCGCTGGGTCCGGAGCCTTGGAATGCGGCCTACGTGCAGCCGTCGCGTCGCCCCACCGACGGCCGCTACGGCGAAAACCCCAACCGCCTGCAGCATTACTACCAGTACCAGGTGGCGATGAAGCCCAACCCCGACAACATCGTCGAGCTGTATTTCGACTCGTTGAAGGCCTTGGGCGTCGACCCGCTGGTGCACGACCTGCGCCTGGTCGAGGACAACTGGGAATCGCCGACCCTCGGCGCCTGGGGCCTGGGCTGGGAAGTCTGGCTCAACGGCATGGAAGTGACCCAGTTCACCTACTTCCAGCAGGCCGGCGGCATCGAATGCAAGCCGGTGCTGGGCGAGATCACCTACGGTCTCGAACGCCTGTGCATGTATCTGCAGAACTGCGACAACGTCTACGACCTGGTGTGGACCGTCGGCCCGCAGGGCACGGTCACCTATGGCGATGTCTTCTTGCAGAACGAACGCGAGCAGAGCGCCTACAACTTCGAGCACGCGAACGTGGAGGAACTCTTCCACCGCTTCGACGCCTGCGAAGCCGAGGCGCTGAAACTGGTGGAACTCGGCCTGCCGCTGCCGGCTTACGATCAGGTCTGCAAGGCCAGCCACAGTTTCAATCTGCTCGACGCGCGGCGCGCGATCAGCGTGACCGAGCGCCAGCGCTACATCCTGCGCGTGCGGAATCTTTCTCGCGGGGTCGCCGAAAGCTATCACGCGCAGCGGGCGAAACTCGACTTCCCGGGATTGAAAGATCCGCAGAAACGTCAGGCGCTCGGCTTGCCGACGCTGTCGACACAGGAGGCCGCGTGATGAGTTCGACCATGCATCTCATGATCGAACCCGGCACCGAAGTTCAAGCCCCTCTCCCGTCGGGAGAGGGGTTGGGGTGAGGGTCCGGCGCGTGCGATGACCTCACCGACCTACCGTACCCTCATCCGCCCTTCGGGCACCTTCTCCCGACGGGAGAAGGGAAAAGCAAACAGAGCCGCACCATGAGCGATAAGCAAGCCCTCCTGATCGAACTCGGCACCGAAGAATTGCCGGTCAAGGCCCTGCCGGGTCTGGCCCAGGCGCTGTTCGACGGCGTCATCGACGCGCTGACCAAGCGCGGCATCGCCTTCGACCGCGACGGCGCCAAGCCGCTGTACACCCCGCGCCGGCTCGCGGTGCTGCTGCCCGGCGTCGCCGTGGAGCAGCCCGAACAGCGCAGCGAAGTGCTCGGCCCCTACCTCAACATCGCGCTCGATGCCGAAGGCAAACCCACCCGGGCGCTGGAAGGTTTCGCCGCCAAGGCCGGCATCGACTGGACCACGCTGGAAAAAACCAGCGACAACAAGGGCGAACGCTTCGTCCACCGCGCGGTGAAGCCCGGCGCGCGCACCGCCGATCTGCTGCCGGAGATCCTCGCCGAAGCGCTGGCCGCCATGCCCATTCCCAAGCCGATGCGCTGGGGCAGCCACGAATACGGCTTCGCGCGGCCCGCGCACTGGCTGGTGCTGCTGCTGGGCGACCAGGTGATCGACGCCGAAGTGCTGGGCATCCGATCCGACCGCATGAGCCGCGGCCATCGCTTCCATCACGACAAGACCGTGTGGATCAGTACCCCCAGCGACTATGTCGACGCACTGCGCGCCGCGAAAGTGCTGGTCGATCCCGAAGAACGCCGCGCCCGCGTCGTCGCCGAAGTGAACGGCGCCGCGCTGAAGGTCGGCGGCACCCCGCGGATCACCGGCGACAACCTCGAACAGGTGCAGTGCCTGGTCGAATGGCCCAAGGCCGTGCTGTGCGCGTTCGAGCGCGACTTCCTCGCGGTGCCGCAGGAAGCGCTGATCGCAACCATGGAAGCCAACCAGAAATTCTTCCCGGTGCTGGATGCCGCCGGCAAGCTCACCGAGCATTTCATCGGCATCGCTAACATCGAGTCGAAGGACGAAAGCGAAGTCCGCAAGGGCTACGAACGCGTGATCCGCCCGCGCTTCGCGGATGCCAAGTTCTTCTTCGACGAGGATTTGAAGCAAGGCCTCGCGTCGATGAACGAGGGTTTGAAGACGGTGACGTATCAGGCCAAGCTCGGCAGCGTGGCCGACAAGGTCGAGCGTGTCGCCGCGCTGGCGGAAAGTATCGCTGCGGAACTCGGCGTTGATCCGACGCTCGCGCGCCGTGCTGCGGAATTGGCGAAGGCCGATCTGCAGTCGCGCATAGTCAACGAGTTTCCGGAATTGCAGGGGATTGCGGGGCGTTATTACGCGGCGGCGGCGGGTGAGTCTGCGGAAGTGGCTGCGGCGATCGATGAAGCGTATATGCCGCGGTTCGCGGGTGATGCGATTGCGCCGAGCAAGTTGGGGCAGGTGCTGGCGATTGCGGAGCGGTTGGATACGCTCGCGGGTGGGTTTGCGGCGGGTTTGAAGCCGACGGGGAATAAGGATCCGTTCGCTTTGCGGAGGAATGCGTTGGGGTTGGCGAGAACAATTGTCAAAGAAGGCATAGAAATATCTTTATTAGGCCGCGAATTTCGTGATGAGAAATTTAATGAAATTGATCCAGGAGCGATAAACCGTGCAATCTATGAGGTTGGTGCTTCTATGGCATCAACTGATCGTATTTCAAAGCAAGAAGTCGCGGATAACGCTACTCAAGCAGGGGTGGAACCCAAAGAGCGATTGCAGTCAGGGTCAGCTTCCGTCTCTATTTCTGGACTGAAGCAAGAAATATATGACTTCATCCTCGACCGCCTCCGCAGCTACTACGCCGACCAAGGCGTCACCCCGCAGCAATTTGAAGCCGTTGCCGCGCTGATGCGCCCGGTCGCGACTTCCGTCGCTCCCACAGGGGCCGGCGGAACGGTTGTGGGAGCGGCGGAAGCCGCGATTGCAGGCTCTACCGGCTCCCTCCTCGACTTCGACCGCCGCCTCAAGGCCATCGGTGAATTCGCGAAGCTGCCGGAGGCCGAAGCCCTCGCCGCCGCCAACAAGCGCATCCGCAACATCCTGAAGAAAGCCGACATCGCGATTCCCGGCACCGTCGACACGACCCTGTTCGTCGAAGACGCCGAGCGCGACCTGCACGCCGCGGTGGCGCAGGCCATCGCCGACACCGACGACGCGCTGAAGACCCGCGACTACGTGGCGGTGCTCGGCCGCCTCGCGCGCCTGCGCCCGGAGGTCGACACCTTCTTCGACAAGGTCATGGTCAACGCCGACGACGCAGCGGTGCGCGGCAATCGTCTCGCCCTGCTGCAGCGCCTCGCCGACCGACTCGGCAGCGTCGCCGCGATCGAGCATCTGTCGGTCTGACGCGAACGTAGATGTCCGCTTCACCGATATCTATGCGTTGAACGAATCGTTGCCCCTCTCCAAAACTACGACGAAGGAACGTCCATGTCCCGCATACCATCGTTCGCCGTACTGATCCTCGCCCTCGCGGTTGCTGCCCAAGCGGATGCCGGCGACGAATCCAAGCCCTGGTCGCAGATCGATCTGGGCACGATCAAACGATCCGATCCCAACCAGCACAAGCTCGAGCTGAGGGCGATCGATGGCCGCTGGGAGTCTTCCCCGGATTCGCTCGACCAGATGGTGCCGCTTTACCCACTGGCACCGGGCCCGCACCGCTTCATCATGGCCACGACCAAGCCCGGCTTCCGCGACAGGGCGACGTACGTCGAGTTCGGCCTCGAACTGCAGCCCTGCATGAGCTACGCATTGGTCGCAGTGCATCGGCCCGGTACAAGCACGAACAACCTCGAATGGACGCCGAAGGTGACCGCAGCGAGGCCGATCAAGCGCTGCATGAAGACATTCGGCATCGCATCGCCGGACGCGACGATCCCCACGCCGACGCCCTGAGCGGCGCGCATGCCGGAACCCTCCGGCCACCCTGCGATCGCTCCGCCGCGCCATGCGATTTGCACGACAGGCGGTCGCATCGGTCGAAGAACGCCGGACCGCTTGCGCTGGATGTGACGTACGACTGGTGCGCGTGCGGATACCTTTGCTAGCATCCGGGTCGTCGTTTTGCTGATGAGGCGACCGCGCGCTCCCGTCGCGGGGAAGCCGTCGCCACGGACATGGCCGCCGGGACAGGCCCGATATGTCAGGCCCGACATTTCAAGGAAGAGATACCCGTGAAGCGCATGCTGCGGACTGCCGTCGCCGTCAAACTCGTGGCCTTGCTGCTGGCGATCGCCGCGCCGACCGTCGCCGCCGCCGCCACCGAGGCCTACCTCGACGGCTCGCCGCAGAGCAACGCCTGTTTCGGCTACGCCGGCAGCGATTCGGGTCCGGTCGCCTTCCGCCAACCGTTCGACGACGTCGGCCTGGACGCGATCTTCCTGCCGGTCGCGCTGCGGCTGGTCTACGTCGCCGACTTCAACCTGATGGCCACCACCGAGTGGGTGCCGGGCGTGTGCACCCCGCAGGACATCATCCAGCCGTGAACGACACCGCCGTAACGCGAATGCGGCATCAGCCGCTGAGCGCACCCGGGAGTGCCGGTACCCCCGTGCCGGCGTTCCCGCCCTTTTGCATGTATGGCATTCTGCACGATGTCCATGCGCGTCTTCGCGACGCGGCGATGGACAGAGTGCGCGCTGCCGTCATCTTCGTCTGATGGAATCGTGGTTTCAAAACGCATGGAGCGAGTACAGATGCAGGTCCGTTCGACAATCTTCCCTATCGTCCTGATGGCCATGCTGGTCTGCGACCTCGCTTACGCCGCCGGGCGCGAGCCGTGGTCCGAGATCAAGGTCGGCGGCCTCGCCGACGAGAATCGCGGCCAATACGACGTGATGCTGGTGACGATCAACGGCTCGATGGATTTCCCCGACCGTTCGCTCTACGAATTTCCGCCGGGCGCTTACAAATTCGGGCTGGGCAGCAAGAAGCGCGGCAATAGCGGCGAAATGACCATGCATCCGTTGGCGGTCGAACTGCGCCCCTGTACCCGCTACATGCTGGTGGCGGATCACTCCGATCCCCAGCCGAACCGTAGCTGGCGGGCGACGATCCGCGCGGAGGAACCGATCGAATCCTGCATGAAGAAATTTGGCGGGCAATTGCCGATTCGCGACGAGGCGACGACGGCCGGCCCCTGAGCCGGGCGCCGCCGCGGGCATCCAAGCGCCCGAAACCACGATGAATGCGGGCATCCTGCGTCGCTACGGAGGTCTACATGGACTGTTCGCTGCAGAGCAACGCCTGTTTCGGCTACGCCAGCAGCGATTCGGGTCCGGTCACCTTCCGTGATGAGTTCGACTGCAACGGTCTGGACGCGATCTTCGCGGCGGATTGCGCAACCAGTATTTTACTGCCTGCGTTATCCCGGGCCGATGATCGCGTGACGGCTGGCGTACGCCGCTGGAACCTGCTGGCGATCACGGACCGGGTGCCCGGCGTGCGTACGCCGCAGGACATCATCCTTCCGTAACGCGACTGCGACACCAGCCGCGGAGCGCAACCGGAAGCGCCGATACCACCGTGCCCGCGCTTCCGCGCTTTCAGGTGCATGGCAATCTGCACGATGACGGCGCGCGCGTTCGCCGCGCTGACAACGAAATTGCGCGCTGTTGTCATCTTCATCTGCTGGAATCGCGGTTTCGAAACACCATGGAGCGCGCACAGATGCAGGCCCGTCCGAAACGCTTGCCGATCGCCTTTGTGGCCATGCTGGTCTGCGGTTCCGCGTTCGCTGCCGAACCCGGTCCCTGGTCCGAGATCAAGGTCGGCGGCCTCACCGACAAGGATCGCGGCGAGTACGACGTGATGCTGGTGGCGATCAACGGCTCGATGGATTTCCCCGACCGTTCGCTCTACGAATTGCCGCCGGGCCCCTATAATTTCAGGCTCGCCAGCAAGAAGCGCGGCAAGAGCGGCGAGATGACCATGCAGCCGTTCGCGGTCGAGATCCAGCCCTGCACACGCTACGCGCTGGTGGCGAATCACTCCGATCCTCAACCCAATCGCAGCTGGCAGGCGACGATCCGCGCGGAGGAACCGATCAAATCCTGCATGAAGAAATTCGGCGGACAGTCGCAGATGCGCGACGACGCGGCGGTAGCCGGCCCCTGAGTTGGATGCCGCTGCGGGCGTCGAGGCGCCCGAAGCCACGATGAATGCGGACGGTCCTCGCCGCGTGCGCAAGCGGGTCTGCCGGGTATCCTGTCGCGATGCCGTCCGCCTCCCGCCATGCGCTCGCCGCAGTCCTGTTCACGCTCTGCGGCACCGCGCATGCGGCGCAGATCACCGATGTCCGCATCGACGGCCTGGACGAGGCCATGACCGAAAATGTCCGTCTCGCGCTGTCGCTGGAAGACGCGCGAGGCAAGCGCGTGTCCGAGGCGCGGCTGGATTATCTGCTGCGCGTCGCCGAAGACGAAACCCGCGAGGCGCTGGAACCCTTCGGCTATTACTCGCCGGACATCGCGATCACCGAAAGCGCCGCCGGCGCGGCGCTGGCCGAGGACGCGCCGGTCAGCGTGGTCATCGTCGTACGCCCGGGCGAGCCGGTGCGCATCCGCAGCGCGCAGGTCGCGATGCTGGGCGACGCCGAAGACGACCGCTATCTGAAGGAAGAGATCGACGCGTTCACCCCGAAGGTCGGCGACGTACTCGAACATGCGAAGTACGAGCAGAGCAAGGCCTTCATCACCCGCCGCCTCGCCGAGCGCGGTTACTTCGACGCCGATTTCGCCGCGCGCAAGATCGAAGTGACGCGCGCCGAGAACGCCGCCGACATCGATCTGCGCTGGGACAGCGGCGACCGCTATGCGATGGGCACGACCGTGTTCGAGCAGGTGCCGGACACCATCATCCGCGACAGCGTGCTGCAGAATTTCGTCTACTGGGAAGAAGGCGATTACTACCATCAGGGCCGCCTCGACCGCCTGCGGAAATCGCTCGGCGCGCTGGACTACTTCAGCCGCATCGATATCCAGCCGCAGCCGGAAAACGCGGTCGACGGTCGCGTGCCGATTACCGTGCGGCTGACGCCGGCCAAGCGCAGCATCTACAGCGTCGGTGCCAGTTTCGGCACCGACAGCGGTTTCGGCGTATCGCTGGGGCTGGAGCGCCGCTATCTGAACTCGCGCGGACACAAGGGACTGGCGCAGTTGGACTATGCGCAGAAACGCAAGACACTGACCCTGCAGCACCGCATTCCGGCGTTCGCATGGCGCGATGGCTGGTACACCACCAGTGTGCAGGCCTACGACGAGCAGACCGACTACATCGATACCCGTCGCTACGAAGCGGTGTTCAGCCGCAACGGCCAATACAATCGCGAACTCAATCTGGTCGCGTCGGTCCATGCATTGCAGGAGCGCTGGGCCTACGCCATCGACGACCGCCTGCGCCCGGTCAAGCTGTATCGGCAGTCGACCTACTTCTATCCCTCGATCGTCGCCGAATACATCAAGGCCGACGACCGCATCCAGCCGCGCAACGGTTTCGGCGGCAGCGCGACGCTGCGCGGCGGGCTGGAGGGCGTGGGGTCCGACGCCACCTTCGCGCAGTTGCACGTGCGCGCCAACTGGTTCAAGGGCCTGGGCGAGCGCAGCCGCTTGATCGTGCGTGGCGAAGTGGGTTCGACCTTCACCGACGCGCTGGTGGAAATTCCGCCGACCCTGCGCTTCTACGCCGGCGGCGACCGCAGCGTGCGCGGCTACGAGTTCCGCGAGATCGGGCCGCGGATCGCTGCTGTGTCGGGCCGCGACAATTTCGCGCTGGGTGCGAAGAACGTGGTCACCGCCAGCGTCGAATACGAGCAATATCTCAACGACGCCTGGGGCTTCGCCGCCTTCGTCGACAGCGGCAGCGCTTTCGATGAGCGCCTCGACAGGCTGCGAACGGGCGTCGGCGTGGGCCTGCGCTGGAAGTCGCCGATCGGGCCGCTGCGCGTGGACATCGGCCACGGGTTGGACAACCCGGATACGTCCTTCACGCTGCACATCAATCTCGGCGCGGATCTGTAATCCATGGCCGAACGCGTATCGACCGACGAAGAACGCGACGCGCGGATCGCCGAACTGCGCGCCCGCCGCATCGCGCGCGCGCGCTGGCTGGCCACGCGCAGCGTGCTGTTGATGGTGATCCTGACGGTGCTGGGCGCGCTGCTGCTGTATTTCCTGTTCAACACGCTGCGCGGCCGCGACGTGCTGTTGAACCAGATCGTCGATCGCCTGCCCGCGGGCAGCGAATTGACGTGGTCGCGCGCCGAGGGCCCGGCGTCCGGGCCGATGATCCTGCACGACCTGCGCTACGTGCATCGCGGCTGCCCGGACAAGGACGGCAAGCCGGTGGCGTGGCCCGGCTGCAAAAACGCGCTGATCACCACGTTCACCGCGAAACGGGCGATGCTCGACCCGATGCTGCAGCCGCTGCTGGGCCGACGTCTGCGCGTGGAAGCGTTGAGCCTGTCCGGCGCGACATTGTTACTGCCCGAAACCGATGAACCCTTCGAGCTGCCGCGCTGGCCGGAGTCGCTGCCCGCGATCGCGCCGCCGCTGGCGCTGGAAGCCGACGATA
>JAZKFJ010000031.1:88324-137130 GCA_040386495.1 Pseudomonadota bacterium
GGACGCGTTCGACCGGCCCTCGCGCCTGTTCACCAGCCGGCCGACGCCGATCTGCACGTGATGCGTGCGACCGCGCCGCAGCCCGAATCGATCATCCGCCTGCGCAACGTGCGCGGCGGGCTGGTGGCCGAAGACGGCCGCCTGCAGCTGACGCGCGTCGTCGCGTTCAGCGACCGCGGCCGCTTCGCCGCGCACGGCGAATATGTGCCGCGCGATCGCTATCGCATGGATCTCACCGCCAGCGCGGTGCTGCCGGCCGCCGCTGGACGCACGCCGGCGTCTCTGGGCCTGGTCGCGCGCGGCGATCTGCGCGCACTGGAAGTCGCGCTTGCCGGCCGCGCGCCGGCGCCGGTGAAAGCGCGCCTGCGTCTTGAAGGCGAAGCGCGGCCGCGCTGGCGTTTCGAAGCGAACGGCACTGCGGTGACACTGGCCGCGCTGCTCGGCAACGACGACGATTCCGAACCGTATGCCTTCGATCTGCGCGCCGACGGCGTCGGCGGCAAGGCGAATCTGCAGGGCCGCATCGCGCAGGGCGATCTCGTCGCGACCGTGTTGCCGTCCAGACTATCGATCGAAGAACAGATCCTGCTGCTGTCGCCGCTGTCGGTCGAACTGCTCGGCGGCACCGTCTCGGCGACCGGCCGCGCCGATTTCAACGACCCGGCCGATGCGCGCTTCGCCGGCACGGTGAGCGCGCGCAAGCTGCGCTGGCAGGGCGATACCAAGGACGCGGTGCCGGTCATCGGCGACGGCGACTTCAAGGTCGCCGGCCATCTGCGCGCATGGACCGCACAGGGCGACGCCACCCTGCTGCGCGGCGCCGAGCGTGCGGGCGTGAGCCTGAAGGCGCGCGGCGACGATAGAACCGCACACATCGACACGCTGCGCGCGACCATGCCGACCGGCCGCCTCGACGGCGGCGGACAGGTGTGGTGGACACCGACGCTGCGCTGGCAGGCCGATGTGCGGCTCGCGGGTTTCGATCCCGGCTATTTCCTCCCCGATTGGCGCGGCGCGGTGAACGGTCGCCTGCGTTCGACCGGCGATACGCGGCCTGATGGCGGCCTCGACGCGCGCGTGGATGCGAGCGAACTCGGCGGTCGCCTGCGCGGCCGTGCGCTGAGCGGTCGCGCGAACGTGCTGGCGCATCTGCCCGCACGCGAAGGCGACCCGATCGGTGCGGAAGGCGACATCGCCCTTGGTCTCGGCAGCAGCCGCATCGACGCGAAGGGTCGCGTCGCCGACACGATCGACATCGACGCGAAGTTCTCGCCGCTGCAGTTGAACGATCTGCTGCCCACCGGCGAAGGCACGCTGCGCGGAACGCTGAAACTCACCGGCGCGCGCACCCAACCGAACATCGATGTCGATCTCGCCGGCCAGTCGTTACGTTACGACGACTGGAAAGCCGAATCGCTGCGCGTGAACGGACGCCTGCCATGGCGCGCGGGCACGGCCGGCGCGTTGCGCGTCGACGGCGAAAATGTCGAAGCCGGGCTCGCGTTCTCGCGTCTGCATCTGGACGCCCGCGGCGCGGTCGAAGCGTTGACCATCGATGGCGATGCCGACACGTCGTTCGGCAGTCTCGCGCTGGCCGGCGATGTCGCCAAGCGCGGCACGCAGTGGACTGGCGCATTGAACGCGCTGCGGCTCGCGCCGACCACCGGCCCGGTGTGGTCGCTGCAGGCGCCGGCGCGATTCACCGTCACCCCGACCGCGAATGCGACGCGGCTGCAGCTGGCGTCGAGTTGTTTCGCGGCCGCCGGCAACGCCGGTTCGCTGTGCGCCGATATCGACTGGCCGACGCGCGCCGACGTACGCGGCAAGACCGTGCCGCTCGGCCTGCTCGCCGCGTATCTGCCCGAACGCGAAGACGAGCGCGCGTGGCTGCTGCGTGGCGATGTCGATGTCGATGCGCAGGTGCGTCCGCGCGGCGCGAGCTGGCAGGGCACCGCCCGCGTCCGCTCCGCCGAGGGCGGGCTGGCGCTGGACGCACGGGGCCGTCGCGAAATTCTGGGTTATGCCGATCTCGTTCTGGACGCGCGCTTCGATCCGCAGCGCATCGAGGCCGACCTGACCAGCGCGCTGCGCCCGAACGGTCGCGTCGTCGCCAAGATCGCCACCGGCTGGGACGACTACGCGCCGCTGCGCGGCGACATCCAGATCGATACCGAAACCCTGACCTGGCTGGAACTGTTTTCGCCGGACATCGTCGATCCGGCCGGTCGCCTGAACGGACGCATCGCGCTCGGCGGCACGCGCGCGCAGCCGACGCTGGGCGGGCAGGCGCGCTTGAGCGCGTTCCGGGCCGAACTGCCGTCGCTCGCGCTGAGCCTCCGCGACGGCGACGTGCGGATGGACGCGCAGCCCGACGGCAATGCGCGCATCGCGGGCAGCGTGCGCAGCGGCGACGGCACGCTGCAGGTCGACGGCACGCTGGGCTGGCAGAGCGACGACACCCCGCTGCAGCTGCGCCTGAGCGGCAAGAACATCCTGGTCTCCGACACCCGCGAACTGCGCGCGGTGATCGATCCCGAGGTGACCGTGCGCTACAGCGCCGGCCAGCCGATCGCGGTCGCCGGCAGCGTGCGCATCGCCAGCGCGAAGATCGATCTGGAAGGCCTGGATGCCGGCGTATCGGCGTCGGAAGACGTGGTGGTGCTGGACCCGGCCAATCCCGAACGCACCGGCAGCTCGCCGCTCGATCTCGATCTCGCCTTGACCATGGGCGACGATGTGCGCCTGCAGGGTTTCGGCCTGGAAGGCACGCTCGGCGGCAGCGTGCGCATGCGCGCGCGCCCCGGCCGCGAAACCGTCGCCACCGGATCGCTGGACATCGACGGACGCTATCGCGCCTACGGCCAGAAACTGCAGATCACCCGCGGCCGCCTGGTGTGGTCGAACACCGCGTTCTCCGATCCGCTGATCGACATCCGCGCCGAGCGCGAGGTCGGCGACGTCACCGCCGGCATCGACGTGAACGGCCGCGCCTCGGCGCCGATCGCCAGCGTGTGGAGCGACCCCGCCAGCAGCGAATCCGAAGCCCTGGCCTACCTCACCCTCGGCCGGCCGCTGTCCAGCGCCAATGCCGACGAAAACCGCCAGCTCAGCGCCGCGACCGCCGCGCTGTCGGCCGGCAATCTGCTGGCCTCGCAGCTCGGCGCGAAGATCGGCCTCGACGACGCCGGCGTCAGCGAATCGCGCGCCCTCGGCGGCACCGTGGTGGGCATCGGCAAATACCTGTCGCCGCGCCTGTACGTGAGCTACGGCGTGTCGCTGCTCGGCACCGGCCAGGTCATCACGCTCAAATACCTGCTGCGCAAGGGCTTCGACATCGAGATCGAATCGAGCACCGTCGAGAACCGCGGTTCGGTCAACTGGCGCAAGGAAAAGTAGGTCGCCAAGCGGTCGCGCGCAAGCCGCCGCCTGGGCGGCTATGCTGGCGCCTTCGCAGGAAAGCGGGCGTCATGGGCGAGGCGATCCACAACTCCTTCACGATCCGTGCGGCGGTGCCGCTCGCGCTGCTGCTCGCCGGCGTGCTTTCGGGCTGCTCCACTGTGCAGCCCGCGCGCAACCCGCCGGCCACGCCTTCGGTCGATCGCGCCGCGCAATATCGCGTCGTCAATCTGGCCCGCGACGACAACTCCGACGCGCTGCTGCTCAGCCTCACATTTTCCGGCGGCGGCATGCGCTCGGCGGCAGCCTCTTATCATCTGCTGGATGCGCTACGGCAGCAGCCGGTGCGCGTCGACGGGCACGACGGCACGCTGCTGCGGGAAGTGGATTTCATCTCTTCGGTCTCGGGCGGCAGCATCACGGCGGCTTATTACGCACTGCACCGCGAACGCCTGTTCCAGGATTTCGAACCGAAGGTGCTGCGGCGCGACCTGCAGGGCGACATCCTCGGCGGCGTGCTGCATCCGCGCCGCGCATGGGCGTTGTCCAGCGCCTACTATGGCCGCGGCGATCATCTCGCCGATTATTTCGACCGCACGCTGTTCGAAGGCAAGACCTTCGCCGATCTGCCGCGGCAGCGGCCGTTCATCCGCATCGGCGCGACCGACATGATCGACGGCAAGCGCATCGAATTCACCCAGGAGAGTTTCGACGATCTGTGCAGCGATCTGGGCCCGGTACCGATCGCGCGCGCGGTCGCGGCTTCGGCGGCGGTGCCCGGTGTGTTCAGCCCGGTCAACGTGGCCGATTACGGCGATTACGGCCAATGCCCCGGCGATGTCGAGCCGCGCCGCTACCTGCATCTGATCGACGGCGGCGTGGTCGACAACCTCGGCATTTCCGGGCCGCTGCAGGCGATCGGCCGCTACGACGGACTGGTCAAGACCATGCGCCGTTTCGGTTTCCGCGGCATCCGCAACTACGCGATCATCGTGCTCAACGTCGAGAGCGATCCGCGCGATGCCCGCGATGGCGATCCGCGCGTGCCCGGGCTGTGGCGCACGGTCAATGCCGCGATCAACGGCAACATGCGCATGGATTCGCAGGCGCTCGCCGTGCAGCTGCGCCAGCGCGTCGTCGACTGGAAGCGCCAGATCGAGAACGATCCGGACGCAGTGCGCAGCGGCGTGTTCGCGACGCCCACGCCGAAGGTGTTCCTGATCGAGATCGGTTTCGATAAGGTCGCCGACCCGGCGCTGCGCGCGCGATTACAGTCCATCCCGACCGCGCTGCGCCTCACCGCCGCGGACGAAACGCTGCTCGCGGATTTCGTCCGCGACGCGCTGCGCGATTCGGTCGAATACCAGGCGATGCTGGCGACGCTCGCCGACGAAGCCGAGCATGGGCCGCCACCCGTTCCGCCGTTGCTCGATCGGCTCGCCCCGCGCGATGGCGACGACCCTGCCGAGTACGATGCGATGTTTCGCGAACGTGCGCCGGAGCCGTTGCGGTGAGCAATCCGCAGAGATGAATGACATGAAATCGGGTTCAGAGTCGATGCCGGTCAGTTAAGCCTCATCTGCCGTCCGTAGAGAGGCCTGACCAGCCATTCGGCTGTTGAACACCAGGCCGCTGAAGATTTTGCCGCGAGCGATCAGCGGCCTGAAGGCCGCTCTACAAAAACGGAATCCCGCGAATACAAAAAATGCCGGTCAACGTTAACTGACTGGCATCGGGTTCAGAGTAGGCTTTTCCACCTGAGCCAGGAGCGACCACTCTGACTGCTGTTTCCCCATGCTTGATTCCAGAGGCTCCGCGCAAAAAAACCGCCGACATACGAATGCAGCGGCGATGCGGATGCAAAGCGGTGAGATATCTCCCGAATGCATGCCGCACATCGCGCCATCGACGCGCTGCGGACGAGCGGTTGCATCCGCTGATCGTGCGGGCGCGTAGAAGATTATGAACAGCAGGCATCGCATCCGATGCTTCCCCCGTCGGCGCATCCCTGTTCGGCGCCATCACAAGGAGCAAGTCATGAAACACACCGCAATCCAAGCCGTCGCCGGCCGGGGTTCGCTGCCGAAGCCCGCGATGTTCGCGTTGGCGTTCGCAGCCGCAATGTCCGCGGGTCTCGCCATCGGATCCAGCCACCGCGAAGCGCCGTTGATCACCGAAACCCCGAAAGTGGACGCTACCGATTTCTACATGTTCCGCAGCTACGAAAGAGGATATGGCGAATACGTCACCTTTTTGGCCAATTACCAACCGCTGCAGGCGCCCTACGGCGGGCCGAACTATTTCTTGATGGACCCGAACGCGCTGTACGCCATCCATATCGACAACGACGGCGACGCCATGGAAGATATTTCCTACTACTTCAAGTTCAAGAATCGCTTCCAGAACCTGACGGTGCCGGTGAATGGCGTCGATATCGCGGTGCCGCTGAGCAATATCGGCTCGTTCGGCGCCAACGCAGCGCAGGACGCCAACCGCAACGTGTTCGAAACCTACAGCGTCGTCTCCATCATCGACGGCGAGGTCAGCATGGCCACGAACCTCGGCAAAGGCGGCGTGGAATTCGACAAGCCTTTCGACAACATCGGCACCAAATCGATCGCCGACTATGCGGCCTACGCCGACGGCCACATCGCCAGAATCGGCCTGAGCGAATGCGGCGGCGAAGGCCGCGTATTCGCCGGACAGCGCAAGGAAGGCTTCGCGGTGAATCTGGGCGAGGTCTTCGACCTGGTGAACACCAACCCGGTCGGCGCGCCCGACGGCGAGCGCAATACCCTGGAAGACGCCAATATCACCACGCTCGCGCTTGAAGTGCCGATCGCCTGCCTGGCGAAGAACGGGCCGATCATCGGCGCGTGGACCACGGCGTACAAGCAGTCGGCCGATGGCCAATATCGTCAGGTGTCGCGACTGTCGGCCCCGTTGGTCAACGAAGTCATCATCGGACTGCCCGACAAGGACCGCTTCAACGCGTCGCATCCCTTCGACGATGCGACGTTCGCGAAGTACGTGACCAATCCGAGCCTGCCGATCCTGATCCAGGCGCTGTACCCGATCGTGCAGGCGCCGAACGCCTATCCGCGCAGCGATCTGGTGGCAGCGTTCCTCACTGGCGTGGACGGCCTGAACAAGCCGGCCGGCGTCAAGCCCGCGGAAATGATGCGCCTGAACACGGCGATCCTGCCGAAGCTGGCGCCAAGCCAGGAGACCTATGCCGTGCTGGCGGGCGATACCGCAGGATTTCCCAACGGTCGCCGCCCCGGCGATGACGTGGTCGACATCGCGCTTCGCGTCGCGATGGGCGCACTGCTGCCCGCCAGCGTCGCACCTTCGGGCCAGTTGCCGTACACCGACGGCGCAGCGCTGAAAGCCAGCGACTTCCGTTCCAGCTTTCCTTATCTCAACACACCGCTACCGGGTTCGACGAACGACTGATCGAACATCCGTTCCATCGGAAAGACAGGAATGCCGAAAACCCGTCGTCGGATCGACTCCGCGGCAGGCTCCGGGTTCTTCGAGGTCGGCCGGGCAAGGAACGAGGTTCTTGCCCGGCTTCGAATCCAATCGCTTGGGCGATCGAACGTTCAATCGAACATCGCCTTCCAAACGTTTCGCCGCTTCGACGGCAGGCGCCGCTGAGGGTGGGAGAGAGCCATGTTGCGCCTAACGATTGTGTTGTCGATGCTGTGTCTGGCTTTCCAGGCGATGGCGCAGAAGCCCGCCGCTTTCGTGCCGACCGATCCGGGCATGGTGCTGGAGCGGCTGCCGCGCGGTTATTCCGCGGTGTCGGCGCTGTCGCAGTCGCCGTCGCCGGCAACGGCGATCGAACAGGCCAACAGGTTGCTTGTCGTCGCCGCGCAAACCGGCGATGCGCGCCTCGCAAGCCGTGCCGATGCCCTGCTGTCGAGGTTCCCCGCGAACGACGACAGGCTCGAGATATTGCGGATGCGCGCTTTCAGCGCACAGCACCGCCATGATTTCGCGGAGGCCGTGCGCCTGCTCGACCGTCTGGTCGCGCGCGATCCGCGTGCGGGCGATGCGCGCCTGGCCCGCGCCCAGATCCATATTCTCGGCGGGCGGCTGGATGCTGCGCGCAGCGACTGCGCGGCCCTGGCGCTGGGCGTGGATGCCGCAAACGGTATGCTCTGTGTGGCCATGCTTTCGCTGCGCCAAGGGCGATATCCGCCGGCGGCGTCGGCGGCGGATCTGTGGCTCGAGCAGAACGCGGATGGAGATCGCGAAGGGCGCCGCTTTGCGCTCACCCTGCGCGGCGAGATCGCCGCACGCGCCGGCGAACGCGATGCCGAACAGTATTTCCGGCGCGCGTTGAGCCTGGCGCCGGACGATGTGCGTACGCTCGCGGCGTATGCGCGCTTCCTGCGCGCTGCGCAGCGCGAGCGCGAGGTCGAAGGCTTGTTGAGCGGCCACCCCGAGCACGAGGGCCTGCAATTGCAGCGCGCCCTGGCGCTGCGCGGCCGCGACCCGGGCAAGGCAGGCGCGATCGCCGCGACCTTGACGCGCGGCTACGCGTCGGCGCGCAGCATCGGCCGCGTACCGGAACTGCGCGACGAAGCCGAACTCATGCTGAGCTTCCGCGGCGACCCGCAACGCGGACTGATGCTGGCGCAGCGCAACTTCCGCGACCAGCGAGACGAAGAGGATGTCGATCTGCTGTATCGCGCGGCGGTGGCCGCGCAGGATCCGCAGGCGCTGCGGCAACTGCGCGAATGGGCGGCGGCGCAGCAGTTGCCCTTGCCGAAAGCCGCGGAGGCACGCTGATGTGCGGCCGACCGATATGGAGCAGGCGGATGCTCCGCAGCCTGAGATGGGCATCGATCCTGCTGGCGTCTGCGCTGGCCGCAGGTTCGGTGCACGCGCACACGCTGTCGGTAGCCCATGTCACCGTCGACGTCGACGTCGGCGCCGGTCGCGATCCGGCTGCGGCCGAAGGGGTTCGTGTCGCACAGAATAATGATGCGGCTTCAGCGAATGTCGAACTGGAGTTGGCGCTGCGCGATATCGCGCTTTCGCTACCGCTGGACGTCGATCGCGACGATCAGGTGACCTGGGGCGAGCTGCAGCAGGCACGACCCGCACTCGAAAAGATGGCGCTGTCCGGCCTGTCGCTGTCTTCCGACTTTGGTACCTGCGCGCTCGCACCGCGCGCACTCGCTGTGCGGCGCTACGACGGCGGCGCCTATGCGGTGCTGGGCATGACCGCACGCTGCCCGAGTCGCGTCGGCCTGCGCCTGCGCTATGGCTTGTTGTTCGACCGCGACCCGCAACATCGCGCCATCGTCACCCTGCGCGACGGCACTGCCACCGCGACTGCGGTCGCGGACAGCGGCCGTCGCGTCGTCGTACTGGCATCGGGCAGCCGCCGACAGTTCGCCGATTTCGTGCAGCATGGCGTGGAGCATATTCTCGGCGGCTTCGATCATCTGGTATTTCTGCTGTCGCTGCTGCTGCCCGCGGTGTTGGTGCGGCGGCATGGGGAATGGCATCCGTTGCAGAACCCGCGACAGGGTTTCGCACAGATCCTCGTCATCGTCACCGCATTCACTGTGGCGCATTCGATCACGCTCAGCCTGTCGGCGTTGGGCTGGGTGGTGCCGGCATCGCGATGGATCGAGGCGGTGATCGCCGCCAGCGTGTTGATCGCAGCGCTGAACAATGTCTGGCCGTGGGTCACCGCACGGGTCTGGCCGATGGCGTTCGCCTTCGGCCTGATCCACGGCTTCGGGTTCGCCGGTGCGTTGAGCGAACTGGGGCTGCCGCAGAGTGGGCGGCTGCTGTCGCTGCTGGGTTTCAATCTGGGTGTCGAACTGGGTCAGCTCGCTGTGGTTTGCGCGGCATTGCCATTGCTGTTTCTGCTGCGCGGAAAGCGGTGGTACTCCCAAAGACTGATGCCGCTGCTGTCATTGGGAATCGCACTGATGGCAACCGTCTGGCTGTGGCAGCGACTGGTGGCCGATTGAGGGGGGCATTTGAAACGCGCATTCGAGTCACGATGCTGAACCAGGCGCGATCGGGCGTAACCCGTGCAGCGGTTTCCGCCATCGTCCGATACCGCTATTGCCGAAGGGCGGGTTTTCAATCGTGGCGCTGGTCATCGTTTTCTTCGGTTCCGCCCCATACATCGAAGACGGCACCATCTTGATTCTGCCGCAGTTCACTCCGCGATTTCCGGGAATAAGTTTGAATTCAACGATGCGTTCAAGTCGCTGCTGCCTTTCAGACCGATTCCGCTTCACCCGGCTTATGACTTTCGTATAAGATTGCGGGGCCGATGATCCAGCCTGCGGTCTTGATTTTTCAATTGAATCGGTCATTTTCTTCAGATAGCGCGAAATGACTGGCGACTCGCAATTCCCCCCGATTGCGCGGGCTTTGAATCGTCCTGTCGCCTTTATATAATTGTTTTACCTTAAATAAGGTTCTAATCAATGAAGCCTACCCTCGATTCAATCGCCTCGGCCAAAGCGAAACTGGCCGACGAAATCCGTGCGCTCGAACAACAGGAAGAAACATTGCGCAAGGAGCAGGCGGCGGATGCGTTCACGCAGGTGATGAGCGTGCTGCATCTGTTCGGTCAGCATTTCGACAGCGCGCAGAAAGCGCAGATCGCCGCCCAGGTCACGGCCGGCGCCAAGCCGCCCAAGAAGACCGCGGCGCAGAAGACCGAGCTGCCGCCCAAGTACTGGCTGCCCCACAACGGCGAGACGTGGTCGGGTCGCGGCCGGCCGCCGCGTTCGTTCACCGCTTGGGAAGGCACGGTGTCGCACAAGGAATGGAAGGCGCGGCACCCGAAGGAAAAGTTTCCGAAATTCCCGGGGTAATGCGGTAGCGCCCGCCCGGGATGGCGGGTGCGGAACATCCATCGTTCCGAACGCGGGCATCGCCCGGACAGGAACCTGATGATGGCGCAACGCCATGACAGCAGGTTCCTCTTTCCGCTGCGCGGACGTTCGGAGTGACGGCAGCGCGATTGCCATCGGTCGAGTGGGTGCCACGACAAGCCCTGCGTCGCCGCTGTTTGCACGCAGGCCATGCGAATCGCCTGTGTGGCGTGTCGTCCGATCGGGCGCGTTGCAGTGCCGCATCGAATCCAACATGCAGAATGCATCGCTCGATCACTGCCGATCGTCGCTCGATGTCCAAAAGTGGCGCCTGTTTCGCAGGTGGGGTATTACTGGGCCAACGGCCGGGAATGATCGTTTGCGCAGATGCTTTCGACGTGATCCTTCCGCCAACGAAACTGCCGGGCATCGACCTGCAAGACAGTCGCCCGGTCCGGCCCGCAGCCACTGTTGATGCATGACGTAAACAAGGAACTCCCATGACCCAGCTTCGCATCAGGCTCACCGCCAGCGACGACGACACGATGCAACTCATCAACCGGATCTCATCGGTGGAAGGCATCGAATCGGTCGAGGAAATCGACGATCTGATGCCGCATATGGACGATGAGGATTCCAGCTCGGTCGGGCTCTCCGACGATATCGGTCCAGGCACCCATCTGCTTCTGGTGCATGGCGAAAGCGACAGCGATGTGAAACTCGCACTGGACGTGGCGTTTGCCTCCGCCCGCGAAATGGGCATCGTGGTCGAACTGGTCGAAGACGACTGACAAGTCGTCCGGCGGCTCCTCGCGCCGTGCACGGCCGGGTCGGCTCTTCTTCCATCACCGGAAAGCTGCCGCGGCCGGACGACGCGACGCGTCGTTCGCGCGCCGCCCAATGGAGGATCAATGCATTCGCGTATTTTCTGGACCACCGACGCGTTGACTGGGCATACAGGCCGCATGTGGTTTGATTGAGCGCACACGATCGAAATCATGATCGATGATTCTTCCACGCGTATGCGTCCCGCACATCTGCAGCAGATACGATCCGCATCAATCCCCCAAGGAATATCCCATGCAAAAAATTCTCCCAGGAACATGGATAGTGGTCGCCGATGGCGGCGGAGCGCGTCTTTTCCACAGCGAAGGACAAAACGAAGCCTTCGCCCTGAAACAGGTGCAAGTGCTGCAACCCGAGGATCTGCCGAACGACGGGCCCGCAGGTCATCGCCCTACCGAATCGAATCAGCAGTCGACCGACGAAGCGACATTCGCCAAGCAGCTCGCGCATCGGCTCAACGCCGCGGCGCTCGGCAACGAATACGAACACCTTGTGCTGATGGCGGATCCGCAAACCCTTGGCCAGATGCGGCCACAGCTGCACAAGGAGACCGTGCGCCGCATCGTCGGGGAAGTCGCCAAGACGTTTACCAATACGCCCATTGAAGTCATCAGGGACGCACTGCTCAAAGCGTCCGAATAGACGCCGATCCGTCCTGTCGCCTCAGTCCTGCGCTGACCCATCGTCGACCCCAAGGCGGTTCGCACCGGAATTCGAGAATCACAGAGGCGAGGCGACATCGCGGCCGTGCCCACGGCCGACGAAAACGAAACGCGCGCGTATCGGAAAGCAGCGGCCTGAAGGCCGCTCTACAAAACAGGATCCCAAAAACGATCCCGAAAACTAGAGTCCCCCGAATGCAAAAAGCCAGTCGGCGTCGGCCGACTGGCTTCAACGCTGATCCTGCTGTCCTTCAGCCCATCAGCAGGCGGTTCATCCGCGCGATGAACGCGGTCGGGTCGTCCAGGCTGCCGCCCTCGGCCAGCATCGCCTGCTCGAACAGCAGCGCGGCGTAGTCCTCGACGCGCGCCGGATCGGCGTCGTCGGCCTGCAGGCGCTTGAGCAGGGCGTGCTCCGGATTGATTTCCAGGATGGGCTTGGAGGCCGGCGCTTCCTGGCCGATCGACTTCATCAGCTGCTGCATCTGCAGCGACATGTCGTATTCGTCCAGCACGAGGCAGGCGGCGGAATCGACCAGGCGGTTGGAGACGCGCACGTCCTTCACGCGGTCGCCCAGCGCGGCCTTCAGCGTATCCACCAGCGGCGCGGCGGCCTTCACGGCTTCTTCCTGTTTCTCCTTGTCCTGCGCGTCGCCGAGCTTGTCGAGGTCGATCTCGCCCTTCGCGACGTTGCGCAGGGTCTTGCCCGCGTATTCGTGCATGTAGCCGGACATCCAGTCGTCGATGCGCTCGTGCATCAGCAGCACTTCGATGCCGCGCGCTTTCAACGCTTCGAGCTTCGGATGGTTGCGCGCGGTGTTCCAGCCGTCGGCGGTGATGTAGTAGATCTCTTCCTGCAGGCCGGCCATCCGCGCGATGTAGTCGTCCAGCGACACGCGCTCATCGGCCGACGCGCTGCGGGTGGTGGGGAAGCGCAGCAGTTTGAGCACGCGCTCGCGGTTGGCGGTGTCCTCGGCCACGCCTTCCTTCAGCGTCGCGCCGAAGGCTTCCCAGAACGCGGTGTACTTTTCCGGCTCGTCGCGCGCGATCTTCTCGATCATGTCCAGCACGCGCTTGGTCAGCGCGCCCTTGATGCGTTCGACCTGGCGGCTTTCCTGCAGCAGTTCGCGGCTGACGTTGAGCGGCAGATCGTCGGAATCGACCACGCCGCTGGCGAAGCGCAGGTACGCCGGCAGCATCTGCTCGGCGGCGTCCATGATGAAGATGCGCTTGATGTAGAGCTTCAGGCCTTTGCGTTCGTCGCGGCTGTACTGGAAATTGAACGGCGCGCGCTCGGGCAGGAACAGCAGCGAGGTGAAGTTCTGGTTGCCTTCGACGCGGTTGTGGGTCCACGCCAGCGGGTCGGAGAAATCGTGCGAGACGTGCTTGTAGAACGCCTTGTAATCGTCGTCCGACAGCTCGGTCTTGGCGCGTGTCCAGAGTGCCGACGCCTGGTTGACGGTCTCGAATTCCTCGGTCTCGGGCGCCTTGGTTTCGGTGTCGTCGTCGTCGGTATTCGCGGCCGGCTTGGCCATGCGGATCGGGAAGCCGACGTGATCGGAATACGTGCGCACCAGCGATTTCAGTTTCCACGCCTGCAGATAATCGCCGGCGTCTTCGCGCAGATGCAGTTGCAGGGTGGTGCCGCGCGGGGCGTCGGCGGATGCGGGTTCGATGCTGAACTGGCCGTCGCCGGCCGAGCGCCAGGTCCAGGCTTCGTTGTGACCGGCGCGGCGGCTGGTGACGGCGATGCTGTCGGCGACGATGAACGCCGAGTAGAAACCGACGCCGAACTGGCCGATCAGCTGGGCGTCCACCTTTTGGCCGGCGGCGATGCTGTCGAGGAAGCGGCGCGTGCCGGAATGGGCGACCGTGCCGAGGTTCTGCATCAGTTCGTCGTGCGACATGCCGATGCCGTTGTCGCGGATCGTCAGCGTGCGCGCGTCGGCGTCGATGGCCAGATCGATGGCCAGATCGCCGCCGCCTTCCAGCAGCGCGGGGTCGGCGATCGCCTCGAAGCGCAGCTTTTCGCAGGCGTCGGAGGCGTTGGACACCAACTCCCGCAGGAAGATGTCCTTGTTGGAATACAGCGAATGGATGACCAGTTGCAGCACTTGCTGCACATCGGCCTGGAATGCGTGCGTCTCGATGTGGGTCTCGGCCTGCGGGGCCGTTTCGGTGGTGTCGGTGCTCATCCGGAAGCTCCTGGAAAGTCGGTGGAACGGACAGACCGCGGAGATTGGGCGCCGGTGGGCGGGTTTCAAGGCCCATGGACGGCAATGCCGCCAGCCGCCGTCGGCAGGACGATGGTTGGCGGCGGATGTGCGATGGCGCCACCGGGCGCCCTTGCGGGCGCCCGGCGGTCCCTGATCGTCAGGGCATCTTCGCCTCTTCTTGCAGCGCCGCTTCAACGATCGCACCCTCGGCGAACACCGGGTCGCCCGTGGTGCCGACGTCGAACAGGCAGTCCTTGAGCAGTTTCTCGTCCTTGATGCGTGCGCAGACCTGTTGCGCCAGTTCCACGTTCCGCGGGTCCATCGGCGGAACCTTGTCCTCCGGAAACTGCGGGCTGACGAACTTGTCCGGCGTGACGTCCCGGGCGTAGTCGAACAGGCTCGTGTCCTTGTTCACGCGCCACTTGTCGGAGAAGCCGGGGCTCGTCCATTCGCCCTGGGTGAGCGCGCCCATGAGGCCGTCCGTCGCCATCGTGTTGTAGCCGCGGACATTGAGATACCAAACGTTGCCGTAGGGCCAGAAGTTGGCGTTGGCGGTCATCTTCGTGCCGTCCGGAAAATCGACGGTGATGCCGTTGCTGCCCAGCGGCGACACCTTGCCGCCGTCGCCCAGCGCGATGCCGCCCGACGGCAGCGACGTGACCGCACCGTTGATGCGCAGTTGCAGGCCGGACGGATCCGGCGTGACGCCGTCGCCGGGCTGCCAGGTCACGCGATAGTTGTTCACGCGTGCGGCGACGGCGGTGTTGACGCTGACCCAGGGCAGGCTGGGCACCGGGTGTTGCCGGGTCTGGAATTCCATGCCTTGCCCGCGCAATGCGACGAATTCGCCGCCGGTCTGGAAGTCGTAGTACAGGCCGTTGACGGTCTTGATGTGGGGATCGCCGTCGTCGTAACCGTCGTTGCGCGACCCGTAATGCAACAGCTCGTTCGGTGAGCCCAGACCGCGGTTGGCCACGCCCGGCCACGTCGGGGCACCCAGGCCGCCGAAGATGTTGTTGGCCCAGTGCAGCGCGGCCCGGACTGCAGCAGGCGACGCCGTCGGATAGGTCTGCAGGTAGCGAGCGGCCACGCCGGCCACATGCGGCGCGGCCATCGACGTGCCGCTGATCGTGTTGGTGGCCGTGTTGCTGCCGATCCATGCGGAGGTGATGTTGCTGCCGGGCGCGAACCAGTCGAGGCAGGTGCCGAAATTCGAGAACCCGGAGCGGGTGTCGGTGTTGTCGGTCGATCCGACCGTGATCGCCAGAGGCGCGCGCGCCGGCGAGTAATTGCAGGCGTTGCTGTTCTGGTTGCCCGCTGCGACGACAACGGTGATGCCATTGATGTTGTGCAGGTTCGCGACCGCCGCATCGACCGATGTATTGATGCCGCCGCCCAGGCTCATGTTCACGACGGCCGGCGGGATATGGTTGCTGGCGACCCAGTTCATCCCCGCGATGATCGTCGACCATGCCGAACCGCCGACACAGGGGAACACGCGCACCGGATGAAGGGTGACGGCCTTGGCGATGCCGTATGTCGTGCCGCCGATAGTGCCGGCCACGTGCGTGCCGTGCCCGTTGCAGTCGTTGACGCCGCCGCCGATGAAGTCCGCACCGACGCCGACGCGGCCGGTAAATTCGGTATGCGTGACGTTGAGACCCGAATCGATCACGTAGGCATGAACGCCGATGCCCGTGGTGTCGTAGGTGTACCAGGTGTCCAGCGGGAGCAGGCGCCGATCGACGCGGTCGATTCCCCAGGTCGCACCGGTCTGTATGGTGCTGAGTGTGGCGATGCCGTCCTGTTCCACGTAGGCCACGCGCGGATCGGCCAACAGCGCGGCCAGTGCATTGGCATCGGCTTTCACCACGAAGCCGCGCAGGACGCGGTCGTAGCTGCGCAGCAGACTGACGCGATGTTGCGCGGCGATCGTTTTCGCGGCAACGGGCACGCGATCCGCGCGGTTCGACTCTCCCGCCAGACTGGCTGCGTGCGGTTTGAGCACGACGATGTATTGCCCGTCGATGGGTCTGGTGGTGGTGCGGAACTCACCGGCGAACGCGGGGAGGGTAGCGCACAGCAGCGAAGCGCCGACAGCGATGGCGAGGCGATTGATATGCAGTTTCATCGTACGATCCTTGTCCATGATGTGAGTAACGGTACAGGCTGACCTGCCCGTGGAATCGGATCGTGCGATGGAAAGCGAAGGCGATTCCGAATGGGGCGATTTCCTTGCCCGACATCCTGCGATCCGTGGTTTGGAGCCTACGCTTACATCCGTCGGCTGTGCCATGCATGCGGCAGCGGAGGATCCTTTGCGGCACGATGTGTGACGCCTGTTGCGAATGCGTACCCTCGGCCGATTCATCCGGGGCGGTCGTCGATGTGAATGTCATAGACAGGCTCAATGAATTCCGGAAAGCGTGCGAATTTCTCGACTGGCGCTGGTCTCGGATCGTCCGTGTTTCAGCCCGTGCGCAGACACGGAGCGCATGCAAGCCAAGGGACGAATGTGTGAGCGAACGCCATCACGCCCATTTCGACAGGGCTTCAGCCACGATGCCACCAAGCCCTTCGACGCGATCGATCCACAGCCCCGCTTTCTCGTCCATGAGCAAGACCTCAAGACTGTCGCCTGCGCTACCCCCATGGACTTTTATCGTCCAACCGATGGGTCATTGATCTGCAATGGTTGTTCTGTCGCACATGCAGGAGCGAGCAGGCCGCAGCGTTACCCGCCCGCCGCCGGGTAAACTGCCGGACAAGCAACAGGACTCGCCGATACGCCACAGGACAACCACGCCTACAGCCCGTGCAGGGCCCAACACCCGAACCGGAACGACCGGCAGCACGACTGGCGGTTGCTATCTTCGGCAAAGTGAAAGTACCGCATCTGCTGGTCCGCCACCGCGATGTGTTCGCACCATCGCCCGCCCGTCGAGATCGAAGCGAGTGGCTTCATACAATCAAGCTGCAACGATCTGGCACCAGAACTTGAGGACTCGTGATGCGTAATCGATGGTTAGCTCGTTTGTTTGCGCTCAGCGGCCTCGTAATATCCGGCTGGTCGGGCGTAGCGTCCGCCGCAAACTCCTCCTCGGTCAGCTGGCCGGGATTCCGTCTGGCGGGGAATACGCTGGTGTTTTCGGACAAGCCTGCAGGCGCCTTACTGTCGGATACCTACCTTCGCGCGGACGGAAAGGGGTGGGCCTTCGATGCGGCCCGCGACACGCAGCCCGTTCCGATCCGCTGGTCCCAGCAGTCGGGCGGACAGTTCTGCATCACCAGGGCGCTCCGTGGCTTTCCGGATCCCGGTGAGTGCGCGACCGTCGCCATATCGGATACCCGCGCTACGTTTCGGGACAAGGACGATCATGTTCTGGTTGCCGAAATCAAGGAAGATGATCCCTTGGGACTGGAAGCCCGTGTCACGGGCCGATCCCCGCAGCGCTTCGTGGGCGCCGAGGCGCTGCGGATGCTGGTGGGCAATACGCTGCTCTTGACGCCGACCGGCGGGCACAGGCCGAGCGGCGGTGCCCTATACATGATGCCCAATCGCTCGTTGCAGCTGCTGGACGATCACGACACAGGGAGCGATTACGTCGGTGAGATCAGCCTGAGCCCCGGCCGATGGCGCACTCGGCCCGATGGGCGACTCTGTCTGGCGTTCATGGTAGAAGAGACATGCGTTGACCTGTCGATCACGGACAGTCTCGTCGTGCTTCGTGAAAATCGCGAGGTCAAGGTCATGGGCATTCTCGAACAGGGCGATGTCCGGCACCTATCGCCACAGGGGATACGTGCGTCCAATCGCCTTTTGGCATCGATCACGGGCGCTACGCTGGCATTTACGACGCGCCATACAGTGGAAAGACAGGCTGCGCTGTATCTTGGCGGAGACGGCAAGGGTGAAGAACTTGAACGAAAAGCGGGGCGCTGGGTCCGCAAAGACCGTGTGTACTGGATGCTTCGCCCGGATCTGCGGTGGCTGTGTACTATCACTGCGCGCAGAAGTCGCGCCGATCTCCGCTACCGTACCAGCAACTGCATACCGCTGGCGCTTTCGGAAGACGGAGTCGCGTTCAAGGTCGATGGCGAACCACCGATTCCCATCACCTTGTCGAAGGGACGACCCGACATCGTGGACCCATGACGAGCGCAGATCATCGAAGGACGACAGACATGACGTCATTGCCACCGCCAGAATTAAATCGCAATATTTTCTAGCAGACACCAACAATCTCGTCTATGCCCAAAGTGCAGACCACCGCACGTCTGAGAAAAGAGCCATGACGACGCAAGAACCCATCAGCCCGGAACTGCAAGCCAAGATCGACGCGCTGCCCGATGAGAATTAGCGGGCGAACATTTTGCGCAGGCTCAATCTGCCTTGGAAGCACAAAAATTCCAATCAGAATGTCTTTGAAAAAAATGCTGGCCAATCATGGAGAAGTCATGGCGAAGCGTTCAAAATGGAGCAAGTGGCGCGATGATCATCTATTCAATTTTTTCGCTCACTTCAACCATGGGCTGCCTGAAGGCTATACCAAATGCGTGCCGCAAGAACACAAAGATTGTGCGGCTGACCACAATACGCTAGCGTTATGCAAAGAAGAAATTCTATCGTTCCTTCATGCAATCGAGTCTGGTGAGATCGTGTTGAAGCCGCATCGAGAACCACAGTGGATCTATGCGGGTACAGTTGGGTACGAAGCGAGCAACGGATGGCGCATCGTTATTTTCAATGACGCCAATGCGTGGGACTACATCGAATTGATCACTTCGAGCGATGGCAGGTGTGTCGACTTTTATGATATGGAATATCATAGTGATCTGAACAAATACGTGCTATCGGACGAAGTAGCTTGGCGTCGTTATGGGATTCCAGGCTATCTACAGAACCGCTGCAAAAAATGCGAATGCAGTATCAATGCAGACAATTGCGGGATATATCTTTGTCAACATTGCATATCTGATGCATCGCTTGATTAAATCAAATTTTATTAGACAAAAAAACCAGCATGAGCAAAGACAACCCTATCAGCCAAGAACTTCAAGCCAAGATCGATGCGCTTCCAGATGAGAATCTGCGGGCAAATATCCTTCGATTTCTGAATCGTCCGTGGGCGCGCAAAAAATCGAATCAGCAGATATTTGAAGAGATGTTGGCCAATTATGAAGAGGTCATGGCGGATCGTGCGAAATGGCGCAAGTGGCGCGATGACGAAGTGCAAGCCTTTGTTGCGTATTTCAAGCAGGAATTGCCTGAGGACTATACCGAATATCTCAGACAGGAGCGTGAGAACAACGAAATCGACAGCGAGCTGTCGTGGAGAGTTCGTCGTCTTGCCGATAAATGGATTCCTGGCTTGACGTATAGAGATAACGGAAATCTGATCAGCAAATCCCGCGATCACATACAAGCGATGCTGCGTGAGATGGGAGGGAAAGCACCATGAGCAACGGATACTTCCTCGCTGATACCAACAGCCTCGTCTACGCCTACCGTGCTGGCGGCTCGGAACTGCTTGATACTTATCTGGATGCGGCAAAGGAACAGGATCGCAAATTCGCAATCACAGAAACAGTCTTGGACGAAATTGATGAAGGCCCGCTCAAGGCGGAGCTTGGCCAGTACCTCGCCGACAGAAATATTCCGATCTTGTCTGCGCCAGAGACGGAACAACGCCTCCGCGCAGGCACGCTTTCGCCAAAAAGCGCTGGCGAAGTCTCCATGCTGGAAGTCGCCGCCAGGGAACAAGAGGCCGGCCGCATCACCCGCATCTGGTCGGACGACAAGTACTTCGACTCCCCACAGATCATGCGCAATCACCCCGATGTCCATCGGTCGATGAGTGCGGAATTGCTCGATGAAGCCTATGAGCAGAGGTTCATCGGCAACAGCGAGTACAGAGCCTTTCGCGACGGCTACGAAGCGCAGGCCGATTTCCGCCCCGGCGAAAGCCCACGCCTGAATACGTTTCAATATAACCTGCCATCGTTGGAGATCGACGCGCCCCATCGCGTTAGTCCTGCACACATACAAGCAGGGCGCGCCCTCGGAATCGCTGGGCTCGCGCTGGAAGTCTACGACGGCGCGGACAGCGTACGCACGGCCGGCCGATTGCGGAGCGAAGGCAACGCCACCGCGGCCGAGTCGGAATTGATCCACTTCGGCGCGCGCAGCGTCGGCGGCTGGGCCGGCGCCGGCATCGGGATGGCGACCGGTGCGGTGCTGGGCGTGGAAACCGGGCCGGGCCTGTTGGTGACGGGCGCCATCGGCGGCGTGGCGGGCGTGTTCGCCGGCGAAAAGATCGCAGCGTGGAACGACAATCGCGGCATCTACAACCAGGAGCTCGGCGGCAAGACCTGGGTTTACGACCCGGACAATCCTGCACAGGGCTGGCGGCGCGAGGCGCCGATCGACCGCAGCGACGACGGCATCGACAACGCCCGCCGCGGCGATCTTCGAGCGTCGCCGTCAGCGGAGAACGCACTCAACTATCAAGCGACCACTCGATCGGTCGAGTTGGTGTTGGGCGGCCCGCCGGCACAGCGCAGTCCATTCTCGATTCCGGCAGACGCAGGCGATGCACCCAGCAGCCGACCGTCGAACTGGGAGCGCAACCCCGAGAGTGGGAAATGGCAACGCGAGGTGTACGGCCCATTCGTCGAACGCGGAACGCCGCATCGCACCGAATCCGCAGATGATGCGGCTCTTGTCGCGCGGTTGGACCGCCAGGCGGCGCAGATCGTGGTGGAAAACGCCGCGAACAGCCCGGCCTCGATCGCAGCGCGTTATGAAGACACGTACATCCGCAACGGTTGGGCGGCGCATGGAGAAATGCCTCAAGCCGTGCGCAACGCACGTACGGATGTGGATACGCTGATCGCATCGGACAAGAACCGCTACCAGCGCCGTGCGGATGGCGAATGGGTCAGCACGGGGTTGATCTACAACAGCACCGCGTCCGGTAATCTACGTGAAGAACTGGACGCAACCCGCGACATCCTGCAAGCGCGCTTGCCGCCGCCGCGCGAGATTCCGCCAGTGCCGCCAATGGACGCCGATGCGCGCCTGCGCGACACGGTTGCTGGCGCGTATCGCAGCGCGGGCGTCGATCCGAGCGCCGAGCAGGTCGCCGTTGCCGCAACCGCCGTGCGCGCGACCTGGGATGCGAACGGGCTGGACCCCGCGACGACCGCGTTGCAGGTGAAACCGCAAGCCGATGGACGCTATGGGCCCGACAGCCGCATCGCCAGTCTGCGCCTGGACTCGGATGGCAAGACCTACGTGATCGCCGCCGAAACGACACCCGCTGATATCGAGCGGGTACGGACGGAGATGACCACCGCACCGCATGCGATCGAACGCGCATCGGAAAATGGTCGCGACGTGCGCGAGCAGGCACATCGCGAGGCGAACCGGGAGGGCTTGTCGTTGGACGATAGCCGCTTGGCGGTGGCGGCTCCTGTGCGGATGGCAAGCGCCGGTCGGCGCGAAGATGGATCGGACGAACCCGACGCGCTGCACGGCGAAGGACGACAAGAGCGCGCAGTCAATGGCGCGGATCCGATGGCGATGGCCGCGTCGTCGACACCGTTGCCTGCACGCTTCTCCGACCCGCGCGACGCCGACAATCCTGACAATCGCCTCTACACACAGATCGAATGCGGCGTGGCGAGCATCGACACGGAACGAGGGCGCACATTCGATGCGACCAGCGAGCGATTGACGATGGGCGCTTTCCACGATGCCAAAGCGGCTGGTATCACCTCAGCCAATCATATTGCGATCAACGAGGCTGGAAAACGGCAGCAGGACGGCTCGCAGATCGCGGCCGGGACGCAGTTGTTCGTTGTGCAGGGGCAAGACCCCTCCGACCCGGCGGCACGGCGCTCCATGACCGATGTCGCGCAGGCCGTAGATCGCCCGGTGGAGCAGTCGCTGCAGAATGTGGACACGTTGGCGCAACAGCAGACGCAGGCGCAGGTACTGGCGCAGCAACAGAATCAAACCACGCAGGACGAACCAGCCCGAGCGCAGCGAATGCTTTGATCGCCGGCTGTGTGAGTCATTCGATGAGATGGCTGACGGGATATTGGACTTCACATCGCGTGGACGAATGCTTGACCTCATCATGCCCCGCCAATCCATGGAGGGTAGGTGTGGCCGGCATCTCAAGCGTGCATCGAGATAAGGCCAGAAGCGATCATTTCCTCATTGCTGCTGGTGTGCCAAATGCAGGGGCGTCGGGTCCGCAGAGGCTGGTTGTCTTGGCCTGGAGTCAACCGAATACAGGCCGTAAGTGCATGATTCGATGATCTATTTGTGTCTACTTTAGTCAAACTTACTCACAAACGTACTCACATTTCGTGCCGCTGTCCCTGTCGCCCCTAGGCGTGCCGATGTGAGGGCTTGCCGTTCGTCAGATCGCCGTGACGCGGGCGCGGGCGGGCCGCTGATCGGGTGTCGCAGTGCGAGGAAGTGCGCGGATGATGGCGTTCGGCCTGCTGCACAGCCCGGGGCCGCCTGCCCTATCGCCGTCTGCGGGTCGTCCCGCGTGCGCGCTGGCTGGCGTTCGCTGCGGGATAGCCTGCGGTCATGTCGATAGCCTGCCGGCAGGGCGTGGGATCGTCCGGCCTGCTTTCCGGCACTGGTGACGAGCGAGCGGCGACAGCGTAGGGGGCGGTCAAGCAGCCGCGCCGCGTATTCCCTGCACCCTACGGAGCGCGCCAATCGCCGCCGGCACGCGCCGCCCGCTTCCATCCGTTGGGGGTTGCCCACACGAGCAGTGAAGCTCATAGATCGACCTGTAGGCCGCTATCGGCCCCCTTCGAAGTCTCTATACGCCGCGGCCCCGGGCCGGCCTTGGGGTTCGTCATTGCCATCGGCAGCACAGCCTGCGCACCCGCAAGGGATGCCGCCTAGCTCCGAATCAGGCCTCGACATTGGGCAAGTCGTGAAGCTGTGCCGGGGATTTTTTCCATAAGTGGGAGGGGCCGTGAGGTATGCGCCCCCGGGCGCAGGCCGACCACCTATCGGAGCGATTAGCTCCAAGCCCTCACTGCGCGCGCTTTTGACCCGCGGCGATACCGGGTAGTGCGCGAGCGATGGCGCTTCCAGCGTTGCCAGCATTTGGACCGCATTGGCTGGGCTTTCATTGATTCGCCCTGTTAGCAGCGCGTCGGCGGAAAATACCGGAATGCGGCCGTGCACGTCGCTGGCGGCCTCCAGTGCTGCCTACACACCAGCAACATCGGCTGAGACTTAGTACATTCTGTCCTAATCGCAGCACGTCAAGTGGACTCTGAAAAGTTAACGCTGATCCAAAAGGTTTGCTTCTTGCATTTTTCCAAGCACAGCTTGCAGGTCGACACGAAATTTCAGCAAATCATCTTTGGTCAAATGGTCTGCAATCCGGATTTCAGCATGAGCAAGATCAGTTTCTTGACCCGGCGTAGGTATAACCCTAAAAACTTGTTTGCCCTCTGCATCCGATATCGTATTTATGCGCTCAACCTTTGCAATCAGCACACCCGCTAGAGTATATGCCGCGTCCAGTCCTTTCGCGGTCTTAGCAGCATCTCGCCTAGCGGCCATCTCCAAAGCTTCTCTAAGACTGTAAAGAATGCGCCTTTGAATTGAAAATCCGCGCTTTCTAAAATCAGCCCAACTCAATTCTTCCAATCTAATAAGGCCGGTATCGCTGTCGATCTGATTCGGATGCTTGGAATCATATGAAATAGGGATCTTTGCGCTAAAACAAAGGCGGCAAATATCCTCCTCGGGATCTACCAAGTCTTGAGTGCCACTTCCAGTAGCTTCCCCCATACTAATCGCAAGCCCTATTTATTCCGCTCAACGAATTGAAAAAGTCTCATGTACTGGAAATTTTCTGATGCAACGTCACTCGCGCGCAACTCTTCATCGCCCAGTTTCGCGTAGTAACTAAGCATCCCCGATTCATCTATTAATATCTGAAACAGTTCTTGGGCACTCCCAAAGAAAAAATTGATCTCACCACATTGAGAAATCGCCAATCTAAATTCGAGACAAGCATCGGGCAAATTGTTTATGAAGTTCTTTGCGCTTGAGAGAGCATTAGAAGACGGCGCCAAGATAAATTCATCTGCATTCCTCGTGGCCCACTCAGCACTGGTCCGCAACTCCGCCATGTGAGTAGATCGTTTGGAATAGGCTCTACTAGGGCTAGGCGGTAGGGCTTCTCTTACACTAGCAAGAGAAATTTCCCACTCTTTGTCCCTTGATGCGTGCGTATTCGCGGGCCAGTCCATTTCATTGGGACCGATCATTTCCATGCATGCTTGATCGTACATATGCCTACTCCTTTAGCCCTATTTTGCTAATCATCTCATCATTTAAAAGTTCGAGCAGTAAGCTCTTATTTCGACAATGCAACTCATTCAAGACTTCGCGAAAATAGCTTTCGTCTGTCAGAGCAGTCACTTTCCCGCTCTTCCAAGAAGCAAGCTGACGATGCGTGATTTCAGTGACGTGCGACTGCTTATCTTCTGGATCGCTGCTAGCTATCTTCGCTTCGATTTTAAGAAACGTGTCTGCTGTCACAAAGGCGGATTCTGTTTTTTTGCCTACCCAAGAAACATCCTGTTTCCATCTATTGTGTCCCTCTGAAATGGCGGGAGCAAGAAAGCGGTTTCCTACGCGGAAAACATCTGATAAAAAATAGTTGCCAGGATCATCGCTAAGGAAAACGTCCTGAAATGACATGCCTGCGCTAGAAAACTTTGCGCGGCCATCCTTTAGTCGACTAAATAACGGCGTAAGCCTCTTTATGGCTGTGTCGCGTGTGAACGTCCAACCACGATATTCGTTGCACACGATATGGACGAATGCGCCATGAATATGCAGTTCCTCAACAACTTCACCCGCAATGCCTTTTCTCTTGAAAGCAACAACACCGCTGCCACGAGCCTCAACAATGAAGCCCTCAGGACTTAAGCTTTCTGTAAAATCGGCACGCAACTCAACAATTTGCTCAGGCGACATTTTGCCATCAAGTATGATGGCAATATCCACCCACGCTATTGCGTGGGCCTCTGTGAAGGGACGAATCTTAGCCACGACAGACGGCCATTGAGCACACGCAAATTGCGTCGTTGCTCTTGCTTCTGGGCATCTTAAGAAGCGCCAAGTGTCATCTCCCCGGTCTGGTTGCTAGGCTAAGCGCTGTTGATGAGCCATCGTTCATTTTTGCCGTTCCAGTTTCTTCTACCACTTATAGCAATGTGTTGCAAAGTGGGCGATGAATTGGATCAGGTCTGGCTAAGAGACTGACAGAACACAACCACCATTACGTAAGTGCTTGAATTTTATGTATTTTCTAAATAATTTTGGTGCTGCATTGCCGCATAAAGTGCCCTAGGGCCAGAAAGATAGCAATGGGTAAGGGCTTATCGCTCCGGCAAATGAGGCCGATCAGAGATTGTCATAGGTTGGCAATCTTGCTGGCACTTCTGACCGGCAATACTGCCGTAGGTTCCTTAGCGCTAGTGCGCGTCCATGAGCGGTTTTGGGGCCCGTGGAAGCGCCGCCGTGCCATTTGCACCTTCGCTTGCCGGGGACGCTCAGTCCTTCGCAGGGCTGGCCGTCACGGCGTCGCTTAGCGCCACAGATCACGCGGGCCTTGTTCCCGGTGGGCAGGCTACCTGAGTTGTTCGCGTGCGCGCCCGCGCGTTTGGCATGACAAAACCCGGACTCGTTCGCGCGCGTGAAGGCTGTCAGAAATTCCGGTGTGGTCTGTGCTGGCGGATGTGTAGGCTTTGCATGTCTCGGGTCGAAGTCTTTCGCGCCCGCACGCGCCTGCGATGCGCCGAGTTGCTCCGGCCCTGCCGAACTTGCTCGCGCCCGCCCGCCCGCGCACTCTGCCAAGTTGTCCGAAGTCATACGCGCGGGCGTACATGTCCCACAATCCGAAGTTGTTCGCATGCGCGCGTATTGGTCAGCAACCCCCGGAGTCATCGGGGAAGTTGCAGGAGGGTCTATTTCCGTCTGTTGTATTCCGGTCATTCGCGCCCACTCCGCCACAATCGCATCGATCACGGCGCTATTGGTTGCCGATGGGGTGCCGGGTCGTGTGCGCTCCCGCATGGCCTCTATGGCGTCCCTAGCGGCCTTCCCGGGCATGTAATCGATACGGACCATGCGCGCCCGGCGCTGCCGTTGCATTGCGGCGAGATATGGCCGATTGCGGGATAGATAGCCGTCGTCAGTCATCAATTTTTCCTGTCGGTCGGTGCTTACGATAGACGCGTGTGGCATCTTCTCGCCCTCACTATTACCGTGATTCAAGTTCAACCCCCTTGGTAAACTATAAAGGTGTCCGCATAGCGCCTAGGTTGGCCAAAAAATCACCAGTTGACTAGGTCGCATGCCGCCTACAACCCATTATTTCTTGGTTTTTCGACTGATTCCGTTGGGGCATTGGCTCGCATAGCGCCTACATTGGTTCGCATAGCGCCTAGTGATTTTGTTTTCTGCCATCGGTTGCTAGGCGTTGTTTCCGGGCACACTTCCAAGTGCTTGCCTTCGCATGGGTCTATAGGCCACCAGGACACGGCGTACAGCGCGCATCGGTTGCGTCCGCCGTGCCGTGTGCAGATCAGCCAGCCGTCGCTTAGAAGCTCTTTCAGGGCCTTACGAAATGTCCCATTGCTTCGCCAACCGCGTTTGGCAAGCTCTGACCATGTGCAGCTCAGGTTGCCATTGTTGAAGCCTCGATATTTTCCGGCAACTTCGATTAGTAGCTTCATGCTCCATCCGTCCAGCTCCCCGAACTCGTGGGAGTTGTAGACGTAGTGGGGGATTCCCAGATATGAAGCAGGGCTGCGGCCCGTTGCCTTTCGTCGTCGGGTTGCATCGTATGCCATTGTATGCGCTCACTCAGACAATGCGTTCCTTGCGGAGGCTATGGCGAGAATTGCCGCGTCGATTGCATCGGCGGCTTCAACAATTCCCCTTGCCGGCTCGTCGGTCTTTTCCGCGATTTTCTCGAGTTCAAGGCGTGCAAAATCGGCTGCAAAGGCGCAACACGTCAGCATTGCGCTTGCGCTCAATCGCAGCTTTTCGAGGCGTGCAGCATGCGCGTTCATCGGCTCGCCCCTTGATCGCGCTCGGCGATCCGTTTGGCAATCCAGTCGTCTATTTCCGTAGAGACCCAAGCGCTAGCCCGTATGCCTAGCTTGATCGGCGGGGGGAACGTACCGGCAGCTATGCGCCGGTATATCTCGGATCGGCCTAGCCTAGTTCGGTCTTTCACTTGCGGGAGGCGTTCAAGGATCAACGCGCCTGTAGCGGGCTTTGCCTGTGTCTTTGCGTCCATAGTCCTACCACCCTATCCCGGAACATCCGGGGCAGGGTTAGGGTTGCAACTATGGGGACGGCGTTGGCGCTATTGCGGAAACGTCATGCGCTATTGCGGTTTGTTAGGCTCCAGCGCACGGGCTTGCTCTATCACTTTGCGGATGGTGGCCTCACTGGGCTTGCTGAAACCCATTTTCTGCAGTTGAGCTTCAATAGACGTTGCAGCTCCACGCGGGGGCAGCTTCGCCATAACGTCCAATGCCCGAATGATACGAAGCATGCTTGCGCGTTCGCGCTCTTCTAGAGGCTTTTCTATAAGTGCATCAGTTTCGCCAACGCCACCAGCTACTACTGCAAGAAAATCTGTCAGCGCGGCAGGACGCACCACAATCGGCGCATCATCGGGAAGCCCACCACGAGGATAATAGCTATTCGGGTCTCCATAGGGGTACTTCCGAACGCGCGTAATTTGATCCTGAATATTCTCCTTTTCTTTGATGTAGGGATTGTTCCCGAAGTGCTCAAGTAGGCGCGCATAAGTCTGTCCGTCGCGACTCACTACGAACGTGCCATCCAGGCATGTCCCCGTGACTTCAACGCCACTGACAAGGCTTTGCAGCAAATGTTCAACATCCAATATTGCGCCGCCGGAGTTTGGTAGATCCCAAACACCTTGAATTGACTCTATTTCTTTCTTCCATTCGAGTACAGAATCTTCTGAAATTCGGTCTCCACTTATGAAGATAACGATCTTAGGATGATCTGCTATCTCACGATTACTTAACAGCCATTCGTGTTGTTCTTGGCGTGTCCCACGCTTCGGAAACTCTTCGAGGAGTGCCGCAAGCTCAGGTTCTAGGGTGAGTGGTTCATTTTGAAAAAGGGCTGGGAACAGGACTAGTCGCGCATCATCCCAGTTTTTTCTCTCGCCGAGATTCACCGTCGTGCCGTTTACGAAGTTGGCGGAAAGGACAAGGTGCCCGTCTAATGCCAAACGAAGCAAATCGGGAACGGTGACTGGTTCTTGTAAGGTGCCGCTTAGAAAACTGGCGGCCTCATCCAGAGTAAGCCAACTTTTTAGCCCAAATAGTTTAGACACAGCGTTCCCTCGCTTTTTTTGAAAAATTTACCGCGCCAGCGCCGGCAGGGTTCCGGCGCTTTCACACATGGCTAGGCACGTCGCGAGCTTAGCAAGCCGCCGAGGGATGCAGTGAGTCGTGTCGGCTCAGTCGTCGCAGCCCGCCGCTTCCCGTAACGCCTTGGCCGTCTCTAACGCGAACTCACACAGATAGGCCGTGCTGCCATCCGTCCCGGCTTCGATCGATCCGGCCAGTACGCGGCGCACGGCGTCCTCTAGGTCGCTTGCCTCGCGCGTGGCGGTGCGGCTGTCCAAGCCTGCGGACACGGCCAGCAGGCGCATGCCTTCGGCCGGTATCTCCCTAAAGCCAGTGTCTACGGTGGTCGGGCGGGCGTCTGATAATCTGCTGAGAGCCATGATCGTTCCTTGTGTGAACGGTGGTGGTTAGGCCGGTCGGGGTGCTGATATCACCCCGGCCGGCCGCTTGTTACCGGCTTTCGCCGGATGCTTTGCGCTTCATCGGCAAGACTTTGCCGGTGCCGTCGCGTAACTGGTCCAGATAGTCGGCCCATCCCTGCATCATCTTGCGACGCTCGGGCAGATGGGCTGTGCGGTTGTAGGCGCGGCCGTTGGGATCGCGCACGGCGTGCGCCAGCTGGTGTTCGATGTAGTCGGGCCGGTAGTGCAGGACTTCATCGAGAATGGTCCGCGCCATCGCGCGGAAGCCGTGGCCGGTCATGGTGTCGCTATCGATTCCCATGTACCGAAGCGCCGCATTGATCGTGTTTTCGCTCATCGGCCGGCGCGCGCTGCGGACCCCCGGAAACACGAACTCCCCGCGGCCGGTCAGCGGGTGCAGCTCGCGCAGGATCGCCACCGCCTGCGAGGACAGCGGGACAATGTGCGGGGTGTCGGTTTTGGTGGCGATGTAGCGCCATTCGGCGGCGTCCAGGTCGATATCCGCCCAGCGGGCCGCGCGCAGTTCGCCGGGGCGCACGAACACCAGCGGCGCGAGATTGAGCGCGGCCACGGTCACGGGCGAGCCTGTATAGCTGCGGATCGTGCGCAGCAGCTCGCCGACGCGCTCGGGTTCCGTGACGCTGGCGAAGTGCCGCACGCGCGGCGATTCGAGTGCGCCGGCCAAGTCGGCCGCGGGGTTGCCCTGCGCCCGCCCGGTGGCGATGGCGTAGCGGAACACCTGCCCGGCGAGCCCGCGGGCGCGGTGTGCGGTCTCGATCACGCCCCGCTGTTCGATCTTGCGCAGCGCGGCCAGCAGGGCCGGCGCGGTCACGTCGGCCACGGGCAACCCGCCGATGCGCGCCAAGTCCTTTTCGATCAATCGGCGCTCGCGGACCAGCGTGCCGGGGCTGAGTCCTTCCTTCGCCCGCTTCGCCAGCAATTCAGTGGCGACGGCGGCAAAGGTGGTCTCGGCATGTTCGAGCTTAGCCGCACGCTCGACCCGGGCGACGTGCGCCGGGTTGCCGCCACCCTTCACCAGCACGCGCAGCCGGTCGCGTTCGGCGCGCGCTTCGGCCAGCCCCATCATCGGATACTCGCCCAATGCGGCCATGCTCGCTTTGCCGGCGTAGCGGTAGCGATAGCGCCACAGCCTTGCGCCGGTCGTGCGCACTTCGATGCACAGCCCGTTCGTGTCGGCGACACGGTAAACGCTTGTCTTGGGCTTCAGCGCGCGCAGTTTGGTGTCGGTGAGCATGTGAGTAAGCCGAGAGTGAGTAAGGCCGGGGCCGTGGCGCCCCCTTACTCACAGGCTTACTCGCTTTTCGCCGGGATGCAAGGGCACCCCCTAGGATCGCCGGGGACAAAAAAACCCGCGTTGTGCGGGCTTTCTGTTGCATCCGGGACGGTTGGGGATGCCCCGGGTGTACTATGTGGCGCGCCTGGAGGGATTCGAACCCCCGACCAACGGCTTCGGAAGCCGCTACTCTATCCGGCTGAGCTACAGGCGCGTGACGCCTATTGTCCCCGATTCGAGCGGAAGGCGCGAGCTTTCCGAGCAGCGACCCCAGAACGATGAGCGAAATCCCGACCCCTTCCGCCGGAATCCCCGCGTGGCGCGAACGCTTCGGCCAGTATTGGGCGCTGGTGCGCGGCGACCGTCCGATCGGTTGGCTGCTGCTGTTGTGGCCGACCTGGTGGGGGCTGTGGCTGGCCGCCGACGGCGTGCCGCCTTGGTGGACCTTGGTCGTGTTCTCGCTGGGCGTGTGGCTCACCCGTTCGGCCGGCTGCGTGATCAACGATTATGCGGATCGCTGGCTGGATCCGCTGGTGGAGCGCACCAGGGGCCGGCCGCTGGCGACCGGGGCGGTGCGCGGACGCGAGGCCCTGGCGGTGTTCGCGGTGCTGATGCTGGTCGCGTTCGCGCTGGTGCTGACGATGAACCGGCTCACGATCCTGATGAGCGTCGTCGGCGTGGCCTTGGCCGCCAGCTATCCGTATCTCAAGCGCTACACCTATCTGCCGCAGGTCTATCTGGGCCTGGCATTCGGTTGGGGCATCCCGATGGGATTCGCGGCGATCCGCGGCGAGGTGCCGCCGCTGGCCTGGGTGCTGTACGTCGCCAACATCTTCTGGACCACCGGCTACGACACCTGGTACGCGATGGTCGACCGCGAAGACGACCTGCGCGCAGGGTCCAAATCCACTGCGATCCTGTTCGGCGACCTCGATCTGGTCGCGCTGGGCGTGCTGTACGCGCTGTTCTTCATCGGGCTGGTGTTGATCGGGCGCGAAGTCGGGCTGGGGCTGCCGTACTGGATCGGGCTGGCGGTCGCGCTGTTGTTGGTGGTCTATCAGTTCGCGATTGGGCGGTGCCGGGAGCCGGCGTGGTGTTTCCGGGCGTTTCTCAACAATCACTGGGTGGGGATGTCGGTGTTGGTGGGCTTGGCCGTGGCGTTGTGGATGAAGGGCTGAAGCTGGAACCCGGCGGCATTGCGTTCGGCGGCCGCGCGCGCGGCTTCAATATCGTCGCGAGTCGGGTGCGTCCTTGGCGGGCAGCGGGATCACCAGATCGTCCATCACTTTCGCTTCGCCCGCCGCGCCGCCGCCGAAGGTATTGCCGGTGGCCTGCGGCGCCAGCGGACGATAGCCGCCGTCGTAATCCCAGGTGGACACGTAGAGATGTGTCGCCGACGGATGGCGCGGGTCGTCCAGAGCATTCGCAGGGAAGGTGAAGGTCACGGTATTCGCATCGCGGTCCACGTCGATCCGCGGCGCCGCGCTCACGACAGTGCCGTCTGCGGTCGCCGAGGCGCCGGTCGCGGAGAACAGCGCGTTCGACCAGCCGTGCGCGCGCAGGCGCAGATGCCAGCGCAGGCCGTCCGGCAGGTCGGCGTTCTGCTGCGGCATCGCGGCGATGCCGGCGTCGTCGCCCTGCCGGGCGAAAAACACGCTGAAGGCGACGTGGTCGAAGCCGTTGGGCGGGTTCCAGTCGGAAACCACGTCGCGGAGTTTCAGGGTCAGCCGCAGCGCGCCGCCGGAGCGCCAGACCTCGGCGCCCAGCAGATCGCCCGGGCGCGGCGTGCGCCAGCCGGCATCGTCGGGGTAGGTGTAGCGGCCGGACGGGCCGGTGTCGTCGCCGAGGGGATCGTCCACCGCGGCCAGCTTCGTCCACTCGCGGGCGACCTTGAAGGCATGCGCCGCGGTGGCCGTGCCCGAGGCTGGATCCCAAGTCACCGCGCGGTGGATGATGCCGGGTTCGATCATGTCGTCGGTCGCCACGGTCGCCCGCCAGCGGCCGTCGCGATCCACCGGCACGGTCTGCGCCGCATCGAGGTCGCCGTCGATCACCACCTGCACCGACGCCATGCCGCGGGCTTGGCCGGAGAGCGCGAGATCGCCGGTGACGGCGTCGGCGGCGGGGTCCAGCGTCAGTCGCGGCGGGTCGCCTGCGGGCGGTCCCGCGTCGCCGGGCCGCACCGACCACACCTGGGCGCTGCGCGGCGGCAGCACCAGACTCGTGCGGCCGCCGCTGCCGACGACGAACGGCTTCGCGTCTGCGGCCAGTGCGAACAGCGGCGCCAGCCGGGTGCCCGCCGGCAGGCCGATGTCGAGGTTGTCGAGCAGGCTGGCGTGGGTCGCGGTGTTGAACGCCACCAGCGCCTGTTGTTCCGGAACGCGACCTTCCCCGTCCACCCGCCAGGCGATCGCGCCCGGCGCGGCGGCATTCGCGGCCAACACCGTCGGCGTGCCGCGCGAGAACACCCGGTGTTCCCGGCGCAGCGCGGTGATTTGCTGCAGGTAACGGTACAGCGGCGCGGCGGTGTCGAAGCGGTCGCGCCCGCCCGAGCCGTGGCCGCCGGCGAACATCGCCGCCCGCTGTTCGCGGAAGCCCTGCTCGGTGCCGTAATAAATGGTCGGGATGCCGGGCAGGGTCATCATCGCCAGCAGCGCCTGCTTCAGCCCGGCCTCGTCGCCGCCGGCCAGGAAACGGTCGACATCGTGATTGTCCACGAAGGTCGGCATCCGCCACGGGTCGGCGTGGGTCTTCATCATGTTCTCGATGCGGAAGCCCAGCTCGGCCGGCGGGCGCCCGCGCGCCAACACGTCGCCCAGCGTCCCGTACAGCGGGAAATTGATCATCGCCGGCAGCAACGGCCGGCCGTCGGCGCCACGCGCATAGGTTTCGATCTTCCGCGCCATCGCGTCTTCGTAGGGCTTGTCGATGCCGAAGCCTTCGCCGAACAGATGGAAGTCCGGCTTGCCGACGGCCGCCGCCACCTTCAGCACGCCCGGTCGTTCCGGATCGTCGGCGTGCAGGAAGTCGGTGAAGTAGTCGGGCGGCACGTAGAACGCGGTGTCCACACGGAAGCCGTCCACGCCGACCTCGCGGATCCAGTGGCCGTAGCTGTCGCGCAGCGCGGCGCGGACTGCGGTGGTTTCGGTATCGAGATCGTCCAGGTCCGCCAACTGCCAGTCCAGCTCCTGGCGGCGGTCGGCGAAATCGCGGATCTGCGGCGTCCAGTGATAGATCGACGCCGTGCGGTCCACGGGCCTTCGTACATCGTTGCGGTCGAACGGCGGCTGTGTGGGCGCGGTGCTGCCGTCCGGCTGCCGCCGCAGCTCGAAGCCGTGCTCCGGCCGCGCCGGGTCGTAGCCGCCCGGCCAGCCGAAATAGTCGCCGGTGTGGTTGACCACGATGTCCTGCACCAGCCGCAGGCCGCGCCCGTGCATCGCGTCGGCGAGGCGCCGGTAAGCGGCCAACGTGCCGAAATGCGCGTCCACCGCCTTGAAGTCGCTGGCCCAGTAGCCGTGGTAGCCGCCGTACTGCGCGCGGTCGTTCCACCACTGGTTGGCCACCGGCGGGGTGATCCAGATCGCGGTCGCGCCCAGGCCCTGGATGTAGTCCAGGCGCCGTTCCACGCCGGCCAGATCGCCGCCGGAAAATCTGCGCCCATCGCCTGGGTCGTATTCGCCCTCGCCCTGATCGTTGTTGCCGGGGTCGCCATCGTCGAAGCGATCCAGCATAACGAAATACAGGATCTGGTCGCGCCAATCGGTGGCCTGCGACGGTGCCGCGGGCGGCTCGGCGGCCGCCGCGGTCAGCGGCGCCAGGGCAAGCAACAGGGTGCAGAACTTGAGCATGGGACGCTCCGCGCGGATCGGCCGTGGCCGGGTGCGGCGGGTCGCCGCATCCGTCATTTCACCCCGATTACGCGCCCATGACCCTGATTTGACCGGGTTTTTGCATGAATACGTATGCAGGCACCTTGCCGCACTGCGGCCACGGACTACCATCGCGCTGCGTGCCGGGGACAGGCTGGACTCCGGACATGCCGGGAACTGCGGACCAACCCGCTCAGACGGGATTCGCGCATGGACCTGCCAACAAATTCCAGTTGCTGTGGAGGGGATCCATGCAACCTTTGAAGCGAAACCTGTTGAGCATGGCGTTGGCGTCCGCAACGCTGATGCTGGCCAACGCCGCCTACGCGCAATCGGCAGACCAGAGCCAACCGCAATCCGAAGCCGACGAGCTCGACGCCATCGAAGTCGTCGGCATCCGCCGCAGCATCCAGGAATCGATCGACGCCAAGCAGGCCTCGAACTCGATCGTCGAGGCGATCTCCGCCGAAGACATCGGTAAGCTGCCCGACACCTCCATCGCCGACTCTATCGCGCGCCTGCCCGGTCTTACCGCGCAGCGCTTCGGTGGCCGTCCGCAGGAAGTCAACATCCGCGGCTTCGCCGGCGATTTCTCGACCACCACATTGAATGGTCGCGAGCAGGTCAGCCTCGGCAACAACCGTGGCGTCGAGTTCGACCAGTACCCGTCCGAACTCGTCAGCCAGGTGCTGGTCTACAAGACCCCCGACGCGCAGCTGATCGGCCAGGGTCTGTCCGGCACCGTCGACCTCAAGACCGTGCGCCCGCTCGCCTATGGCAAGCGCGCCTTCGCCGCCAACATCCGCGGCGACCAGAACAAGGTCGGCGATGAGAAAGAAAATGGCTACCGCTACAGCTTCTCGTACATCGACCAGTTCGCCGACAACACCGTCGGTATCGCGCTGGGTTACGCCCATCTCAACAATCCCGGCCAGGCCAAACAGTTCGGCGATACCTGGGGTTACGACGGCGGCGGCATCTACGGCGGCGGCAAGCTCTACGATCTGGAAAACGACAACGAGCGCGATGGCCTGATGGCGGTCCTCGAGTTCGCGCCGAACGACGACTACCGCATGGTGCTCGACGTCTTCTATTCGCAGTTCGACCGCGAAGAACAGAAGCGCGGCATGGAATTCGCCGCGGCCTTCGGCGGCACGCCGGTGGCTGGCAACACGCCTGCACAGGCGTCGTTCACCGGCATCAACCCGGTGATCCGCAACGATTTCAACGCGACCTACGACGATCTGTTCGCGATCGGCTGGAAGCACGAGCTGACCCTCAGCCCGAACTGGACCGCCTCGGCCGACATCAGCTATTCCGACGCGACTCGCGAGGAACGGATCCTCGAGACTTACTCCGGTATCGCTCCGGGTCTTGCCCGCGACACCTTGACCGTCACCCGCAACAGCGACGGTTATTTCGATCACGATTTCGGTTACGACTACGGAGATCCCAATATCCTTCGGCTCCAAGATCCGGGCGGCTGGGGTCAGGACGGTTACATCAAGGATTTCGAAGTCAAGGACAGCCTCACCTCGCTGCGCCTCGACTTCGAGCGGACCTTCGACGACGGCTGGTTCAGCAGCGTCGAATTCGGCGCCAACCTGACCGACCGCACCAAGAGCCGCGCCTCGAACGAAGCCTTCCTCGACCTCACTGCCTGTCTGGGCGGCGTATCGCCGAGTTGCCCGGATGGCGTCTCCGCGCCGATTCCGACCAGTCTGGCGTCCAACTCCGCCTATAACGCCTACGGTGTGTCCTCGATCTACGGTTACGACGCGTTGCGTGCATTGAACACGCAGTACACGCGCCGCGGCAATGCAAACCCGGACATCACCAATAAGAATTGGGAAGTGAACGAACAGGTCACCACCGTTTTCTTCCAGGCCAATATCAATACCGATCTCGGTCCGGTGCCGCTCAAGGGCAATATCGGTATCCAGGCCGTCAGCGTGGACCAGAGCTCCACGGGCAGCGAGTCGTTCGAAGGCAACCCGCTGGGCCGTGAAGTCGAGGATGGCCTCAACTACACGGATTTCCTGCCGAGTCTGAATCTGTCCTTCGGGCTTCCGTGGGATCAGTTCATCCGCGTCGGTGCGGGCAAGCAGGTCGCACGTCCGCGGATGGACGACTTGCGCGCCAACAATAATATCCGTGTCGACCGCTTCCGCGCGACCAATCCCATTACGGGCGCTCCCAACCCAGTCGTCGACCCGATCAGCGGTGCGCGAGTGCCGTGGTGGCAGCGTGATGGCGGTAACTCGCAGCTCAAACCGTGGGAAGCCAATGCATACGATATTTCTTACGAGAAATATTTCGGCGGCAATAAGGCCTATGTCAGTGCCGCATACTTCTACAAAGATTTGAAAACGTATATTTACAACGAGACGACACTGTTTAATATCAATGACACAGTGGTGACGCCGGCTGATTATCCGGCAAATCCACCGCCCAACCCCGTCGGCACTTACTCGCGACCAGTCAACGGAGAGGGTGGGAAGGTAAAGGGTTACGAGTTGGCGGTTTCGCTGCCTCTTGATGTGCTCTGGGAACCACTGCTCGGCTTCGGCATCCAGGCGAATTATTCAGACACCACCAGCAGCGTCCAGCCGCTGGGTCCGTCTTCGCCGAACGAGCCGCTGCCAGGTCTGTCGAAGTACGTGTCGAACATCACCGCGTACTACGAGCGCTTCGGTTTCTCCACCCGCGTCAGCCAGCGTCATCGCTCGCAGTTCGTGGGTGAAGTCCAGGGCTTCGGCGGCGATCGTACCCGCCGGACATTCGAAGGCGAGACGGTGACTGATGTGCAGTTGGGCTATACCTTCCAGTCCGGACCGATGAAGAACCTGTCGATCCTGCTGCAGGTCAACAACCTCGAAAACGAACCGTTCCGCTCCTCGTTCAACGGCGACAACAATCGTCCGCGCGAATACTTCGAATACGGCCGCACCTATCTGTTCGGTCTGAACTACCGCTACTGAGCAACACCGCTCTCAACAGGCGAGCGTTTGGCCCTTGTCCGGTCCCTGGCCGGCAAGGGCCTTTTTGTTTGTGCGGATGATCGATGGATCGGCGACATCCGCCAAGGCCCGGCATTCCGCTGGCCGCGCCTTGCATCGGTTCACAAATTCATGGAAGCACATCCAAAAGATGGAAAATCCGTGTGAGTGGCGGTACGAAAGGGTTTAAGCAAGCACTAGGCGAAGGGATCTTAATGATGCCGATGAATATACTGAATTGATGCCGATGCTGTTTCCTCGGACTGCCACGATGACGATCACCCGATACGCAGGAAGCCCTGCTGTCGTCTGTTCCCATCGGCAATGAGAGGTGTCGACATGAAGATTTATCATCCTGTGCCCAACAAATTGTCCGCCTATATCGAAATTCCGGATGATTGGCTTTCGCCAAATGAAACGCCGAACCCGTTTTCAGCAGCGCCTACGGAACTCCATCGCTATGGAGAAAACAAATTGTGCTGCACCGAGTCTCGGGGCTACAAAACACCTGGAAATATGGATCTGCGACGTATTGTCGTGGACGCTTCAGAAGGTTTTATCCCATTGTGGGAGGCAAACAGAACACTGCACTACAGGTTCAATCAGAATTCGATGAGGTATTTCCAGAATCCTGATAAGGCTAAGGCCGCGATCCTAGCGTTGCTAGGAGATGCGATTATGGCATGGGGTGATTCCGCTCCGATCACCTTCAAGGAAGATGCGGACACATACGATTTCGAGATATTCATGAATCGTACGGATGATGGCGATGATGAAACAGGTTATGTGCTGGCGAGCGCTTTCTTTCCAGCGAGCGGCAGGGACCGGCTGACGCTCTATCCGAAAATGTTTGCGCAAAGTCGGCAGGAACAGATCGAAACATTGATCCATGAAGTCGGCCATATCTTTGGTTTGCGACATTTTTTCGCGCTCGATCTTGAAAAAACATGGCCGGGCGAGGTTTACGGAGTCCATAGCAAATTCAGCATCATGAATTACGGTGGAGATAGCTTTCTGACAGAGCAAGACAGGGCCGACCTCAAAAAACTCTATGAAGAGGTATGGAGTGGAAAGCTGCTTCAGATCAACCGCACGCCGATCGTGAAAATCAAGCCTTATCACGACCTGCTGTAGGTATCTGAGAGATGCGGAAATAAAAAACGAAGACCGCTCAATCAGTGCGCTATAGAGCAATGTTAGGGCAAGGCTGCAAGAAAGGGGTCAGGTTAATTTCTCTTTAATTGAATCTGACCCCTTTCCCGGACTAGAGCAGCAGCGGGGTCGGGGCTGCGCCGAACGATGACTGCGAGCCAAGGCACTAGCGGCATGTGCGAGGCATCGGTTCGACTCTGAATTCCGGACTTGCTGACCGATTACGGTACGCCGGCCCGTTCTGTCGAAAGCATGTCGCGGTGAAAAGTGGTTCCTGCGGCGCGCTGGTGCCGGCGTCGCCTCGTATCAACAATGGGAGAGAAGGATGTTAACTGACACCGGACACATGTCGCTGATTCTCGGGCTCGCTCTGATTGCCTCATGCCTGCTGGGCATGTTCGCCGCTTACAGGCTGTCCAAGAACCCCAACATCAACCCAGAGAAATTCGAAAAACTCGTTGAGCTGGGCAAGTGGTCTATCACAGCAGTCGGCGTGGTCGTGATCACTTCGATCGTGAGCGACGGCTTCAAGGAAAGAGACCAAGACATCAAAGAGGTCGGAATCTTCGAGAAACATACGGAAACCATACTGAAGGCGGACGGGCCGGATCAAAGAATGCTGTTGGCAGAGTATTTCGCGGCCGTGTCTCCCAAAGGATCGTTGAAGGACTCGTGGGAGGCATACCGAGATCGGCTGGAAGATCAAGCCAAGAAGAGAAGCACGGACACAGTCAGGCTGGATCAACTTAGTCAGATAAAGAATCTGACCGAAGCGCAGAAGCGGGAAGAGATCTCGCTGGCGAGCAATCTCGCGGCGGTGAATCAGCCGCTGGCGCCTTCCGCTGAGGTCTATTCCGGGCCATCGCCGCGCGTTTATTTCCATATCGATAGCGAACCCCAACGATGCGCTGCTGGAAAGCTTCGAGATGCGCTGGCCGGGTTCGAGAAGGCGTCCGTACCGGGAATTCAGCTGGTGGAGACGAACCTTGGCAACAACGAGCTTCGTTATTTCAAAATCTCGGAAAAGGCGCAAGCTGAAAAGATAGCCGAGAAAATAACGGCGCTGGGTTTGGCAGTAGATGCGAAATATATACGGGGCCATGAGACGTCGACGAAAATTCGGCCACGGCACTACGAGCTCTGGATTGGAGGAAACGCTTCGTTTGTCCTTGATCTTGAGTGCCGAAGCGAATGACATATTCCGTCTGCGGCCGCTGAATCGCCTCAACGGCGTCGTAGGGCCGTAGGGTGCGCTTCCAGCCCACCGCAATGAAGCTTGAACCCCTGTAATAGTGATCGTCGCAAAGCATTTTGCGGCGATCACTTTTGCAGGGACGGGTACATCGCAATGGTGGGCAAAAAAATGCCCACCCTACGCGAATGATCGGGGTTTTCTGACGGCGGTGTGCGATGTGGGCTGATGGGGCGGGCTGGCGATTGCGGGGATGCTGTGGGCATGCCGAACTATCGTCGAGCCTGGGTGCTGGGCGGCACCTATTCCTTCACCGTCGCTATCGCGGAGCGTTCGAGATCGTTGCTGGTGGAACGAAAGGGGTCAGGTTCACTTCTCTCGAAGTGAACCTGACCCCTTTCCCGACCGACCCCTTTCACGGGATCGTTGCACCACAGGCGCCGATGAAGCTGGCATGTGCGTCTCAAGCCTTGAGACCCAACACCAGGCCAATTGCGGCCGACCTCTCTCGCCGCTATCGTTTGCAGTCAGTCTCATCGCCGAGAGCCTTGCCGATGTCCTCATCCCCCAACCCCGTATCCGTCGCCCTGGACGACCTGCTTCAAGCCCTCGATTGGGTATCCGATCTTTCGAGCACCGACAACATGGCATTCGTCTGCCGCGAGAGCGGACGGGTCTTCATGACGTCGGACGAGGATTTCGGCGTTGAGCTTGAACCTGATTTACCGCTGGATATCGATGATGAGACGAAATACGCGGTCGTGCCTTCGCGTCAGGATCTGCGTCTGGGCAAGCGGCTTGCGGTGCGTTTCGTGCAGTTGTCGCTGCCGGCGCGGTTGGAGGAAACTTACACGATCTTTGCGGCACGCGGTGCCTATGCGCGGTTCAAGGACATGCTGGAAAGCGAGCAGGCGTTGGATGCGTGGTATGCGTTCGAGGCCGAGGCGGTCGAGCGTAGCCTGCGCGAGTGGGCGCAGTCGGAGGCGCTTGTGGTTGCGGCGAGCGATTCGAAGCCTTGAAACGCAGTCACCAACTGCATCGAGTAGGCTGGGCTGTAAAGCCCAGCTCGATACTGGACGCAGGCGCTGGTCTTTACAGCCCAGCCTACTTGCTGCGGTATCAGCTGCGCAGTGCGGCGGCAGCCTGAGCGAGTTCACCGATCATCTGCCAGTCCTTTGCCTTCAAAGCATCTCCCGGCACCATCCATGATCCGCCGACAGTGATGACGTTCGGCAACGCGAGATAGGAAGGTGCTTTCGCAGCATCGATCCCGCCCGTTGGACAGAACTTCACCTGCGAAAACGGCCCACCGAAACCCTTGAGCGCAGCGATACCGCCACTCGATTCCGCAGGAAAGAACTTGAACCGCTTGTACCCATGCTCAAGCCCACGCATGAGTTCGCTGGCGGTGGCGATGCCGGGGAGCAGCGGGATATCTGCGTCGCGCGCGGCGGCGTAAAGCGCATCGGTGCCGCCGGGCGAGATCGCGAACGCGGCGCCTGCTGCCTGCACCGCGGCGAGGTCTTCCGAGGTCAACACGGTGCCGGCGCCGACGATGGCGCCGGGGACGGTGCGCATGCGGCGGATCACGTCCAGCGCGACCGGCGTGCGCAGGGTGATTTCGAGCACCGGCAGGCCGGCGGCGACCAGGGTTTCGGCGAGCGGGATGGCGTCGTCGAGGTCGGCGATGGCGAGCACGGGCACCACCGGCGCCTGGCGCAGGATGTCGTCGACGACTGCGGTCATGCGGTCGGTGTGGGAATGGCTCATCGTGCGCGCTCGCTGTGCGTGTGGTTGCCATCGTGTGCGCGCAGCGACATCGCGGCGCCCAGCAGACCCGGGCCGTTGTGGGTGATGACGCGGATCGTTACCGACTCGAGATACGCGGCGAAGCGGCCCTTGGCGAGGAAGCGTTCGCGGAAGGCGCTGCTGCGCAGGAACGGGATGAAGCGCGGGACGATGCCGCCGGCCAGCATCACCGTGCGCGCGCCGTGGATCAGCGCGGCGTCGCCGGCGACGCTGCCCAGCACCGCGCAGAAGCGCGCGAGCGTGCGCCGTGCGGCCAGATCGTGGCCTTCCAGCGCAGCGGCGACGATGTCGGCGGGTTCGCGCAGATCCTGGTGCTGGCCGGTGGCGTGATCGACCGCGCCGCGCAGCACCGCATCGATATGCGACAGGCCGCTGCCGCAGAGCAGGCGTTCGTTCGAGACGCGGCCGAAGCGCGCGGTAAACCAGCGTGCGATGCCGAGTTCCTCTTCGCCCAGCGGCGCGAAGCTGACGTGGCCGCCTTCGGTTTCGACCACCTGCCAGTTCGGATCGGTGCCGACCAGCATCGCGACGCCGAGGCCGGTGCCCGGACCGAGCACGCTGATCGGGCCCTGCAGCGGCGCATCGTCGCTGCCGTGTACGGTGATCTGCTCGCTGTCGGCGAGCGCCGGCACCGACCACGCGACCGCGCCGAAATCGTTGAGCACATGCAGGCGATCGAGACCGAGCGCGCGCTGCAGTTCGCGACGCGTGAACGACCAGGCGCGATTGGTGAGCCGGATCTCTTCGCCGTTGACCGGGCTGGCGACGGCGATCGCCGCATGGCGCGGCTGCACGCCGACGGCGGCGAGATAATGCTCGGCCGCATGCTGCAGACTGGCGAACGCGGAGGCGTCGAGACTGCGCGCGTCGATCACCTGCGCGGTGGGCGCCGACAGATCGGTCAGCGCGAATCGCGCGTTGGTGCCGCCGATATCGGCGATGAGCGCAAGCGATGCGGGATTGACGGTGTCTTGCATCGATCAGGATTCCGCATTCGTATCGTGCGAGAACAAACTGCAGGCGCCTTCTTCCGCAGAACCGACCTGCGCGCGCATCAGTCCGAACAGTTCGCGGCCGACGCCGTGCGCGTTGCCGCGCAGATCGATCGCCGCATGCGCGCGTGCGTTCCACTCGGCCTCCGGCACATCGGCGTGCATCGTGCCCGCTTCGGCGTCGATGCGGATGATGTCGCCGTCGCGGAGTTTGGCGATGGCGCCGCCGCAGGCGGCCTCGGGCGTGATGTGGATCGCCGCGAGCACCTTGCCGGACGCGCCGGACATGCGGCCGTCGGTCAGCAGCGCGACGTGCTGGCCGCGATCCTGCAGCAGCGCGAGCGTCGGCGTGAGTTTGTGCAGTTCGGGCATGCCGTTGGCGCGCGGGCCCTGGCCGCGGATCACCGCCACGAAATCGCCGGCGAGTCCGCCGGCCTTGAATGCATCGAGCAGCGCGTCCTGCGAGTCGAAGATCTTCGCGGGCGCGGCGATGGCGCGGTGTTCCGGCGCGACCGCGGAGATCTTGACCACCGCGCGGCCCAGGTTGCCCTGCAGCCGTCGCAGTCCGCCTTCGCGGTCGAAAGGCTCGGCGACGCCGCGCAGGATGCTGGTGTCGCGCGACTGCGCGGGCGGCGGCGCCCAGCGCAGCGCGATGCCATCGGACGTGCTTTCAAATTCCGGCATGTGCGTCTGCTGGCGCAGATCGCCGCCGTGTACGCAGAGGATGTCGGCATGCATCAGCCCGGCGTCGATCAGTTCGCGGATCACGAAGCCGATGCCGCCGGCGGCGTGGAAATGATTCACGTCGGCGCTGCCGTTCGGATAGACGCGCGCCAGCAACGGCGTGGCCTGCGAGAGTTCGTCGAGATCGTCCCAATCGATGATCAGGCCCGCGGCGCGCGCGATCGCGACCAGATGCAGCGCATGGTTGGTGGAGCCGCCGGTGGCGGCGAGTCCGATCATCGCGTTGACGATCGCCTTCTCGTCGACGGTGTGGCCGAGCGGTCGATAATCTTCGCCGAGCGCGGTGATGCGCAGCGCCTGTTCGGTCGCTGCCACCGTCAGCGCATCGCGCAGCGGCGTATTCGGATTGACGAAGGCGCTGCCCGGCATGTGCAGGCCCATCACTTCCATCAGCATCTGATTGGAATTGGCGGTGCCGTAGAACGTGCAGGTGCCGGGGCTGTGATACGACGCAGATTCGGCTTCGAGCAGTTCATCGCGCGTCGCCTTGCCTTCGGCGTAACGCTGGCGCACCGCGGCTTTTTCCTTGTTCGGCAGGCCCGAAGGCATCGGCCCGGCGGGCACGAAGATCACCGGCAGATGGCCGAAGCTCAGCGCGCCGATCAGCAGGCCCGGCACGATTTTGTCGCAGACGCCGAGCATCAGCGCAGCGTCGAACATTTCGTGCGACAGCGAGACTGCGGTCGCCAGTGCGATGGTGTCGCGCGAGAACAGCGACAGCTCCATGCCGATGCGGCCCTGGGTCACGCCGTCGCACATCGCCGGCACGCCGCCGGCGACCTGCGCGCTGCCGCCGGCGTTGCGCGCGGCCATGCGGATCAGCGTCGGATACTGCTCCATCGGCTGATGTGCCGACAGCATGTCGTTGTAAGCGGTGACGATGCCGATGTTGCCGCCCGCGCCGGTCTTCAGCATGGATTTGTCGCTGCCTGCCGCAGCGAAGCCATGGGCGAGGTTGCCGCAGCTCAGACTGCGCCGCGCGGGCGTATCGATGCGTGCGGCGTCGATGCGCGCGAGATAGTCGCCGCGGCTGCGAAGGCTGCGCTCGGCGATGCGCGCGGTGACGCGCTCGATGACGGGGTGGAGACTCATGATGTGAGCGCCTTGCGGGTGTTCGTTGTTGGTGCGGCAGGTGCGGATGTGCGTTGTTGCTGCGAGCAAATCCCCCCGCCGCCTGCTTCGCAGACGTCGACCCCCTTTTTCAAAGGGGGTAGTAGCAAGGTCGCTATTTGTTCAAAGTTCGAACCCTGCTTTTCCCCCCTTTGAAAAAGGGGGGCAGGGGGGATTTGCTTTTGCCGTGCTTCGCGCAAAGACAGAGAAGACATTCTCACGGACTCCAATGCACATGCACCACCGCATCCGGCGCATGCAGCAGCGCCGAGATCGGCGCATGCAGCGGTGCGTACGCCGACTGCGCAGCGCGCAGCACCTCGCGCTTGCGCGCGCCGGTGACGATCAGATGCAGGCTGCGCGCGCGCAGCAGCCGGGCGAGGCCAAGAGTGATGCGCGGGAACGGCGCTTCCGGCGGCAAGGGATTGGGCACCAGCAGGAAGGCGTCCTCGGCCGAATCCTCCGCCATCGCGACGGGCAGCGCATCGGCGCCCGGGAACAGCGAGGCGGTATGCGCGTCCTCGCCCATGCCCAGCACGACCGCATCGAACGCCTGTTCGTGCAGCGGCGCGAGCGCGGCGCGCGCCTGCGCGAGGCTGGCATCAGGATCGCCGTCGTCCGCAGTCAACGACTGGATGCGCAGACCATGTGCAGCTGCGAAGGCGACACGCAGCCCGGCGGCGTTGCTCGCGGGATGCTCGCGGCTCACGCAACGGTCGTCGCCCGGCAAGGCGACGACACGCGACCAGTCGATGCCGTCGGCCGATGCGAGTCGTCGATAGATCGGAAAGGGCGTCTTGCCGCCGGCCAGCGCAATCAGCGCGGTGCCATCCGTGCGCATCGCAGTTTCGCAGGCCGCGCGCAGCCGATCGGCGACCGCGACGGTCAGCGCATCGGCATCGGGATACTCGTGTTCGGTCCAGGCCATTCGCGTCCGTCTATTCGCGCCAGCTGTGATTATGGCGTTCGTTGAGCGCGACCGCCGCATTCGGACCCCAGGTGCCGGCAGCATACGGCTTGGGGGCGACGCCGGCATGCTGCCAGCCGTCGAGGATCGCATCCACCCACTGCCACGCCGCCTCGGTCTCGTCGCGGCGCACGAACAGCGTGCCGTTGCCTTCGATCGCGTCCAGATACAGCCGCTCGTACGCCAGACGTCGGCGCACGTTGGCGAACTCCGCGTCCAGATCCAGATCCAGCGACACCTGCGACAGGCGCAGGCCGCTGCGGTCCAGCCCAGGAGTCTTGTGCATCAGCTGCAGCTCGATGCGCTCCTCCGGCTGCAGCCGGATGATCAGCGCGTTGGGCTGGCTGGCCGCGCCGCCGCGGGCGAAGATCGAATGCGGCACCTCGCGGAACTGCAGATAGATCTCGGTGCAGCGATGCGGCATGCGTTTGCCGGTGCGCAGGTAGAACGGCACCCCCGACCAGCGCCAGTTGTCGATGTGCGCGCGCATCGCCACGAAGGTCTCGGTGCGGCTGGGGCGGCCCAGTTCTTCGAGGTAACCCGGCACCGCCTGGCCGCCGATCGCGCCGGCCGTGTACTGCCCGGCGACGGTCTCGGCAGCGACCTCATTCCTGCCGATCGGCCGCAGCGAGCGCAGTACCTTGATTTTCTCGTTGCGCACCGCGGTGGGCTCGAACTGCGAGGGCGGCTCCATCGCGGTCAGGCACACGAGCTGCAGCAGATGGTTCTGCAGCATGTCGCGGATCGCGCCGGAGTGGTCGTAGTAGTCGCCGCGGCCTTCCACGCCGACGGTCTCGGCGACGGTGATCTGCACCTGCTCGATGTGGCGCGCATTCCACAGCGGTTCGAACAGCGCGTTGCCGAAGCGCAGCGCCAGCAGGTTCTGCACGCCTTCCTTGCCGAGATAATGATCGACGCGATAGACGCGGTCCTCGTCGAAGCTGCGGGTGACGCCGTCGTTGATGGCGATGGCTTCGGCCAGGTCGTGGCCGATGGGCTTCTCCAGCATCACCCGGGTGCCGGGCCCGGCCAGGCCGTGACGCGCCAACGCCGCGCAGGCCTGGGCATAAAACTTGGGCGAGGTGCTGAGGTGATAGACGATGTCCCCGCTACGCAGGCCGGCGATGCGTTCGGCCAGCGCAGCGATCGAGGAATCGTCGTCGAGCGAGGCGGGCTGGTAGTGCGCGCGCGCCAACAGGGCTTGCAGGGTGGCGTCGTTGCGCTGGTCGGCGGGGACGAAGCGTGCGATGGCGTCGGCGACGAATGCACGGAAGGCGTCGTCGTCGAGCCCGCTGCGGGCGGTGCCGAGGATGCGCATCGAGGCGGGCAGCAGGCCATCGCCTTCCAGCCCATAGAGAGAAGGCAACAGCATGCGCTGGGCGAGGTCGCCGGTGGCGCCGAAGATGGTCAACAGGGTCGCGGGCGTGGGTGCAGTCACAGGTGTGGTCATCGGGTCGAATGCGCAAGCGTAATGGGGCTGGCATGCGCGGCGCGATGCATACGATTGCACCACCGCGATACGCGCGTGCGCTCGTCCCGCACAGGCCCACTGACGAGCGCAAGCGCCACGCCGATCCGGCCCGCAAAGTTATTGACGCAGCGCAACATGCATATTCGCCATTGAAATCATAAGGTTATTGCCGTCTTTTACCTCGAGATGACAACGCTGTCAATTGGCCGTAGAGTTGCGTCGCCGCGGCGGCACGCGATGCAGGGGGCTGGTGTCCGGCGACGGCGATCCAGGTACATGCCAGGGAAAGTCGTTCCAACCCCACTCGACAAAGCGTCGCAGACGCAGGGAGAAGTTGAAGATGCATCGCATACGCACATGGTTTGCGGGTCTGGTCATGTTGATGGCCTGCTTCGGGTTCCAGGTCCAGGCGCAGTCCACGGACTACAGCAGGGGCGTCGACGTCAGCGGCTCCACCGCGGTGATCTGGTTCAAGCCGAACGTCGCCGTCCAATGGGTGGATCTGCATTACAACCTGGCCAACACCGGGCAGCAGAATTTCAGGATGTCCTACAACGGCGGCAGCGCCCGCTACGAAAAAGCCATCAGCCCGGTGAGCGCCGGGCAGGTCCTGGGTTATTCGTTCACCTACGGCGATCCCGGCCGCGACACGCCGTGGTTCAGCACCACGATCGGCGGCGGTACCACGCCCACCGGCCGCGTGTGTTTTTACGAGAACGCCAACTACAGCGGCGCCAGCCTGTGCGCGGACGCGGATTCCAGCTGGATCGGTACCGCCTGGAACGACCGCGCCTCGTCGATGAAAGTGCAGGCCGGCTATCAGGCGCAGCTGTATCGCGACGTGAACTACCGCGGCGGCTTCATCGCGGTGACCGGCGACGTGCCGGACCTGGGCGCACGCGGCTTCAACGACCAGACGTCATCGTTCAAGGTCGCGCCGACCGGCACCGGCGGCATCTGGAACGAGCGCACGACCTTCGTCGTCCAGAACCTCACCCGCGGCCGCTGGGCGAACAACAACGTGTACTACGCGATCATCGGCAAGAGCTGGCAGACCGGCCAGTTCGTGTGGGTCAACGCGGCGGGCCAGCAGATCCCGATGTCGGATGCCGACAACGGCGCGCTGGTGAAGAACGGCGAGCGTTACAGCAACTATTTCCATCGCGTGTCCGACGTGCCGTCGGTGACCATCGCGCCGATCAACTCGGCCCGCATCCTGCTGTCGGTCGGCAGCCCGATGTACATCAAGGTCGTGCGCGACGGTAACGGCAACATCGGCTACGCCGGTGCGAACATCGAAAACCCCAGCGATCCGAATCTCGATGTGTACTTCGATTTCGGCGAAATGGCGATCCTGCCGAAGAGCGCGCCGAATCCGGGCATCTACGTCAATACCACGCGCGTCGATCACTTCGGCTTTCCGCTGCGGCTGCGCGTACAGGGTTTGAACGGCTACGACCGCACCGTCGGCGAGCGCGTCGATACGATCACCCGCGACGACGTGATCTCGCGCTTCGTCGCGCGCGTGCCGACGCCGTTCAAGGCGCTGGGACAGGCGCCGCATACGCCGCTGCGCGTCATCGCACCGGCGCACGCCAACTTCGGCACCGGCAAGCCGAACGCCGGCTACCTGCAGCCGTACATCGATCAGGTGTGGGCGCGTTACCGCAACGAGGATCTGGTGTTCACGCTGCCGAACCTCGGTACGTTCCGCGGCCGGATCAGCGGCGACACCTTCCGCTTCACCGGCGGCAACCAGAACGGCACGTTCTTCATCAACGGCAAGCCGGACACGCAGATGGTGTTCCTCGGCAATGGGCTGCTGAACGACGCGCGCAACGCGGCGTCGCAGGACATCGGCACGCAGCTGCAGATCCAGGCGCAGGTGGCCGCGGCGCTGAACCGCCACGTCATCGAGACGCCCGCGAACTGGTACAACCGCAATGCGTTCTACCCGGCCGGTTCGCTGGCGAACTGGTACGCGAAGTTCTGGCACGACAGCGATATCGCCTACGATTTCCTGGCGTACGGGTTCTCGTACGACGATGTGGGCGATCACAGTCCGTCGCTGTATACGACGGCACCGACGACGGTGACTTACAGCATCGGTTGGTGATGCTACGTCCTTGATTGAGGCGTTGTGTTTGAAACGAAAAGGAGCGTGCCCGGCACGCTCCTTTTCTTTGCGATCTCATACTCTGCTGAGCGAAAATTTGCTAAAAAGATGGTTTCGTTTCACTGGCTATTGTCGCCGCGACCTTGAAGTGACGCAGCCTAGTGCAGTCATTGGAGACCCGGAGGGCGGCGCACAGGATGTGCGCCGTTTTTCGACGCGGCAGGATGCC
>JAZKFJ010000032.1:0-12394 GCA_040386495.1 Pseudomonadota bacterium
TGAACATCCCGGTGTTCCACGACGACCAGCACGGCACCGCGATCATCGTCGGCGCGGCCGTGCTCAACGCGCTGGAGATCGTCGGCAAGAAAATCGAAGACGTGAAGCTGGCCACCTCCGGCGCCGGCGCAGCGGGCATCGCCTGCCTCGACATGCTGGTCGCGCTGGGCATGAAGCCGGAGCACATCCTCGCGGTGGACCGCGACGGGGTGATCTACACCGGCCGGCCGCATCTGGATCCCGACAAGGCCCGCTACGCCCGCGACACCGACAAGCGCACGCTCGCCGAAATCGTGATTGGCGCCGACGTGTTCCTCGGCCTGTCCGCCGCCGGCATTCTCAAGCCGGAGATGGTCGCGACGATGGCCGACAAGCCGGTCATCCTGGCGCTGGCCAATCCCAATCCCGAGATCGATCCGGAAGAGGCCAAGCGCGCGCGTCCGGACTGCATCATCGCCACCGGCCGTTCGGACTATCCGAACCAGGTCAACAACGCGCTGTGCTTCCCGTACATCTTCCGCGGCGCGCTGGACGTGGGCGCGACCGAAATCAACGAGGCGATGAAGCTCGCCTGCGTCCGCGCCATCGCCCAGCTCGCGCGCATGGAGGCGTCCGACCTCGGCGGCGCCTACGCCGGCGAAATCCCGCGTTTTGGCGCCGACTACATCATCCCGCGTCCGTTCGACCCGCGCCTGCTCACGGTGCTGGCGCCGGCGGTGGCGCAGGCCGCCATGGATTCCGGCATCGCCCTGCGGCCGATGCTCGATTTCGTCGCCTACCGCGAGAAACTCGGCCAGTTCATCTATCGCACCGGCCTGCTGATGAAGCCGGTCTACGACCGCGCGCGCAGCGACCAGAAGCGGGTCGTCTATGCCGAAGGCGAAGAGGAAACCGTGCTGCTCGCCGTGCAGACGGTGATCGACGAACAACTGGCGCGCCCGATCCTGATCGGCCGCCCGGACGTGATCGAAACCCGCCTGCAGCGCCTCGGCCTGCGTATGAAGGTCGGCGTTGATTTCGACCTCACCAACATCAACGACGACCCGCGCTTCAACGATTACTGGCAGCAGTACCACGCGCTGACCGAACGTCGCGGCGTGACCCCGGCGGCGGCCAAGAACCTGCTGCGCTCGCGCCCCTCTCTGATCGCCGCGCTGATGGTCGAACGCGGCGAAGCCGACGCGATGATCTGCGGCCTGGTGGGCCGTTTCCACAAGAAACTGGGCTATCTGCTGAGCGTGTTCGACTTCGAGCGCGGCGTTTCCGGCACCGCGGCGATGACCGGCGTGATCAACGACCACGGCGTGTGGTTCTTCCTCGACACCCACGTGCAGGTGGACCCGTCCGCCGAGCAGATCGCCGAAGCCACGCTGCAGGCCACCTATCGCCTGAAACTGTTCGGCATCGAACCCAAGGTCGCGCTGCTGTCGCACTCCAACTACGGCAGCCACGAGAACGCCAGCGCCGCGAAGATGCGCCGCGCCTACAAACTGATCCGCGCGCGCGCGCCGAAGGTGGAAGTCGACGGCGAAATGCAGGGCGACACCGCATGGGACGAACTGCTGCGCAAGCGCATGTTCCCCAACACCACCCTGCACGGCCGCCCCAACCTGTTCGTGCTGCCCAACCTCGACGCCGCCAACATCACCTACAACATGGTCCGGGTGATGACCGACGGCGTGGCCATCGGCCCGATCCTGATGGGCCTGGACCAGCCCGCGCATATCCTCACCCCCGCCTCCACCCCGCGCCGCGTGGTCAACATGACCGCGATCGCCGCGGTGGACGCGCAGATCCGCCAACAGCGCGAAGCCGAAGCGACGAATCGCAGGGCGGCAGCGAGCGAGGATTGATCGCTGTCATTTCATCGCGGCTTCCGCCGCTCCGGCCCAGGACTAATCGAGGATGCATCGAAGATCGGGCCGCGCCTGCAGCTGGGGGGGACGATGCCATTGCGATGATATTGCTGTGCTTCATCGCGGCTTCCGCCGCTCCCACAGCAAGCGCCTGGTCTTGTGGGAGCGGCGGAAGCCGCGATGAAGCGCGGAAACACTCGCCGTAAGCGACATGTCTATTCCCAATCCGCCATCCCATCCCCCAACCACACGCAGTTCCAGTACGGATAATCGCCAGCGCGCCTCACCAGACCCGCCCGCACCGGATTGACGACCATATATCTCACCGCCGCGGCGACACTTTCATCGCTGCGCAACGCATGGTCGTGATAGCCGGGCATCCAGACGCGTCCGCGCCTGCGATCGACCGCATTGGCGACGCCGGCGGTGACGCATTTCACGCGCCGCATCAGTGCCGGCAGCGACTCGTTCTCGCCGAGTTCGATCAGCAGATGCATGTGATCCGGCATCAGCACCCAACAGAGTATTCGTGAATCGCGCCAGAGGCGCCGGCAATCGATCGCAGCGGCGACCCGAGAAGCGGAGGCCCAATTCGCGAAGCGGGTCTCGCGTTGATCACATCGGGTCGTAATGAGATATCGCTGGCCTGCGATGGATTGACGACCGATGCGCAATGCATTGGATCTGGGCGAATTGAAGGTTTTCATGAAGACAGCTTCGCGAGACAGCTGATCGCCTGCTATCGGAAGATGGCGCATTGCGGCTTCGGAATTTTCCGAATTCGGGCTTCATGTTGGGGCTGCGGGCCCTTCATCGCGGCTTCCGCCGCTCCCACAGCGAGTATTCGCGGATCCTGTGGGAGCGGCGGAAGCCGCGATGAACCACGACGCCCCTATGGACCTTCCCCTCAGGAAATCGAATTCTTCCCACCGCGGCCCATCCCGGACGCCCCCGTACGGGGCAGCCCGCGCGCCCGCTGCTAGAATCCCGACTCTAAACAGAATGTCCCCCACAGGATGCGGCCACGCGGCCGCAGCGGAGCCCAACGCATGAGCTGGTTGAACGAACTGCTGCAGAACGACCCCGATCCCACCGAGACCCGCGAATGGGTCGAGTCGCTCAAGGCGGTCATCGACGCCGACGGCGCCGAGCGCGCCCACCAGCTGCTGCAGGGCATGGTCGAACTGACCCGCCGCGCCGGCGCGCACCTGCCGTTCGCGCCCACCACCGAATACATCAACACCATTCCGTCGCACCTCGAACCGCGCATGTCGGGCGACCAGCACATGGAATGGCGGATCCGTTCGATCATCCGCTGGAACGCGATGGCCATGGTGGTCCGCGCCAACCGCAAGCCCGGCGACCTTGGCGGCCACATCGCCAGCTTCGCCAGCTCGGCCACGCTCTACGACGTCGGCTTCAACCACTTCTGGCGCGCGCCCAGCGACAGCCACCCGGGCGACCTCATCGCCGTGCAGGGCCACAGCTCGCCCGGCATCTACGCCCGCGCCTTCCTGGAAGGCCGCTTCAGCGAATCGCAGCTCGACCACTTCCGCATGGAAGTCGACGGCCGCGGTGTGAGTTCCTACCCGCACCCGTGGCTGATGCCGGATTTCTGGCAGGCGCCCACGGTGTCGATGGGCCTCGGCCCGATCAGCGCGATCTATCAGGCGCGCAACTGGAAATACCTCGAAGGCCGCGGCCTGATGCCGAAGTCCGACCGCAAGGTCTGGGCCTTCCTCGGCGACGGCGAGACCGACGAACCCGAAAGCCTCGGCGCCATCTCGGTCGCCGGCCGCGAAGGCCTGGACAACCTGGTCTTCGTCGTCAACTGCAACCTGCAGCGCCTCGACGGCCCCGTACGCGGCAACGGCAAGATCATCCAGGAACTGGAAGGCGTGTTCCGCGGCGCCGGCTGGAACGTCATCAAGACCGTCTGGGGCAGCTATTGGGATCCGCTGCTGGCCAAGGACAGCACCGGCCAGCTCAAGCGGCTGATGATGGAAACCGTCGACGGCGAATACCAGAACTGCAAGGCCTTCGGCGGCGCCTACACGCGCGAGCATTTCTTCGGCAAATACCCCGAAACCGCCGCACTCGTCGCCAACATGAGCGACGACGACATCTACCGCCTCAACCGCGGCGGCCACGACCCGCACAAGGTCTACGCCGCGTACCAGAACGCGGTCGACACCAAGGGCATGCCTACGGTGATCCTCGCCAAGACGGTGAAGGGTTACGGCATGGGCGCGTCGGGCGAATCGCTCAACCCCACGCACCAGACCAAGAAGCTCGACGACGACGCGGTGCGCACCTTCCGCGACCGCTTCAAGATCCCGGTCACCGACGACCAGCTGAAGGACGGCGCGGTGCCGTTCTATCATCCCGGCCCGAAATCGCCGGAAGTCGAATACATGCTGGAGCGTCGCCGCGCGCTGGGCGGCTCGCTGCCGCAGCGCCGCCGCACCTCCACGCAGACGCTGGAAGCGCCGAAGCTGGAAGTCTTCGACCGCCTGCTCAAGAGCAGCGGCGACCGCGAGATCAGCACCACCATGGCCTTCGTGCAGGCGCTGAACGTGATCCTGCGCGACAAGGCCGTCGGCCCGCGCTGCGTGCCGATCGTCGCCGACGAAGCCCGCACCTTCGGCATGGAAGGCCTGTTCCGCCAGCTCGGCATCTACGCCCCGCAGGGCCAGAAATACAAGCCGGTGGATCGCGACCAGCTGATGTATTACCGCGAGGACGCCGCCGGCCAGGTGCTGGAAGAAGGCATCACCGAATGCGGCGCGTTCTCGTCGTGGATGGCCGCGGCCACCAGCTACAGCACCAACGACCTGCCGATGCTGCCGTTCTACATCTTCTATTCGATGTTCGGCTTCCAGCGCATCGGCGACAGCGCTTGGCAGGCCGCGGACATGCGCGCGCGCGGCTTCCTGCTGGGCGCCACCGCCGGCCGCACCACGCTCAACGGCGAAGGCCTGCAGCATGAGGACGGCCACTCGCACCTGTTGTCCGGCGCCATCCCGAACTGCAAATCCTACGACCCGACCTTCGGCTTCGAGGTCGCGGTGGTCCTGCAGCACGGCATGCAGCGCATGCTCACCGAGCAGCAGGACGAGTACTACTACCTCACCCTGATGAACGAGAACTACGCCCACCCGGAGATGCCCGAAGGCGCCGCCGACGGCATCATCAAGGGCATGTATCTGCTCAAGGACGCCGGCAAGCCCAAGAAGGGCGAACTGCGCGTGCAACTGATGGGCAGCGGCACGATTCTGCGTGAAGCCATCGCTGCCGCCGACCTGTTGGACAAGGATTTTGGCGTGACCAGCGATATCTGGTCATGCCCGAGCTTTACCGAACTGCGGCGCGACGGGTTTGATGCGGAGCGGTGGAATCGGTTGAATCCTGAGGCGAAAGCACCGCGCAAGGCGTATGTCACCGAGCTGCTGGAAGGGCGTCAGGGTCCGGCCGTGGCTGCGACCGACTACGTGCGTGCGTTTGCGGATCAGATCAGAGCGTTCGTGCCGATGCGGTATACGGTGTTGGGGACGGATGGCTTCGGGCGTAGCGATACGCGGGCGAATTTGCGCAGGCATTTTGAGGTGGATCGGTATTACATCGCGCATGCGGCGATTGATGCGTTGGCTAAGGAAGGGAAGATGACCGGGAAGGATGTGTCTCGGGCGATCAAGCTTTATAAGATTGATGTGGAGAAGGGGAATCCGGTGGGGGCTTGAGGGATACGAAAAAGGCGGCCGCATGGCCGCCTTTTGCTGTTCGAACTTAGCGATTATCAATGGAGGGAAAATGTCGCAGCACAGCGTAAATGCATTTCCAGCGAAAAGGTTCTTCGTAGAAATGCTTACAAGAGACATCGAACTACAGGACGCAATACTCGATTTGCTCGACAACTGCGTAGACGGCGCGCTTCGTAGCAATGGAGGGAGTAGCGACGGGGAGAGTCCGTACAAGGATTACTACGCGCGAATAAAATTTGATGCAGATAGCTTTTGCATCGAAGACAACTGCGGTGGAATCCCACAAGATCTTGCAGAATCTTACGCATTTAGAATGGGGAGGCCCGACCCTGAGCGAGACCAAGATCTTCCTACCGTCGGCGTCTATGGCATAGGCATGAAGCGCGCTATCTTCAAAATGGGGCATGATTCGATTGTCAAGAGCAAAACAGCCGACACAGACTTTTCAGTATCAATTCCGCATGCTTGGATGGACGATGACAGCAATTGGGCTTTGACGCTTGAGACAGGAACATCAGCACTGTCATCGCCGGGAACAGTGATCCTCATCAGATCACTGAGAGACGGTGTTTCTCGCCTTTTTTCCGATGAGACTGATTTCGTAAGCACGCTTAAAAAAGCAGTTTCTGCTTACTACGGTTACATCATTGCAAAAGGGTTTAGCGTATTCATTAACGATGAAAAAATTGATCCAATTCGAGTCGAATTTTTAACTGACGAGAACGCGATGAGCAGCAATTCCGATGCTATCGCACCATTCCTATATGAGACGGAATACAAGGGCGTAAGTGTGAGCTTGGCCGTTGGCCTGTACGCTCAAATCGGCATCAACGACGAAGATGACGATGAAGCCCCAAGCAGACCTTCTTCTGACAAAGCAGGATGGACAATAATCTGCAACGACCGAGTCGTACTTTACGCAGACAAATCTCGTGTCACAGGCTGGGGCGATGCGAATGTCCCACAATATCATCCTCAATTTGTCTCAATTGCAGGCGTAGTCACGTTTAAATCTAACGATGCGAAGAAGCTTCCGGTAACAACGACCAAGAGAGGTGTCGAAGGAAACTCAGAGATCTACCTCGCGGTAAAGAACATCATGCGCGACGGGCTAAAACAATTCACAGACTTCACCAACCGATGGAAAATTAGATCGCCCGAAAGAGCGATTGCTATGCGCGGCGCTGATAGTTCTTTCCTCGCGAACGAGATCAACCAGAAAATCGATGATTCGCGCTGGACAAAATCGCGCAATGAATTGGGCGGGAAAATATTCAAGCCAAAACTCCCCAAACCCAAAGATACAGACCCCCTTAGAACCGTTCAATTTCAGCGAAAGGAATCTGAGATAAAGGAAGTACGGAAATTCTTGTTTGACGATATGGGCGCCAGCATTTCCGAAGTTGGCAGCAAATGCTTCGACGAGGCGTTAGCGAGGTCCAGAAAATGAGCGGTGCCTCCATCCCATATCACCTGCGTCAAAACAAAGCCATCGATAGAGGACTCTATTTAGACCTTCTCTCTCGCGTTGGCAGATACCGAAACATCTCCGACTACACCTACATTGGCTTCGGCGGCCCTTTTCTCGAAGATTTCAAATATGTTCACGCCGCGACGCGCATAAGCAAAATGATATCAATTGAGATCGATGCAAACGCGTTCAAAAGGCAGAAATTCAATAAACCAATTTCCTGCATCGATCTACGGCATGAGAGCAGCGGCGAATTCATATCCAATTTCGAGTTCGACGACGACTACGTTATTTGGCTAGACTACACAGAACCCACAAAAGTTGGGGAGCAGCTTGCTGAACTCGAAATGCTTATAAGCAAAATCCCTGAAGGAAGCATCTTCAAGATAACGCTAAACGCGCATGCCGCCTCACTCGGCACACCGAACGATGGCAGCGACCTTCAAAAATTTCGATCCGAGAAGGCGCAAAGGCTACTTGGCGACTATGCACCAGCCACAATCACGCGCGATGATGTAACTGCAAACGCATACCCTCGACTATTACTTAGCGCCGCCGTTTCGGCTGCGAAGAAAGGCATTGCCGGGAGGTCTCGCTGCATCGTTCAGCCACTAACAGCTTTCACTTACAAAGATGGTCAATCGATGCTGACCATGACCGGGGCCGTTATCAAAAGCATTGATGCCTCAGCATTTCTTGCTTCAATCCGTATTGCTCATTGGCCATTTTCTTCACTCGACTGGAGCGTTCCCTTAGAGATCAGCGTTCCAGAAATGTCCTTCAAAGAACGCATGCACATAGAATCCCTTTTACCGCAAACCGATGCAGCAACGATTGGAACGACCATGGGGTATTACATCGGCGCAAGCGCCACAGAAGCCGCCGAGTCACTTGGCAACTTTGTTATGTATTACAGACTGTACCCATGGTACTCGCGAGTGTCCCTCTGATTTTTAGCACCTTCATCAACTGCTCAGCAACTATCGGGCTCACACTATTTCCTATCTGACGAAACGAATGCCACTTCGTCGGATTGAAAACGAACCAATCCGGGAAGCCCTGCAATCTCGCCGCCTCGCGCGGCGAGATCACGCGCGGTGATTTAGGGTGGATAGGCCTGACGGCCTGATAGCTGCCTTTCTCTCGACTGGTGCCGGCACGCAACGTTGGGCAAAACCCATCCAGCTTCAATCGCGGCGATCGGTACACCTTGTCGACCTCGCCTTCGGCGAGCGCATCGAATCTTGCGATGGTTTCGGCGGAGTGCCTCGTCCCGAGAAAGCCGGAGACTTCCTGTGCCGCCTTCAATCTCTCCAGCGCAATCGCGTTACCGACGCCTTTTGGCACCTTGCCGACTACGCGCTTCGCAAATTCCGACTTGCCAAGCAATTCGGCACGACGCCAACTCTGTTCTTCCGCCTGCCAGTCGGCGCGTACTTGTCCGAGTCCTTTCAGCGCGTCCTTGACCCTCACTTCCTTAATGCCTGGATCGGGAGCGAAATCAAGTTCCGTCAGTGCGCGGATGCGATCCGGATCGTAGCCGACGAAAAAAATGCGAGTCCGCGTCGTAGGAGCGCCATAGCGCTGCGCTTCGATCCGCATAGGTTCCAGGCGGACATAGTTTTTTGGCAATTTGTCGAACGCGCGCGCCATGATCTCTTGGCCGCCGTTCAAGATGCCCGGCACGTTTTCGGCGAGATAGAATGCCGGACGAGTCTCGGCGACCAAGCGGAAGAATTGAACGAAAAGATCGTTGCGGGGATCGGCCTGTTCCCGCCTGCCGATCATACTGAATCCCTGACAGGGAGGTCCACCGATCAACCCTCCGAGATCTCCCACGCGCAACTTGGCCGCTTCGAGCAAAGTTTCGCCGCTCAGCTTGCCGACATCGGTCTCAAGATGCGCCGTACCCGGGAAATTGTCCTTGTGGGACTTGGCCGCGATGGCATCCAGCTCGACGCTGGCCACGACCCGGAACCCGGCTCGCGCAGCGCCTAAACTCAACCCTCCGACGCCGGAGAACAAATCGATTACGGTATCGTCGGTACGCTTCTTCGCCATGGCGGCATGATAGCCGTAACTGCACATACAACGCACATACAACGCGCCCGCATGGGCAAACGAATCAATTACTTACGAAGAAATGGACAGAATTTCGCCCGAAGCGCGCAGTCGACTGATGTCGAAGATCGGCCCCAGCAACACCAAGCCCGAATTGGCGGTACGTTCGCTGTTGCATCGCCTCGGCTATCGGTTCCGGCTCCACAGAAAGGATCTACCGGGCACGCCCGACCTCGTACTGCCTCGTTATGGGGTGGCTATTTTCGTGCATGGCTGCTTCTGGCACGGACATCGTTGCAAGGTCGACAAGATGCCCAAGTCGCGCACGGACTATTGGGGACCGAAGATCGAAGCGAATAGAGCTCGCGATGCGCGCAAAGCCAGACAGTTGAAGAAACTGGGCTGGAGGGTTCTTTCGGTATGGGAATGCGAACTGAAACAGCCGGAACGTTTGGCTAAAAGACTTGTTTCGCGCATCGATTCAAATCGCAGCAAGTAACGCATAAGGCGGACTCGTAGGGTGGCGGTGAGCGCAGCGAACCCCACCCTCGACGAAGACGCAGTCTTCACGGCAGCCGGGACGCATCGAAGACGACACTGACTCGCTCTGACATCGTCGCCGCCCCGATGCCCATGCAACCGCGGGGTCAGGTTCACTTCTCTTCAACCGCGGGGTCAGGTTCACTTCTCTTGAAGTGAACCTGACCCCAGGTGATCATTATTCGCGTCTGATTCAAGACATCAAGAAGGGATTCACGCGACGTATCTGTCACGGAACAAAAACCGACTCGCCGTGGCAAGCACGGTTTTGGGAACATACGATCCGCGACGAACGTGATTTGCGCAACCACATCGACTATGTCCACATCAACCCGATCAAGCATGGATACGTGACTCAACTAATAGACTGGCCTCATTCTTCGTATCACCGCTTCATGCGCATTGGCGGGCGGCCTGGGGATGGGTGAACGCATAAGGTGGACCCGTAGGGTGGCGGTGAGCGCAGCGAACCCCACCTTCGACGAAGACGCAGTCTTCACGGCAGCCGAGGACGCATCGAAGACGACGCCGACTCGCCCTGACATCGTCGCCGTCACGATGCCCATGGGTGGGGTTCGCTGCGCTCACCGCCACCCTACGATACGTGCAAAACCGCAAATCTCCGTGCGCTCACGCATCCACCGCCTGATCTCGCCGCACGTCGCAGTCCAGCGAGTAGGATCGTAGGCCGGGTCGTGGACCTAAGGTCACCCTGCGCATCCACGATTGCGACGGCATCGAGATGCTATCGGTCAAGCCACTCGATCGACCCATCGCCATGCGTACCAGACCACCATGGCATTGAATACGAAGCTGACCACGATCAGGAAATTATCGTAGGCCCCCTTGTAGGGCAGGCTCATGAGATTGAAGAGAATCAGGACGCCGCCGACAATGATGTTCGTCCAGCGCGCTACGGAGTACTGCAGCGTCAGACTCAGTACCACCATGACGATCGGAACCAGCATGATGGCGGCAACAATCAGCCATATCGTCTGAGTCCCCGCCACTTCCTCATTGAGCATTCCCGGCGTTACATGGCCGGCCAGGATGCGCAGCACGTCTCCCCAGAGATAGGTCAGCATCGTAGCCACCCATAGTCCTGAAAGAATGATCCTTGTATCGAGCATGATTCGTCCCTTTTTTGGAGCTTGCGAAAACCTTTCGCCAGCGCTGAACCCGCTGGCTGCGGCAATGAACGACAAGTATTGCCCGCAGGGCCGCAAGTTTCAACGCGGCCGGCAAATGGCCCCGGCTTCAATGATGGAATGGGTGCCAGTCGGAGAAATGCCATCAAACCGTAACCAATGGGTCAGGTTCTCTTCGAAAGGCGTGAACAAGCCACTCTTTTGCGCCGGCCGGCATGGCTCACCGCTTCTGCTTCCGCACCCACCGCATGATCTCGCCGAATGTCGCGGTCCAGTATTCGTCTCGGTGCGCATCCAGCCAGGCCAACAGTGCGTCGTGCGCCTCGTTCGAGGTCTGCAGGTAATCGCCACCGATGCCGTGGAAGGTGAAGTTCACCATCGTGCCCTTGCGTCCAGCCTCTTCCACCAGCGCGATCAACTGCGGGCCGCTCAGGCCTTCGGGCGCCAGCACGGGGACCGCGGCGGGATCCAGCGTTGTCATGTCCGCCACCACCGCATCGCCCTGCACCTTGATGCCGACGAACCGACCGGCGATGGCGTCCACGTAATCGCCGTCGCTGGCCCGGCGATCGCCGCAGGGCACCGTAAAGCTGCGCGCCTCGAGGCCAGCGTCGCGGCCGTCGATCCGTTCGAGCAGCGTGTCCGCGAACGCCACCTGTGCCGCCATCTGCGCGACCGTGGTCGCGTCGAGATCCTGCGCCGGCGTCACCCAGTCGCGCCCCGGCGCGCGGCCCGAGCACTGATGGAACAACGTGTGGTTGCCCAACTCGTGCCCGTTGCGCGCCGCCGCGCGCCAATCCTCGATGCGCGTCCACACCGGCGCGCGCGACAACGTCAGATAGAAACTCGCCTTCAACCGATGCCGGTCCAGCGCCGGAAGCGCATGGTCGAGCTGCGAGTCCAGCGCATCGTCGTAAGCCAGACTCACCGCCGCCTTGCGACCGTCCGGCCACGCGAATCCTTCCCCGGCCAGCGCGATGCACGGCCACAGTACAAGTCCACAGAACAGCAGGCGTTTATGCATTGCGGATCCTCTCTCGTCGGGTCTTGCCGCACTTCAGGTGGGCCAGGGGCCCACCCTACGCGTTCCTGCCGCGGCAGGCGAGACGGACACTGCGCGCGGTTCCGCGCCACAATTCCCCATGCCCATCGCCCTCGACCACCTGCGCCGCTATGCCGTGGCCCGCACGCTGTTCAAGCCGACCACGCTCGCGCGTGCGATCGATAAGCTCGGCTTCGTGCAGGCCGATCCGATCCGCGCCCCGGCGCGCGCGCAGGATCTGACCTTGCGCCATCGCGTCGTCGGCTATCGCGCCGGCGACCTGGAACGCCGCTATCCGAAGCTGCCGATCGAGGAAGATTTCTTCGTCAACTACGGCTTCCTGCCGCGTGCGCATCACCATCTGATGCATCCGCGCACGCCGCGCGTGGCATGGACAGCGGCGCGCTGGAAGCAGGCGCACGCGGTGCTGGACTTCATCGCCGAACGCGGCGCCGCGCATCCGCGCGAGGTCGACGCGCATTTCGCGCACGGCAAGGCGACCAACTGGTTCGGCG
>JAZKFJ010000033.1:0-13432 GCA_040386495.1 Pseudomonadota bacterium
CCCACATTTCCCAAGTAAGGCGCTGATTTCGCTGTCCTGACCATTATATTTCCTATATAAAACATGGTGTTGAAGGCTGCGAGGGGCGCGTTTCATGGATCACCCAGAGGGTGCGGGCTTGCAACGGGCAGATCGGGTGGATTTCGACCCTCGCGTGCGGCTGGAATTTCGCGGCACGCAGCTCAGTTCCGACGGCGGCCTTCTGGTGATGCGCGAGCTTGATGACGCGCTCGGGTTGTCCGATTTGGCGTCAGCGGCGCTGCGCGATACTCGCTCTGGCAAGAACACGGTCCATCGGCTCGACGGCCTGTTCCGGCAATCAGTCTTTGGGCGGCTGGCCGGATACGAGGATGTCAACGACGCCAACCGTCTCGCCTGCGATCCGGTCATGCGCCAAGTTGTCGGCGGCAGAGCGGTCGATGCACAAGCGGCCTCGGCATCGCAGATGGGACGGTTCGAGACCGAGACGCTGGCTCTGGCCGGGAACCGTGCCGCGCTGGCCGACCTGAACGGGCAATGGATCGACCGGTTCCATGACCGTAACGGGCTGAAGTACATCGTTCTGGACATGGACAGCTCGGTCAGCCCGACCCATGGCGACCAGGAAGGGTCCGCCTGGAATGGCCATTTCGACTGTAGCTGCTATCACCCCAACTTTCTGTTCAACCAGTTCGGGATGCTGGAACGCTGCGCCCTGCGCCATGGCAACGTCCACAGCGCCGATGGCTGGCGTGATGTTCTCGACCCCGTCATTGCGCGCTACGCGGAGCGCGACCTTGGTGGCAGGTTCTTCCGGGCCGATGCTGCCTACGCGATCCCGGCGATCTATGAGCGATTGGAAGAAGCGCGGTTCTTCTACGCCATCCGGCTGCCCGCAAACGCGGTCCTCAAGGACAAGATCGCGCATCGGCTAACGCGCCCTGTCGGGCGGCCGTCACTGACCAAGGTCAAGCGGTTCTTCGAGGAATTCGAGTATCAGGCGGCGTCCTGGGACAAGGAACGCCGGGTGATCGCCAAGATCGAATGGCATCCGGGCGAACTGTTCCCGCGTGTCGGCTTCATCGTCACCAACCTGCCGATGGAGCCGGACTGGGTGGTGCGGTTCTACAACCAGCGCGGCACCGCCGAGCAGCACATCAAAGAGGGCAAATACGCCTTTCGCTGGACGCGGCTGTCGTGCCGGAAGTTCCGCGACAATGAGGTGCGGCTGCAACTGCACGCCCTGGCGTACAACCTGGCCACCTTCTTGCGCTGCATCGAGCTGCCCGAGGCCATGGCCGACTGGTCGTTGACCAGCCTGCAACTGAAGCTGATCAAGATCGGGGCACGTGTGGTCCGTCACGCCCGCACCATCACCTTCCAGCTGGCCGAGGTCGCTGTCACCGGCACGATGGTACGCGCCATCCTCGCCGCTATCCGCCGATTGCGAGCGCCACCGCTATGCGCATGATCGCGATCCACGCTCAAACTGAACGAAAGCGGCTGGACAGATCTGTCCGCTGCGCTGAAAAACGCCGCCCCTGGGCAAGGAAACAGCGGCTTCGCGGTCTGATCCGTCCAGATCCAGCAGTCTGCGCGACCGCAGGTGCCGCTTGCGGCAGAAAATCCTTGTCTAGCGCTCGGATACAGGCGATCTTCACCTCAAACGCCACGCCACTTGGGGAATGCAGGTATAATTGTCTTGTGCTTCCGGTCCGGGATCGCGTAAAACGGCAGCCAAACGCGGCGTGATCGCATTAACTATTTTCAGGGAGACATTCATGAACGAGCAGTTGCAAGGGGCTACAACCCAGACGGCAAGCGCCCAGCCGCTGTTCAACCCGCTGTCTCCGGACTTCATCCGCGATCCCTATCCCTCCTACGACAAGCTGCGCACGCACGCGCCGGTGCTGCATCTGCCGGCGCTGAACGGCTATCTCGTCAGCCGCAATGCCGACGCGGCGCTGGTGCTGCGCGACAAGCGGTTCGGCAAGGATTACGTCACCCGCATCACGCGCCGCTTCGGGCCGGAAGCGCTGAACGAGCCTGTTTATCGCGCGATGGGCCGCTGGATGCTGACGCAGGATCCGCCCGACCACACCCGCCTGCGCGGCCTTGTCGTCAAGGCGTTCACGGCGCGCCGCGTCGAGGACATGCGTCCGAAGATCCAGGCGATCGTCGACGACTCGATCGACCGGGTGATCGGGCAGGGCCGCATGGACCTGATCTCGGACTTCGCGTTCCGCCTGCCAGTCATCGTCATCTGCGACATGCTCGGCATTCCGGAGACGGATCGCGAAATCTTCTTCAAGCGCGAGCGCACCGGCGGCCGTCTGCTCGATCCGGTGCCGCTGTCGCGCGCCGAGATCGACGAGGCCAATGCCGCGCACGCCAATTCCGAAGCCTATTTCCAGCGGCTGTTCGATCTGCGCCGCCGCGAGCCGGGCGACGACCTGACGACTCAACTGGTTCAGGCGGAAGAGGCCGGCAGCAAGCTCAGCAACGAAGAGCTGACCGCGAACATCATCCTGCTGTTCGGCGCGGGTCACGAGACCACGGTGAACCTGATCGGCAATGCGCTGCTGGCGCTGCATCGCAATCCGGACCAGCTCGAACTGCTGAAGTCCAACCTGTCGCTGATGCCGAACGCGATCGAGGAATTCCTGCGCTACGACTCCTCGGTGCAGCTCACCTACCACGTCGCGATGGAGGATGTCGAGATCGGCGGCGTGAAAATTCCGCAGGGCGACAACGTGATGTGTCTGCTCGGCTCGGCCAATCACGATCCGGCTGTCTATCCCGATCATCCGGATCGGCTCGACATCACGCGGCCGAACGTGCGGCCGCTGTCGTTCGGCGGTGGTATTCACTTCTGCCTCGGCGCGCAGCTCGCGCGGCTCGAAGCCGAGGTCGCGCTCACGACGCTGCTGCGCCGGATTCCGAATCTGCGCATCGACGACGTGGAAAATCCGAAGTGGCGGCCGACCTTCGTGCTGCGCGGCCTCAAGGAGCTTCCGGCCAGCTGGTGAATGCGCGGCCCGGCGAAGCGCCGGGCTGAAATCCGCGTGACTCGCCTTTGCGATGTGGCATAACGTGCCGCGATCAAGCGGAGCGCGCGAGCCATGCCTGTCATCGACCGGATCAAGGATTTCCAGAACGATCTCGTGGCGATCCGCCGCGATATTCATGCGCATCCGGAAATCGGCTTCGAGGAAACCCGCACCAGCGCCATCGTCGCCGACCTGCTGGAGACCTGGGGCATCACCGTGCATCGCGGCGTCGGCGGCACCGGCGTCGTCGGCGAACTGCGCGGCAACCACAACAGCAACAAGCGGATCGGCCTGCGCGCCGACATGGACGCGCTGCCGATCCTTGAGACGACGGGTCTGCCTTACGCTTCGACCGTGCCGGGCAAGATGCACGCCTGCGGCCATGACGGCCACACCACCATGCTGCTCGGCGCCGCGCGCTATCTCGCCGAGACGCGCAACTTCGCCGGCACCGCGGTGTTCGTGTTTCAGCCGGCCGAGGAAGGACTCGGCGGCGCGCGCGCGATGATCAAGGACAACCTGTTCACGCGCTTTCCCTGCGACGAGATCTACGGCCTGCACAATTCGCCGAACGGCAAGCCGGGCCGCATCGCGGTGTTTCCGGGTTTACTCGTCGCTGTCCATAGGCCCAGATGACCTTTTGTGGACGGGAATCGGCATGGTGAAGCGCAAACATCAACTCCTGACCGAGAGTGAGCGCGATCAAATCCTCGCCATCCCGACCGACCGCGACCATTTGGCCCGCCTCTACTCGTTCGAGCCATCTGACATCGACATTATCGGCGCGCGCCGCGAGCGGCGGAACCGATTAGGCGTGGCGCTGCAACTGGCGTTGCTGCGGCATCCCGGCACGACTCTTGCGCAGATCATCCGGGACAAGGGAGCGATACCCCACCATCTTGCGGCCTTTGTGGCGGAGCAGCTCGGCCTGTGCGTAACAGACCTCGCCGATTACGCGGCGCGCGACCAAACAATGACGGACCATGCCCGGGAACTGGCGGAGCACCTTAATCTACGTGGGCCGACCCGCACTGATATTCCGTTCATGATTGAGGCGGCGGCGAAAACGGCCTGGGCGACCGATAAGGGGATGACGATCGCGAACGGTGTCGTCACCGCCCTTCGCGAGGCCCGGATTCTACTGCCCTCCATTTCTACCATCGAACGCGTCAGCATCGCGGGACGAGCGCGTGCCCGCAAACAAGCGGCCTCCGCCCTGATCGCTGATCTCAGCGTTGAACAGGTCCACGCCCTCGAGCAACTCTTTGACGAGACTGGCGCTGGTGGTGTGAGCCAACTCACCTTGCTAAAGACGATCCCCGTTGCGGCCAAGCCCGATCACATCCGCCAGATTCTCGACCGTTTGAGACGCGTGCGGGTGATCGGCATTTGCCCGGACATCGCTGGGCGCATCCATGCGGACCGGTTCCACCAATATGTCAGGGAAGGCCGAGCATCGCCTGCCTATATGATAGAGCGCTATACGCCGTCCCGGCGCCGTGCCACTCTGGTCGCGTTCCTGCTCGACCTTGAAGAGCGACTTACGGACAGCGCCCTGGAAATGGCAGACAAGCTGATCGGCGGGATATTCACCCGCGCAAGGAACTCCCAGGCGCGCAGCTATGCTACCACGTCGAAGAATGTAGCACGGCTGATGCTGATCTTTCGCAGTACGATCGATGCTCTCACCGATGCGCTCGATACCGGCGAGGATCCGATGGAGGCCCTGGATGCATCGGTCGGGTGGACAACCCTCATGAGGGTCAGGCCAGAAGTGGCAACTATCGCAGAAACCGCCAGCCTCGATCCGCTGACGGTCGCGGCCGATCGCTATGCGACGTTGCGCAAGTTCGCGCCCGATTTGCTGGAAACACTCGAGTTCAGGGCCGGCAAGGGTAGTACGAAAACGACCGCCGCCATCGAAGTGCTCCGCGTGCTTAACAGGTCGGGCAAGCGCGATCTGCCTGCTGACGCTCCCATGCCCTTCCGCAAGGAATGGCGGAAGATCGTGGTTAGCGATGACGGCAAGGTCAACCGGCGACTCTGGGAGATCGCGACGATCGCGCACCTGCGCAACAAATTGCGCTCCGGAGATGTCTGGGTTGAACGATCGGCGGGATATCGTCGGTTCGACAGCTATCTGCTCAGCGAGCCAAAGGCGAAACCGGTCGTGTCCGCGCTCGGCCTGCCCTTGTCGGCGGACGAATGGCTGGCACAGCGGGGCCACGAACTGGATCGGCGCTTGAAGAAGTTTGCCCAGCATCTGAAGCGCGACGCCCTGGACGATGTACGGTTCCGGGACGACCGCCTCCAGATATCGCCGGTTCGCACGATCACGACGCCTGACGCCGAGGAACTAGCCCACCGGCTCGATGCGATGATGCCGCGCATCCGCATCACGGAATTGCTTCATGAGGTGGCGCAGGAAACAGGATTCCTCGCGGCGTTCACCAATCTGCGCACCGGTGAGCGCTGTCCTAACGAAAACGCGCTGCTCGCGACCATCCTTGCCGATGCCACCAATCTCGGCCTCTCGCGCATGGCCGCCGCGAGCCAAGGCGTCACACGCGATCAACTCCTGTGGACCCATGACGCCTATATCCGCGATGACAGCTATCGCGCAGCGCTGGCCGTCCTCATCAACGCCCAGCACCGCATGCCATTCTCGCGGGTCTGGGGCGACGGCACCACCTCAAGCTCCGATGGACAGTTCTTCCGGGGAGCCAAGCGCGGTGCGTCGGGCGGCGACATCAACGCGCGCTACGGCGTCGACCACGGCTTCAGCTTCTACACGCATGTCTCCGATCAGCGCGCCCCCTACCATGTCAACGTGATCTCGGCCGCGACGCATGAGGCCCCCTATGTGCTCGATGGCCTGACCAATCACGGCACCGATCTCAAAATCGCCGAGCATTATACTGACACCGGCGGGGCCACCGATCATGTCTTCGCCCTTTGCGCCATGCTGGGATTTCGCTTCTGCCCGCGCCTGCGCGATTTTCCCGACAGGCGCCTCGCGCCGATTGCCCCGGCAGCAACCTATCCCTTCATCACGCCGCTGTTGGGCAAACGCATCCGTACCGACATTATTCGTGAGCAATGGGATGACGTGCTGCGGCTCGTAGGCTCGATCAAGGCCGGCCACGTTGCACCCTCGGTCATGTTGCGAAAGCTCGCGGCCTATGAGCGACAGAACCAGCTCGACGTGGCGCTACAGGAAATAGGCAAGGTCGAACGGACCCTGTTCATGCTGGACTGGCTTGAAAACCCTGATTTGCGCCGGCGTTGCCAGGCCGGTCTCAACAACAGCGAACAACGACATGTCCTGACGCAGGCGATCTACACTTTCCGTCAGGGGCGCATCATCGATCGCAGCCATGAGGCCCAGCAATATAGGGCATCCGGCCTCAACCTGGTGATCGCCGCCATTGTCTATTGGAACGCGACTTACATGGACGCCGCCGTCCAGCATCTGCGAGCGGCCTCGGCCGCGGTGCCCGACGATCTCCTTGCCCATACCTCCCCGGTGGGCTGGGAACATATCGCCTTTTCCGGTGACTTTCTCTGGGATAGAGCGGCGGCATCCGCTGGCCGTAAAGCGCTCAACCTGACGCAAGATATCCGCGTCGCGTAGTTGTTCGCTGGCTGTTCTTCCTTAGCGTTGTCTGGCGTACCATCCACGCTATGCCCTCAAAGACAGCGTCAGCGAGGTTGCGCGACAGCTCGGTGTGTCGCGCCCTACCCTGCGCCGGTTTCGCGCGCGCATGACGCAGGGCGATGTGTAACCTCTATGCGTTGATCAAAGGCCATGAAGCGCCCGCTCGATTGACTCTTGCGGGTAATGAGAACATTTAGAGAACATGATTAGTTCAAGAATGTTCTCAAATGTATGGAAAGCTCCAAAAACCGCGAGATCGCCACGCTGCGCGATCGAATCGCCACGATCGAATCGAACGGCCGCCGCGCGCATGGCGTGCTTCCCTTTGGCATCGACCCGCTCGACCGCAAGGTTCCCGGTGGCGGGCTCGCACTGGGGGCGCTGCACGAGGTAGCGGGCGGCTACACTGACTGCTCCATCATGGGAGAAGGTGTGCTGTCACAAAAATGGGACATGTCCCGTCTTCCGGGACTAATCCAAAAAAAAGTTGCAATCCTCTCGCAATAAGCGTAGAGGCCCCCTTGCCGAGAAGAGTTCGTGGGTTGGTATCCCCACGCTCGCATTTTTGCGGGATCTGTATCCATCGTCCGTTCGACCGCAGGTCGCAGGGCGACCAGATATTCACCCACGGCGCCCTTTTGACCAACCAGGTCAACGGTGTGCGGGTGGACTTTTCGGGCTCCTTCTCGCCGCGCCGTGACCAGACAGATGAGCGCGCGTTTGCACCAGAAATCCCGAGCGCCTGCGCTCATCCCAAATCCGGTTGAGACCGATCAGCAGCCTATGTGGCGCCGTTCGGCTTCGCTTCCCCTTCATTCATCAGCGAGCCTCCGCTTCATCTGTAGCGGACGGCCAGGAGTTCCTATGCCCTCAACACTTTCCCGCCGCCTATTCCGGGCGACTCTGCCTCTTGCCGCGCTCTTCGCGCTGGCCGCGTGCGGAAGCGGGTCGGATGCGGACGGGGGCGACGGCGCGTGGGGTGCCGGACCACCGCCGCTCGTGGTGGCCATGACCGTCAAGGCACAGTCCATTCCCAACATCGTCGAACTGCCCGGCCGTATCGAAGCGGTGCGCACGGCGGAGGTTCGCGCACGCTCAGACGGCATTATCGAGCGCCGCCTCTATCAGGAAGGCACCGATGTGGTGGAGGGAGCGCCCCTGTTTCGCATCGATCCGCGCGACCTCAATGCCCAGGTGGATCAGGCGCGGGCGACGCTGCGCCGCGCCGAGGCCGCGCGCACCAATGCCCAGCAGATCGTTCGCCGCTATGCCCCGCTCGTCGCAGATCGGTCGGTCAGCGCGCTGGAGTTCGACCAGGCACAAGCGACCTTGCGGCAGGAAGACGCCAATGTCGCGGACGCACGGGCGGCCCTTGCGCGGGCGCAGCTCCAGCAGAGCTACACCATCGTGCGTGCGCCGATCGCCGGGCGCGTCGGTCGCGCGCAGGTAACGGAAGGCGCATTGGTCAGCGCCTCATCGGCGACACCGCTTGCCACGGTTGAACAGCTTGCGCCGGTCTATGCCGTGTTCACGCAGTCCAGTGCCGCTGCTCTCGACCTCATCCAGGCGCAGCGTTCGGGTTCCCTCGATGTGCCGGCTCTGTCGCAGATCGAAGTACGTTTGATCCTCGCCAACGGGCAGGACTATGCCGTTGCGGGAAAGCTGGATTTCTCGGACCAGACCGTTGATTCGACGACCGGTAGCCAGACCCTGCGCGCGGTTTTCCCAAATCCTGAGCGGCTGCTGCTGCCCGGACAGTTTGTGCGCGGCAGGCTGAGCATTGGAACGGCACCCAGCGGCATCATGATCCCCGCGAAGGCGGTGCAGATGGGAGAAAGGAACGCCACGGTTTCAGTGGTCGGTCGCGACTCAACCGTAGAAGCACGCAGCGTTCAGCTCGGCGCGCAGGTTGGTGGAAACTGGATCGTCCGCTCCGGCCTCAAGCCCGGCGACCGCGTGATCGTCGAGGGCTGGCAGAAGGCGCAGCCAGGTCAAAAGGTGCAGGTGCGCGGCGACGCTGCCCCCGCTCAGACGAAGGGCGGGCGCTGAGATCATGGACAGCTATTTCGTACACAAGCCCGCCGTCGCGTGGGTCATCGCCCTGTTCATCGCGCTGTTCGGAACGATGGCGCTCATCAACCTGCCGATCGAGCAATATCCGGCGGTCGCGCCGCCGTCTCTGACACTCAGCTACACCTATAACCCCACATTCCCCAAGTAAATCGCTGATTTTGCTGTCAGGATCTCAATATTTCCGATATAAATCATGGTGTTGATGGCCGTGAGGGGCGCGTTTGATGGATCACCCAGAGGGTGCGGGTTCGAAGCGGGCAGATCGGGTCGAGTTCGACCGCCGGGTGCATGTGGAGTTCCGAGGTGCGCAGCTCAGTTCCGACGGCGGCCTGCTGGTGATGCGCGAGCTGGATGACGCGCTCGGGCTGTCCGATCTGGCGGCAAAAGCATTGCGCGACACCCGGCGCGGCAAGAACACGGTCCACCGGCTTGACGGGTTGTTCCGGCAATCGGTGTTCGGGCGACTGGCCGGATACGAGGATGTGAACGACGCCGACCGCCTGGCCCTCGATCCGGTGATGCGCCAGGTCGTGGGTGGAAGGGCTGTCGATGCGCAAGCGGCCTCGGCCTCGCAGATGGGACGGTTCGAGACCGAGACACTGGCACAGCCCGAGAACCGTGCCGCGCTGGCCGACCTGAATGGCCAATGGATCGACCGGTTCCATGACCGTAACGGGCTGAAGTACATCGTTCTGGACATGGACAGTTCGGTCAGCCCCACCCATGGCGATCAGGAGGGCGCGGCCTGGAACGGGCATTTCGACTGCACCTGCTATCACCCGAACTTTTTGTTCAACCAGTTCGGCATGCTGGAGCGCTGCGCCTTGCGCCATGGCAACGTCCACAGCGCCGATGGCTGGCGGGACGTTCTCGACCCCGTCATCGCCCGCTACGCGGAGCGCGACCTTTGCGGCCGGTTCTTCCGGGCTGACGCCGCCTACGCGATCCCCGCGATCTATGAGCGGCTGGAAGAAGCCCGATTCTTCTACGCCATCCGGCTGCCTGCGAACAACGTCCTGCGCGAGAAGATCGCGCATCGGCTGACGCGCCCTGTCGGGCGACCTTCGCTGACCAAGGTCAAGCGCTTCTACGAAGACTTCGAGTATCAGGCGGCATCCTGGGACAAGGAACGCCGGGTGATCGCCAAGATCGAATGGCATCCGGGCGAACTGTTCCCGCGTGTCGGCTTCATCGTCACCAACCTGCCGATGGAGCCGGACTGGGTGGTGCGGTTCTACAACCAGCGCGGCACCGCCGAGCAGCACATCAAAGAGGGCAAATACGCCTTTCGCTGGACGCGGCTGTCGTGCCGGAAGTTCCGCGACAATGAGGTGCGGCTGCAACTGCACGCCCTGGCGTACAACCTGGCCACCTTCTTGCGCTGCATCGAGCTGCCCGAGGCCATGGCCGACTGGTCGTTGACCAGCCTGCAACTGAAGCTGATCAAGATCGGGGCACGTGTCGTCCGCCATGCCCGCGCCATCACCTTCCAGCTGGCCGAGGTGGCCGTCACCGGTCCGATGGTCCGCGCCATCCTCGCCGCCATCCGCCGATTGCGAGCGCCTCCGCTATGCGCATGACCGCCATCCACGCCCAAACTGAACGAAAACGGCAGGATGGGTCTGTCCGCTGCGCTGAAAAACACCGCCACCAGGGCACAACACGGCGGCTTCGCGGGCCGATCTGCCCTGTCTCAGCGCCTTGCGCGCCCGACGACGCCGCTCGGGACGGAAAATGATTGTCCTGCGGTCGGATTCAGGCGAAACTCACGTCAGACGGCATGCCACTTGGGGAATGTATGTCAAAACGATGTCGAAAGGCCACAAGGAGCGAGAGGATGTCGGGGAGCGTCAGGGCAACGATCAACTATATCGACCAGCACGCCCCAAAGCCGACCACCTACTACATCGAACCGCCCGAAGGCGTTCCGGTCTGCAGCGTCGTGGACGACCCACGGGCCGTCTCGATCACCGATGTGCGCGATGCCGGCCGCGAATTTTCGATTGAACGCGACGGGTTCGATTTCATCAAGCTCCCTGCGGACTTTCGCGACTTCGACGATCATGAGCAGGTCAAGGCCAGACTCTATCCCGAAATGCAGGAGATCACCGAAACCCTGCTCGGTCGCAAGGTGGCGGCGGTGTTCGATCACGCGACGCGGCGGCGGCCCGACCCGAACGCCAGGCTGCGCGGTGGCGGCGTGGCGCGCCAGCCGCTTCACCGCGTCCATTGCGATTTCACTCCGGTCAGCGCACGCCACCAGATCATGCGCACGCTGGGCGACGCCGGCAAGGCATGGCTGGAGCGCCCGTTCGCGCTCGTCAACTACTGGCGGCCGATCACCGGCCCGCTGCGCGACGATCCCCTGGCGATCTGCGCGCCGCAATCAGTCGCGCCGGACGATCTCGTGCGGGTCCGGCACGTCTATCCCTATGGCGAGAGCGAGATATACGGCGTCGCCCACAATCCCGACCACCGCTGGTACTACATGTCCGACATGCAGCCCGACGATGCGATCTTCTTCAAGGTCTATGACGAAAGCGGACAGCGCCCGCTTGTCGCACCGCACAGCGCCTTCTCGCTACCGACGCCCGGCGCCCCGGTGCCGCCGCGCGAGAGCTTCGAGCTGCGCCTGATGGTTTTCTACGACTGATAGTTCAGAATAATGTGGTGGACCGCTAGCCCCTACCCGCCCCCATTACGCGCGCGACTGGTTGACGACCTTGACCTGAGTGTATTCAGCCAACCCCTCTTCCGCGAATGCCACGCCCAGGCCCGATTGGCGCGAGCCGGCGAACGGCAGGTCAGGATCGAGGTCCGTGTGGGTATTGATCCATACGGTTCCGGCATCGATCCGATCCGCCAGCGCGGCGGCGCGGCCGGAATCCTTTGCCCAGACCGACGCGCCAAGACCGAAAGGCAACCCGTTCGCCTGCGCCACGGCTTCTGCTTCGGAATCATAGGCCAGGATCGGCAGGATGGGCCCGAACTGTTCCTCCACGACAATCCGGGCATCCGCCGGGACATCACGCACGATCGCCGGAGAGAAAAAATATCCTTTGCAGGCTTTTCCCTATTGGTTAGAAGGGCAACTATAGGCGGCCCGCCGAAAGGGCCGTAGACAAGGCCGGGAGAGAGCCCATGGATAAAGTCGCACTGGCACCGAAATGCGGGGTCGAAATCTCGGGCGTCCAGCTCGCGCAATGCGGCGACGCGGAGATCGAGGCGATCAGGCAGGCGATCTACGAACATGGCGTTGCCGTATTTCGCGACCAGAACTTCTCGCCAGAGGATCACATCGACTTCGCCCAGCGCTGGGGCGGGATCGACATCAACAATTACTTTCCGCTCCACGGCGACAGGCCCGAGATCGCCATAGTAAGAAAGAGCGCCGAGCAGGAAACCAATATCGGCGGCGGCTGGCACACCGATCATTCCTATGACCAGATACCGGCGATGGGATCGATCCTGGTCGCGCGCACCTTACCGCCTTCGGGCGGCGACACGCTGTTCGCGCATATGGGTGCGGCCTATGATTCCCTGTCTGACGAAATGAAAGGGAAGATTGCCTCACTGCGCGCCTATCACAGCGCCGACCATATTTATTCACCCGATGGAGTGTACGCGCAGACCGATCAGGGCAGCGAGCTGCGCGGGCAGGACCTCAAGACCGGCGCGACCCATCCCGTGGTGATCCGTCATCCGCGTACCGGGCGCAAGCTGCTCTATGTCAATCCGGCCTTCACCGTGCATCTGGAAGGCATGACCCGTGCAGAGAGCCTGCCTTTGCTGCAGGAACTCTACGCTGCCGCCATGAGCGAGGACATCCGCGCGCGCGTCGAATGGCGCGAAGGCACGGTGACCATCTGGGACAACCGGACGACCTGGCACTACGCGCTCAACGACTATCACGGCCATGTGCGCGAGATGCATCGCATCACGCTGAGCGGCGAGGCGCTGGCGGCCTGATTATCCGGCCGGGGAAGCCAGCGGCTTGATCGCCTGCGAATCTGCAGGCTTTGCCTCGCACTGGTAGACCAGCCGTTCATTGGGGCGTGGTGGCAGCAACGAGGTAACCCCGGTCTGCATGTCGCCAAGACTGGCAGCGGCATTGTCCGCGCCGCATTGTGGCGGGCTGTATTTGTCACGCGCCTCGCGGGCGGCGGACATGGCCGAACGTGAGAGCAAATAACGGTCGGTACTGAAAGTGCGCGTCGCCGGATCGTAGCGATTTATCGAGACCGCCTCTTCGTCGTCGGGCACCAGCACCCGCGACCATTCGCCGGCGACGACGCCATATTGCGTGCGTTCGTTGACGCAACCGCTGTCTTGCCAGGCGAACTCGATATCGTCGGTGCGTGCGCCGGTTACACGGCTGCGCGATTCGACGAAGCTGCAGAGCATCGTCCCGCCATCGGGTGCGTCGGGATCGGTCGAACCGGAACTGCCGTCGCCGCCCTGGGTTGCCGCCGCGACGCGTCGGTCGATCTCCTCTACGCCGGGCCGCAGGAACCACAGCAGCAGCGAAGAAAGCAGGGCGACGCCGGCCAGGGTGCCGCCGATCATCATGCGGCGCTCTTCCTCGTTCTGGCGGGCATGCCAGGCGACCGCACCGGCACCGCCCGCAAGCAGGAACAGGAGGAAGGCGAGCGCCATGGAATTCTCGCGCTCA
>JAZKFJ010000034.1:0-27488 GCA_040386495.1 Pseudomonadota bacterium
GCTTCGTTCGATGCCCACCTAAGTTTTGGGTGCCTGCATGGTGGGCATCGCTGCGCTCACCCCACCCTACGAGCTTCAAACAACCGACGAGCGGTACTTGCGTGGGGAGTTCATACACGAATTGTTAGGCCTTTTCCTGCTGGCCGTACGATAGCACCTCTTTGCAAAGCACAGTCCATCGATTTGTGTAATTAGCGTAGTTGCTAAGGATTGTGAAGAAACTATTGGAATCCACTTCAGAGAACTGCTGTAGGTGTGCTACAAATTTTCGATCATAGTGATTACCTGCTTTGTTTCTAAAGCTCTTGAATTTCTCCACACCGTGCAATGGAAAATTCAATTTAATTTGTTCAATATTTTTCTCAATATCGTCCTTGTTTATGCCCTTTAATATTGCGATCCTTATCAGCTCTGGATTTCCACAAGCATGAAACCATTTTCTGGCCTCATAAAGCATAGAAACTATGTCGCCCATCCATAAAAGGCGAACAATTCCCAAGTTTGTGGAATTTTCGTAAGTGACTACATATCTGAGAATATTGCAGTGAAGAATTGCCAATGCTGCCCAGAGTTGAAGCTCCTCGTTAGAGTGATGCTTGAATTTTGGTGAAAAAGCCGATTGGAACGCCTTCTCAGCATTCTCGGAGGATTTGGTCAATTCTTCAAGATAGCGAGGATTCTGATGCAAAGGCCTAACTCCTCTATCTAAGCCACATAAACCGTCTTGATATTCATGAACTCATGAATCCCATGCTCCGCCAATTCGCGGCCGAAGCCAGAAGTCTTGGTCCCCCCGAACGGCAACCGCACATCGCTACGCACGATCGCATTAACGAAAGTCGCACCCGCCTGCAGACGCCGCGCAACCGCTTCACCGCGCGCCTTGTCGGCGGTCCAGACGCTCGCGCCGAGACCAAACGCAGTGTCGTTGGCGATGCGCACAGCATCGTCGTCATCGCGTGCGCGCAGAATGCTTGCGGCCGGTCCGAAGAGTTCTTCGTGGTACGCGGGCATACCGGGCACGACATGATCGAGGATGGTCGCGGGATAGTGCGAGCCGCCCTGCCCCGGCGTGCCGCCGATCAACAACTTCGCGCCGGCGGCGACGCTGCGCTGCACCTGATCGTGGACTTCATCGCGCAGATCGGCGCGGGCCATCGGTGCGAGGGTCGTGGCTTCGTCCGATGGATCGCCCACTGCGAGATTGCCGGCAGCTTCGACGAAGCGCGCGACGAACGCATCGGCGATGCCCGGGGTCACGATGAAACGCTTGGCGGCGATGCAGGTCTGGCCGGCGTTGCCGAAGCGCGAAGCGATGGCCGCGGGAATGGTCACGTCGAGATCGGCATCGTCCAGCACCACGAACGGGTCGCTGCCGCCCAGTTCCATCACGCATTTCTTCAGATGTTTGCCGGCGGTCGAAGCCACCGCGCTGCCGGCGCGTTCGCTGCCGGTCAGCGTGACCGCTTTCACCCTGGGGTCGGCAATCACATGGGCGGCCATCGAATTGTCGATATGCAGCACGCCCAACACGCCTTCGGGAATGCCGGCATCGCGCAGCACGCGGGCGATCGCGTCCGCGCAGCGCGGCACGTTGCTCGCGTGCTTGAGGACCGCGACGTTGCCGGCCATCAACCCGGGTGCAAGGAAACGGAACACCTGCCAGATCGGGAAATTCCACGGCATCACCGCGAAGATGCAGCCCAGCGGCTCGTAGGTCACGTAGCTGCGATGCGCTTCGGTGGCGATCATGCCGTCGCGAAGATAGTCGATGGCGTGCTCTGCGTAGTATTCGCAGGCCGACGCCGATTTCTCGATCTCCACCAGACCTTCGCGCCGCAGCTTGCCCATGTCGGCGGTCATCGTTGCGGCGATGGCCTCGCGCTGCTCGCGCAACTGAGCAGCGACCGCGCGCAGCAGTGCGCCGCGATCCTCAAGGTCGCGTGCGGCCCAAGCGGGTGCGGCTTGCGCGGCGGCCTGCAGAATGCGCTCGACATCGGCTGCGCCGATGTAGTCGTAGCGATAGTCGACTGCACCGCTCCATGGATGGATCAATTCGACCGTCATGTCTCTTGCCTCTTGTGTATGAGTGCTTCCGCCACTGACGCGCGGTGGAATCGGGGACGCGCGCTGCGATCAACCGTTGTCCTGCATCGCCAGTTGCATGTCGCGCTGGCGGCGACGTTCTTCGCGGCGCATCCACCACCAGCCGAGTACCGCAACGAGGGACACGATGGCGACCATGATCGTCGCCAGTGCGTTGATCTTGGGATTCAGGCCCAAACGCACCGAAGAGAACACCTTGATCGGCAGCGTGGTCGAGCCCGGTCCGGAGACAAAACTCGAGATCACCACGTCGTCCAGCGACAGCGTGAAGGCCAGCAGCCAGCCCGACACCAGCGCGGGCGCGATGATCGGCAGGGTGATCTGGAAAAACACCTTCACCCGATTGGCGCCCAAGTCCATCGCCGCTTCTTCCAGCGATTTATCCAGCTCGGACATGCGCGAGGAAATGACCACGGTGACGAACGCCAGCGTGAAGGTGACGTGCGCGATCCACAGCGTGAGCACACCCTTCGGCTGGAATTGACCGATCCCAAGCCCGTTGAGCGCATTGCCCATCGAGACGAACAGCAGCAGCAGCGACAGGCCCAGGATCACTTCCGGCATCACCAGCGGCGCCGTGATCAGCGCGCCGAACAGCGTGCGACTGCGAAAATGCCGCATCCGCGTCATCACCAGCGAAGCAAGCGTGCCCAGCACTACCGCGCCGGTGGCGGTGAAGAACGCAAGTTTCAGACTCAGCCATGCGGCACTGAGCATGTCGCGGTCGCGGAACAGTGCGCCGTACCACTTGAACGAAAAGCCCGACCAGACGCTGGCCAGCTTGCTCTCGTTGAACGAGTAGATCATCAGAATCAGGATCGGCACGTACAGAAAGGCGAAGCCCAGCGCCAGCACCGACCATCTCAGCCAATGTGTCCGGAAGGCGTTCATGTCAGTCTGCCTTCCATCTCGCGCTGCTGCACGCGGTTGAAGATCAGGATCGGCACCAGCAGCAGGAGCAGCATCGAGATCGCCACCGCGGACGCGCGCGGCCAATCGGTCGCGGCGCTGAAATCATTGACCAGCTGCCGGCCGATCATCAGCGTGTCCGGGCCGCCCAGCATTTCGGGAATGACGTACTCGCCCACCGCGGGAATCATCACCAGCATGCAGCCGGCGATGATGCCGGCGCGCGACAGCGGCAGGGTGATCTTGATGAACGCCTGCCACGGCTTGGCGCCGAGGTCGTAAGCGGCCTCCAGCAAGCGGTTGTCGTGCTTCACCAGGTTGGTGTACAGCGGCAGGATCATGAACGGCAGATAGCAGTAGACGATGCCGATGTAGGTCGCGAGCGGCGTGTACAGGATCTTGAGCGGTTCCTCGATGATGCCGAGCTTCATCAGCAGGCCATTGAGCAGGCCGTTGTTCTTGAGGATGCCGACCCATGCGTAGACGCGGATCAGGAACGAGGTCCACGACGGCAGCACCACCAGCATCATCGCCACATTGCGCGCGGAGGGCGAAAGCCGCGAAATGACATAGGCCATCGGATAACCGATCAGCAGCGCGAGCAATGTCGACACCGCGGCGATCCACAGCGAACTGCCGTAGGCCTGCACGTACAGCGAATCGGTCACCAGGGTCGCGTAATGGCTCAGATTGAGCTTCATCGTGACCGCGTTGTCGATGTACTCGATGATCGGCGTGTACGGCGGCGATGAGGTCTGGTCGCGCATCGAGAAGGAAATGCGCAGCACGATCAGGAACGGTATCGCGAAGAACAGCAGCATCCACAGATAAGGTATCGCGATGACGGCCCAGCGCTTGCCGGGGACCAGTTTCGCCAGAACCCTGCCGATGCCCGCGCTCATGAGGTCAGCACCACGCCTTCGTTTTCGCCCCAGCACACCCAGACCTCATCGCCCCAGGTCATGCCCTCGCTCGCCCAGCGCTCTTGATTGGCGAAGTTCGCCATCATCTTGAAGCCGGTGGGCAGGCGCACGTGGAAGACCGAGTGGCTGCCGAAATAGGCGATGTCCTCGATCTTGCCGCGCGCCTTGTTGTGCGGCTGCGCCGGTTCCTCTTTGCTGATCTGCACTTTTTCCGGGCGCACCCCGAATGCGACGTCCTGACCTTCGTATCCGGAAATGCCGTGACCGACGTAGATCACGTCCGGCAGCTGCGGCGCGCGGATGGTCACGTAGTCCTTCATGTCCTCTTCGATCCGGCCTTCGATCATGTTCACCGAACCGATGAATTCGGCGGCGAAACGGCTGGTCGGCGATTCGTAGATCTCGTCGGGCGTGGCGACCTGGCGGATGCGGCCGCTGTCCATCAGCGCGATACGGGTGGCCATGGTCATGGCCTCTTCCTGATCGTGGGTCACCATCACGCAGGTCACGCCCGATTTCTCGATGATGCTGACCAGCTCCAGCTGCATCTGCGAGCGCAGCTTCTTGTCCAGCGCGCCCATCGGTTCGTCCAGCAGCAGCAACTTCGGCCCTTTCGCCAGCGAACGCGCCAGCGCCACGCGCTGCTGCTGGCCGCCGGAGAGCTGATGCGGCTTGCGCTGGGCGTATTTTTCCATCTGCACAAGTTTCAGCATCTCGGTGACGCGCGCCTCGATCTGCTGTTTCGGCATGCCGTCCTGTTTCGGGCCGAATGCGATGTTCTGGGCTACCGTCATGTGCGGAAACAGCGCATACGACTGGAACATCATGTTGATCGGCCGCTCATAGGGCGGCAGGTCGTTCATCAATTGGCCGTCGAGATAGATCTTCCCGGAAGTCGGTCGTTCGAACCCGCCCAGACAGCGCAACAGCGTCGACTTGCCGCAGCCGGAACCGCCGAGCAGCGCGAAGATCTCGCCCTTGCGGATGCCGAGGTTGGTGTCTTCGACCGCGACGAAACCGTCGAATTCCTTGCGGACATCGACGATCCGCAGGTAATCCTCGGTGTCTTTGCCGTTTTCTTTAACGCTGCTGGCTGGCTCGGTGCCCATCCATCATCCCCGTCGTGTTGTGCAACGCCCTCTCGAAGCGCGCAGTCGTGCAGCGTAGAACGAGAGCCGGCGACGCCGGCTCCGTACCGGCATCAGCGTCCCGTCTTGAGATCGGTCCAGATCCGCGTGTACTGCTCGGCAGCCTTCGGCGACACCACGGTGAAGGTCCACAGCTTGGCGGCGACTTCCGGCGGCGGATACAGGGTCGGGTCGTTGGTGATTTCCGGCAGGATCATCGCCTTGGTCGCCGGGATCGCGTTCGGATAGCTGATGAAGTTGGAGTTCGCCGCCATCACCTTTACATCGAGCAGATTGTTGATGTAGGCATAGGCCTCATCGATGTGCTTGGCGTCCTTGGGGATGGCCAGCATGTCGAACCACTGCGGCGCGCCTTCCTTCGGAATCGAATAGGCGATGTTGACGCCGTTCCCGGCCTCGACGGCGCGGTTGCGGGCCGTAATGATGTCGCCCGACCAGGCCAGCACCAGACAGGTATCGCCGCTGGCCAGCGCATCGATGTAGGAAGAAGAGTGGAACGTGGTGATGTAAGGCCGGATCGCCTTCAGCAGCGGCACCGCTTTGTCGATCACCGCCGGATCTTCGCTGTTCGGGTCTTCGCCCTGATAGTGCAGCGCGATCTTGATGATATCGATCGGCGCGTCGAGCACGGTGACGCCGCAATCCTTCAGCTTGGAGATGTTCTCGGGCTTGAAGATTAGATCCAGACTGTTGGCGACGTCGGTGTTGCCGAAGGCCGCCTTCACCTTGTCGACGTTGTAGCCGATGCCGGTGGTGCCGATCATGTACGGGATGCCGAATTTGTTGCCCGGGTCGAGATTTTCCAGGCGCTTCATGATCGTCGGATCGAGGTTGGCGTAGTTGGGAATCTTGCTGCGGTCCAGCGGATGGAACACGCCGGCCTTGATCTGGCGGCCCATGAAATCGGAGGACGGCACCACCACGTCGTAGCCGCTCGAACCGGCCAGCAGTTTGGTTTCCAGCACTTCGTTGCTGTCGAAGACGTCGTAGACCACTTTGATGCCGGTGGCCTTCTCGAAGTTGGCGTTGGTGTCTTCGGCGATGTAATCCGACCAGTTGATGACGTTGACGATCTTCTCGCCGCCTCCGGCCTTGCCGCCGTCGGCGGCTTGTTTGTCGCCGCCGCCGCAGGCGACCAGCATGGAAACGGCAACGGACAGACCCAGCATTCGCAATTTCATGGCATTCCTCTCGCCCGGCAGGGCATCGGTGGATGGCGGTAGCGGTTCGCAAGGCGAGTGTCGCGCAGCTCGGCGGCATGCGCCAGCGGTCATGCGGTAACGATCAATTCTCCAATGCAGCGACGGTTTCGTTCAACGATTTCCAGGCCTTCTCGAACAACTCGTCGACCTGCTCGCGGGTGATGATCAGCGGCGGCGACAGCAGCATTGAATCATAGGTGGCGCGGAGGATCAGCCCGTTGCGCAGCGCCATGTCGCGGCAGAGCATGCCGACCTTGCCGCGGTCCTCGAAGAACGCGCGCCTGCCCTTGTCGGGCACCAGTTCCAGGGCGCCGACCATGCCGGCGATGCGGGCTTCGCCCACCAGCCGGTGCTCGCCGAGTTCCGCCCAGCGCTGGGCCAGATACGGCGCGATCTGGGTGCGGGCGCGGTCGACGATGCCCTCTTCCTGCAGGATGCGGATGTTCTCCAGCGCCACCGCGGCGCAGACCGGATGGCCGGAATAGGTGCAGCCGTGGGCGAGCTCGCCGCCCTGGTGCTTGAGCACATCGGCGACGCGGTCGTTGAACATCGCCGCGCCCAGCGGGATGTAACCGGAGGTGATGCCTTTCGCGAGCGTCATCACGTCCGGCGTGAAGCCGAAATAATTCGCGCCGAACCATTCGCCGGTACGGCCGAAACCGCAGATCACTTCATCGGCGACCAGCAGCACGTCGTACTTGCGGCAGATGCGCTCGATTTCAGGCCAGTAGGTGGCCGGCGGGATGTAGACACCGATCGCACCCATGATCGGTTCGCCGATGAAGGCCGCGACCCGGTCCGGACCGAGCGCGAGGATCTTGTCTTCCAGCCGCTTCGCCGCGGCCAGTCCGTACTCCTCGGGCGACATGTCGCCGCCGTCGGCGAACCAGAACGGCGGCTCGATGTGGTGGATGTCGGGGATCGGCAATCCGCCCTGCTTGTGCATGCCGGCCATGCCGCCCAGGCTGGCGCCGGCCATGGTGGTGCCGTGATAGCCGTTGTGGCGGCCGATGAAAATGTTTTTCTGCGGCTGATCCTGCACCGCCCAGAAATGCCGCACCAGCCGCAGAATGGTGTCGTTGGCCTCGGAGCCGGAATTGGTGAAGAAGGCGTGGTTGAGATCGGCCGGCGTGAGTTCCGCGAGCTTGGCCGAGAGTTGGATCGTCGGCTCCACCGTGCACTGGAAGAAACTGTTGTAGTAGGCCAGTTGGGTCATCTGCCGCGACGCGGCTTCGCCCAGTTCCTTGCGGCCATAGCCGAGATTCACGCACCACAGGCCGGCGAAGGCATCCAGCAACTTGTTGCCGTCGGCATCCCAGACATAGGCGCCTTCGCCGCGCGTGAGGATGCGGGTGCCCTTCTTCGCCAGCGCGGCGTTGTCGTTGAACGGATGCAGGTGATGCGCGGCGTCGAGCTGCTGCAGGCGGACGATGTCGGTGTGATCCATGATGGTTCCGAACGAGGATTGTAGGAGCGGTTGATCGATTGTCGAAACCAGCCGCGAGATGGATGACGGAAGCCGCAGCTCAGACGTTCAACAGCAGGAATTCGCGCTCCCACGAACTGATCACGCGGAAGAAGGTCTCGTATTCCTTGCGTTTGACCGAGATGTAGGCGCGGACGAAGCGCGCGCCCATCAGGTCGTGCAGCATCGTGCAGGTTTCCAGTTGGTCCAGCGCTTCGCCGAGCGAGCGCGGCAATTCGAAACCGACATCCTGGGCGCTGATGGTCAGCGGCGCGGTCGGCTGCAGTTTTTCGCGGATGCCGAACAGACCGCAGGCCAGCGTGCCGGCCATCGCCAGATAGGGATTGGCGTCGGAGCCGGCGAAACGGCTTTCCACGCGGGTGTTCTCCGGCGTGTCCATCGGCACGCGCAGGCCGCAGGTGCGGTTGTCGTAGCCCCACTGCACGTTGATCGGGGCAACTTGACCCAGCGCCAGGCGGCGATAGGAATTCACGTTGGGCGCGAAGAACGCCATCGCCATCGGCACGTATTTCTGCAACCCACCGAGATAGTGATCGAAGATCCGGCTTTGCTTGCCCTCGCCTTTGGCTGCGAATACGTTCTTGCCGGTCTTCACGTCGATCAGGCTCTGGTGGATGTGCATCGCGCTGCCGGGCTCGTTCTCCATCGGCTTGGCGAGGAAGGTCGCGTACACGCCGTGGCGCATCGCAGCCTCGCGCATCATCCGCTTGAACATGAAGACCTGGTCGGCGCGCGACATCGCATCGGCATGGGTGAAATTGACTTCCAGCTGCGCCGCGCCGGATTCGTGGATCAGCGTGTCCACGTCCAGTTGCATCGCATCGCTGTAGTCGTACATCAGATCGAGGATCGGGTCGAACTCGTTGACCGCATCGATGGAATACGACTGGCGCGCGGTTTCCGGGCGCCCGGAGCGGCCGGCAGGCGGCTGCAGCGGGAAATCCGGGTCGGTGTTCTTCTGCACAAGGAAGAACTCGACCTCGGGCGCGACCACCGGCCGCAGGCCCAGTTCTTCGTAGGCATCGAGCACGCGCTTGAGCACGTTGCGCGGCGCCAGTTCATGACGTTCGCCGGCCTTGGTGTAGCAGTCGTGGATGATCTGCGCGGTCGGATCGGTGGCCCAGGGCACCAGCCGCACGGTGTCCGGGTCCGGGCTCAGCAGCATATCGGCGTCGGAGGGCGAAATCAGGTCGTAGTAGTCGTCGGGATAATCGCCGGTGACGGTGGTGGCGAAGATGCCTTCCGGCAGCCGGGTGCCGTAATCGTGCGAGAACTTGTGAGCGGGAATGATCTTGCCGCGCGCGTTGCCGGTGATGTCCGGCACCAGACATTCGACTTCGGTGATGTTGCGGTCCTTCAGCCAACGCAGCAGCGCGTGTTCGCCGGGCTGGGCGTCGGCGGAAATCTGCGCAGGTTTTCGTTTGCCGACCGTGCGTTTGGATGGCGCTTTGCGGGGTGGGGTCTTCGGGCTCATGCCGTCATCGTATCCGTTGGTTGGCGCGTTGTCGGCAGGCGTCGCCGAAGGCACGGAAAATGCCCTGATAAAAATCATTCTCGAGCACACGCCACTCGGGATGCCATTGCACCGCCAGCAGGAATGCGCCCGTCGAACCATCGAAGGCGGAACCGCTGCGGCGATAGGCCTCGATCAATCCGTCCGGCGCGGTCGCCTCCACCGTCAGGCCTTCGCCCAGCATCGCGATGCCCTGCCCGTGCAGCGAGTTGACCCGCGCCGTTTCCGCGCCGGCGATACCGGCGAGCCATCCGCCGGGACTCAGCGCAATCTGGTGCGTGGGCGCGTACTGCAGGTCGAGCGGATCGTCTGGATTTTCGCGATGATCGAGATGGCCTTCGACCTCGTGCACTTTCTGATGCAGGCGTCCGCCGAAGGCGACGTTGATTTCCTGGAAGCCGCGGCAGATGGCGAGGATCGGCAGCCCCAGTTCGATCGCCAGCGGAATCAAGGCCAGATTGGTTTCGTCGCGGGCCGGGTCATGCACATTGCCGGCGTAGCTGGGCTCATCGCTGTAGTGGTGCGGCTCGATATTGCTCACCGAACCGGTCAGCAGAATACCGTCCAGCCCTTCCAGCAGTGGCCGCAACGGCAGCGCCGGCTGCAGGCCGGGGATCAGCAGCGGCAGACATTCGGCGCCATCGACGACGGCGCGGACATACTTCTCTCCCACCGCAAGAAAAGGGTGCGGGCCGATGAATTTGCGGTCGGTCGGCAGACCGACCAGCGGTAGCCGTGCCGATGGGGAGGGCATGCGGAAGGCTCTGGTCGAGGCGTCGGAGGACGTCAGCCGCACGTTAACCGGCATGTTCGATTTCTGCAACACTCGAGCCGATCGTCGGGAGAAAATCAAGGATTGCTGCAGAGCAGCACCGATTTATCGCAGCAATGACGGGAATGCCGGCAAGAGACCCGTTGAGTATTCTTGACGCCTTCCAGCCCGTATCGGCAGCTGTCACACTGTTGCCGAGACCCCGAAGAACCCCGCCATCATGCCTGCAAGCCTCACGCCCGAAGACCTTCGCGCACTCGAACAGACGCCGGACTGCGAGCTGGTCGACCTGATCCTTCCCGACATGAACGGCCTGCTGCGCGGCAAGCGCGTCACCCGCAGCGCGCTGGAGAAGGTCTATGCCGACGGCATCTGCCTGCCGATGTCGCTCATCGCGACCGACATCACCGGCAACACCGTCGAGGAAACCGGGCTGGGCTACGACATCGGCGACGAAGACCGCATCTGCCGTCCGGTGCCGGGCACGCTGCGGCCGGTGCCGTGGTCGCCGCGACCGATGGCGCAACTGCTGTTGTCGATGGAAGACGCCAACGGCGGCGCCTTCGAAGCCAATCCCCGCGAAGTGCTGAAGCGCGTGCTCGACCGCTACGCCGCGCGCGGGCTGAAGCCGGTGGTCGCGGTGGAGCTGGAGTTCTATCTGTTCGACCGCCTGCCCGACGCCCACGGGCGGCCGCAGCCGCCGGTGAATGCGCACACCGGCGCGCGCAACACCAGCACGCAGGTCTACTACATCGAAGACCTCAACGATTTCCACGACTTCATCGATGCCGTGGCCGGCGCCTGCAAGATCCAGGGCATCCCGGCCGACACCGCCGTGGCCGAGTACGCGCCCGGCCAGTTCGAGATCAACCTCAAACACCGCGACGACGCCCTGCTCGCCTGCGACGATGCGATCTACCTGAAGCGCGCGATCAAGTCGATCGCCCAGAAACAGGGCCTGCAGGCCAGCTTCATGGCCAAGCCGCTGGTCGATCAGGCCGGCAGCGGCCTGCACATCCACGCCAGCGTGCTGGATGCGAACGGCGACAACATCTTCGCCTGCACCCCCGATGCGCCCTGCGACGCGCTGCGCCACGCCATCGGCGGCCTGCAGCGCAGCGCGAAGGACTGCCTGCTGCTGTTCGCGCCCAACGCCAACAGCTATCGGCGCTTCGTGCTCAACGCATTCGTACCGTTGAACGAAGTCTGGGGCTTCAACAACCGCACCGTGGCCATGCGCGTCCCGCACAGCGACGAGAAGAACACCCGCATCGAGCACCGCATCGCCGGCGCCGATGCCAATGTGTACCTCGCCACGGCCGCGGTGCTCGCGGGGATGCTCGACGGCATCGAACACGGCTACGACCCGGGCGCGCCGGTGGTCGGCAACGCCTACGAACAGACCGAGATCAAGACTCCCTATTGGCGCGATTCGATCCGCGACTTCATGGCCAGCGACTTCATCGCCGACCAGTTCGGCGAACGTTTCCGCCACATCTACGGCCAGCAGAAACTGAAGGAGCTGCACAGCTTCTATCGGGAAGTGACCACGCTGGAATACGACTGGTATCTGCGGTCGGTGTGAAGAAGCGGGGCAACGCATGACCACCTCGCCCTACCCGCCCAGCTGGTACGCCGCCAGCGTCGAACCGCTGCCGCCGCAGCCCGCGCTGCAGGGCGATCTCGACGCCGACGTCTGCATCCTCGGTGCGGGTTACGTCGGCCTGTCGGCTGCGCTGGAACTCGCCGAAGCCGGCTACAAGGTCGTGGTTCTCGAAACCGCGCGCATCGGCTGGGGCGCGTCGGGCCGCAACGGCGGCCAGGTGATCTTCGGCTGGGGCTGCAGCGAGGGCAAACTCGAAACCCTGCTCGGGCGCGAAGACGCGCGCCGGATGTTCGACTGGTCGCTGGACAGCATCCACCTGATCCACGAACGCCGCGAACGCTACGGCATCGACTGCGACTGGCGCCCGGGGCATTGTCACGTCGCGATCAAGCCCCGTCAGGTGCGCGAATTGCTGGCCTGGCAGGAAGAGCTGCAGCGACACTACGATTACCCGTTGCCGTGGCACGACCGCGAATCCCTGCGCGCGATGCTGGACTCGCCGCGCTATCTCGGCGGGCTGTACGACGAACGCTCGGGGCATCTGCATCCGCTGAAGTACGCCCTCGGCCTGGCCCGCGCCGCGCTCGCGGCCGGCGTGCGCATCTGCGAAGCCAGCCAGGTGCTGCGGATCGAACACGGCGCGCGCCCGGTCCTGCACACAGCCGACGGGCGCGTGCGCTGCGATTTCGCGGTGCTCGCCGGCAATGCGCTGGTGAAAGGCGTTGCCCCGGAGCTCGACCGCAAGATCATGCCGGTCGGCACCTACATCGGTGCCACTCGACCTCTGGGCGAAGCCCGCGCGCGGGCTTTGATCGCGAACGACATGGCCGTCGCCGACACCAATTGGGCGCTGGACTATTTCCGGCTCAGCGGCGACCACCGCCTGTTGTTCGGTGGACGCGCCAGTTATTCGAACGTCCAGCCGCCCAACCTGGCCTGGGTGATGACCCGGCGGATGCGCAAGGTGTTTCCGCAATTGGGCGATGTCGATTTCGAGCACGTCTGGGGCGGCACCATCGACATCAGTTTCAACCGCGCGCCGCACTGGGGCCGGATCGGCAAGCACAACGTCTATTTCGCGCAGGGCTTCTCCGGGCACGGCGTGAACGTCACCGGATTGGCCGGCAAGGTCATCGCCGAAGCGATCCGCGGGCAGTCCGGGCGACTGGATGCGTTCGAACGCATCCGCCACCGCGATTTCCCCGGCGGCCGCACGTTCCGCACCCCGATGCTGGTCGCGGCGATGGCCTGGTACAAGCTGCGCGACGCGCTGTGGTGAGGCCCTGCGAAAAAATTGTTCCGCCGATGCTTGACGCTTCCGCAGACGCCGTCTAGAATTTTGCGCTCTCCAGACATACATGGGGCCATAGCTCAGCTGGGAGAGCGCCTGCATGGCATGCAGGAGGTCGGCGGTTCGATCCCGCCTGGCTCCACCAAGATTCAAGACCAAGATTCAAGACGCTTCAGATCGTTAGGCCTGATTTGAAGCAGTAACAGAGTTCTACGACGTCCCCATCGTCTAGAGGCCTAGGACACCACCCTTTCACGGTGGACACCGGGGTTCGAATCCCCGTGGGGACGCCACTATTCGAAACGACGAAGCCCGCTCACGCGGGCTTCGTCGTTTCTGCTTACACCGAATGGCAACGATCCGAAGTCGTAGACGGTTCAGGCGTCCGGGATGGCTGCGACGCCCTGGGGATCCTCGCAGCGCGCACGCAGGCTGGCGGCGCCATGCCCACGCTCGGCAAGATACTGCAGCCACTTGCTCAGGAAGGTATTCATGCGCAGGCGGTGATCCAGCGCTTCGCCCGGCGCGGGGTACAGGCCGATCACGTCCTGCCAGCGGCGGCCGACATAACAATGCGTCGCTTCGACCTGTTTGGTATCGCGATACAGGCGCACGTGCGCGGACGGATCCGGTTCGCCGGTCACCGGATCGATCAGCGCGTAGCTCAGCCGCAGTTCGACGGTGTAGGCGTGCTGCACCATCACCTCCAGATGCAGGTCGAGGCCATCGCCGACCGAAGACACATAGCGGCCCTCGCGCAGATCCTCGGGGATGAACAGCCGATGGAGGCGCTGGTGGTTTTCGGAATACAGCGCCATCAGCCACGAGAAGCGGTTGATTTTCGCGGCATCGATCGAGCGGGAAAGGACGTGCGACATGCAGCGGATCGTACACACCCGATGCGATCCGCGACAGCATTGACGGATCGGCGAAACGCGGGGAATATGGAACCGACTGTTTCGCGCAAACGCCCCGGAATCCGCGCTTTCCGGTTCAGGCAGCGATCAATACATCTCGCGGTAAATCCCCAGCGTCGTCATCACCTTGCTCGCGATCTCCTCGATCGACGTGTGCGTGGTGCTGAGCGTGGGAATGCGTTCCGCGCGCAGCATCGCTTCCGCCGCTGCGACCTCGCGCTTGCAGGTGTCGAGCTGGGCGTAGCGCGAGTTGGCGCGGCGCTCCTGACGTATCTGCTGCAGCCGGATCGGATCGATGGTCAGTCCGAACAGCTTGGCGCGGTGCTGGCGCAGCCGTGGCGGCAGGCGGTCGTGCTCCAGATCTTCGTCGGTCAGCGGGTAGTTCGCCGCCTTCACGCCGTGATGCATGGCCAGGTAAATGCAGGTCGGGGTTTTGCCGGCGCGCGAGACGGCGACGAGGATCACGTCGGCCTCGTCGTAATTGGTGGCGATACCGTCGTCGTGGGTCAGCGCGAAATTCATCGCGTTGATGCGGCGATGGTAGGTCTCGAAATCGACCATGCCGTGCGCCTGCCCCACCCGCGACAGCCGCTGTTGGCCCAGCTCGCGTTCCAGCGGCTCGATGAACGGCGCGAACACGTCCAGCATCAGCGCCCCGCTCTCGGCCAGCACCGCACTGAGATGGACGTCGACGCAGGAACTGACGACGATGGGGCGCGTGCCCAGGGCTTCGCCGGCCGCGCGGATCAACGCTGCGGCCTCTCCCGCCTTCTCCGCGGTATCCACGAACGAGATGCGTTCCGTACGGAAATGGGTCTCGCTGAACTGTGTCAACAGACTGTGGCCGATGGTTTCGGCGGTGATGCCGGTGCCGTCGGAAATGTAGAAAACCGTTCGGGTCTGGCTCATGGGGCTCGCATTGGTGATGGCCGATGGGACTACGCGGGGCGCGGTCTTGTTAAAATAACCGCTTTCCCGGCGCCGCACCGCGCCCGTATGGAGCCCCCGTTGAACGAGAACATCCTCTGGCTGCACGCGCTGCGCCTGTCCGACCTCGCCCGCGTGGGCGGCAAGAACTCCTCGCTGGGCGAAATGATCGGCCATCTGGCCGGGCTGGGGGTCTCGGTGCCGGGCGGTTACGCCACCACCGCCGAGGCGTTCAAGGACTTCATCGCCCATAACCAGCTGCATCAGCGCATCTTCGACCGTCTCGCGACCCTGGATGTCGAAGACGTGCCGGCGCTCAATGCCGCCGGCGGCGAAATCCGCGGCTGGGTGATCGACGCCCCGCTGCAGCCGCAGCTCGATGCCGATATCCGCACGGCCTACGCACAACTGTGCGCCGAGAACGGTGGTATCGAGATCGCCGTTGCCGTGCGTTCCTCGGCGACAGCCGAAGACCTGCCCGACGCCTCGTTCGCCGGCCAGCAGGAAACCTTCCTCAACGTGACCGGCGCCGACGATGTGGTGCGCAAGGTCAAGGAAGTGTTCGCCAGCCTCTACAACGACCGCGCCATTGCCTATCGCGTGCATCACGGCTTCAAGCACGAGGACGTGTTCCTCTCGGCCGGCGTGCAGCTGATGGTGCGTTCCGATGTCGGTTCCTCGGGCGTGCTGTTCACGCTCGACACCGAGTCGGGTTTCCGCAATGTGGTGTTCGTCACCGCCAGTTATGGCCTGGGCGAGAACGTGGTCCAGGGCGCGGTGAATCCCGACGAGTTCTACGTCTACAAGCCGACCCTGCGCGCGGGCAAGCCGGCGATCCTGCGCCGTTCGATGGGCGCGAAACAGATCCGCATGGTCTATTCCGACAAGCCCGGCGAGCGCGTACGCAACGAAGACACGCCGGCCGAACTGCGCAACGCCTTCTCGATCACCGACGAAGACGTGCATGAGCTGTCACGGCAGGCGCTGACCATCGAAGAACACTACGGCCGTCCGATGGATATCGAGTGGGCGAAGGACGGCATCACCGGCAAACTCTTCGTGGTGCAGGCGCGTCCGGAAACCGTGAAGTCGCGCGCCCATGCCACCCAGATCGAACGCTACAGCCTCAACCGTCGCGGCGACGTCATCGTCGAAGGCCGCGCGATCGGCAACAAGATCGGTAGCGGCGTCGCCCGCGTGGTGCGTTCGCTCGCCGACATGAGCCGCGTGCAGCCCGGCGACGTGCTGGTCGCCGACATGACCGATCCCGACTGGGAGCCGGTGATGAAGCGTGCCGCCGCCATCGTCACCAACCGCGGCGGGCGCACCTGCCATGCCGCGATCATCGCCCGCGAACTCGGCGTCCCCGCCGTCGTCGGCACCGGCAACGCGCTGGACAGCATCCAGGACGGCCAGCCGGTGACCATCAGCTGCGCCGAAGGCGACACCGGCTTCATCTACGACACCGAGCTGCCGTTCGAGCGCATCGTCACCGACCTCGACAACATGCCGCCGGCGCCGCTGAAGATCATGATGAACGTGGCCAACCCGGAGCGCGCCTTCGATTTCGCGATGCTGCCCAACGCTGGCATCGGTCTGGCGCGCCTGGAAATGATCATCGCCAGCCATATTGGTGTACATCCCAAGGCGCTGCTGGATTACGCCAACCAGGACGCCGAGGTCAAACGCAAGATCGACGCGAAGATGGCCGGTTACGCCAGCCCGGTCGATTTCTATGTCGACCGTTTGGCAGAAGGCATCGCCACGATCACCGCCTCGGTCGCGCCGAACCCGGTGATCGTGCGCCTCTCCGACTTCAAGTCGAACGAATACGCCAACCTGATCGGCGGCGCGCGCTACGAGCCGCATGAAGAAAACCCGATGATCGGTTTCCGCGGCGCCAGCCGTTACGTCGACCCGTCGTTCCGCGACGCGTTCGCGCTGGAATGCCGCGCGGTGCGCAAGGTCCGCGAGACCATGGGCCTGGACAACTGCTGGGTGATGATTCCGTTCGTGCGCACGCTCGGCGAAGGCCGCAAGGTCATCGAGGTGCTGAAGGAAAACGGCCTCGAACAGGGCAAGGCCGGGCTGAAGATCATCATGATGTGCGAAGTACCGTCGAACGCGCTGCTGGCCGACGAATTCCTCGACATCTTCGACGGCTTCTCGATCGGCTCCAACGACATGACCCAGCTCACTCTGGGCCTGGACCGCGATTCGGCGATCGTCGCCAATCTGTTCGACGAACGCGATCCGGCGGTGAAGAAGATGCTGTCGATGGCCATCCAGGCCGCGAAGCGCAAGGGCAAATACATCGGCATCTGCGGCCAGGGCCCCAGCGACCATCCGGACCTCGCCGAGTGGCTGATGCAGGAAGGCATCGAGTCGGTGTCGCTGAACCCCGACACCGTGGTCGATACCTGGCTGAAACTGGCGAAGTCGAAAGCCGGCTGATCGCGGCGGCCACAACCACTCACTCTCTCGAAGAATCCGCCATGCGCATCGTTGCTTGCCTCGCTCTGACCACCCTCCTCGTCGTCGCGTCGATGGCATCGCCCGCGCGTGCCGCAGAGGGCCGGGAGGGTATCGACCTCCTGATGGACGCCATCACGACCGGCTGCAGCGGGATGAATACGCAATTTCGCCAGACGCCGGGCCTTGGCAGCGCCTTGTCCGCCCGTCCCGAGCACGCGCTGTGCGAATGCGTCGAGCAACGCCTGGATGCGATGCCGCTCATCGGAGAACTCCGCAAGCTCGACGACGCCAAGCTTGAAACGCTGATCGACGGCCCCGCGTTCAAGGACTACCTCGTGGCGAAGCTCTCCGCCACGATGTTCACCTGTGTGACCGACGAACTCGACGCCGGCGCCGACGCGATCAAACCGAAGATGTGATCGCGGGCGATTCGCGCACCGTGTCGTCGCACAAGCTATTTCAGCGCTGCGCCCTTCTGCGACAGCCACGGCCGGATATCGCACAGCAGGCGTCCGGCCTTCACGGCCGGGTCGTCGCCACACATCGCCTCGGCGTCGGCGCGATCCGGCACATCGAGGATGAAGATGCCGCGGATGTCTCCGTCGTCCATCATCGGACCGGCGATCTGCAGGATGCCGCGTGCGGCATAGGCCTCCATGTTCGCCATGTGCCCAGCCTGCAATGCCTGCGCCTCGTCGCTCGGCTGGTCGCGCTTCGGTCCTTTTTTCAGCATCACGAACCAGTACTGCTTCATGCCCGGCGGCAACGCGGGCGCAGCAGGCTTGGCGGCGTCGGGCGCTGCGGGTGGCGAAGCCGTCTCGAAGGCCGCAACGGTCATGGACAACGGCAACAGCAGCGTGAGCAGGATCGATTTCATGGTCATGTCTCCCGGGCGGACGACGCGAACTCCCCGATACGTGTGCGGTAATAACGCAACTCGCTGATCGAATCGCGCACGTCGCTCAGCGCGGTGTGCGCCGATTCTTTCTGTACGCCGGCCAGCACCTGCGGCGCCCAGCGCTTGGCGAGTTCCTTGAGCGTGCTGACGTCGAGATTGCGGTAGTGGAAATAACGCTCCAGTTCCGGCATGCAACGGTGCAGGAAGCGGCGGTCCTGGCAGATCGAATTGCCGCACATCGGCGAGGCCTTGGGCCCGATCCACTGCTGCAGGAACTCGATGGTGCGCAGCTCCGCCTCGCGCATCGTGACGCCCTGCTCCAGCACCCGCTGCCACAGGCCCGACCTGCGGTGCTGATTGCGGTTCCAGTCGTCCATGGCTTCCAGCGTGGCCAGATCGTGGGCGATCGCGAATTCCGGGCCTTCGGCCAGCACGTTCAGGTTTGCGTCCGTGATCACCGTGGCGATCTCGATGACCGAATCGTTGTCGGTGTCGAGCCCCGTCATTTCCAGGTCGATCCAGATCAGGCGGCCTTCGGCCGCAAGGGTTTGAGTCATCGCAAACAGGGACATGCGGCTCGCATCGAAAGGCAGGACATCGCATGATAGCCCAGTCCCACAGCCGGTCACGGGCATGTCGCTCACCTCGCAACTCGATCACCACACCATCCTCGGCGCGATGCTGGCGCCGGCCCTGTTGATGGCCGCCACCGGGTCGCTGCTGGTGTCGGCGAATGCGCGGCTGGCGCGCGTGGTCGATCGCCTGCGCACGCTGATCGTGGCCTGGGAACGGGACGCGCCCGACCGCGAGGAACGCGACACCCAGATCTCGCGACACCGGCATCGCGCCGCGCTGGTGCTGCGCGCCTGCTGGACGTTGTACGCGGCGCTGGGATGCTTCGTCGTGACGAGCCTGGGATTGGCCGCCGATGCGCTGCTGGATTTCCGGCTGGGCGCGGTGCCCACCATTTTCGCGGTCGCCGGCATGCTCTGCCTGCTGGCGGCCAGTCTGGCGATGGGGCGCGAGGTGAGTCTGTCGGTGAAGAGTTTCGACGAGGAACTCGACCAGGAACTGGCCCGCAGACGCGGTTAGCCCTTTGTAGGAGGGCCTTCAGGCTCGAGCTTTCACGATATCCCAGCAAAGGCTCGGGGCTGAAGGCCCTCCTACAGAATTACACGCCCGACTACTTACGATCACAGCGCGGGCTTGCCGCGTTTTCGCCGGAAATAATGGGTAAGCATGGTGCCGGCGGCTTCCGCGAGCAGGCCGCCCTGCACATCGACGCGATGGTTATGGCGGGGGTCGGCGAGCAGATCGAACACGCTGCCGGCGGCGCCGGTCTTCGGATCGCTGGCGGCGTAGACGACGCGCGCGATGCGCGCATGCACCGCGGCCATCGCGCACATCGCGCAGGGTTCCAGGGTCACGTACAGCGTGCAGCCGATCAAGCGGTGATTGCCGACCGCAAGACCGCCTGCGCGCATCGCCACGATCTCGGCGTGTGCGGTCGGGTCGTGGTCGCCGATGTTGCGGTTCCAGCCCTCGCCGATCGCCTTGCCCTGGGCATCGACCAGCACGGCGCCGACCGGAATCTCGTCGTACTCCCGTTCGGCGCGTTCGGCCAGCGCGAGTGCGCGACGCATCCAGCGCAGGTCGGCATCGCCCGCAGCGGCGTCCGTACCGTTGCGGCCGGAATGGTCTGCCTGTTCGGACAGAATGGGCTGCGCCGCACCCGCCGCCCCCTGTTTTTTGTCGTCGATTGCTTGCATGCTTGGGTCGCGTCGCGCCGCCGTGTCGGTGTTGGCCGACGCATGATGATCGCTGGCCCGGCCCATGTCATCTGTCGGACATCCGCTGGCGACCTGTTTTCGAAGGATCGACGCTCCATGAGCGTTCAACAGGGGAGGTTTCACCATGTCGAGCACGACCGGGCCATCTGCGCCCAGTTCATCCCAGCCAGCGTCGGGACAGGAAACGCCGATCCGGCTTCCGCCCGTTCTGCCGCCCAGCCCGTGCTGCTGCGACAGCGATCCGGTCGCGGGCCTCAAACAATTGTTCGTCGATTATTTCCAGGGCCGCGGCATGGCCGCCGGCCGCGATCCCGCGACGCGGCCGGTATTCCTGCGCCTGCACGGCGCCGCGCAAGGCCGCTTCATCGTCGATCCGGCGCTGCCGGAAAACCTGCGCGTCGGCGTGTTCGCGCAGGGGAAGGAATACCCGGTGTGGGTGCGCTTCTCGGCGGATGTCCAGCCGGGGCGGCCCGACCTCAAGGGCACCACCGGCATCGGCATCAAGCTGTTCGACGTGGAGGGCGAAAAGCTGCTGCAGCCCGACCAGGACGCGATCACCCACGATTTCATTCTGCAGAACCACGATGTGTTCTTCGTCGACACCGCGAAGGACATGTGCGAATTCACCTGCCAATCGCTGCACGGCAAGGGCGACGAATATCTGAGGGATCACCCGGTCACCGCACGCATCCTCGACGACATGGAAAAGGTGGTCGAGTCGGTGCTGACCACCGATTACTGGAGCGTGCTGCCCTCCTCGTTCGGCCGGGACCGCTTCGTGAAATACAAACTCGAACCGCTGGATCCGGCTCCGGCGGAAACGACACCCGACTTCGACGATCCGTTCTATCTGCGCGCCGACCTGCATGCGCGCATGCGCAAGGGACCGGCGCGCTTCCGCTTCCTGCTGCAGTTCCAGACCAACGACAATGACATGCCGCTGGACGCCGCGACCGTGCGCTGGAGCGAAGACGCCAGCCCGCCTGTGCAGGTCGGCATTCTCGAATTGCCGCAGCAGGATCTGGATGCGCGCGGCCAGTCCACCTACGGCGAGAACCTGGCGTACAACCCATGGCATGCCCTGCCCGATCACAAGCCGGCCGGCAGCATTTCCGATGCGCGCCGGGTGGTGTATCACGCTTCGTCTGAGAACCGCCGCAACGTCAACGGCGTGCCGCTGGCGGAGCCGGTGGTGCCGCGCCCGGCGGAGTACGCGCCCGGCGTGGCGTTTCCGAAGGCCGTGGATACGCGCATCGTTCGTGCTGCGATCCATCCGGCCATCGGCCTCGCCCGCGTCGGCAACAGCGCAAGCGAGTTCTACATCGGTCCGCAGGTCGCCGACCCGCCGCCGCAGCCTGAGGGCTTCTACCGCGACGCCACCGGCGCGCTGAAACGCGAGGCCGCGCAGTTCCGCATCTACGGTTACAACGCGGCCGGCGATGTGGTCCGCGAACTCACCGCGGACACTGCCGACATCCGCTGGAGCGTGCACGTCATCAACAGCAAGGCCGCGTGGTACCAGTGGCAGATCGCGATGGACATCCCCGAAGCCGCGACCACGGTGCTGCCGCTGCGCAATGCCAAGGTCGCGACCCGCGGCACGCTGGTGATCGACGCCGGCCCGCAGACCATCGCCGGCCGCAGTGCGACGCCGGTGGTGTGTTCCGGCGAATTCATCGGCGTGCCGGTGAAGATCGGCGAACTGCAGACCGACGCCAGCGGCCGGCTGTTGTTCCTCGCCGGTCACGGCGTCTCCGCATCGCCGAACGGCACGCCGATCTTCATTCCCACCGACGGCAATTCCTTCATCAACGCCGACGGCTGGTACGACGACACCTGCGACGGCACGGTCGCGGCGACGGTGAATATCGAAGGCCGCGACATCCCGGTCGAATCGGCGTGGGTGGTCACCGCGCCGCCGAACTACGCACCGCAGGTGAAATCCGAACGCACGCTCTACGATCTGCTCTACGACCTGTACGTGCAGGCCGGCTGGATGGCGCCTCCGTCGGCGATCTCGTTCGTCGACGACGTCTACCCGATCCTGCAGCGCCTCAGCGGCCTGCAGTGGGTGAATCAGGGGTTCGCGACGCTGTTCGGCTATCACGGCCGCTTCGATTTCGAGGACGCCGCGCTGCTGGCGCGACTGTCGTCGCTACCGCCGCCGGGCGAGTACGACCCCAACGCCGAACTGCGGCGCCAAGTGTTCAACAGTTTCCGCCCGCCCAATCCGCCCGACGGCAACCAGATGCCGTGGCCATGGATCTACGGCGACGCGATGGAAGTACCCGCCGGCCAAAGCCCGCGTCAGAACGCTTCGATCAGCCAGACCCAGTACGACATCCTGCAGCGCTGGATGAACGGCGATTTCGTCGCCGACCGCGACCCGCAGCACGCGCCGCCGGCAAATATCGACGCCGTGCCGCTGGCGCAGCAACCGGCGATGCTGGACCGCGCCGCGCTGGAGTTCTGCCTGGCCGATGCCTTCCACCCGGGCTGCGAAATGACTTGGCCCATGCGGCATCTGACGCTGTACGACCGCCCGTTCCGGATCCGCGCGCGCCCGCCGGGCGTGCCCGCACCGAACTACGGATCCACGCTCGATCAGGCCACCGCGCTGTCGGCGAATGGTCCGCTGAACGCACAGGGCCCCGGCGACATCAATCGCTGGATGGGGTTGCCGTGGCAGGCCGACACCGCGTTCTGCCGCGCCGGTTACGACACCGCCTACGACCCGTTCGCGCCCACGTTCTGGCCGGCGCGCGTGCCGAATCATGTGCTGACCGCCGACGATTACGCGATCGTCATCGATCAGACCCAGCCTATCGCGCGGCGCATCGAAGCGTTCTCCAATCGCACCAGCTGGAACAAACCGCTGCACGGCACCACCGCCGGGCAGATGGAACAGATGGTGCGGATCTTCGGCTCGATGGGTCTGGTCGAAGTGCGTCCGGGTGTGACCGACAATCCTGCATTCCCGTCGGTGATGATGGTCGCGTCCTACGGCCCCGACGTCGCACCTGCGGACGCCGCGAGCATGACCGAAGCCGCCTTGGCGGCACCGCCCAGACTCAAGGCCGCGATGGCAGCGGGCGACGTCCAGCTCAAGTCGCATCCGAAGGCGCGCACGCAGCCGGCGGGCGCGAACTTCGATTCGCAGGAAGACGCCAACGCCGCGCCGCTGCCGGTGCGTCACGGGCGCAAACGCGACTGACGCGATGCGCGACGGCGCCTACGATGTCGCCATCGCCGGCGGCGGCCCGGCCGGGGCCGCCGCCGCGATCGTGCTGGCGCGTGTGGGCTGGCGCGTGCTGCTGGCCGATACCGGCGGTACGCATCGGCCGGGCGCGACGTCGTTCAAGGTCGGTGAAGGCCTGCCGCCCTCGGCGCGTCATCTTCTGCGCGAACTGGGTGCACTGGACTATGTGCTTGCCGACGGTCATCGCGTCAGCCACGGCACGCTCGCGTTCTGGGGCAGCGACGCGCCGCACGCGAACGATTTCATGTTCCAGCTGCACGGCGAAGGCCTGCAGCTGGACCGGCGACGATTCGACGCCTCGCTGCTGGCGCTCGCGGAGGACGCAGGCGCCGACATCGTGCGCGACGCGAAGCTGTCGCTCGCGGTGCAAGCCGATGGCGCCGACATCCATCGGCTCACGCTTCGCAGCAATGACGTCGGCGCTCTTGTCGAAAGCCGCATCGTCGAAAGCCGCTGGTTGATCGACGCCAGTGGCCGTCCGGCGACGCTGGCGCGCGCGCTCGGCGCCACCCGGATCCAACACGATGCGCTGCTCGCCTTCCACATGCGTCTCGCCGCCGATGACGACAGCGATCGGGACGGTCGCACCTGGGTGGAAGCCGTCGATAACGGCTGGTGGTACAGCGTGCTGCTGCCTTCGCAGGAGCGGCTGGTCGCATTCCTGTGCGATGCGGACCTTATCGACCGGCGTCCGCTGCTCACCCGCGTCGGCCTCTGGTCCGCGCTGGCGCAGGCGCCGCGGCTGTTCGCGTACTGCCATGCGCACGGCCATGTGCCGTCTTCGCAGCCCCGTGGCGCCGATGCCTGCAGCAGCCATCTCGACCGCGCAGCATCCGACGCCGGCCGCTGGCTCGCCGTCGGCGACGCCGCCCTCGCCTTCGATCCGCTGTCGTCGAAAGGGATTTCCAACGCGTTGTATACCGGCTTGCGCGGCGCTCAGGCCATCATCGAATGCGGGAACGGCGATACCGACGCGCTTTCGCATTATGCGGATCATCTTCTCGACATCCATCGCGTATATCGCGAGCAGCTGATCGCGTTCTACGGCATGGAACAGCGATGGCCCACATCGGATTTCTGGAAACGCCGCGCCGCCGATAGCGTCGAGCTGCTCGCCGCGCCTGCTGCACAGGCCTCGCAGGCGGTGGAAAAACAGCCGGCCGAGTGCGGCTAAACCCTGCCAATCCCGCGAATTCATCGTCCGAAGACAACTGCGAGCGCACCATAAAGCATGCAGTCTCGCCGTTCTCCAGCGATAACATGCCGCCGCGCCAGATGCCTGAAGTCACTGGATTCCGCCTATGGGGAAATCACGAACGCAGGGTGAGGAAAATCCGCATTCCGCGCCTTGAAGTAAGCCTCTTTCGGGTCGGACACCTGCACCAGGCTATTTGATGACGCTCTTCGACTGGCTGTCGATCACATACACGTCGCCTTTGTGCCGCATCAGCGTTTCACTGCCGGTCGCCGAGATCGAAAGCTTTTTGCCGATCTCCATGGCATAGCGCAGCTTGACCTCCGCCTGACGCCGATCCGGCGTCAGATCCACCGATTCGATCGTGAATTTCATGTCGGGCTCGGCTTCCAGCGCCTTCACCACTGCTTTCATCGTGTCCATCGACTCGCGGATCGACTTGCAGGCCTCGCGACGATCCATCACCACCGTCTGGTTGCCGGCGGGCGTACGCGCCTCCTCCACCCCACGGAACCGCGGATGCATCATCTTGCACTGCGTTTCCGCATCGAAGGTGCGTATGGCGTTGATCTGTTTCTGGTAGTACGCGTAGACGATCTCCTCGTCCAGCGTCGACTGCATTTCCCGATACTGGCCGAGACCATACCTGACCCCGAAAAAAGCAGCGATCGCCAGTACCCCGCCGATGATGCCCTTGATGCCCTGCTTTCCCATGTCCCATTACCCCAGGTGAGTTCCAACGCGCCCCGGCGCCGCATCCACTTCCGCTTCGCCATCTCCGCCGACCGGCTGCACCGCAATGATGGGAAAGCGCTCAGTCCCGTGCAAGATAATTGGTGTTTTCGCCGCCCAACGCGAGCACTTTGTCGCCTCGCTTGATGAGCGAAGACGTACCGGACGATTCGATCTTCATTTTCCCTGGAATGCGGAATTTGCTGGCGATCTTCACGGTCGCCGTGCCGCCATCCGGCGAAATCTCGATCGAACGAAGCGTGTACGAAACCTGCGGTTGCGCACCCGCCGCCAGAATGAGCTTCTTCAGCATCTCGGCGCTTTCGCGCGCGCCTCCGCAGGACTTCGTCTTGTCGAACGTCATCGTTACGGGGCCCGCGCCGGGCGAATGATTCGTTTCGACGGAACTGTATTCGTCGGCCATCGTGGTGCACGCAAGCTCTGCATCCAAAATGTTGGCCGGCTCGAACTGCAGCCGATAGAACTCGCGGACATCGGCTTCGGTGATGGGTTGCACGTCGCTTCGACCGGAGTACCAGTACAGACCCGCTACCAGCAGAAGGACGACGACGATGAGTATTTTCATGATGAGTGTCTGCCGGGACTGAGGGTCAGCAAGCAAAATAACCTGTAAAGCTACTGCCGTGTCACTCCCACTCGATCGTGGCGGGCGGCTTGCCGCTGATATCGTAAACCACGCGCGAGATTCCCTTCAGTTCATTCACGATTCTGCGCGATACGGTATCGAGGAAGTCGTAGGGCAGATGCGCCCAGTGCGCGGTCATGAAGTCGATGGTTTCGACCGCACGCAGCGCGATGACCCATTCGTAGGCGCGCGCGTCGCCGACCACGCCGACCGATTTGACCGGCAGAAACACCGCGAACGCTTGGCTGGTCTTGTCGTACCAGTCGGCACGGCGCAGCTCTTCGATGAAGATCGCGTCGGCCTGCGCCAGCAGTTCGGCGTATTCGCGCTTCACTTCGCCGAGGATGCGCACGCCCAGGCCCGGGCCGGGGAACGGATGGCGGTAGACCATCTCGCGCGGCAGGCCGAGTTCGACGCCAAGGCGGCGCACTTCGTCCTTGAACAGTTCGCGCAGCGGTTCGACCAGACCGAGCTTCATGTGCTCGGGCAGGCCGCCGACGTTGTGGTGGCTCTTGATGACGTGCGCCTTGCCGGTCTTGCTGCCGGCGGATTCGATCACGTCCGGATAGATCGTGCCCTGCGCCAGCCATCGGGCGTTCGCGAGCTTGTTGGATTCTTCGTCGAAGATCTCGACGAACAGACCGCCGATGATCTTGCGCTTGGCCTCCGGGTCGCTGACGCCGGCCAGCGCGTCGAAATAACGGTCGGCGGCGTTCACGCGCACGACCTTGACGCCCATGCCGCCCTTATCAGCTTCGGCAGCGAACATCGCCATCACCTGGTCGCCTTCTTTCCAACGCAGCAGGCCGGTGTCGACGAAGACGCAGGTCAGCTGCTCGCCGATCGCGCGATGAAGCAGCGCCGCGACCACCGAGGAATCGACGCCGCCGGACAGGCCGAGGATCACTTCATCGCTGCCGACCTGCGCACGCACGCGCGCGATCTGGTCGTCGATGATGTTGGCCGCGGTCCACAGCGCCCGGCAGTCGCAGATATCCAGTACGAAGCGACGCAGCAGCGTCTCGCCCTGCTTCGTATGCGTGACTTCGGGGTGGAACTGCACGCCGTACCAGCGACGCGCTTCGTCGGCCATCGCGATGATCGGCACGCTCTCGGTGCGGCCGGTGACGCTGAAACCGTCGGGAATCTTCGTGACGCGATCGCCGTGGCTCATCCACACGTCGAGGCCCGTGCGGCCCGGATGATCGGTCAGCGCACCCAGCAGCTTGTCGTCGCCGGTCACCTCGACTTCGGCGTAACCGAATTCGCGGTGATGCCCGCCTTCGACCATGCCACCGAGCTGCATCGCCATCGTCTGCATGCCGTAGCAGATGCCCAGCAGCGGCACGCCACTGTCGAACACGTTTTGCGGCGCGCGCGGCGAATCTTCCTCTGTGGTCGACTCCGGCCCGCCCGAGAGGATGATGCCTTTCGGGTTGAACTTCGCGATGTCGGCCGGATCATGATCCCACGCCCAGATCTCGCAGTACACGCCGATTTCGCGGATGCGACGCGCGATCAGCTGCGTGTATTGCGCGCCGAAGTCGAGGATGAGGATGCGGTGCGCGTGGATGTCGTCGGTGTTGATGTCGCTATGGGTATTGGTCATGTTCGTTCTGTAGGAGCGGCTTCAGCCGCGGGTAAAGGTGGACTCCATGCAGTGGAGCCCACGCAAGAATAAGGGAAGGCCGGC
>JAZKFJ010000035.1:0-63265 GCA_040386495.1 Pseudomonadota bacterium
CGGCCGCCATCTGCGCTCCATGTCGTCGGCTGTTCGTCGCGACTCGCGCCGCTCCCACAAAAAACGGTTCGCGGGCGCTTGACTTTCGGCGCCGACAGGACGAACGTCCATCGTGCATCCTGCACTGGATAGCGCGCCCCGTGCGGCGCGACAGGGGAAGGAACCCATGATCGGCAGTCGCCAACCTCCGGCAGTCTTCGGCATCCGTGCCGGTGCCGGCCCGCCCGTTTCTCTCCGATACGCATTTCACTGTTCTTGCGCGCCCGCCGTGCCCTCTCCGGCGGATACCCACTGCGCAGACATCCGTTCGTCGAAACGCACGCTTCCCGTCAACCGCTCGCACAGGGGTACGCATCGTCATGGCCAAACCACCGTTCACCGTCGCCGATTATCTGCTCACCCGGCTGAAACAGCTCGACGTCACCGAGGTGTTCCAGATCCCCGGTGATTACGTCAAAAATTTCACCCAGGCGCTCGAACATTTCGACGGCATCGAGACCATCGGCGCCATCAACGAACTGGACGCGGCCTACGCCGCCGATGCCTACGCGCGGACACGAGGCTTGGCGGCGGTTTCGCTGCAGTTCGGGGTGAGCACCGCCAGCGCGCTCAACGCCATCGCCGGCGCGTGGGTCGAGCGCAGCCCGATCGTGGTCATCAGCGCCACGCCCGGCGCCGACATGCGCAACATCACCGACATGTACGACGTGCTCTACCATCATTCCACCGGCGATCTCGACGCCGATCGCAAGATCTACGAGAACGTCACGGTCAAGGCGATCACGCTCAGCACGAATGTCGGTGCCGCCGAGCAGATCGACGATCTGTTGATCGAAGCCATCACCCACCAGCGTCCGGTCTATATCGCCTGCTACAAGGAAGTCTGGGCACAGCCCTGTCCGCAGCCGTCGAGGCTCGCTTTGAAGCCGCGCGTCGTCCGCAGCCCGGCGCAGGCGCTGGAGAACGCGGTCGAAACGGCATGGGCGCAGATCACCGCGGCCAAGAATCCGCTGATCTTCGCCGGTGTCGAGTTGCTGCGTTTCGGTCTGTCCGATCTGCTGCACAAGATCATCGACGCCAGCGGTTTCCTCTACACCACCACCACGCTCGGCAAGACGGTGCTGGACGAAGGCGGCAAGAAGTTCATCGGCACCTATTCCGATGCCGCGTCGATCGATGCGGTGCGCACGATCGTCACCGAGTCGGACTGCGTCCTGACCCTGGGCACCATCATGACCGACGATTATCTGGTCTTCATCGAAAGCAAATACGCCGACATGGTGCTGGCGACCACGGCCGGCGCGCGCGTCGGTTACTTCAAATACGCCGACGTGGCCATGCGCGACTTCATGGAAGCGCTGCTGGCGAAGTTCAAGAGCGACAAGGCCTATCCGATCAAGGCGGTGGCGCCGCCGCAGCCGAAATATCCGCAGCCCTGGGCCGCGAACGACGACCCGATCTACAAGGACAAGCCGCAACAGCTGACGTACAACCGCTTCTTCCAGCACTCGATGAAATTCCTGCACGATCACGACATGCTGAAGGACATCGTGATGACCTACGGCGTCAGCTCGGCCATGTATGTGGCGACCAACGCGTACGGGCTGAAGCAGGGCAGTTTCGTGTCGTCCGCGGCGTGGCAATGCATCGGTTTCGAGACCGGCGCGGCCGCCGGCGCGCAGCTGGGCAGCGGCAAGCGTGCGTGGACGGTCGCGGGCGACGGCGGTTTCATGATGGTCTGCCAGTCGCTGTCGACCCTGGCCCGTAACAAGTTGAACGCGGTGATCTTCGTGATGAGCAATCAGGTCTACGCGATCGAACAGGTCTACGTGGACATGAGCGCGTTCAAGCCGGGGCCGAAAAACACCTTCGACGCCTTCGACATCCTGCCCGACTGGGACTATCTGGCGCTGGCCAAGGCCTTCGGCGCCGAAGGCATCCGCGTCGAAACCGTGGGTCAGCTCAACGCCGCGCTGACGCGCATCAGGAAGATCAAGGACCGGCCGGTGCTGGTCGAAGTGGTCATCCCGCAGAAGGATCTGCCCGGACAGATGTACCGGCTCGGCAGCGAGTGATCCGGCCAGACCCTGCGCGCGAAAGCATTCCGACCCATCATCAAGGAGCGATCCAATCATGAAGCACAAGACCTACTCGATTTTCGGCGCCGGCGCCGCGGGCCTCTACACCGCATGGCGGCTGCTCAACGGCAAGGCCCGCAGTTCGAAATACGCGGCGAAACAGCTCAAGAAAGGCGACATCCTGGAGCTGTACGACTGGGGCAGGTACGATTTCAGCAAACAGCATCCGGGCACGCGCGCGGCCGGTGCGCGCATCTGCACCTGGCACTATAAAAACGACAGCAACAATGCCTATGTCGAACTCGGCGGCATGCGCTATTCGTACTGGGACGACAAACCGTCGAAGGCGTTCCCGAACCCCAACGACGGCCTCGCGCCGGGTCATCGCGTGGTGACCAAGGTGATTTCGATGCTGGGACTGGACGAATACTCGGTCCCGTTCAACGTGACCTCGAACCAGCTGTTCTACCTGCGCACGCGCAATTTCTACCTCAACGGCATCACCTCCAACCAGCCCGCGCCGTACGCGATGGATCACTACGGCGCATCGACGACGCCGGACCAGGGCTTCACCACGGTGGAGAGCCTGGCCGTGACCGGCACCACCGGCCCGCAGACGCGCACCGAGTGGTGCGAGTTCTATCGCAGCGGGCGCATCACCGTGCAGCTGCCGGAAACCTCGATCTTCCAGCAGGGCGATCTGCTGAAAGATATCGGTTACTGGAACCTGCTCTACGATCAGCTAGGGTCGGAAGGCTACGATTACGCCGCGGACGGCAACGGCTACAGCTCGAACGTCATCAACACCAATTCGGCGGTGTCGTTCAACATGAACAACGAGTTCACCCCGGGCAGCCAGTACCGCACGCTGTCGATGGGTTATTCCGGCATGTTCAACGCGCTGTTCGACAAGATCGTCGCGCTGGCGAAGCAGAAAGGCATCGACTTCAGATATCACCCCGACACGCGGCTGCATTCCATCCTCTGGAAGAACGACAAGGCCGTGTTCACGTATGCGGCCCGCAGCAATCCGAATATCGCCGCCGGCAGCCGCGAAGCCGATGTCGCGTGGATGGCGATGCCGCGCGCCGCCATCGATCTGGTCGCGCAGGCCACGCGCTTCCGCAATCCCGAGAACGGTGAGATCGATGTGCTGAATCACGAGAAGGTCAATCTCTATCTCGAGTCGACCATCATGCAGCCGTCCTACAAGGTGGGCATGTTCTTCGATCAGCCGTGGTGGGCGCCCGATGCCGACAACCCCGCGCCGTATCCCGCGCAGATCATCGGCTACGTGATCACGCCCGATGTGATCGCTGCGTTGAAGAAGCAGAAATTCCCGGCGAAAGCGCTCAAAGCGTTGGCGTCGATGATCGATGTTCCGTACGGATCGGCCGCCGATCTGGTGCGCGCCATCGAGAACATCACCGAGCAGTCGCTGACGGTGTTTCAGGTCAAGCAGCTCACCGCCGCCGCGCGCCGCGACACTATCGGCCCCAGCGTGACCAACTCGCCGGTGCGCATGGTGGTGTATTTCGGCAACAACGCGCCGAAGCAGAACCCGAAGCAGAAGCCGGTCTACGGCATCCTCGCCAGCTACGACGACGAGGACAACACCACGTTCTGGCGCGAACTCGAACTCGGCGCGAAGCGCGAGCGCGTGATCCCGGCCTCGCAGGACACCCAGCCGCTGGAAGGTCCGCGCAAGGTGCCCGCGCGCATGGTCAAGATGCTGCGCAAAATGCTGGCGGAAATGCATTACGGCCCGAACTCGGACTACAGCGCCGTGCCCGAACCGCTGGAATCGGCGTACGTCGACTGGTCGCTGCCGCCGTTCAACGCCGGCTATCACGAATGGGCGCCGCATTACGACATCGCAGACGTGCAGCGCAAGATCCGCAAGCCGTCGCAGCTGATGGAAAACACCGAGGCCGAGATCTACATCGTCGGCGAAGCGTATTCCAACGATCAGGCCTGGGTCGAAGGGGCCTACTGCACTTCGGAATCGGTGCTCAACGATTTTTTCGGCATCGAACCGATCATCGACAACACTTGCTACCCGTTCATCTGCCCGGAATGATCCGGCAGAAGTGATCTGCCTGGAATGAAACGACGACGTGGCGGACCGGGGTCCGCCACGTCGGTTTGCCGATCTTCGATCAGCAGCTGCTGCGAAAAGTCAGAGCCACAGATTCATGGCGTGATTCGCGACGAGATTGATCCAGGACACCGAGCTGCCCCAGTAGGTGCAGCCGTTGTTGCTGCCGACGTGCTCCAGTCCCACCGGAACGGCCCAGACCGGATCCAGATTCCTGCAGAACACCTCGACCTTCGCGCTGCCCAATGAGGACACCAGCTGCGAGCGGAAGCTGGCGTTGCCGACGCGCGCCGGATTGTAGGCTTCCAGACTCGGTCGTTTTGCGCGGATGGTGAACGCGTACGCTTCGGCCATGGCGCCGCCCAGGCTGTGGCCCGTCACGCCGTAAGCATTGTTGCAGGATACGGCATTGACGGCGGCTCTGTAGTTGTTGAGCCTGTCGGCATAGCCACTACCGATCCTTGCGGTGTTCGACGACTCGCCCGGTACGGCAACCGACGTACCGAACTGGTTTTCGATGTTCGTGAGCCAGTCTCCGGTGCTTGCGCTGCCGCGCCAGGAGACGATGCAGTCCGTGGTGCCGTTGCTGGTGCTTCTCCAGACCTTCACGACATCGCGATTCAGCGCCACCGAGTAGAACCGGGTGCCGACCTGACGAGTGCTCGCGGTGGCCTGGTAGGCGTTGTTGGCGAACCATGCATAGTTGCTGCCCGGCGCCAGCGCCTTGGTCGTCATCGCATTTGCGGCCAGTGCTTTCGCTTCCGTGGTCTGCAGATAGTCGATGCCCACTTCGACCGCCGCTCCCGTCGGTGCGAGGTCGGTCGCAACCGCGCGACCCTTATCCCAACCGATCCGCACCGCCACATTCTGCAGACCCTTGGTGTTCATGCGCGGATAGTGCACGGCAAGAAAGGCGTGCAGGCGCGACACGTCCCACGATGCGCTTTCCGCCATCACCACCCAGTTCAGATCCCTGGCCAGCTTGAGAGCGGCCCGCGTCTTCTTCGTGTTCCACTGGGGGCTGTCGACGTCGATGTAGAGGATGGCGTCGTCCACATTCTTCGGCAGCGTCGCGAAGTTATAGCGCGCAGTCTTGCCGTCGAAAATCTCGAAACCGACATCGCCCATCGTGCCTGTCAGCGATACGACCGGCGTGCGCTGATCCTGGACGACGGGTGCGCCCTTGATCGTGTCGGAACCGCCCGCTGTTGAAACCGTGTTGCCATTGCCCGCCGAAACCAGCGTGCTTGCCGCGATGCCCGCCGCCAGAAGGCCGAGCTTGATCGAACTCTGATTTTTTTTCATGTTTGTCCTGGATGCTGTATGGATGGTCGTCTTCCCTTGCTTCCGGAATTCCGGAAGTGCCTAGTCCAAATAGACGGACATCGCCGATCGTGAATTCTGTCATGCCGTCCTTTGATGCATGGCGCTCCAAGTGTCGTCAGCTTTCGGGTGCGCGGCAAGTCGCGTTATGCTCAGCTTTCCATGCGCAAAAGGAATGCGTTCAAGTGATTGATAAGAATGGGGAAAAATTCCCAGAAAATCGCATCCGTCGCGACATCGCTCGGCTTTTTCTCATGTCCCGGCTGCGGGCTCTACGGCGCGGATCGTCGTTTCCGCGGCCGTGCGATCATCGATCGACGTACTTGGACAGTCGGCGCCGTGTCGAATATGCGACGGCCGTCATTCCCGAAGGTACGTCATGAAAGCGGTCAAGGCGGTGAAAGCCGGGAAGGTCGTCAGGCGTCGTCCCATGCAGGCCAGGTCGGAGAGTACGGTCGACGCGATCTACGAGGCGACGTCGCAGATCATCGAACGCGAAGGCGCCGACAGGATTACCACCAAACGGATCTCCGAGGTGTCCGGCTTCAGCATCGGCACCCTTTATCAATACTTCCAGGATCGAGATTCCCTGCTGCTGGCGATGGCGATGTCGCATCGCGACAAGGCGATCGAACGCTTGAAATCGACGCTGGCGGCCTCTCGCGACCAACCCCTGCGCGAGGCGATATCGCGGCTGGTTGCGGTGAACGTCGCGTATGCCCGCAGCTACCGGAAAACGCTGCGGGCGGTGATGCGCGTGGTGACCAGAAAAGGCAGGGCCGCAAGAATGCAGGAGGCGATGCGGGTGCTGGACGACTGCATCGGACGATGCCTGGCCCAGGTGGCGGAAAACGATGGTCTTAGGCTGTCTCCCGTCTGCCGGTTCGTGCTGTCGCGTTCGCTGACGGGCGTGCTGTGGTCGGCCGTGATGGACGATTCGGATCTGCTCGACGACCAGGAGATCGAGGACCATATCTGCGCCATGCTGATAGGGGCGATGACGGAAGGTCAGGCGTTCGATGCGGCTCACGCGACGCATTCGACTGCCGCCAGCCAGCCTGCCTGACAGGATGATTCTTCGCGTGGCAGTATTCCCGTCGCTCTGCCTCGATGAGGCAATGATCGATTTCACGGCGCGCGCCTGCGACAGGGCGTGCCGTTGCATTCGATCCATCCTGTCGTCAGTCGCCGAGATAATGGTCCGGAACCGCAATGCCCTGCAGCCGGAAGAACGACAGCTGGTCGAAGTAACCGCGCTGGAACACGATCTCATCGTTGCGCACGTGGAAGAAACCGCAGCCGCGAAGGCCGTTGGGATCGCGCCACTCCAGGATCGCCCACTCGCCGTCGCCGAACAGGTTCTCGATGATGCAGGTCATCTCCGCGCGGCCGAATTCGATCTGGAACATCCGCCGGATCGCCTCGCGGCCGACCAGCGGCGCCATCACCACCTGATGGTTGGTCGCCTCTTCGGCGTAGAGCGACGCGAGACCTTCGACGTCTCCCGCGTTGAAGCGGGAGACCCATTCGCGGATGAGTTCGGTGGGGGACATGTGGTCGTTCCGGAAGACTCGATCGAGGCAACATCGTAGCCCGGCTGGAGCGCAAAGCGCGAAACCCGAGCGAGGTATCGCATGATTTGCCGAAGATCCCGGGCCCGGCGTTCGACCTTACCCCATGGATGGGCTACGACAATTTCCGCTGATGCGTTCCCGGCCAGCGCCGGAAGGCGCCGCCAAGCGTCGTGATCAATACGACGACGCACCACTCATGCCACATGCGTTCGAATGGCGGGCCGTCGACGAACGGGCAGCACCAGTCTCGAACGCTCATATACAGAGGTGCGGACATCGCCAGCAGGATCGCGGCGAGTGCGATCCATGGCGTCCAGCGCGCGCCGCGCATCAGGCCGACCAGTGCGCACGCGACCAGCAGGACGGCGGCCGAGGACAACACGAGCGCCGTTCTGGATGCTTCGATGTAGCGACCGGGATGACTCATCGCGATCAGTGCCATTGCGCTGCCGCTTCCCTTGTTTGCGCTGTATGCGGGAGGCGGTGGCGGAATCGCTTCGAATGCGGCTTCCGCGAAGGTCGGCAGTTCGAGCCAGAGCTTGAGCACCGCGCAGACCAATGCGCCCGGCAACAGCCATCGTCGATGCGACCAGTCGTGTGGACCGTAAAGGAGCTTGCCGCGCCAACCGGGGACAGGCGAGGGCAGTGGATGAACCACGAAGGTGTTTCGCACGCGTGCCGACCAGCGAGCGCCAATGAAACCCGCAATGGCCAAGCCCAGCAGAATGGCGGCGAGGACATGATACTCAGCGCGATCGCGGTCGAGCCATGCGACCGTCTCGATCAGGCCCGCGCAGGCGAGCAGGACGACGGGGCCTTGGCGAAGTATGCGTGGATCGCGCGCGAACCATCGGATCGTCCACCACCATGCGGCTGCGGTCAGCAACAGATGCACGCCGATCTCACGTTGCACCCATGCTTCGCCCAGCGGGTAAGGGATCGTTCCATAGCGCAGGACGACGACGAGATGGCCCGCCAGTGCAGCCAGGATGACTGCGGCGAAAAGAACAGCAAGCACCGCCGCCGACCAGGTAACGGGCCAGAGCCAGCCGCCGAGACCAGCGGGCGCATGTCGCATTTCCTTCATGCGAAGCTTTCTCCTGTCACGGGTGCATCCGGATATTCCCCTCGCGAGGCGACGATTCCGTAGGTGTCGTACAGCATTGTCGCCATGAGAATCTGCGTAACCCGCTGAGACCTTGCTGGACGTCGATCATAGACCGGCTTCCGCTAGACCGCAGGTCGTGATCCGTCCTGATTCCGCAGTGCGAAAGCAGCGCATCCTTCGCCGCATCCACGCCGTACATGCCATCAGTTGGGGTCCGGCCGGGCTTGCATCCCTCCCGCGCTCCCCCAATATCGACGTCTCGTCTCCCCCACAGCGACGCCACATGACCCTGCATCCGGCTGATCAGCCGTCCGGCGACAGCGCCGAGACCGGCGCCCCTTCGTCCAATCCTCCCGCGCTCACGGTCGAAGGCCTCGGCAAGCGCGTGCGTCTGCCGACCACCGAACTGACCATTCTCGAAGGCATCGACTTCGAGATCGCGACCGGCGACAGCGTCGCGATCATCGGCGCCTCCGGTTCCGGCAAGAGCACGCTGCTGGCGCTGATGGCCGGGCTGGATACGCCCAGCGACGGCCGGGTGCTGCTGGACGGTGCGCCGCTGTCGACGCTGGACGAGGACGGCCGCGCGAAGGTGCGCGGCGAGAAGGTCGGCTTCGTGTTCCAGAGTTTCCAGCTGCTGCCGTCGTTGACCGCGCTGGAGAACGTGATGCTGCCGCTGGAACTGCGCGGCGATGCCGATGTCGACGGCCCGGCGCGCGAGATTCTGCGCAAGGTCGGTCTGGGCGAACGTCTCGATCATTACCCGCGTCAGCTGTCCGGCGGCGAGCAGCAGCGCGTCGCATTGGCGAGGGCATTCGTGACCCGGCCGGCGCTGCTGTTCGCCGACGAGCCCACCGGCAATCTGGACACCCGCACCGGGCAGGCGATCATCGAACTGTTGTTCGGCCTGAACGCCGACGCCGGCACCACGCTGGTGCTGGTGACCCATGACGAGCATCTGGCGTCGCGCTGCCATCGCGTGCTGCGGTTGGACAGCGGCCGGCTGGTGTCGGCGTGAGTATGGCCATGCGCATCGTCGTGTCCCCGGCAACGCAAAAAGCAAATCCCCCCGTCGCCCGCTTCGCGGACGCCGACCCCCTTTTTCAAAGGGGGTACAGCGGTGCGTTCCTTCTGAGAGATAGGGGCGCTTTCATGGGCATCGTCGTGTCTTCGGCAACGCGAAAAGCAAATCCCCCCGTCGCGCGCTTCACCGATGCCGACCCCATTTTTCAAAGGGGGTACAGCGGTGCGTTCCCTCTGAGACATAGGGGCGCTTTCACGCGCATCGTCGTGTCTTCGGCAACGCAAAAAGCAAATTCCCCCGGCGCCCGCTTCGCAGACGCCCACCCCCTTTTTCAAAGGGGGTATGAGCCTGCTTCCCAAAGGCGGTATGACACTGCGCTTATCTCGAAGGACAGCCATATGAAGAGCGGCTGCCGAAACGACGAGCATGGGGTTTTCCCCCCTTTGAAAAAGGGGGGCAGGGGGGATTTGCTCTTCGCTGCTGCCTTGCATGGCACAGATGCCCGCCTGCATGGCGATGTCGCCCAAAAGCAGTCGCATCCGAGGTCGTCATGAAACTCCTCTCACTGGCCTGGCGCCAACTCCGGCGCGACCTCGCCGCCGGCGACATCCGCATCCTGATCGCGGCGCTGGTGCTGGCGGTGATCGCGGTGACGTCGGTGGGCTTCGTGACCGACCGTGCCGGACGCGCGCTGGCGATCGAGGCCAACCGTCTGCTCGGTGGCGACGCCGTGGTGCGTGGCGATGCCCCCATCGCCGGGAAGATCCGCGACGCGTCGCAGCTCGATGGATTGCGACGCACCGACATCGTGGAACTGCCCACGATGATCCGGCTCGGCCGCGGCGACACCGCGCAGCTGAAGCTCGGCGAGCTGCGCGCGCTGGGCGAAGGTTTCCCGCTGCGCGGGCAGTTCCGGATCGTCGATGCGAAGGGCGAACCTGACCCTAATGGACGCGCCGTCGACGGCGCGCCCGCACCCGGCACGCTGTGGCTGAGCCGCGCCGGCGCCGATGCGCTGGGCGCGAAGCCCGGCGATAACATCGGGATCGGCGGCGTCGAACTGCGTCTCGCGGCGCTGGTGCTGCAGGAACCCGACGGCGCCATCGATTATTTCAACGTCGCGCCCAAAGTCTTCATCGCGCTCGCCGATCTGCCCGCCACCGGCCTGATCCAGCCCGGCAGCCGCGCCGGCTACAAGCTGGTGATCGCCGGCGACGCGCCTGCGGTCGAAGCGTTCGGCAAGATCGCGCGGGCGTCTCTGGGCCGCGGGCAGCGCTTGGAGACCATCGCCGATGCGCGTCCAGAGATCCGTTCGGCCCTGGATCGCGCCGGGCGTTTCCTCGGCCTCGCTGCGCTGGTGTCGGTGGTGTTGGCCGCGGTGGCGGTGGCGATGGCCGCGCGCCGACACAGCGAACGGCATCTCTCCGGCGCGGCGGTGATGCGCTGCCTCGGCGCCAGCCAGCGCACGCTCGCGGCGATCCACATCGGCGAGCTGTTGATCCTCGGCGTCATCGCCAGCCTCATCGGCATCGCGATTGCGTTCGTCCTGCAGTGGGGCGTCGGCGCGTGGCTGGCGAACGAACTGAAGGTGGAGATTCCGCCGGCCAGCGTGTGGCCGGCACTGCAGGGCTTCGCGACCGGCATCGTGGTGCTGATGTCGTTCGGCGCGCCGCCGGTGCTGGCGCTGCGCCGCGTGCCTGCGCTGCGCGTGCTGCGTCGCGACCTCGATGCGACCGAACCCAGCGCGTGGCTGGTGGCGCTGGCCGGGTTCGGCGGACTGGGCGCGCTGCTGTGGTGGCAGGCCGGTTCGGCCACGCTGGGCCTGACGATGCTGCTGGGCATCGTCGCCACGCTGGCGGCGCTGGCGCTGATCGCGTACGGACTGATCCTGCTGGTGCGGCGCATGCGTTCCCGCCTGCGCGGCAGCCTGCGCTACGGCCTGGCCAATGTCAGCCGCCGCGCCGGCACCAGCATCGCGCAGGTGTCCGCGCTGGGACTGGGGCTGATGGCGCTCTTGTTGCTCACTTTCGTGCGTACCGATCTGCTCGATCGCTGGCGGTTGTCGCTGTCGGACGACGCGCCGAATCGTTTCGTCATCAACGTGCAGCCCGATCAACTCGACGGCGTGCGCGAATACATGGCATCGCAGGGCGTCGGCACGCCGAAGCTGTATCCGATGATTCGCGGCCGTCTGGTCGAACACAACGGCAAGCCGGTGACCGGCGATGCCTACGCCGCGGACGGCGACCGCGCGCGGCGTTTGGCCGAGCGCGAATTCAATCTGTCGTCGGCCGAGAGCGTGGGCGACGACAACAAGATCGTCGCCGGCAAACTCTGGCCGCCGAAGCGCCTCGCCAATCCGGAAATCTCGGTGGAACAGGAATTCGCCGAATCGTTGAAGTGGACGCTGGGCGACCGCGTGGCCTTCGATATCGCCGGTCAGCGCTTCGAGGCGACCATCACCAGCCTGCGCACGGTCGAATGGGAAAGCTTCAAGCCGAATTTCTTCGTGATCGCATCGCCCGGCGCGCTGGACGAGTATTCCGGCAGTTACATCACCGCGGTGAAAGTGCCCCCCGAGCGCACGACATTCACCGCCGGGCTGGTGCAGCGCTTCCCGAATCTGTCGGTGATCGATGTCGACGCCATCCTCACCCAGGTGAAGAGCATCGGCGACCAGGTGGCGATGGTGGTGCAGGTGGTGTTCTGGTTCTCGCTGGCGGCCGGGGTGCTGGTGCTGCTGGCCGCGGTGAGCGCGAGCCAGGACGAGCGTCTGCGCGAAGGCGGGGTGATGCGTGCCCTTGGCGGCAGCCGCATGCAGCTGCGGATGGCGCAGGCCTCTGAGTTCGCGGTGATCGGCCTGCTGTCGGGCGTGGTGGCGGCGATCGCCGCATCGATCCTGGCCGGCGTGGTCGCTGTGCAGGTCTTCGATCTGCCGTTCGAGATCAACTGGGGCATGGCCGCGGCGGGTGCTGCGTTGGGCATGCTCGCGGCATTGGCGGCGGGTCTGTTCGCGACCCGCCGCGTGCTGGATGCCCCGCCGTCGCTGGTGTTGCGGGAGTTGGATGCGTGATGCCGTGCCGCCGCTACGTTCGCAACGGCGGTAGATGCGTCGGCATCTTCAGAACGGCGGGGATGTGCCAACGGCCTTTTTCGCAACGCGTCTGGACAAGTTGCCGGAATTGCTCCGGTGGCGGCGCGTTCTTGCGCTGATGTCGTCTGCGATTGCAGACGGCATGCGCCGCGACGATGTTTTTCCCGGCATCGGTACCGCCTTCGCAACGCGCAAGCAGATGTTCGGCGGTCGCGAGCAATTCTCCCGCCTGTTTTTTCTTCAGTCCGTACTGCTTTGCAAAAACATCGATGCTCTTCTTGTCGGGAACCATCGGTTTGCCGCAGTAGTGGCAATGACCGTTCTGCGATGCTGCCGCGCGCACACGCGCCTTCTGAATCCGTTTCATGGGTGATGACCTCTGTAGATGTCGACGGAATGCCAGCCCGGGGATTTCTATAGAGAATCCATCCGGAGGCCTGCGTCACGGACTGCAGGGCACCATCGTCCGAAAAGTCGGAACGCGGCTGAAGGACTTTGGCAGCGAAACAGACATCGGTCTGCGGTCCGGTATCGGCACCCCCGCCCCAATCGTGGGGCGGTACGCGAGTCACATCACGAGTCGAATCTAGCCAATACACAGGGTGAAATGCAAGCCCTCCTGCCGCGCGCGATCGGTGTCATTCCTCGGCGTATGCCTTCAACGCATCCAGTTCCGCCTGCGCCCTGCGCAGACTGCCGCCCACGGCGTTGTCCTGCATGCGTTTGGCCAAGGCTTCACGACCGGGCCGTTGCAGCCAGCGATGGAACGCCCAGGTCGCGAGGATGCCCAGAGTGCCGCCTGCGATGCATGACCAGATCCAGAGCGGCAGCCCTGATTCGCCGGTTTGCGCATTGTGCAGCGAAGCGACGGCCATCGGCGGCAATACCCACAGCAGCCACCACGGCAATCCGATTGCCATGCCGCTGACCAGGTAGGCCTTGCGCAAGGATGCGAGACGCTGCTGCAGTTCCAGCACCGGCAAGTTGTGATCGATCCGAGCGATGCGACCCACAACGATGACCGCGGCGATGATCGCGAGCACGCCGTAGACATGGAAGACGATCCCGGCCAGTAACACCGGCACGATCGCAGCGAACGTTTTCCACATGCCGACGCCGACGATCACGCAGCCGGCGCCGAAAAGGATCTGCACGATCTGTCCGATCATCAAGGGCCGTAAACTGGCGCGGATGCGCCCGATCCTGCGATCGTGCAGTTCGGCCAGTTGCAGCGCGTTCTGCTGCTGCAGCCGTGCGTCGAGCGTTTTCCAGGCGAGTTTCAGGTCGTCGAGTTCCATGATTGCGTTCATCGTCTTCTGTTTCGTAGGAGGGGGATTCAATCGTTCGCCGATTGCTCGCGGATGCGCTGTTTCAGGCGATTGAGTTTGGTCGCGACGTTGCTTTCGCTGATGCCGATGACTTCGGCGATCTCGCGCTGGCTGCGGTCTTCCAGCCACAGCAGCAGCAAGGCCCGGTCCATCGGCGATTGCCGGTCGATCACCGCATACAGCGCGCGCAACCGCTGATCGGCTTCGTGCTGCGCGGTGCCGTCGTCGACCGCGAAGCCGGGGTGGCTGTCGTGCGCTTCGTCCAGCGATACCGCGGGGACACGGCTGCCGCTGCTGCGGACATGCGAGATCGCCACGTTCAGCGCGATCCGGTACATCCAGGTCGAGAACGGTCGTGCCGGGTCGTAGCCCGGAAACGCGCGCCACAGTTGGGCGGCGATTTCCTGGGCCAGATCCTGGCGGTCGTCGCGATGGCGGCAATAGGTGGCCGCCACCTTGAACACGATGCCGCGGTGCTGTTCCAGCAGGGCGGCGAAGCGGGTTTGCGGCGAATCCATGGCGTCGGCGGTCGCGATCACGGGGCTGAAATTCCGGAGAGGATGCTCACATGATTCGCAGCGGCGCGGGAAACATCACGCGACTGACATAAAATGCCCGGATGACATCTTCCCCGTTTTGCCGCCGAGGCCGCCGCGATGGCCGCTGACACCCGCGATCCCGCGCTCGAAACCCTGTTCCTGCCGTTCGAGCAGGGCCTGTTGAAATGGCCGGCAGAGGGCGGCGCGTTGTTTCTGCGCGCGCGCGACGGCTGGCCGCTGCGCCAGAAGTCGCGCCCCGGGCTGATCTGCGAACAGAGCTTCAAGCCCGACGCCGAGGCGCTGGCGCAGTCTGGTTGGACGGTCGCCGATCCGGGCGATGCGGCTTCGGATGTCCGCCATGCGCTGGTGATGGTGCTGCCGCCGCGGCAGCGCGACGAGGCCCGCGCGCTGTTCGCGCAGGCGCTGCAACGCTGCGCGCCCGGCGGCGTGGTCGTGGCCTGCATCGCCAACGACGACGGCGCCAAGTCGGGCGAAGGCGACTTCAGGAAGCTGTGCGGGCTCGACGGCAATCTCACCAAGCATCACTGCCGCGTGTTCTGGGTGAAGCGCGACGATGCGAAGATCGACGCGACCCTGCTGGCGCAATGGTCGACGCTGGACGCCGTGCGCCCGATCCTCGGCGGACGTTTCGTGAGCCGCCCCGGCGTGTTCGCCTGGGATCGCATCGATCCGGCATCGCAACTGCTGGCCGAACATCTGCCGACGGATCTCCGCGGACGCGCCGCCGATCTCGGCGCGGGTTACGGCTATCTCTCCGATGCGTTGTTGAAGCGCTGCCCCGGCATCGCATCGCTGGATCTGTACGAAGCGGAGGCGCGTGCTCTGGAACTCGCGCAGCGCAATCTTGCCGATGCAGCGGCGCGGCTGCCGCTGCGCTGTCTGTGGCAGGACGTGACTGCGGGGCTGTCCGAAACCTACGACGTCATCGTCACCAATCCGCCGTTCCACGCGCAGCAGAGCGCCGCGCGCCCGGATATCGGCCGTGCGTTCATCGCCGCCGCGGCCGCAGCGCTGGTGCCGGGCGGGCGACTGTGGCTGGTGGCGAATCGCAATCTGCCTTACGAACTGGAACTCGACGCGAATTTCGGCAGCGTGCGCATCGTCGCGCAGCAGCAGGGCTTCAAGATCATCGAAGCGATCAAGGCCGCGGCCGCGCCGCCGCGCGCGCCGCCCACGCCGGCACCCAGACACAAGAAACGCGCGCCCAGCCGCGCCGCCGAAGCGCGCAGCTGGCGCGGCGACGCATGAAACTGCTGAAGCTCATCGCCAACCTCGGTTACGGCAGTCGCAAACAGGTGACCGCGATGTTCCGCGAGGGCCGCATCGCCGATGCCGATGGCGAGCCGCTCTACACCGACGACGAAGTCGGCGTGCACGCCGCGTACGAGGCGATCCGCGTCGACGGCGAACCGCTCGATCCGCCGCACGGTCTGCTGCTGATGCTGCACAAGCCGCCGGGCTACGTGTGTTCGACCAAAGACAAAGGGCGGTTGATCTACGATCTGCTGCCGCCGCGCTTCCGGCTGCGCGATCCGGTGCTGTCCACGGTGGGCCGGCTCGATCGCGATACCAGCGGCCTGTTGCTGCTGACCGACGACGGCGCGCTGCTGCATCGGATCATTTCGCCGAAGTCGGAATTGTCGAAAGTCTACGAAGCGACGCTCGCGGAACCGCTGCGCGGCGACGAGGCCGCGATCTTCGCCAGCGGCACACTGATGCTGGAATCCGAGCAGAAGCCGCTGCTGCCGGCGGAGCTGGACGTGCTGGAAGCGCAGCGCGCGCGATTGACCCTGCACGAAGGCCGCTATCACCAGGTGCGAAGGATGTTCGCGGCCATGGGCAATCACGTCGAGGCGCTGCATCGCGTGTCGGTGGGTGGACTGACGCTGGGCGATCTTCCGACGGGCGAGTGGCGCGCGCTGGACGATGCGGATCGGGCGGCATTGTTCGCGCAGGTGTGAGCGCGCAAGCCATTGCTTCTTTCCTTCTCCCTGCGGGAGAAAAGCCTGCCCCGGATTTGATCCTGGGTGGCGCGTAGCGCTGGATGAGGGTTCGTCGACCAGCGAACCCTCATCGCTGCGCCGTACCCTCTCCCCCGACTCCTCTCCCGGTGGGAGAGGGGAGCAAAGCGCCGGGCTTCGGCGCGTGCGGAGGATTCGCTATTCCGCCAGCAGCTTGCTGAAACCCTCGAGCCCCAGCTTCGCCATCGTGTCGAGATTGCGCTCGACGATGACATCCGCGTCGGGATACGCGGCGACGGCTTTGTCCAGGCTCGCTTCGCGCAGCAGGTGCAGGGTCGGGTAGGGCGCGCGATTGGTGCAGTTGCCCGGGTCGTCGGCCTCGCTGTCTGCGAAGCGGTAGTCGGGGTGGAAGCTCGCGACCTGCAGTTCGCCGTCCAGATCCAGCGCTTCGATCAGCGCGTCGACGCGATCGAGGAAATCGTTGTAATCGAGGAAGCCGGTCAGCGCCCGCGGATGCACCAGCAGCGTGGTGTCGATCTCGTCCGCGGGCGTATCGCGCAGGCGCAGAAGCTCTTCGGCGAGTTCTTCCAGAAGATCTTCCGGAAGTTCGGCGTCGCTCAGCGCGAAACGCACCTGCTGTTTGACGTACACCGCTTTCGCGAACGGGCAGAGATTCAGCCCGATCACCGCGCGCTCCAGCCAGCGGCGGGTGGCGATGAGTTCCTGAGGATCGGTTTCCTCTTGCCGACTCATCGCAGATTCAGTCGCGGAAATTGTCGAACTGCAGCGGCCGCTCGAATTCCATGCCGCGCAGCAGGGCCATGGCGGTCTGCAGGTCGTCGCGCTTCTTGCCGTTGACGCGCAGCTTGTCGCCGTTTATCTGGGTATCGACCTTCAGCTTGGCATCCTTGATCGCGGTCTGGATCTTCTTCGCCAGATCGCGTTCGATGCCCTGCTGCACCTTGATCTTCTGGCGCGCGCCGGCCAGGTTGGTGTCGATGTCGCCGGCGTCGAGGCAGCGCGCGTCGATTTTCCGCGCGATCATCCGCATCCGCAGGATGTCCTGCATCTGCTGCAGCTGGAATTCGCTGGGCGCGGTGAGCGCGACGGTGCTGTCTTCGAGCGCGAACGTGGCGTCCACGCCCTTGAAGTCGAAGCGGGTGGTGAGTTCGCGATTGGCCTGGTCGACGGCGTTGGTGAGTTCGTGCAGATCGACTTCGGAGACGATATCGAAAGAGGGCATGGCGGCGGCGAAAGGGCTGCGGGGCATGCAGGGTAACCGATCGTAGGGCGGGTCTTGTACCCGCCATTGCGGCGATTCCGTTTTTTCAGATGATCGAATTTGCCTGGATCATTGCCTGCAGCGATCGGGTGCGACGTGATGGCGGGTACAAGACCCGCCCTACGTCAGATCTTCACCAATTCCACCCGGCGGTTCTTCGCGCGGCCGTTCTCGCTGGCGTTGTCGGCCAGCGGTTTGTCCTGGCCGAAGCCCTTGGACTGCAGGCGCGCCGGGTCGATGCCCAAGCCGACCAGCGCCCCAAGCACGCTGCGGGCGCGCGCGGTGGAGAGTTCCTGATTGTGGGTGGGCGTGCCGGTGTTGTCGGTGTGGCCTTCGATCGACAGCTTCAGCGCTGGATCGCCGCCGAGCAGCTTGCCGATTTCGGCGACCACCGGCTGCGCGTCGGGGCGCAGGGTCGCCTTGTCCACGTCGAAGTTGATGTACAGCGCGACCCGGCCGTCGGCGTCGATGGCCTTCTTCATCGCCGAAGCGTCGAGGAAACCCAGCGATTGCTTCATGCCTTCGCGTTCCAGCACGGTGACGTAGCCGTGCAGCGGGATCGCGCCGGTGCTGATCTGGATCCAGTATTCCTTGCCGCCCTGACGGATCAGGTAGGTGTGGTTCTCGCAGCCGTCGCTGGCGCAGGTGCCGAGATAATGCTTGTCGACGGCTTCGCGGCCGCCGAAGGCCTGCAGCACGTCGCCTGTGTATTGCGCCTGGCTGATGCGGACGCCGCCGAGGTCGCGGATCGCGTTCTCGTAATTGCGCTGGAATTCGATCGCGCTGTATTCGCGCTGGTCCGGATTGGTCAGCTGGAAATGGTCGCGGACGATCCTGCCTTCGATCGCGACGATCCTGTCGCCGGCGATCATGTGCGTGCGGTCGAAATTGATGGTGCGGTCTTTCTCGTCGAGCACGGTCTTCAGGCCTTCGGGCGCCTTGAAGAACGGGAACGGCGGCAGGCTCGCGGTGCTTTCCGGAACGCTGGCGGGGTCGAATTCGGCCGGAACAGTCGCGGCGGGCGTTGCCGGCGCAGTGTCGACAGTCGGCGTCGGCTCGGCGGGTGCGGATTCTGCGGAAGCGGCGGCGGGGGCTTCGGTCGCGCCGCGGTCGCAGGCGGACAGGCACAGGGCGAACAGCGGCGGCAGGCAGAGCAGGCGCAGGGCCCGGGCAGAGTGGATCGGCATGTTCGGAGCCTTTGGAGTCGTGGGACGGATGCAGTACGAACGTCGAATCCTGGTCCCGCGGGTCATCGGATGCAACAGGGCGTCGCGTGCGACCGCTGGCGGCGGCCGGCGACTCCCGGCATCCTGCACGCATGACTCCCCCGAATCCCCACGCCGCCGCCGGCGCGCACCGCTGGCGCGCGGCGCTGTTCATGCTTGCCGCCGTTGGCCTGTTCGCGCTGATGGACGCCGGCCTGAAGCTGCTCACCGCGCACTATCCGCCGATGCAGATTTCCGCCATGCGCGGCGGCGCCTCGCTGCCGTTCGTGCTGGTCTGGGTGCTGTCGACGGTGAGCGTGCGCAGTCTGTTCCGCGTGCGCTGGCCGCTGCACCTGCTGCGCGCGGTGCTCGGCATCATGATGATGGCGCCCTTCGTCTACGCCCTGCGCACGTTGCCGCTGTCCACGGCTTACACCATTTTCTTCGTCGCGCCCCTGTTGATCACCGCGCTGTCGGTGCCGATCCTCGGCGAACGGGTCGGGCCGCGCCGCTGGACCGCTATCGTCATTGGCTTCCTCGGCGTGATGGTGGTGCTGCGGCCCACCGGCGAGGGCGTCGCCAGTCTGGCCGGGCTGGCGGTGCTGCTGGCGGCGTTCGGATATGCAGTGTCCGCGATCACCGTGCGGGTGCTGGCGCGCACCGACAGCAGCCAGTCCATCGTGGTCTGGCTGCTGGTGTCGATGACGGTCGGCGCCGGCCTGCTGGCGCTGCCGCATTGGGTGCCGATCCGCGCCGAGGATCTGTGGCTGATCGCAGGCATCGGCATCGCCGGTGCGCTCGGCCAATACACCATCACCGAAGCTTTCCGATGCGGCGAGGCGTCTTTGATCGCGCCGCTGGAATACAGCGCCCTGCTCTGGGGCGTGCTGCTCGATTTCAGCCTCTGGAACGTGCTGCCCGATGCCATGACCTGGGTCGGCGCAGCCATCATCGTGCTCAGCGGCCTGTATCTGCTGCGGCGCGAGCGCATCCATCTGGAAGCCGAGCATCCCTGATCGCTGTGCGACGGCCCGCTGTCCTCCGTTTCGGGTGTCCCGCGTTTGCTTCGGGTTGCAGCCCAACCTCCCGGAGAACAGCACCATGCAGCGCAGACATGTCCTTGGTTTGAGCCTGGCCATCGCGGCCGTCGTTTCCGTTGCCGCGTACGCACAGAAAGGTGTTTTCCTTCGCGACGAAGCGGTACGCGGCGTCTCCGCCGATGTCGTCGATTATCCGCAGCAACGCCTGTTGAGCCCGCGCCGGGATCCGCGCGCCGCGTCGCCGGCCGCGAAACGCGCCCCGGTCGCCGCGAAGCTCGCCGATCCGATCTATCCGGTGACCGAGGACGAGGTCTACGACGTCGACAGTTTCGGCCGCAACGTCCGCTGGCTCGGACTGGCCAGCGCCTTCGTCTCACTCCAGCCCTCGTGCCCGAAGCCGACCTCGCCGGACGAATATTGCGAGAAGATCGACCCGACGCCCGGCGTCTACACGTCTTTCGACTTCAACGACGCGGCGCGCATCCAACTGCCGAAATATGCTTCGAATTCGCTGCTCTGCTACTGGTTCTCGCCGGTGCTGACCCTGACCTACCAGAATCCGACCGCGGCCCGCGTGACCGGCCGTTTCCGCTACAACCCGACCCTGACCATCGAAAATCCGGTGCTGTCCGATCCGTCGCTGATCGACCCGACCACGGGTGCGCCGTTCGGCGGACAACTGCTGACGTCGATGACCTCGTCGGAACGCTTCGAGGAGTCGTTGGAGTCCGGCGCGACCCTCAACGAGCGCACCCGCGATTCCACCGTCTGCATGGCCGGTTTCATCAGCCACAAATCGCTGATCCAGAACTACGGATTGACGCCGTCGCAGGCCGACGATTTCTTCGCCAGCCCGACCACGATCCGTTTGAACATCAGCGGCAGCGCGCAGTACGTCGGCAACGCGTCGCTGGTGTTCGGGCTGCGCATCGTCGGTGATTGATCCGTTGCGGCAGCCACACCCCCCAGCGGCGCCATGCCCGCCGGGGGTGTCCTGTCCCGATGCCCGCATGCGTTGTGTTCCGGTACCCGAACCCGATGGAGCGCCAACATGCACCGCAAGCACGTCCTCGCGCTGAGTCTCGCCGCCGCCGCCTTGGCTTCGGTCGCGGTCTACGCACAGAAAGGCGGCCCGTCGAAGCACGACATCATCGAGGCGGTCTCGCCCGATCTGCAGACAGTGAAATCAACTCAGCGGCTCGAGCGCAAAGCCGCCGCCGTATCGACCGCCCGCGCCGACGCCGGCATCGCGCGCGCGCCGACGCTGGAAGACGTCGGCGACATCGATTCCTTCGGCCGTAACGTGAAGTGGCTGGGCCTGACCAGCGCGTTCATCAATCTCAGCGACACGTGCCCGACCGATCCGTCCAATCCGGACGAACTCTGCCAGGTGCTCGCGCCGGCGCCGGCCTTCACCGGCTTCGCGTTCGAGGACGTGGCGCGCATCACCCTGCCGGGCAAGTCCGCCGATTCGCTGCTGTGCTACTGGTTCTCGCCGGTGTTGAACGTGGGTTACAGCAACTTCGGCGCCACCCGCGTGCTGGCGCGCTTCCGCTACACGCCGACGCTCACCGTGGAAAATCCGGTGCTCGACGACCCGTCGCTGATCGACCCGACCACCGGCGCGCCGTTCGGTGGCCGTCTGCTGACCAGCATGACGGCCAGCGAAAGTTACGTCGTGCCGCTGGAGCCGGGCGTGGCCTTCGCCGAGCGCACCCGCGATTCCGCGGTGTGCATGGCCGGCCTGATCACCAAGCGTTCGCTGGTCCAGAACTACGGCCTGACCGAAGCCCAGGCCAACACGTTCTTCAAGAAACCCACGACGATCCGCCTGAACGTCAGCGGCAGCGCGCAGCATGTCGGCTTTGCGTCGCTGATTTTCGGTCTGCGCGTGGTCGGCGACTGATTTCTCCGCGTTTGCGACCCCCAAAGCCCGGCCCCGTGCCCAATGCCGGTCGGTTAAGGCGACTGAGTCTGTTTGGCGACACGGTGATTTGGCCTCCTCCCCCGCGTGCGGGGGAGGATCGAGGTGGGGGCGCGCGACATAAAGCGCAGAGCGCCCCCATCCCAGCCTTCCCCCGCACGCGGGGGAAGGAGAAAACGGCCGCATGTGACGGACAATTCGCATTAACTGACCGGCATTGGGCCCCGTGCCGGGCTTTCTCGTTTCCGGGCGCCGGTGGCGCTGCGATGCACGATGACGCAGCGCCGGTGAAGGTGTAGCGTCGCGATTCCGTCCTCGACAGGCGTATCGAAAGATTCCGCATGGTGTCCAGCGCTGCGACAACGGTCGACGCCTATCTCGCCGAACTGCCGCCGGAGCGGCGTGCTGTGGTCGCGGCGGTGCGCGACGCGATCAACGCGCATCTGCCTCCCGGTTACGAGGAGGCCATGAACTGGGGGATGATTTCCTGGGAAGTTCCGCTGTCCCGCTATCCGGTCACGTACAACAAGCAGCCGCTCAGTTTCGCTGCGCTGGCGGCCCAGAAGAACAACTACTCGCTGTATCTGATGTCGGTGCACGCCGGCAGCGAGGGCGAGCAGCAACTGCGCGCGGCCGCCGCAGCCCTCGGCAGGAAGCTCGACATGGGCAAATGCTGCGTACGCTTCAAACAGGTCGACCACCTGCCGCTGCAGGCCATCGGTGCGTTGATCGCGGGCGTGCCGGTCGAGGCCTACATCGCCCAGTACGAGGCCGGGCGCGGGATCGTCCGCTGAAAGCCGTCGTTGAATCGGTCGCTTCCGGTCTCGCCGGCATGCGCCGGAGTATGGTCAGGCGCTTGAATACGTTTTCCCGTTCCTGACCGGCTCTTGTGCGCATCCGGGCCCGCCGTCGTGGTTGGCGTGCGGCCCGTCCGCGGCCACAATAGCTCGATCCCTCCGCCTCCCGGTGGAGGCACGACCCCTAGGCGCGCACATGACAGATCTGAAGGAAGCCCTCGTTCCCGACATCGGCGATTTCACCGGCATTCCGGTGATCGAGATTCTTGTCGCCGTCGGGGACACCGTCGTCAAGGATCAGGGTCTGGTCACGCTGGAGTCGGACAAGGCGACGATGGAAGTGCCCGCGCCGTTCGCGGGCGTCGTCCGCGAGCTCAAGGTCAAGCTCGGCGATAACCTGTCCGAAGGCAGCATCGTCGCGCTCATCGAAGCGTCGGATGCGGCAGCGACCCCGGCCCCGGCCGCATCGGCGCCCGCGCCCGTTGCGCCTCCTGCACCTGCGACACCGGCGCCTGCGCCTGTCGCCGCCCCGCCTGCACCCGCACCCGCACCTGCCCCGATGGGCGCCGGCCTGCCGCCGGTGCGCTTCGAAGCCGACGCGGTGTTGCCGGAGAAAGTCCCGTACGCCAGCCCGGCGGTGCGCCTGTTCGCGCGCGAGCTCGGCGTCGATCTGGCCCGCGTCGCTGGCAGCGCCCGCGGCGGCCGCATCAGCAAGGAAGACGTGCAGCAATTCGTCAAATCCGCGCTTGTAGGAGGGGCTTCAGCCCCGAGCGCCAACGGCAACAGCCTCAACCTCCTGCCCTGGCCCAAGATCGACTTCTCCAAATTCGGCGAGATCGAAACCCGCGAGCTATCGCGGATCAAGAAGATCTCCGGCGCCAACCTCGCGCGCAACTGGGCGATGATCCCGCACGTCACCCAGCACGACGATGCCGACATCACCGATCTTGAAGATCTGCGCGTCGCGTTGAACAAAGAGAACGAGAAGGCGGGCATCAAGCTGACCATGCTCGCGTTCCTGATGAAAGCGGTGACGTCCGCGCTGCAGAAATACCCCGACTTCAACGCATCGCTCGACGCCGACGGCGGCACCCTGGTGCTGAAGAAATATTTCCACGTCGGTTTCGCCGCCGACACGCCGAACGGCCTCGTAGTGCCGGTGGTGCGCGATGTCGACAAGAAGGGCGTGATCCAGATCGCGCAGGAAACCGGCGAACTGGCGAAGAAAGCCCGCGACGGCAAGCTCGGCCCGGCCGAGATGAGCGGCGGCTGCTTCTCGATCAGCTCGCTCGGCGGCATCGGCGGCACCAGCTTCACGCCGATCGTCAACGCGCCGGAAGTCGCGATCCTCGGCGTCTCCAAGTCCGCGATCAAGCCGGTGTGGGACGGCAAGCAGTTCGCGCCGCGCCTGATCCTCCCGCTGTCGCTGTCCTACGACCACCGCGTGATCGACGGTGCGTCCGCCGCGCGCTTCACCGCATATCTGGCGCAGTTGCTCGCCGATATGCGCCGCGTGCTGCTGTGACCGGGGGCCGATCATGACGACGACAGTGGAAGTGAAGGTCCCCGACATCGGCGACTTCGACGGCATCCCGGTGATCGAGATCCTGGTGGCGGTGGGCGATACCGTTGCCAAGGACCAGGGGTTGGTGACGCTGGAATCCGACAAGGCGACGATGGAAGTGCCGTCGTCCGCCGCGGGCATGGTGAAGGCGCTCAAGGTCAAGCTGGGGGATAGCGTGTCGGAGGGCAGCGTGATCGCTGTTCTGGAGACCGCCGAAACCGCCGGATCACCTCTCCCGCCTGCGGGAGAGGTCGTCGCGCGCAGTGCGGCGGGTGAGGGCGCTTTTCCTTCAGGCCGCAAAGCCGACATCGAATGCCGCATGCTGGTCCTCGGTGCCGGCCCCGGCGGTTACACGGCCGCGTTCCGCAGCGCCGATCTCGGCCTCGATACCGTGCTGGTCGAACGTTACGCCGCGCTCGGCGGCGTCTGCCTCAACGTCGGCTGCATTCCGTCGAAGGCGCTGCTGCATGCCGCCAACGTGATCGACGAAGCCGCGCACGCGAAGGACTACGGCATCGACTTCGGCGCGCCGAAGATCGCGCTCGACACGCTGCGCGGCTACAAGGAAAAAGTCGTCGGCCAGCTCACCAAAGGGCTTGCCGGCATGTCCAAGCAGCGGAAAGTGCGGGTGGTGCAGGGCAGCGGCAAGTTCGTGTCGCCGAACGAGATCGAAGTGCAAGGCGACGCCGGCACCCAGCTGATCCGCTTCGAGCACTGCATCATCGCCGCCGGTTCGCAGCCGGTGAAGCTGCCGGCGTTCCCGTGGGACGATGCGCGGGTGATGGATTCGACCGACGCGCTGGAACTGAAGGACATTCCGAAGAATCTGCTGGTGGTCGGCGGCGGCATCATCGGCCTGGAAATGGCGACGGTGTATCGCGCGCTCGGCAGCGCGGTGACCGTGGTCGAGTTCATGGACCAGATCATGCCCGGTACCGATACCGACCTGATCAAGCCGCTCGCCGACCGCCTGAAGAAGCAGGGCGTCGCGATCCATCTCAAGACCAGGGTCACCGAAGCCAAGGCGACCAAAGCCGGCATCGTCTGTGGGTTCGACGGCGCCAGCATCCCGGCGAACGACACCTACGATCGCGTGCTGGTCGCCGTCGGCCGCACGCCGAACGGCAACAAGCTCGATGCAGGCAAGGCGGGCGTCGCGGTCACCGAGCGCGGCTTCATCAACGTCGATCGGCAGATGCGCACCAACGTGCCGCACATCTTCGCGATCGGCGACATCATCGGCCAGCCGATGCTGGCGCACAAAGCCACCCACGAGGGCAAGCTTGCCGCGGAAGTCGCCGCCGGCGAGAAGAAAGAGTGGGTCGCCCGGGTGATTCCGTCGGTGGCCTACACCGACCCGGAAATCGCCTGGGTCGGCATCACCGAAACCGAAGCGAAGGCCAAGGGACTGAAGGTCGGCGTCGGCAAGTTCCCGTGGGCCGCGTCGGGCCGCGCCATCGGCATCGGCCGCACCGAAGGCTTCACCAAGCTGATTTTCGATCAAGCCAGTCACCGCATCGTCGGCGGCGGCATCGTCGGCGTGCATGCCGGCGACCTGATCGCCGAAGTCACGCTGGCGATCGAGATGGGCTGCGAGGTGGCCGACATCGGCCACACCATCCATCCGCATCCCACGCTCAGCGAATCGGTGGGTATGGCGGCGGAAGTGTTCGACGGCACCATCACCGATCTCTACATCCCGAAGAAGAAATGATCGGCATCTCCGGTAGAGCGGAGCGCAGCTCCGCTACGCCGCATCCGGAGAGGTTGCAGCGGAGCTTCGCTCCGCTCTACGTGGCCGTTCCGTTCGCACAGTCGGCGATGAGAAGCTGCAGATGAAAACCCTCGGCCTCATCGGCGGCATGAGCTGGGAATCGACGCTGCCGTACTACCGCATCGTCAACGAGCGCGTGCGCGAGCGTCTGGGCGGCCTGCATTCGGCGAAACTGGTGTTGCACAGCGTCGACTTCGCCGAAATCGAAGCGCTGCAGCGTGCCGGCGACTGGGAAGCGGCCGGCGCGCAACTGGCCGCTGCCGCTCGCGGGCTGCGGCTGGCGGGCGCCGAAGCGATCGTGGTCTGCACCAACACCATGCATCTGGTGGCCCCGGCCATCGAGGCCGCGGTCGACATCCCGCTGCTGCACATCGCCGACGCCACCGCGCGGCGCATCCGCGCCGCCGGGCTGACCCGCGTGGCGCTGCTGGGCACGCGCTTCACCATGGAGCAGGCGTTCTATCGCGAACGCATCGAAGCGGCCGGGATCGCAGTGCTCACGCCCGACACCGCGCAGCGCGAGCGCGTCCATCGGGTGATCTACGACGAACTGTGTCTGGGACGCATCCTTGATGCCTCGCGCGACGACTACCGCACGATCATGGCCGACCTGGTCGCGCGCGGCGCGCAGGGTGTGATCCTGGGCTGCACCGAGGTCAGCCTGCTGGTGGGCGAGAGCGATGCCAGCGTGCCGCTGTTCGACACTGCCCGCATCCACGCCGAAGCCGCCGCCGACTGGGCGTTGGCATAAGTCGCCAACGCCCCCGATCGAACTTCAAAGCGAGTGAGACTTAAAACGCGAACGTGACGCCAGCGATCGGGCCGTGGAAACGTTGCTCGAAGCCGACGCGTCCGTCGTCCAGCTCGCGAGTGACATCGAGATCGAACCAGTCGTACCCGGCGAAAATGCCGAACTTCGGGGTGAAGCGATATTCCACCAGCGCATTGGCGCGGGTGATGTCGCCATCGTAATCGCCGAAATCGCCCCAGTCCGCGTCCAGATACTGCCCCTGCGCGATCACCCGCCAGCGGCCGTCGGCGGTGTTGGCCGAAATGCGTGCGCCGACGACCGGCGCGGTGCCACGTTCGCTTTCGCGGACCCGGAAGCTGTCGCCGCCGGATTCCGCGCGCAGCGTGCCGCGCAGGCCCGCGGTTTCCGCACCCACCTGCAGGCCAAAGCCGAAGGTCGGGGTCTCGACCAGGCCGTAGTCGTACATCACGCTGCCCAGATCGAAGCGGGTGTCCAGATCGACCCGCGACCCGGCCGGGAACGTGGTGCCGTCGAAGGTCACGTCTTCGCTCAACGAGGCGTCGTTGCCGGCGTCGTAGCGGAAATAATTGAAGTGGATGCGGTGGCGCTCGGCGAAGCGGAAAGTGCCTTCGACGCGCGGCACGATGTCGTTGCCGATGTCGAAGCGGTCGCTGTCGTAGTCGTAGGTATCGCTGGCGAACTCCGCGCGGCCGGTGATCCGGCTTTCGGCGTCTGCCTGCATGGCGCCAAGGCGCAGGGTGAAGCGATCGTCGTCGGCCTGCGCGGCCGAAGCGAAGGCCGCGAGGCCGGCGCACAGTCCGATGACAAGCAGGTGTCGATGGGTCTTCATGGCGAGGTTCATGGTGGAATCTCTTCGCAGTGGGGGATGGGCGCCGCGACGCGCGCATCGCCCGCCATGGCCACGAGACCATTAACGAGTCGATTCGATGAAGGAAAAATGAAACTGCAGATGGCATTGCGCACGGGATCCGGGCCGGCACGATGCACGATCGGGACAGGCCTCGTCGTAGCGGGTTCCGGCGCGGATCGGGCGGCCATGAGGCGCATGCGGCATGGTGTTCTGCATGATCGATCCGGCATGCGATGGATGGCGATCTGCGCAAAGACGAAGCCCCGGCTTGGGGCCGGGGCTTCGGAACCTGCTGTCGCCGAGGGTCGACGAGGAAGGAGCGCCGCAGGTGCATGTAAAGGACAGTGCGCGGCTTGCGGAAGTTCCCGGCGGGCGCTCGTACGCCCGCCCGGGCCGCGTCCAGAGGACGCTTGGGCGGCGGGTGGGGACGACTAACCGCCGGCATTCTCCCGTCGCATGCGAAGAGGATGGGTCCTTTTTGCGACCGAATCGATGGTTTCACCTGCCCCAACGTCCGAAGTGTCGGATGAGCCGCGGTTGCCCCGGAAAACCCGGCACTGTTATACTTTTGCGGCTTCGCGAGGTGGTTTTCGTTCACAAGACTCTGTCTTGGAGCCAGCCACCCGGCGTTTCCGCCAATCTCCCAGGTGCCGCGTGCTGAATTCTGTCGCTGCTGGCCGCCGCGCCGTTTTGCGGGCAGCGGCCTACCAGATGGCCGCTGTAGCGCTGGTGGCGTCGATCTTCCTGGTGTCGGGCTGGCCTGCTTCGCTGGCGGTGCTTGTGGGCGGGGGTGGTGTGGTGTCGGGAAGCGCTCTGGCCGCGAATGTCGCGCTGGGCGGCGGTGTGGTGACGGCGCGGACGGCGCTGTTGAAGCTGGTGCTGGGCACTGGTCTGAAGTGGGTGGTGGTCATAACGATATTTGCGTTGGCATCGGGTGTTGGGCGCATGGCGCCGCTCCCCTTGCTCGCAGGCCTCGCGGTCGGTCTGATCGCGCAGCCATTGGCTTTGAACTTTTGTGCCAGGGTAGACCGTGAGCGCTGAAACAGCTTCGGGTGGCGGGGCCACCGAATACATCCAGCACCACTTGCATCATCTCCAGTGGCAAGTGGGAGAGGGCAAGTTCATGACCATCAACATCGACAGCGTGCTGTTCACGCTGGTGTTGTCGTCGGTGTTCCTGTTCTTCTTCATCCGCACCGCGCGCAAGGCGACCGCGGGCGTGCCGGGCAAGTTCCAGGCCGCCGTGGAGATGGTCGTGGGCTTCGTCGACGGTCTGGTCCGCGAGACCTTCCACGGCCGCAGCAAGCTCATCGCGCCGCTGGCGATCACCATCTTCTGCGTCGTGTTCCTGATGAACTTCATGGACATGATCCCCGTCGACTGGCTCCCAGGCGCATGGATGAAGGCCAACGAGCTGGCCGGCCACGATCCGAGCCACGCCTATCTGCGCGTCGTGCCCACCGCCGACCTCAACACCACGCTCGGCCTGTCGCTGATGGTGTTCCTGCTGATCCAGGTCTTCGGCATCAGCCACAAGGGCTTCGGCAAGTTCTTCAAGGAAGCCTTCACCGCGCCGTTCCACGCCGAAGGCACGGTCATGAAGATCCTGCTTGCGCCCGCCAACCTCCTGCTGCGCGTGATCGAAGAACTCGTCCGCCCGCTGTCGCTCACCCTGCGACTGTTCGGCAACATGTATGCCGGCGAATTGATCTTCATCCTCATCGCACTGATGACCTGGAACGCCGCGCTGTCCAGCGGCATGACCTACGTGATGGCGCCGCTGCAGTTCATTTCCGGCTTCGTCTGGACCGCGTTCCATATCCTGGTCATCACCCTGCAGGCCTTCATTTTCATGATGTTGACCATCGTGTATCTGAGCATGGCGGCGGAAAGCCACTGATTTCGAGTCATCCCGGTTCCGAGTCATCCAGTTTCGAGTCATCCCATTTCGTTTCGCCCTTTCATCCTTCCTTTTTTAACCTCAATAGTTGTACGGAGAACACCATGGAAAACGTCGCCCTTTACGCTGAAATCGCGAAGTTCACGGTCATCGCGGCCGGTCTGCTCATCGGTCTGGGCGCGCTCGGCACCGCGATCGGCTTCGCCATCCTCGGCGGCAAGTTCCTCGAAGGCGCCGCCCGCCAGCCGGAACTCACCCCGATGCTGCAGACCAAGATGTTCATCGTCGCCGGCCTGCTCGACGCGGTGCCGATCATCGGCGTCGCCATCGCCCTGCTGCTGATCTTCGCCAACCCGTTCCTGTCCGCGATCGCGGGCTGATCAAGCAACCCGGTCTTGGCTAGCGTCGGCGCCGCGCGCGCCGGCGTCAGGAGTACGTCATGGATATCAATCTCACTTTCATCGTCCAGGGCTTCGCGTTTTTCGCGGTGGCCTGGCTGGTGATGAAGTTCGGCTGGCCGAACATCATCGCGGCCATCGAGGAACGTCAGCAGAAGATCGCTGAGGGTCTCGCTGCGGCCGATAACAGCCAGAAAGCGCTCGCCCAGGCCGAAGAGAAGGTCAACGAAGAATTGAAGCTCGCCCGCACCAAGGCCAACGAGATCATCGACCAGGCCCACCAGCGCGCGAACCAGATCATCGATCAGGCCAAGAACGACGCCGTCGCCGAAGCCAACCGTCAGAAGGCGCTGGCTGAGGCCGACATCGCCGCTTCCGCCAATCGCGCCAAGGAAGACCTGCGCAAGCAGGTGTCCTTCCTGGCCGTGAGCGGCGCCGAGAAGTTGTTGAAGCGCGAGATCGACGCCAACGCCCACAAGGCGCTGATCGACGAACTCGCCGCCCAGCTGTGACGGGACGAATCGACCGATGAGCCAGGCCCTCACCCTCGCACGTCCCTACGCCCGCGCCGCGTACGCGATCGCCCGCGATGCCGGCGCTACGCCGACATGGTCGGACGCGCTCGCCTTCGCGGCGCGCGTCGCCGCCGATCCGCGCGCGCAGTCGCTGCTGGGTCATCCGCAGCTCGATCGCAGCGATGCGGTCGCACTGCTGTCGCCGCCCGTCGGCAACAGCGTGGACAGCGCGGATCTGTTCGGCAACGACCTGTTCGGCAATTTTCTCGCCCTGCTGGCCGACAACCGCCGGCTGCCGCTGCTGCCGGAAATCGCCGGACTGTTCGAGGAACTGCGCGCCGACGCCGAACGCATCGTCAAGGCCAGGATCACCTCGGCCACGGCGATGCCCGCAGCGGAAGTCGAGAGCATCAAGATCGCGCTGAAGCGTCGCTTCGGTCGCGAGGTCGAGCTCGAAACCGCGGTCGACGCCAGCCTGATCGGCGGCGCGGTGATCGATGCCGGCGACGTGGTCATCGACGGTTCGCTCAAGAACAAGCTTTCGCGGCTGCAGACGGCGCTGGCGCAATAACGATTTGTAGGGTGGGCCCCTGGCCCACCGCTCGATCAACAAACCACTGCGATATCTTCGGAATTCGTAATGGTGGGCCAAGGCCCACCCTACACAGGAAACAACGATGGCTACCTCCCAGCTCAACCCGTCCGAAATCAGCGAACTGATCAAGACCCGCATCGAGAAGGTCAAGCTTTCCGCGGAAGCGCGCAACGAAGGCACCGTGACCTCGGTGTCCGACGGCATCGTGCGCATCCACGGTCTGGCCGACGTGATGCAGGGCGAAATGATCGAGCTGCCCGGCAACACGACCGCACTGGCGCTGAACCTCGAGCGCGATTCGGTCGGCGCCGTGGTCCTCGGCGACTACAAGACCCTGCGCGAAGGCGATACCGCCAAGACCACCGGCCGCATCCTCGAAGTGCCGACCGGCCCGGAACTGCTGGGTCGCGTCGTCAACGCGCTGGGCGAGGCCATCGACGGCAAGGGTCCGATCGAAGCCAAGACCTCCTCGCCGGTGGAAACCATCGCCCCGGGCGTGATCTGGCGCAAGTCGGTGTCGCAGCCGGTGCAGACCGGCTACAAGTCGGTCGACTCGATGATCCCGATCGGCCGCGGCCAGCGCGAGCTGATCATCGGCGACCGCCAGACCGGCAAGACCGCGCTGGCGATCGACGCGATCATCAACCAGAAAGCGTCCGGCATCAAATGCATCTACGTGGCGATCGGTCAGAAGAACTCGACCATCTCCAACATCGTGCGCAAGCTCGAAGCCAACGGCGCGATGGCGTACACCACCGTCGTCGCCGCCTCGGCGTCCGAATCGGCCGCGATGCAGTACATCGCCGCCTACTCCGGCTGCACCATGGGCGAATACTTCCGCGACCGCGGCGAAGACGCGCTGATCATCTACGACGATCTGTCGAAGCAGGCCGTGGCCTACCGCCAGATCTCGCTGCTGCTGCGCCGCCCGCCGGGCCGCGAAGCGTACCCGGGCGACGTGTTCTATCTGCACAGCCGCCTGCTGGAACGCGCCGCGCGCGTCTCCGAGGAGTACGTCGAGCAGTTCACCAAGGGCGAGATCAAGGGCAAGACAGGTTCGCTGACCGCGCTGCCGATCATCGAAACCCAGGCCGGCGACGTGTCGGCGTTCGTGCCGACCAACGTGATTTCCATCACCGACGGCCAGATCTTCCTCGAAACCGACCTGTTCAACGCCGGTATCCGTCCGGCCGTGAACGCCGGTATCTCGGTGTCGCGCGTCGGTGGCGCCGCCCAGACCAAGATCATGAAGAAGCTGTCGGGCGGCATCCGCATCGCGCTGGCCCAGTACCGCGAGCTGGCGGCGTTCGCGCAGTTCGCCTCAGACCTCGACGAAGCCACCCGCAAACAGCTGGAACGTGGTCAGCGCGTCACCGAGCTGATGAAGCAGAAGCAGTACGCCCCGATGTCGGTCGCCGAGCAGTCGCTGTCGATCTACGCCGTGGACAAGGGCTACATGGACAACGTGCCGGTGAACAAGATCGGCGCATTCGAGGAAGCCCTGCACGCCCACTTCTTCAACACCAAGGGCGATGTGCTGGCGAAGATCAACGAGAGCGGCGACTGGAACGACGAACTCGAAGCCGCGTTCAAGGGCGGCATCGAAGAGTTCGTGAAGACCGGCTCCTGGTGATGTCGTAGGGCGGGTCTCGTACCCGCCATTCGGTAGTTCCGGAACTTCTGCACAAGGCGGGTACAAGACCCGCCCTACGGGAAAAGAAGATGGCAGGCGGCAGAGAAATCAAAACCAAGATCAAGTCGGTGCAGAACACCCGCAAGGTGACGCGCGCACTCGAAATGGTCTCGGCTTCCAAGATCCGCAAGGCGCAGGACCGCATGAAGGCCTCGCGTCCGTACGCGCGCGCGATGAAACAGGTCATCGGCCATCTCGCGCAGGCGAACTCCGAGTTCCAGCATCCGTATCTGGTGGAACGCAAGGACATCAAGCGCGTCGGTTACGTGATCGTGTCTTCGGACCGCGGTCTGGCCGGCGGCCTCAACAACAACCTGTTCCGCAAGTTGCTCGGCGAAATCCGCAACTGGCAGCAGCAGGGCGTCGAGGTCGACGTGGTGACCATCGGCCAGAAGGCCACGGTGTTCTTCCGCCGGATCAAGGTCGACATGCTCGCCTCGGTCACGCATCTGGGCGACATCCCGCACGTGGACCAGCTGGTCGGCGTGATCAAGGTGATGCTGGACGCGTACAGCAGCGGCAAGGTCGATAAAGTGTTCCTGGTCTACAACGACTTCGTGAACACCATGACCCAGCGCGCGGCGTTCGATCAGCTGCTGCCGCTGCCGGCGTCGGAAACCGCGGTCGCCCATCACGACTGGGATTACCTCTACGAACCCGATGCGCAGACCGTGCTGGAGCACGTGCTCACGCGCTACATCGAGTCGCTGGTGTACCAGGCGGTCATGGAAAACGTCGCGTCCGAGCACGCGGCGCGCATGGTGGCGATGAAAGCCGCCAGCGACAACGCGACCAAGATGATCGGCAGCCTGAACCTGATCTACAACAAGGCGCGTCAGGCCGCGATCACCCAGGAAATTTCCGAAATCGTCGGCGGCGCCGCGGCGGTCTAAACCCCATTCCTGTCGGAGCGGCGCGAGTCGCGACTTGCGTCGCTCCCACAAAACAGCAATCGAAGTTCCAGAGGACACAGTGATGAGCAACCAGGGCAAGATCGTTCAGATCATCGGCGCCGTCGTCGACGTCGAATTCCCGCGCGAGAGCGTGCCGAAGGTGTACGACGCGCTGAAGGTGCAGAACACCGAAATCACGCTGGAAGTGCAGCAGCAGCTGGGCGACGGCGTGGTGCGTACGATCGCCCTCGGTTCCACCGATGGCCTGAAGCGCAACCTGATCGCCGAAAACACCGGCCGCGGCATCTCGGTGCCGGTCGGCATCGGCACGCTGGGCCGCATCATGGACGTGCTGGGCCGTCCGATCGACGAAGCCGGCCCGGTCAAGGCCGACACCACGTGGGAAATCCACCGTGCGGCGCCGTCGTACGAAGATCAGGCCACCACCACCGAACTGCTGGAAACCGGCATCAAGGTCATCGACCTGATGTGCCCGTTCGCCAAGGGCGGCAAGGTCGGCCTGTTCGGCGGCGCCGGCGTGGGCAAGACCGTGAACATGATGGAACTCATCAACAATATCGCGACCGAGCACAGCGGTCTGTCGGTGTTCGCCGGCGTCGGTGAGCGTACCCGCGAAGGCAACGACTTCTACCACGAGATGCAGGAATCGGGCGTCGTCAACGTCGAAGAGCACGCCAAGTCGAAAGTGGCGATGGTCTACGGCCAGATGAACGAGCCGCCGGGCAACCGTCTGCGCGTGGCGCTGACCGGTCTGACGATGGCCGAATACTTCCGCGACGAAGGCCGAGACGTGCTGCTGTTCGTCGACAACATCTACCGCTACACGCTGGCCGGTACCGAAGTGTCGGCGCTGCTCGGCCGCATGCCGTCGGCCGTGGGTTATCAGCCGACGCTCGCCGAGGAAATGGGCGTGCTGCAGGAACGCATCACCTCGACCAAGACAGGTTCGATCACCTCGATCCAGGCCGTGTACGTGCCCGCCGACGATTACACCGATCCGTCGCCGGCCACCACCTTCGCCCACTTGGACTCGACCGTGGCGCTGTCGCGCAGCATCGCTTCGCTGGGTATCTACCCGGCGGTCGATCCGCTGGATTCGACCAGCCGCATGATGGATCCGAACGTGATCGGCAACGAACACTACGAGACCGCGCGCCGCGTGCAGGGCACCCTGCAGAAGTACAAGGAACTCAAGGACATCATCGCGATCCTGGGCATGGACGAACTGTCGGAAGAAGACAAGCAGGCCGTGGCCCGCGCCCGCAAGATCGAGCGCTTCTTCTCGCAGCCGTTCACGGTCGCCGAAGTGTTCACAGGCTCCAAGGGCAAGTACGTGTCGCTGAAGGACACCATCCGCGGCTTCAAGGGCATCGTCGACGGCGAATACGACCATCTGCCGGAGCAGGCCTTCTACATGGTCGGCGGCATCGAGGAAGCGGTGGAAAAAGCGAACAAGATGGCGGCGTAAGCCGCTGTTGTAGGGTGGGCCCCTGGCCCACCATTGCGAGAGATCAGGTGTCGCAAAGCCCCTGATGTCACGAGAAGAGCGGTGGGCCAGGGCCCACCCTACGAGAACCGGAATACCTATGGCCACCATTCGTTGCGACATCGTCAGCGCCGAAGCCGAGATCTACCACGGCGAGGCCACGCTCGTCGTCGCCACCGGCGAACAGGGCGAACTCGGCATCGCGCCGCGTCACGCCCCGCTGATCACCCGCTTGAAGCCCGGCAAGGTCGTCGTGACCCAGCCCAACGGCGAGGTGCTGGACTTCGCGATCTCCGGCGGCATTCTCGAAGTGCAGCCGCAGGTCGTGACTGTGCTGGCCGACACGGTGGTGCGTGCGCAGGACATCGACGAGGCGGCGGTCCGCGCGGCGATGGAAGAAGCGGAGCGCGCGCTGGCGCACAAGGATCCGAAGATGAGCGCCGAAGAAGCGCAGAGCCAGCTGGCGATGAGTCTCGCCCAGTTGAGCGCGCTGGAGCGCTTGCGCAAGAATCTCAAGCACTGAGGCCTTCGCGATCGCATTACATCGAGAAGCCGGCGAAAGCCGGCGTTTTCGTTTGCAAAAGTTTCTGTAGGAGGGGCTTCAGCCCCGAGCTTTCCGGAAACGACCATGATCCGTAGCCGGGCTGAAACCTCCGATAGCCGTGATTTGAAAAGCTCGGGGCTGAAGCCCCTCCTACAGGATCACGCCTTGTAGACCCAATGCCGCGACAGCACGAAACCGACCACGCCCAGCATCAGCTCGACCGCCGGCTTCGCCAGCCATGCCCACTGTTGCCCGAAGGCGTCGTCGATATGTCCTATCGCCCAGGTGCTGACGGCGGTGGTGCAGAGCCACATCAGCACGAACCGTCGCAGCTGCGTGCCGCCGATGCGGGTGTCGTCGCCGGCGAAGGTGACCTTGCCGTTGAGCCAGAAGCCGAGCATCGCGCCGCTGATGCGGCCGCAGATGTTGGCTGCTTCGATCAACATCCCGAAATGGCTGAGCAGCACCATCACGCCCCAGTCGAGCAGCCACTGCACGCCGCCGATCAGCACATAGTGCCGGCCCTGTCGATGCAGACTCATCGTGGCGCTCCGTCCGCGCGCAGCGTCGGTGCTCGCCACACTTCGATGTTCCCCAATGTCTCCGTGCGTTCCGCGCCGCTGCGTGCGAGTCCAGCGCGCAGCGCGGGATGCGCGGTATCCGCGTTCACCAGCACCCAGCGAATGCGCTCGCGTGCGAGCAACTGCGCCCAGCGCTCGCCGGACATCTCCGCGTTCGCGAGCAGCGCCGCAGCGGCCAACGAGGGATCGTGCGGCGACACCGTGCGGCCGCGGCCGCCGAGTTCGGCGACGAAACCGCGCATGGGATCGGTGGCGAGCACGATATCGTCGCCGCTGTCCGGAATCCGTTTCAAGAGCATTCGCTCCGGCACGTAGGCGGGCAGCACCGCATCCGCGTCGCCGCCGCTGCGGATCGTGCGTTTGAGCGCAGCCGAATGATGCAGCCAGCTGGCATTCGCCTGGAAGGCGAGATTCAACACGCAGACGCCGACCAACAGCCATCGCAGGCTGCGCTTTCCGAGCGAACTCTCGCCGCCGACCGGCAGCAGCACCGCCAGCAGCGCAAGGCCGGGAAAGGCATAGCGCGCGTACTGCATCGGCACCAGCGGCAGCAGCAGACTCGCGGTGACGGCGAGTATCAGCGCGCGTCGTCCCGGTCGCAGCAACGGCAGCAGCCACAGGCCGGCCAGCGCGACCAGCACGAAACCGGATCCACCGTCCCAGCCTTCGACATAGCGGTCGGTATCGAACGTCATCCGCCAGAGCAGGTCGGGCGCGAATCCCGCATGCCAGCGCGGGTCGGTGAATTGCGCGGTCGGAAAATACGTCGAACCGAACACGTGATTGAACGACGGCAGCACCGGATTGCCGGTGGCCAACCACGATTGCGCATAAGCCGAGGTCGCCAGCGCCGCGAACGCGATCGATGCCAGCGGCAAACGACGCCACGGCCACTGCGGCCAGTGGCGCCAGCCGGCGTAGAGCAACAGCGGCAGCGCGGCGATGCCATGCACGGGTTTCAACGCGCACAGGCCGGCGAACAGCACCATGCCGGGCCACAGTCGTCCGGGGGCTTCGGCCACGACGACCGCGACGAAGGCCAGCGTCACCGCCGTGGCCGCGAGTTCGGTCTGCATGCCCGCAGCGATCCAGACCAGGGTCGGCAGGCTCGCGAAGAGCGCGAGCGCCAACCAGCGTTCGTGCGCGGTCGCGCGCAGACTCGACGCGATCGACCACGCCGCACCCGCCGCAAGCGCCAACCACAGCGCATTGAGCGCGCCGTGGGTTTCCTGCTGCGATAGCGTGAACACGATGCCGTGCAATACATCGCCTGCCCACGGCGCGAACGACCACACCTGGTATTCGGGCGCGGGCGCGTAGCGGGCCTGCTGCATCAGCTGCGTCGGCAGGCCGAGGTGATAGGTCAGGTCGTCCATCTGCATGGCCGGCAGCCAGCAGGCGGTCGACACCAACCCCAGCAGCATGACCGCGAACGCGGCCGCATGCGGCGCGGAGGCCACGGCTTCGCGCCAGCCCTGCGTCGTCTCTCTGGCCATCTGCCGCAACGCCTTCCGCTGCAGTGCGATCACCATGAGCAGCAGCGGCAGCCACACCCACAGGTGATGCAGCGGCAGTGTCACGATCCAGCCGGTGAGCCCGGCGATGAGCATCAGGCCGACGATCGTCGATATCGCAGCGCCGCCCGGCATCCCCGGCGCTTTCAGCCGGAGTCCGATGGCGAGCGCGGCCAGAGCGAGCAATGTCGACGCCACGATCGGCAGCGGCCCCACGAAGAACGTGAGTGCGAGCAACCACACCGCCGCCAGCGCCGAGGCCCGCGACCAGCGCAGCCATCGCTGCAGCGGCCACGCGGCCGCCAACGCGATCAGTGCCAGCACCAGCGACAGCGCGAAGCGTTCGGCCGGCAACTGCCGCCAGGTGTCGTGGACGATCAGGCTGGCGACGGTCGCTGGGACGCCCGCGCCCGCGACCAGCAGCGGCCAGCGCGGGCGCGATGCGGGCGGCGGGGCGGTGGTCGCGTCTGCAGTCATTCCGGGTCGGCGTTGGAATCGGCGGGCATCGTAGCAGCCGGTGTCGCTAAAATGCCCTGAACCACCGTCCTGGAATCCATATGAGCGCACCCCTGCACGTCGTCGTCCTCGCTGCCGGCGAAGGCAAGCGGATGAAATCCAGCCTGCCGAAGGTGCTGCAGAAGATCGCCGGGATGCCGATGCTGGGACACGTCATCGCCACGGCGAGAACGCTGGCGCCGGCGGGCATTCACGTGGTCTACGGCCACGGCGGCGACCAGGTGCGCGCCGCGTTCGCGGACCAGCCCGACCTGCGCTGGGCGGAGCAGACCGAGCGCAAGGGCACGGGCCATGCAGTGCAGCAGGCGATGGAAGCAGGTGCGACGGGTGCGATTTCGACCGGCACGATTTCGACCAACACGATTTCGACCGGCACGATCCCGGACGACGCGCGCGTGCTCGTGCTGTACGGCGACGCGCCGCTGAATCGCGCGGAGACGCTGCAGCGCATGCTGGCGATCGACGCGCCGCTGATCGGACTGACGACGGAACTGGCCGATCCCTTCGGCTACGGCCGCGTGCTGCGCGACGCGCAGGGGCGGGTGGCGGCCATCGTCGAGGAAAAGGACGCCACCGACGACCAGCGGCGCATCCATCTGGTCTACACGGGCGTGATCGTGGCCGATGCGGCCGCGCTGCGGCGCTGGTTGAACGGCCTGAAGAACGACAACGCGCAGGGCGAGTATTACCTCACCGACGTGTTCGCCGCCGCCGCGGACGAATTCACGCCCGCCGAGATCGTGATCGCCGAGGATCCGCAGGAAACAGAAGGCGCGAATGATGCATGGCAGCTCGCGCAGCTGGAGCGTGCGTTCCAGCTGCGCGCGGTCCGCAAACTCTGCGTCGACGGCGCGCGTTTCGCCGACGTGAACCGCGTCGACGTGCGCGGCGAGGTGACCGTCGGCCACGATGTTGAGATCGACGCCAACGTGATTTTCGAAGGCCGCGTGGTGCTCGGCGACGGCGTCCGCATCGGTCCGTTCTGTCGCTTGAAGGATGTCGAACTCGCCGCGGGCACCGAAGTGCGCGCGCATTGCGACCTGGAAGGCGCGAAAACCGAAGGCGCGGCGCTGATCGGCCCGTTCGCGCGGCTGCGCCCCGGCACCGTACTGGCGGACGGCGTCCATATCGGCAATTTCGTCGAGACCAAGAACGCGAACATCGGCATCGGCAGCAAGGCCAATCACCTGAGTTATCTCGGCGATGCGGCGATCGGCGCGGGCGTGAACGTCGGCGCCGGCACCATCACCTGCAACTACGACGGCGCCAACAAATCCACCACCACCATCGAGGACGGCGCCTTCATCGGTTCGAACGCGGCGCTGGTGGCGCCGGTGCGGATCGGCAAGGGCGCGACCATCGCCGCCGGCTCGGTGATCGTGAAGGAAGCGCCCGACGGCAAGCTCACGCTGGCGCGGGCGAAGCAGGTCACGGTCGACGGCTGGAAGCGGCCGGTGAAAAAACCGAAATAGTCCGCTGTTGTAGGAGGGGCTTCAGCCCCGAGCTTTTTGTCGGCAGCAGGCACGATCGAAACCGGGGTTTCATTCCCGTCAGCCGTAGGCACGGCCCGGTTGTCGTCGCACTTCGAGTTCTATCTGGGCCGGGCTGAAGCCCCTCCTACGAAAAGCATCACCCGGAAATCACCGCGCCGGCAGCGTCATGCTGACCCACAGCCCGCCGCCTTCGCGATTCTGCAGCGCGACATGGCCGCCGTGGGCTTCGATGATGTCGCGGGTCAGCGCGAGACCCAGGCCGGTGCCGTGGCGCTTGGTCGAATAGAACGGCAGCAGCGCCTGCGCCAGCACCGCTTCGCTCATGCCGCTGCCGCGGTCGAGGATATCGATCCGCCACTGCTCCGGCAGCTTGCGAAGCTGCAGCTGCACGTCGCCCGGCGCCGAGCCGGATTCGTGCGCGTTCTTCACCAGATTCAACAGCGCCTGTTCCATCTGCGCCGCGTCGAGATAGGCCACGCCGTCGTCGTGCTGTCCGCTCCAGGCGAATTCGACCTGGCTGCGCAGCTGGGCGAAGAAACGGCCCCATTGCACGGGTTCCAGCCGCGGCGCCGGCAGTTTCGCGAAGTGCGCGTAGTCGCGGATGAAACCTTCGAGATGGCGCGCGCGTTCCTCGATCGTCGCCAGCGTCATCGGCAGACGCTCCAGCTGCCCGCGTTTGAGCAGTTCTGCGCTCGAATGCGCCAACGATGCGATCGGCGCCAGCGAATTGTTGAGCTCATGACTGATCACCCGGATCACTTTCTTCCAGGTTTGTACTTCCTGGCGCCGCAGCTCGGCGGTGAGCAGGCGCAGCAGCACCAGTTCGTGGCGGCGGCCGTTGAGCCGGAAGCCGCGCCGCGAGAGATGGAAGATTTCCTCGTTGTCCTCGTCGCCGACCGCGAAAATGCCGTCGCCGCCGCGCTCGAACGCATCGCGCAGCGCCTGCGGCACGCGCTCGAGAATCGTCTCGAAACTCTGGCCTTCCAGGCGTCGTCCTTCGCCCAGCAGTTTGCGTGCGGCCAGATTGCCCAGCACGATCCGCTGCGATTCGTCGACCAGCACCATCGCCACCGGCGTGTTCTGGACCATGGTGTCGAGCAGCAGTTCGCGTTGCACCAGGGTCATCCGCTGCTCGCGCAGCGCATCGCCCAGGGCGTTGTGCGCGTTCACCAGTTCGATCAGGTCGCTGTACTTGTCCCAGGTGATGCCGAAGCTGAAATCGCCGTCGCGATAGCTGGCCACGGTGCCGGCCAATGCGCGGAACAGCGCGCGCATCGGCGAGACCATATGCCAGATCAGCGCGCCCAGCAGCGTGCCGACGACCAGCGCGGGCAGCACGGCGGCGGCCCATTCCGGCAGCCAGCGCGTCAACAGCGCGGCCGAGAGCGCGGTCAGCACCACGCACAGCGTGCCCAGCACGATGAGTCGGATCGTCAGCGGCAGAACGCGGAGGACTTGCATGTTCGGTCTGGTCGGTCAGACGGGTCGGGCCGGCATCAACTGCGCGCGATGCCGAGGCGTTCGATACGCCGATACAGCGCCTGGCGCGACATGCCCAGATCGCTCGCGGCCTGCGCCAGCACGCCGCCGGCGCGCGCGAGCGCGGCTTCGATCGTGGCGCGATCGGGTTCGGCGGCATCGCCTGTGGAGATGGATGGCGGGATCGCCGCTGCGGGCAGGCCCAGATCGCCGACGCCGATCCGCGCGCCGCGTGACAGCAACGCCGCGCGCTGCACGGTGTTGCGCAGTTCGCGCACATTGCCGGGCCAGCGATGCGCGAGCAGCGCGCGCTCGGCGTCGCCGTCGAGCGATTTGTCCGCGGGCAAAAAGTGCTTCGCTAGCGGCAGGATGTCGTCGGGCCGCTGCATCAATGCCGGCAAGCGGACTTCGACCGCATTCAAACGATAGAAAAGATCTTCGCGGAACTGGCCCGCGGCGATCAGCGCCGGCAGATCGGCATTGGTCGCGCTGATCACGCGGACCTTCACCGCGCGCTCGCGATTGCTGCCCAGGCGCTGGAACTGCCCGGTTTCCAGCACGCGCAGCAATTTCACCTGGCCGGCCAGCGGCAGCGTGCCGATCTCGTCGAGGAACAGGGTTCCCCCGTCGGCGGCTTCGAACTTGCCTTCGCGGGCGCGATTGGCGCCGGTGTAGGCGCCGGCCTCGGCGCCGAACAATTCGGCTTCGATCAGATCCGCCGGCAGCGCGCCGCAGTTCAGCGCGATGAACGGTCCGCTGCGCACCGAGGAATTGGCATGGACGATTTCGGCGAGTTTTTCCTTGCCGCTGCCGTTGGGCCCGGTGATCAGCACTGGAAGATCGGAGCGTGCGACCTGACAGGCAAGGGCGAGGGTGGATTCGGTCAACGGATCGGCATGCACGAAGCCGCGCAGTTCGTACTCGTCCAGCGCCGCGCGCCGACGGCGGTCGCCGGCATTGCGTCGCGCGAGTTGTTGCCGCGTCTGCGACAACTCCAGCAGGTTGTTGACCGTGACCATCAGCTTGCGATCGTCCCACGGCTTGGCCAGATAATCGGCGGCGCCGGCCTTGACCAGTTCCACTGCGGCTTCCAGATGCGTCCACGCGGTGAGCAGAATCACCGGCAGATCCGGATGGTGCGCGCGGATCTCGCGGAACAGCGCAACGCCTTCCTCGCCGGAAGTGGTGTCGTCCTCGAAGTTCATGTCCTGCATCACTAGATCCACCGACGACTGGCGCAACGCGATCAGACCGGCTTCGGGGCTGGCCGCGATGCGCGTGTCGATATCGTGCAGCGAGAACAGCGTCTCCAGCGCGGTGGCGACGGCGGGGTTGTCGTCGATGACGAGAATCGTGGGCATGTGCGAAGCGTAACTCAGGGTAGGGGTGAATTGCTTTTGCAGGCAGCGAGCGCTGCTTGCAGACCTGCTGTGAACGTAAGAACTGTCATCCCGAGCAAAGCGAGGGACCTGCTTTTACGCAACAGGCGGAGAAGCAGGTCCCTCACCCCGATAAAGCCGGGGTTCGGGATGACAGCTATTTTCTCCGTCCGCGAGTATTCCCTCACACGCTGCGCGTCGCCACCGCCGGCGGCACCGCGGCCGCGCGCTTGGCCGGGCCGTACACCGCGATCTGGCCGAGCAGCCACAGCGCGACCGCACCCACCGGCAGATACAGCGCAGGCAAACGCGGCAGTTCGTAATGCGTCATCAGCAACTGGTTCAGACCGAAAGCGCCCAACATGCCCAGCACGATGCCGATGGTGGCGAGCAGGAAATTCTCGGTCTGGAAATAGCGCAGAATCTGCCCGCGGGTGGCGCCCAGCGCGCGGCGCACGCCGATCTGTTTGGTACGCTGCTGCACCCAGAAACTGGCGAGACCCACGATGCCCAGTGCGGTGACGATCATCAGCGCGACGCACACCGCGCCGAGCAGCCAGGCCATCGCCTTGTCCTGCTGGTAATACTCGTCGATGACGTCGGTGAACGCGCCTTGGTCCATCACGATCCGGCTGCGATTGACCTTCTCCAGCGTCGCCACGGCGGCTTTCAGCACTTCCTCGCGGCGTTCGGGGCTGGTGCGGATCGCGAAGCGGCCGGACGTCGGACGGATCGGCAGCAGCATCGAGTTCTGCGCATTCACCGGACCTTCGTTGTCGTTGGGGCGGATCAGGCTGTCGACCACGCCGACGATCTTGATCGGCTGGCTGCCCCAACTGTCGTGCAGCAGCTTGCCGACCGCGTTTTCGCCGGGGAAGAGTTTTTCCGCCATGCCGCGGGTCACGATCGCTGCGGCGATCGACGTGCCGTCGCCGATCGCGCTCATGTCGATGTATTCCTCCGGCAGGAAGTCGCGTCCGGCCGACAGCTTCAAACCGAAGGTCTCGACCAGCTGTTCGTCGCCCAGATACACGCCCACGTTCATGCTGGGAATCTGCTGGTCGGGCTTGGTGCTGACCGATGAATTCCACGACGAGTCGTCGAACGGCACATGGTTGGTCATGGTCGCGTATTTCACACCTGGAATTCCGCGCAGCGCGGCGAGGTCGGTCTTCGCGGCGGCATCGGCGTTGTCGTTGGTGCCGATGCCCGCGACGTTGATGCGCACGATCTCGTCTTCGGCGAGGCCGGTGTCGCGATTCATGCGCTCCATGCGGGTGTCGATCAGGAACAGCGCATTGCAGACGATCGCGCAGCTCAGCGCGATTTCGAGCACGATCAGCGCGGACGCGGTCTTGTGACGGCGCAGCGTGGAAAGGATGGGACGGATATCCATGGTGACCTCTGCGATGTCTCCTTCCACCGCATCGCGGGGGAAGGTCGGGATGGGGGCGTTACTGCGATTTGAGCTGGATGGCCGGCGCGATCTGGCAGGCGCGCCAGGCCGGCAACAGGCCAGCGAGCAGACTCGCGAACAAGGTGATCGCGATCGCGGCCATCAGCATGGCGCCGTCGAGATTGGCGAGTTCGGCGTAGTCGGTGGGCTGCTGGCGCACGGCCCACAGTCCGAGCAATGCGAAGCCGATGCCGAGCGCGCCGCCGGCCAGACCGACCACCCCGGCTTCGATCAGATACTGCACGAAGACTTCGCGGCGGGTCGCGCCCAATGCGCGGCGCACGCCGATCTCGGCGGAGCGGCGCAGGAATTTGGCCAGCAGCAGACCGATGGTGTTCACCAGGCAGACGAACAGGAACCCGAATGCCAGCCAGCCCTGCAGGCGCACGTCGGACGGCACGACGCCGTTGGTGTCGAGCCACGCCATCACATTGTCGAGACGGACGTTGGTGGGTCGCTGGAAGCGGCCCGCCGCGCGCTGCTGATCGGAATAGTTGCTCAGATAGCGGCGATAAGCGTCGGCTTTGGCGGGCGAGTCCAGTTCCACCCAGTACTGCAGCCAGGCGCAGCTCGCGTTGATGCCGTAGTTCCCTTCCTTGTCTTCTTCGCCATCGTCGCGATCGGCGCTGTCCCAGCAATTCATGTTGCCGCTCGGCGACATGTCCAGCGCGCGCGACGTCCAGAACGGGACGTAGAGTTGTTCGTCCGAGCCGAAGCGGCTCTGGGTCAGATCGTAGAAGCGCGGGCTGGGCCGCCATGCCTTCAGCACGCCGATGATCTTGAACGCGGTCTGTTCGGCGCGGATCGACTTGCCCACGCTGTTGCCGCCGCCGAAAAGTTTTTCGTTGAGCTCCGCGGAGATCACCACGACCCGCGCGCGCGCCTTGTCGTCTTCCGCCGTCCAGCCGCGGCCGTATGCGAACGGCGCGTCGAACATCGCGAAGAAGTCCGCGGTGGTATAGCGCGCATTCGCGACGAACGGATTCAGCCCGTCGCGCTCCGGCTCGATCGCGACGCCGCCTGCGGTCATCAGGGCTTGGCGGTCGCCACGCTTTTCGCGCAGCAGCGCTTCGGCATCGAAGCGGGTCATCTGGGACTCGGGCTCCTGACCCGGCTGGTAACCGGTCATGGTCGCCGGGTCGAGGCGCGGATAGAACAATCGGTCGCTCTTCTGCGGGATCGGGTCGCCGGACAGCACGTGGAAGACGGTCAGCGTAGTCATGCTGGCGCCGATGCCCAGCGCGATCGCCAGCACCATCAGTGCGGTCAACACTTTGTTGCGCTTGAAACTGCGCAATGCGAGCGAGAAGTAATAGCCGTACATGTTGTTCGCGAACATGGCGTTGCCCTCAGGCCGGGACCGTTGACGTCTGCGTGGCGGGTGCGCCGATCAGGACGCTGTCGTTGCGCAGATCGGTGACCATGCCGTCGACGATATGCACGTTGCGCTGCGCGCGCGCGGCGAGTTCGGGGTCGTGGGTCACCATCACGATGGTGGTGCCTTGGCCGTTGATCTCCTCCATCAGTTCCATCACGCTGCGCGCCATCTGCGAATCGAGGTTGCCGGTGGGTTCGTCGGCCAGCAGCAGGCGCGGACTGCCGGCGAGCGCGCGGGCGATGGCGGCGCGCTGCTGCTGGCCGCCCGAGAGTTCCGACGGGTAGTGGCGCATGCGCGAGCCCAGTCCGACCTTGGTCAACGCTTCTTCGATGCGCTGGCGGCGCTCGGACGCCGGCATGCCGCGATAACGCAGCGGCGCATCGACGTTGTCGAACAGGTTGAGATCGGGAATCAGATTGAAGCTCTGGAAGATGAAGCCGATCTTGCGGTTGCGCAGTTTCGAGCGCGCATCGTCGCCGAGCTTGCTCACGTCCTCGCCGTCGAGCAGATAGGTGCCGCCGGTGAATTCTTCGAGCAGGCCCGCGATGTTGAGGAAGGTGGTCTTGCCCGAACCCGACGGCCCGGTGACCGCCACGAACTCGCCCTCGCGCACGTGCAGATCCAGCGCCCGGAGCGCATGGGTTTCGACCAGCTCGGTGCGGTAGACCTTGGTGACGCCTTGCATGTGCAACATGGGAACCCCGTTCTTGTGTAGGTCTTTTGTAGGAGCGGCTTCAGCCGCGATCTTTTGCTTTTGCAGCAATTTGGATCTGGATCGGTTCAACCGCCGATGCGGAACCGCGACGGCCACTGCGGCATCGCGAGAAAACTGCCGCCGCGGCGTGGGCGATGGCTCGCGGCATCATTAGCCGATGGTGCGAACGCGAAGCGATGCAGCGGCGGCGGCGACCAGCGCACGGCGTCGGCGAGTTCCTGCGCCGACCAGCTGTGGTGGACGAGGAACGGATCCGACGCGATGTCGAAATGGCTGCCGTCGGAATGGGTGTTGTCGAGGAAAGTGCGCATGATCATTCTCCAGAGATGCGGATGCGTTCGGCGTCGCCGAACTGGTCGCTGCCGGACACCACGATGCGGTCGCCGACGTTCGCGCCGTCGAGGATTTCCACGGCGCCTAGGCTGCTGACGCCGGTGCGGATCCGGTGCTTCACGGCGATGTCGCCCTCCATGACATAGGCGGACAGTCCGCCGCCCTGTTCCAGGAACGGACCGCGCTCGACGTTCAACACGTTGCGGCGGGTATCCAGCACGATCCGCGCGCTGAGACGCTGGTTCTGGCGCAGCCCCGCGGGCTGCTTGTCGGAGAAGCGCAGGCGCGCCGCGACTTCGCCGTTCACCACTTCCGGAGACACCGCCGAGATCGCCGCGGCGAAGGTGGCGCTGCCGCTACCGCTGTTGCCTGTGATTTCAGCGGGGATGCCGATGCCCAGGTCGCGCGCGAAACTTTCCGGCACCTTGATCTCGACCTCGAACACCGACAGGTCGACCACACTCAACACCGCCGCGTTCGCAGTGACGTTGGCGCGCTGCGCGATCATCAACTGGCCGACCTGGCCGTCGAACGGTGCGCGCAGCGTCAGTGCTTCGACCTGGCGACGCAGTTCGTTCACCGCGGAGCGCTGGCGGTCGGCCAGCAGATGCCGGTTGCGGGTGTCCAGCCCGGCGCCGCGGCCTTCCAGCGCCAGCGCCTGCTGTGCGGCGGACAGCGCGAGATCCGCCTTCTTGAGTTCGTCCTGGGCGCGGGCCACGTCGATCTGAGCCACCGCGCCGCCGGCGAAGGCGCGCTGATTGCGCTCCAGATCGCGCGTTGCGGCGGTCTTGTCCACCGTCGCCTGGTCCAGCAGCTTGCGCGCGTTGGCGCGTGTCAGTTCGCCGTCCAGTTCGGCGCGTCCGGCTTCGGCTTCCAGGCCGGCGAGCGTGGCTTCTTCCTGGGCCAGCCGGCTGCGCAGTTCGGGGCTGTCGATTTCCGCGAGGGTCTGGCCCTGCTTCACCACGTCGCCCGCGACCACCTTCAGGGTCACGGTGCCGGCGGCGATGGTGTAGAGCGTCGGGCTGTTGGCCGAGATCACCCGGCCTTCGGCCGAGAGGTCGCGGACCAGATCGCCGCGCTGCACTTCGGCGATGCGCAGCCGCGCCGTGTCGACCGAACGACCGCCGCCGCGCCACGACGACAGCACCCCGCCGATGGCCACGGCCAGCGTTACGGCGATACCGCCGACGATCAGCCAGCGGCGCCGGCTGACCGCGAACGGCGAGCGGTTGAGCGAGAGGTCCTGGCCGGAGGTGTCGCGGATGGTCATGGGTAGGCCGATGCGGGTGGATGCACGATGTCATGCAAGCGCCGTGCCAACGGCAAGCCATTGTTCTGTATAGATTTTATTTCCGGAAAGGAGTGTCCGCACCCTGTCCGGACGCGTCCGCGCGGACGCTCTCCGCGGCTTTCGCCGTTACACTACGCAGGCCGATACGCGGGCTAAACCAGAAGGTGACGAGTACATGTGTGGCATTGTCGGCGCGATCGCGAATCGCGATGTGGTACCGGTTCTGATCGAGGGTCTCAAGCGGCTCGAATATCGCGGTTACGACTCGGCGGGCATCGCCATCGTCGACCGCAACGCCGCTCACGGCAGCGACGTCCGCCGCGTGCGCCGCACCGGGCGCGTCGCCGAAATGGAAGGCGCGGCCGCCAGCGAAGCCTTCAGCGCCGACCTCGGCATCGGCCACACCCGCTGGGCCACCCACGGCGGCGTTACCGAGCACAACGCGCATCCGCACATCAGCCACGGCGTGGCGCTGGTGCACAACGGCATCATCGAGAACCACGAGCAGCAGCGCGAACGTTTGCGCGCGCTCGGTTACACCTTCGAGTCGCAGACCGACACCGAAGTCATCGCGCATCTGATCCATCACTATCTGACCCGGGGCGACGACCTGCTGCACGCGCTGCAGCGCGTGGTCAAGGAGCTCGAAGGCGCCTATGCGCTGGCCGTCGTCAGCCGCAAGGAGCCCGAGCGTATGGTCTGCGCGCGCATGGGCTGCCCGCTGCTGGTGGGCCTTGGCGAAGGCGAGAATTTCATCGCCTCCGACGTGTCCGCGATCATCCAGGCCACGCGTCGCGTGATCTTCCTCGAAGAAGGCGACACCGCCGAAGTGATGCGCACCGGCGTGCGCGTGTTCGACGCCACCGATACCGAAGTGCAGCGCGACGTGCACGTGTCCGACGTGTCGCTGGCCTCGCTGGAACTCGGCCCGTACCGCCACTTCATGCAGAAAGAGATCCACGAACAGCCGCGCGCGATCGCCGACACCATCGAGGCGATCATCGACCACGGCAGCTTCACGCCGGAACTGTTCGGCAAGGATGCCGACAGCATCCTGCGCGAGATCGAAGGCCTGCAGATCCTCGCCTGCGGCACCAGCTATTACGCCGGCCTGACCGCGCGCTACTGGTTCGAGGCCATCACCGGCCTGCCGTGCAACGTCGAAATCGCCAGCGAATACCGCTACCGCAAGGTCGTGGCCAATCCGCGCCAGCTGATCGTCACCATCTCGCAGTCGGGCGAAACCCTCGACACGATGGAAGCGCTGAAATACGCGAAATCATTGGGTCACGACAAAACCCTGTCGATCTGCAACGTGCCCGAAAGCGCGATCCCGCGCGCCAGCAAACTGGTGTTCTACACCCGTGCCGGCGCCGAGATCGGCGTGGCCTCGACGAAAGCCTTCACCACCCAGCTGGTCGCGCTGTTCGCGCTGACCGCCACGGTCGCGAAAGTGCAGGGCAAGCTGTCGGCGGAACAGGAAGCCGAACTGCTGGACGCGCTGCGCCACCTGCCGGGCAGCGTGCAGCACGCATTGAATCTCGAACCGCAGATCGCGGTGTGGTCCGACCGCTTCGCGCCGAAGCAGCACGCGCTGTTCCTCGGTCGCGGCATCCACTACCCGATCGCATTGGAAGGCGCGCTCAAGCTCAAGGAAATCTCCTACATCCACGCCGAAGCCTATCCGGCCGGCGAACTGAAACACGGCCCGCTGGCGCTGGTGGATGCGGAGATGCCGGTGGTGGTGATCGCACCGAACGACGCGCTGCTGGAAAAAGTGAAGTCGAACATCCAGGAAGTCCGCGCCCGCGGCGGCGAGATGTACGTCTTCGCCGACGCCGACAGCCACTTCACCGAATCCGAAGGCGTCCACGTCATCCGCACCCCGCGCCACGTCGGCCTGCTCTCGCCGATCGTGCATGCCATTCCTGTGCAGTTGCTGGCGTATCACGCGGCGCTGGCGCGCGGCACGGATGTGGACAAGCCGCGGAATCTGGCGAAGTCGGTGACGGTGGAGTAAGTCCCTCCAGGACGATGGCAGGGTTTTCCTTCGATTCCGCGGCGATGCCCGTTGATGCGTCCTATGGAGCGCGCGCGATAGCGAGCTTAGCGTCCGACAAGCGATGCGCGCTGCAGTCCGCAAGCTCATCCATCGGGTCCTGCAGCAGACTATCGAAATAAGTGCAGAGCGAAGCGTCCCGTTCCCATACCTCAGGTTCCCAGCTGTCGAGCGATGCGACGAATCGGGCCGCGTCGGCGTATTTTTTTTCCGACACCGAAAGCGCCGCGGCCGCTTTCGTGGCCTCGGCGATCGCGAACGTGTTGCGCTGCTCGAACGCCAAGCGCAAGGCTGCTCGATACAGTTCGTCCGCTTGATGCGGATTGCCCGACAGCCGCGCCCAATGTCCCCGGGCGATCAATCCCGGGATTGATTCGTCAGCGTACAGGGAGGATTCGAAGTCTTCCGGCAGCGCGGTATCCAGCGGGGCTCGCGACCGAAGCTGCGCCGTGGCCAGCGTCAGCGCCGCGCCGCTCCGGTTGTCGAACAGAATGTCCGGCTCGGCCTTTTTGCCGAACTTTTTGAAGGCCAAAGCCGCCTGGGAGGCAGCGAAATCGTATTCGCCGCGATCAAGGGCCAATTTCGAGCCGAGCAACAGCGTTTTGGCGGAAATGTCCTTGTCGCGGGATTGCGCCGCATCCAAGGCCATCATCGCTTCCCGGCTGCGCCCGAGGCGCTGCAGAAACAAGGCCCGCAACTGAAAGGGTCTGTCGTAATCGATGTCGGCGTTGATCGCGCTCGCACGGTCCAGCGTCTTCAATGCCTCCCTCCATTTCAGCATGGCTGCCTGTACCCGCGCCGCTCGAACCAGCGCGATTTTAGCGCGGCCGTAATACTGCGTTTTTTCGCTGTCGTCCGCGGCCCGCAGAAAATCTTCCTCGGCCGCTTCGAAACGTCCGTCCATCATCCAGGTTCGCGCAAGCATGAGATCCGAAGCCCCCGCGAGCCAACTGTCTCCATTCTTGACCGAGATGCGCTTCGCCTGTCCGATATCCGCGCGCGCACGCGTCTGATCCCCTCGCATACCGAGGACGGAGGCGCGAAACAGCAAGGCCTCCGCAAGTGGCACGTTCGATGCGGGCGGCTCGAGCCCGGCCGCGGCGGTCACGGCGAGATCCATTTTCTCGTCGAGGTTGTCGCAGGTTTCGCGCGTGCTGGCGCAGATCTGGGCATCCCGCAGCTTGAATTTCGCGGACATCGCGCCTGCGGTGTCCGCCACTCGGGATCGCAACAATTCGAGCCTGCGCGAGCCGGCCGCGTAACGGTTGCGAGCGATGTCGAGATCCAGGAGAAACAGCTGTATCTCATCGGAGCGGTACGTGGCTTCCGGCAGCGATGCGACAATCTGTTCGATCTCGGTGAACTTTTCCTTCCGCAAAAGCACGGTCAGCTCGGTCGCGCCGACGGTGGGCATTGCCGGTTGCGATGGGATCGCCCGTTCCGCGGACTTACGAAGCGGCCAGATCGACGCACTGCTTACTACTAAAAGGAGTGCGAGGACCGCGATGGGCGCGAAGACCCGGAGTCGGCCCGACCTTGGGCTGTGGTGGTGACGCACAGGGGGAGGGCGATCCTCCAGCGGTTCGATCTCAGGCGCGTCCTGTTCGGGAAGGGGATCCATTCCCTCATCCTGTTGCACGTCGAGAATCCATTCGTAGCCGTAACCCGGAACTGTACGGATGCAAGCTTGGCTTTGGACGCTGCCCCCGAGCAGGCGTCGGAGGGAGAGGATCAGCTGCGCGAGCTGGTTATCCGTAACGTGATGGTGTCGCCAAACGGCGAAGATGAGATCGTCGCGCGGGATGGCTCTGCCGGTGTTCTCGAGAAAGTAGCAAAGACAGGAGAACTGCTTGGACGAGATCCGTATCACCGTGCCCGCCCGACTGAGCGACCTGCGTTCCCTGTAGAAAACGAAGTCGGCGAATCGATACACCATTGCGCGCCCCTTGACTCGTCCGACCGCTCCGGTCTGCCGATCTGGCCTTGATCTTAGCACCGGTCCGCGGGCCTCTGGAACCTGAATCGCCTCACGGCTTGGAGCGTGACTTCAATCACGCAAATTGACTCGACTCCAAGGCGACGGCGAGGGACAAGTGGACGGACGGGCTGAATTTCACCGTTTGCACATCAATTTTTCATCTTCCCGGCCGCAAATCGACATCGAACCGGAATGCCGAAAACCCGGACCGTGGTCAATCTCGGATGCGCCTTCACGGGGAAGGGAGCCGGACAGGTCCCCAAAACGGGCCGAAGGCAGACGAAGACTCATCCACTCACACGGCTAACGGGGAGCGAGACATGAAAACAAGAACCCTCATTCTGACAGCGGCGATGGTATGCGGGACCGGCGCGGCAACAAGCGCAGGTGCGGCCGATGGCACATGGGTCCAGGGACCTTCTGCGCCTGCGATGAATATGGAGCGTGAAGCTGAACAGTATGGAAAATGGAAAGAAAGGCCATCGCCAATCGAGCTGGCGCCGGCGGGATTGCAGCCGACATTGCAGGGCAAGCCGGCCAACTTCCAATTGAAGTACAACTTTCAGGCGTGCGCCGGAACACTTACATCTTGCGCCGTCGCATCTTACGGATCCAAGCTCTTTTGCGCCGCGATTGCCTTGGGGACCGCAGCGCCAGAAGTCTTGCCGGTCATGATACCCGCCTGCGCCACTATGCTGCTCGCGGCCGGTGGGGCCTGCGGCAGTGCGGTGTATTACTGCACTGGCGGTGGTGGTAATTCACCGACGCTTCCGCCTACCCGGCGCCTGGCGACCGTCGGCGACTGGACGGGCGACGGTGCTGGCCCGGACGATTGGGCAGAAGTCTCCTGTCCGGGCGGAAGTCTGATGAATGGCGTTCGAGTCTTCGAGAACGGCAGTCGTGTGACTGGCCTCACGCTGAACTGCCTCCCCACCACCGCGAATGGCGCGTATACGTTGAAGTTCATCGGCTATACCGCGAACGGTACCTGGCAAGGATGCGCAAATAGCGGCGAGCTGGTCGCTGGATTCAATATTCGATCGGGTTCGGAAATAGACGCGTTGGGAGTCGTGTGCAGGAAGTTTTCCGACGGAACGAAGTATGGCAAGTCCCTGCTCGGGGGAAGCGGCGGCGTCCGGAATGACCGGCATTGTCCGGCTGGGCAGGAACTCCACGGCGTGAAAGTGCAGCACGACGGCGCGAGTGAAACGAATCGCAACATCCTCGGTATAGAGGTGATCTGTCGCTGATCTGCTCAGGCATGGCGTCCTGTACCCATGTAGAGCGCGGCACGGCGGCTTGGGCCGCCGTGCCGTCAGGCATCCACATGCCACTGCACGTATCTTTGGCGCAAGGCCGGTCGTCGCAGATGGATATGGCCAGCCTGTATCTATCTGGCGCGCTTGACAGGCCTGCTAATCCGAACATGTCCATGATGATCCATGCGCGGGCGGTGATCGGGATGGCGCAAAACAAAAGGGGATTCGCATGAAATTTCGAATGTCGGCGGGGACGGTCTTCTTTGCGATCGTTCTGGGTGCTCCTGCGGTCGCGCAGGATGCCGTGTCCGGCGCGCGGTCGACGATCGATGATGCGCGAGCGCAGGAACAAGCGCCCGCCGCACCGACGACGCCGGCGACTGTCGGCGCCGCCGAAGCTTTGGCTGAAAAGATCGGCGAAGGGTTGAGGAGAATGGATCCGAATCGAAAGATCGATTATGTGGGGCCTTCACCTGTCCCCGGCTATGTCGAAATAGTGTCCGCAGGCGAGTCGTTTTTCGTGACCGACGACGGCAGGTATCTCGTACAGACGCTGTACGACATGATCGATGGGCGGGACATCTCACAGTTCGGCGCATTGCCCAAGCTGACGCTGCTCGCTTTGGAAAAGATTCCGAAATCGGAAAGGATCCTTTTTCCGGCGACAGGGCAGACCAGGCACACGATCGTTGTTTTCACGGACGTCGATTGCGGTTTCTGCATGAAGCTGCATCAGGATATCGAAAATTACAATCGCCTTGGAATCGCGGTGGAATACGTCGCTTTTCCCAGGAGTGGAACCAACGGAGAAGTCTACGAAAAGATGAGGGCCGTCTGGTGTTCGCCTGACCGGAACAAGGCGTTGACCGATGCGAAAAATGGAGCGAAGGTCGCCGCGCGGCGATGCGACGACCCTGTTTCGAGGCATTATCAGGTCGGTGTCGACATCGGGGTGCGTGGAACTCCCGTCGTCATTACGGGAAAAGGGGTGAAATACTCCGGCTACGTGCCGCCGGAAATGCTCCTTCGATTTCTCGATGCTGAAAAGGATCAGTATGGGAAAGTCGATGTGTCGGCCCAGAGATGACTTCGTTTGAGCGGTGGAGTGCGTGCTGCGCGCACAATCCTGCATTCGTGCGCCTTCATGCGGCAAGCTGATTCGAGTGCAGCGATCGCGGGTCGCGAATTTACGACTGCCGTAGCGATTGGATATGGCAGAGTTCGGGTCTGGACTCAGAGCGGTCTGCCGCATCGACGAGCGGAAACGCCGCTCCGCGAAATCGGCGTGCAAATCGTCGGTTTCGATGTCAGGCAGAATTTTTCCAGCATGCATTGCCGTGCGGCGCCGCGAATCCGGATCCTCCATGGCATGGCTATCATCCGGCAGGAGGCGCAATGCCATCGCTATCTTTACCTCGAACCCGCCGGGTTTCATGGATGGTTTTGCTGGCCATCTTGTTGGCGACGGGCGCTCTGTGGGTATTTTTTTTCGTTGGTGTGAAGCGCGATATGATCGCCAGCGATATCGGGCCGGAATTCCCGCGCTCGCAGACGCACGAACTTCCTCGTGGAAAGGGCGGGGATGCCGACGGGGAAGATGGCCGGCCGATAGGGGTGCGCGGAAGTTCCAGCAGGGTCGCCATATACGATCCCGACGTTCCGCTGCGCGCCCAGACCGACAAACTAAGGCGGCTTTCCGACGGCGGAAATCCGTATGCGACCTGCGTCCTGTCGTATGCGCTCCAGATGTGTTTCGGCGGCGCCGACCGAACCGCGTTCGGCGATCCGCCCAATGTCGATCTCGCGACACTAGGCATGAAGGATGCAGACGAATATGCGGTCGCCATCGAGTACTGGGACCGTCACAAGACAACTTGTTCCGGTCTCGAGAAGACGGATTTCATCGATCTGAACAAGAGGCTCCTGATGTCCGCCAAGCACGGTCACGCACGATCCATGGCGGATTTCGCGCAGTTGTCGACCTTGCTGAGTTCGTCGGTGGAATCAGAAGGGCCGATCCTGGAGCGGGACAACGCGCTGCTTGCGGAGCCGATGTTGAATCGCGCCGCGGAGCGAGGCGATCTCCATGCGCTCAACGGCGTTGCTGCGGCTTACAGGGATGGACATATCTCGAGCATATTCGGCTTCCATCCCGTGCGAAAGGATGAAGCGAAAGCGCTGGCCGCATGGTATGCCGCGTCGCGCCTCGCGCCCCCCGAAGAAATGGCGCTCATCGACGAACAGATTCTTGCCGGAAAAAACCGGCTGAGCCAAGCGGAGAAAATCAGATTTCGCAGCCTTTCGGCACGATACGAGCGCGCGCGCTCCGCGCGAAGCCCGCGTCGGAATGACGGCATCGGATTCTCGGAAGAATATCCGGAAGTGATATGCCGCGATCTGTGATGCGAGGCGTGCGCCAGGGCTCGGTCGCGAATTCATCACCGCCGTGTGGGGCGTCGCTCACGCAGGTTTCCGGCTGCTGCCCGGAATTCTCGAGCGAGAGTTCGGCGGGCCACGGGCGATCCTCGGTTCGGCTTCGGCCTTCTGCGTTCGCATCGAAAGTGGTTTGATTCCGAAGGCGGAGCGGAGATCGATCATGCTGTGCTTCGTTGTACAAGATGCGCGGTGCGCGACGCCTGCAATTCCTGTCCGGGAATTCCGATCGGTTTCGCATCGGCAGGATCGGAGCGGCACGCGCATGAATACGAACGCCGGCGTCGCCAACGGTGGCGGCGATTACCTGGTGTTTCTGCCGTATGGACAGGACCGGATCCGATGCTTCGTTCGATGCCGGCCAGCGCGGGCGGGCGGCAGCATCGCGATTCATGTCGAAGTCGATGGCCGCGTATTGGCCGACTTGCCTACCAACGCCTCCGATGCAGAGATGCGCGCGGCGCTGATGCGGTGCGTGGCATGGATCCATCGCCGTGGTTCGCGATTGCGCCGCTGCCGCGCATCGTTGAACCGGCATTCCGAAATCGGCACGCACAACGTCCTCAACGCGAAATCCGGCGCCGCAGACCGCCCGATCCGCGATCAAGCCACGTCGGGTAACCGTGACAGCAGTTTGTCCAGGGTAATCGGATACTCGCGCACGCGGATGCCGGTGGCGTTGTGGATCGCGTTGGCGATGGCGGCGCCGACGCCGCACAGGCCCAGTTCGCCAACGCCCTTGGCTTTCATCGGCGACGAGATCGGGTCGGTTTCGTCGAGGAAAATGACGTCCTGATGCGGCACGTCCGCATGCACGGGGACTTCGTAGCCGGCCAGATCGTGGTTGACGAAGAAACCGAAGCGTTCGTCGACCACAAGTTCTTCCGTCAACGCACCGCCGATGCCCATGGTCATCGCGCCGATCACCTGGCTGCGCGCCGATTTCGGATTGAGGATGCGACCTGCGGCGCAGACCGCGAGCATGCGCCGGATCCGCGATTCGCCGGTCGCCACGTCGACGCCCACTTCGACGAAATGCGCGGCGAAGGTGGAGACCTGGAATTTCTTGGTCAGATCGCCGAACTCCATGGCCTCTTCGATCACGATTTCGCCCGCTTCCGCCGCCTGCGCGATGGGCAGGCTGCGGTCGCCGGCCGTGATGCGGCCATCGGCGAACGTCGCGGTTTCGGCATTCAGACCCAGTTTCCCGGCGATCGCCTGCCGCAGTTTCATGCTGGCCGCATACACGCCGGACGTGGCGCTGTTGGCGCCCCACTGGCCGCCGGAACCGGCGGACACCGGGAAGTCGGAGTCGCCCAGGCGCACCACCACGCGGTCCAGCGGAACGCCCAGTACTTCGGCTGCAGTCTGGGCGATGATCGTATAACTGCCGGTGCCGATATCGGTCATGTCGGTCTCGACCGTGACGATGCCTTTCGCGTCGAGTCGCATCCGCGCGGCGGACTTCATCGTCGGACTGTCGCGAAACCCGGCGGCGACGCCCATGCCGACCAGCCAGCGACCGTCGCGTTTGCTGCCGGGTTTGGTCTTGCGGTCATTCCAGCCGAAGCGTTTCGCACCGGTGCGCAGGCATTCGTTGAGCTGCCGCTGCGAGAACGGACGTTCGGGATGTTCGGGATCCACCTGCGTGTCGTTGAGAATGCGGAACTCGATGGGATCGATGCCCAGCTTTTCCGCCATCTCGTCCATGGCGATCTCGAGCGCCATCAGCCCCGGCGTTTCGCCCGGGGCGCGCATGGCATTGCCCTCGGGCAGATCCAGCGCCGCAAGACGATTGACCGTCATCCGGTTGGCGGCCGCATAGAGGAATCGCGTCGCCTGCACCGAATTCTCGGGCTCGCCGCCCGGCAGGTTGCCGCTCCAGTTCTCATGGCCGATGGCGGTGATCTTGCCATCCCTGGTCGCGCCGATGCGGATGCGCTGGATGGTCGCAGGCCGATGCGTGGTGTTGTTGGCGATGAACGGCCGCGACAGCGCGACCTTGACCGGGCGACCCGCAGCCCGCGCGCCCAGCGCGGCGAGGATCGCATCGCAACGCACGAACAGCTTGCCGCCGAAACCGCCGCCGATGTACGGCGACACAAGGCGGACTTTGTCCTTGGAAATCCCCAGCGTCGTGGCGACATCGCCACGGCTCCAGTCGATCATCTGATTGGAGGTCCACAGCGTCAGCGTCCCGTCTTCCCACTTCGCCACCGAGGCATGCGGCTCCATCATCGCGTGCGACTGGTCGGGCGTGGTGTAGGTCTGGTCGATCTGCACGGGCGCAGCGGCGAAGGCGCCCGTGAAATCGCCGACCTTGCTGAGGGCATCGGGTTTGCTTTTCGGAATCGGGGCCGAATCCTTCGCAGCGGCCAGATCGAAATTGCCCGGGCGGCGGTCGTATTCGATGCGCACCAAGCTCGCGGCCGCGCGGGCCTGCTCGAACGTCTCCGCCACCACCAGCGCGAGTGCCTGGTGGTAGTGCTGGATCTCGGGGCCGCCCAGCAGCTTGGCGGCGTTGAACTTGCCCTTGCCGAGGCGCCCCGCATTGGCGGCGGTGACGACCGCAAGCACGCCCGGGGATTTCCTGGCCGCGTCCAGTCCCATCGAGACGATGCGACCCTTGGCGATGCCGGCGCCCACGATGCAACCGTAAGCCGCATCGGGCACGGCTTCGTGCCACTCGTAGGCGTAGGTGGCCTTGCCTGTGGTCTTGAGCGGCCCGTCGATGCGGTCCACGGGTTTGCCGACTACCTTCAGCCGGTCGACGGGATTGCTGGCGGCGGGCTTGTCGAATTTCATGGGATTACTCCTTCGCCTCGAGCAGCACGGCGGCGAGCGTGCGCTCGGCGAGTTGCATCTTGAATGCGTTCTGCGATGTCGGTTTGGCATCGGCGAACAGGCGATCCGTCACCGCCTTGGCGCCATTCTTCAGCTCGGCCTCGGCGGCCTGCATGCGCCATGGCTTCGGGGCGACGCCGCCGATCGCGACGCGTCCGCTGCCGTTGCGCTGGATCACGGCGCCGACCGATACGAGTGCGAACGCGTATGAAGCCCGATCGCGAACCTTGCGATAGAGATGCGTGCCGCCCAATGGCTTGGGCAGCGTGACGGCGGTGATCAGTTCGCCTGTGTCCAGCGTCGTTTCGCGTTGCGGTGTGTTGCCGGGCAACGTGTGGAAATCGGCGAGCGGGATGCTGCGTTCGGTGCCGTCGGCGCGCACGGTTTCAACAGTCGCGTCGAGAACGCGCATCGCCACGGCCATGTCGCTGGGGTGGCTGGCGATGCAGGCGTCGCTGGTCCCGACCACCGCGAGCTGACGGCTGAAGCCGCCGATCGCGGCACAGCCGCTGCCCGGCGACCGTTTGTTGCAAGGCTGATTCGTATCGTAGAAATAAGGGCATCGCGTCCTCTGCAGCAGATTGCCGGCGGTCGTCGCCTTGTTGCGCAGTTGTCCGGATGCGCCTGCGAGCAGCGCCCGCGACAGCAGCGCGTAATCGCGGCGCACGCGTCGGTCTGCGGCGAGATCGGTGTTGCGCACCAGCGCGCCGATGCGCAGCCCGCCTTCCGGCATGGCTTCGATCTTGTCCAGCGCCAGCCCATTGACGTCGATCAGGTGCTGCGGGGTCTCGATCTCCAGTTTCATCAGGTCCAGCAGATTGGTGCCGCCGGCGATGAAGCGCGCGCCGGGTTTGCGCGCAGCCGCTTCGGCGGCCTGCGCGGAGGAGGTGGCGCGTTCGTAAGTGAAGGCCTTCATGTGCGTTTCTCCGCCACTTCGGCGATCGCGTCGACGATGTTGGAATACGCGCCGCAGCGACAGAGGTTGCCGCTCATGCGTTCGCGGATCTCGTCGCTATTCACCCGCGGTCGCGCGGTGAGCTTGTCGCTGGCCAGACTTGGGATGCCGGCCCTGATCTCGTCCAGCACCGCCACCGCCGAACAGATCTGGCCGGGCGTGCAGTAGCCGCACTGGTAGCCGTCGTGCTTCACGAAAGCGGCCTGCATGGGGTGCAGCTTGTCGGGTGTGCCGAGCCCTTCGATGGTGGTGATCTTCGCGCCTTCGTGCATGACCGCCAGCGTGAGGCAGGCATTGATGCGACGCCCGTCCAGGATGACGGTGCACGCGCCGCATTGACCGTGATCGCAGCCTTTTTTCGTGCCGGTCAGGTGCAGATGCTCGCGGAGCGCGTCGAGCAGGGAGGTGCGGGTATCCAGCTCGAGCGTTTCGCTTTTGCCGTTGATCTCGAACGATACTTTCGAAACGACGGGAGGCTGCGCCGCGTCCTGCTTTTCTTTCGCCAGCGCTACGGAAGGCGTTGCCAACGCCACCGCGACGCCGGCCCCGCTTTTCAGCAGCTCGCGCCGCGTGATCCTGGGGTTGTCGATGCTGTCCACGTGTTCGGTTCCTTCTTGGCTGGCGGGCTGCGGCCCGGCGGGCTACACGATGTTGAATCGGATCTGCTCGGCAGAGTCGGGCGGAAGCAGCGCGATACAACATTGTTTCCGATGCCGACCCGCGCAACATGCCGTTCTTCAGTCCGAAAACTGCAAGCACTTATGGGCGAGTCTCATGAATGCCCGGATCGAGTGACGGCCGATCCGATGGCACCAGGAACTTCGATCCGCGTCGCGTCGAATGCAACGCTTGCTGGCGAACCGTCCTGCGCTGCTTCCATGAAGCTCCGTCGAGGTCACGTTACTGCATCTACGTTGAATTTCCCCGAGATAAACAGGCGCTTGCGAAAGCGGACAGACTTTATTCATCGATTGACGATTGCCGATTCGCACGGGTTGCATTTTTCGCGATCAGTGCGCGAGAAGAATGCAATCTGCCCGAGTCGATCGGCCTGTAAGTCCTGCGCCAATTCGGACAGGCTTGATGTTCCGCGATCAGTCGACCACGGCGAATCCGACCATCATGCCCTGGTCTTCGTGCTCCAGATTGTGGCAGTGGAACATGTAGCGCTGCCGTCCCGAAAACGGCTGCGAGAAGTCGATCTGGATCGATACCGTTTCGCCGGGCCATACCAGGACCGTGTCGAGCAATCCCATGTCCTGGGCCGTACGTCCGAGGGGATCGATCGCCTGTCCGACGATCTGCTTCGGGCTGTTGGTGCGCCCGGTCACGATGAACTGGAACCCGTGCAGATGCATCGGATGCGGCATGCTGCGCATGTCGTTGGTGATGTCCCAGCGCTCGACGCTGCCGCGCGGGATCTCGAACACGTCGCCGCCGTGCGCGAGGTGATAGTTCCAGTTGTTGATCATCCAGCGCCCCGAATCCTGCAGCCACAGGCGGAACGGACGCCGCTTCGCGTCCTCGCGGATGCCGACGCTGTGCGCGGACAGTACGGCCGGCAGTTCGCCGCCGTCGCGGGCTTCGCCGGCGATCCGGATCAGCAGGAGATCCATGTCTTCGCCCATCGGCGTCGCGCCGGGATGCTCCATCGCCGGGTCTTCCGGCACGCCGACGCCGGCGTCGTTCTCCATCGGGTCATAGTCGATGCTGCGCATCATCAACAAGTCGCCCGGCTTGGCCGAGCGGAGATCGAGCAACACGTCGAGGCGTTGCGCGGGCGCGAGGAACGCGCTCTGCAAGCGGTGCGCTCTGTCGAGCAGGCCGCCATCGGTGCCGAGCAGATGGAACGGCAGATTCGCGTCGTCGTCGCCGCCGAAGGCGATGCAGTACAGGCGCGCGTTCGATGTGTTCGCCAGTCGAAGGCGCAACCAGCCGGGACGCGCTTCCAACACCGGGTCGACCGTCCAGTTGATCAGCACCTTGTTGCCGATCCAATCGTCGGCGGCGATTTCGTGGACGATCTTGTTGCGCAGCCCGAATTGCTTGTCGGAAATGCTCAGCGCGATGTCGTCGACGCCCCAGGTCAGCCCGAGTTTTTTCTGCAGGGCGAGCTCTTCGTCGTCTTCCACCACCACCAGCCCGGCCAGGCCCTTGTGCACCTGCAGGCCGGTCTGTCCGTGCGGATGCGCGTGATACCAGTACAGGCCCGCGCGGTTGCGCACCTCGAAATCGTAGTCGTGGCGCTGTCCGTGCCGCACCGGATGCAGGCCGCTGCCGTCGTTGATTTCATCCACCGCGAATCCGTGCCAATGGATGGTGGTGTCGTCGCCCAGGCGGTTTTCCAGACTGACTTTCACGCGCGCGCCGGTGCGCGCGAACAGGGTCGGGTTGTGCTGCAACTGCCCGGACGCGTTGCGATGCGTATAGGTCCACAGATCGGACGCCGCGCCTTCCAGCATCGGCTGCGTGAAAACGCCGGTCTGCAGCACGATCGATGCATCGGCCGCTTCCGAAGCTTCGCCCAGATTCGCCGAAGCGCCCGGGATGCGCAGCTTGTTGCGGAACCGGGTCGCGCGTGTCGAGAGTCCGGGGCCGTCATGGCGATGGCGCAATCCGAAATACGCGCCGGTCGCGACCACGCCGGCAGCGACGCCCCCTACGAGCAATCTTCTTCGGTAAGGGCTGCTGGGCGCTTCGTCCATTCGCTAACGCTCTGAAATAGATGGGAAATATTATGTAGCTTGACAGTGCGAAGGCGGCAATGGCAAGGTTTTCGCGCCGTCGATGGCGCAAAATGCCATCTCCTGCCCGTGGAACGCTGGGCAGGTCGGGGGGAGTCGGTAGTCTGGCATTGCAGGGGAATGGATATGCGGCGATGGTTCTGGCTGGCGACGTTCCTGTGCGCCGTTTTCGTGGTGGCCGCGCAACAGTCGGGGCAATCGACCGAAATCGACAAGGGTTTCCTGTGGCTGCGCGCCCAGGTCCAGGCCGACGGTGCCGTCGCCGGCGAGGCGACATCGCAGGCCCTGCCGATACAGGTCCGCACCGAAACCCTGCATACCCTTGCGTTGCTCGACTCGCGCCCCGTCGAATTGGCCGACCGCATCGGTGGCCAGGCGCAGAAACACACCGAACTGAAGGCGCGCAAGGCGCTGGCCCTGCGTCTGGCCAACCGCGATGCTCAGCAGGTCATCGCCGATCTCGGCCTGCAGCAGAATGCGGATGGCGGTTTCGGTTCGCGTCGCGAATACGGCAGCAATCCGCTCGATACCGCGTATGCGCTGATCGCGTTGTCCACGGCGCCCGATCCCGATCTCACCCGTGTCGGCAATGCGCTGACCTATCTGCGTACGACCCGGCTGTCGCCCTCCGGTTGGCCGGTGGGCGATCATCCGAGCATCCATGTCACCTCCGCCGTGTTGCTGGCGGCACAGGGTTGGTCCAGCCGTTTCCAGGTCGGCGATATCGTGGCTGCGGCGCGCGACTGGATGCTGGCGCAGCGCGCGGCCGACGGTACCTACGGCAATGTCGTCGACAACGCCAACGCATTGCTCGCGCTCACCACCCAGACGTCCGACAACACGATCCTCGGCCCGCTGGCGAGCGCGCTGAAACAGGCCCAGCTCGATAGCGGCAGTTGGGAGAACGATCCCTACGTGAGCGCGATCGCGCTGCGCGCGCTGTTCCGTTCCACCGTCGGCCTGCCGCCAAGCAGCACCGGCGCGATCGTCGGCACCATCGTCAATCAGGGCACCCGCGCGCCGGTGGCCGGCGTCACGCTGACGGTGCGCACTGCGCCCGATATCCGCGTCGCGACCGCCGCCGACGGCAGTTTCATGCTGCTGGGTCTCAATCCCGGTTCGCACATGGTCGATATCCAGGCGCTGGGTTACGTCTCGAAATCCTTCGTCGCCACGGTCACCGCCGGCAACACGGTCAGCACCGGCGAAATTCCGCTGCAGAAGACCACGCTCACCGCGGAAGTCTTCGGCGTGGTGCGCAGCAGCGGGGGCGCGGCGCTCGCGAATGTGGTGGTGTCCTCCGGTACGGTGTCGGCCTTCACCGATGCCGGCGGCAATTACGCGCTCGCCGGTCTGAATGCGGGGGCCACCACCGTGACCTTCGCCGCCAACGGCTATCGCACGCTGGATGTGCCGGTCACGCTGGAACCCGGCAAGCGCTATCAGTTGTCGCCGAC
>JAZKFJ010000035.1:63275-112050 GCA_040386495.1 Pseudomonadota bacterium
GACGCTTTATTCCACCGGACAGACGCCGCCGACCACCGCGACGATCCGCGGCGTGGTGACGAATCAGGCGACCGGACAGGCCGTTGCCGGCGCCAGTGTGCGCGTGGGCACGGTCACCGCGACCAGCACCGCAACCGGCGCATTCGAGATCGCGAACCTCGCGCCCGGCGCTTACAGCCTGACGGTTCAGGCGACCGGGTTCGTCCCGCAGCAGGGTTCGGTGAACCTTGTGGCGGGCATCAACAACGTCGGCACCATCGCCCTCGCACGCGCGCCCGACAGCTCCACGCTGGTCGGCGTCGTCACCGATGCGCAGACGCAGGCGCCCGTGGGCGGCGCGGTGCTGGTCGTGCAGGGACAGGCCGCGACGGCGGTGTCCGGCCCCGACGGTCGCTATCTGCTCTCGGGGATCCAGGGCACCGCGTTCACGGTGATCGCGAGCGGGCCGGGTTACAGCGCCCGCACCCTCAACGTCACCTTGCTCGCCATCGGCCAGAGCACGCTGGATGTCGAACTGCTGCCCATCGGCGGCAGCGATGTCGTGTTCGATTCGGTGACCGCCAATCGCCCGGTGTATCGCCCGAGCGGCGAGGTGGAACTCGAAATCGAAGTGCGCAACAGCGGTGCAGTCGCAGCCGATCTGGTGATCGACGCCGAAGTGCAGGATCCCGCCGGTAACGTCGTGTTCGTATTCAAGGCGAACGCCGTCGGCCTGGGCCAGAACCCGCCGAACCGGCCGCTGCGTTTCGAAGCCGGCACGTTGACCGAAGTGGAAATGGACTGGGTGTTGATCCGCCAGCCGGCGGGTGTGTACACCGTGATTGCGCGCGGGCGCGACGTGCAGGGCAATGTCCGGGCCGAAGGCACGACCCGTTTCACCGTCGATTCGATGCCGATCCTGGCCGGCGCGGTGATCGCCGATCCGCCGCTTGCGCAGGTCGATAGCGCGACGCCGGTCGGCATCCGCGCGGAGCTGACCAATCTCGGCAACGAATCGATCGGTGCCGGGCAAGTCGATCTGACGGTCACGCTCGACGCCGCGGACGCCAGCCAGACAGGGGTCTCGCGCAGCACCATCGAAAGCGTATTCGCGTTCCCGAACCGCGCCTTCGCGCATCTCGACCGCGACGTCCAGGGCAATTTCTATACGGCCGAGAGCAACCGGATCAACAGGATCGCGCCTGACGGCACGATCAGCGTGATCGCCACGCTGGCGGGCATCACCGATCTGGCGGTGCAGGACGACGGCACCGCCTGGGCCTGCAACGCGCGCAATCTCCATCGGGTGTCGCCACAGGGCGCAGTGTCGACCGTCCAGCTCGCCACCATCGGTAATTGCAGCACGCTCGATGCGGACAACAGCGGTCGTGTGCTGATCGGCGGCACCGCGATCGCCGGCAGCGATGCTCTGCTTGTGCGCTATCAGGCCGGTTCGCCCGAGCAGGTGCTGTGGCGGAACGGGCTGTATCAACCGATCGGCATGACGCGCCTGTCCACCGGCGGTTACGCGGTCGCGAATTATGGCGACGGCACGGTCAGTCTGGTGTCCGACACCGGAACGGTCTCGCCGTTCGCGACCGGCCTCGACCGTCCGTTCGACATCATCGAATTGCCGGGCGGCGATCTGCTGGTGGCCAACAGCGGCGCCAACAATCTGATCCGGATCGATCGCAACGCGCAGCGTTCGGTGTACGCGACCGGCCTCAACCAGCCGGTCGGTCTGTTGTTGCGCAACGACGGCGCTGTCTTCGTCAGCAACCAGGGCAACAACACGATCTCGCTGGTCGATACTTCCGGTCAGGTCGCGCCGTATACCCAGGGCTTCGCGCATTTTCCCGGCGGCCTCGCGCTCGATCCCGACGGCGCCATCATCGCGGCCAACGCCGGCGACGGAACCCTGAAGGCGCTCAGGAACGGCGCGGTCGAATCGATCGCCAGCGGTTTCGGCACCACCAATGCGGTGGTCAGCGACAGTCAGGGCAACCGATACGTGTCCAATACCAGCGGGCGGATCTATCGGGTCGCATCTTCCGGCACGGTGACCGAGATCGCCAATGGCATGGGGACGATCGGCGGCATGACGCTGCAGAACGACAACCAACTGCACATCAGCGACACCAACGCGCATCGCCTGGTCCATATCGACCTGCAGAACGGCACCCGACAGTTCACCAACAGCATGTTCGTGAACCCGAATCTGATCCGTGCAGGGGCCGGCGGCCAGACCTACATCAACAATTCCCAGTTCATCTCCGTACGCAGGGCCGACGGGTCGGTGTCCAGATTCGCCAGCGTGAACGCCAGTGCGATCTCGGCGCGCCCGGAAGGCGGCCTGGCCGTGATCCGCAGCAATGCGGATGCCCAGTTCTATGCCGAAGACGGCAGTCTGCAGTCGAGCAGGACCGTGCCGTACTACGTCTACAACATGACGGCGCGCGGCAACGGCAAGCTCATGCTGCTCAGATACAACGGCCGCTACGAACTCGAAGAGTTCGATATGGCGACCGGCACGCGCAGACTGATCGTGGCCCTGTCGGGCAACCCGAATTTCCTCGGCTCGGACTTCGATGGCAACGTCTATTACCGCGTCGGCACGGAGTTGCACCGCATCGATGCGGCGGATGCGGATACCCTGCTGACGATTTCGATCAACGGCGAATCGGTCCGGCAGATGAATTTCGCCGGCGATGGCAAGCTGCTGATCCAGTCGAATTCGAACAATCTCTACGAATACGATGCGTCGACCGGCATCACCACGCGGCGTCTGACCCTGTTCTCCACCGGCAGCCAGTTCGTGCGCGACAGCGGCGGCGGCTATCAGATTCTCGCGACCAACGGTCTGAGCCTGCTCAACAGCGCAGGCGCCGCATCGGGGTTCGCCGCCGGCTTCAGCTCGCCGCGCGGTGTCGCCTGGACCGGGACCGCACTGCGTTTCGTCGAAAGCGGCAGTTATCGCCTGCTGCAATTGGCCGCGCCCGGCGAGTTGCCGACCTCGCTTGGCGACAACTTCCTGGCGACCACGCTGGCCCACGATACCGGCTCGGGGTCGACGTTCGGCGTGGGTTATTCGAACCGGATGATGGAGTGGCGCGCGAACGGGACACCGGTCGTCGTGTCGGCCAGTCTGCCCGGCGCCAACCACACCGGCATCGTGGCCCTGGGCGGCAACCGTTTCGCGATTTCCGACTACGCCAACAGCGCGGTGTACCTCACTCAGCTCGGTACGATCACCGCCAAGTACGGCGGCATCGTGGGGCCGCGCGGCATGGCGTTCGATCCGGGCGGCAATCTGGTCGTCGCCAATTACAACGCGGGCAACGTGGTCAGGCTCGGCGGCGCCGGCAGCGTGGGAGAAATCCTGCATACCGCCGGTACGCCGCGATACGTGAAATACGCCAGCGATGGCGCGTTGTGGGTGTCGATCAGCGGAGGTCTGCAGCGCGTCGCAACGAACGGCAGCGTCAGCGCCGTATCGATGAGCCTGCCGGGCGCGTCGACGCCCAACAACAACGACTTCGAGTTCGCAGGCAACGACATCATCGTCGCCGACTACAACATGGGTTTGCTGCGTACGAGCGTCGGCGGCACCACCACGTTGATGTCCGGCGGCCTGCGCAGCAGTTACAGCGTCGCCTGGACGCCGGCCGGTCTGCCGGCGATGATCGACAGCGCGACCAACGGCGTCTACGTACTGGAAGCCGGCGGCATGCGCCAGATCCATGCGCGCGTTCCGCAGGCGCGCCATCTGTCGTTCGACCCGCAAGGCACGCCATATACCGCCGGCAACAACGTCGACATGACGCGCTACCTCGACGGCGACCTGCAGACGCTGCGGATCGGCGCCCTGGTGTATCCGCTGAATTTCTCGGGGCTGGTTGCGGTGTCCGACACTACGGCCTATGCCGTCGCGTATGCCTACAACCAGGCGCTCAGTCGTTACGAAGGCACGATCTTCAAGGTCGTCACCACCAAGCCGACCGCACCGGCGGCGGTGGGGCAGGTGGTCCATACCCGGTCGGTGCCGTTCACCGGGCTGTCGACGACTCAGGATCTACTGGACGTGGATTTCGGCACTTGGCGGCCGCCGTATGCGGGCGACTTCAAACTCGAGGTTTCGATCGTCGGCGTCGAAGGCAAGTTGACGAACTTCATCCATGTCGGCGCAGCGGCCGTCGGCACGTTGACCGCGAACCCCGACGAACTGCCTCCGGGCGATCAGACCGCCAGCATGCGTCTGGATCTCAGCGGCGGCGACTTCACTTCGCTCTCGCGCGTCGAGCTTGCGCGACTGCGCAAGGTCGTCGACATTTCGTTCCCGTCGGGCATCGCCGCGGATCGCGCGGGCAACATCTACTTCACCACCGCCGATACCCTATACAAGGTGACGCCGGCCGGCGTGCGCACGACCATCGCGACCGGACTCAACGTACGCTTCGGCCTCGCGGTCGACAGCGAGGAGCGTCTTTACTTCCTGCAGCGCAACGCGGCCGGCCGTTACGACGTGATGCGTGCGAACACCAGCGGGCAATATGCGGTTTTCGCGCGGATCGATACCGCATCCGCTTCCGGCGTGGCGGTGGACAGCCTCGACAACATCTTCGTCGCATCGCCCGGAAAACTGACCAAGATCAGCCCGCAGGGCGTGGCGACGATCGCGGCGACCAGCGGTTTCCCGAGCCCGCGCGGCATCACCGTCGACGGCAAGGACAATATCTACGTCCAGAACGACAACAATCTGGTGGCGCAGGTCACGCCGGATGGCCGCGTGTTCCAGCTCTTCGCCGGCGGCGATGGCGTGGAGAATCCGGGCTTCGAAGGCGACGGCTATCCGAACATTACCGCCGACTGCAGCGACAACCTGTACATCGCGACTTCGCAGTGGACCAAGATCGGACAGGCGGGCGAAGAGCACACGCTGGCGCAGATCGTTTCGCGCACAGGCCACGTCGGTCTGCTGGTCGATACCAGCCGCACGGTGCCGCGCCTGAACGACATCGACTATCTGGCGTTCGACAAGTTCGGCCAGCGTTTGATGCTGTGGGATCACGGTACTTCGGCGATCTATTCGATCCCGGTGACCTGCGGCGCGATCAGTGTCGATGCGCATCTGTTCAGTCTGCCCGGCCAAGCGCGACGTGACCGCACAGGGTCTGTCCATCGACTTCGGCGCGCCACTCAGGAATCTGGTGCTCGGCGAATCGCGTCAGACCATCGACTCCGGCTACCTCGCGTTCCAGAACTCGTTCACATCCGGCGTGTTCACGGTGCCGCTGGAGATTCCGAAAATCTCCGTGACCAATCTGGTCGAGTTGACCGTGGCCACGGACAAGCCGGAGTACGCCGCGAACGAAGTCGTGCAGATCACCTCGCATCTGCGCAACCCCTATCCGCGCCAGGTCGACGGCACCCTGCTGATCGAAGTGCTGGATGCGCAGGGCATCCTCGTCGATGAGATCGATCGCGGCGATGTCTCGATTCCCGCCAACGACACTCGTTCGATCGTCGACAGCTACAACGTCGGATCGATCCTGCCCGCAGGCTACAGCGTGCGCGCGCGCCTGCTCGACAGCACCTTGAACACCGCCGAAGCGAGCGCGGATTTCGCGGTGCTGCCGGCCAATCTCGATGCCGTCGCCGATGCCAGGCTGCTGGTCGACAAGCCGGTCTACAACCCGACCGATCGCGTCGCCATCACCTCGTCGGTCTACAACCGTTCCGCCAACGTCAACCTCGACGATCTCGTGCTGATGGTGCGCGTGTACTCCGGGTCGGGTGTGTTGCAGTACACCGGCGGCCATACGGTCGGCATGCTGCTGCACCGCGCGACGCGCACGTTCACCGCCGATCAGGTGCTCGACAACGCGGCTCCGGGCACCTATCGGGTGGTCCAAGTGCTGCAGGATGGCGCCGGTCGCGTGTACGACACCGACGAGACCCGCTATGTCGTGGTGTCCACCGGCGAAACCGGCATCGGCGTGAACGGTCAGATCGGTGCGCTGCCGGCGACCGCGGAAGTGGGCATGTCGATCTCGATCGACGCGCATGCATCCAACACTGGCAACGCCGATCTCGACAGCGGCACGCTGATCGTGCGCGTGCTGGACGTCGACAACGAGACGCTGCTGCAGAGCTGGGAAACGGGCGCCGCCATTCCGATGGGCGGCAGCCAGCCGTTGAACCATGCCTGGTCTTCCGCGCAAGCCGCGGCCGGCGACTATGCGGCCACGCTGTCGTTGCGCATCGGGCAGGAAGAGCGCCTGCTCGCGACCACGCGGTTCCGGTTGACCCAGCCGACGGTCAAGGTCGGGCTGCGCCAACAGCTCCATGATCGAGGCAAGCTGCTGGTGCTGGCGTCGTGCATCCCGGGCGAAGCGCCCGAATGCGCCGATCGCCGCAAGGTAGAGATCGAGCAACTGCTCACCGGCCTGTCGATCGCGCATGCCGTCACCACGTCGCGCGACACCTTCGAATTCCTGATGCGCAGCGACGAATTCGAGGCGTACTGGATTTCGGGCGGTTCGCTGAAACTCGATCAGGTGCTGGCAGATGAAGTCATCGAAGCGACGATCCGCGGCGACGGGCTGATCGTCGATGGCGTCCACGACTCGCGCAATGCGCTGCTGCACGCGCCGATGGGCGTGAAGTTCCAGGGCAAGCTGCCGCTTCAGCAGATCGTGGTCGAGATGGACGACACCGCGATCTACGATCCGGCGCAGTTCGACATCCTCGACAAGATCGTCCGCTTCACGCTGGTCGGCGCGCAGGTCCACGGCCGGACCAACAACGGCTACCCGGCGTTGCTCACCCACGATTCCGGTCGCGGCCATACCGTCACCTTCAGCTTCGACTTCGTGGAGACGATCAAGCGATCGACCTCCGCGGCGGCGATGCGCGACGTATTGCGTCGCGCGGTCGAACACGCGCTGTCGGGCGAGTCGAGCGGCCTCGCGGCCGGGCAGACGTTCGGCATTCTCACCACGGTGAGTAACCTGTCCGGGCAGACGCCGGCCTGGTTGCGGATCTTCGCCGCGCAGCCGTTGTCGATCCTCGGCACCTATCCCAACGCCGGGACCAGCGACGCCAATACGGCCGCGTGGCGCTTCGATCTGGATGTCGCCCAGGAACGCCAGTTCACCACCTGGCTGCGCGCGCCGGATCAGGACGGCAGCTATCTCGTCGAAGCCAATGCCGGTGTCGGCGGTATCGTCGGCAGCAACGCCATGGCCCAGGCGGTCACCCCGGTGAGCGTGGTCTCCAGTGCCTGGTTGATCGCCGATCTGACCGCGCAGGTGCAGGCCTTGCGACCGACCCGCAGCCACGAAGTCCAGGCACTGCGCATGGTGCTCGAAGACCTCGAAATGGCGCGCGGCAAGGTCGCCAGCCGGGAGTACGGACTCGCGATCAGGATCCTGATCCGCGCCCGCGATTCCCTGCTCAGAGTCACAACGGTGGATGTGTCGTCGACGCGGCTTGCGTTGTCGAACTATCTCGCATTCGTCGAACGCACATCGACACAACAATGAATCCGGGTCGTGGCCGCAGGCACACGCTGCGGCCACGGTTGCGATGGGGAAACGCATGAAGCAGGATTTCAATCTCGGACTCACGCTCGCGCTGGCTGCGCTGGTCGCCGTGGTGGGCATTTCCCATCCGGAGCCGCTGTATGCCCAGGCCACTGCCGAAAGCCCCGAGCAGAGCGAGCCGCCACCGCCGACGACCCTCGATGCCGCGACGGTGGGAGAAGCCGAAGCGGCGCGCCGTCTCGCCAGCGTCGCCAAGATCGCGCACAGCCTGCGCACGGCCGATACCGCGACCCGTGAAGAGCAGCTCGCGCTTGCGGACGAGCTGGGGCAGGCGGTCGTCGCGCTCGGTCCGATCGAATATCTGTTCGGCGCACCCGGCGAAGAGAAGCGCGAAGAGCTGGATCGCATGCCTTATCGCATGCGCAGCAACCACGGCGATGGCGAACGCGACATCATCGGGCGCATGGTCGCGTTCCGCGCGAGGGCCAATGCATTGCACGCGGCGCGCATCGCCAACGACCGCAACGCGATGCTCGCCGCTGCCCGCACCCTCGCCGAGTCGCTCAAGGACCAGGACTTCAATGGCGGCTTCAAACCCGTCGACCCCGAAAGCGTGCGTCGCCTGGCCACGAAGAAGATCGAACGCGCGCCGGCGATGACCCGCGATGCGCTCGACGCGCTGACCGAAGCCGCGCCGCCGGCGCCGGAAAGCCGCGACGACGCATCTTCGGCCACCGCGAGCCTGCTCGCGGAAGCCGACGGCAGGGCCGCCACCCGCGCGCTGAGCCAGGACGCGGCGGAAGTGACCCCGCGCATCCAGGCGCTGGCGGATCAACTGGGCAACAGCCCGATCCGCATCCACAACTGGGTGCACGACAATATCCGCTTCACGCCGACCTACGGCGTGCTGCGCGGCGCCGAGCAGACCCTGGTCGCGCGCCAGGGCAACGCCTACGACACCAACGCCCTGCTGGCGTCCCTGCTGAATGCCTCCGGTTACAGCACGCGCTATGTCTACGGCACCGTGCAGGTGCCGATCGCGCAGGTGCAGAACTGGCTGGGCAATACCCGGACCGGCGACGACGCGCTCGATCTGATGCTGATGGGCGGCATTCCGGCCCAGTACCTCGCTTCCGGCGGACGCATTTCGGCGATCCGGTTCGAGCACCTGTGGCTGGAAGTGCATGTCGACTTCATTCCGTCGCGCGGCGCCATCGAACGCAGCCCGGATACCTGGGTGCCGCTCGACGGCAGCTTCAAGCAGCACGCGTACGGCCAGCCGATGAATCTGCTGGCCGCGACCGGCTGGAATCCGGTGCCGGCGCTGCAGCATGTGGTCGACACCGCCGTGCGCGGCACGGACGGTTCCATTACCGGCCTGGACCTGAACTATTACGCCGATTCCGTCGACGACTACCTCACGCGCGCCGCCACCCACATCGAGGCGACCGCGCCGGATTCCGATATCGATGATGTCTTCGGCGCGCAAACAATCGTCCCGCTGGACGACGAAGTGCTTGCGGGCACGCTGCCGTACCGGGTCGTCGTTCGCGGCACGCCGCAGGCGACGCTGCCGGATTCGCTGAAGAACTTCATGGTCGTCAACCGGTACGACACCCGTACCGACTTCGCGCTGGAATCGCCCAATATGACCGTGCGCGTGCCCACGCACAGTCTGGGCGGCCATTCCGTGTACGTCGACTATGAGGCTGCGACGCAGGAACAGCGTGATGCGCTGCTCGGTTATGCCGAACGCAATGCCGCGAGCCTGTCGCTGTCGGCATTCAGCGTGCGGCCGGTGCTGCGCATCGGCGATACCGTAGTGCATACCGACAGCTACGTGCGCATGGGCACGAAGCAGATGTGGACCACCGCCATCGTCGACCCGCACGGACGCGGCTCGTTCGGTTTCGAGCCGCACGAATATTCGGCGGGTTCGCAGATCAGCTTCACGCCGAACCTGGGCGGCATCACCCCGGAACAGTTCAACGCCTTCCTCGATCCGCTGCCGGATACCGCGACACTGCCGGTGATGCAGGGTCTGCATTTCGCGGGCCTGCAGTACTGGTTCATGAGCGACATGATGGGCGACCTGAGCGCCCGGGGCTGGGGCGGCAGTTTCCTGCGCCGTCCGTCCGTGGGCGCGTTCGCGATTCCGCTGGAAGTCACCTATTTCTTCGGCATTCCGCGCACCGGCTTCTATGTCGGGCAATCCACCGACATCAAGTCGGACAATATCGGCGTCGCCAACAGCGATCCCGAAAAACGCCGGCTGATGGTGATCCAGTACGGTGCGCAGGCGTCGTTCAACGAGAGTCTGACCTGGGATCTGATGCTCAGCGGCCAGCCCGGCTACGGCATGTCGGCGACGAGCATGCTGTTGCGCGCCAGCGAGGCGCGTACCCCGATCCATGTCATCACCCGTGACAACGTCGCGGCGATCATGCCGAAGCTGCAGCTGAGCGCGGATTCCGAGTCCGAGATCGCGCAGTCCGTCGCAGCGGGATTGGTCGCGATCGTTCCCGAGCGCGAATACAAGGACAATCGACAAGCGGGTGCGGGCTACGTCATTCTCGATCCGGATTCGGGTGCCGGTCTGTACCGCATCGATGGCGGCTTGAATGGCGCGATCACCGTCGGTTGCATCGCCAAGGCGATCTCGCTCGAATTGTTGTGCCGCTCCAAAATGGCGAAGATTCTCGCCAAGCGCATCGCCCGCTGGGGCGCGCGCATGCTGGCGGGCCTGACCGTCGCCGCCGTACTCGGACCGGGCGCGTTGGCGGCGGTCGCGGTGGTGAGCGCTGTCATCTGGACCATCGAAATCATCATGACCGCGATGGAAGTGATGATGTGGGTCCGCATGATCATGAACGGCATCGAGAACCTGACGCCGGAAGAGCTGGCGGAACTCGGCATCGATGCGATGGCCGCCGCCGTCTGCAACTACTCGCCGCCGTGTTTCGGCGGCGGTGGTGGAGGCGGCGGCAACGGTCGGGGTGGCTTCGGCGGCGGCTTCGGCGGCGGCCGTCCGCGCAGAGGCAATCCGGTCAGCATCGACAGCGGCGTCAAATTCCAGACCGAAACCGATTATGTCGGCGGCGGCGCCTTCCCGCTGGTCTTCGAGCGGCATTACCTGAGTTATCTGCCCAACGGCAGCGCCCTGGGCCACAAGTGGACCAATCGTTACTACAGCCGCATCAGACTCGCGCCCGATGCCAGCCCGACCGATCGCCCCGAAGCGGCGCTGGCTGCGCGCGGCGACGGCAGCCTCTTCCAGTTCGTCTATCGCGACGGAACGTATGTCCCCAGCAGCGACGTGCCCGAACGCCTGGAGCGCAGCACCGATCTGTTCGGCCGCACCACCGGCTGGCTTTACACCAACATCGACGATGAAACCGAAATCTACGATGCCGAGGGCAAGCTGCTGCGGATCCGCAGCCGCGCAGGGCTTGAACAGGTTCTGAGTTACAACGCTGCCGGTCAACTGACCCGCGTCACCGACGATGGCGGCCGATCGTTGTCGTTCGAATACGATGCCGCCACCGCACAGCTCACGCGGATGACCGATCCGCAGAATCGCAGTTACGTTTACGAATACAGCGAATACGGCAGCCTGGTGAAGGTGACCTATCCGGGCCAGACCTCGCGTCAGTATCACTATGAGACGCCCGGCCGGGGTTCGCTGCTCACCGGCATCACCGACGAACGCAATGTGCGTTACGTCAGCTGGAAATACGATTACCGCAACCGCGCGATCGAATCGTTCTATGCGGACGGAGCAGACCGCTACACCTTCGATTTCGGCGACAAGAAAACGACCGTCGTCGATCCCTACGGCGCGACCAGCACCTTCCTGTTCCGGCAGGTCCAGGACACGCAGTACGCCACTTCGGCGAGCCAGCCCTGTTCGAGCTGCGGCGCAGGCACCGCCAGCACGTCCGAATACAACGGCAACGGCGACCCGCTGTGGGAGCGCGACCACAACGGCAACCTCACCGCCTTCAGCTATAACGGTCGCAGACTGCTGACCCAGGTGACGCAGGCCTCCGGCACGGCAGACGCCCAGACCCGTTCCGCGCAATGGCATCCGACCTGGCGCCTGCCGACGCGCATCAACGAACCCGCCGCGTCCAGCGGTTCGCTGCTGACCGACTTCGTTTACAACAGCCGCGGTCTGCCCGAAACCCGCACGATGACGGCCGACGGCCAGACGCGCACCTGGCGTTACACCTACAACGACCGCGGCCAGATCCTGACCGAGGACGGCCCGCGCACGGATGTCGGCGACATCATCCGTTACACCTACGATGCGCAGGGCAACCGCGCCACGATGACCGACCCGAACGGTCTGGTCACGCGCTACACCGAGTACGACGCCAGCGGCAAACTGCTGACGATGGTGGACCCGAATGGGACCAGCACGCTGTATGGCTACGACGATCGGGATCGTGTGCGTACGGTGACCGAGCTCCCGGCCGGCAGCAGTTCGGGCGAAACCATCGTCTACGGTTATGACGGCGCAGGACATCTGACTCTGTTGCAGATGCCCGATGGCAGTGCGCTGAACTACGGCTATGACGATGCGGGCCGTTTGACCAGTGTGCGCGACACGTTGGGCAATCGCATTGTCTACACGCTGAACAGCGCGGGTGATCGGGTCAAGGAAGACAGCTACGATCCAAGCAATACGCTGGCGCAGACGATGAGTCGCGGCTTCGATCAGCTGGGCCGGATGAGGCAACTCAATGGTGCCGATGCGGACGATGTCACCACCTTCGATTACGATGCGAAAGGCAACGAAACATCGGTGAGGTCGCCGCTTCACGCGCAAGCGAGCGGCAGCCAGTACGACGCGCTGGACCGCCTGAAGGCGAGCATCGATCCGTTGAACGGGCAAGTAGGGTATCGCTACGACGCCCAGGACAACCTGCGCGAAGTCAGCGACCCGCGCGGCCTGAAGACCGGATACACCTACAACGGTTTCAATGAACTGATCTCGTTGGCCAGCCCGGACACCGGTAGCACGCAATATCAATACGATGTCGCGGGCAATATTTCCGCAAGAACCGATGCCCGCGGTATAAGCGCGAGTTATCGCTACGATGCCGCGAGTCGTTTGATCGGCATCACGTATCCGGATGAAACGCTGGCCTATGCCTACGATGAAGCAGCAGGCGGCGTCGGGGCGAGAGGGCGACTGACCACGCTCAGCGACGGCAGTGGCAGCACGCGCTACGTCTACGATGCACAGGGACGGGTGACGGCCAGACTGCAGCAGCTCGGCGCGGATACCAACGCAGCCGCGCGTAAAACCGTGGGCCTGGCTTACGACGACGGCTTGATGAGCGGCATGCGCCTGCCATCGGGCGCGCAGGTGAGCTACCGCTACGGCACTGATGGCCGCGTGTTGGAGATCAGTGTCAACGGACAGGTGATCGTCGCGGAGATCGAGCACCATCTGTTCGGTGAACCCAGCGCTTGGCGCACGCCGGCGGGCCGCTATCAGCGCAGCTTCGATCTGGATGGGCGTATCGGCAGTTATACCCGTGCCGCCGCCACCACTGCCCTGCAGTACGACGCGGCAGGACGGATCGTCGGTCAGGGCGATTGGGCATACCGATACGACGATCTGGACCGCCTCACCACTGCCGATGGTGCCCAGAATCTGAGCTGGCGATACGATGCCACCGGCAACCGTACGCAGCAGACTGCTGCGGGTGCGACGACAGTCGAGACCAGCTACAGCATCGACCCCGTCAGCAATCGCCTTGCGAGTATCGACGGCAGTGCAAGGCAATACGACGTGGTAGGCAATACCACTGGCGCCGACGGCAAGATTTTTGTCTACAACGGCCGCAACCGCATGTCGGAAGTACGTCAGGGGGGAGTGGCCCTCGCACGTTATGCCTATAACGCATTGGGCGAACGGGTGTGCGTGGCGAACAGCGGCGGCAGTTGTCCCACGCAAACGAATGCGGGCAGCAATTTCCGTCAGTATGTCTACGATGAGGGTGGCCACCTCGTCGGCGAATACGACAGCAATGGCGGCCTGATCGCAGAACACCTGTGGCTGGGCGACACGCCTGTGGCTGTGTTGAAGCCTGCCGCCACCGCGCAGACCTTCGGCGGCACCGTGGCAGGCGATGTCGCGGCGTACTTCGTGCATCCGGATCACCTCGACACCCCGCGCACGATCGTCAATGCGAGCAACGCAGCGGTGTGGGCCTGGGACAGTGCGCCATTCGGCGATACGTTGGCGAACGAAAATTCAAGCGGTTTGGGTCAATTCAGTTACATCCTGCGTTTCCCAGGACAGCAGTTCGACGCAGTATCAGGACTGCATTACAACTATTTCCGCGACTATGAGCCTGCGGCCGGCCGCTATGTGGAGTCGGATCCAATCGGAATTTATGGCGCATTCGCGACATATTCCTATGCCGATGGCGACCCTGTCTGGTCTTCAGATGCTTTAGGTCTGTGGGGTAAAAACGGAAAAGGTCACTCACTCAACGCTCGTGTCACCCGCAACGGCAATGTGATTTGCGAACGCTCTTATAAAAGCGGCAATATGACCGATGGTGAGCGCGCACTTGGCTTCCCCCAGAGTTCGCTTGCCACGCATACCGAAGCCAGAGCATGCAGTGATCTCTCGTGCATGCTCGAGCCAGGGGATATCGTCGACTTCGAAGGCGAGCGTCGTCCCTGTAATAGTTGTAAAGGCAAGATGAACAAATTGAAATCCAGTACGGGCTCCAACGTGAACTACACATGGCCCGGTGGTTCGTGGTCGGCTGGTGGGAAACGTCGATGATAGATTTTGAAAAGATAGAGTTGCACAAGGCTGGAGCCGTATCGGCAACGGAAGAGGACGCGTACTGGCAGATTGGATTGGCCGACGATGCGCAGAATGCGACAACCTATCTGCTCGTGCAAAATGCATTCGAGTATACGGATGAAGATCGCGCGAACGGGATGGATAGTCACTATGTCGAGCTGAACGATCAGTCGCTGTCGAACTATGGCGGAATTGAGTCGGTCGTTCTGCTCAGAGACAGGATCTATTTCGAGTTCACGCCGGAAACAGGTGAGTTGTTCGAGCTTCAGAGCGGTCTTGGCCTGCAGTTCGAGTTGTCGGATGCTGACTTCGACAGCTTCAAAATTATCGCTGAACACATTTTCGATTGGCGGCTGCGGACAGTGCTTTGATCTTTTCGAAAAAAGCTGTCATCGCGAAGGTGTCCGCTGCCATGACGCGACCAAGAGGAGGCGTTGAGCATGACTGCCGCCGAATTCAGACAATGGTGGAGCGATCAGGCTGCCGATGAGCCGTTCTTCGGACACTTGAACGCCCACTACGCCGGGCTGGAGGCGGGGCCGTCGGGTTTCGAGCACGTCGGCAGTTTTCCCTTCGGGGACGTCATCGCGGTTATGGATTTTCCCGCCGCAGGGTATTCGACGCTGTTGACCAAAGGCCTCAGCGGCTTTCATCTGCGTACGCACAGCGACGAGCATGATCTGATCAGGGTCGAACTTGCGTGGACTCTGAAGCGGGATTCCGTTTCGGAAGCGACGGCGCATCTCCTCGCCGCTGTAGCGGATCATCTCCTGCAACAACGGCGTTGCTTCCATCAGCACGAGTTTTTTGCGTTCGATTTTTCCGGGCTTGCATTCCCCAATCGGCTAACTCACTTCATGGCGTCGAACGGGTATTGGTTCACCGAGGGGTTGGAAAGGTTGGATGCGGATATTCCGATGTATGTATTCGAGCTCTTCTCTCTCACCGCAGAGGAGGCGGGAGCGGCGTCCCGTGATGTCGAGTCTTTCGCCGAGTATGTCGACGGACACGGTATCGAAATCGAAAATCTCCACAGATAACGGGCCTGTACTCTTCGTATTCAAGCCCCATGCATCGGTCCGAAGCACTACGGTAAGGGTTTATGATTTCAGAAAAGTCCCGTCCGCAAACGTGATAAATGAATCAAGCACACCTCGCATTCGAAAATCTGCGCGATGCTCTTGGCGAGCAGTTGATCGGGCGTGGGTTTGCCCGATCCCGCCCGGTGGATTTTTGGGGCATGGCTGAAGCTTGCCCCGGCATTCATACCGGTATCTTGTTGCGTCGACAGCGATATCCTTCGGACAAACGGATCGTGTGCAGTCCGGTGCTGTTGGTCGCAATGGCGGTGGCAGTGCCGGAGCGGGGCGGGAAGAAATTCGCGCTTTCTCTCAAGACGGCGCAGATCCAGAAGGCGCTTCTCGATGGCAACATGCAGAAGTGGTATTCGATTTTCCCGAGCACCGACCCGCTCGAGAGTGCCCGGGACATGATCGCGAAGATCGATGCGCAGTGGGTTCCTCGTCTGTCTGCGATCGGTACGTATCACGGGCTTGTAGACGCGATCGAGGATCACTGGTTGTCTGCGGGGAGTCCAGGCGCCGACCAGGCGATGATCATTGCTTTGCAGAAAATGCAGCCGTAGGGATTCGAACAAGCCGAACAAGCCGAATTATCGGCGTAATAACCGGCCACCCAAATGGAGATGGCGACGCTGATGTCGCAGGTCACGAAAAAAATACGGACATCCGTCGCGAGGCACGGCTGGCACTGTATTTCGGTGCCCGGCGAGGAGGAAGGGCAATTCGATTTTTCGTATTCGATCGGTTTCGAAGAGACGCTGAAGCATCCGGAGGTATCCATCATCGGGCTTCCTTCGAAAATCGCGTCGCCGATCATCGCGAACTGCTATGACCTGGTGCGAAAAGGGCATCCGCTTGAAGTCGGAAAGGACTATCCGGGTTTATTGTCGGATGGATACAATGTCATGGTGGTTGGCTTCGCCAAGCCATCCCATCATGGCGACTATTTCGGGGCGGGGATGGAATACCACGGCCGCGAAGTGCGGATGCTGGTTCTGTTGTGGCCCAATCGCAGCGGCGTGTTTCCGGTGGGTACGGAGGGGCATCCTCAGCGCGAAGCGATGTGGGTGATGTCCGACTGAGCGTTTTCGATGTCGCGCCGGAGCTCGATGAGGTTTCGTCCCAGGACATTTTCGACCTGCGCCCTTGCTCGAACGCTACCATTGGATCCTGCCCCCAGGATCCAGCCCCCATGCCCGCCGTTCGCCGCATGAATCTGCTTCTCGCGATCGCCCTGCTGCTGGGCGGCGCGACGACCCGCGCGCATGGGCAGGACGTCACGGCAGCGCGCGCGTTGCAGGACCTGCAGCCGAAGATGGTCGAATGGCGTCGCGACCTGCATCAGCATCCTGAACTCGGCACGCATGAAGTCCGCACCGCGAGGCTCATTGTCGATGAGTTGCGGGCGCTGGGCCTGCAGCCGCGCACCGGCATCGCGTCCACCGGCGTGACCGCGATCCTCAAGGGGGGCAAGCCCGGTCCGCGCATCGCGATCCGCGCCGACATGGATGCGTTGCCGGTGACCGAGCAGACCGGGCTGCCGTTCGCATCGAAGGTCGTGGGCACTTATCGCGGTCAGCCGGTCGGGGTGATGCATGCCTGCGGTCACGATGCGCACGTGGCGATGCTGCTGGGCGTGGCGTCGGCGCTGGCGGCGGTGAAGGACGAACTGCCGGGCGAGGTGATGTTCGTGTTCCAGCCCGCCGAGGAAGGCCCGCCCGAAGCCGGGCAGGCGTTCGGCGCTGCGCTGATGTTGCAGCAGGGGATTTTTTCGGAATTCAAACCGCAGGCGGTGTTCGGTCTGCACGTCTGGGCGGGACTGCCGGTGGGCAAGGTCGGTACGCGCAGCGGCGCGCTGATGGCGAGCGCGGACGAGTGGACGCTGACCGTGCGCGGCAAGCAGACGCACGGGTCGCGGCCGTGGGATGGCGTCGACCCGATCACCATCGGCGCGCAGATCCTGCTGGGCACGCAATCGATCATCGCGCGCCAGGTGAACATCGCGGCCACGCCGGTGGTGTTGACCGCCGGCCAGTTCCAGAGCGGCGTGCGTTTCAACATCATTCCCGACGAAGCGAAGCTGGTGGGCACGCTGCGCACGTTCGATCCCGCGGTGCGCGAAGACGTGATCGCGCGTTTCCGGCGCACTGCCGAGGACTTCGCGCATGCCGGCGGCGGCAGCGCCGAGTTGCAGGTGGTCAACAACGCGCCGGCCACGATCAACGACGCGACGTTGGCGCAGCGCGGCCGCGCTTCGCTGGAGCGCGCGCTGGGCGCGGACAATGTGGTGGAAATGCCCCTGGTGACCGTGGCCGAGGACTTCTCGCAATATTCGACGGTGGCGCCGACGCTGTTCTTTTTCGTGGGTTCCACCGCAGCCGATATCGATCCAGCGAAAGCGCCGATCAACCACTCGCCGCAGTTCCTGCTGGACGAGCGATCGCTGCAGGTCGGCAGCCGCGCGATGATGCAGGTGGTATTGGATTATCTCGGGCAGAACGCACGGTGAACTCCAGCACCCCGTGGTGCTGGAGCTTCGGGCTGTTCAAGGACGCGTGATCGCGTCTAAGCTGTCGGATAAGCTGGTAAGGGGGCAGCCGCGCATACGGCTGCAGTAGCAGGTATCCCGCATTGCGGGAGTATCGAATCGCGGACGCAGGGGGCTGTGTCCGTTCAGGGGGTTATATGAATTCCAGACTGTCGGGCGGTCGCGTTAGCGAATTGCTTTCCATGAATGCGGATATGGCTGCGGTTTCGATTGCGCGCACTGTACCGGCGGGCATTCGCCGGCGATTGGCGTGTCTGCCTGCGCTGATCCTGCTGTCGTGCCTGGGGGCGATCGGTCAGGTCCAGGCGCAGAGTTGCGCGATCGGCGAGACGCCAGCGGCGTTCGGCTTCACCGGTGGCGAACAGACCACCACGGTGCCGGCCGGCGTGACTTCGGTGACGGTCTATCTCAGCGGCGCCCAGGGCGGCGCCGGTCGCAGCGGCGCCGGCACGATCGGCGGCAGCCCGAATTCTCCGGGCGGCACCGGCGGCCTCGGTGGCCGGGTGCGGGGCACGCTGGCGGTTACGCCGGGCAGCCTGCTGTCGATCTGGGTCGGCGGACAGGCTTCGCAGGCGGTCAATCCCGGCGGCATCGGTCAGGGCGTCGATGGCATCGGCGGTGGCGCCACCGATCTTCGCGTCGGCGGCAACGCCATCGGCAACCGGGTCGGCATCGCCGGCGGCGGCGGCGGCGGCGGCAATGCCGGCTGGAGCACGACCAACGTCATCGCCGGCGGCAATGGCGGCGTGGGCGGCGGCGGTGTGGGTGCAGTGGGCGCTACGGTGCCCGGCGGCCCCGGCCCGTTCGGTGGCGGTGGCGGCGCGGTCGGTACCGGCGGTGCGGGCGGCGCAGGCTGCGGCGGCTTTCCGGCCACCGCGGGCAATGCGGCCAACGGCGACGGCGGCGACTCGTTCAATTTCTCCGGTTCCTTCACCGGCGCCGGTTTCGGCGGCGGCGGCGGTGGCGGCGCCACGGTCGGCGCGGGCGGCGGCGGGGCCGGCGTCGGCACCACCGCTTGTCAGCAGAACTGGAACGGCGGCGGCGGCGGCGGCGCGGGCGGCAGCTCGGGCGCGACCGGCCTCACCGCGGTCACCATCAATAATGGCGTGCAGGCCGGCAACGGCGCGGCGCTGATCTGCTTCGCGGCGAGCCAGTTCTCCGTCGGCGGCACCGCGACGGGCCATAACGGTCCGGTCACGCTGCAGCTGGCCGCGACCAACCCGGTGAGTTCGCAGCAGGTGGTGGTGGCGCAGGCCGCCACGACCTTCGTCTTCCCGACGCTGCTGCCGCAGGGCGCCAACTGGAACGTCAGCGTGCTCAGCGCGCCCGCGGGCCAGCTGTGCAGCGTCACCCCGGCCAGCGGCGCGGCCATCGCGGCGAATGTCACCAACGTCGCGCTCACCTGCACGACGGTGGCGGTGACGGTGAACCCGGCCACGCTGCCCAACGGCGCCTTCAATACCGCGTATTCGCAAACCCTCAGCGCCACCAGCGCGAACGGCGGCATCGCGCCGTACACGTTCTCGGTGACGGCCGGTGCGTTGCCGGCCGGGCTCACCCTGTCCAGTGCAGGCGTGCTGTCGGGTACGCCGACCGCCGCGGGTTCGTTCAACTTCACCGTGCAGGCTACGTCCACCAACGGCTTCAGCGGCACCCGCGCTTATACGGTGGCGATCGCCCAGAACGCCCAGGCCATCACTGCCTTCACCGCCAACCCGGCCGCGCCTGTATTCACGTCCGGCGGCACGTTCACGGTCTCGGCCACCGGCGGCGCCTCGGGCAATCCGGTGGTGTTCGCCAGCACGACGCCTGCGGTCTGTACGGTCGCCGGCGCCACGGTGACGATGGTCTCGGCGGGCAATTGCGGGCTCACCGCCAATCAGGCCGGCAACGCCAATTTCAGCGCTGCGCCGCAGGTCGCGCTCAATGTAGTGATCGGTCAGGCGACCCAGGCGATCACCGCCTTCGTCGCCAACCCGGCCGCGCCGGTGTACGCGCCGAGCGGCACCTTCAACATCTCGGCCACCGGCGGCTTCTCGGGCAATCCGGTCGTCTTTGCCAGCACCACGCCTGCGATCTGTACGGTAGCCGGCGGCACGGTGACGATGGTTTCCGCGGGCAACTGTGCGCTCACCGCGAATCAGGCCGGCAACGCCAGCTACAGCGCCGCGCCGCAGGTCGCCCTCAACGTGGCCATCGGTCTGGCAGCCCAGGCCATCACCAACTTCACCGCCAATCCTGCCGCACCGGTGTACTCGCCGAACGGCACGTTCGCCCTGTCGGCGACCGGCGGCGCGTCCACCAGTCCGGTGGTCTTCGCCAGCACCACGCCGGCGGTCTGCACCGTCAGCGGCAGCACGGCGACGATGCTGACCGCGGGCAACTGCGCGCTCACCGCCAACCAGGCGGGCGACGCCAACTACAGCCCTGCGGCACAGGTCGCGCTGAACGTGACCATCGGTCTTGCCAGCCAGGCGATCACCAACTTCACCGCCAACCCGGCCGCACCGGTGTACGCGCCGAACGGCACGTTCACTCTGTCGGCGACCGGCGGCGCGTCCACCAGTCCGGTGGTCTTCGCCAGCACCACGCCGGCGGTCTGCACGGTCAGCGGCAACACGGTGACGATGGTGACCGCGGGCAGCTGTTCGCTCACCGCCAACCAGGCCGGCGACGCGAGCTACAGCCCCGCGCCGCAGGCAACCCTGGTGGTGTCGATCGGTCTAGCGACCCCGACCCTGAGCTGGATCCCCAATCAGGTGAAGATCTTCGGCGAGCCGGCGTTCGACCTGCCCAACCCGACCAGCAACAGCACCGGCGCGATCACCTTCTCCAGCAGCAATCCCGCGGTGGCGACCGTGAGCGGCCGCACGGTGACGATCGTCGGCGACGGCGTGACCACGCTGGTGGCGACCCAGGCCGCGGCGGGCAGCTATGCCCAGGCCACGATCAGCGCCACGCTGACGGTCGACGACCGTCCGGACCCGACGCGCGATCCCAGCGTCGTCGACAGCCTGCAGGCGCAGGTCGATGCCAGCGTCCGCTTCGCCTCGGCCCAGCAGACCAACATCCGCGACCGCCTGCGTCAGCAGCGTCACGCCGGTGCGCAATCCTCCAGCAACGGTCTCAGCCTCAACCTGACCAACGGCTCCGGCGGCGCGCTCTCGCTCTCCGCCGGGCAGATGGCGCCCGGCGGCAAGCTGTCGCTGCCGGAAGGGCTTGGCCTGTGGACCGCAGGCACCATCACCGCTGGCGAACGCGACGCCCGTTCGGGCCTGAGCGACGGCTTCGACTTCCGCAGCGACGGCATCACCGTCGGCGCCGATTGGCGCATCGACGACCGCTTCCTGTTCGGCGTGGCCGGCGGCTTCGGCTGGAGCAACACCGACTTCGACGATCCGCGCTCCGCGCTCGACGGCGAACAGCATTCGGTCTCGGTCTATGGTCTGTGGCGTCAAGGCGAACACTTCTTCGTCGACGGCGTGCTGGGCTGGGGCCGGTTGGACTTCGACATCCGCCGCTGGAGCTCGACCGCCGGCGCGGCCGCACTGGCCACGCGCGACGGCGATCAGGCGTTCGGTTCGCTGACCGTCGGCTACGAACACCGCACCGACGGCATGAGCCTCACCGGCTACGGTCGCGTCGACGCCAGCCGCACCCGTCTGGATGCGTATCGCGAAACCGGCCTGGGCATCTTCGATCTGGCCTACGGCGACCAGACCGTCGAGAACAACAGCTTCGCAGTGGGCCTGGAAGGCAACTACCTGTTCCAGGGCCGCAACAGCTTCTTCCGACCCTACTGGATGATCGAGTACCGCGATGCGTTCGAGAACCAGGGCGACGTCGCGCTGAACTACGTGGTGAGCCCGCGTTCGACCGACTACGCGCTGGGCCTGCGGAGCTACGGCGACAACGCGCTGACCTACGGCGGCGGCCTGGACATCGACATCGCATCGAGTTGGAGGCTGTCGGTGCTGTTCCGCCGCGAACACGCCTCGGGCACCGACGCATCGACCATCGGTCTGCTGCTGTCGTTCAGCCCGGGCGCCCGCAACGGCGTCGCCAACACCGACAGCGGCAACGCCGCGTCGATGTCGGCGACGGCGGGCTCGATGGACACGCTGTCCAAGAGCGCGACCACCGGACACTGAGTCGGCGTCCACGTCCAACCGGCCTGCGCCGCATCGGTAGCGCAGGCCGGCGGGGAAATACGAACGGGCGGCCACGGGTCGCCCGTTCGCGTTTTGCGAAGATGAGCGAACGGGGCGCGCCGCGCTGCCGGCCGTGGGCGCTGCCTATACTTTCCCGCACACCGGAACGATCCGGACGCGGAGGCTGGATTTCCCCGATCGATGCGCAAGATCATCCACATCGACATGGACGCGTTCTACGCGTCGGTGGAGCAGCGCGACGATCCGTCGCTGCGCGGCAAACCCGTGGTGGTGGCATGGCGCGGCGCGCGCTCGGTGGTGTGCGCGGCGTCGTACGAGGCGCGCACGTTCGGTGTGCGATCGGCGATGCCGGCGGTGCGCGCGGAGCGGCTGTGTCCGCAGGCGATCTTCGTGCCGCCCGATTTCGCGCGCTACAAAGCGGTGTCGCGGCAGGTGCGCGAAATCTTCGCGCGGCAGACCGACATGATCGAGCCGCTGTCGCTGGACGAGGCCTATCTCGATGTCACCGCGCCGAAAATACTGCTCGACAGCGGCGATCCGCCCAGCGCGACCGCGATCGCCGAGACCATCCGCGCGCAGATCCGCGAGGAAACGCAGCTCACCGCATCGGCGGGCATCGCGCCGAACAAGTTCCTCGCGAAGATCGCGTCCGACTGGCGCAAGCCCGACGGGCAATTCGTCATTCGTCCGCATCAGGTCCACGATTTCCTCACCCCGCTGCCGGTCGGCTGCATTCCCGGCGTGGGCAAGGTGGCGCAGCAGAAACTCGAAGCGCTAGGCGTCGCCACCGTCGGCGATCTGCGTGCGGTCGACATCGGCCGCCTGCAGCACGCGTTCGGCAGTTTCGGCGTGCGCCTGCACGAACGCGCGCAGGGCATCGACGAGCGTCCGGTCGAATCCGATCAGCCGGTGCAGTCCATTTCATCGGAGGACACTTTCGAACGCGATGTGCCGATCGACGAACTGGAACCGGCGATTCGCCGGCTCGCGGAAAAAACCTGGGCCGCGTCGCGCAAGGTCGAGCGCGTGGGCCGCACCGTGGTGTTGAAGCTGAAAACCGCGCAGTTCCGCATCCTCACCCGCAGCCATACGCCCGATGCGCCGCCGTCGTCGCTGGAACAGTTCGTGGACATCGCGCTGATGCTGCGCGACCGTGTCGAGCTGCCGGCGCACACCCGCTACCGCCTGGTCGGCGTGGGCCTCGGCGGCTTCCGCGATCGCGAAGAATTGCCGCCGCAGCCGGAGTTGTTTTCGCAATGACGACCATCGAAACGTTGTCATCCCGAGCGCAAGCGAGGGATCTGTTGTCGGTTCTTTCTGCGAGCACAGCCGAAAACAGGTCCCTCGCTTACGCTCGGGATGACAAAACAAGATCGAGTGGTGCGCTATTTGTTCGGTGCCGCTTTCTTGGGCTTCGCCTTCGACGCCTTGACCTGCGCTACGGCTTTCGCGGCATCGATGCGGCCGTAGCCGAATTTGTTCGAATGTCCGTTGGCTTTGTACGCGGAGGCAGGGCCGATTTTCTTCGCGCTGGCGATCAATGCGGCGCGCACGTCTTCGGCGGTCATGTCCGGTTTCAGCGACAGCAGCAGGCCGCAGAGGCCCGCGACCAGCGGTGTCGCCGCGGAGGTGCCGTTGAAGCCGTTGGTGAACAGGCCGTCCGCGCGGTTGGCGACGTCGCTGGCGTTGAAGCCGCGGCCGGTGATCGACACGTCGGTGGTGAAGATGCCGCGGCTGCCGCCGTTCGAGGGCGCGACCACGCAGACCTGCGCGCCGCAGTTGGAATACGGGGCTAGTTCGTCGGCGTCGGTGGAAGCGCCGACCGCGATCGCGTTCGGATCCGAGGCCGGATAATTGACGTGCTGTTTCCGCTCCTCGTTGCCGGTCGCGCAGACCACGACCGCGCCGCGGCCCTTGCGGCCGATGCGTCGCGCGTCCTGCAATGCGAATTCGATATCGGGGCTCTTGGCGCCGCCCCACGAGCACGAGATCACATCGGCGAAGGCGGCGGCGTAGCGGATCGCATCGGCCACCTGGCTTTCGCTGGCCAGATCGTCGGCGTGGAAGATCTTCACCGGCAGCAGCCGGCAGTTCGGCGCCATGCCGTAACTGTGCGGGCCGCGGCCCACCGCCACGCCGGCGCAGGGCGTGCCGTGGATGTCGTTGCCGCTCACGTCGTCGAACGGCGTGCGGAAGCGTTTCGGGCGCGGATTGAAATGGTCGCCGTCGTCGTCCGGCAGATAGAAGTCGCGGCCGCAGAGATCGCGCGGTTCGTCCGGATCGGGATTGCGCAGCACATTGCCGCGCAGTTCCGGATGCTCGACATCGATGCCGTCGTCGAGCACCGCGATGGTGATCGCGCGCTTCCCGCGCGTGCTCTGCCAAGCCTTGGCGGCGCCGACCAGGCGCAGATGCCACTGCTTCGACGAGGGCGTGTGCGCCGTAGCCGGTGCGTTGCGGCGGAACTGCGACACGAAGTTCGGCGCGGCGAACGCCACTTCGTCCAGCGCCGACAGTTTCGCCGCCAGTCGCACGAGTTCCGCGCCCGGGTGCAGCATCGCGGTGTCGCTCAGGATCATCTGCTCCGGAATGCTGGGATTGCGCGCCCACAGGGTCAGTCCGCTGTCGCGGAGAATGGCGCTGCGGGTTTTCTGCGGCACCTGCGGTTTGAAGCGCAGCACGATTTCCTTGTACAGGATCCGCATCAGCCGGCTTTCGCGGTCCATGTATGCGGTGATGGTCTTGCGCTCCAGCACGTTGACCAGCACTTTCGTCGCGGATTTCGCGTTTTTGGCGACCGGCGCCACCGCCGCGCTTTTGCTCGGCACCTCGAAGAACGCCTGCGCGGCGCGCATCACCCGGCCGGTGACCATGGCCGCGCCGGGTGTGCCCGACAGCCTTGCGATGGTCTGTCCGGAAACGGCTTCGAGCGTGAGCGGCATCGGATCTAGATCGATCCATTCGCCGTTGGCCATGCGCAGGCCCACATCGGAACGGGTGGCGACTTCGGCGACGGGTACGAGCGTCGCGGGGGCGACGATGACGTTATTCAAATGACAGCCTCACATCCTGTAAGGGAAAGAAATTCAGGAAAGAAGATTCAGCTGCGCGAGTACGCGCTCTCGGCGTCGAACCAGACGGCTTCGACCTTCGCGTCGTGTCCGATCTTGCCGCTGACGTCGGGCAGGAAGACGTCGCTGCCATCGGCGGGGCGGAACAGCGCCTGTTGGCGGGTGTATTTGGGGCGACTGACGAACTCCAGGCCGTAGGTGTCGGCGAGGGTCTGCAGTGCCTGCTCGGTGGCGTCGCCCTCGAAGCGCAGCGACAGCAGGCCGGTCGGGTAGCGGTATTGACCGGCCTCGTCGACGATCGCGGGCAACACCGCGTAGCCGTCGCCGAGCAGCCGGTGCAGGCTGTTCCAGCCGGCGCGGGCGTTCTTCGGCAGCTTGTTCAGTTTCACCACCCAGCCTGGCGTGCGCCCGCCCAGCGGTTTGACGCTGGCCTTGCCTTCCAGGCGCGCCAGCCCGTTGGCTTTGGCCTCGGCGGCCAATGGCCGGACGACGAAAAGACCGGGGCTGAGATGTTCTGGAATGGAGGACATGAGTCCTTCGACGGTGCCTGTTGCGGGAAAAACCGCCGGTCGCCGGCGCAGGACACTGGATATCACACGCTGAGACGCAGGCGCAACCTCGGGCGGCGCCAGGCTGAACGAGAATCCGGGCCGGGAGACGCAGCGGCGTCTCCCGGCCCGTTCACATCGATGACATCATGCGTGAAGCACGTGACTTCAGCGCGCGGGCGAGAAGCGCAGGGTCACGAAGAACTCGCGGCCCGGCTGGCGGTAGAACGCCGCCGTTTCGTAAGCCCGGTCGAACACGTTGGCGACGCGCGCCTGCAGGGTCCAGTCGGTCGCGAACGCGTATTCGCCGCGCACGTCGAGCGTGGCGAAGCCGCCGAGCTCGCGGGTGTTGGCGAGGTCGTCGTAACGGCTGCCCTCGGCCACGCCGGTGAAGCCGAGGCGGAACTTGCCGAATGCGCGGTCGAGTTCGAGACGCGCGACCTCGCTCGCGCGGCGGGCCAGTTCATTGCCGCGGTTTGGACTATTGCTGCGATCTTCCGTGTCGAGCCAGCTGGCGCTGGCGCCGATGTCCCAGCCGAACAGCGAGCTGTCGACGCGCAGTTCCGCGCCGCGCAGGCGCGCATGCTGGATGTTGTTCGGCAGGAAGATCGAGGCGTCGTAGGCGATCAGGTCGTCCACGTCGGTGCTGAAGGCATCCAGGCGCACGCTGGTGCGCTCGCCGCGCCAGGCGATGCCGGCTTCGAAGGTTTCGGACGATTCCGGGCGCAGCGCCGGATTGCCGAAGAACGGGTAGTACAGCTCGTTGAAGGTCGGCGCCTTGAACGCGGTGCCGTAGCTGGCGGTGACGCGCCAGGCGTCGGCGAAGCTCAGGCCCCACGCGAAGGTGCCGGTGGTTTCGTCGCCGAACTGCTGGTTGTCGTCGTTGCGCAGCGCCAGTTGCAGGTCGTGGCTGCCGTGCGTGCTTGTTTCGAGCCGGCCCTGGTACTGCACGAACACGGCGCGGTTGGTGCGGCGCTTTTCGTCGAAGTCGTTATCGCTGTCGACGCGGTCGCGCAGCCAGTCCGCGCCGAGGGTGAGCAACTGCGCCTCGGCCAGCGCGATGTCGGCCTGCACCGAGGCGCTGTCGCGGCGGCTGCCGAAATAACCCTTGGGCGCGGCGCCGAGGAAGTTGTCGGACTCATCCTTGTTGCTGCCGACGTCGACGCGCAGATCGAAGCGCTCGCTCGCCTTCCAGCGCAGCTGCGCGCCGACGACCTGCTGCACGATGTCGGAGTTGTTGACGAAGCTGCCGTCGTATTCGTTGTGGCCGCTGGCGTGCAGGGCATGTGCGTCCAGCGTCACCGAATCGCCGATGTTCACGCCGCCGCGCGCCGAGAACGAATGGTTTTCGTAACCGTCGCGGTCGGGTTCGCTGGTGAAGCAGCCGGCGAAGACCACGCCAGCGCGGGGGTCGCAGGCATTGATACCGTCGGTGGACTGCAGGCCGGCGTCGATGCCGAACCAGCCACGCTCACTGCTGCCGCCCACGCCCAGGCCGCCTTCGCGGTAGCCGTGGCTGCCGGCGCCGACGTGGAAACGGAACTGCGCCGGACCCTTGTCGCGGCGGGTGAAGACCTGGATCACGCCGCCGATGGCGTCGGAGCCGTACAGACTGGAACGCGGGCCGCGCACGATTTCGACACGGTCGATCATCGCGACCGGCAGATCCTGGAACGAGGCGAGGCCGGACGTGGCCGAGCCGATGCGCACGCCGTCGACCAGCACCAGCACGTGGTCGGATTCGCTGCCGCGCACGAACAGCGTGCTGAGCTTGCCGGCGCCGCCCTGGTTGCTGAGATTGATGCCGGCGCGGCCGCGCAGCAGTTCGGTGAGCGACTTGGCCTGGCTGCGCTCGATCGCCTCGCGGCCGATCACTTCCACCGGCGCCAGCGCGGCATCGGTGGTGATCGCGGTACGCGTGGCGGTGACGATGACCTCATCGAGATCGTCGGCATTATCGGAAGACGCCTGCGCCTGGGCGGCGAAGGGAAGGGCGGCCGCGAGCGCGGTCGTGATAGCGAGCGCCAGCGGAAACTTGCGGAACATCATTCGAAACTCCATCGCGCACACCCGCGCGCGCTGAGGTGGGTTGGCGTCGCGAACGGAGGGAAAAGCAGGGCGAGAAGCCAGCGGGAAGCCGACGAGCGGACGACAAGCGACGACATCGCCGCAACGCCCTCCGCATCGCAACCGTGGACTTCTTGGCCGGTCTCCGGGCTTGTGCGTTGCCGGATGTCTCCGGCGCGGCCCGCGCGCCTTCCCATAGAGCGTGCTCTACAGTGGCGATTGCGTGGGCCTGAAGCACTTACCGTTGCGGGGGCAGCGCCGGAATGGTGCCGCGCATGTCGCGCGGAACGCACCGGCTTCCCGTTTCAACCCTGGGACGAATGTCTTTGGGTCACCTCGAAGCGCGCGCAGTGTACCCCATCGAGGGTCGGGCGGCTCCGGGCGATGCGCGTCTCAGTCGCGGCCGTCGGGCTCGTCGAACAGATTGAACGCGGGCACCTGATCTTCTTCGCGCATCGTATGCGTGGTGGTCACCGGCGAGGCCGCCGGCCGGCCGCGGGGCGGCGGCAGCAGCGCGATGGCGGCATCGGCCGCCACCAGCAATTCGCTGCGGCGTTCGCTGGGCACCTCCTGCCAGTGGCAGTCCATCAGCGCGCCTTCCAGCGCGTACAGCAGGTTGAGGCTGGGTTTGAAGCCCGCGCGCTTGACGCGCATAAAGGCTTCCAGCGCACCGATCGCGCGCAGCTCATCTTCGGTGCGCAGGCCGACCTGGCGCAGCCATGCGGCGCTTTTCGGACCGATATTGCGGAGTTTCAGCGAAGGAGTGGCCATGCGGATCCGTGGTGGGATGGAGATGCGAACCCGGCGTCGCCGACGCTCACGGATTCGTCCGCAGGCTGCGGACGAACAGGGCGGCGATGGTTTCGAGTCCTTCCTGATCCTCAACGCCGAAACGCCCGGGAACCGGACTGTCGAGGTCGAACACCCCGACCAGCGCACCGTCCAGCACCAGCGGCACCACCAGCTCCGAGCGCGAGGCGGCATCGCAGGCGATGTGACCCGGGAAGTCGTGGACATCGGCGACGCGCTGCGTCTGCCGCGTACTGGCGGCCGCGCCGCAGACGCCCTTGTCCAGCGGGATGCGCACGCAGGCGGGCAGGCCCTGGAACGGGCCGACCACCAGTTCGGTGCCGTCGTAGAAATAGAAGCCGACCCAGTTGAGATCGGGCAGCGCGTGATAGACCAGCGCGGACAGGTTGGCGGCGTTGGCGATGCGGTCGGTTTCGCCGGCGAGCAGCGCTCCGGCCTGCGCGGCCAACTGCGCGTACTGTTCCGGCGTGTCGCCGCCGAGCGGGATGGATGCGAAGCTCATCGGCGCAGTGTAGCAGCGGCGGCGCGCCGGATTTTGTGGCGGCAAATGCTGCCGTACCCGCCCGCGCCGCGCCGGATTACCATGCGCGCTCCCGTCCGCAGACGAGCACGATCGAATGATTCCGCCCCGGCGCAGCCTGTACGTCACCGGCACCGATACCGGCGTGGGCAAAACCGTCGCCAGCGCCGCGCTGCTGCATCGCGTCCATGCGGCCGGCCGGAGCGCTGTCGGCATGAAGCCGGTCGCCAGCGGCTGCGAACGGACGGCCGACGGCTGGCGCAACGATGATGCGTTGCGGCTGCAGGCGGCGAGCGATCCTCGCCCGGCTTACGACGACATCAACCCCCATGCTTTCGAATTGGCGACCGCGCCGCAGCTCGCGGCGCGCGCGATGGGCGTGGGCGTGAGTCTGGCGCGTATCGGCGCCGCGCATGATCGTCTCCTGGCGCAGGCCGATGTCGTGGTGGTCGAAGGCGTCGGCGGCTGGGCTGCGCCGCTGGACGACGATCTGGATCAGGCGGCTCTGGTGGCGATGCTCGACCTGCCGGTGGTGCTGGTGATCGGCCTGCGGCTGGGCTGTCTCAGCCATGCGCGGCTGACTGCGCGCGCCGTCGACATGGACGGGCTATCGCTGATCGGCTGGATCGGCAGCAGCGTCGATCCCGATTTCGCCGAGCGCGACGACTACGTCGAACTGCTGCGCGCCGCGCTGCCCGCGTCGTGTCTGGGCGTGCTGCCGCATGCGGCGTCGCCCGACCCGCGGGCGATGGCGCAATGGTTGTCGCTGCCGCCTGGATTCTGACCGGACAAGAGAAAGGCGCGCCGTAGCGCGCCTTTCCAGAGCGACCTTTCCAAGAACAGCTCAGGTCGCGATCAACCGTGCTGTGGCTGTGCTTCCAGCGCGGGCGTTCCTTCGTCCTCTACCGCTTTGCGATCGCGCGCATGATCGCGCGCGAGATACAGATAGAACGCCGGCAGCACGAACAGTGTGAACGCGGTGCCGATGGTCATGCCGGAGGCGATCACCGTGCCCATCGAGAAGCGCGCGGCGGCGCCCGGGCCGCTGGCCATCAGCAGCGGGATCATCGCGAACACCAGCGCGGCTGTGGTCATCAGCACCGGGCGCAGACGGATCGCGGTGGCTTCCTCGATCGCTTCGCGCTTCGACAGTCCCTTTTCGATCTGCAGTTTGTTGGCGAACTCCACGATCAGGATGCCGTGCTTGGAAATCACGCCGACAAGCGTCACCAGCCCGACCTGGGTGTAGATGTTGATGCTCATGCCGGGGAAGACTTCGATGCCCTTGAACCCGAGAATGCCGCTGACGATCGCCAGGATATTCATGACCAGCAGCGCGCCGCAGATCGCCATCGGCACGGTGATCAGCATGATCAGCGCATCGCGGAAGCTCTCGAACTGCGCGGACAGCACCAGGAAGATGATGATCAGCGCGAACAGCAGCGTCACCAGCATGGTCGTGCCTTCCTGCTTGAACTGCCGCGACTCGCCGGCGTAGTCCACGCTGTAGCCCTGCGGCAGTACTTCCCGGGCCGCCTGTTCCAGCACAGCCAGCGCCTCGCCCTTTGAAACGCCTGGACGCGGCGCGAAAATGATCCCCACCGCATTCAACTGCTGGAAGCGGTTCAACACTTGGGGCTGCGCGCTTTCCTTCAGGGTCACGAGGGTGGACAGCGGGATCAGTTCGCCCGTGCGCGTGCGCGTGTAGTAATTGGTGAGCTGCTCCGCATTGAGGCGGTCGCTGCGCTGCACCTGGGCGATGACCCGGTACGAGCGGTTCTGCATCGCGAACCGGTTCGCGTAGCCGCCCGACAGCATCGCCGACATGTCCGCAGACAGCGTGCGCATGTCGATGCCGAGCGACGCTGCCTTGTCGCGGTCGATCTGTACTTCGATCCGCGGCTTGTCGATCTTCAGATCCTTGTCGAGGAAAATGAAGCGTTTGCTGGCATAGGCTTTTTCAAGCACGGCGTCGGCCAGTTCCTGCAATTGCTGCAGCGAGCCGATGCCGCCGATGATGAATTCGCCGCCGCCGCCGCCGCCGCCCGCGCTGGGCAGTGCCGGCGGAATCAATGCGAACACGTTCAGGCCGGTGACTTCGGAGATCTTCGGCTGCAGCGACTGTTCCAGCACCTGTTTGGTCGAACGGCTGCGCTCGCTCCAGGGCTTGAGCACGAAGCCCGCGATGGCGCTGTTGCTGGAACCGCCGCCGCCGTTGAACAGGAAGTAGTTCTCGACTTCAGGCACTTCCTTGGTGATGGCGGTCACTTCTTCGGTATAGCGTTCGACATAATCCAGCGTCGCTGACGGATCTGCGACGGCGATGGAGAAGATGAAGCCCTGGTCCTCGGCGGGCGCCGGCTCCTTCGGCGACTGCATGTACAGGAACACGCACGATAAGAAGACGATCGCCCCGAAGATGCCGATCACGCCCTTGGTATCGAGCGCGCCATGAAGCCTGCGCTGATAGCCGTGACGAAGACGGTCGAAGCGCGTATCCAGCCAGCGCTCGAATCTGCTCTTGCCGCCTTCGCTGTGCGGCTTGAGCATCTTCGCGCTCATCATCGGCGACAGCGTCAGCGCGATGACGCCCGACAACAGCACCGCGCCGGCCAGCGTGAACGCGAATTCGGTGAACAGCACGCCGGTCAGGCCGCCCTGAAAGCCGATGGGCAGATAGACCGCGACCAGTGTGGTGGTCATCGCCACCACCGGCCAGGCGAGTTCGCGCGCGCCGCGAAGCGCGGCATCGCGCGGCGACATGCCATCTTCGATATGGCGGTGAATGTTCTCCAGCACGATGATCGCATCGTCGACGACGATGCCGATCGCCAACACCATCGCCAACAGCGTCAGCAGATTGATGGTGAAGCCCATCACCAGCATCAGGAACAGGGTGCCGACCAGCGACAGCGGCACTGTGACCGCCGGGATCAGCACGCTGCGGAACGAACCGAGGAACAGGTAGATCACCACGATCACGATGATCACCGCTTCGATGATCGTCGAGATCACCTCGTCGATGGCGTCCTGGATGGCCTCGGTGCTGTCGTAGGGAATGGTGCCGACCATGCCTTCGGGCAACTGCGGAATGATCTCCGCATCCCATGCCTTGCGCACTCCTTTGATCACATCCAGCGAATTGGCGTCCGGCGAGACATAGATCGCCATGAACGTGGCCGCCTGGCCATTGATCCGCACGGAAACGCCATAGTTTTCCGAACCCAGCACAACGTCCGCCACGTCGCCGAGACGCACGATGGCGCCGTCCTGTTCGCGGATGACCAGTTCGCGGAACTCGTCCGGCGTACGCAGATCGGTGCGTGCGGTGAGATCCACCGACACCATCTGGCCTTTGGTGGTCCCCAGCGCCGAAAGTACGTTGTTGTTGCGCAGCGCCGCATCGACATCGCTGGCGGTGACCTGCAGTGCGGTCATGCGGTCCGGCTTCAGCCAGACGCGCATCGCGAACGACCCTGCGCCCAGGATGTCCGCGCGCTGCACGCCCGGCACTGTGACCAGCCTTGGCTGGATGACACGGGTCAGATAGTCGGTGATCTGGTTGTTGTCCAGGCGCTCGCTGGCGAACGAGACATACATCGCCGCGATCTGCTGACCCTGCTGCAGATCGATGACCGGGTCTTCGGATTCCTGCGGCAGCTGTCCGCGCAGTTTGTTGATCTTGGCCGAAATCTGGGTCAGGGCTTCATTCGGATCCTGATCGAGACGGATATACGCCTGGATCGTGCTCACGCCCGCCGCGCTGGAAGAGGTGAGGTATTCGATGCCTTCCGCGCTGGCGATCTCGCGTTCCAGCGGCGTGGTGATGAAGCCCTGGATCAGGTCCGCGTCGGCGCCGAAATACGTCGTGCTGACGTTGATGACAGCGTTCTGCAGTTCCGGATACTCGCGCACGTTGAGCGAGTTGAAGGCGCGTAGACCGAACAGCAGTATGAACAGGCTGACGACGACCGCCAGCACGGGTTTGTTGATGAAGATATCGGTGAATTTCATCGTTTTCTCCCGTGCGGCGTGGACGGCGCAGGGTAGGAGGGGGCGGTGGAGAGAGGCAGTGCCGCGAAGTGCGCGGGCGTTAGCTGTTATCGGGCTTCGGCGCGGATTCCGCAGTGGGTTGGACGGTATTGTTGATCGTCACGGTGGCATCGTTGCGCAGCTTCAACAGGCCGCTGGTCACCACGCGTTCGCCGGGCTTCAGACCTTCGGTCACCGCGACCAGATCGCCGCGCGTGGCGCCGGTCTTGACGAAACGCTGCTGGACGACGTGTTTGACGCCGGTCAGCGGCTTGCCCTGCATGTCTTTCTCGTCCGGCCCGTACTGGGTTTTGCGGACCACGTACACGGCATTGCCGTAAGGGTTGAAGCTCACGGCGGTCTGCGGAATCACCACCACTTCCTGTTCCCCACCCAGATCGAAGCCGACCTTGGCGAAAGTGCCGGGGCGCAGCGCGCTGTCTTCGTTGAGAAAGGTCGCCTGCACCTTGAAACTCCGGGTTTCCGCATCGATCAGTGGTTCGATGGCGGTGATGCGGCCATCGAACACGCGGCCGGGCAGCGAGTCGAGGGTCGCCCGGATCGCGATCCCTGGCTCCACCTGGTCCATGCGCTGCTGCGGCAGTGTGAAATCGAGAAAGATCGGACTGATCGACTGCAGGTTCACGATCGGGCTGCCGGGGGCGATGAACTGGCCCAGATTCGCCTTGCGGATGCCCAGCGTGCCGTCGAAAGGAGCGCGGATGGTTTTCTGGGCGATGAGCGCCCGTTGCGCTTCCACCTGGGCCAGGGCGGCGGCAGCATCGGCCGCGCGCTGTTCCACTTCGGACTGGGATACCAGTTTCTGCTGCCCCAGTTCACGCCAGCGGTCGCGCTGCGCCACCGCGAGTTTGGCGGCGGCGTCCAGCGCGCGCAGGGTGGCTTCTTCCCTGGCGGTATTGAGCCGCACCAGAACGGTACCGGCCTTCACGCGCTGACCCGGTTCGAACAGGAACTCGCGGATTACGCCACCGGCTTCGGTGGTGACATCCGCGCCGTTGACGGCAACGAAGGTGCCTATGGCTTCCGCGTTGTCGCGCCAGCGTTCGGATTTCGCCGCAGCGACGCTCACCGAGGCCGGCGGCTGCGGCATGTTGTCGAAGAAGTCGTTCATACCCGCGTTCATGATCGCTTTCACGGCAAACACGCCGCCGAAGATCACGGCGGCGGCGATCAGCATCAGCGCCATGCGTTTCTTCGCAGAAGGTTTGCGGGCGACCTTGCCTGTCGTGTCCTGTTCGATGGTGTTGTGGCGGTCAGTCATGGGGAAACCTCGGCGCGAAGTCCGGCTGCTGCGGTGGGGGTGAGTGGAATGTCGTGTGCATGCGGGCACGTGCTGTCGAATACCGATCGGCAGAGACGTGCGTTGAGTGCGTCCAGCGCTTCGTCGTCGACGGGGTCGAACAGCGGTTGCCAGCCATAGCCATTGAGCAGAAAGTGCAGGTGTTTCATCAGCAGCCTGTAGGGATCTCCCAGCGCATACGCTTCGAGCAGTCCCTCGGCATGGCTCAGCGTATGCATCCCAAGCGAAAGCGTCCAAGGCCCGATGCCGAGCGCCTGCGGAGAGAGACCGATGTCGGCGCGCAGATCGCCGGCGGTAATTGCGTCTTCGACGATGCCGTCGATCAGCGCGCCCAGTGGCGCACTGGCGTCCAGTGAGCGTTGCCGGGCCTGGGGCGACGCTGCGCCCCAGATCATATCGGTCCACACGAACTGGGCAAGACGGAAATGCTCGGGTTGGGCGCGGATCACCATCAGATCCGCCAGCGCAATGGAGACCATGCGTTCGCGACTGGGGCCGTGCCAGCGCGCGGCGCGTTCGAACAGGCCCACCCGGCTGAGGCAATTGCGGGTGGCCAGAGTCACCATCAGGTCTTCCTTGCTGGCGAAGTGCTGGTAAAGCGTGCCGATGGCGTAGTCGCACTCCTCGGCAATTCTGGCCATGTGCAACGACATCAGCCCATCCCGCTGGATCAGCTCCTGGGCCTTGTCGAGAAAGCGCTGCTCGCGCTCTGCGCGTTCGCGCAGGCGACGATCCTTGGTGCTCATGGCGCGGCCGGAGGTTGGAAACGGAATCTAAATTCTGAATTCAATTCAAAATTTGATCAAGTATTGATTTTCCTGGTGCAGGGGTGAGTCGTTGTTGGTGATTCGGTCGGGACCGCCGGTGACGGCGTTGCAGCAATAAAAAACCCGGCAGCTTGCGCTACCGGGTTCGAAACAAGCCAGAAACAGACCCTGTGCGTGGGGCACGGTGCTGTCGCTGCGGCTACAAAGCCGGGATCAGCGGGCAGCCTTGCGGCTGGCGGCCCTGACCACTGTCTCTGCGTCGGCCTGCACGTTGGCGGCGACGGTTTCGAACTGGCCCTTGGCGATCTGGGCGATGGCTTCGTTGGTCTTCACGGTGCGGCCGAACACTTCCTGGCCGGTGCCGATGCTGCGCTCGACGTTTTCGCGGGCGATCTGTACGCCCTTCGGCCACACGGCTTTCAGGCCGTCGAAGTCGCGCACTTCGGCCAGCTCGCCCCAGAAGGCAAAGGTGGCGTTGACGCTTTCTTCGATCGCGGCAAACTGCAGGCCGAAGACCGCTTCGGTGTTTTCGAGGGCGAGACGACCGACCTGGGCCGAGGTATCGGCGAACTGACGGGTCGACTGGGTGAACTGATCGTTGAACTGCTGGTACATGGCGGGCTCCTGAGGCGGGGGTGCCGGCAGAGGGTGCCGGGTTTGTGCGGTGCAACATAACGCCGATTTTGCTGCACCGCAACATCGCCCGACGAACGGCGTCAGTGCTGTTCAGGATTCAATGAAAATCAATGACTTGACGCGCTTTGTCCGAACGCTTTCCGCGCGCTCAGCCCCGATACCGACAGCCGGAAGTGCAGGTCTCATGGACCACAATCTCGCTCAGCAGCGGCATGGCCGGCTTCAGCTGGTCCCAGATCCAGACGGCCAGACGCTCGCTGGTCGGGTTGTCCAACCCTTCGATATCGTTCAGATAATGGTGATCGAGCCGGTCGTACAGCGGCTGGAACGCCGCCTTGATCTCGGCGAAGTCCATCACCCAGCCGGTCTGCGGATCGATGTCGCCGGACACATGGATCTCGACCCGGAACGAGTGCCCGTGCAATCGCGCGCACTTGTGCCCTGGAGGCACATTGGGCAGCCGGTGGGCGGCCTCGAGGGTGAAGACCTTGAAAATATCCATGGATGCCAGTACCGGAGAGTGAAGTGTGCACGGCTGTTGCGCAGCCGCACCCGTCGTCGCGCATGCGGCCACAGTCATGACGGGCCTGCATTATGCGAGCGCCTTCAAAGCGCCGTCCATATGGGCCTGTGATGCGGCATGCACGAATGCGGGGCGATGTCTTGGGTGCGAGAGCGTTCGTCACTTGATCGCAGCGATTGTTTCTCAGGCCTTGCGACGTCTGCCATGCACACTGTCCTTCGCGCCGCCGGTGGCGTCTGCCGGACGCGCGATTCCAACGCCACCAACGAAAAGGAAGTCTGCATGAAGAAATACGCTCTCGCTCTGCTCGCCGCGCTGCTCATGTCGGGAACGGCATCTGCCGCCACGTGGCAATCACTGGGGCGCATGAATGCGCTGACGGCGTTGCCGAATGTACAAACCTGTCAACAACGCGTGATCAACCATTACTGGAGTTCGAAGCCGATCTACACGCCGACGAACGTCAACATCTATTCGGCCGACAACATCGAATTCGTCTTCCATACCGACCTGAGCTCGTTGAGCAGGCTCATCAGCAATGCGCCGGCGAATTCCCGCTTCAAGACAGCGGTGGATGCCTACAACGCTCGCACCGGAGCAAGGAGCCTGCATGCCGCCGTATCGGTGGGCCTGTTCCCGCGCGTGGGGATCAATCTGTCCTATGCCGACGTCAATGGACTGGTGCAAGGGCTCGGCTGGAGCGTAGTGGCCAGCGAATTGCAGTACTACGAACTGCAGCAGCTTTGCCCGCAGTGACGATCCCAGGCCTGATGCTTCGCCCCGATTGAAGCGGGAAGCTGTTCGGAACATCGTTGCAGGCGCAGGAGCGCCTGCAACGATGCATCGTGTATCCGCGAAGGTGTACGAGTGCCTGAAAAAGCGAATATCCGCGTCGGCGGGTTTCGGGCGTGAATCGGTCGATAAACGGCGATTGCGCCACTACTTGCCGCCGGTTTTGGCGACTTCCGGATACAGCCCGCCAGCATCGAACAGGCGCTGCACCTTCTCGGTGAGCTTGGCTTTGCGGATCGCGGTATCGGTCAGGGGCATTGGGGCAACTCCCACCCCCGTGTCGGGGCGTTGCCCCCATATTTGCCCCCGGATTGCAAAGATCGCACCGGGGTACTATCGAGCACTAAAAAGGCCGAAACCCTGGTATTTATTAGGTATTCCGGCCTTTCTGGATGTCGCTGGAAGTGCTTTTGGTGGCTATGGGTGGACTCGAACCACCGACCCCAGCATTATGAGTGCTGTGCTCTAACCGGCTGAGCTACATAGCCTTGGGGATTCGCTGGCGGGCCTTGTGGCTGCAGCGGACCCGCAATTCTCCATGTCTGCGGCCGATGCGTCAATCCGGCGATGGCGAATGGCGGCTGCGCTTGTCCTTGCCGGGCGTGCGTGGCAGAGTCGACGATAGCGGCCGTAGGGCCAAAGATCTCAGGAGTCCGCATCGTGATCGATCCGGACGGTTATCGACCGAATGTCGCCATCGTTCTGATGCGCCCGGATGGCCGGGTGTTCTGGGCACGCCGTGTCCGCCGCGACGGCTGGCAATTCCCGCAGGGCGGGATGAACAGCGACGAGACGCCCACGGAGGCGATGTATCGCGAGCTGCGCGAAGAAACCGGGCTGCTGCCGGAGCATGTCGACGTGCTGGGCAGCACCCCCGGCTGGCTGCGCTATCGCCTGCCGCCACGTGCGATCCGCCGTCACGATCAGCTGGTCTGCATCGGCCAGAAGCAGGTGTGGTTCCTGCTGCGGTTCACCGGGGAAGAAAGCGATCTGCGCCTGGACCTGACCGAGACGCCGGAGTTCGATCACTGGCGCTGGGTCGATTTCTGGTACCCGCTGGAGCACGTGGTCAACTTCAAGCGCATGGTCTATACCCATGCCTTGCATCATCTGGCGCCGGCCGCGCGACAGATAGCGGGTGCGCAGGCCATTCCGCCCCCCAACGTCGACCCGCGGCGCTGGTCGCGACCACGCGGCCGCCGGAGCCCGTTGGCGCCCCGGAGCGGGCGGGGCCCGGAGCCTGGTCAGAATTGACAATCATTCTCATCCATGGCCAAATGAGAACGGTTCCCACCATATCCCGATGCCACCATGTATGTCTGCCTCTGCAACGGAGTCACCGAGCGCGAAATCCGCAACACCGCCGAAGCGGGATGCAGGAGCGTCGCCGAATTGACCATGCGTACCGGCTGCGGCGCGGGTTGCGGCAGTTGTCTGTCGACCGCCGCCGGGATCATCGATGACGTGCATGCTGCCGTCGCGGACAACGGCATCGCCCACGCCGCTTGAACCCATTCGCATCGCCGCGACTCGTTTGTCCGCGATGACAACGCGGACGATTCGCATTTCTTCATCGATTGCGCGCTGCGGCTAGAGTGGCGCCACTGCAACCGACGGAGCCAGCCATGAAAGGCGACCCCAAGACCATCGAATTCCTCAACAAGGCGCTCTACAACGAGCTGATCGCGATCAACCAGTACTTCCTGCACGCCAAGATGCTGAAGAACTGGGGCCTGAAAGAGCTGGCGGACCACGAATATCACGAGTCGATCGACGAGATGAAACACGCCGACAAACTGGCGGAGCGCATTCTCTTCCTCGATGGCCTGCCGAATTTCCAGGCGCTGGGCAAGTTGCGCATCGGCGAGAACCCGCGCGAATTGCTGGAATGCGATCTGGCGCTGGAACATGAAGCGTTGCCGGCGCTGCGCGACGGGATCGCGCACTGCGAAAAGGTCGGCGATTACGTCAGCCGCCAGTTGTTCGCCGATATCCTCGATTCCGAGGAAGAGCACATCGATTGGATCGAAACCCAGCTCTCGCTGATGGATCGTCTGGGCGAGCAGAATTATCTGCAGACCAAGATTTCCAGCTGAGGCGATTGGTCAGGCAAAGAAAAACGGCGGCCTTGATGCCGCCGTTTTCATTTGGATTTGCGTTTGCGCGTCGGGCAGGGCATGCGCCTGCCGGCTGGGAATCAACCGGACTGCGACGCGTCCGACGACATGCAGGCGCGCAGCGCTTGACGGGCGCGGGCGAATTCGTTGGAGATCAGCGCCACCGCCACCGCAGGGCGCTCCAGCGTCTGGGTGCGGATGCCCAGTTCGAGCTTCTTCGCCGCGTTCGACAGCGACATCGCGCCGAGGTTGGCGCTGGACGACTTCAGCGTGTGCGATGCGTTGCGCAGCATGTCGTAGTCCGGGCCGGTCGCGGCGGTTTCCAGTGCGGCGATGAGCCGCGGCGTGTCGTCGAGGAACACCTCGATGAGCCGGTCGACTTCGTTGCCGAGGATGCTGCGCAATTCTTCCAGCACTTCGGCGTCGAGGACAGGCGGCAGCGGCTCGGCAGGCGGCGGCGGAGCGGGCGGCTTGGGGGGGGCGGTGGGTGAGGGCACGAATGGATTCGTCGTGATGGCGGGCCGGTTGGCGGCCGCTTCGAGGGTCGCCGTGGGCGAGGGCGGTGCGGCGGCCGGGGTGATGGCGGCTGCGGCCGGCGGTGCGGCGGTGTCGGCGCTGCTGTGCTGCGAGGAAATCTGGTGCCAGTGGAACAGGCAGCGTTCGAGTTCGCCGCGGGTCACCGGCTTGGCCAGATAGTCGTCCATGCCGGAATCGAGGCATTTCTGGCGATCGCCGGCCATCGCGTTGGCGGTCATCGCCACGATCGGCAGGCGGCGGACGCCGGTGGCGGCCTCGTGTTCGCGCCAGCGACGGGTGGCGGTGTAGCCGTCCATTACCGGCATCTGGCAGTCCATCAGCACCAGGTCATAGCGCGAGGCGGACATCCGCAGCAGTGCCGCTTCGCCGTTGGTAGCGCTGTCGCAGTGGGTGCCGAGCACGCTGAGCAGGCGCTGGCCGACCATCAGGTTGACCGGGTTGTCTTCGACCAGCAGTACGCGCATCGGCCGAGCCGGATCGGCGACCGACGAGACGGGCGCAGCGGCCGTCGGCGCGGCAGGCGGCGGGGGCTCCGGCGCGGCGGCATAGCCGCCGTCGAACGATGCAGCGGCGTCCGACAGCGACGGCACGGTGTCGGCGCCGCCCAGAAGCGACATGCGCAGGTCGGCATCGGGTGCCTGGCGGTGCAGGATCGTGGCCGACTGCTGGAGTTCTTCCGGCGCGGCTTCGTCGCCCTGCAGGCAGATCAGCCGGACCTGTCCATAGATGGCCTGGCGTTCGAGATTGCGCTGCAGCGCCACCGAGGTGCTGCGCACGCTGGCGAGGTCGGCGATGACGGTGGTGTAGGCCCACTCGGCGCCCTGGCTGAGCGCGGAACGGATGCGGTCCAGCGCTTCCTGGGTGGTTTCGACGGCGGTGATGCGCAGCCCCCAGTTCGGCAGCAGCATGCTCAGGCGCAGCCGCAGGCGCTGGTCGCCGGTGAGCAGCAGCACCCGGCCGCTGGTGTGTTCCGCGGGCCTGGCGGCGAGGATGTCGCCCTGCACCTTGAGCATCGGAATCTCGAACCAGAAGGTCGAGCCCTGTCCGGCTTCGGATTCCACGCCGATGCGGCCGCCCATCAGGTCGATGATGCGCTTGGAGATCGCCAGCCCGAGGCCGGTGCCGCCGTAGAGGCGCGTAGTGGACGCATCGGCCTGACTGAACGCCTGGAACAGGCGTTCCTGCGCCGACTGGGCGATGCCGATGCCGGTGTCGCGCACTTCGAACCGCAGCTGGTGCTGGGCGCTGGTTTCGCCGATCCGGCGCACCGTGAGCGCGATGCTGCCGCGTTCGGTGAACTTCACCGCGTTGCTGATCAGGTTGCTCAGCACTTGGCGCAGGCGCACCGAGTCCCCGCGCACCGGCAGTCGCACCGACGGGTCGATCTGCAGGTTCAGGCGCAGGCCCTTGCTCTGGGCCGGGCGTTCCATCAGCTGGATGACCGATTCCAGCGTTTCGCGCAGGTTGAAGGTGGTGGACTCCAACTGCAGCTTGGAGGCTTCCAGCTTCGAGTAATCGAGGATGTCGTCGACGATCCGCAGCATCTGCTGCGAGGACAGGAAGGCGGTGTGCACCATCTCCGCCTGGTCTGGCGGCAGTTTGTTATGCATCAACAGGTCGAGCATCGGCACGATGCCGTTGAGCGGGGTGCGGATTTCGTGGCTCATGGTGGCCAGGAATTCGCCCTTGGCCATCACCGCGGATTCGGCGTCCTGCTTGGCTTGGCGCAGCTGTTGTTCGAGCTGGCTGCGGCGCTGCAACTCGCGCTGCAGCTCGCTGCGCTCGGCTTCGCTGCGCTCGGCGATTTCGGCGGCGTCGCGCATGTGCTGCTCGTAGTGGCGCGAGGCGTAGGCGAGGTAACCGACGATCGCGGCGGTGGCCGCGGTCAACGCAAGGGCCACCATCCGCCACGATTGGCCGCCGGTCGCGGCGTCGGCTGCCAGCGCGAGGGCGGCGCCGATCGCGGTGGCCAGCGCCAACCAGCGGAAATTCAGCAGCGAGGGCTTGGGCTCGTTCAAATCGGTTTACCTGCGTTGGCAACGGTGTCCTGGCGGAGCGGGCTTTTCATAAAGGGCTTTCCATAAGACGCGCGGCCATCCCGGGCCGCGTCTTCCGCCATGGAAACCAGGCGAGTACCGGATGATGCCCCACCCCGAGCCGCCTTGACCAGCGCGAACGCACCCGGGACGCTAGAGCAGCGAATGCTGGAAGTCGAAATCCATCGCGTTGGCGGCGCTCTGCACCAGGTCGCCCTGGATGTAGTCGATCCCGCTCAGCCACAGCTTGGCCGCCGTCTGCGGATCTTCGACGTGCTGACCGATGACCTGCAGGCCCAGCATGTGGGCGCGGTCGATCACCGCCCGCATTTCGTCGTGGACCGGCTGCTGGTCGATCTTGCCGGCGTAATGCGGCGACAGGCGGACATAGCTCAGCGGGAGCTGCGACATCAGCGCATCGGCCTCGGCATTGGCCTGGTACTGGCTCAGGCAGAGGCGTACGCCAGCGCCCATCATCCGCTGGCAGAACTCGCGCAGCAGCACCGAATGCACCAGCGCGTCGCCCAGGCGCACGTCCACCACCAGCAGCTTGCCTTCGATGTTCAGGTCGGCCAACGATCCCAGCAGCCACTGCCCGTAAGTGTCCTGGCCGAGCGTGCGCGCGGCTTGCGGCACGAACAGCCGTGCGCGCTTGCTGCCGCGCAGCTGGTCGCCGAGGATCGCGATCGCGCGGGTCATCACCCGGCGATCGATCTCATGGACCAGCCCGGCGCGTTCGGCCACGGGCACGATCTCCGCGGCGGTGTGCAGCTGACCGCTGCTGCCGCGCAGCCGCACCAGGGTCTGGTACTGTTCCTGCTCGCCGCCCACCACCGAAACGATCGGCTGGAACGCCAGCTCAAGACGCTCGTTCTTCAGCGCCTCGTGCAGTTGCGCCAGCAGTTGCGTCGCCTGTTCCGACACCGCGTCCGATTGCGGGCGGTAAGCGGCGATAGCGGTCGGCTCGGTGCGCGCGAGGCGCAGGGCGTCCTCGGCGGCGGCGAGTGCGGTGCCGGCATCGGCGAAGCCATGCGCCAGGTCGACATAACCGACGCAGGCGCGCAGACGGATGTTGTCGCCGTTGGCTTCCAGGTTATGGCCGACGAAGGCGTCGCGCAGCTGGCGCGCCCACACCGCGTGACGGTCGGGCGGCAGGCCCGGCCAGTACACGACGAAGGTGTTGTCGTTGAGCCGCGACGCATGGTGTTCGCCCGCGACCGCGGCGATCATCCGCCCGGCTTCGGTAAGGATCGCGTCCAGGGTGGCGTAGCCGTAGTGGTCGCGCAGCGCGGACGTGCCTTCGATCACCACGAAATGCACCGCGCCGGAGGTCTGCTGCGGGAACGCCAGCGCCAGTTGCTGCAGCATGTAGGTACGGGTGAGCAGGCCGGTGGCCGGATGGCGGCGTACTTCCTGTTCGCGCTGCTGTTTCAGCGCGCGCGCGCGGCGGACGCGATTCTCCACCGCGGCGATCAGGTGGCGCGGCCGCACAGGTTTGCTCAGGTAATCATCGGCGCCGCTGTCGAGGACTTCGAAATGGCTCTCGGGATTGGTGTCGCCGGTCAGGAACACCACCGGGATGTGCGCGTACGCGACGTGGCTGCGGATCAGCGCGGTGAGTTCGGTGCCGCTCATGCCGGGCATGTGCAGATCCATCAGCACCAGATCGGGAATGAACCGGTCCAACGCGGCCATGGTGTCGCTGGCCACCTGCACCACTTCCGCATCCATGCCCGCGCCCTTGAGCACGCCCTGCGCGAACAGGGCCTGGCTGCGGTCGTCCTCGACGATCAGGATGCGATAAGCGGGTTCGCCGACTTCGTTCGGCACCACCATCGGCGTGGTTTCCGGTACGACGACTTCTTCGGTCGCAGGATCCGCGGTCACCGGGACCACCGCAGGCGGCGCGTCGCTGCACCAGCGCCGCCAGTAGTCGGCAGGTGGGTACTCGGCGCGGGCAGTCGCGCCCGGACCTGCCGGTCGGCCAGCGGTGGCGGACGAATTGCGCGCTTGTGGAACGGAGGACATCACGGCTCCCTGCTCGGACACGCATTATGCGGGTTCGTCCGGCGTTGGGAAGCGCCCTGGGGCATGGGTCGCTTGCGGGGGAGCGGCCGGCCGTGCGCGATGCACGCCGCGGAATCGCGGGACAGTGCCGATCAGGCGGACGGGGACAGCATCCGCGAGACGCCCCGGAACAGCTTGCGCCACAGCCACCACACCACAAGCGCGATGCTCAGGCCGGTGCCGACCACGACGGTCAGCGCGATCCAGGGATGCGACCAGACCAGCGCCAGCCCGCCGATGACGACGGTGTCTTCGGCGATCGATGTCGTCCAGTTGCTGATCGGTTCGGGCGACGTGTTCAGCAGCGCGCGGGTGCCCGATTTCAGCACATGGCTGGTCAGCGCGGCGCCGGCGCCGGCGGCCATCATCCCGGCGCCGAGGTCGCCGTCGGGCGAGATCGCGGCGGCCGCGAGAAAGGCGCCTGCCGGTACCCGCAGCAGGGTCTGCAGCAGATCCCAGCCCGAATCCACGCCGGGGATCTTGTCGGCGAAGAATTCCGCCACCGCCAGCGCGCCGGACACGCCCAGCACCCAGGGCGATGTCGTGGCTTCGAGCGCCGGCGGCAGGTCCAGCCAGCCGAAATAGCCGGCGATGCCGACGCCGAACACGGTGAGATAGGCGCGCACGCCGGCCAACCAGGCCAGCAGGATGCCGATGGCGAACACATGGGCTTCGGACATGACCACTCCAACAGCGCGTCCGGCGGCAGGAATGCCGGACGCAAGCCACGGCCTGGCGGGCCGCAAGCGGGCACAGTACCAGCCGGCACGTCGCCTTGACACGACTTTAAGGTCGTCCGGTTAGGATGATGGAGATGAACGACCTGTCCGATACCGCCCCGCCCAAGCGACGCCGCGCCGCGCGCAAAGCCGCCAAACCTGTCGACGCGCCCACCGACGCACCCGCGGAGGCGGCGGTACGGGCCATCCTCGACCATGCCATGCAGCCCGACGCCGAGGGGCGCGCCGAAGCGGAGGTCGAATCCGCGCTCGCCGAGGCCTCGTCCGCTGCCGGTCCCCAGGTCGGCGGCAAAACCGCTGGCGATCCGCCGCCCGCCGAGTCTCGCCGCGCGCTCCGCAAGCGCGGCAAATCCGCGAAGCGCCAGGCGGCACGGACGCAGTACGAGCCGGCTGCCGAGCCGGCTAACGCCCCGGACGAAAGCGTCACAGCGGTCGAAGCGGCCCCTGACCTCGTTGCGATCGCGTCTGTCGAAGTCGTCGAGGCGCCGGAAATGGGCGACCGGAAGCCCTCGGCGCACAACGAAGTCGAACTCGTCCAGGCCGGGGTCACCGAAATTGGACCCTCGGCGATCCAGTCGATGGCGTCCGGGCCGATTGAAGTCGATCGATACGAGGCCGATCCATACGGCGCCGGGCCAACCGAAGCCGGGCCAGACGGATTCGATCCATACGAATCCGAGCCGCCCGAACCCGAGCCGCCCGCCCCCGAGCGCCACGATCCCGATCGGTATCACTACCAGCACTACCACCGTCCCGAAGACGACCTTCCGCACAGCGACGGCGCTCCGCCCGGCGGTCATGACGATCCGCCGCCTCCCGCGCCGCTGCCGCCGCCATCGCATCATCACTGGGTGTATCTGGGGCTGGGCGTATTCCTGCTGGCGCTCGGTTTCGGCGTGTGGGGGGTGTGGGCGGTGTTCTTCTCCGGCGGCGACCCGTCGGGCCAGAGCGCGGCCGCGCTGACGGCGCGCAGCGAGAAGCTGAGCCAGGAAGTCTCGACGTTGCGCCGTTCCGACCAGATCAGCCGCGACGCCAACCGCGACCTGGAACGCACGCTCGCCGAGCGCGACGAGGAAATCGCCGGTCTGCGCGCCGATATCGCCTTCTACGAAAGCTTCGTCGGCGCGACCGGCCAGCGTCGCGGGCTGAGCGTCCACGATCTGGACATGCAGTTGCAGGGCGGCGACGCCTGGCATTTCGTCGCCACGCTCACCCAGAACCTCAACCGCGGCGCGGTCAATACCGGCCGGGTGACGTTGTCGATCGAAGGCACCCGCAACGATCGTCTCGAAAAACTGTCGTGGTCCGGCCTGCGCAAGCAGGGCAATGCGCCCGGTGTCCCGTATTCCTTCAAGTACTTCCAGCAGGTGGAAGGCGAGGTGATGCTGCCCAAGGGCTTCAAACCGCTGCGGGTCGGCGTGCGGCTGGTGCCGGCGGGCGGCGCAGCGGTGGAGCAATCCTTCCCCTGGCCGCAGACCGTGCGCAGCGACGAGGGCGGCTGAGCAGGGGCGATCCGCTCCGATCCGCTCGCGCGGCTTGAACCGCCGGCTCCGTCGCCCCATCCTGTCGCCATGGATATGCACACCACCGCTCCCGCTTCAGTTACTGCCGCCGCCCCGGCGACCGATGCTCCGCCGTCGCCGATCGACTTCACCGCCGCCGCCGCCGCCAAGGTGCGCGAGCTGATCCGCGAGGAAGGCAACCCGGCGCTGAAACTGCGGGTCTACATCCAGGGCGGCGGTTGTTCCGGCTTCCAGTACGGCTTCGAATTCGACGAACAGCAGAGCGAGGACGACTTCGCGGTCGCCACCGACGACGTCACCCTGCTGGTCGATCCGCTGAGCCTGCAGTACCTGGTGGGCGCGCAGGTCGACTACACCGAAAGCCTGCACGGCTCGCAGTTCGTGATCCGCAATCCGAACGCGAAGACCACCTGCGGCTGCGGCAGCAGTTTCAGCGCCTGACCGCATGACCGGCGACGACCGCCTGCCGACGCCCCGTTTCGCGTTCGTCGACGGCGCGCTCGATCGCGCCGACGCGCTGCGCGGCAATGCCGACGCCCTCCACGCCTATTGGCCGAACGCGCGGGTGCTGTTGCTCGACGGCGACGGCCGCACGGTGGGCGACGACGACGGCTGGCTGGTCGCCGCGCGCGGCGGCGATCTGGGCGACGCGCCCGGCGATGCGATCTTCCTGGGCATGCGCGGCGACGAAAGCTGGTTCGCCGCGCGGCTGTCCGATAAACCGCATAACGATGAACAGCGCGCATCGCTGCCGTCGCGGCGGCTCGATCTGCGCGCTGCCGCCGCGCAGTGGACGCCGTTCGAGGCCACGGTCTTCGCCCAGGCGCGCGCCGTGCTGCACTGGCAACAGCGCCATCGCTTCTGCGGCGCCTGCGGCGGCGCCATCGCGTTCCAGCGCGGCGGCTGGCAGGGCCACTGCGCGCAGTGCGGGCTCGACCACTATCCGCGCACCGATCCGGCGGTGATCGTCGCGATCACCGATGGCGAACGCCTGCTGCTTGGCCGCCAGGCCAGCTGGCCGGCGCGCCGCTATTCCACGCTCGCCGGATTCGTCGAGCCCGGCGAAACCCTCGAACAGACCGTCGTCCGCGAAGTGATGGAGGAGTCCGGCGTGCGCGTGCGCAGCAGCCGCTACCTCGCTTCGCAGCCGTGGCCGTTTCCGTCGTCGCTGATGCTCGGCTTCATCGCCGAGGCCGAGCCCGACCCGCCGCAGGCCAACGAGGAACTGGAAGACGCGCGCTGGTTCGATCGCGACGAAGTCGGCGCCGCGCTGCGCGGCGAAAATGCCGAGGCCGGGCTGCTGGTGTCGCCGTCGATCTCGATTTCGCGCTGGTTGATCGAGTGCTGGTACGCGGGCACCGACGCGGCACGCGTGGATTAGAATCCGGGCATGTCCGCGACCCTGATCGCCGTGATCTTCGCGCTGGTGCTGGGTCATCTGGCGCCGGGGTTCGCCGCGTCCGTGCGCCGGCACGACGGTTTCGGCCTGTGGCTGCGCTGGCTCGACGCGCGCTTCGGCGACAGCCCGTCCGTGTGGCGCGGACATTACGGTGTCCTGTTCGCATTGCTGCCGCCGCTGCTGCTGGTCGGCCTGATCCAGTTCGCGCTGCATTCGCCCCTGGCCGGCGTGTTCGGCCTGCTGTTCGCGGTGGCGATGCTGTTCTATGCATGGGGGCCGCGCGACCTCGATGTCGACGTGTCGGCTGTGGTCGACGCCGAGAACCCCGCCGCGCGTCGCGATGCGGCGGCAAGGCTGGACGCGAAACCCGACAGCGGCCTCGGCGAAGCCCCGGCGATGGTCGAGGCCGTGTTCGCCAATGCGCTGCGACGCTGGTTCGGCGTGCTGTTCTGGTTCCTGCTGTTCGGTGCGGTCGGCGCGGTGCTGTACCGCTTCGCCGCGCTTCTGGTCGAAGGCGAATACGCCGATGCGTTGCCCGCGTCCACCCGCGAGGGCGCGCGTCGAGTGTTCGCGCTGCTGAACTGGCCGGTCGCGCAGGCGATGACGCTGTCGCTGGCGCTGGTCGGCAATTTCGACAGCGTCCTCGGCGTCTGGCGCGATGCGGGCGGCGCGGAGCTTCAGCTCGACCATGCCCATCTCGGCGCCGCCGCTCGCGCCAGCGTGCGCTGCGAGATCGCCGAGGAAACCCGGGAACTCATCGAAGAAGGCGCGACGCCGGGCAACGCCTGGGTGCAGCTCGGCGAACTGCCGGAACTGCGCGATGCGATGAGCTTGGTCTGGCGCATCCTGCTGCTGTGGCTGGCGATCCTCGCCCTGTTCGTCGTAGCGGGTTGGGTGAGCTGAAGTCGCTTGCACGGCACTGCCGTGCGGCTCAGCGAACGCCCGACCATGGATGGTCGGGCCGGGCGACCCGAAGCGCGCATCGTGCCGCCATGGATGGCAAAGACACATCGATCGAAAGCAGCGTGCATTTGCACGCCACTGCCGCACAAACGCGTTGGCTGGAATCTTGTGGGAGCGACGCAAGTCGCGACGAACGGCCGCAACCT
>JAZKFJ010000036.1:0-40667 GCA_040386495.1 Pseudomonadota bacterium
GATCGAGCAGACGATGATGCAGTTGTCCGCGGTGTCGCGGACCACTTCCATCTCGAATTCCTTCCAGCCCAGCACGGATTCCTCGACCAGCACTTCGGTGGTCGGCGACAGATCCAGACCGCGCTTGACGATGTCGATCAGCTCTTCGCGGTTGTAGGCGATGCCGCCGCCGCTGCCGCCGAGGGTGAAGCTGGGGCGGATGATGGTGGGATAGCCGACGCGCGACTGGATATCCAGCGCTTCCTCCAACGTACGCGCGATTTCGGCCTTCGGGCATTCCAGCCCGATCTCCTTCATCGCGACGCGGAACAGTTCGCGGTCTTCGGCCATGCGGATCGCATCGCGCTTGGCGCCGATCAGTTCGACGCCGTATTTTTCCAGTACACCGTTGTCGGCGAGGTCGAGCGCGCAATTGAGTGCGGTCTGTCCGCCCATCGTCGGCAGCAGCGCGTCGGGCTTTTCCTTGGCGATGATCTTCTCGACCGTGCGCCAGTTGATCGGCTCGATATACACCGCGTCGGCCATGCCCGGGTCGGTCATGATCGTGGCGGGATTGCTGTTGACCAGCACCACGCGGTAGCCCTCGTCGCGCAGCGCCTTGCAGGCCTGTGCGCCGGAATAATCGAATTCGCAGGCTTGGCCGATCACGATCGGGCCGGCGCCGATGATCAGGACGGTCTGGATGTCGGTGCGCTTGGGCATTTCTTCACTCTATGGACGACGTGGGACGTGATGCGGCCGCATGCAGCGGCCGCGGATCGCGGTGGAGATTCGCATTTATTCTTCGAACAGGACCGAGGTCGGAACCTCGCAGGTCGACATCGCCTTCAGCATGACCTGCAGGGTGATGGTCGAACCGAGCTGCTCGCCGGCGGATTCGTTTTCGCTGGCCGACTTGCCCGGGCTGATCGCATCGCCCAGCCCGGAAAGCTTGCGCAGCTCCGCGTGGTTCGGATCGCCGAAAAAGCTCATGAACGACATCATCTGTTCGGGCGAGGCCTCCTTCAACACCGCTTCCGGGCTGGCCTGCACGCCGCTGCGCTCGCCCTCGGCACCGGCCAGGACCAGCTTGCCGAACAGTTCGGCCGCGCCTTGCTCCAGCAGCGCGATCTCGGAAGCCGCGCGCGAAGGATTGGCGGCCAGATACGCTTCGACCTGGGCCTGCTTGTAGCGGCGATAGCCGGGCGTCGACAGTTCGCCGCGCAGACATCCCAATTGGATGGGCGTGACCGCATCGGGCTTTTCCTGCATGGGCCACTTCGGGTCGCCTTTCGCCAGCATGTCGAAGATCGCGCCGAAGGGCATCATCTTGACCTGAAGGTCGGTCATGCGCTGCACATCGGAATTTACAGACGCGGAATTTACAGACGCGGACTTGGCGGGCGCCTTTTCGGCGGCCTGCACGGCAGACACCGCGCCGAACAGCAGCGATACGACGAGGACGGCGAGGCTGTGGCGTGACTGGACGGCTTTCATCGTTCAAATCCCGGGTGTGGTGGGGGGTGCGGTGGTTGCGGGTGCGGATGCATCAGTAGAAGCGTTCGCGCCACCGCTCGGGCGGCAGCCAGGTGATGCGATCCGGGTCGGACATTCCGATTCCGCCGCTCTTCACCGCCGCCAGCACGTCGGCCTGCAGCTCGCTCCAGCTTCCGGCAGCGGCGCCGATGCGGGCGCCGAGACGGTTGTTGTGAGCATCCATGGCGCGTGCGGCATCGCCACGTCCGCCGTTCTCCATCACTGCGGTGACCCAGTCCACCCAGCGCGACGAGCCGGTGTAGGCCACGGTCGCGCTGGCGAGGCTGTGGCGGTACGCATCGGACGGGCCGTGGCGTCCACCGGGCAGATCGACCGACAGCCAGTGCGCGTAGGTGGTGCCCAGTACGAAAGCCGGATACGCGGCGGCCAACAGTGCAAAAGACAGCGGCCAGCGCAGTCGCTTCAGCAAGCGGCGCGGCGCTGCCATCTTCACAGCTTGTCCAAGGTCACGCCGCACTCCTGTTCGGCACGCGCCTGCAGCGTCTTCTCCATGCCGGGCGGAAACTCCACGTCCGGAAATCCCTTCTTCATCACGCCCGCGGCCGGGCTTTCCATGAACGCGACGATATCCGCTTTTTCGGCGTCGCCCAGGGCGTCTAAGATCCCGGACATGTCGGGTTCGGGGTCGCCGTCGATCTTGAACAGCACAGCCCTGCGCAGGCCGTCGATGAATACCTTGCCGGCAGGCGTGAGCGAAAACGCCTTCCAGCTCGCCAGCACATCGGTATCGCCGAAAAGTTCGATGAACGCATCGTCGAACAGGCCATGGAACGCGGGCGACGCCATGCCCAGCAGACACTCGCGCTGGGTCGGCGTCATCGTCCGGTATTGAGGCTGTTCCTTGAACGCTTCTTCGATGATCTTCGGGATCGCCACGTCGAAACCGAACAGCGCCTGGGCCTCGCGCGACTGTGCGATCGTCAGCGGAGCCGGTGAGGCGGCCACGGCGAAGGCCGGCAGCGCGGAACCCAGCACGAGTGAAAGCGCAGCGATCCGGGCGAGGCGGGAAACCCGACGCATCACGCTGCGCGCTCCATCATCGCCACGAAGCGGTCGAAGAGCGGCGCCACATCGTGCGGGCCGGGGCTGGCTTCGGGATGGCCCTGGAAACTGAAGGCCGGCGCGTCGCTGAGGGCGATGCCCTGGTTGCTGCCGTCGAACAGCGAACGATGGGTCACGCGCACGTTCGCCGGCAGCGTGGCTTCGTCGATGGCGAAGCCGTGATTCTGCGAGGTGATCATCACCCGGCCGCGGCTTTCCTCCGTCATGCCGATGTCGATCACCGGATGATTCGCGCCGTGGTGACCGAACTTCATCTTCAGCGTCTGCGCGCCGGAGGCGAGCCCCAGCAACTGGTGGCCGAGGCAGATGCCGAAGGTCGGAATCTTCTGCGCGATGAAGGTGCGGATCGCGGCGATGGCATAATCGCAGGGCGCCGGATCGCCGGGGCCGTTGGACAGGAACACGCCGTCCGGCTTCAGCGCAAGCACGTCGGCGGCAGAGGTCTGCGCCGGCACCACGGTCACGTCGCAGCCGCGTTCGGCGAGCATGCGCAGGATGTTGAGCTTCACGCCGAAGTCGTAGGCGACGACGCGGAATTTCGGTGGCGCGGACACGAAGGCGTTGCGGTCGAGATCGAGCTGGCCTTCGGTCCACGGATAGCGTTCGGCGGTGCTGACCACTTTCGCCAGATCCATGCCCTTGAGGCCCGGGAACTTGCGCGCGGCTTCCAGCGCCGTATCGACGTTCACATCGCCCGCCATCAGCGCGCCGTTCTGGGCGCCGCGATCGCGGAGCAGGCGGGTGAGCTTGCGGGTATCGATCTCGGAAATCGCGACGATGCCGCGGGCTTTCAGCCATTCCGGCAGTGCGACCTGATTGCGCCAGTTGCTGGGGCGTCGCGGCACGTTGCGGACGATCAGGCCGGAGGCCCAGACCCGCTCGGCTTCGTCGTCGAGCGCGGTGCAGCCGGTGTTGCCGATGTGCGGATAGGTCAGCGTGACCAGCTGACGGGCGTAGGACGGGTCGGTCAGGATTTCCTGATAACCGGTCATGGCGGTATTGAACACCACCTCGCCCACGGACAGACCGGGCGCGCCTACGGATTCGCCCTCGAATACGGTGCCGTCTTCGAGGACAAGGATTGCGGTATCGCTCACTGGAGTTCGCCTCGTTTTGCCGGCGGCAGGTTGCACGAAGCCTCGGACACGGTACGGAACCGGTCCGGGGCAAGAGGTAGTCAGGCGAGCGGGAATTGTACCGGCGACCCCCCGCCTCCGCCAGCGAATTTTTCGGCGGCGCGGGCCCCCTGAACAGACGGACCCCGGCCGAAGCCGGGGTCCGTCGTGGAACCTGAACTGCGGGAACGGACCGTTACGGCGTCGCGTTGATCGTGGTCAAGGCGTTGATGATGCCGGTGCCGAGCGGGCCGGGCACCGGCACCGCGCCGAACGGACTGATGTTGGCCTTGATGATCGCTTCGCAGGTTGCGGGCGCGCAATCCACGCTCGGCTTGGAGTGCATCATCGCGACCAGACCGGCCACGTGCGGCGACGACATCGACGTGCCGCTGTAATACACGTAGTTGTCCGCGCCGGGCACGCTGGTGCCCGCGTTCAGGGTGGACGCGATGCTCACGCCCGGGGCGGAGACATCGACCAGCGCACCATAATTCGAGAAGGTCGCTTTTTTCGCGGTCGAATCGGTCGCACCCACCACGATCAAACCGTTCGTGGTGGTGCCCGTCACCGGGCCAGGGCAGCTTGCCGGGGTGAAACCGCTCACATTGGCGTTGCTGTTGCCGGCCGCCACCACCACTGTCGTGCCCGCACGGATCGCACCGACGATCGCGACGTTCATGGCTGAGGTCGAGCTGCATGCGCCGCCACCACCCAGACTCATATTGATGACGCTGGCCTTATTGGCGCCGACCGCAGGAACACCGGCGATCGGCGCGGCGCCCGACGACCAGGTGATGGCATCGGCGATATCGGCCAATGTACCGCCGCAGCGGCCCAGCACGCGCACCGCCAGAACCCTGGACTTGAACGCCATACCGGCGACGCCAGCGGCATTGCTGGTCACTGCCGCCACCGTGCCGGCGACATGGGTGCCGTGCCAGCTGGAGTTGGTGGCCGGGGAGCCGGCGTAGCACTGGCCTGCGGCCGCCCAGTCGCCCGGATCGAGCGCGCTGGCGTCGCGACCGTTGCTGTCGTTGGCGGTAGCGATGTTGGTGATGAAGTCGTAGCCGTTGATGATGTTGGCATTGAGGTCGACGTGCGGACGATAGCCGGTGTCGAGCACAGCCACGATCTTGCCTGCGCCGAGAAAGCCCAGATTCCAGGCCTGATCGGCCTTGCTGCCGCCCGGGCCGCTCTGGAAGCCGTACTGCAGGTTGAAGAAGGTGTCGTTCGGGGTGAGGGTGGGATACAGACGGATATTCGGCTCGACGTATTCGACATCGGGGTTGACCGCGATCTGGCGCATCAGGCTTTCGGCATCGACACGGTCCAGCGCGCGGTTGGCCACCACCAGCTCAGCACCGATGCCGAGGGTGCGCTCGCGTTTGAGAGTAAGCGGCTTAGTGCGCCCGAAGACCCTGGACGCGGCCTGGTTGAGCGTGCGCTGTTGATTGAGGGCGTTGGCCTTGCTGGCACTGCCTTCGCGGTAGGTGACGATGAAACCATCGACCGCTTCGCTGTTGCTCAGGCCGGTGACGTTGACGCGGTCGCCCGCGAATGCAGTTCCGGACAGAACCAGCGAGGACAATGCGACGGCGAGCGCCCGACGGCGCAGATACGAATCGTTGGACGACATTCTGAAATCTCCATATTTCATGCGAATGGATGCCGCTTTGCGGCATGACTGTTTCCCAGCCTCGAATGCAACAGCCTCGAATACGGCGACGACCTCGACGACTTCCTGCATCCCAGGCCGGGCAACGCGGTGGGCATGTCATATGCCCGCGCCGACCATGCGCCGCGGCCAAGGTGCCGTCAAGTGCATTGGGCCCTGTCAGATCTGAGGTGTCGACGCACGATCAACCCATCGATGCGGGGCAATTCAGAGCAGATCGCGGAGGCGATAACTGCCCGGCGAACAGCCGACGATCCTTGATGCGGCATGCAGCGCCCCACGGGCGAAGATGTCCCGGTTGGTGGCGCGATGGATCAGTTCGATCCGCTCGCCGGCTGTCGCGAACTGGACCGTGTGTTCGCCGACGATATCGCCGGCGCGCAGGCTTGCGTAGCGCGGATCGGCGCCTCCGCGCTGGGCGGCGGCGCCCAGCGCGAGCGCGGTGCCCGAGGGCGCATCCAGCTTGCGGGTGTGATGGGCTTCGACGATGTCGCAATCCCAACCGGACAACGCCGCAGCCGCGCGCTCGACCAGTTCGTCCAGAATGGCCACGCCAAGACTGAAATTGGCCGACCACAGCACCGGAATCTGTTGCGCTGCGGCCAGCAGATCCGCGCGCTGCTGCGGCGCGAGCCCGGTGGTGCCCGACACGAAGGCGGCGCCGCGACGGGCGCACAACGCCAGCAGGGGATCGAAGGCGACCGGGAGACTGAAATCCACTGCGACATCGAACTGGGGAACATGTTCGAGATCGGCCGACGGGTGGAACGGCATGCCGAGCAGTCCCGCGTCGTTGGCGGGCGGCGCGACCGCTGCGACCACGCGCAGATCGTCGCGCTCCGCGACCAGCCGCAGAAGGGTCTGGCCCATGCGCCCGCTGGCGCCGTGGATCAGCAGTCGATGAGGATGTTGTCGAGAAGCTCGATGGGATTCGGACATCCACGCAGGGTAACCGCCGACCTGCCCGCGCTCAACCGTCGCTCGACCTCAATTCGTCGCCGCATCGATGCCATCGATCACGCGGCCGATGCCGCTGGCATCGATCTCGCGGCACGCTTGCGCCAACGCCGCAGTGGCCGGACCGGAATCGAAACCGATGCGGAAATGCACTTCGCCCGCGGGCGTGCGCGAGGAATGGATCGACGACAGGCTGATGCCGTGACGCTCGAACACATCCAGCAGCGCCCTCAGCGAACCGGCGCGATCCTCGGGCAGGTGCACGCTCATCGACGGGCTGTCGACCAGATCGGCCAGCAGATAACCGACCCGTTCGAAAGTGTAATTGCCGTCGGACAGCGTACGCGCATCGAATGCATCGCGGTTCTGTTCGAGAAAGCGTTCGCGGAAAGCGCGGCGCGCGTTCTCGTCGCCCTGCCCGACCAGGTCGCGCAGCGCCTGAAGCTCGCCGAGCAGACGATCCAGCATGTCCAGCGCATGCGGATTGCCGAACTGGATGTCTTCGTAGATCTGCGGATTGAGCGACAGGATGCGGCTCATCATCGCGACATCGAGTTCGAACGAAGCCGAACGCAGCGGCAGCAGCGTCGCAGGCGGGCCGAGCGCCGATGCGTAACCGCGCAGCACGCCGGCCTGCGCAAGATGGGTCGCATGCACCATCGCCTGCACCAGCGCCATCGCCCGGTCGTGGTGCTCCGGCGACACCCGCACGCACTCGGCCTGCAGCGCATCGAGCATCCGTGCGAGCCATGGCCGCCAGGTGTCCAGGCGGGCTTCGCAGACCGCCATCACCCTGCCCTTCAGCGTCGGCGCTTTGGGCGGCGCGGTCATCGGATGCAGTCCGACCACTTCGGCCTGCGAGCGCAGCATCGCCGCGATCGGCGCCTGCTTGATCGATGTGATGTCCAGCCACAATCGACCGCGTTCTCGCCCCGCAGAACTTGCGATCCAGGCGTCGATCGTCTGTTCTGTCAGTCGGATCGGCGCGGCGAACAGCAGCACGTCGGCATTGTCCAGTACGCGTTCGACGACATCGGAATGGGGATCGGCCGGATCGTACCCGAGCACTTGCAGCGCCATGCGGTTTTCGAAAAAAAGCCGCAGCCAGCGGCCGTATGCGCCTGCGCTGCCGACAATGCCGATCGTGGGTTGTAAATGCATCGATTCCGGTCCGGACTTCTGGGTTCGTGCATTCTGCAGGCATTGCGCATATCGGCAAAATTTCTCGGCGATCCGATAAAAATGTCGCCTCTGTCATATGCGATTTGAGCAGTGGCGCACATGTCGGCACTGCCGATTGGGGGTAGGCTTCCGAAGTACATTGCGTTGGGCGTCTGGGCGGGGGGCCCTCATGACCACAGAATTCATCACCACAGAATTGACCGCACGTCGTTTCACCGCTCCACTGCCCACCGACACGCCACGCGACTGGTTGCCGTCGTCGCCTGCCGTGGCCGCCGCACTCGATACGTACAGCGTTCTGGTGCCCGCGAACGAGGCGTTCTACATGCGTACGATCAACGCCAGCCTGCCGCTGATCGCCGATCCGGCGCTGCGCAAGGCCGCAGCGGCCTTCATCCATCAGGAAGCCGAGCACGGCGTCGCGCACAAGCGCTATTGGCAAACGCTGGATCGACAGGGCTACCGGTTCCATGGCTTCGAGCGCGCGGTCGACCGTTTCACCTTCCGCATGGTCGAACGCATCGCACCGCTGTCGATACGCCTGTCGATGGTGAGTTGCGTCGAGCACATCAATGCGTACATGGGCCATGAGTTCCTGTCGCAGCAGATTCTCGCCGACGCGCATCCCGAAGTGCGCGCACTGCTGGAATGGCATTTCGCTGAAGAGATCGAGCACAAACAGGTATCGTTCGACGTTCTGCAGGCGATCGCGCCGAGTCATGCGATACGACTCCTCGGTCTGGCGCTGACCGTGCCATTGTTCTACACGATAACGACCTTCGGCATGCTGCGATTCCTCGCCCAGAACAGAGGGCTGTTGCGGTCGTCGACCTGGAGCGGACTGCTGCATCACCTGGGCGGCGGCCACCACATGCTGGGGCGCACCGTCAAACATCTGTGGGCCTATGCGCGGCCCTCGTTCCATCCATCCCAGCTCGACGATGCGGCGCTGGCGAAAGCGGTGATCGACCGCTATTCAACGACTGGTGCGGACTGGTTGAAGCCAGCCGAACGCGGTGGAAAAAGATCGCCGGTACCGATGGCGGCGTGAACCACCATCGGTATATTCAAGACGTCATGCTCGATAGGACAGGCTCGACGTCATGACGTCATCCGCTCCCAGAAACTCTTCACGCCGTCGATGAAGGTGCTGGAGCGCGGCGAGTGGCGACGCGCGCCCTCGCCGACGAAGGTCTCTTCGAACTGTTTCAGCAGATCGCGCTGTTGCGGGGTGAGATTCACCGGGGTTTCGACCACGACGCGGCAGTACAGATCGCCGGTGCTGCGGCTGCGCACAGATTTCACGCCCTTGTCGCGCAGCCGGAAGACCTTGCCGGTCTGGGTTTCGGTCGGGATCTTGATCTCCGCTTCGCCGCCCAGCGTCGGCACGCGGATGGTGTCGCCCAGCGCGGCCTGCGAGAAACGGATCGGCACTTCGCAGTGCAGGTCGTCGCCGTCGCGCTGAAAGATGGCGTGTTCGCGCACCCGGATTTCGACGTACAGATCGCCCGCGGGCGCGCCGGCCGGGCCGGCCTCGCCCTCGCCCGACAGGCGGATGCGATCGCCGTTGTCCACACCGGCCGGAATTTTCACCGACAGGATTTTCTCTTCCTCGACCCGACCCGCGCCATGGCAAGCCTTGCAGGGATTGACGATGCGCTTGCCGGTGCCGCCGCAGTGCGGGCACGGCTGCTGCATCGAAAAGATGCCGCGCTGGAAACGCACCTGGCCGCGCCCTTGGCAGGTGGCGCAGGTGTCCACCTTGCCGTCTTCCGAACCCTTGCCCTTGCAGGGTTTGCACTCGGCCATCGTCGGGATTTCGATCTGTTTGTCGACGCCAGCGACGGCATCTTCGAGATCGAGCTCGATCACATAGCCGACGTCGGCGCCGCGACGCGGGCCGCGCGCACCGCCGCCACCACCGAAGATGTTGCCGAAAATATCGCCGAAAATATCGTTGATGTCGGCGTGGCCCTGCTGGCCACCGCCGCCGCCCGTGCCGTGCTCGAACGCGGCGTGGCCGTGCGCATCGTAGGCGCGACGCTTGTTGGCGTCGGACAGCATTTCATAGGCTTCCTTCGCTTCCTTGAAGGCCGCCTCGGCGCCGGCATCGTCCGGATTGCGATCAGGATGAAGCTTCATCGCCAAGCGGCGATAGGCCTTTTTCAGCTCTTCCTCGTTGGCGTTGCGGGCCACGCCCAGGACTTCGTAATAGTCGCGCTTGCTCATGGGCGGGGATCACACATCGTGAGTGGGAAATCGTTCAAGGCAAAATCCAGGCGGGAGCTGCGGATCGAATCAATGCGGCTCGAATCAATGAGAATCGAATCGGAACATACGGAACCATAAACGACGGAAGAGCCGAGGCATGCCGCGGCTCTTCCGGTTCAGACCTGCACGGCCACTCGGCCGGATCAGGGCTTGGTGTCGTCCTTCACCTCGGTGAATTCGGCGTCGACCACATCGTCCTGCTTCGAGGATGCGGACGGACCGCCATCGCCACCGGGCTGCGGGCCTGCGCCGGCAGCGCCCATCATCGCCTGCGCCACTTCTTCCAGCGCCTTGGACTTGGCCTCGATCTGGACCTTGTCGTCGCCCTTCATCGCGGTCTCGACTTCGGCGATGGCGCCTTCGGCGCGACCGATCAATTCGCCCGGCAGCTTGTCGCCGTTGTCCTTGATCGCGGTGCGGGTGGCATGGATCAGCGCGTCGGCCTGATTGCGGGCCTGCACCAGCTCATGGAAGCGCTTGTCGTCCTCGCGATGCGATTCGGCGTCCTGCACCATCCGCTGAATCTCGTCGTCCGACAGGCCCGAGCCGGCCTTGATCTCGACCTTCTGTTCCTTGCCGGTCTTCTTGTCCTTCGCGCTAACGTGCAGGATGCCGTTGGCGTCGATATCGAAGGTGACCTCGATCTGCGGCTCGCCGCGACGCGCCGGGTCGATGCCCGCCAGGTCGAAGCGGGCCAGCGACTTGTTGTACATCGCCTGGGCGCGCTCGCCCTGCAGCACATGCACGGTCACCGCGGTCTGGTTATCGGCGGCGGTCGAATACGTCTGCGTCGCCTTGGTCGGGATGGTGGTGTTCTTCTCGATGATCTTGTTGAACTCGCCGCCCATCACTTCGATGCCCAGCGACAGCGGGGTCACGTCGAGCAGCAGCACGTCCTTGACGTCGCCGGCCAGTACGCCGCCCTGAATCGCGGCGCCGATGGCGACCGCTTCGTCCGGGTTGACGTCCTTGCGCGGTTCCTTGCCGAAGAATTCGGTGACGGCCGCCTGCACTTTCGGCATGCGGGTCTGGCCGCCGACCAGGATCACTTCGCTGATGTCGCTGGCGCGCAGGCCGGCGTCGTTCAGCGCGGTGCGGCACGGGTCGATCGTGCGCTTCACAAGTTCCTCGACCAGCGCTTCGAGCTTGGCGCGGGTGAGTTTGATATTGAGGTGCTTCGGACCCGAAGCGTCAGCGGTGATGTACGGCAGATTCACTTCGGTCTGCTGCGACGACGACAGTTCGATCTTGGCGCGCTCGGCCGAGTCCTTCAGGCGCTGCAGGGCCAGCGGATCCTTGCGCAGATCGATGCCCTGATCCTTGTTGAATTCTTCGACCAGATAATCGATGACGCGCTTGTCGAAGTCTTCGCCGCCCAGGAAGGTGTCGCCGTTGGTCGCCAGCACTTCGAACTGCTTCTCGCCGTCGACGTTGGCGATCTCGATGATCGACACGTCGAAGGTGCCGCCGCCGAGGTCGTACACAGCGATCTTGCGATCCGCGCCGCCGTCGCCCTTGTCCAGGCCATAGGCCAGCGCGGCCGCGGTGGGCTCGTTGATGATGCGCTTGACGTCGAGACCGGCGATCTTCCCGGCGTCCTTGGTGGCCTGGCGCTGGCTGTCGTTGAAGTAGGCCGGCACGGTGATCACCGCTTCGGTCACCGCTTCGCCCAGATAGGCTTCGGCGGTCTTCTTCATCTTTTCGAGGATGCGCGCGGAGACTTCCTGCGCCGACAGTTTCTTGCCGTCGCTGGTCGCGACCCAGGCGTCGCCGTTGTTGTGTTCGACGATGGCGTACGACACCAGGTCGAGGTCTTTCTTCACTTCGGCGTCGGTGAATTTGCGGCCGATGAGGCGCTTCACCGCGTAGAAGGTGTTCTTGGGATTGGTGACGGCCTGGCGCTTGGCGCTGGCGCCGACCAGGACTTCGCCGTCCTTGGTGTAGGCCACGATCGACGGCGTGGTGCGGTCGCCCTCGCTGTTCTCGATGACCTTGGCCTTGCCGCCTTCCATGATCGCGACGCACGAATTGGTCGTGCCCAGATCGATGCCGATGATCTTGCCCATGACGATATTCCTCTGGAACGTTTGAGATTGGAGGCGGCTCGCGGCCGCCGATGGTCTGTTTGTGGGGGTCGGCGCGGATGTTTCAAGCGCCGATCGCCAAGAATTCATGTAGGAGTCGTTGTGGGAGCGGCGGTTTTCAACAGCCGGATGGCTGGTCAAGCCGCGAAAGAGTATCGAAGATCCTGCCGCAGCCAATGGCGGCTCCCGCCGCTCCCACAGAAGCTGAAGCCGGGCCTCAGTCCTGCTTCGCCACCACCACCAGCGCCGGCCGCAGCAGGCGTTCGTTGAGCAGATAACCCTTCTGGAACGTCTGGAAGACCGCGCCCGGCGCCACGCCGGGGGCATCGACCATGCTCATGGCCTGATGGCGCTCCGGGTCGAAGGCATCGCCGGCGGCCGGCGCCACTTCCAGCAAGCCATTGACTTCGGCGATGCGGTGCAACTGACGCAGGGTCAGCTCCATGCCGGCACGCAACGGGTCGCCTTCGGCCGCGGCGGTCAGGCCGGCTTCCATGCTGTCGAACAGCGGCAGAAGGTCGCCCAGCAGCCGTTCGTTGGCGAATTTGCGAGCCATTTCGACCTCGCGCGCCAGCCGTTTGCGCTGGTTGTCGAGATCGGCGCGCTCGCGCAGGGATTCGGCGCGGAGCTGCTCCATTTCGGCCTTGAGGGCTTCGATGGTGGCGTCCGGGCTGTTGTCGCCCTCGATGTCGGCCTGGGCGGCGGTGACTTGGTCGTCCTGCGGGGTGTGTTCCTGATTCATACGCTCGATTCGTACTCGGTCCGGAGGCGGGACAAAGGGAGGAGAACCCGCCGACCGCCCAGCAATGGGGCCGTGCGTCATGGAATCAAGAGGGCCCAAGCAGCACCGGGCTGACAACGACCCCAAAGCCGTGCCCACGGCCGGCCCAAGCAGAACGAGATCTACGACGACATCTGGGCCGTGCCCACGGCCGGCGGAAACGAAGCGTTCACTGGTTTCGTCCAGACAGCCCAAACGCCGCTCTACCGGACGTCTTCCGGCCCCAGCGCCTGCGTCAGCGCCTCCGCGGCCGCCTGCACCACCGGAATCACGCGGTCGTAGGCCATGCGGGTCGGGCCGATCACGCCAAGCACGCCCAGCGTCCGCCCGCCCACGCCGTAGGGCGCGGTAACCAGCGACACGCCATCCAGCGGCGCCATCCCGCTTTCCTCGCCGATGAAGATCCGCACACCGGGCGCGTGCAGGGTGCGCTCGAGTACCTGCAGGATCTCGCGCTTGCTGGCGAAGGCTTCGAACAGCTCGCGCAAGCGGTCGAGGTTGGACAGATCCTGCACCCCGATCAACCGGGTCTGCCCGGCCACCAGCATGTCCTCGGCATCGCTGGCCAGCGCCTGGTCGGCCAGTTCCAGCGCCTGCGCCATCAACGTTTCCATTTCCTGCTTGGCGCTGCGCAGTTCGGTCAGCAGCATCGCCCTCGCCTCCGCCAGCGGGCGGCCGGCATAGTGGGTGTTCAGATGCTGGGCGATGCGCTCCAGCTCGCCGGGTTCGTAACAGCGGCGGGCGTGGAGGATGCGGTTCTGCACGTCGTTGTCGGCGAATACCAGGATCGCTAGCACCCGCTGGCCGTCCAGCGGGACGAAATCCACGTGCTTGAACGCGAACTGCTCGCGCTTGGGCACGCTGACCACGCCGACGAAATGGGTCATCGCCGACACCAGCTCCGACGCGCTGCCCAGCAGGCTCTGGGTGCCGGCGCCCGGCGCCAGTTCCGAGCGCAGCCGCGACACTTCTCCGTCGGCCAGCGGCTGGATCTGCAGCAGGCTGTCGACGAACACCCGGTAGCCCTGCGAGGTCGGCACGCGACCGGCCGAGGTGTGCGGCGCCGACAGCAGGCCCACGTCCTCCAGCTCGGCCAGGATGTTGCGGATCGTGGCCGGGCTGACATCCAGCCCCGCGTGACGGGCCAAGGTCTGCGACCCCACGGGCTCGCCGTCGCGGATGTAGCGCGAGATCAGCGACCGCAGCAGCAGCCGCGCGCGCGGATCGAGAAGGGAGTCGGTGGGACGATGCATGCGCACTGATATAGGCCCAGTCGTCGGCAGGCGCAAGAGCGCGTGCGCAGTCTCGGCCGGTGAGACGCAGTCGCGCTGAAGTGCCGCGCCGCACGCGACAACGCCCCCGCTCCCCTCCCCGCACGCTCGCCGGGCGTCGGAACGACAGACTTTGAGGCACAATTCCGCCCCATGCTGACCCACCTCTCCATTCGCGATTTCGCTGTCGTCTCCTCCACCGAGCTGGAGTTCGGCCACGGCATGACCGTGATCTCGGGCGAGACCGGCGCCGGAAAATCGCTGCTGGTCGATGCCCTGGGCTTCCTGTCGGGCCTGCGTGCCGACAGCGGCATGGTCCGCCACGGCGCCGAGCGCGCCGAGCTGAACGCCGAATTCGACCTCAGCGACCGTCCCGAAGCGCTGGCGTGGCTACGGGAACAGGAAATGCTGGACGAAGGCCGCGACGACGAAGCGGCCTGCCAACTCCGGCGAACGCTGCGCTCCGACGGCGGCTCGCGGGCCTGGATCAACGGCCGGCCGGTCACAGTGACTCAACTGGCGCAACTGGCCGGGATGCTGGTCGAGATCCACGGCCAGCACGAACATCAGGCGTTGTTGTCGCGCGCCAGCCAGCTCGATCTGCTCGACGCCTTCGGCCGCCACCAGCCGGGGCTTGCCGCGGTCCGCGAAGCCGCGGCCAGTTGGTCCTCGCTGCTGCGCGAACGCGATGCGCTGTCGAAGACCGGCGATGTCTCCGACCGCATCGAACTGCTGGAACACCAGTGGCGGGAGCTTGATCGCGAGACGCTGGAACCCGCATCCATCGCCGGCCTGTTCGCCGACCACCGTCGCCACGCCAACGCCGCCGGGCTGATCGAGACCTGCGAGCGCGGCCTGGACCGGCTGGGGGGCGACGAAACCCCGTCGCTGCTGCAGACCCTGCTGCAACTGCGCGGCGACATCGCCCGCACCCGCAACGATGAGCCGCGGCTGGGCGAGGTCGACGGCATGCTCGACGCCGCCGCGATCCAGATCGACGAGGCCACCCGCCTGCTGCAGCGCATCCGCGACGATCTCGACCTCGATCCGGACCAGTTCGAGACGCTGGAACAGCGGCTGGGCCGCCTGCACGAACTGGGCCGCAAGCACCGTGTCGCCCCGGAAACATTATTCGAAGTCCGCGACCGGCTCGCGACCGAACTCGATGCCCTGCGCAACGCCGGCACCCGCCTGGCCACGCTGGACGGCGAGATCGCCAAGGCCACGACGGGCTGGCGCGAGGCCGCCAGCGCGCTGACCGCCACTCGCCGCGCCTCCGCGGCGGTGCTGTCGCGGGCCACCACCGACCTGATCGCCGAACTGGGCATGGGCGGCGGCCGGTTCGAGATCGCGCTGGAAGCCAACGAGGCCGAACGCCCCGATCCGCTGGGCGCGGAACGGGTGGAATTCCTGGTCTCGGCGAACGCCGGGCAGCCGCCGCGCTCGCTGCGCAAGGTCGCCTCCGGCGGCGAATTGTCACGGGTGTCGCTGGCGATCGAAGTCGCCGCGCTGGGCCTGGACGCCGTGCCGACGATGGTGTTCGACGAAGTGGACTCCGGCATCGGCGGCGCGGTCGCCGAGATCGTCGGCCAGAAATTGCGGGCGTTGGGCGAAAAGCGTCAGGTGCTGTGCGTCACCCATCAGCCGCAGGTCGCCGCCCAGGGCCACGCCCACTACCGCGTCAGCAAGGCCGAAGCAGCCGGCATGACCCAGAGCGCGGTACAGCGGCTGGGGCCCAAGGAACGTCAGGAAGAACTCGCCCGGATGCTGGGCGGCGTGGAAGTGAGCAAGGAAGCGCGGGCGGCGGCGAAGCGATTGCTGGAAAACGTGGTCTGATCGACACCCGTACAGCGGCCTTCAGGCCGCTGTTATTTTCCAGATCAAAGGCAGCGGCCTGAAGGCCGCTCTATAAGGTTCAGGTTATTTCTTCTTGCGCACGTACAACACCAGCGCGTGCTCTTCGATGTCGTAGCCGTACTCGGCCGCGATCTTGCGCTGCAGTTCCTCGATTTCCGGGCTTTCGAACTCGATGATCTTGCCGCTCTCGATATCGACCATGTGGTCGTGGTGATCGCCGCGATCCAGCTCGTAGACGGCGTGGCCGCCCTCGAAATTGTGCTTCAGCACCAGTCCTGCGGCCTCGAACTGGGTCAAGACCCGGTAGACCGTGGCCAAGCCGATCTCGTCGCCGTCGTCCACCAGCTTGCGGTAGATGTCCTCGGCGGTCATGTGCCGCGGCCGGGTCTGCTCCAGCAACTCCAGCACCCGCATGCGCGGGTGGGTCACCTTGAGGCCGAGCTTGCGGAGGTCTCTGGTTTCCATGCATGCGTTCCGTGAGTGTTGAACGAGGGGGCATCCAACCCGCGATGAACGACGACGCACTGCCGGACTGCCGACTGTGCCGGGGGCCAGTGTATCATCGCCGGGCGCGACACCTTCCTTCAGCCGGCTGCCTCATGCTCAACATCACCCGCCGTTCGCTCCGTACTCCACTGCTCGTTCTCGCCGTCGCGCTCGCGACCAGCGGCTGCGGCATCCTTTATAAGCAGCCGATCTATCAGGGCAATCTGATCGAGAAAACCGCTGCCGACCAGCTGCAGGCCGGCATGAGCAAACAGGACGTGATCACGCTGATCGGCACGCCGGCGATCTCCGACCCGTTCAACCAGAATCGTTGGGATTACACCGCCACGCAGCGCACCGACCGTCGGGGCACCACCGAGATCAAGAACTTCACGGTGTTTTTCGAGAACGACGTGGTGAGCAAGTGGGAAGGCGAGTATTTCGCCGAACAGGACAACGAACTCGCCGCGAACGCGCGTCGCCAGTTCGGTCCGAACCTCGCCAAAGACAAGAAAAAGCGCCGCCGCTGAGCGGACGTCACTTCCCGGCGCGACGCCGCCGGGCTTCCTTGGGATCCAGCAGCAGCGGCCGCAGCAGCTCCACGCGGTCGCCCTCCCGCAGCGGCTGATCCAGCGCGGCCCTTTCGCCATGAATCGCCACCGCGGCAGGCGTTTCCTGCTGCGGGAACGCAGCCGCAGCCGCAGCCAAGGCATCGGCAACTGTGGCGCCTTCTGGCAGCGCCAACATCATGGATTCATGCCGACGCGGCCAGGCGCGAATCACTTCGATATGCATCATCTTCGCAGGCGGCTCAATCTTCGCCGCGATCGGCCACGCGCACGAAATCGTCGACCATCCGGTCCGCAAGACTCTGGAACCCCAGCGCGAACGCCGGCCCCAAGAGCTTGTTGCTCGATTCGAAATCCAGGGTCAGCGTGACCTTGCAGGCGCACTCGTCCAGCGCGTGGAACTGCCAGCGCCCGCTCAGCTTCCGGAACGGCCCGTCGCGCAGCACCATGTCGATGTGATGCGGCGGCGAGAGCGTGTTTTCGGTGGTGAACCAGGTGCTCAGCGCCCCCAGCCCCAGATCCAGCCGCGCCACCACCCGCGCATCGTCCGCTTCCATCACTTCCGCCGCTTCGCACCAGTCGAAACGACGCGGATACGCGGCGATATCGTTGACCAGCGCGAACATTTTCGCGGCGGAATGTTCGACCAGGGCGGAGCGTTGGATGACCGGCATGGGGCGTTCGACTCGCAGACTGATTCGCTGATGGCTCGCCCCGACTCGCCAGCCCGCCCCGCTTCAGGGACAATGCCGCAATGAGCAAGCAGAAAGTCGGAAAGGATAAGGCAAAGGCGGGCGACAAGGCAGGCAAGCCTGCGCCGGTCACCAAGACCATCGCCTTGAACAAACGCGCCAGGCACGAATACCACCTGGAGCAGCGCCACGAGGCCGGCCTCGCCCTGCAGGGTTGGGAGCTGAAGTCGATCCGCGCCGGTCGCGCCAACATCATCGACGGCTACGCCCTGGTCCAGCACGGCGAGCTGTTCCTGATCGGCGCCCAGTTCACCCCGTTGATCCAGGCATCGACGCACGTCGTCGCTAATGACCGGCGCACCCGCAAGCTGCTGCTGCACCGGCGCGAGATCGACCAGCTGATCGGCAAGGTGCAGCGCGAGGGCTACACCATCGTCCCCACCGCGCTGTACTGGAAAGGCAACAAGGTCAAACTGGAAATCGCCCTCGCCAAGGGCAAGCAGGACCACGACAAGCGCGACGCCGCCAAGGACCGCGACTGGGCCAGAGAAAAACAGCGCACGATGCGCCGCCACAATCGCGACGCCTGAACGCGCCGCACTGAACACGCTGCAGCAGGCGCGCTTGCCCCCGCCCTCCCCCGCCCCCATACTTGCCCGGTCAGTGGTATGACTTCCCCGGGGGTGCACAGGCTTCGACGGGAGTAGCAACGTCCACTGGTGCATGCCGAGGGGGTAGCTTTCCTCGTTAATCCAGCTGCAAAACTTAGTTGCCAACGACGACAACTACGCTCTCGCCGCTTAAGGCGTAAGCCCCGAACCCACTTGTGCCCGTGCTCGTGGATGTAGGGTCATTATCACGGAACAGCTTCCGGCGGCGACCCGCCAACCGGCAGTGAACTTAGCGGGTGTGGACGACGGCGTGCCTCGCACGTTGTGTTGCCGTCGTACGAGAATCAACAACGAGCTAAGCATGTAGTACCGGAGATCGCGCGCTTTCGGACGGGGGTTCGATTCCCCCCACCTCCACCAATATAAGTTCCAAAGCAGTCCCAGAAAGGCCGGAATCCCCAATAAATACAAGGGTTTCGGCCTTTTTTATGTCCGAAGACATCCCATGGGAACCCTTGCAATCCGGGGGCATGTGGGGGCACATTTGGGGGCATCAGCCCCATCCGGGGACAGAGATGCCCCCAAATGCGCCTCACCGATACCGCAATCCGCAAGGCCAAGCCAACCGAGAAAGTGCAGCGCCTTTTCGACGGCGGCGGGCTCTATCTGGAAATCTCGCCGGCCGGTGGCAAGTTGTGGCGGATGAAGTACCGCCACGGCGGCAAAGAGAAACGGCTCGCGTTCGGCACCTACCCCGATACCAGCCTCGCCAGCGCGCGCGACAAGCGCGACGCGGCCCGCAAGCTGTTGGCGGCAGGCGTTGACCCCGGCGAACACCGCAAGGCGGAAAAGGCCGCAGGCGACGACAAGGCCGCGAACAGCTTTGAAGTGGTCGCCCGGGAGTGGTTCGCCAAGCATTCGCCGACATGGGTCGCCTCGCACGCCGACAAGATCATCCAACGCTTGGAACGGGACGTGTTCCCATGGCTGGGGAAACGCCCGGTCGCCGATATCACTGCCAAAGAATTGCTCGCCACCGTCAACCGGATCACGGACCGGGGCGCCACGGAAACCGCGCACCGCGCCCTGCAGAACTGCGGGCAAGTGTTCCGCTATGCCATCGTCACCGGCCGCGCCGAACGCAACCCGGCGACCGACCTGCGCGGTGCCCTGCCCCCGGTCAAGCAAAGCCACCACGCGGCCATTCTGGAGCCTGCGGCGATTGGCGGGCTGCTGCGGGCAATCGAGGGCTACCAAGGCGGGTTCGTCACGAAATGCGCCCTGCGGCTCGCCCCGCTGCTGTTCGTGCGCCCCGGCGAACTGCGGCAGGCGGAATGGGCCGAAATCGATCTGGATGCGGCGGAATGGAACATCCCGGCCGACAAGATGAAGACCCGCGAACCGCATCTGGTCCCGCTGGCACCGCAGGCGGTCGCGATCCTGTCCGAATTGCACGCGCTTACCGGGCGTGGCCGCTACGTCTTCCCCAGCGCGCGCAGTGCGTCACGGCCGATGAGTAACAACGCCGTACTGTCGGCCTTGCGGCGCATGGGATTTGCCAAAGACGAGATGACCGGCCACGGGTTCCGGGCAATGGCGCGCACCGTTTTGGATGAAGTGCTGCACTTCCGTCCCGACTACATCGAACACCAGCTGGCCCACGCCGTCCGCGACCCCAACGGGCGCGCCTACAACCGCACTGCGCACCTCGCCGAACGCCGCAAGATGATGGGGGCATGGGCGGACTATCTGGACCAGTTACGCGACACCACCGGCAAGGTCTTGCCGATGAGGCGCAAAGCATCCGGCGACAGCCGGTAACAAGCGGCCGGCCGGGGTGTCTGAAGCACCCCGACCGGCCTCACCACCACCGTTCACATAGGGGAACGATCATGGCTTTCAGCAGACTATCAGACGACCGCCCGACCACCGTAGACACCGGCTTTCGGGAGATTCCAGCGGAAGGCATGCGCCTACTGGCCGTGTCCGCAGGATTAGACAGCCGCACGGCCACACGCGAGGCAAGCGACTTAGAGGATGCCGTGCGGCGCGTGCTGGCCGGATCGATCGAAGCCGGGACAGACGGCAGCACGGCCTATCTGTGCGAGTTCGCGTTAGAGACGGCCAAGGCGTTGCGCGAAGCGGCGGGCTGCGACGACTGACGCGGGAACGCTCACGTCATCCCGCAACGGCTTGCTAAGCTCGCGATGCGCGTAGCAATGGGTGAAGGCATCGGAACCCTGCCGGCCTTTCACCCACCCGTTCGGATAACTGGTGACACAAATGACCGATGAGGCAAATGACAGAAAAGCATTGTATGAAAGCCCACTGTGGACAGTGGATGTTTGCTTCTACCTCGAAGGCATCTCAAAAAACACAAAACTTCTAGATCTCAATGTCAGTGAAGAGATATTCATGGGTCAACTTAGCTACCTTGTGGAAGGCGCAAAGCGCATTCTCCACGATCTATGCAATCAGGAAATAATAGACATTCTTTTCTTCGGGGACTGGTATGTTTCTAGGCTGATCGATGATGAGATACAAGTCTGGGAGGACGGAAACCCACGGGTAATCACAAAAACGGACCTTGACGCAATCGGTCATACGGCCTTCTTGCCGCATATTATTAGCTTCCTTAGCGATTTTGATTTTCATGCAGCCCATGAATCCGAGCCAGCCGGAAATTCGCTGAATATTACTCCGGAGAGGTTTTGCGCCGCACTAGCTTTAGCTGAGGCATTTCGCGCTATTGAGTTCCAAAATTTCGGTGGCTACATGTCCGGGCTTGGGGGTTACCACGCACTACAGACTGCCGAAACGATGGCATTAGCGAAAATTCTTAGCCGCGATAGCGATTACTTTTCCCCAATACTTGCACGAGAACAGTTTTCCAATCGAGCACGACAAGGCGCGGCGGCAAAACTTGCGAGAGACAGCGACGGCAAGCAAGCCGCCAAGCTAAAGGCGTTCAATCAATGGGTGGCTTGGCAAAACGGAGCCGCCACCCACAAATCTGGCGCCGCTTTCGCTCGCCACATAGTCGAGACGCTACCGATTGAAAGCACGAAGACTGTTGAACGCTGGATGCAGATATGGCGTAAGGAAATGAAAACAGGACGGTGCTAGCAAGCTCCCCATCGTGCTAGATAGGTGGCCGCTGTACTAGTTGGGCCGTTTATTGGGGTAAGGCAAAGCCTGAGCATTTCGTACTAAGCCCGGGCAATTCCCGGGCATAGCGAGAAATGCCGCAATGACCCGTGACACCTCGATCCCCGCATCGTTCGCCGGCCTCACCCTTGAACGGCTCCCCCAAGTCCGGGCGCGCACTGGCCTGTCGCGGTCGGAAATCTATCGCCGAATTTCGACATCTGAATTTCCGATGCCCGTAAAAATCGGCACGCGCGCTAGTGCTTGGAACTCTGCAGAAATAGACGCATGGATTGCCGCCAAGATCGCTGCGCGCGACGGGGAGGCGAAGCGATGAACCGCCGCCAGAAAGTGAACCCCCAAGCTGGCGGGCGTAGGGGTCCGGGTAACGCTGCCGCAATTGGACAAAGCAACAGCCCGCGCAAACCTACCGGCAAGCGTCCCGGCTGGCAAGGGGACCGCCTACCGTTGAACTGGCGGGAACGCTTGCCCGATCCCGAAACCTACTACCCCACCATTTCAAGCTCCAAGGCAGTCCCAGAAAGGCCGGAACCCCCAATCAATACAAGGGTTTCGGCCTTTTTTATGTCCGAAGAGATCCCGTGATGGCTCATGCAATCCAGCGGCGACTGGGGGCAACAATGGGGGCAACAGGTACCGCGATCCGCAAAGCCAAGCCCCCCGACAAACCGCAGCGCCTTCCCGACGGCGGCGGCCTGCATCTGGAACTCTCCGCTGCCGGGGGCAAGTGGTGGCGTCGCAAGTACCGTTTCGACGGCAAGGAAAAGCGGACCTGATTCCCATCAGCCTCATGCTGAGATACGCGCCTGAGCGATGGTGCAACTCACTGATTACCAGCGCGTTTCGCCATGAACAAGAAAAGTGCGATCCAATTTCGACCTGGAATGAGCCGACCCACGTTCCTCGAGCGCTTCGGCACTGAGGCCCAATGCCGAGAACTCGTGTTCCAACAGCGCTGGCCACACGGATTCCAGTGCACCGCCTGCGGTCGTCGCAGCCACTGTCGCCTCGGTACCCGCGATCTGCTGCAGTGCAATCGCTGCAAACATCATGCATGGCACGTATCACGCGATCAGGGACAAATGCCTGCAGCGCTATCTGTCCGAGTTCTATTATCGCTTCAACCGAAAATTCGATCTGGGGGGACTCGTTACGCAGTTGATCCTTACAGCGACAAGGACACCGCCACTGCCCGACAGGCTCGCAACCTTGGATGCGTAATGCGGGAAATCAGGAATGGGATTGCCCGGACTGGTACCGCAGGCAGGAGGTTGCCATGCCGCAATTGCCGCCCATCAAAACGACGACGGGGCTTCTGCCACGCAGGCTCCCGGCTTGTCCGCATTGTGCGCCAGGCCCATCGCGCGTCGGCGTGAAGAATCGGCGTGAAGAACCAGACCGCCATACTTGCGTCACCCGCCCACTCACGCAAGACTGGCGCCCCGGCCGAACGACGGCCCGACCGCTGTAACGGAATGCCGATCACTCGAGACTATCCCCGCGACCTAGTGGGCTATGGCCGCCATCCTCCCCAGGCCGATTGGCCGGGCGGCGCGCGGGTTGCGGTGCAGTTCGTGCTCAATCTCGAGGAAGGCGGCGAGAATTGCGTGCTGCACGGCGACGCCGGCAGCGAGCAGTTCCTCTCCGAGATCATCGGTGCGGCCTCCTATCCGGACCGTCACCTGAGCATGGAATCGATCTACGAGTACGGCTCGCGCGTAGGTGGTTGGCGCATTCTGCGCGAGTTCGAGCAGCGCGCTCTGCCGCTCACCGTGTTCGGCGTGGCGATGGCGATGCAGCGCCAACCGGAGTTTGTGGACGCCTGCCTGCAACAAGGTCACGAGATCGCCTCGCACGGCTGGCGCTGGATCCACTACCAGAGCATGTCGATCGACGAGGAACGCGCGCATCTGCAGCGCGCGGTCGCCATCCATCGCGAACTGACCGGAGCGGCGCCGCTGGGCTGGTATACCGGTCGCGACAGCCCCAACACCCGGCAGCTGGTCGTCGAACACGGCGGCTTCGAGTACGACTCGGACTATTACGGCGACGATCTGCCGTTCTGGACGCCGGTTCCGCTGGCCGATGGCAGCACCCGCGCGCATCTGGTGGTGCCCTATACGCTGGACTGCAACGACATGCGATTCGCCAGTCCGCAGGGGTTCAATACCGCCGGCCATTTCTACGATTACATGCGCGACAGCTTCGACACGCTGTACGCCGAGGGCGCGACGACGCCGCGGATGATGTCGATCGGCATGCACTGCCGGCTGCTCGGCCGGCCGGGGCGCATCGTCGCGCTGCAGCGTTTTCTCGATTATCTGTCGGGGCATGAGCAGGTCTGGATCTGTCGCCGGATCGATATCGCGCGGCACTGGCGGCAGCGCCATCCGCCCGCAGCATTCGGAGTGCAGTCATGACGCCGGCATTGAATCTGGCCCGGCTCAACGCGATGGATCAGGCTGGTTTCACCGCCATGCTCGGCGCGATCTTCGAGCACTCGCCCTGGGTCGCCGAAGGCGCCTGGCCGCAGCGACCGTTCGACACGATCGAGCGCCTGCACGCGGCGATGTGCGGGGTTGTGGCGAACGCCGGCGCGGCGGCGCAGCTGGCGCTGATGCGTGCCCATCCACAGCTGGCCAGCAAGGCGGCGGTGCGCGGCGAGTTGACCGAGGCCTCCCATCGCGAACAGGGCGGCGCGGGGCTGCGCGAGTGCAGCCCCGAGGAGTTCGCGCTGCTCGGCGAACTCAACGCCCGCTATCAGCAGCGCTTCGGTTTTCCCTACATCCTGGCGGTGCGCGGGCACGACCGATCAAGCATCATCGGCGACCTGCAGGCGCGGCTTGAGCGCTCGCGCGCGATCGAGTTCGCCGAAGGCATGCGCCAGATCGAAAAGATCGCCGCGTTGCGTCTGGCCGACCTGCTCGACGCGCACGCCCCCGCCGACTGACCATTCCTATCATCGAGTACCCGCATGGCCCGCCCCCTCGCCGATCCCGACGCCCCTGAGTTCACGCGCCGCCACGTCAATCTGGCCGACGCCCGTCTGGGCGCGCGCGCGCTGCAGGCCAGCGATGATTTCTTCGCCGACAAGCAGCGCATGCTCAATCCCGAACCGGCCCAGTTCATCCCCGACAAGTACGACGCCAACGGCAAGTGGATGGATGGTTGGGAGAGTCGCCGCAAGCGGGTGGCCGGTCACGACTGGTGCATCGTGCGTCTGGCCCGACCGGGTCGCGTTCATGGCCTGGATCTCGACACCAGCCACTTCACCGGCAATTTTCCGCCGGCGCTGTCGGTAGATGCCTGCTACCTCGCCGATGGCGATGCCGACCAGGACAGCGACTGGACCGCGCTGCTGCCGTCGGTCGACCTCGGCGGCAATCGGCATCACTATCACCCGATCGACAGCGAGCGGCTGGTCAGTCATCTGCGCGTCAATCTCTATCCCGATGGTGGACTGGCGCGCTTGCGCGTGTATGGCACCCCCGCGCTGGACGCGGCCGTTGTCGACGACGACGGTCTCATCGACCTTGCCGCGGCGCTCAACGGCGGTACCGCAGTGGCTGCCAACAACGAGCACTTCGGGCCGGCCGCAGCGCTGCTGCTGCCTGGCCGCGGGGTCAACATGGGCGACGGCTGGGAAACGCGGCGACGCCGCGAACCGGGCAACGACTGGTGCCTGATCGCGCTGGCCCAGCCTGGCATCATCGAGGCGATCGAAGTGGACACTTGCCACTTCAAGGGCAATTACCCGGACCGCTGCTCGATCCAGGCCGCCCGAGTCAGCGGCGGAACGCCGGCGTCGCTGGTCACCCAGGCGATGTTCTGGCCGGTCCTGCTGCCGGAGCAGACCCTGCAGATGGACCATCAGCATCACTACCGCAGCGGGATCGCGGCGCTCGGCGTCGTCAGTCATGTCCGGCTGAACATCTTTCCCGATGGCGGCGTGTCGCGCCTGCGTCTGCGCGGTCGACCGGCGTGACCGAACGGCCACCGACGCGGCTGACGATCGAAGCGCTGAGCGCCGAGGCCTTCGCGCCCTTCGGCGACGTCATCTCCAGCGACTGCGCGGCCCAGCAGTTCCCGATCAACGAGGGCACCGCGCAGCGCTTTCACGCGCTGGCCCGCGTGGACTGCGACGCCGGCGGCGGATATCCGCTGATCAGCCTGGTCCGCGCGCAGCCGCGGCCGATGCCGTTTCCGATCAGGATGCTGGAGCGCCACCCCCTCGGCAGTCAGGCGTTCATTCCGCAATCGCAGCGGCCGTATCTGATCGTCGTGGCGGAGTCGGTGGAACAACCCCCGCGCGCTTTTCTGGCCAGCGCCGGTGCCGGCGTCAATTTCCGTCGCGGCACCTGGCATCACCCTCTATTGGCGCTGGATCAATGCAGTGATTTTCTGGTGGTCGATCGCGGCGGCGATGGCGACAACTGCGAGGAAGTGACGCTGAGCCGCGCTTATTTGCTCGACCCCGACGGCGACGGCTGATTCGCTGCGTTGGCGTCGCGGGCCAGAAACCACGCATCGATGGCGGCGCGTTCGCCGTCCGTCAGCCCGGTTACGTTGCCCGGCGGCATGATCTTCAGCTCGACCACCTGCTTGTGAATCAGTGCGGCATTTGCCTCAAGCTGCTCGGCGCGATTGAACATCGCGCCCTTCGGTGGGCTGGCCATCATCGTCGGTTGCGCTGCATGGCAGGCGTTGCAACGGCGCTCGGCGATCGCCAGGATGTCGGCGGTCTTCGCGCCCGCGACGACGCGGTCGGACGGCTGACTCGTGGACGTCTCACTTTGGGACGGCTGAGTTGTGGAAGGCTGACTTGAGGCAGCTCGACTTGAGGCAGGCTGACTTGAGGCAGGCTGACTTGAGGCAGGCTGATTTGAAGCAACTGCGACCTGAGGTGCAACGACAGGCCGCGGCACGGGTGCCATCCACGCGAACACCGCCAGCAGCAGCGCCGCCGCCAGCCCGATCAGCCACCACGCGCGCGCGCCGCTGTGCCAGACCACGAAGAATTGGCGGATCGACGCCCCGGCCGCCATGAACAGTGTCAGCACCGCCCAGTTGTGCGGATGCGCGAAGGCGGTCGGGTAATGGGTCGCCAGCATGGCGAATACCACCGGCAGGGTGAAGTAGGTGTTGTGCACCGAACGCTGCTTGCCGCGCGCACCATCCAGTGGCTCGGGGGTCGCGCCGCGACTCAGCGCAGCGACCATGCGCTTCTGTCCCGGGATGATCACGAAGAACACGTTGGCCGACATGATCGTGGCCAGGTAGGCGCCGGTGAGCAGGAAGGCGGCCCGGCCGGCGAACAGCTGCGTGGCGGCGAAGCACACGCCCACGGCCAGCAGACCGACCAGCACGCCGAGCAGGTCGTCGCGAAAACCGACGACGCGGCAGAGCCCGTCGTAAAGCAGCCAGGCCAGCACGGGAAACGCGAGGGCCAACGCGACGCCTTGAGTAGGCGTCAAGACGGCGACGTTCGGGTCGATCAGGTACAGCTGTGGCGACAGCAGGTACAGCAGCGCGAACAGGGCGAAGCCGGACAGCCAGGTGGTGTACGACTTCCACTTCGACCAGTGCAGATCCTCCGGCAGCTGCGCCGGGGCCGGCAGGAATTTCTGTTTCAGATAGAACCCGCCGCCGTGCACCGACCACGATTCGCCGTACAGCCCTTGCTGTGGCTGCTTGCCGGGCTTCAGACTTCGGTCCAGAGCGACGAAATAGAAAGATTCGCCGATCCAGGCAATTGCGGCGACGACGTGCAACCAGCGCAGCAACAGCCCAGCGGCTTCGATCAGATAGTCAGCCATGAACCCGATCAACTCCCACGATAGGTCGAATAGCTGAACGGGGATGCCAGCAGCGGGACATGATAGTGCGCTTCGGCATCGGCGATACCGAAGCGCAAGGTCACTACATCGACGAAGCGCGGCTCGGGCACGACCACGCCGCGTGCGGCGAAGTAGTCGCCGATCGCGAAGTCGAGTTCGTACACGCCGACGCTGCAGGCCGCGTCGGCGAGCAGCGGCGCATCGCAGCGACCATCCGCATTGGTCGTCGTCCGTGCGATCAACGCCCGGCCAGCGGCTTCGCAACGATACAAGGAGACAGCAACGCCGGCCCCCGGCGTGCCGTGCGCGGTATCCAGAACATGGGTCGTCAGCTTGCCCATGGGATCAGCGGACGCCGGCGTGGTCGAGATACGCGTCCAGCCGATCCAGATCGCTGCGTTTCTCCGCTGCGCTGGCGAAGCTCGCGTTGAAGCTGTTGCGCGCCAGGGTCGCCGCGTGGCTGGCATCCAGCCCGAGCGCGTCGAAGGTCTCAACGAAGTTCTGGTTCAGATAACCGCCGAAATAAGCCGGATCGTCGGAATTCACCGTCGCCACCAGGCCCGCATCGAGCAGTTGGCGAAGATTGTGCTCGGCCAGCGTGTCGAATACGCGCAGCTTGATGTTGGAGAGCGGACAGACCGTCAGCGGCACGCCCTGTTCGGCCAGCCGCTTGACCAGCGCGGGGTCCTGCAACGCCTGCACCCCGTGATCGATGCGCTCGGCCTTCAACACATCCAGCGCACTCCAGATATAGGCCGGCGGCCCCTCCTCACCGGCATGCGCGACCGTGCGCAGGCCCAGCTTGCGCGCCTGCGCGAAGACCCGCGCGAACTTCTCCGGCGGATGACCCAGCTCGCTGGAATCCAGCCCGACGCCGATGAACTTGCCCACATGCGGGCGCGCCTCCTCGAAGGTCGCCAGGGCCTCGTCTTCGGACAAATGACGCAGGAAGCACAGGATCAGTTCCGCACGCACGCCCAACTGCGACTGCGCCCGATCGCAGGCCCGGCGCAGCCCGTTGATCACCGTGTCCATCGACACCCCGCGTGCGGTATGCGTCTGCGGATCGAAAAACAGCTCGCTGTGCACGATGTTGTCGTCCTTGGCGCGCAGGAAATAGGCCCAGGCCATGTCGAAGAAATCCGCCTCGGTCAGCAGCACGCTGGCGCCGGCGTAGTAGATGTCGAGAAAACTCTGCAGATCGCTGAACGCATAGGCCGCACGCAGCGACGCCACATCCGGATAGGCCAGGGTCACGTGGTTGCGTTCGGCCATCGCGAAGATCAACTCCGGCTCCAACGAACCCTCGATGTGGATATGCAACTCCGCCTTCGGCAGGCCACGCAGAAAATCGGGTAGTCGATCGGCGGATGGGGGCATGTGGCATTCCTTCTTTTGGTATCGCTTTTGGTATCGGAAGTCTGCCCGAAGCAGGGGCAGACGCCTAGCGGGTTGCCGAAAAACGTCCCTCCAGGTGGTTTTCAAGATCGCAAGTCCGACGTATGCCCGGACTTGCTCAGGACCCATCAATCGCTTATGCGCTTGCTTCGTCGGCGCAGCCATCCCTGCAGCCTGCTCACGATCTCCCATGAGCGAAGGCGGAAACACCCGCTGTCGTCCCGAACGCCCGCATAGCGGGCGGACGGACGGACATGCTATTGCGACACCATCGGCCCAAAGCAGGTCCATCCTCGGGCTTTGCCCTCGTTCGGGATGACAGATCAGTTCCAACGCCGCAAGGTGTGTGCAGGCCTGCCCGCGGCCTTCATTGGCGATGCATGGCGCGCCATGGAACTGACGCTTCCCAGGACGTACCATCCAGTCATGATCACCTCCAACACCTTTCGCCTGAATGGCGAAACCCGATCGCTGGCCGAAAGCGACCCCCGCGAATCCCTGCTGCGCTGGCTCAATCGACATCGCCTCACCGGCACCAAGGAAGGCTGCGCGGACGGTGATTGCGGAGCTTGTACGGTGGCGTTGATCGAGGCCGACGGCGACGGTGAGTCGCGCTATGTGGCGGTCAACAGCTGTCTTCTGCCGGTCGGCGTGTTGCCGGCCCGCGAGGTGCTGACCGTGGAAGCGCTGGCCGAGGGCGAGACACTGCATCCGGTCCAGCAGGCGTTGGTCGACGCTGCCGGTTCGCAGTGCGGCTATTGCACCCCCGGATTCGTCATGAGTCTGTTCGCCGGGCTGCACGAAGGTGCGCTGGACGATCATGCGATCGCCGGCAATCTGTGTCGCTGCACCGGGTACGGGCCGATCCGCCGGGCGGCGCAGCGGCTGGTGGCCGACGCGCCCAGCGATGCGCGCTTCGCCGCGCTGCGCGCGCAGCCCAGACCGCCACTGCCGGCCGCGAACCTCATGCCGTGCTTCAGCCCCGTGACCATCGCCGATGCGCTGGCGCTGAAGGCCGAACACCCGCAGTCGGACTGGTTTGCCGGCGGCACCGATCTGGGCGTCGATCTGAGCCGTGGCCGGCCGGTCGCGCCGGTACTGATCGCGCTGGACCGGATCGGCGAATTGCAGCAGTTGCATATCGAGGACGACCGGGTGTGGATCGGCGCCGGCGTGCCGTTGAGCCGTCTGGAGTCGGAACTGCAGGGGCTCTTCCCGGCCATCGACGAGATGCTGCCGTGGTTTGCCGGTCGCCAAGTGCGCAATCGCGCGACCCTTGGCGGCAACCTCGGCAGCGCGTCGCCGATCGGCGATCTGTTGCCGGTCCTGCTCGCGCTGGATGCGGCGATTCATTTGCGCAGCCTGGACGGCACGCGCGAGATCGACGCGGCCGAGTATTTTCTCGGCTATCGCAAGACCGCGCGCCGCGCCGACGAGCTGATCGTTGGGGTCACGTTGCCGCGTCGCGCCGACCTGCGTTCCGGCTGCGCCAAAGTGGCCAAGCGGCAGACCGACGACATCAGCATCGTGGCAGCAGCATTTTCGCTGGGTCTCGACGACCAACAGCGGGTCAACCACGCACGCCTGGCCTATGGCGGCGTGGCTGCCGTTCCGGTGCGGGCGCGGATCACCGAAGCGCTGCTGATGGGACGACCGCTCGACCAAGCGACGCTCGACGCCGCCGCCGCGCAATTGCGCGTGGAGTTCACGCCGCTCAGCGACCATCGTGCCGGCAGCGAATACCGCCGGGCGCTCTGCGCCAACCTGTTCCTGCGCTTCATCGCCGAGGCCCGGCCGTGACCGCGTCGCCGGCGTCACTGCACCACGAAAGCGCCGTTGGCCATGTCACCGGTCGTGCGATCTATACCGACGAGCAGCGCCCACCCAGCGGCATGCTGAGCGTGTATCCGGTGCAGGCGCCACATGCGCATGCGCGGATTCTCCGGATCGATACCGCGGCCGCACTGGCCATGCCCGGCGTGTACGCGGTCCTGACCGCAGGCGATGTCCCCGGCGAGAACGACACCGGCCCGATCCTGCACGACGAACCGCTGATTCCGCCCCACACGGTGCTGTTCTACGGTCAGGCGGTGGCCTGGGTCGTGGCCGATGACGAAGCCCTGGCGCGCGCTGCCGCAGAACAGGTGTCGGTGAACTACGAAGCGCTGCCGGCGCTGCTCGGCATCGAGCAGGCGATGGCCGCCCAGGCCTTTCATCTGCCGCCGGTGCGGGTGGCCCGCGGCGATGCCGATGCGGCGATGACGCGCGCGCCGTTGCGGCTGTCCGGCGAGCTGCGGATCGGGGGTCAGGATCACTTTTATCTGGAAACCCAGGCCAGTTGGGTCGAGATCGACAGCGAAGGCACAGTACAGATCGCCGCCTCCACGCAGCACCCGACCGAAACCCAGATCATCGTCGCCCGCGTGCTCGGCCTGCCGGCTCATCGGGTGGTCTGCCGCAGCCTGCGCATGGGCGGCGGCTTCGGCGGCAAGGAGACCCAGGCCAATCCCTACGCCGCGATTGCGGCGTTGGCGGCGTACAGGACCGGCCGCCCGGTGCGGATCAAGCTGACCCGCGGCCTCGACATGCAGATGACCGGCAAACGCCATCCCTTCCTCGGGCGCTATGAGGTCGGCTTCGATCGGCAAGGCCAGCTGCTGGCGCTGAAGGTCGAACTGATCGCCGACGGTGGCTGGAGCTGCGACCTGTCGCCGCCGGTGCTGATGCGCGCGATGGTGCATGTCGACAACGCCTATTTCGTGCCGGACATCGAGGTCACCGGCCGGATCGCGCGCACCCATCTGGCCTCCAACACCGCCTTTCGCGGCTTTGGCGGTCCGCAGGGCATGCTGGTCGGCGAAGAAGTGCTGGAGCGGGTCGCACGCCATCTCGGACTGCCTGCGCACGAGGTTCGCGAGCGCAATTTCTACCGTCCGGCCAGCGATGGCGACGGTCATGGTCGCGGCGACCGCAACCAGACCCACTATGGGCAGCCGGTGGTCGACAATCACCTGCCGGCGCTGTGGCGGCAGTTGCTGCGCGATAGCGAGTTCCTGGCTCGCCGCGAAGCGGTCGCCGCATTCAACGCCAGCAGCGCACACCGCAAGCGTGGGATCGCGATCACGCCGGTCAAGTTCGGCATTTCCTTCAACAAGACCGAATACAACCAAGCCGGCGCGCTGGTCCACATCTACAGCGACGGCAGCGTGCAGCTCAACCACGGCGGCACCGAGATGGGCCAGGGCCTGCACACCAAGATGCTGGCGGTGGCCAGCCGCGTGCTGGGCATCGACATGGCGCGCATCCGGATCATGCCGACCAGCACCGACAAGGTGCCGAACACCTCGGCGACCGCGGCCAGCAGCGGCTCCGATCTGAATGGCCAGGCGGTCAAGGCCGCCTGCGACACCCTGCTCGGACGCCTGCGTCCGGTCGCTGCGGAGCTGCTGGGCGCGACACCCGAACAGGTCCGTTTCGCCGAGGATGCGGTGTTCGCCGCCAGTGACAGTGATCGCCGATTGCGCTTCGAGGAGGTGGTCGGCGCCGCTTATCGGGCGCGGGTCAGCCTGTCTTCGACCGGTTTCTACCGCACCCCCGGTCTCAGCTGGGATCCGCATACCGGCCAGGGCCATCCGTTCTATTACTTCGCGTTCGGGGCGGCCGTCAGCGAGGTCGAAGTCTGCGGATACACCGGCGTACACACGCTGCGCCGGGTCGATCTTCTGCACGACGTCGGCGACTCGCTGGCCGTCGCGATCGATCGCGGTCAGATCGAAGGCGGCTTCGTCCAAGGGCTGGGCTGGCTGACCTGCGAGGAGCTGCGCTGGAACGACGCCGGCAAGCTGCTCACCGACGCGCCCAGCACCTACAAGATTCCGACCGTCGGCGAAGTGCCGGAAGACGTCCGCTTGACGCTGTTCCGGAGCAGCGAACCGCCGACCACGCAGGTGATTTTCAGCAGCAAGGCGGTCGGCGAACCGCCCTTCATGTTGGCGATGAGCGTGCGCGAAGCGCTACGCGAAGCGGTCGCCGCGTTTGGCGACGCGCGCGCAGTCGGCCTCGGCGCGCCGGCCACGCCCGAAGCGATCCTCACCGCCATCGAGCGCGTGCGCGGAGGCGTCGGCCTTTGAACGAACGCTTGTTTGCGCGTCTGCACGCCTGGCTGGCGGCGGGTCCGGTGGTGCTGGCCAGCGTGCTGGACACTCGCGGGGCGACGCCGCGCAAAGGCGGCAGCCGGATGCTGATCGGTGCCAGCGGCACTTTCGGCAGCGTCGGCGGCGGCATGGCCGAAGCCCAGGTGATCGCGGCCGCGCACGACTTGTTGCACGACGCGGGGCGCAGCGTCGAAGTCCAGATCGATCTGAGCGGCCGGCAGGGCGCCGCCGGCATCTGCGGCGGACGGATGCGGATCGGCCTGCGCCGCTGGTATGGCGCCGATGATGGCCTGCGTGCGGCATCGATCGCCGGGACACTGGCCGCCGGGAACAGCCTGACGCTGGAATGCGACGACCTCGGCGGCGGTGAACCGCAACCGATCCAGCCGGACCCGCGCCTGCTGATCGTCGGCGCTGGTCACTGCGGGCTTGCCCTGCACGACTTCGCCAATCTGCTTGATTTCGAGCTGTGGGCCTATGACGAACGCAGCGAAGCGCTTGAGAAATTCAACCATGCGACTCGTTTGTGCGGCCCGATCGATTTACTGCCCAGCGCGCTGGACACGCAACGCGAGTTGTTCGCCGTGCTTCTGAATCGCGATTTCCACTGCGACATCGCCGCGCTGCGCGCGCTGTGCCAACGGCCGCCGCGCTTCATCGGCATGATGGGCAGCGCGAAGCGGATCGACGAAGTGCGCGCCGCCCTGCCCGAGCACGCAGCCGCATTGGCTGGTCTGCGTGCGCCGGTCGGCATCGACATCGACGCGCAGACGCCGCACGAGATCGCCGTCAGCATCCTCGCAGAGCTGATCCAGCAGCGGCGTGCGCTGGCCTGTTGAGGCGCATGCAACCCCGCTCGGTACAGGAGGCGGCTTACGGATTGCGGGTGTCTTTGAATCTGCCCCTCAGGAACGGACGCCAAGAAGTACAGGGGCAAGCCGCTGGCTTCAGTCTCCTTGCATAGTCGTTGGGTGACGAGTATCCAAAGGACGCCCACCATTCACCCGCAACTCCGACACGCCCAAGCGTTCCCGGCGAGCCGGTCAAACGACCGCGGAGATGAAGTACATGCCGGCCGTCGCGATGACAGCGCCAGTCCAGCGGCGGCTCGAACGGGCGAACATCCTTGTCGATCCCGCGCCCAGCGCAAGCCCGGACGCGAGGATCAGCACTGTCGAGAGCGCAAAGCCCGCGCAGTACGCATAGAGCGAGTACGCAGCGCTCATTTCGACAACGTGCTGATATCCATGCGCAAGCGCAAAGCATGCAACGAGGAACGCGCCGACGGACATAGACAGTCTGATCGAGCGCGCGATCAACACCCCCAGGACCGCAACGGAGATGGCGATACCCGCCTCTATTCCCGAGAACACCAAGCCCAGCGAGCCAAGCACGGCGCCGGCCACCATCATCACCGGAAAAACGACGGCCAATGCCCGGCGCGCTCTGCCCCGATGCTGCGATGCCCAAACGCCGACTGCGAATATGGCCAGCAGATGATCCAGACCCGATAGCGGATGCAGGAGACCGGAGACAAAGCCAGCGCTAGCGAATCCGGACGCAACATGGCTCGCATCGATATGGCTCGCATCGATGTGGGCGGAAGCAGGCAAGGCAAACGAAAGAACACACACGCCCAGGAGTGCGCGTACGGCAAGGCTGGAAACACTTGATATGGGCGACTGGCGCTGATTCATCGTCATTCTCATGGTGGGTAGCGAAACATTCATGCGCGATCAAGCAGTCCCTGCTTGCGGATGAAGGAGACCACCGCGTCCACACCCTCGCCGATGCGCAAATTGGTGAACACGAACGGCCGATCGCCGCGCATGCGCTTGGCATCCGCGGCCATGACATCGAGGTTGGCGCCGACGTGCGGCGCAAGGTCGGTCTTGTTGATGATCAGCAAGTCGGAACGGGTGATTCCCGGGCCGCCCTTGCGCGGGATTTTTTCGCCGGCGGCCACGTCGATGACATAGATCGTGAGGTCGGACAGCTCCGGGCTGAACGTCGCCGCCAGGTTGTCGCCGCCCGATTCGATCAGCATCAAATCGAGCTGCGGAAATTCCGCGCTCATGCGGGCAATCGCTTCAAGATTGATCGAAGCGTCCTCTCTGATCGCGGTGTGGGGACATCCGCCGGTTTCCACTCCCATCAAGCGCTCCGCAGGCAAGGCGTCCGCACGCAGGAGGATTTCCATGTCCTCTTTCGTGTAGATGTCGTTGGTGATGACCGCCATCTCGTATCGATGACGCATGCGCTTGCAGAGCGATTCGCAAAGCGCGGTTTTCCCGGAGCCGACCGGGCCGCCGATACCAACCCGCAGCGGATTCGGCGTTTGATGATGCGAAGCGTCAATCATGATGTCGATGCCAGTGATTTCAGGAGCGGTACAGACGACTGTATTGCACTTCATGGCGCATGGACAGCATCGACAATCCCGGGGTCCAGTTGCACAGTTGATCGTCGGACAATGTCCGAGCGACGCATGCAGCCGATTCGAGTTCGACACGCAGCGACAACAGCAATCGCTGACCGGACATCTGCCCGAGCGGAACCGACTTGACGCAAACCAGCACCTGATTTTCCGCCCACGAGTACAAGCTGCCGAGCAGAGCGGCCTCATGCGGCACGCGCAACGCAACGGCCGCACAGGCCAAGGCCGTGGGCAGCGGAATGTCCGCCTGTCTGGGCAGATCGGTCAACGAACGCACGTCGACGATGTCGAGATCGGCGAGCAGCTTGGCCAGGGAATATCCCATCTGTACGGTCTCGGCACGGAACTCGGCGGTATCCCGGGATGCGAGGAACACCTCTGTCCAATACTTCGCCGTCTGTGCATCTGCGGTGGAAAACGCTTCGAGCAATCGCCACAGAACGGGCGCTTCGAACCGCGCGACGGCGTGATGCAAATGATCGACGATCCAATCGCGCGCACTGTGTTCGTCTTTGACCGTGCCGTTCTCCATGGCCGCTTCCAGGCCTTGGGAATAGCTGTACGCGCCGATCGGCAGCGATGGGCTGGTCAATTGCAGCAGATGCAGCAAGGCCGCGGAATGCATGCCGCTATTCCACGTCCGAGGGCCGATGGATGCGCTGACGCAGCGGGATCGGTGCGAGCGGATTGTGCGGATGCGCATCGTCGCCGCCATGGCGATGGCCACCGCCATAGGCTCCCGCCTCGGGCTCGAAACAGGCAAGCTCGTCGACAACGACCGCACCAAGGCCTTGCAGCATTTCCGTGAGCACGGCGTCCTTCCGGATGCGCAAGTAACCATCGCCAAGCTGGGCTTGCGTGTGGCGGTTCCCGAGATGGAAAGCGCAGCGCAACAGGGCGAAGGCGGATTCGCACTCGACCCGGCACGTCGGCTCACGCGCGGCGACGATCTGCACCACACGGCCGTCGTCGCTCTGCAGCAGGTCGCCATCGCGCATGACCGTGCCGCGCGGAGTCATCACGGCAACCTCTTCGCCATTGCTCATCACCGCGCGAAGTCGGCTCTTCTCGCGCAATTCGTAAGGCAATACCAATTGCGCAAACACCGTGTCCGCACGTGCGATCTTTGTGTGAATGGTCAGCATGTCCGTTCGTCAAAAAAGAAAATATCGTTGCGCCATCGGCAGCACATGGGCAGGCTCGCAAGTCAGCAACTCACCATCCGCATGCACTTGATAGGTCTCCGGATCCACTTCCATCTTCGGAGTGGCGCCATTGTGGATCATGTCCGTCTTTCGCACATCGCGCGTGTTCTTGACCGCGATGACGGTTTTGGTGAGCGCGAGCTTTTCGGCGACACCGGCATCCAGCGCCGCCTGGGACACGAAAGTGAACGACTTTTTCAAGCCGCCACCGAAAGCGCCGAACATCAAGCGGGCATGCACCGGTTGCGGCGTGGGAATCGAGGCATTCGGATCGCCCATTTGTGCTGCAACGATCATCCCGCCCTTCACGATCATGCTCGGTTTGACGCCGAAGAAAGCGGGCTTCCACAAAACAACGTCGGCGATCTTGCCGACCTCCAAAGAGCCGGTCACGTGAGCAATGCCGTGCGTGATGGCCGGATTGATGGTGTATTTGGCGATGTAGCGCTTGACTCTGAAATTATCGTGGCCAGCGCTGTCTTCAGCGAGCGCGCCCCGCTGCATCTTCATCTTGTGCGCTGTCTGCCAGGTGCGCAAAATGACTTCGCCCACCCGCCCCATCGCCTGCGAATCCGATGACATCATCGAGATCGCACCCAGGTCGTGCAGGATGTCCTCTGCGGCGATGGTCTCGCGCCTGATGCGCGACTCGGCAAACGCGACGTCCTCCGCGATCGCGGGATCGAGATGATGGCAGACCATCAGCATGTCGAGATGCTCGTCCAGCGTGTTGACGGTGTACGGGCGCGTTGGATTGGTCGACGATGGCAGCACATTCGACTCGCCGACGGCAGCGATGATGTCCGGCGCGTGCCCGCCACCGGCACCTTCGGTATGGAAGGTATGGATCGTGCGATCCTTGAAAGCCGCGAGCGTATGCTCCAGGAAGCCGCCCTCGTTCAAGGTGTCGCTGTGGATCGCAACCTGCACGTCGTAGCGCTCTGCCACCGAGAGGCAATTGTCGATCGCTGCGGGCGTCGTGCCCCAGTCTTCGTGCAGTTTCAGCCCTATCGCACCGGCCTTGATCTGTTCTTCCAGTGGCTCGGGCAAGCTGACATTGCCTTTGCCCATGAATCCCAGATTCATCGGAAAAGCGTCGGCCGCCATCAGCATGGCGTGGATATGCCATGGCCCGGGCGTGCAGGTCGTCGCGGCGGTACCGACCGCTGGGCCGGTGCCGCCGCCCAGCATGGTCGTAATCCCGCTCATCAACGCTTCTTCGATCTGTTGCGGGCAAATGAAATGGATATGCGAATCGATGCCGCCTGCCGTCACGATCATGCCTTCGCCGGCAATGATCTCGGTCGCGCCGCCGATGACCATGTCGACGGCCGGCTGGATGTCCGGATTTCCGGCTTTTCCGATCACGGCGATCAAGCCGTTTTTCAGACCGATGTCGGCCTTGACGATGCCCCAGTGATCGATTATCACGGCATTGGTGATCACCGTATCCATCACATCGGCATGACTGCGCTGCGACTGACCCATGCCATCGCGGATGACCTTGCCGCCGCCGAACTTCACTTCTTCGCCGTATATCGCGTAGTCCTTTTCGATCTCGATGATCAACTCCGTGTCCGCCAGGCGCATCCGGTCGCCGGTCGTCGGGCCATACATTTCGGCGTAAGCCTGCCTGGTGATCCTGGTCATTCGAGTGGCCCCATCACACGCCCGTTGAAACCATAGACGATGCGATCGCCGGCAAGCGCCACCAATGAAACGGTTCTCGCCTGCCCCGGTTCGAACCGCACTGCGGTGCCGGCTGCAATATCGAGGCGCATGCCATAAGCGCGCTGTCGATCGAATTGGAGAAACGGATTCACTTCGAAAAAATGGAAATGCGACCCGACCTGGATCGGCCGGTCGCCGGTATTCGCGACACTGACGCTCACGGTCTCTCGGCCGACATTCAATTCGACGTCGCCTGGCGCTACGAACAGTTCACCTGGGATCATGGTTTTTCCGTCGACGACAGCATCAGGGAATGGGGTCATGCACGGTGACCAATTTGGTGCCGTCAGGAAACGTCGCCTCGACCTGAATGTCCGGAATCATTTCGGCGATGCCATCCATGACGTCGGCACGCGACAGTATTTTCGTTCCTTCTGACATCAGTTCCGCGACCGTCTTGCCGTCGCGGGCGCCTTCCATGATCGCCGCAGAAATCAGTGCGACGGCCTCAGGATAATTGAGCTTCAAACCGCGCGCTTTGCGTCGTTCGGCGAGCAATCCCGCGGTGAAGATCAGCAGTTTGTCTTTCTCTCTTGGCGTTAAGTCCATCGGGCTCTCGTCATTAGCTTTTGTCGTCGTAACGTCGGAACACATTTGCATCGGGCGGAGCATCAGTTCGTATCGGACAGGCTCTCATCCAGTGGATCATGACCCAGCGCCGTCTTCGAACTTACGTGTTCCATATCCTCAGTTCCACCGCATCCCGACCCATCACTTCGATGCGGAGATGGCGCCATGCCAGCAACATCAACGCTCGGGCAGTCTCACTGGCATTGCCCAGATAGCGGACCACCACAAGCCCATGCAACTGGGTGACGCCGAAGCTGCCTGCGCCATTCAACACCAGGTCCGCATCTGCGCGCAATGCGTTGATCACCGTCGTCGGAACCGTCCCACCCGCCGCGATCAACGTAGCGCTGACGCTGTTTCCATTCAAGCCCAAGGCACTGTTCATTGCGGCGCTGCCGCCCGCAAGCGCGCCCTGCTCGAACCAGATCAATTTCCCCTCCCGGCGTATGACCGTATGCTGCGCGATCTTGCCGGTGGAGAATGTCTCGCCTGAAGCGATGCGGCCAAAACACAGGATTTCAGCGGAGATATAGCGCGCGCCTTTCGCCAGTGAAATGGATTGCATCAACTGGACATCGGCCGCATCGAAGAAGATAGTCTCCTGTGGCAGCCACTCCATACCAGCATCGGCATCGACCTGTATGTGTATCGTCTGGGTCGAAACCTTGCCGTTCGCCTTGTACCACTTGGCCGCGCCTGGCGTGGTCACAAGCGCATGCGCCGCCATTTGCACATGCGCTTCGACAGTCAGTTCATCGCCACCGACAACGCCACCGGGTGGATGCACGATGATCGCATGACAAACGTCCGCTCCTTCCGGATACAACGGCTTCTGCACGCGCAAAGGTCCGACATGCGAGCGGTCAGTGAGCCTGGTGACGCCGTTGTCGTCGGAAAACCTCAACAACAACCGCGCCTGCCAATGCCCGGAGGCCGGCGATACATGTTCCGGTGCAAGCGTTTCGGCAACGTCCATATACATTTCGGGGGAGAATTGAAATCCAATCGCGGCAATTCACGAAGGCACGCCAAGGGGATCAAGGCGTATTTCCCTTTCGCGCGCTTGCAGGTCGCAACAAGAGCACTGCATTTGCGGCGATGCAAACACTATACCGGGAGGTGTGCGCATGCGTCATCTTGAAAGACGGAATGAATTGGAAAGACCGGGAGTGGAACGGAAAGACCAGCGGCAAGACCGGGACACCCCCTGACTGACCCGCCCCGTTTTTCCCGGAGGCTCCAAGTTTCGTCGGCCGCGTACCTGCGCTACGCACGCAAGCGGCTGCCACGCTTTCATGCGTGATACAACGTAGACCTCATGCCACGTAAAGACATCCCGTCACCGTCCACCACGCGGTCGTCACCGTGTAGGTGCTGGTGATCCGCGCAATCGATATGCGCACATCGGTACCCTTGTCGGCATAAAGCGTGACCGGACCGAAGGCTTTGCGGTCGAGAACCCTGTAGCCCTGCGCGACTTCGAGATCGTGCCACGCGAAGGTGCCGCCGATGGTGGTGCCAACCTGGAAGTCCGCAGTGTCGGTGGCGCTGGGCAGACGCAAGCCTGCGCTGATCTGCTCGATCCGCAGGCGGCAACCCGCCGGCACCCGGAATTGGCCGGTGACGCCGCTGTAACCCGCCGGGAAATCTACCGTGCCGGTGGCCTGGAACGGTTTGAGACAGGCGTCGCCGTGGGCCTGGGCGGCGGCCGGTGCCAGCGCGAGCAGAGCCAGCAGCAAGAACGAACGATGATTCTTCATGAAGGACTCTTGGCTTGCGTGCAGGAGCGGATCGCGGCGGCGCTGCGGGATTCGGCGCAACGTACGCTGGCGAAGGTCTCCACCGGCCGACGGGATGCCCCTGTTTCAACGGTGTTGCGGACGACCAAGGGGCAAGCGGCGACCGATCTCGGTAAGCTTGGCGGATGCGGACCTTCCATCACGTGATCGCCGGCAACGAGCGCCCGTCGCACAGCGGCCGGGCGCTGGATGTGTTCGACCCCGCCACCGGCCGCG
>JAZKFJ010000036.1:40677-53181 GCA_040386495.1 Pseudomonadota bacterium
CCGGCGAGGCCAGCGATTCCACCGATGCCATCGCTGCGGCGCAGGCCGCATTTCCCGCGTGGTCGGCGCTGCCACCCACCGAGCGCGCGCGTTGGCTCGAACGCCTCGCCGACGCCGTGGAAGCGCGACTGGACGATTTCGCCCACGCCGAGGCGCTGGACGGCGGCAAGCCCTTCGCGCTCGCCCGCGACGCCGAGATCCCACGCGCCATCTCGAACCTGCGCTTCTTCGCCCACGCCGCGACCCAGTTCGCCAGCGAATCGCATCACGGCCAGGCGGGGCTGAACTACACCCTGCGTCAGCCGTTGGGCGTGGTCGCCACGATCTCGCCGTGGAACTTGCCGCTGTATCTGTTCACCTGGAAAATCGCGCCGGCCCTGGCCGCCGGCAACACCGTGGTCGCCAAACCGTCGGAGATCACCCCGGCCACCGCGACCATGCTCGGCCGGGTCGCCAACGACATCGGTTTCCCAGCGGGCGTGCTCAACATCGTCCATGGCCTGGGCCCGGACATCGGCGAACCGCTGGTGCTGGACCCGGCGATCAAGGCCGTGTCGTTCACCGGCAGCACCGCGGTGGGCAAACGCATCGCCGCCCTCGCCGCCTCGCAGCTGAAGAAAGTGTCGCTGGAACTCGGCGGCAAGAATCCCACCCTCGTCTTCGCCGACAGCGACTGGCGGGCGCATCTCGACATCATCGTGCGCTCGGCGTTCCAGAACAGCGGCCAGATCTGTCTCTGCGGCTCGCGCATCCTCGTTGAACAGAACATTTATGCCGAATTCCGCGAGGCGCTGGTCGAGCGCGCGCTGGCGCTGCGCGTCGGCGACCCGATGGATTCGGATACGCGCATGGGTCCGCTGGTGTCGCAGGCGCATTTCGACAAAGTGCTCCGCGCGCTGCAACGCGCCCGCGACGAAGGCGGCCATATCCTCTGCGGCGGCCATGCGCTGGAACGCCCCGGCTGGTTCGTGGCGCCGACGGTGATCGAAGGCCTCGGCCCCGACACCGCGACCAACCGCGACGAAATCTTCGGCCCGGTGGTCACACTGCAATCCTTCGCCAGCGACGACGACGCGCTGACGCTCGCGAACGCGAGCGACTACGGCCTCGCCGCCTCGATCTGGACCCGCGACCTCAATCGCGCCCACCGCTTCGCCGCGCAATTGCACGTCGGCATGGTCTGGATCAATACCTGGCTGATGCGCGACCTGCGCACGCCGTTCGGCGGCGTCGGTCAATCCGGATTGGGCCGCGAAGGCGGCATGGAAGCCATGCGTTTTTTCACCGAAGCCAGGAACGTAGGAATATCGTTATGAATGGAGCCCACAAATGACGCAATCCTTGAACGCACTGCTGCGCAACAACCAGGACTGGGCGGACCGCGTCAGTCGCGAAGACCCCGGTTTCTTCGAACGGTTGTCGCGCCAGCAGGCGCCGAAATATCTGTGGATCGGCTGTTCCGATTCGCGCGTGCCGGCGAACCAGATCCTGGGGCTGGACCCGGGCGAAGTTTTCGTCCATCGCAACGTCGCCAATCTGGTCGTGCATACCGATCTCAACTGCCTGAGCACGATCCAGTTCGCGGTCGATGTGTTGAAGGTCGAGCATGTGCTGGTGGTCGGCCACTACGGCTGCGGCGGCGTTCACGCCAGCCTGACCGGCGCGCGCGTCGGCCTGGTCGACAACTGGCTGCGCCATGTCAGCGATGTCGCGCAGAAGCACGCGGCATTGCTGGAAAGCGTTGAACTCGAATCGATGCGGCATGCCCGCCTGTGCGAACTCAACGTGATCGAACAGGTCGTCAACGCCTGTCAGAGCACCGTGGTGCAGGACGCATGGGCGCGGGGCCAGGCGCTGAGCCTGCACGGCTGGATCTACGGCCTGCACGACGGCGTGGTGCGCCAGCTCGGCCTGGATGTGGATTCCCCGCGCGAACTCGCCCAGCAGTATTCCGCCGCCATCGCCCAACTCGGCCGGATCCGGAGCGAACGATGAGCCACGATGCCATCCACGCCGCGAACGCCCCGAAGGCGGTCGGCAGCTATCCGCATGCGCGGCGCGTCGGCGACCAACTCTTCCTTTCGGGCATCGGCCCGCGCGACCCGGCCAGCAACGGCATCCCCGGCAACGTCCACGATGCCGACGGCGCGCTGATCGCCTACGACATCGCATTGCAGACCCGCTCGGTCTTCGCCAACGTGCGCGCGGTGCTGGAAGCGAGCGGCGCACGCTGGGAGGATCTGGTCGACGTGACCGTCTATCTCACCGATATGGCGCGCGATTTCAAGACCTACAACGCGATCTGGGCCGAATATTTCCCCGACCCGGCCAGTGCCCCGTGCCGGACTACGCTGGGCATCACCGCGCTGCCGACGCCGATCGCGATCGAACTCAAGTGCATCGCCGCATTGCCGCAGGACATGGCCGGCTGAGATGGAACTGCTGCTCGCCAATCTCTCCTCGCCGGTCGTGCTCGCCTTCGCGCTGGGGTTGTTCGCCCGCGCAGTGCGCAGCGATCTCGAAATCCCCAACCAGATCCAGACTTATCTGTCGATCTTCCTGCTGTTGGCGATCGGTCTGAAAGGCGGCGTCGCATTGCGCGGCCAGGAACCCGCCGCGCTGGCGCTGCTGCTGACGATGACGCTCGCCGCCGGTGCGATCACCGCGTTCAGCGCCTATGCGTTGGCGAGATGGTGGCTGGGCGACATCCGGCGCGAAGCCGCGGCCATGGCCGCACACTACGGTTCGGTATCGGCGGTGACCTTCATCGCCGCCAACCAGTTCGCCGAACGCGCCGGCACGCCGGCCGAAGGCGTGATGGTCGCGCTGCTGGTGGCGCTGGAAGTACCCGCATTGCTGATCGGCCTGGCCCTCGGCCGCGGTCGCGGCGGCGATGCCGACAGCCACCACACCCTGCGCGAAGTCTTCACCGGCAAGACCGCGATCCTGCTGCTCGGCGGCCTCGCCATCGGCGCCATCGCCGGCCCGGGCGGCATCACCAGCGTCGACGATATGTACTTCGCGCTGTTCCAGGGCGTGCTGATGTTGTTCATGCTGGACATGGGCATGACCGCCGCCAACCGTCTCGCCGAACTGCGCCGCGGCTGGTTCCGGCTCGCCGTCTTCGCCACGGCGCTGCCGCTGGCGCACGGCGTCGCCGGTGTTGCGCTGGCGCACGCCTGCGGCCTGTCGGTCGGCGGCGCCACGGTCTTCGGCGCCATGCTGTCCAGCGCCTCGTACATCGCCGCGCCCGCCGCGGTGCGCGCGGGCCTGCCCGAGGCCGACGTGGGCCGCTGCATCACCGCCGCGCTCGGCCTGACCTTCCCGTTCAATCTCGCGATCGGCATTCCGCTCTACGCCAGCCTCGCGCAGCGCCTTGCCGCCTGACCGCCCACTATCCCGATCCGGAGACGCCCCATGCTGCCCAACCCGATCAATCTGCAGGCCTGGATCGACGAGCATCGACATCTGCTGAAGCCGCCGGTCGGCAACAAATGCATCTACGACGGCGAGTTCATCGTGATGATCGTCGGCGGCCCGAACGCACGCACCGACTATCACTACGACGAAGGCCCGGAGTGGTTCCATCAGCTCGAAGGCGAGATGGTGCTGCGCATTCAAGAAGAAAACGCAGTCCGCGACATCCCGATCAAGGCCGGCGAAACCTTCCTGCTGCCGCCGCGCGTGCCGCACTCGCCGCAGCGCATGCCCGACTCCATCGGCCTGGTGATCGAACGCAAGCGTCTGCCGCACGAACTCGACGGCCTGCAGTGGTATTGCGAGCGCTGCAACCACCGGATCTACGAGGAATACTTCACGCTGGTCGACATCGAGACCGACTTCCCCGCCGTGTTCGATCGCTTCTACCACTCGCGCGAACACCGCACCTGCAAGGCCTGCGGCCATTTCAACCCGGCCCCGGCGAAATACGATCAGCAAGGAGATTCGGCGTGATCCGTGCCCGGCTTTTGACCTATGCGCTGACGATAGCTATCGGTCTTTTCCTGGTGACCGGGAAGACAGTGGCTGCTGAAGGAAGCGATGCCTCTCAAAAAATCTATCGTCTGGGTAAGCTCGCACTCCTTCAACCGGATTCATTGATCGGAACCAGGGTTTCCGCCGCAGACATCGTCTCAACAGCGAACGCTATCGTTTCCATCACGGAGCGATGGTCTTCCGGTCTCGACACAGCCCATTCCTCCAATGAATGCACCATTTTCGTTGCCTTGCGGCCCAAGCAGCGCATCAAGACATGGACAAGCTGCAAGACTTTCGAGGCAAGCGATCTCGACAACCGTATTGCGTTGGAACTGAAACCGGAATATATCGCCCGTACCAAAGGGCTTGTACTCTTCGCCATGCACGGAAAATCCTCGGACGAGAATGCGTTTCCCGACGCATGGAAAGCCCAACTCGATGGCGCCAAGGAAACGGTCGTCATGAGCGATATCGTCGACCAGATCTGGCCCGAGTAGGTACACGATGCTCAAAATCGACACCCACGCCCATTACCTGCCCCGCAACTGGCCCGATCTGGCGGCCAAGTACGGCGACATCCGTTTCCCGGTGATCCATCACGGCGACGACGGCCGTTCGCGCATCTACAAGGACGGCAAGTTCTTCCGCGAGATCTGGCCGAAGACCTGGGATCCGAAGATCCGCATCGACGAGTTCGCGACCTTCGGCGTGCAGGTGCAGGTGCTGAGCACGGTGCCGGTGATGTTCAGTTACTGGGCGAAGCCGCATCACGCCCACGATCTGCACCAAGCGCTCAACGATCACATGGCCGAGGCGGTGCGCGAATATCCGCGGCATTACGCCGGCATCGGCACGGTGCCGCTGCAGTCGCCGCGCCTGGCGATCCAGGAGCTGGAGCGCTGCGTCGATCAGCTCGGTCTGCAGGGCGTGCAGATCGGTTCGCACATCAACGACTGGAACCTCGACGCGCCGGAGCTGTTCGATTTCTTCCAGGCCGCCAGCGAACTGGACGCGGCGATACTGGTCCATCCGTGGGACATGATGGGCAGCGAATCGATGCCGAAATACTGGCTGCCGTGGCTGGTGGGGATGCCCGCGGAGCAATCGCGTGCGGCGTGCTGTCTGGTGTTCGGCGGCGTGCTGGAGCGTCTGCCCAAACTGAAGATATGCCTCGCCCACGGCGGCGGCAGTTTTCCGTACACCATCGGCCGCATCGAGCACGGCTTCAACATGCGTCCCGATCTGGTGGCCACCGATAATTTCCGCAATCCGCGCGAATACCTGTCGCGGCTGTATTTCGATTCGTGGGTCGCGGATCCGCGCGCATTGAAGTATCTGATCGACACCTGCGGCACCGACCGGATCATGCTCGGCACCGACTACCCGTTCCCGCTCGGCGAACAGGAACCCGGCGCGGGCATCGCGGCGCTGGATCTTCCCGAGACCGAACAGGCGCGTCTCTATCACGGCACCGCGCTGGAGTGGCTGGGGCTGTCGAAGGCGAGGTTCGCGTGATGCAATACATGCCGATGCCTCTCATCGAGTGCGCCTGTGGCGGAGCGTCTTTGTTCAGCGCGGCGAAAAACAGGTACGCCGAAGGCACACCCTATGCGCTGAATGGATGGCGCCAAGAGCAAATCCCCCCTCGCCCCCCTTTTTCAAAGGGGGGAACAGAGCAGGCATTGGCGACGCAGACCAGCACTCCGGTCATACAGACCAGCATTTCGGTCATACAGCTTGGGATTTCGGTGATGCGGGCCGTCAATGCTTTGCCCCCTTTGAAAAAGGGGGCTACGGGGGATTTGCGCTTCGGCATGCAAACATCGAGGCATCAATGAACGCGGCAACGATCAGCGATGAACACGCGCAGCAACAAGACGCCGACGACCCGCTGCACAGCTATCGCGACGAATTCCACATCCCGCGCCACGACGGCGCCGAAATGGCGTACTTCTGCGGCAATTCGCTCGGCCTGCAGCCCAAGGGCGCACGCGCCTGCGTCGACGAAGTGATGGACAAGTGGGCGCGAGACGGCGTCGAAGGCCACTTCCTCGAACCCGCGCCGTGGATGCCCTATCACGCACTCGTCCGCTACGCGCTGGCCGACGTGGTCGGCGCGCAGCCGCTGGAAGTGGTCGCGATGAATTCGCTCACCGCGAACCTGCATCTGATGATGGTGAGCTTCTATCGACCAGCCGCCGAACGCAGCGCGATCCTGATGGAAGCCGGTGCGTTTCCATCCGACCGGCACGCGATGGCATCGCAGTTGCAGGCGCGCGGATGGTCAGCGGAGACCGATTTGATCGAAGTCGAGCCCGACCAGGCCGACGGTACCTTCTCGATGGCGGCGATCGAACGCGCTATCGCCGAACATGGCCATCGCGTCGCATTGATCCTCTGGCCCGGCCTGCAGTACCGCACCGGGCAGGCGTTCGATCTGAAAGAGATTGCGCGTCTGGGACACGCAGCAGGCGCGATGGTCGGTTTCGACCTCGCGCATGCGGTCGGTAATCTGCCGCTCCAATTGCACGACAGCGGCGCCGATTTCGCGGTGTGGTGCCACTACAAATACATGAACTCGGGGCCGGGCGCGGTCGGCGGCTGTTTCGTGCACGAACGCCACGCGCGCACCGACCGTCCGCGTTTCGCCGGTTGGTGGGGTCACGATCAGGCCAGTCGCTTCCGGATGGGCCCGGAATTCGTGCCCACGCCCGGCGCCGACGGCTGGCAGCTGAGCAATCCGCCGATTCTCGGCCTCGCGCCGCTGCGCGCGTCGCTGGATCTGTTCGCACGCGCCGGCATGCCCGCCTTACGCGCGAAATCCGAACGGCTCACCGGTTATCTGGAGCGGCTGATTCATGCGCATCTCGCCGACAAGTTGCAGATCGTAACGCCCGCAGACCCCGGACAACGCGGCTGCCAATTATCGCTGCGCGTCGTCGGTGGGCGCGAGCGCGGCCGCGCGCTGTTCGAACATCTGAGCGCGCGCGGCGTACTCGGCGACTGGCGGGAACCCGACGTGATCCGCATCTCGCCCGCGCCGCTCTACAACCACCACAGCGACATTCTGCGCTTCGCGCGCGCGGTGCAGGAGTGGCAGACATGAATGCTGATGTCATGAGCAACGCAGAAAACAAGCGTCTCACCCTCGTCGGCGCCGGGCTGGCCGGCCCGCTGCTCGCGACGCTGCTCGCGCGGCAAGGCTGGCAGGTGGATCTATTCGAGCGCCGCGGCGACCCGCGCGTGCATGGCTACGCCGGCGGCCGCTCGATCAATCTCGCGCTGGCCGAGCGCGGCCTGAACGCGCTGCGCACCGCCGGTGTCGACGACGACGTGCTGAAGCAGGCGGTGATGATGCGCGGGCGCATGGTGCATTTCGCCGATGGCCGCGTGCAGTTGCAGCGTTACGGCAAGGACGACAGCGAAGTGATCTGGTCGATCAGCCGCGGCGATCTCAATATCGTGCTGCTGAACGCGGCGGAGGCTGCGGGCGTGCGCCTGCATTTCGACCGTCGTCTCGATCGGGTCGATTTCGACGCGCGCATCGCGCATTTCGTCGGCGAAGGCGAAGACATCGCGCATCCGTTCCACGCCCTGATCGGCAGCGACGGCGCCGGCTCTAATCTGCGCGCAGCCATGACCCAGGTTTCGGATCTTGGCGAACGCATCGAGGTGATGCCGCACAGCTACAAGGAGTTGGAGATTCCGCCCGGGTTCGACGGCGATTTCCAGCTCGAAGCCAACGCGCTGCATATCTGGCCGCGCGGCGATTACATGTGCATCGCGCTGCCGAACGACGAGCGCACTTTCACCGTCACTCTCTTCATGCCGAACGAGGGCAAGACCAGCTTCGCGTCCGTGCGCGACGGTGCGGAAGGCGAGGCGCTGTTCGCGCGCGATTTCGCCGATGCGCTGCCGCTGATCCCGAAACTGCGGCACGACTTCGAGGCCAACCCGGCAGGGATGCTGGCGACGCTGTATCTGGACCGCTGGCATCTCGATGGCCGCGCGGTGCTGCTGGGCGACGCCGCGCACGCGATGGTGCCGTTCCACGGCCAGGGCATGAACTGCGCGTTCGAGGACTGCGTGGCGCTGGCGGCGCATCTGGAGCGCGACCCGGACACCGCGACCGCGTTCGCGGCCTTCGAAGCCGAGCGCAAACCGAACGCCGCCGCGATCCAGCAGATGGCGCTGGAGAACTACCGGGAAATGAGCGATCGCGTCGACGACCCCGATTTCCTGCTGCAGCGCGAACTCGAACGCAAGCTCGCCGAGCGCCATCCCGGCCGTTTCGTGCCGCGCTACGCGATGATCACTTTTCGCCGCCTGCCCTACGCCACCGCGTTCGAACGCGGCCGCATCCAGCGTGCATTGCTGGTGGAAGCCACGGCCGGACGCGACAGCCTCGACAACCTCGACTGGGCTGCGGTGGACCGCATGGTCCACGCGCGCCTGTCGCCGCTGGAAACGGAGGCCTGAGTGACCGCGAGCTTCCTGTTCTACGATCTGGAAACCTTCGGCACCGATCCGCGCCGGAGCCGGATAGCGCAGTTCGCGGCGATCCGCACCGATGCCGATCTCAAACAGATCGACGAGCCTTGGGATTTCCTGGTGCGGCCCGCCGACGACCTGCTGCCCTCGCCCATCGCGACCCTGATCACCGGCATCGCGCCGCAGCGCGCGCTGCGCGAAGGCGTGACCGAGGCCGACGCCTTCGCGCGCATCTTCGAAGCGATGTCGGCGCCGGAGACCTGCAGCCTCGGCTACAACTCGCTGCGCTTCGACGACGAATTCGTCCGTCACGGCCTGTTCCGGCAGTTCTACGATCCCTACGAACGCGAATGGCGCGGCGGCAATTCGCGCTGGGATCTGCTGGACGTGATGCGGCTGGCGCACGCGCTGCGACCGGAGGGCATCGTCTGGCCGCTGCGCGAGGACGGCGCGCCTTCGTTCAAACTGGAACACCTGGCCGAGGCCAACGGCGTGCGCGAAGGCGACGCGCACGAGGCGCTGTCGGACGTGCGTGCGCTGATCGGCATGGCCCGCAAGCTCAAGCACGCGCAGCCCAAACTGTGGGACTACACCCTGAAGCTGCGCGACAAGAAATTCGCCGCGCGGATGCTCGACACCGTGGCGATGACGCCCGTGCTGCACGTCTCCCAGCGTTTTCCCGCGTCGCGACTGTGCGCCGCAGCGGTCGCGCCCTTGATCCGTCATCCGAAGATCGACAACCGCATCGTGGTGTTCGATCTGCACGAATCGCCGGAGCTGTTGTTGTCGCTGGACGCCGACGAGATCGCCGACCGCCTGTACACGCCGGCCGCGGACCTGCCGCCCGGCGAGGCGCGAATTCCGCTGAAGGAAGTGCATCTCAATCGCAGTCCGATGCTGATCGAATGGGCGCATCTGCGCGACGCCGACTTCGAGCGGCTGCGGATCGATCCGGCGCTGGCCGAGTCGCGCGTCGAACAACTGCGCGACGCCGGGCCCGCACTCGCGGAGAAGATTCGCCGCATCTATGCCGGGCGCGCCGAATTCGCGCCATCGGATGCGGATGGCTCGCTGTACGACGGTTTTCTGCAGGAAGGCGACAAGCGCAAGTTCGCCGAAGTGCGCAGCGCGCCGCCGACGGTGCTGGGCCAGCGCGACTTCGCGTTCAAGGATCCGCGTCTGCCGGAGTTGCTGTTCCGCTATCGCGCCCGCAACTGGCCCGACACGCTGTCGATGGCCGAAGCCGAACGCTGGCGCGACTATCGCCGCAACCGTCTGCGCGAAGACCGCGGCCTGTCCGAATTCACCTTCGAAAGCCATCGCGCCGAGATCGCCGCGCTGCGCGCCACGCATACCGGCGACGGTCACGCGCAGGCCTTGCTGGATCAGTTGCAGGCCTGGGCGCAGACACTGGAGACAGAGCTGACGTGAGCACGTATTTTTCGGAACGCAGTTTCAAGTTTTTGCGCGCACTGGGCCGCCACAACGAGCGCGAATGGTTCCATGCGCACAAGGCCGACTACGAACAGCACGTCCGCGCGCCGTTCCTCGCACTCATCGCCGACCTGCAGCCGGGATTGCACGAGGTCAGCGAGCACTATCGCGCCGACCCGAAAACCGTCGGCGGTTCGCTGTTCCGCATCCATCGCGACACGCGTTTTTCCAACGACAAGGCGCCGTACAAACTCTGGCAGGGCGCGCGGTTGTTCCATGCGCGCAGCCGCGAAGTGGAGGCGCCTTCGTTCTATCTGCACCTGCAGCCGGGCAATTGTTTCATCGCTGCGGGACTGTGGCACCCGGAACCGGACACCCTGCGCCGGATACGCCACTTCATCGTCGACAATCCCGGCAGCTGGGCCAACGCTGCGCATGGCGCCGCGTTCCGCAAGCGCTTCGATCTGGACGACAGCGAGATGCTGGTGCGGCCGCCGCGCGGATACCCGGCCGACTTCGTCCATCTGGACGACCTGCGCCGCAAGAATCATGTCGCGCTCCGCCACATCGATGATGCGACCATGACCGGGCCGCGACTGCTGTCCACGCTGGGCAAGGATCTGCAGCAGCTTGGGCCGTTCGTCGACTACCTCTGCGCGGCGCTCGACCTGGAGTTCTGATCGGGAAGGCTGTGGGAGCGACGGAAGTCGCGACGGTTTCCGGCAGCGCTCGGCCGTCGTTGGCCATTGAAGACGGGCAATGCATCACGACTTCCGTCGCTCCTACTGGTGTCATCGCTTTGCCGCAGTGCAGCATGACACTGTCAATACGCATCCGTATTCTCGGTCGCGATGCCGCGCGTCAGGGGATGCCGGCAGGTCAAGGACGGGTGTGGCCTCTTGCTGCGCCCGCATTCATGGAATCTGAAACAAACGAGGGGATTACCAAGTGCGTAGATACCTCTGCGGGCTTTTGCTCGCTCTGGCGGCGCCGTGTGCGCTCGCGAATACCGGCGTGGCGTTCGTCCACGGCACCGGTGCCCAAACCAACGCTTACAACGACTACTGGCAGCCGGCCATGGTCGACTCCGTGCGCGGCGGTCTGCCGAACCCGGCGAATTACGTCGTCATCAACTGCGATTTCGGCCAGTACTGGTGGGATAGCCGCGCCGCGGGCTGCCTGGCCGGACAGCTGACCACCTTCATCAACAGCAAAGGCATCACCCGGCTGATCGTGATCACGCATTCCAACGGCGGCAACGTCATGCGTTGGATCCTGTCGAACCCGACCTACGACAGCCGCTATCCGAACATCATCAACAAGACCGTGCGCGTCAATGCGCTGGCGCCCTCCTCGACCGGCACCCCGCTGGCCGATGCGGTGATCAACGGCACGGTGTTCGAAGCGGCGGTGGGCTGGCTGCTCGGCTACCAGAACGACGGCGTGCGCCAGCAGCAGACCAGCTGGATGGTGTTCTACAACGCCAATTATCTGTACGGCACCGGCGGCCGTCCGGCGCTGCCGAAAACCTTCCGCAGCGTGGTCGGCACCGATGTCGATTCATCGCCGTTCGATGGCGACAGTTACTGCGGCGGCTACGGCCAGAACGTCGGTCTGGAAATCACCCAGAACTGGCTCGACGGCTGTTCCGACGGCTTCCTCAATTGCTCCAGCCAGTCGGCTGCGGGCTACGTGTGGTTCTACGACACCTCGAGGATGGCCGGCGGCGAACCGCTGTCGCACAACCAGAGCCGTCGGGCCTGCTTCGGCCTGAACAATATTCTCCGCACCGATGCGGGCCAGTGAGGACAACGCCATGAGACTTTCAATCGCAATCGCTCTCGCGCTGTGCTCCTTCTCCGCCGTCGCCGCGCAGCCGCTGCGTCCGGCCGGCGCCAAGGATCAGGCCCCCACCCGTCTCGTCGCCCTGCCTGCGCCTTCCGCGCAGATCGAGCGCGCGCCGGTTTCGTTCTCCTGGAAGCTCGATCCGAGCCAGCAGGTCTTCGACTCGCAGCCCCACGTCGCGCAGAGCCGCGAATACTGGGAGACTGTCGACGCCGCGGCGCTCGACAAGGGCGTGCAGCTGAAGATGTCCGCGCCCGGCAGCCTGATCCGCATCAGCCCGACCCAGGGCGCCCGCGCACTGCGTTCGGACGAACTGCAGGTCAACGACAGCCGCGGTGCCGCCAAGCTGGAGAACATCGCCAGCTCGGAACAGCTGACCAAGGCCGGCATGGACGTGCAGGCCGGCTCGGTCATCGCCAAGCTCGACAGCCAGGAAGGCGCCGACACCTACACCGTGCGCGTTCCGAAGGCCGAAGGCCGCTACCTGGTCCACGTCTTCGAGCCCGAAAGCACGGCCGTGCTGCGCGCCGGCGCCGACCGCAGCCACGCCCTCGCCGGCGGCTCGGTGCGCTTCGATGTCGACTTCAGCCAGGCCGGCAAGCTGTCCGCGATGCAGGCGGAAGCCATGCTGGTGGCGCCGGACGGCCGCAGCTGGCCGGTGGCGCTCGATGCCAGCGGCAACGGCGGCCTCGCGGCCAACGTGAAGCTGCCCGCCGACACCGGCAACGCCCAGGGCCTGTGGGAACTGCAGGTGTT
>JAZKFJ010000037.1:0-40089 GCA_040386495.1 Pseudomonadota bacterium
GGCGATCCGACCGAGCGCGATCTGTTCTGGGCGCTGTGCGGCGCGGGCTGCGGCAATTTCGGCGTGATCGTGCGCTACTACTTCGAGCGCCTGCCGGATGCCCCCGCGCACGCGACGCTGTGGACGCTGGCATGGGACTGGGCGGACATGGATCTGCGGGCGTTCGGCAACCTGCTCGCCGAATACGCAGAGATGGTCCAGACCATGGCGGACACCGATTTCAGCCTGCTGAAGTTGAATCATTCCGCGAACGGCCAGCTCGGCATGATCCTGCAGACGGTCTCGCCGCCCGATACGCCCTATGCGCAGCACTGCCGGCGCGCCGAGGACAGCATCCGCAGCGCGCAGGCGCGCTTCGCCAGGATCGCGCCCGCACGCACGTTGCGCAGACCCTTCAACGGCCACCCCGGCATGATGCATGGGCTGCCCAGCAGCAGCGATGCGCAGCATCTGACCTATCTCGAAGCGCTGCAGACCTTGAACGGCTCCGGCCCCAACCAGTTCGGCAAATACAAATCGGCCTACATGAAACAGGCATTCCCGGCCGACCAGGTGGAAGCGATCCACCACTGGCTGCAGGTGGTGCCCGCGGGCGTGCAGGCGGCGGACATGGCGCAGAGTCTGTTGCAGGTGGACAGTTACGGCGGCGCGATCAACCGCCGCGCCTCCGACGCCACCGCGGTGCCGCAGCGCACTTCGATCATGAAGCTGCAATACCAGACCTACTGGAACAACGCAGCCGAACCCGGCCAAAGCCATCGGCCGCCGTTCGCCGCACAGGAAGCCGCGCACGTCGGCTGGATCGATACTTTCTATCGCGCCGTGTACGCCGGATACGGCGGCACGCCGGACCCGGCGCGCGATCGCGACGGCGTGGTCGACGGCTGTTATTTCAACTATCCCGACATCGCGCTGGGTTCGCACCGGGCCGGCGATGCCGAGCGCGCGCTGTGGCTGTATTTCCTCGACAACTACCGCAATCGTCCGCGCAACCTGCTGCAGGTGAAGCGGCAGTGGGATCCCGCCAACGTCTTCCATCACGCGCAGTCGCTGCCGGTAGTCCCGTGAATCGACGTCCGCACCGCACGCGTCGGATCCGCGCCGCATCCGGGATCATGCGCATTCACAGCCGCAGCCGCGCATGACCCACTGGACCCACCTGATCCGCGATGTGGCGGATTTCCCGAAGTCGGGCATCGTGTTCTTGGATACACGCGTCGTCGGCGCAGCGGTGTTGATCGAACTGACCGCACTGCGTGGACGCGAACGCTGGACCGGCACCGCGCCGCTGAAGGCTGCGCTGGTGGCGTGAAACGCTGGTACCGGCTTTTCGAGACCGCTTAGCCCAGCGCGATGGCGGATCCCGTGAACGGCACCACCAGGGTGTAACCGTTCGGCGGCGGCGCGATCGCCGTGCTCGCCGCAGTGCCGAACTGGGTCACGCCCTGCCCCACACTGCCGGCGAGATCGTGCGTCCTGCCGCCGAACTCGAACGGCCGGCTGTCGATGAGGTGCGCCGTGAAGACGTTGTTGCCGAACAGCAACTGTGCGGACGCGCCCGTGCCCGTCTCGACCGTGGTGCCGACCACCAGACTGGTGCGGCGGAATGTGGCGATGCGCTCGCCTTCCGCGAACGAGGCGGGAACGTCGAAATCCCCGACCGGCTGGCGCTGCAGGTACAGCGAGAATTCGCCGACCGGATCCAGCGCCAGCGACAGTGCGCCGTTGTCGAGGCCGCCGGCCTTGAACGGCGTCGCCGCGAACGTGAAATGCGCGGTGGTTTCGCCCGGCTGGCCGTCGAACAGTTCGCCGCCGTGCAGCGCGCCATCGAGGCCGGGCAGATGGAGGAAATAGCCGTAATCGGCCAGATGTCCGTCGTCGCTTTTGTAGAAGCGGCCGGTGGCGTACCAGGCCAGTGCGGCGGGTTGCAATCGCGTCATGAGTGGTCCTTTCGCAGCGTGATTCGGGGGATGGAGATCGGCAGTCGTTGTTCCGCCGATTCACTTCAATACCTTTCCACTTCAATACCTTTCCACTTCAATACCTCGATCGCGCCCATCGTGCAGCCCGGCTTCAATAGCGACCCGAGCAGTCCCATCGTGGCGGCGCGGTTCCGCGAATGTAGTCGCAATGATTCATGCCCGGGCCGTCGTATCCGAACGCAAAGTCGTACGTGCCGGCATCCACGCGCCGAAAATCGAAGTAGGTCGTCGCGCGGCCCGGACGATTCGCCTCGAAGAAACCCTGCGGCAGGTAACGCGGCGACATCGCGTCGAGTCGTTGCGGATAGCGCGCTGCATCGGTGCGATAGCGGGACAAGGCGGCCATCACCGCTTCGGCTTCCCGTCGAGCACGCTCGAAGTTGCGGCCTTCGCCCGGAGCGTCGCAGGCGGCAACCGATACTGCGACCCATGCGATGGCGATCCGGATCTTCATGGAAATCCTTTGGCGCGCGCCGTTCCGCATCCAGGCGCCTCGATGCGGACAAGCGCACGACGCGACCTGCCGATCCTCTAATGGCAATCCCACGAATACATCACCCGGCTGAAATCTGCGCGCGCGAGATCTTCCGGCGCGATGAAGAAACCGCCGACGCCCGAGTCGCCCCACATCATCTGATCGTCGGTATCGAGCTGCAACAACAGCTCCAGGCGATCATCGGTGCGCGGATCCTGCTGGGTGAAGAACGGGTAGCCGCCGATCTTGTGGCCGCTGCGGCCATTGCGCTCGTACACCGCATCGAACAGCGCATCGGCATCGAGACGGTGCGCTTTGGCGTATGTCTCGATCGCCGCGTGGGCGTCGCCGCCCAGCAGCCGGTCGAAGCGGTGATCGTGCACGCCCAGCGTTTCGGTCGCGGCGCTGAAACGCATGCGCCGCGGTCGCGCCGGATCGTGCGGCAGAGATTCCGCCGCCGGGACGTCGACGTCGCGGTTCCCGGCGCGCGTATCGGGCCAATACACCACCCGGAAATTCCGCTGAACGCTCATGGCGTCGGCGGTCATGCCCGAGTCGAAGTCGGCGCCGTAGTGATCGTCGGAGGCGATGAAGAACTGCAGCAGGCCGGCTTTCGGATAGCCATCGAGCGACGACGGCAGTGCCGCGAAGTCGATCTGCGCCAGCAGATGCAGCGGCGCGCCGTTCGCGCCGACGGGATAGTCGCGGCCCTCGGCCCAATACGGGCGCCCGCCGACCTTGCTCGCGCGCGGATCGTCGTCGGTCGTCGCTTCGAGCCGGATATCGACGCTCGGACGCTGCGTGGCCTGCAGCGCGGTTTCGTATTTCGCCAGAAAAGCATCGACGTCCGCATCGGCCATGATCGGCTTGGCTGCGGGAAGCCGCGCCTGTGCGGCCGCGGTCGGCGTACGCGCGCGGCTGCGCTGGATCATCGCGCCCACCATCACAATGATCGCAAGCAGCACAAGCCATATGAAATAGCGCATGAGGTACGGAATCCGGACGATGGCAGGATTCCGATATTGCCAGAACATCGCTGCGACGAGCGCGCCACCTGTCGCAGCCGGTCGCCGATCGATGGCAAGGACGCGCGCCCTGTTCCGTCGGCAGCGCCCGGCCTCAATCGATCCCGTGTCGCTCGCGGATCGCCTGCAGGCGATCGCGGTAGTACAGCGCATCGACGGCGTCCAGCGATGCATTCGCCAACAGCCAATCCTGCGCCTCGGCCATCAGTACGGCCTTGTCGGCATCGGACGCTTCCAGTGCGCTGTCGATCCTGTCGAGTTGGATCAGCACGGCGTCGCGGGTCGGTGTGTTCATGGCGCATCCTCCGGAGTGGGGCGCCAGTATTGCCCGGTCGATCCCGACGCGACGCGATCGGCCGATCGCGGGACAGTTGCCGGCAAGAAACGGCCGATATGCATGACGGATTGCACGACCGCGTCGTGCAATTTCCGACGTTCATCCGCGCGACATCGCGCATTGCCCCGCATCGCAATGCGTGTGCTAGCGTCCGCGCGATCCGCCATGCCGATTGCAGCGCACATGCCATCGAAGTCCCGCGATCCAACGCCCGATGCGATCGGCAAGCGCAGTGCCCGCGCAGCCGGTCTGCGCTACGTCAACGACAGCGAGCCGGGCATCCGGCGCAAGCGCGCGGGGAAAGGATTCGCGTACCTGGGCTCCGCCGGCAAGCGCATCGTCCAGCCGGCCACGCTGAAACGCATCCGCATGCTGGCGGTTCCTCCGGCCTATTCCGACGTGTGGATCTGTCGCGATGCGCGCGGGCATCTGCAGGCCACCGGCCGGGATGCGCGCGGGCGCAAGCAGTATCGTTATCACCCCGACTGGCAATCGACCCGCGATGCCGACAAGTTCGCGCATCTGGTCGATTTCGGCAAAGCGCTGCCGCGACTGCGCAGGCGCATTGGCGCGGATCTGCGCCTGCCCGGCCTGCCCGCGGACAAGGTGCTGGCGATCGTAGTGTCGCTGCTGATGGACACCTACATCCGCGTCGGCAACGACACGTATCAGCGCAGCAACGGCTCGTTCGGCCTGACCACGCTGCACAACCGGCACGTGCGTTTCCTCGGCACCGGCAAGGCGCGCCTGAGTTTCAAGGGCAAGGGCGGCCTGCGCCACGATCTGCTGCTGGACGATCCGCGCATGGTCCGGCTGGTGCGCGCCTGCCAGAACCTGCCGGGACAGCATCTGTTCCAGTATCGCGGCGACGACGGCCGCATTCGTCCGGTCGATTCCGGCGCCGTGAACGGGTATCTGTCGCAGGCGATGGGCGCGCCGTTCACCGCCAAGGAATTCCGCACGTGGGGCGGCACCATGAAAGCCTTCCAGTGTCTGGCCGCGATTGCCGTGCCGGAAGACATTTCCGAACTCGCGCTCGCGACGATCCGCAACGATGTGACCCGCGAGGTCGCCGCGATGCTGCGCAACACGCCCGCGGTCAGCCGCAAGGCCTATATCGATCCCGCGTTGTTTCCCGGCTGGCAGGACGGCAGCCTGGCGCGCGCTGCAGCGTCGGCACGCGGCGCGCGCCAGTGGGAAACGGCGCTGGTGCGTTTCCTCGCGCGAACACGGCGCAAGCGCGCCTGAGCGACGCGCCGACCGCACGGACCGCAGGTATCGCTATGGCGCCTGCAACACCGCGCCGTCGGCCAGGATGCGGTATTCCACCGGCGACACCGCCAGTCCCTTGCCGTCTTCCTCCAGATGCTTCACCTGGGCCGGCGTGAGTTCCTTGCGCGACAGCACGCCGTGGACTTCGGCGCGGCCCGCGCTGTCCTTGGGCACCATGAAGGCATGGTCGGCAAACATCACCCGCGCGGTCCGGCCGTTGTCCTCCAGCACGATCCAGCAACCCTTGGTCTGGCAGACCTCAGTGATGCGCCCGCTGAAACGCGCGGGCTTGCCGGCATGCGCATCGAACTCGGCCACCGCCTGCGAAATGGGTGTCGACGCGCCGTCCGGCAGCGGCTTGCCATAGGGCTTGGCGTCGCCGGCGTGGACGGCGGCGGCGAAAGTCAACAGGGCGAACACAGCGATCGTGCGCATGGCGCGGCTCCGAGGGAGAAAGTGCGGCCACGATACCGCGACGGCATGGGCGTGGCGAGGTGGGCCGACCGTCACTTCCCGGGCTCCCGGCGGGCCAGCGCTTCGGCAAGCGTCACTTCGTACAGATGCATGCGCACGCGGTAGAACGCGGCATTGAGGCCAACGACATACACGATCGCGAAGAACATCCCGGGCACGATCTGCCACAGCGGCAGCGCCAGAGATTCCGCAGTGATCGCCTTGATCTGCACCACCACCGCCAGGATCAGCGGCAACACACCGAAGCGCTCCAGTCCGCCGCCCATCAACGACAGCTTCGCCGCAACGCGCGCCTGCGCCATCTGGATGAAACGCAGACGCCGTTCCAGCGCCGACCGCGGCAGCTTGGACAGCCACGGCTGCAATCCGTCCAACTGGTCGAAATCGTGGTCGAGCTGTTCCGCGTCCTGTGCTTTGCCGCGCCGCCACATCCGCACCATGACCCACGTCTCGCGAGAAACACCTGGCACGAAAGCGAGCACCATCACCCAGAAACCCATCCACGCCATCGTCACCATCCACAACGCCGGCGCCATGAACTGGATGAGCGCCGACGGCAGCAGGCCGAGGATCACGCCCACGCCACCGAGCAGGTCCAACCCATATTGCCAACGCGGACGATTCAACGCGCCCATCGGTCCGTCGGGCAGCGCCGCGATACGTTTTTCCAGATCGGCGAAGGAAAACTGTCTGGCATCCATGCATTGGCCTCGAAGATTGCGGTACTCGCGGATTCGCGGGAGATCGGTATCGCGTCGCAGCCCGCGCCCGAACCGCTTCGACGCGGCGGGGTTCACGCGCTTTTACGGCCAGCGCGCGGGCGACTGTATTCTTGCGCGCGGACCCGATCACAATACCGCTCTGTAGAAACGGAATCGATGAATCCATGCTCGACCACGCCCAACTGCATCGCAACGGTTATGTCCTGCTCCGCAGTGCGATCCCTTCGGAATGGCTGGACGATCTTCGCGACGCGTTCGATGCGGGCGCGACCCCGTCGGATCAATGGCCGGTACCGCGCGGCGCGGACTGGCGTCATTCGCGGCTGGATCTCGATGCGAAGGTGCAGGCCGTCTGTCGGCTGCCGCCATTGCTGGCCGCTGTAGGCGCGTTGATCGGCGAACGGTTTTTCCTCGCACAGGTCGAAGGTCGCGAACCCCTGGCGGGCGGCGGCCACCAGGGCCTGCATCGCGACCTGTCGGCGCACCGGCCCGGCGATACGGTGAACGTGCTGGCGTTTTTCGACGACTTCGGTCCCGCCAACGGCGCGACGCGTTTCGTCCCCGGCACGCATCGCCCTGCGCCGGGCGAGCCGCCGCCCAGCCTCGACGATGAGTCGCGATGCGTGCAGTTGGAAGGCAGCGCAGGCGACATCGTCGTGTTCGACGCCGATCTGCTGCATGCAGGCAGCCTGAACACGACCGGCGCGCGCCGCCGCTCCATCCTGATCGGCTATTTCGCCGAGCCGCGCTACGCCGCGCACCTCGCAACAGCGCACCTCCGCAACGTCCGGATGGACACCCGCCAGCGATTCGATCCGTAGGGCGGGTCTCGCACCCGCCGCTTTTCACCTTATCCAGTAAATTTTGGATGCTTCCGTTCGATGGTCGGGTACGAGACCCGCCTTACGGACCGTCCGCGCGCGTTGCGACCCAGTTGAACAGGAAGTCGCGGTGTTCGGCCCAGGTCTGGCCGACCGCCTTGCCGTCGATCAGACACACGGCAGTGTGGTACGGACCCTTGCCGTCGCTGGTGCGGAAGCTGGCGCACAAGCGTCCACGATCCTGTTTCCAGCGCCCGGCCTCGATATCGCTCTGATAGAAGCTGCCCTTCACGCTGTGATCGGGCGCCAGCATCAGCGTCATGGGCTGGGTATAGGGTTTGCCCGGCTCGGCGGAAAGATCCACGGCCCAGGCGCCATCCAGCGATGGCTCGGCCGCGGAGACCCATGTCGCACAGCACATCAGGGCAAGACAGACGATGGCGCGCATCCAAACCTCCGGTCATGCGGAAATACCGCAGGGCATTCTGCACCGGATCCGACATCCTGCGCGCGGACCCGATGTCCGTCCCGGCGCGGGCCGAAGGACGGGAGTGCGCCGCATTCGATTCATCCGGCTCGCTGCTACCATCCCCCGGCCGCCGACCATCGGTCCCACGGCATCAACCCCATCAAGGAGGATTCACATGCCACACCATCATCGCGCGCTGATCATCGGCACGCTCGCCTTGTGCTCGCTCCAGGCGATGGCCGCCGACTATCCGCGTCTGGACCAGGCGCTGCCTGCCAACGTCAACGTCGCCGCCATCCACCCCGTCTTCGATTTCGATGGCGATGGCTGTCTGCCCAGCGCGGGCATCAGCCGGTACGGCGAACAGAACGGCGGCCTGAGTCCGTCGGGCAGCATTACCGGCGGCTGCCGCCGGGTCGATTTCATGAACTACAGCAACACCCTGCACCGCTACGCCTGCATCGACAGCGGCGGCAGCCGCTATTGCGGGCATTTCTTCGCGCTATATATGCTCAAGGACCAAGCCACCGTCTTCGGCGGCGGACATCGCCACGATTGGGAACATGCGGCGGTGTGGACGCGCGACGGCGTGATCACGCATGCGGGCTACAGCGCGCACGGCACCCTGTACAACACCGCCGCGGCCTCGCTGCCGATGCAGAACGGCCACGTGAAGATCGTGTACCACAAGGACGGCGTCCTCACGCACGCACTGCGTTTCGCATCGGCGAGCGAAGTGGCCGAAAATCCGTACGGCCAGTTCGTGCTGCCTGCGCTCACCAGCTGGTACACGCTGCGCGGCGCCAGCCTCGACAACGCGGCGATGCGCAGTCGCCTGAATACCTACAACTACGGTTCGGCCACCATCCCGATGAAGGACAGCAACTTCCTCGGCAATCTCAATACGTCCAAGCCGGCGGGGTATCCCGCGTTCACGCAGGCCGCGATCGACGCGTCGAAATAACAGGACGCACCGGGCGACCGGATCCGCTGCCTCACCGCAGCGGATCCGGCGAGCCTGCCCAATCCGCGGGTAGAACGCCCGCCCGCACGAAACGATGGAATGAGGAATGCGGCCATTCGGAAGCCCGCTGCGCCCAGCCGTGCTTGACCGGATTGAAATGGATGTAGTCGATGTGATTCCGCAAATCGCGCTCGTCGCGGATCAGGTGTTCCCAGTAGCGGCGTTGCCAGATGCCGCGTTCCGCCTTGGCTCGACGGCGAATCGATCGACGCTCGCCCCAGGGCACACGCTTCACGAAGGCAGTTTTGATATGACGCCAACGCGTCGCGTGATCATTGTCGCCGGGCGGCAATCGCCATATGCAATGCAGATGATCGGGCAATATCACGATGGCGATGATGTCGAACGGTCGTGCCATCCGCGCGGTGATGAAAGCCGCGCGCAGCGCATCCACGCGATCAGTCAGCAGCGTACGCCGCCGCTCCAGCAGATTCACGGTGAAGAAATACGTGCCTCCGGGCACCCACATGCGTCGATAGTTCGGCATTCCGCCAGCATCCACCACGCACCTCGGTCAGCGTATCGGCGCTCACCCCGACCCACCGTCGGAATTCCCCGACACCGGAAACCCCGTAGGGCGGGTCTCGCACCCGCCGCTTTTGTCGCCGATCCAAACCGAATTTGTCTGCAAGCCAGTCCGCAACAGAACGCTCGTCGTTTGCCGCGGTATGTCGCTTCGTTCATTGGCGGGTGCAAGACCCGCCCTACGCGTTCTTTTTCTTCAATGTTCCGAACAGACTGAAGCGGAAACCGGCCCGCTGGATGAGATTGAGGGCCAGCACCCCCACCACGATCAGCACGAGCAACCTGGCGTACGGAATGATCAGCATGGCGATCACGACGATGCTGACAGCGCCCGACCAGCCGAGCCCATCCATCATGGAATAGATGCCATAGGCACCGCAGGCGAAGGCCGCAAAGGCGAGGATCGTGGCCGGCAGGGAGAACAGGCTGACGCCCTCCAGTTCGGTGGCCGCCGCGACCAGTATGAAAGCGATCGCGACGACGTTCATGGCGATCGAAGCGATCACGTATCGCAAACCGATCGCCACCTCGCGCGCCGCGCTCTCCTGCTTCTGGTTGCCGTTGAACGTGATTTCCGAAAGATCCTGTGTCATCGAACATCCCTCTCATACAGTGGTGAAAACACGATTCCCGCCAACGCCCCGAAGCCGGAAGATCCGTAGGGCGGGTCTCGCACCCGCCGCTTTTGTCGCCGATCCAAACCGAATCCGTATGCAAGCCAGTCCGCAACGGAACGGTCGTCGTCTGGCGCGGTGCGTCGCTTCCTTCAATCGGCGGGTACAAGACCCGCCCTACGCACTATGGCCGTTTTGACCCGCCTTACGGGTTGTTTCAATATCCCCGCGATCGGCAACACCTCGCAGAGGCCGACATCTGTCGACCGGTGTTAGTGGTGTTACTAATGTAGCAAATGCCCAATTGCGATTCGCTAGCCATAGCCGACCCCACAGTTACCAAACCGGAATCGCCTGTGGTGTTGCAGTCCATCGAAACGATTGAATAGCCGTCAAGACAAGAAGCGAACATCGGCGCGGACAATCTATTGGCATCGATGTTTGCGCTCACGCCAACATTGGTGCAATCCATCGGCACGAAGATGACCTTCGCTTCGTCGAAGTACCCCACCACATCGATGACCACATGCGTGGTGGCATAGGAATACAGCGAGAATCCGCCGCTCTGACCGCTGAGACTCATCACCGCGATCATCTGGTTGTTGACGATCTGCCCGGTGGCGTAATTCAAACTCGCCGCGAGCGGCCTGGGGCGTCCGGTCATGAACACCGTGAGGTACCCGGGTGCGAGCGGGTCAACCACCGTCGTATTCATCACCAGCGCAGCCGGAGCAGCGGGCAGACCGCAGTCGCTGTCGCTGCCTCCCTGCGACAAGAAGGATGCGCCGCTGCCGAGAAAATCGCGGGCTTGATTCGCTAGGACCGTTCCGCCCGCAAGCCGCGTGTCCGCGATGCGACAGGGCGTGATCGGCGTGAAGATATAGTCCTTGTCGAGTTCGCCGAGGAAGCGCGAGGCCGCACGCGGCCCTTTCGCTTCCACCAACGGCACTCCAAGCAACGCGTCATTCATTTCTTCGAATGTCCGCGCGCGCGCGGCATTGCGAAGATGCGCGATCGGCGCGCGCGCGAACCGCGGCGCCATTTCGTTCGCCCAAGTGCGAATATCGCGCCCGTATTGCCCGCGCACCACGCCCGACCAGGTCATCACGATTTGGTATGTCAAGCGCCCGCGTTCGGAACGAGCTTTCGTATCCGCGGCGGACAAAAGCGTGGTGCAGCCAAGAAATGCCACGATAAGGGCGATAAGCATCAATCTGCGCATATTAATTCCAATTCATCCATGGATGGAAGGTCGATTCTGACTGGAATTTTCTCAAAATGCCACGAGCGCAAGCTCATGCCCATCTGCAGCAGCACGTAGGGTGAGGTGAGCGTAGCGATGCCCAACATCGCGACGGTTCCGTCGCGGAAGGAATCAAGCGGAGCAGAGAAGCATCGCGGGATGCATTGAAGGTTGGTCGTTGATTCAGGTGGGCATCGCTGCGCTCACCCCACCCTACGCGCTTTACGACCCGATCACGCAGCCCCATGATTCCTGGCAACCCGCGGCACGACCGCTTCGACGAGGCGGGTTTCACCCGCCTTACGAGTTACGTTAATCCACAAACAGATCAGAACCAAGTATGGCGGCCGCGCGGACTACGACATAAGCCGTATCTCGATCGGCTCGAACGACCCCGATAGCCAAAATGTCGGCCATCTGACGAGACACTCTTTTCAGATATTTTTTCTCTCTTTTCTCTTCCCCTCGCAAACGCCATATGAAGGAACTGTGCCTAAACAGGCGAAACAGATTTCCACGATCACCTTCGTTTTCAAAAACCTTCCAAAGTTCTTCATGACATTTATCGAATAGATCAAACATTCGTTCGCTGTACAAGAAGTGATACGCATCAACTAACAACTCCTTTTCAGACGAACTCAAGCTACCACCATTATTCAATTCGCGAGCCAGATCGATAATGGCCCGAAAACCATTGTAGGAGTCACCACCCTTACGTGAACCCTGAATTGCAGCCCTCAACAAGCCCTCAGAAGAGTTACCTGAAGCTCTAGCATCCTTTGCCAGATTGATTCGGATGTTGCTCGCGATAGTAGAAAATTTTCTCCGATCCGCCTCTGCAAGAAGCTTTCTCAAACTCGCAGCGCGCTCTTTAGGATCTTTGATGAAGCTTGCAATGACTGCTTCCGCTTGAAGCGAGCTGGCGCCCTTTTTTTTAACCTCCATCGCTTTATTTGCATGGAGAACTGCAGTGGCTTCGTCACCCAGACTCTGATGAGTGAGCGAGACACACACCTCCATGCGCTGTTGTTGATCCTTAGTTAAAAAAGATGAATCAATTTTATCGAAGGCCGCCAAGCCCTCCTGATAACGACTACTCATACGGAGGCAGCGTCCGCTGTGATACCTGATAAGACTTAATTCTCTATCAAACTCGTCTTGGTTGCGAAGGGAGGCCAACATGTCATCACATAACAATGAAGCGCTTCTGTAATGACTGCCCTGAAAAAGAATCTCTATGAATGCAAGCCCCAGCCTGATTATACAAATCAGCTCTTTTTGAACATCGTTTTCCAATAATCGAGCAATCGACCTTACCAAAACAGTGCTAGCGTTATGGATTTCGTATCCATCACAAAGAGCTTCACGGACTCGCCGGCCAGTAGGCGAACTCGCAATCTCACCAATCGCCCAACCATCACCAAAATAGAGTTCAATCGCTCGCCTATCGATATCTCGCGTGACATTCTCATCCGTAGACTCACGTATGAACTCGCGCACATAGCGAGGAACCACTAGATTCTTATTGGTCGAGTCGGCTGTAACTGAATCAAGAGCTGGCAATGCGACCGTCTCTATCAATGAGCGCTCTAGCAAAACCCTCGCATGAACTGGGCCAAAAGGATGCGCCCCCAAAAATCTTTTTATTCGATTTAGTTGTTCGCCTTGTGGAAGTGCGGAAAGCGCAAGCAACAACTCATACGAACGACGCTGTGCTCGGTCATCAGATTCTTTCAGATCATTAATTGCGGATTGGAGAACTGGCGGCATGTTGGTTGAACCAAATCCGCTTGGCAACAAATCAGTATTGGAGACTGTGAGATCATCAATTGAGATGAATTCAAGATCACGCAAAGCATTGTCGATTTGACCAGGAACGCCATCTGTATGGCGGAGTATTTTGGAGACAGCTTCCGGCTTGCCGTAACGCTCATTGCCAAATTCACTATCTCTGACGTATGTAGCTACATCCGCTTCATCTAGAGGGCGTAATTCCACAATGGAAAATAAGGCGCTTTTTGGCGCACGAGGACATGTTATTACTACAAACGATTCAGAAGCATAATCTGAAACGGCCTTAGCCATACTTTCAATATCTTTTACGCGCGCATCACATGATTTACCAGAATCCAATTGAACGCCAGAAAAAATGATAAGTGCATTACCAACGTCAGCAATTGCATCACAGACCATCTGAAAGGTATAACCAGCCTTGCTTTGCAGCTCAGCAAAAAATGAATCACGCGACGAATACCCGCTGAAGTCGAAACGAAATAATCGATCCGCCGTGACATCCAATCTAGCAATAGCGGCTGCCAAAAAACCACTCTCTCCCATTCCCCAATCTGACGCTAACCAAGCAACCCTCTCTTGCTGCAGAGACTGATTAAAACGCTCCTGCTCAACACGCCGAACCCTTGAGTGCGCGCGCTCCTCTCCAATACTTAGCCGAAACTGCACAAGGTCCACGCTTGACCGGGGTGCTAACTCCTTTGTATCGGCTTTGCCGAGTGGATCGGATTCATATGCTTTAACGAGTTCTGCACGCTCAGCTAGCGAATAATTGATAGAAAAGCTGCTCGTGCTCTCATCGATGTCCTGAGAATTATCTGGAGCAAATTTCTTCGCGCCAGAAGATGTATCAACGAGAATCCGAGGCCAAGACGTCATTGTGCGTCCAGCACTAGATAGAACTATGCTCGTAGCTGCATAGCCGTGGACACGGTCGTATTGATCCAAGTATTTCTCAAGGCCAAACAGAGACGCGGCTTGCACTGTCCGACGAGGTAGGCTACCGCCTCTAGACTTACTTTCTGTCTCAGCCTTGTGCATATGGCCGAACAAATGAGCATCGAACCTCGACGGTGGATCAATGTCGTTACTCCAAGCTGATAGCTTTGTCCCCCGCAACCAACTCGTCGGGTGATGTGTAACAAGCAAGCGCACATCATGAGCTTGAGCCCATTTATCAGGATCCCGATCGGTTATTGCGAGCAATTGATGCGTGTCAACGTGGAGCTCGCCTAAATAGTCGCTTCCGCTGATCTGCAGCTAGGCAGAATTTAGAGCCGCCACACCAAGCTGACCATCTTTAGTGCACAACTGATAGGAGGCATCTCCTGGCAGAATTCCCTCTCGATATGGCTCAAGATGCACGCCCCGTTTAATTGCTGATTTCCGCCATTCAGTGTAGTTCGCGAAACTAGTTGCAATGAAATCACGGTAAGGCTCGCCGTCAACTGCCCAAAACGCCTCTTGAAGGGCTTCATCCCTCCAATACTGCTTGATGGCGATCGCAGAAGGATCTAATGATCTTGGACGAACAAGATCATGATTTCCCGGAACGGTTAAAACCTTTGGGCGAGACTGAAAACGCCCGATCTGATCCAAAATTCGCTCTATTGTTTCGTCGAATTGAGCAAACTCTTCAGCTGCACCCTGTTGCACCAAATCGCCTGAGAAGATAACCAAATCAAAAGGCTTTCCTACTCGCCCAACAAGCGCCTCTAGGTCACTCGCCAAGTTGGCTTGAAATCTAGGCAACAATCGATCTTGACTTGTCTGACCGACATGTAGGTCGCTCAAGTGCAGCCAAGTAAATCCTCGCGCACATCCATGCGTTAACTCGAGGTGGCTGGTTATCATCAACGGACAATCCTTTCGTCGCTACTGATTCCAAGGTATAGATACGACCTGAAATTCCAACTTCCAGCCAAATTTTCAGGATTTACTCTTCGTCTCACCCACACTTCGAATACCCACAATTCAAACAAGTAGCACACCCATCCATAATCACGATCGCCTTCGCACTGCACTTGTGACACATCGTCGCCGAAGGCGGAAATGACACGCCTTCGCCCGTCACCTCGATATCCTCCTCCCGCGCCACCGCAGCAACCGCCGTGGCGACTACATCAGACTTTTTTTTTGCGCGATTCTCTTCATACGCCCGACGCTTCTCAGCGATCAACGCGCGCTGCGCATCGCTCATGTCCGGGTCGTGCATCAAACCAATCGTCTTCAGATGGTCTTCGACGATCATGCCCAGTTCCGCGACCAGCGACGGCATGTACACGCCGCCGGCCTTGAAGTAGCCGCCCTTGGGGTCGAACACGGCCTTCATTTCCTCGACCAGGAAGGTCACGTCGCCGCCCTTGCGGAACACGGCGGACATGATGCGGGTGAGGGCGACGATCCACTGGAAGTGTTCCATCGACTTTGAGTTGATGAAGATCTCGAAGGGGCGGCGCTGTTCGTGCTCATTGCCGGCGTTGAGCACGATGTCGTTGATCGTCACGTACATGGCGTGCTCGACCAGCGGGGATTTGATCTTGTAGGTGCTGCCGATCAGCACTTCGGGGCGCTCGATGCGCTCGTGCATCTGGATGACGTCGGCGACGGGCAGCGCGGTTTCGGCCTCGACGATCTCGCGCGGGACGGAGGCGCCGGCGGCGACCTTGTCTTCGGGTTTGACGACGGCGTAACCCTTGATTTTCTTGTCGATCTTGACGGCCATTGAGCGTGTTCCGGATGCGGTGTTGGTGTTCGGGCGGGTTGCTGGGGCGTTACCCCTCCCCGGCCCTCCCCTTCGCTATGCGAAAGGGAGGGAGGAGATGCGGCTTACTTCTTTTTCGCGGCTTTCTTTGCGGCTTTCTTCGGCGCAGCTTTCTTCACCGCTTTCCTGGCCGTGGCTTTTTTGGCGGGCGCTTTCTTGGCGGCTTTTTTCGCAGGCGCCTTCTTGGCGGCGGCCTTCTTCGCGACCTTCTTCACCGCTTTCTTGGCTGCGGTTTTCTTGGTGGCGACTTTCTTGGCAGCTTTTTTGGCGGTTTTCTTCGCGGCCTTCTTGGCGCCGGCGACCTTGGCCTTCACCGTTTTCACGGCGGAAGCGGCCTTGGCCTTGGCGCCGTCGACGGCCTTGCCGGCGGCCTTGCGGGCCTTGCTGGCGGTCTTCTTGGCTTTTTTCACCGCTTTACCCACGGCCTTGCCGGCCTTGGTGTTGGCGACGGCGTCGCCCACTTCCTTCGCTTTGTCGGCCACTGCTTCGGCGGCATCGGAAATCGCTTCCGTGATCACATTGCCATTGCTCATGGTGGTTCCTCGTCAGGGTTCTACAGGGGTCACTTCATCGTGCATCCACGGGCGGTTGCCCGTGTGCGGAATGTAGCGCGATCTGTGGTGGTGCGGTGAAAAACAGGGGTGGGGTTTCGGCGACTCTTCTACCCCTCCCCAACCCTCCCCTTCGCTATGCGAAAGGGAGGGAGCGGAGCAAAGTCAGAACTTGCCGTAGTAGCCTTCTTTCAGGGCGTCGAAGAGGTTGGCGGCGGTGTGCATTTCGCCGTCGTATTCGATCTCTTCGTTGCCCTTGACCTCGATGAAGCTGCCGTCTTCCAGCTCGAAGCGGTAGAGCGTGCTTTCGAGGTCGGCTTCCTTCACCAGCACGCCTTGGAAGGCGGCGGGGTTGAAGCGGAAGGTGGTGCAGCCCTTGAGGCCCTGTTCGTAGGCGTAGCGGTAGATGTCCTTGAAGTCTTCGTACGGGTAGTCGGTGGGGACGTTGGCGGTCTTGGAGATGGAGCTGTCGACCCAGCGCTGGGCGGCGGCCTGGACGTCGACGTGTTCCTTGGGGCTGACGTCGTCGGCGGCGATGAAGTAGTCGGGCAACCGCGACGCCGGGTCTTCGCTGAACGGCATGGCCTTGGCGTTGATCAGTTCGCGGTAGGCCAGCAGCTCGAAGCTGAAGACGTCGACTTTTTCCTTGGACTTCTTGCCTTCGCGGATGATGTTGCGGCTGTAGTGGTGCGCGAACGAGGGCTCGATGCCGTTGGAGGCGTTGTTGGCCAGCGACAGGCTGATGGTGCCGGTGGGCGCGATCGAACTGTGGTGGGTGAAGCGCGCGCCCACGTCGGCCAGTTCGTCCACCAGCTCGGGGGCGACCGCGGCGATGCGCTGCATGTAGCGGCTGTACTTGGCGTGCAGCACCTTGCCGGGGATCTCCTGGCCCAGCTTCCAGCCGTCCTTCGCCATTTCCGGACGCTTGCGCAGCATCTCGGCGGTGACGGCGAAGCGTTCTTCCATGATCGGCGCGGCGCCCTTTTCCCGGGCCAGCTGCAGGGCGACTTCCCAGCCGGCGACGGCCATGTCGCGGGCGATGCGGTCGGTGAAGTCCAGCGACGGCGCGCTGCCGTACTTCATGCCGAGCATGGTCATGGTGCTGCCCAGGCCGAGGAAGCCCATGCCGTGGCGGCGCTTGCGCAGGATCTCGGCGCGCTGCCGTTCCAGCGGCAGGCCGTTCACTTCGACCACGTTGTCGAGCATGCGGGTGAATACGCGCACGACTTCCTTGTATTCCTCCCAGTCGAACGTGGCCTGGTCGGTGAAGGCGTTGCGCACGAAGTTGGTGAGGTTGACCGAGCCCAGCAGGCAGGCGCCGTACGGCGGCAGCGGCTGCTCGCCGCAGGGATTGGTGGCGCGGATGCTCTCGCACCACCAGTTGTTGTTCATCTCGTTGACCTTGTCGATCAGGATGAAGCCCGGCTCGGCGAAGTCGTAGGTGGAGACCATGATCATGTCCCACAGATGCCGGGCGCGGATGTGCCCGTAGATCTTGCAGGCCACCAGGCCGTCGTCGCGGCTGATGTAGTTGGCGTGGGTGGGCCATTCGCGCCAGACCACCTGCTCGGCGCTGTTCACGTCGATGTCGCCGACTTCCTTCTCGTTGATCGGGAACACCAGCGGCCAGTCGGCGTCGGTCTCGACCGCCTGCATGAAGCCGTCGGTGATCAGCAGCGACAGGTTGAACTGGCGCAGGCGCCCGTCCTCGCGCTTGGCGCGGATGAAGTCCTTCACGTCCGGGTGGGCGACGTCGAAGGTGCCCATCTGCGCGCCGCGACGGCCGCCGGCCGAGGACACGGTGAAGCACATCTTGTCGTAGATATCCATGAAGGACATCGGGCCGGAGGTGTAGGCGCCGGCGCCGGCGACGAACGCGCCGCGCGGACGCAGGGTGCTGAATTCGTAGCCGATGCCGCAGCCCGCCTTCAGGGTGAGGCCGGCTTCGTGGACTTTTTCGAGGATGCCGTCCATCGAGTCGGTGATGGTGCCCGACACGGTGCAGTTGATGGTCGAGGTGGCCGGCTTGTGCTCCAGCGCGCCCGCATTCGAGGTGATGCGGCCGGCGGGAATCGCACCGCGGCGCAGCGCCCAGAGGAAGCGTTCGTACCAGTACTTCTGCTTCTCGCCGTTGGGCTCGGCGTCGGACAGCGCGCGGGCGACGCGCTGATAGGTGCCGTCGATGTCGGCATCGACGTCTTCGCCCTGCTTGGTCTTGAGCCGGTATTTCTTGTCCCAGATGTCCCAGGACGCCGGCTGCATGGGAATTTCCACAGCGGCGCCCGCTTTCGCGACCGCTTCAAGACGCACAGTGCTCATCAATGTTTCTTCCTCGAAATGGTGACGGACGCGGCGTGGCCGCGACCTGCTGTTCTGATTGCCGGCAGCGGAGCCCCTGCTCCACGCTGCCAACGGATTCTGTGATGCGGTTCCGGGTCAAACCGCGAACTGGTAACGCCTTTACCGACCCGGTATTGCTCGCCTATCTCCTGTGTTTCCTGATGCGGCGACGCTTTCAGCCCGATCTTCCGTGGAACAAATGTTTCCGTGAAACACCATCGGTAGGGCTGCGGGCCACTCATACCCCAAGATATAGTGGCGCTGCGGGAGGCCAAGCTACGCCCCGGAACGGCCCAAGTCAACGGCTTGACGGTTCGGAAATCACCTCATCCGCTTGGCGGCACCGGTCCGGACCCCCGCTTGGCGGGGCGGGGCCGATCCGTGACCGGTTTCATGCCCGGTTTAGGCCGTCTACGGGAGACTCCGGGCGCCTTCGCAGGCCATCGGACACGGCCTGCGGGACTTGATTCCGGGGGCGGCTGCCGCGATCTTGAGGCCACGCCGTGAACGCCCGCCAACCCTTCCCGCGCGTCCGCCCGGACCCGCCCATCGACACCGTCAAGACGCCCATGACCGCCCCCGCCGAACGCAACCGCGTCAAGAAGACCTCCCTGCTGCTCGCCCTGACCGCGGCCGCCGCGTTCGGGGGGTTCGCCGCCACCTGGATCCGCGAAGGTCTGCAGCCGCCGGTCATGGCCGCGCCGGCCGTGCCGGCGACGATGCCCGCGGTGGCGGCGCTGCCTACCGCGACCGCCGACGGTCAGGCGCTGCCCTCGCTGGCGCCGATGCTGCAGCAGGTGATGCCGGCGGTGGTGAGCGTGCGCACCAAGCAGCGGATCCGGGTCAGCCCGTTCGCCGACCCGATCTTCCGGCGCATGTTCCCGGACATGAGCCAGGAGCAGATCAACGAATCGCTGGGTTCGGGGGTGATCGTGGATGCCCAGCGCGGGCTGGTGCTGACCAATCACCACGTGATCGAGGGCGCGGACGACGTCTCGGTGACGCTGGCCGACGGCCGCGAGCTGAAGGCCGAATTCCTGGGCTCCGACGCCGATACCGACGTGGCGCTGATGAAGATTCCGGCGGAGAAACTCACCGCACTGTCGCTGGCGAACTCCGACCAGCTGCGCGTCGGCGATTTCGTGGTCGCGGTGGGCAACCCGTTCGGCGTCGGCCAGACCGTGACCTCGGGCATCGTCTCGGCGGTGGGGCGCAGCAACCTGCCGGGACTGGGCTTCCAGAACTTCATCCAGACCGACGCGTCGATCAATCCCGGCAACTCCGGCGGCGCGCTGGTCAATCTGCGCGGCGAGCTGATCGGCATCAACACCGCCAGCTTCAATCCGCGCGGCAGCCAGGCCGGCAACATCGGTCTGGGCTTCGCGATCCCGGTCAGTCTGGCGCGCAACATCATGGAGCAGTTGCTGACCGGCGGCGCCGTGCGGCGCGGCACGCTGGGCATCGACAGCCAGGACGTGGACGCGCGGATCGCGGAGGCGCTGGGGCTCGATCAGGCGCGCGGCGCGGTGGTGACCCGGCTGCATCCGGATTCGACCGCGGCGCGCGCGGGCCTGAAGATCGGCGACGTGATCGTGGCCGCCAACGGCCAGCGCGTGGACGACAGCGCGTCGCTGCGCAACATCCAGGGCCTGCAGCCGGTGAATTCGAAGATCTCGCTGGACGTGCGTCGCGACGGCAAGCCGCTGAAGATCGCCGCAACCCTGCGCGAGCAGCCGCGCGAGATCGACGGCGCCAGCCTCGACCCGCGTCTGGCCGGCGCCAGCTTCGCCGAGTTGCCCGAATCGCTGCGTCGCCAGGGCGCGTCCGGCGTGCTGGTGGATGCGGTGACGGCCGGCAGCCGCGCCGCCCGCAACGGCCTGCGCAAGGGCGACGTGGTGCAGGCCGCCAGCATCGGCCGGTTCAGCGACCTCGGCGGCTTCCGCGCAGGTTTCGGCGAGCGTCCGGATCCGCTGGTGCTGCGCATCTGGCGCAACGGCGGCCAGGGCGATCTGCAGATGCGATAAGCACGGTTTTCGCCGAAACCCCGTGCAATTCGCCCGCTGCGCGCATTCGCAGCGGACGGCGGCCATCGGGCTGCGGCCAAAGGATTAAGCTCGCCGTCTTTCCTGCGCGGACGCCGACATGGCCGACAGCATCGACACCCGTCCAGATTCCGTCGGCAGCGACCAGGAAGGCGGCGAAGCATCGTCTGCCAACGCGGCGCCCACACCCGCATCCGCGCTGCGCCCGCGCTCTTCGACCGCCGCGATCGTGCTGGCGTCGCTCGCGGTGGCCTACACGCTATGGGCGACGCAGGAACTGTTGCTGCCGGTGCTGCTGGCGATGTTCTTCGCGCTGATCGGCAACCCGATCATCCGCACGCTGGAAAAAATCCATATCCCCCGCTTCGTCGGCGCGCTGGCGGTGCTGTCCGCGGGCCTGGCCTGCGCGGTGCTGCTGGGCAGCCTGATGGCGGAACCCGCGGGCAAACTGATGCGCGAGATGCCGCACCAGCTGCGCGAGATCGCGCCCAAACTGCGCGCGGTGGTCAAGCCGGTGCAGGATGCGAAGAAAGGCGCAGAGAGCATCGCCCGCGTCGCCGGCGGCGAAGACGTCAATGCGGTGCGACTGGTCCGGACCGAGGTCAACGACCCGTTCCGCTCGCTCACCGCGACGCCGAGGATGATCGCGTCGGTGCTGGCGGTGGTGCTGCTGACCCTGTTCTTCATGATTTACGGGGCGAATCTGCAGCGCAGGGTGTTGGCGCTGCTGCCAGGCTGGCAGCAGAAGAAGCTGACCATGGACATCCTGCAGTCGATGGAGCGCGAGATGTCCCGCTATGTGCTGACCATCACCATCATCAACACCCTGCTGGGTCTGGCCTTCGCGGGCGTGCTGGTGTGGCTGGGACTGGCGATCCCGGAAGCGTTGATGTGGGGCACGCTGGCGGCGCTGCTGAACTATGCGCCGTACGTGGGGCCGCTGATCGGCATCATGGCCATGATGCTGCTGGGCTTCGTGCATTTCGACGCGCCGCTGGAGGCGCTGCTGCCGTCCGCCATCTATCTGCTGCTGCACACGATCGAAGGCCAGTTCGTCACGCCGATCCTGCTCGGCCGGCGCATGGCGCTGTCGCCGCTGGTGCTGATCCTGGGGCTGATGGTGTTCGGCTGGCTGTGGGGCATCATCGGTCTGCTGCTGGCGGTACCGCTGCTGGCCTGCACGAAGGTGGTGCTGGAACGGGTCGACGGCCTCGGCCCCTGGGCGCGACTGCTGGAGTGATCCCGATCTCGCCCGCCGAACGGTGGGGAGCGGCGAGGGAACCCGCGCGCTAAACTCGCCGGGTGAACTTCACCATCCGCGCCATCACCCTCGACCTGGACGACACCCTCTGGCCGTTCCCGCCCATCGGCGCGCGGATCGAACGGGTGCTCGACGACTGGCTGCGCATCCACAGCCCCCGCACCGCCGAACGCTTTCCCATCGTGGAAATGCGCGCCCTGCGCGAACGGGTCTTCGACGCGCACCCGCATCTGCTGCACGACATGGGCGCAGTGCGCCTGCTCACGCTGGAGCATGCCTTCCGCGAATCCGGCGACGACCCGGCGCTGGCGGGTCCGGCCTACGACGTGTTCTACGCCGAGCGCAATCGCGTGGAGTGCTATCCCGACGCGATCGACGCACTGGCACGGATCAGCGCGAAGCTGCCGGTGGCGGCGCTGAGCAACGGCAACGCCGATCTGACCGCGATCGGGCTGGACCATCATTTCGCGTTCCAATTGGGCGCGCGCGAGCACGGCGCCGCGAAACCCGACCCCGGCATTTTCCTCGCTGCCTGCGAACGCCTCGGCTGCGCACCGGGCGAAGTGCTGCACGTCGGCGATCACATCGAGATGGACGTGCTGGGCGCCGCGCGCGCCGGCCTGCGCACCGCGTGGGTCCATCGCGACGATGCCCGCGCGCAGCATCCGCACTGGCCGCACGACGACATCGCGCCCGATCTGATCGTCGCCGACATGGCCGCACTGGCCGATCTGCTCGATGCAATGGCCGACGGCACAGCAACCGACCCGCACCCCGCAACGACCTCCCACGGGATCCGACCATGACCGCTCTGCCCGGCCTCATCGCCACCGCCGACCACGCCGGCGCGCATGCCCTGCCGCTGCACGCCGTGACCTCCGCCGCGTTCGCGGACTGGTCCGCGCAGCAATCGCCGGCGCTACAGGCCTGGCTGAACGCGCAGCAGTTCACCGCCGCCGCCGGCAGCCATGCGCTGCTGCCCGGCAGCGACGGTCTGGCCGGCGCGGTGCTGGGCATCGGCGATGCGCACGATCCCTTCGCCTACGCGCACGCGCCTTACGCATTGCCCGCCGGCGAGTGGCGGCTTGCCGACCCGCTCGACGCCGCCGCGCTGCAGCTGGGCTGGGGGCTCGGCAGCTATCGCTTCACCCGCTATCGCGACGCGACCCGCGCACCGGCGCGGCTGGTCTGCGATATCGACGCCGACACCGCCGCGCAGCTCGCGGCCTGCATCCGCACGCGCGACCTGATCAACACCCCGACCGAACACATGGGCCCGGACGAGATGGAAGCGGTGGCGCGCGACATCGCGCAGACCCAGGGCGCCGACATCGACGTGCTGGTCGGCGACGATCTGCTGACCCACAACTTCCCGGCGATCCACGCGGTCGGCCGCGCCTCGCACCGCGCGCCGCGGCTGATCGTGCTGCGCTGGGGCGACGCTGCGCATCCGCACGTCGCCATCGTCGGCAAGGGCGTGTGCTTCGACACCGGCGGCCTGGACATCAAGGCCGCCGCCGGCATGCGCAACATGAAGAAGGACATGGGCGGCGCCGCGCACGCGATCGCGCTGGCCGAACTGATCATGGCGCGCAAACTGCCTGTGCGCATCACCCTGCTGGTGCCCGCAGTGGAGAACGCGATCGGCCCGAACGCCTACCGCCCCGGCGAAGTCATCGCCACGCGCAAGGGCGTGAGCGTGGAGATCGACAACACCGACGCCGAAGGCCGCATCGTCCTGTGCGACGCGCTGACCTACGCCGCCGAGCAAGCGCCGCAGCTGATTCTCGATTTCGCCACGCTGACCGGCGCCGCGCGGATCGCGCTCGGCCCCGATCTGCCGGTGCTGTTCAGCAACGACGACGCGCTCGCCAGCGATTGGCTGGCCGCGGGCATCCGCGGGTTCGACCCGCTGTGGCGGATGCCGCTGCATCGTCCTTACCTGCGCTATCTCACCAGCGGCATCGCCGATCTGGCCAACAGCAGCGCCACGACCATGGCCGGTTGCATCACCGCCGCGCTGTATCTCGAACGCTTCGTACCGGCGGACCTGCCGTGGGCGCATCTGGATGTCTACAGCTGGAACGACAGCGACCGCCACGGCCGCCCTGCCGGTGGCGAAGCGCAGGCCTTGCGCAGCTGTTACGCGATGCTGAAGGCGCACTTCGGCTGAACGCGGCTCCGGGCCGAAGCCGGCGTCCGCTTGCGTCGCATCGGCGCCGGCCACACTTCTTCGCATTCGACACGACTACAGGATTTCCATGAAGACGACCTTCCCCCGTCGCACCTTCATCGTCGGCGCCGCGCTGTTCGCCGCGTGCTTCGCGTTCGCCGCCGGTGCGCAGCCCGCGCGCAAACCTGCGACGGCTGCGGCTGTCGCCACCCCGGCGGCGCAGCGCGCCGTGCTGGTGATGGGCGATTCGCTGTCGGCCTCGTACGGACTTACCGCGGCGCAGGGCTGGGTGTCGCTGACCGCACAGAAGATCGCGAAAGAAAAACCCGGCTGGCGCGTGGTCAACGCCAGCATCAGCGGCGAAACCACCGCCGGCGGCGCGGCGCGCATCGCGGCCGAACTCAAGCGCCACAAGCCGGCCGTGGTGGTGATCGAACTCGGCGCCAACGACGGCCTGCGCGGATTGCCGCTGGCGCAGACCCGCGCCAACCTCACGAAGATGATCGCCGCGGCGAAAGCCGCGAACGCGAAGGTGCTGCTGATCGGCATGCGCCTGCCGCCGAATTACGGCCCCGATTACACCCAGGGCTTCGAACGCGCGTTCCGCGAACTCTCGCAGCAGCACAAGACCGCATTCCTGCCGTTCCTGCTGGAACCGGTCGCGATGGACGATCGCGCGTTCCAGGCCGACCGCCTGCATCCGACCGCCGCGGCGCAGCCGAAACTGCGCGATCACGTCTGGCCCGCGCTGGCACCGCTGCTGAAGTAAAAATTCCGTTGCGCCATGCCGCGTGCCGCATGCGGTGCCGCATCGAAGTTCGCGCGCTTTCCTGAATTATTTCCCGCGCGCTGCATCCATGGTCCGCAACGCCCCGTAATTGTCTCCGTACCGGTCTTCCGCGCAACCTCCGTGCCGCCCTCCCCGGCGCGGAGGGCCGGTCCTCCCCCAACTACGAGAGACACTCACGATGAAGATCAAACTACTCACGATCGCACTGACCGCCTCCGTCGCATTCGCCGGCATCGCCCTTGCGGGCCATCACGAAAACGGCGACAAGAATCCGATGGTCGGCGGCGCTCCGATGCTGGTGACCAAGGACATCGTCGACAACGCGGTGAACTCGAAAGATCACACCACGCTGGTTGCCGCGGTGAAAGCCGCCGGTCTGGTCGACACGCTGAAAAGCAAAGGCCCGTTCACGGTATTCGCGCCGACCAACGCCGCATTCGCCGCGCTGCCGGCCGGCACCGTCGACACGCTGCTGAAGCCCGAGAACAAAGCCGCGCTTTCCGGCATCCTCACCTATCACGTGGTCCCGGGCCGCATCGACAGCAAGGCGATCGCCGCGAAGATCAAGGCCGGCAAGGGCACCGCCACCTACACCACCGTGCAGGGCGAACCGCTGACGTTCAAGGCGATGGGCAAGAACGTCACCGTGACCGACGCGAAGGGCAACAGCGCCAAGGTCACCATCGCGAATGTGTATCAGAGCAACGGCGTGATCCACGTGATCGACAAGGTGCTGCTGCCGAAGTAACCGATAGCGATCCGATATTCCATTGCGATGCGATTCGCGGGCGGCTTCGGCCGCCCGCTTTCGTTCGTACGGCATCGTTTGCGCGCAGGCATCGTTCGCACGCGGCAAGACTGCGCTATCACCGATCCATTCGTCGAGCCGCTCGTCGACTTGTGAAAAAAATGTTTGCAATCGAAAAAATACGGGTGTAACGTGCGCGCCCATCGCAGCAGCGCTTTGTTTCAACGCTGCCGGAACACCACGCATTCCAGCCGAGTCCTCCAATGAAACCCGCCTTCCGCACCGCCAACCCGTTCGAAACGTCGCGCTTCCATCGCGATGCGGACGCATGCGCGCTGTCGAAGGATTGCGGCAATCGGCGCCTGCGGCGCAGCAACGGCACACACCACGACTGATCCTCTTCCGGAGATCGGTCGCCCCGATCTCCGAGGCACGCGAACGCCCTCGGATACCCATCCGGGGGTTTTTTCTTTTTCGCGTCCGCAAAAACGGTCGACAAACACGATTTCCCGAACGGTTCTTCCGGATCGTTGCATCTAAACGCGCGCGAATCCTTCGCGACGCGAAAGGCTTTGCGCTGCTTTTTTCCGGCACGCGAGCCGATTCGACGCAACACGATCCAAGCCAGCAAGTTCCGAAGCATCCTGCCGCGAACGTCCGGACAATGAAGTCCGCGCACGGGTCGCGCAGCCGCGGAATCCCACCATGAGGCACGCAAGTGCTGCGTCGCGATGCTCGACGCGGGTGACGGCAACGATCCATGGCATCGATGCGTGCGCGCACGCGACAGGATCCGAAGCATCGAAGGAAAACACACAAGAACACCCGTGCGACCGAACAGATCGGCGCACGGCTTCCAACGAAGAGACACGCATCATGCGCCAGGACATGTACAAGGTGATCGTCGAGCGACCGCGTCGCGGCGGCGGCCATCGCAGCGAACTACCCGCACCGGACGACCTGGAGGATTCTCCGCGCCAGGAAGGCTTGCGCAAGCGGCATCGCAGCCGCAAATGGTTGAACGAGAACCTGCGCCCACTGGAGCGCTTCCTTGCGTCGCAGGTCGGCCGTCCGTGGGACAAGGTGTATTCCGAACTCTGCGCCGGCATCGATCGCCGCAGCACCGTGCAGCAGCATATCCATCAGCACCTGGAGGATTTCGTGGCGATCAGGGTGGTAGAGATCGATGGCGAACTCTGCTCAAACCGTCGTTGGCGCGTGCACGAACCGCTGTCGTCGTCATGGTCGGCGAAATACTACGTTCACCCCGAACACGGCATTCTGCTGAGCAACCACTTCCGCATCGACACGCGCAGGAAACAGCGCACAGAACGCCAGATCGCGCATGCGGAACGCCACGGCGGCGTTAGGCCGGATCTTCGCATCATCGATCCGGAGAACCAGTTGCATCGTATCGACGGCGTCTGGTATCGGATCGAAGTCGCACCGCTGCCCGGCGCCAGCATCGCGGACGAAGTCCTGATCGACGCGCTGCGCAGGATCCCGGTCGATCAATGTCCGATCCGGGATGACAGCAGGAAGGTCGCCAGCAACCGTACCCTGTTCGGACGCCACGATCTGTACGCCCGCAGCAAGCGCCAGCTCAACGCACGCGAACTGAAGCACTATCGACTCCGCAACGACAACGCCTGACCTCAATCAACGCGCCACCGGAATGTTCCTGCGGCGCACTGGATACGAACATGAGCACATCATTCCAACTTCTGCACGCCGACGAGAGCGCCACGCCGATCAAGGGCTGGGTGCGGGGCGTTCCGCTCGAACCGGAAGCGCACCAGCAGTTGCGCAACATCGCGTCCATCCCGTTCGTCGGGCCGTGGGTCGCGGTGATGCCCGACGTCCATCTGGGCAAGGGCGCGACCGTGGGCTCGGTCATCCCGACCCGCGGCGCGATCATCCCGGCGGCGGTCGGCGTCGACATCGGCTGCGGCATGGCCGCAGTGCGCACCACGCTGCGCGCGAAGGATCTTCCCGATTCGCTGGCGCAGTTGCGCAATTCCATCGAGCGCAGCGTACCGGTGGGCAACGGCAAGGGCGGCGATCACCGCAAGCTGCCGGACAGCATCGAGACGCGCATCGCCCAGTCCGGGCTGGTCGAACGGCTGGATACGATCAAGGCCAGGCATCGCAAGATCCGCACCGACAAGCTCGACAGGCAGATCGGCACGCTCGGCGGCGGCAACCACTTCATCGAAATCTGTCTCGACGAGGAAGACGCGGTGTGGGCGATGCTGCACTCGGGATCGCGCGGCACCGGCAACCTGATCGGCAGTTACTTCATCGAGCGGGCGCGAGAGCAGCTGGCGCATCGCGTCCTGGGCTTCCACGTGCCGGACCGCGATCTCGCGTTCTTCATGGAAGGCGAGCCGTTGTTCGATGATTACGTGGAAGCGGTGTCGTGGGCGCAGGACTACGCGCGCGCCAACCGCGAGGCGATGATGGCCCGGGTGTTGCACGAGATGCACCACCGCCTGCCGAAATTCCAGCTGGAAAAGACGGCGGTGAACTGCCATCACAACTATGTGCAGCGCGAGGAACATTTCGGTCAGTCGCTGCTGGTCACCCGCAAGGGCGCGGTCAGCGCACGCGCGGGCGAGCTGGGCATCATCCCGGGCAGCATGGGCGCGAAGAGTTTCATCGTGCGCGGCAAGGGCAACCCGGACAGCTTCTGCAGTTGCAGCCACGGCGCCGGGCGAAAGATGAGCCGTACGGCCGCGCGCCAGCGGATCACGCTGAAGGAGCACCGCGAGGCCACGGCGCACGTCGAATGCCGCAAGGACGAAGGCGTGATCGACGAATCGCCCGCCGCCTACAAGGACATCGACGCGGTGATGGCGGCGCAGAGCGACCTGGTGGAAGTGGTGCACACCCTGCGTCAGGTGGTGTGTATCAAAGGCTGATTCGCAAGTTCATGCCTCAGGCAAAGACGCCGTGCACGCGCACGGCGTCTTTCTTGTTTCAAACCTCGGCCGGCTCTTCGCTGCGCTCCTGCTGCTGCAGCGTCCACATCTGTGCGTAATGCCCGGCGCGCGCCAGCAGTTCGCCGTGGCGACCGCGCTCGACGATGTGGCCCTGATCCATCACCAGGATCTCGTCCGCGTTCATCACCGTCGACAGGCGATGCGCGATGACGAAGGTCGTGCGTCCCTGCGCGATGCGGTCGAGTTCGGCCTGGATCGCTTTTTCCGATTTGGAATCCAATGCCGAAGTCGCTTCGTCGAAGATCAGGATCGCGGGATTCTTCAGCAGCGCGCGGGCGATGGCGACGCGCTGTTTTTCGCCGCCGGACAACTTCAGTCCGCGCTCGCCGACCTCGGTGTCGTAACCGTCGGGCAGACCGACGATGGACGCGTGGATATGCGCGGCGCGCGCGGCCTGTTCGACTTCTTCGCGCGTCGCGTCGGGGCGCCCATACAGGATGTTGTAGTAGATGGTGTCGTTGAACAGCACCGTGTCCTGCGGCACGATCGCGATCGCCTTGCGCAGCGATGCCTGGGTGTAGTCGCGGATATCGCGCAGCACGCCGTCGTCGCCTTCGATCGAGATGCTGCCGTCGTCGACATCGTAGAAGCGGTACAGCAGCCGGGCGAGCGTGGATTTCCCGGAACCGGAATGCCCGACCACCGCCAGCGTTCCCCCGCGCGGCACCTCGAAACTGACCTCGCGCAGGATCTCGCGGCGCGGGTCGTAGCCGAAGCGGACGCGGTCGAACACCACTTTCGGCTGGGTGGCGCGCAGCGGCGCCGCGTCGTCGCGGTCGCGCACGTCCATGCTTTCGTCCAGCAGCCCGAACAGGCGTTCGAGATTGGTGAACGCCTGCTTGACCTCGCGATACATCATGCCCAGCAGATTCAGCGGCGCCGACAGCTGCAGCAGCACCGCGTTGACGAATACGAGGCCGCCGATGGTCATGGTGCCGTCGACCACGCCGGCGGCGGCGCGCCACATCATCGCGGTGACGCCGAGCGCGACGATGGTGACCTGGCCCAGATTGAGCAGACCGAGGGTCTTGCGGCTCATCACCTGCGCTTCCTCGCGATGCTGCAGGCTCTGGTCGTAACGTTTCGCCTCGTGCTCTTCGTTGCCGAAGTACTTCACCGTTTCGTAGTTGAGCAGCGAATCGACCGCGCGCTCGTTGGCGCGGGTATCGGCTTCGACCGCGGCGCGGTAATAGCGCGTGCGCCATTCGGTGATCATGAAGGTGAAGATCATGTAAGCGATCAGGGTCGCGATGACGATCGCCGCGAAGCCCCAGTCGTACATCCACACCAGCACGCCGGTGACCAGCACGATCTCGAACAGGGTCGGCAGGATGGTGTAGATCATCCAGTCGAGCAGATCGGAGATGGCGGAACCGCCGCGCTCGATGTCGCGGGCGACGCCGCCGGTGCGGCGGGCCAGATGGAAACGCAGCGACAGCGCATGAAGATGGCGGAACACCTGCAATGTCACCCGCCTGGAGACGCGCGCCATCACCCGCGCGAATACGATCTGGCGCACTTCCGCGAACAGCGTCATGCCGACGCGAGACGCGCCGTAGGCCAGCAGCAGCGCCACCGGCATCACCAGCACGGCCGCGGCATCGCCCTTGTCGAGCGCGCCGATGTCGAGCGCATCGACCAGTTTCTTCAGCACCAGCGGCACCGCGAGGCCGGCGACCTTGCCGGCGACCACCAGCGCCAGGGCGAGCAGGATGCGGGTCATGAACGGGCGCAGATACGGCACCAGCTCGCGCAGGATCTGGCTTTCGCTGCGGGCGTTGGCGACCTTGGCCGCGGTGAGCGGCATCGGTTCGGGAGATTCGGGTTCTACGGATGCGGCTGGCGGCGTCTTCATCGCGGCATGATGGGGCCGCTGCGCGTGGAATCAAAGCCGGGGATCGACTTCGGAATCCCGTTCTGTCGATGCTTTGCGCCAGCGTTGCGGCCATGCTTCACTGTCGCGCATGGCCGTGTACGTCGACAACGCAGTGTTCCAGTGGCGCGGGCGGCGCTGGGCGCATCTGCTGGCCGACGATCTGGACGAACTGCACGCCTTCGCGGCGCGTCTGGGCATGCCGCGGCGCGCATTCCAGGACAAGCGCAGCGGCGCGCATTACGACATCGACAGTGCGATGCGTGAAGTCGCGCTGCGGCTGGGCGCCGAGCCGGTGTCGCGTCTGCAGGATCGCGAGCGCATGCGTGCGATCATTGCGAATGCGCGGCGGCAGTGGAGTGGTTACGTCGCCGATGCAATTGCCGATGCAGTCGCCGAGGCAACCGATGGCAGTATCGACGTGTCCTGATGATCGATGATGTTGTCACCCCGCACTCTGGAGAATCCGATGTCCGCTTTCGATCTGTCGCCACCCAGCGACGCCCAGCGCGAAACCCTGGCCGCTGCGCTGTCGCCGGAAGAACGCCGCGTGCTGCTGACCCACGGCACCGAGGCGCCGTTCTGCGGCGTGTTCCTCGACAACAAGCGCGAGGGCGTCTACGTCTGCCGTTTCTGCGGGCTGCCGCTGTTCCGCTCGAACGCCAAATTCGATTCCGGCACCGGCTGGCCGAGTTTCTTCGCGCCGTACGACGAAGCCCACATCGGCCGCATCCGCGACGCGAGCTACGGGATGGTCCGGGTCGAGATCGTCTGCAAGCGCTGCAGCAGCCACCTCGGCCACGTCTTTCCGGATGGCCCGCCGCCCACCGGCGAGCGCCATTGCCTGAATTCGGTGTCGCTGGGCTTCGTCGGCGCCGGCGATGCGCTGCCCGACCCGCTGGCGCGCGGCGAGAATACTGCCTGAAGGCCGGCCGCCTGAAGGCCGCCGGGTAGGCCGGCGCCGGGCGATTGCGTATCCTTGGCCGTCTTTCGCAGCCCCGGCTCCATCGCCATGACCGATACGCTTCCCGACCGCCTCTGCAACGATCCGCGCAGCCCGTTCTACGACGCCGACCTGCTGGAACGCGGCATCGGCATCCGCTTCAACGGCGTGGACCGCAACAACGTCGAGGAATACTGCGTCAGTGAAGGGTGGGTACGGGTGATCGCCGGCAAGGCGCTGGACCGTCGCGGCCAACCGATGACGATGAAGCTCAAGGGTACGGTCGAGCCGTATCTGCGCGGCGCCGAAGCAGAGTAACGCCGACGCGCTGCGAATCGCAGCGCAGACCTGACTTTGGAGCTCGTTCCAAATGTCGTACGCGCCGATAAGACCAGTGTCATCCCGAACGCCCGCGTAGCGGGTGGAGGGAGCTGCTGTCGTCGCAATGCCTGCAGTAAGCAGATCCCTCCTCGGGCTTCGCCCTCGTTCGGGATGACAGGTTTTCGGAAGCCGGGATTTCGAACAGACTCCTGGACCACAGCCTTCACTTCGCGGCCGCGCCGCCGAGGTGGCGCGACAGGAATCCGAGCAGTTTCGTGTAGAACTCGCGCTGATGCGGTTCGGTGTAGAAGCCGTGCCCCTCGTTCGGGAAGTACAGGCTTTCCACCGGCACGCCGGTCTTCTGCAGCGCCTTCTCCATCTGCTCGGTGTGCTCCACCGGCGCGCGAAGATCCTTGCCGCCCGCGGCGAGGAACACCGGCACCTTGATCCGGTGCGCGAGCGTCGTCGGCGAGATCGCGGCCATGTCGTCGCGATCGCCCAGCCAGTCGTTCATCCAGTTGCGCATCGCGCGCGCCGAACGGGCATCGTCCTTGTGCATCTTCTCGATGTTGTAGACGCCGACGTAGCCGGCGGCGCAGCGGTAGAGATCGGGCTCTTTCGCCGCGCCCATCAGCGCCGCGTAGCCGCCGTAGCTCGCACCGTAGATGCAGATGCGCTGCGGATCGGCGATGCGCTGGGCGATGGCCCAGCGGGTGGCGTCGGTGAGGTCGTCCTGCAGCTGTCCGCCCCATTCGCCCGCGCCCGCCTGATGGAAACTACGGCCGTAATTGCCCGAGCCGCGATAATTGACGCGCAGCACCGCATAGCCGGCGGCGGCGAGCATCTGGGTTTCGTTGTCGTAGCCCCACTCGTCGAACACGCCGAACGGGCCGCCGTGCGGCAACAGCACCATCGGCTGCGGCGCGCCCGCGTCCTTGCCCTTCGGCAGGGTGAGATAGCCGTGCAGCTTGAGACCGTCACGCGCCGCGATCTCGACGCTGCGGGTGGGCGGGAGATCGGCCGGCTTGAACCAGCTTTTGCGACTGAACACCAGATCGACCTGTTTTTTCGCGGTGTCGAAGAGGTAGAAATCGCCGGGATTGCGGTCGCTCCAGACCTGCACCAGCAGCAGCTTGCCGTCCTTGGTCGCGGAGGTGACCGCGACCGCGCTGTCGGGGAACGCTTTCTCCAACTGGCGATAGAGCTTCGCGGTGGGCGACTGCGGATCGAAGAACCGCGTGCGCACGCGGTCGTGCATGAAATACGCACCGACGGGGATATCGCTGTCGGCGGCGCGCACGGCCGAGTATGGATCGACGACGGGATCGGCGAGCACTTCCTTGCGTTCGCCGGTCGCCGGATCCCAGGCGACGATCGCATCGGGCCCCGTCTTGCGCTCGATCTGCAGGTACGCGGTCAGGCCATCGGCGGAGAACCCGACGGCATGCTCGACGACGCCGCTGACCGATTCGTCGTTGACCAACACCCAGGGCGCGCCCTGTTTCTCGCGGTAGTAGAGCTTGCTGACGTTGTCGTTGCCCGCGCCGCGCGCGAACCGGGCCGCGCCGGCGCGGTCGGTCGTGAAGCGCGCGTTGCGCACCGGCGCCGACGACACCGCCCGGCGTCGGCCGTCGTAGACATCCATCCTTTCCAGCACCGTTTCCGGATTCTCGCCCCAGGCGACCGCGGTGATGAGGACGTAGCGGTCGTCGTCCGGCAGGTCGTCGTGCATCAGCGTGTAGGTGTCGGCATAGCGATGGGTGAGCCATTTGCCGCGCTGGCCGTCGACGTTGACCGCGACCAGTTCGCCGGTGGGGCTGGGCACGTCGTTGCGGCCGATCTTCTCGGCGACGCTGGCCATCACCCGTTCGTCGTTCACCCACCAGAACTGGTCGACGATCGCGTCTTCGCCGATCTGCAGCTTGGCGGTGACCGCCTTGTCGCTGCGCCGCAGCACCACCAGGATGGTGCGGTCCTCCAGCGGCACCGTCGCGGCGTAATACTCGCCGGTCGGCGAAATCTTGATGTCCTGGTAACCGTCCCTGCGCAGGAACGGGGTCAGATCGATCGGTGCCGAGCCGGCCGGTTTCGACCCGGACTGCTTCTGCTCGGCCTGCATCGCATCGACCCGCTCCTGCGCCCACGCCGGACAACATGCCCAAAGCGCCGCCGCACAACACCAGACCCGCCATCCACGCATATGCATGCCCTGTCCGCCCCCTGCGCGGATTCGTATCGCATCAGGATACGCGAGCCCTGCGGCGGGAGGACGTCGCGGTCAGACCTCGTCCGGCAGCAGGCAGCGGCCCATGTGCTCGACCGTCGGGGTTTCGAAGAACATCTTCAGCGGCAGGCCGATGCCGAAGGTGTCGCGGATCGCCGCGATCAGGCGCATCGCCATCAGCGAGTGGCCGCCGAGGTCGAAGAAGTTGTCGTGGACGCCCACCTGTTCCACGCCCAGCAGTTCGGCCCACATCGCCGCCAGCACTTCCTCGATCGGCGTGCGCGGCGCGACGTATGGACGACCGGCCAGCACCGTCGCGCCGTCCGGCGGCGGCAGCGCCTTGCGGTCCAGTTTGCCGTTGCCGGTCAACGGCCAGACGTCCAGCGGCACGAACGCGGTCGGCACCATGTAATCCGGCAGCAGCGACTGCAACTGCGCGCGCAGGCGTTCTGGGCCTGCGTGGGTGTCTGCCTGGATGCCCGCGTCGGCGCCCACGTCGACGGCGTCGTGCCGCAGGTAGTACGCCACCAGTTGCTTGTGCCCCGGCACGTCCTCGCGCGCCAGCACCACCGCTTCCTTCACGCCAGGCAGCGCGGCCAGCTTCGCTTCGATCTCGCCCAGCTCGATCCGGTAGCCGCGGATCTTCACCTGGAAATCGTTGCGGCCCCGGTACTCGACCAGACCGTCGGCACGCCAACGTCCCAGATCGCCGGTGCGGTACAGGCGATCGCCCGCCACGAACGGGCTGTCGATGAAGCGTTCCGCAGTCAGTTCCGGGCGGTGCAGATAGCCCCGCGCAACGCCGGCGCCGCCGATGTAAAGTTCGCCGGTGACGCCGACAGGGACCGGTTGCCGCTCCGGGTCCAGCACGTAGATGCGCTCGTTCGGCAGCGGCGCGCCCAGGGGAATGGTATCGGCGGCTTCGGGTTCCGGCGGGCACAGGTAGGCGGTACTCAACACCGTGGTTTCGGTCGGGCCATAGAAATTGAAGAAATGTCGACCGCGGCTCCAGCGTCGCGCCAGCGATGGCGGCACCGCTTCGCCGCCGCTGGTCAGCATGCGCATCGACGCCAGCGTCATTGACTCCGGCATCGACGCCAGCACTACCGGCGAAATCAGCGCATGCGTCGCCTGGCGGCGCGCGACCAGTCCCTCCAGCGTCTCGCCCAGCAGCACCTCGCCCGGTTCGGCAAGATGCAGCGAGCCGCCGTTGGCGAATGCCATCACCCACTCCAATACGAACGCGTCGAAGCTGAAGGACGCGAACTGCAGCACCCGGGTCTGCGCCGACAGTCCCAGCGGCTCGCGCAGCGCGTGCATCAGCGCCGTCGGGCCGCCGTGCCGCGCCATCACGCCCTTCGGCGTGCCGGTCGAACCGGACGTGTAGATCACGTACGCCAGGTGTTCGGCGGTCAGCCCGATGTCCTGCGGCGACAGGTTGGCGGTCGAGGCTTGCGACCACTGCGGCCGGTCGCCGTCGATCTCGAACACCGGCGGCGGCGCATCGATGCCCGACAGCGCCGCCTCCAGCGCCGCGCGGCTCGTCGCGTCGGTCAGGATCAGCGCGGGACGCGCATCGGCCAGCATTTCCGCGACCCGTTCCTGCGGGTAGACCGTATCCACCGGCACGTAGGCGCCGCCGGATTTCATGATCCCCAGCACCGCTTCGATCGCCAGGACCGAGCGCTGCACGTACAGCCCCACCAGCGCGTCCGCGCCCACGCCCTGGTCGCGCAGCCAATGCGCGAGACGGTTCGCGCCGGCATTCAGCGTCGCGTAGTCCAGGGTCCGGTCGCCGCAGCTCACCGCCTCGGCGTGGGGCGACGACGCGGCATGGTCTTCCATGAACGCGTGCACCGGACGCCACGGGCCGAAGTCGCATTCGGTCGCGTTCCAGGTGTGCACGACCTGCCGGTATTCGTCTTCGCCCAGCATCGGCAGCTTGCCGACCGGCCGCGTCGCGTCCGCCGCCATGCCGCGCAGCACCTGCGCCAGATAGCCGAAATAGCGCTCGACCGTGGCCTTGTCGAACAGCGACGTCGAATACTCCACCTCGCCCACGATACCGCCGTCTTCTCTTTCGCCCAGACTCAATGTGAGGTCGAACTTCGACACCGCATGCGGCATGCGCAGGTGGCGCGCGTCCACGCCGCCGAACCGCAGGTCGCCCGACTCGTTGTTCTGCCAGGCCAGCATGGTCTGGAAGATCGGCGCGTACGCCAGGCTGCGCGCCGGATTGACCACTTCCACCACCTGCTCGAACGGCAGGTCCTGGTATTCCTGCGCCGACAGTACCTGCGCCTTCATGCGCTCGATCAGCGCCGACGCCGTCGGGTCGTCGTCCAGCTGCGCGCGCACCGACAGCGTATTGACGAAGAACCCGATCAAGCCCTGGGTCTCGCTGCGGGCGCGGTTGGCCACCGGCGTACCCATCACCACGTCGGTCTGCCCCGACAGCCGCGAGATGACCACCGCCCACGCCGCCAGCAGCGTCATGTACAGGGTGGCGCCATGCTCGAGGCTCAGCGCCTTCAGCGCCTGCGTCAACGGCGCTTCCAGGGCGATTTCGATCAACGCGCCGCGGTAGTCCAGCTCCAGCGGACGCTTGCGGTCGGTCGGCAGGGTCAGCAGGGCCGGGGCGCCGCGCAGCGCTTCCCGCCAGTAGTCGCTTTCGCGCTGCAGGCGTTCGCCCTGCAGCCGTTGCCGCTGCCACACCGCATAGTCGGCGTATTGCACCGGCAGCGCCGGCAGCGGGTTCGCTCCGCCCGCCACCCGCGCCGAATACAGCGCCTCGAGTTCGCGCGACAGCACGCCCATGGACCAGCCGTCGGACACGATGTGGTGCATCGTCAGCAGCAGCGCATGGCGGCGGCCTTCCGGCGCGTCGCCCAATGCGATCAGACGGCCGCGCAACAGCGGGCCATGCTCGAGATCGAACGGCGCGTCGGATTCCAGCACCTGCAGCGACCGCAGTTCGGTCTGTTGCGCGGCGGCGTCGAGGCCGCGCAGATCGTGATGCACCAGCACGAACGGCGTCGGCGCGGCGATCCGCTGGTAGGGCACGCCGTCCACCGCGGCGAAGGTGGTGCGCAGGCTTTCGTGGCGTACCGTCAATTGGTCCAGCGACCACTGCAGCGCTTCGCGATCCAGCGCGCCGGTCAGTTCCACGCCAAGGGGAATGTGGTACGCGTCGCTGGAGGCGCCCACCTGCGAAAGGAACCACAGCCGCTGCTGCGCGTAGGAGGCGGGAAAGTCCCGGCCATCGCGCGGCTGCACCGGAATGGCCTGCGCCTTACGGCGCAAGGCCCGGAACTGTTCCGGCGTCATCTGGCTCAAGGCTTCTTTCGACAGCATCATCCACTCCTTCCAACTGCTTCGATTCCAGATCCCTGGATCTGTTCTGTGTTCTGCTTCGAGACGCGACCGGGCGCGCATGGCGAATCGCGGCCCGCTTCCGGGGGCAGGATGGCATGGGTCCGGCCGCGCTGGTCGTGCCGCGCGCGTCCGGACCGGACGAGGATCGACCCGAAAGGATTCGGATCGGGCCGGATCGAATACGTCTTCCTCGCTCTGCGCGAAGATCACCGCGAGCATCTGTTCGATGGTCGGGTCTTCGAACACATCGCGCAGCGACACGTCGACGCCCAGCATGTCCTGGACGGCCATTATCAACCGCATCGCCATCAGCGGGTGGCCGCCGAGGTCGAAGACGTTGTCGTGGACGCCCACCCGCTCGACGCCCAGCACCTGCGACCAGCGCGACATGACGCGGTGATCCGGAACCCAGCCCCGACGCCAACGAAAACGGGCCGGCGCAAGCCGACCCGTCGTTGGAACACACCGCGAAAAAATCAATAGCGGCCGGTAGGATCCGCGGCGAAACCGTTCGGGAACGCCTGCGGCTGGCCCGGGCGATACCGGTCGTAGCGGTGCGGTCGCGGCATAACGCCCATCGCCACCAGATTGTTGATGTCGTCGTAGCGCAGCTGCAGCACCTGCGCCGGCGTGCGCGAGGCGCGGACGAAGTCGGTGCGGCTGACCGGCGACCATTCGCGCGCGCCGTGTCCGGTGCCGATGCTCTGCGCCGGCGCGCCGTTGCCGCCATACGCCGAATCCGCAGCGGCTTCCGACGCCCGGCGCGAGGCCTGCGGCGACGCCGGCGCGGCCTTGCTCTCGGCGCGACCGGCCTGGCCGCGGTAGCGATCGCTGCGCTCGTAGTCGCGATCGTCGCGGCTGATCGGCGCAGGCTCGTAGTACGGCTGCGGCTGCGCGCGTTCGCGGAACACCGCCACGCCGATCACGCCGACGTTGTCCGGCCGGCCGGTGCGCGCGGCGTAGCTGTCGGGCAGGTCGGTGAAATAGAACTGGGCCACGTCCTGCCAGGATTTGCGCCAGCCGGTGATCTCGGTGCTCTGCCACGGGCCCAGCACGTAGCCGGTCTGGCCGGCGGCGGCGGTGTCGCCGCTGATCGCGTTCACGCCGTCCACCGACAGCACCACCAGCACGCGCTCGCCGGTGGTGTTGGTCATGCGCACGCTGTAGCGATGGCCGGGGACGCCGGGCACCCAGTCGCGGCCGCGGTGACGGTACTCGGGCAGCCATTCGCCGGTATCGCGATCGACGATATCGACATCGACCAGCGGTTGCGCCGACAGCGGGCTGCAGGCGGAGGCGGCAATCAGGGCGGCGGACAGCAGCAGGACGGTAGGGCGCAACATGACGGGCTCCGTGGTGGTGGTCCGGTGTGGACACTGACCTTCAACGCGCCGTGTCCGGGAACGGGGTTCCGCATCGGCGACGGAATTCCGCGCCGGCACCGCGACACCGGCGCGGGATTCAGCCGCGGGTAAACTAGCCGGCCGTTTGCCAAGTAATCCTCCGCGCCCATGACCGTCACCCGCGTCCTCACCGGCATCACCACCTCGGGCCTCCCTCACCTGGGCAACTACGTCGGCGCGATCCGCCCCACGGTGGCCGCCAGCCGCGCCGCCGGCACCCAGAACTTCTACTTCCTGGCCGACCTGCACGCGCTGATCAAGGTGCAGGATCCCGCCAGGGTGCAGCGTTCGACGCTGGAGATCGCCGCCAGTTGGCTGGCCTGCGGCCTGGAGCCGGACAACGACCGCATCTGGTTCTACCGCCAGAGCGAGATCGTCGAGATCCCCGAACTGACGTGGTTCCTCACCTGCGTCGCCGGCAAGGGCATCCTCAACCGCGCCCACGCCTACAAGGCCAGCGTCGACAAAAATCGCGCAGAGGGCGAGGACGACGACAACGGCATCACCGCCGGCCTGTTCATGTACCCGGTGCTGATGGCCGCGGACATCCTGGTATTCAACGCGCACAAGGTGCCGGTGGGCCGCGACCAGATCCAGCACATCGAAATGGCGCGCGATTTCGCGCAGCGCTTCAATCATCTCTATGGCGATCATCTCGTGCTGCCCGAAGCGGCGGTGGAGGAACACGTCGCCACCCTGCCCGGCCTCGACGGCCGCAAGATGTCGAAGAGCTACGACAACACCATCCCGCTGTTCTGCACGCGCGAAGAACTGAAGAAACTGATCTTCTCGATCGTCACCGACTCGCGCGCGCCGGGCGAAGCCAAGGACACCGAAGGCTCCGCGCTGTTCCAGCTTTACCAGGCGTTCGCCAGCGCCGGGGAAACCGCAGCGATGCGCGACGCCTACGCGCAGGGCATCGGCTGGGGTGATGCAAAGCAGAAACTGTTTGAGCTGATCGACGGCGAACTCTCGCCGATGCGCGAACGCTACAACGCCCTGATGCAGCAGCCGCAGAAGATCGAAGAGATGCTGCGCGAAGGCGCCCGCGTCGCCCGCGAACGCCACGGCTTGCCGCTGATGCGGCGGTTGCGGGATGCGGTGGGGTTGCGGGATTTGTCGAAGTTGGCGGAGACGACATCGGCGCATGCCGAAAAGCCGAAAACCGCACTGCCGCAGCTCAAGCAGTATCGCGAACAGGACGGGAAGTTCTATTTCAAATTGATCTCGGATTCGGGCGAAACGCTGCTGCAGAGCCTGGGGTTCGATAATCCCAAGGATGCCGGCGTATGGGTCGCACGCTTCAAGCGCGAGGGTGGCGAGGCGCTGGTCGCGGCCGAGACATCGCTCGAGGCGCTCGCTGATGATGCCCGAAGCGTTGCTGTTGCCGCACTCGATGCACTGAAGCATGCCGAGGATGAGCGCGAGCACGCGAAGAGCGCTTGAATCATTGATGCGGAAATGACGATCGAAACAATGCGTGCGATCTTCGGTGAGCATCGCCG
>JAZKFJ010000037.1:40189-46927 GCA_040386495.1 Pseudomonadota bacterium
GATCGAAACAATGCGTGCGATCTTCGGTGAGCATTGCCGCAGATCATCGCGACTTCCGTCGCTCCTACAAGAATACTGCCGCAGATCGTCGCGACTCGCGTCGCTCCCACAAGGGCGATGCCTTGGGCCATCGCGACTTCCGTCGCTCCCACGAAAGCGGGTTGCCGGGTGCATGTGAAGCGCGCCGATCTGCCCCTCCTGTAAAAGCGGCTAAAATCGCCCGATGAACGCCGCCGTCGAACTCAATCTCGCCCTGATCTTGTTCCTGCCGTGGTTCCTGATCCTCGGCGTGCTGTATTGGGTCTATCCGCGGCAGCCGCGTAATGCCGCGCGGGTGCTGTTCGATATCGCGGCGCTGGCGCTGTCGGTGGCGGCGTTCGTGTGGAGCATCCACTGGTCGCACGCCAACGCCGATATGCAGTACGGCCGGATGTGGCCGCAGGTGCTGGCCACCGCGCTGGGCTACGGGGTGTGGCTGAGCGTGATGACGCTGGCGTTCTTCGTCCGCCGCGGCTGGCTGCGACGCCGTGCGCAGGGCTCGCAGGCGCAGCCCTGAGTCGACCGGCTCACCACGCGTTCGGCGCCGTGCCGCGCTCCGGATGTTTCATCCGCACCACGCAGAAACGCTGGCCGGTGGGCGCTTCCATCACGCACCAGGTGTGGACGGACTGCACGCGCTTCGCGCCCAGGGCTTCGAGGCGTGCGACTTCCGCTTCGATGTCGTCGGTCTCGATATCCAGATGCACGCGCGACGGGTGTGCCACCTTCTGCACTTCGATGTGCAGATCGCCAGGGGCGTCGTCGAGTTTGGCGTAGGTCGCGGATTCCTCCGGCGACAGCTCGCCGATGGGCAGGCCGAGCGCGCCGCTCCAGAAGCGCGCGGCGGCGTCGAGGTCGTCGGTCCGGCAGTCGATGATGAATCCGGCGAGGCGGCTGCGGTGAGCCATGCGCGTCACTCCGAGGTCTGCGGTTGAAGACATCTGGGATTATGAAATGGATAACGGCGATCGATGCCTGCGGCCGGGACGATCTCCCCTCCGCGCTCAGCGGCTGCGCTTGCGCGACGGCGCCGGCCTGGTGGCGTCGATCCGGGCCTCGTCTTCCAGTTTGCGTTGCTGCGCCTGTTCGCGCTCCAGTTGCTCGATCATCCGCCGGTGCAGCGCCTGCACGACCAGCGACTGGTAGATCGGATGGATGCCGCCGTTGCCCAGCGCGGCCCAAAGCACATCCTTGTCGGCGCTGTTGGCGAATACCGTCACGCGCTCGAAATCGGTCAATTCCGGCGTTTTCTTCGCGCCGATGACGGCGACGAACTCGCTGTAATCCATGCGCGTCTCCCGTGGAGGACGATACCGCCGCGTCCCGCGATATCGCGGCGACGCGGTCGCGATACGACGTCTCGAACGTGGATCAGGAATCCCACCACATCAGGAAATCGTGCCAGAGGCGTTTGAAGAAGCCGGCTTCGGCCACGCCTTCCAGCGCGATCAGCGGCGCTTCCATCACCACCTTGCCGTCCAGCATCACCCGCACCGTGCCGATCTTCTGTCCGCCCTTGATCGGCGCGACCAAGGTCTTGGGCACGTCCATCAGCGGCTTGAGTTCGGCATAGCGACCGCGCGCGGTGCTGACCAGCAGGGGCTGATCCAGGCCGAGCTTCACGACGTCGGTGGTGCCCTTCCAGACCTTGTGGCTGGCGATGGCCGCATCGGCCTGATACAGGCGGTGGGTTTCGTGGAAGCGGAAACCCCAGTTGAGCAGGGCCAGCGAATCGACCGCGCGCTCTTCCTCGCTCTTGGCCTGCAGGATCACGCTGATCAGGCGCTGGTCGCCGCGCTTGGCCGAGGACAGCAGGCAATAGCCGGCGCCGGAGTGGTGGCCGGTCTTGATGCCGTCCACCGAATCGTCGCGCCACAGCAGCAGATTGCGGTTGCGCTGGGTGATCGGGCCGACGGTGAATTCGCGCACCCGGTTGAAGGCGTACTGGCCGGGGAAATCCCGGATCAGCGCGCGGCCCAGCAGCGCCAGGTCGCGGGCGGTGGAGTAATGGCCCTCGGCCGACAGGCCGGTGGCGTTGACGAAGTTGGTGTTCTTCAGGCCGATGCGCTTGGCGTAGTCGTTCATCAGCGTGGCGAACGCGGCCTCGCTGCCGGCGACGTGTTCGGCCAGCGCGATCGCGGCATCGTTGCCGGACTGGATCACCATGCCCATTTCCATCTGCTCCAGCGGCGCGGTCTTGTTGACCTCGAAGCCGCTGTAGCTGCCGTCGGTGCCGGCGCCGCCGGTGCGCCAGGCGTTCTCGCTCATCATCACCTTGTCGGTGGATTTGATGCGCTTGGCCTGCAGCTCCGCGGCTATGACATAGGAGGTCATGACCTTGGTGATGCTGGCCGGTTCCAGGCGCAGGTCGATGTTTTCGCCGGCCAGCACCTTGCCGGTGGCGTCGTCCATCACCAGCCAGGCTTTGGCGGTGACGGGTTTGGGCGCATCGGGAATGGCCAGCGGCGGCGGCGCGGGCTTCGCGGCCGCGGGTGCGGCGGCCGGCGTCTGCGCCAGTAGCGTTTGCGCCAGTACCAAGCCCGTCATCCCCACTGCGCACGCGGTCGCCAACCACACGCGCACCGCCCCCTGTCGCAACGCACCCAACGTCTTCATCGAAACCTGTACTCCGGGAAAAACGGCCGCGCGGCCGTCGAAAAACAAACGATTGAAAGACCTGCCAGCCGCTTATCTTGAAGCAAGCGGCGAAAGATTCCGATAAGCGGGCCGCGGTTGCGGCGGATCGCCGCGAACCGCGCCGTCAGCCGCGGTATTCGAGCCGGCTCATTCGTGCATGCTCATTCGCGCACGATCTGCGCCGACACGAAGCCCAGATCGGCCGCGCGCCCGGAAAGTTCCTGCACCCGCGATGCCGGCACCGGGCCGATGCGCAGGCGCCACACCGGCTGGCCGTTCACCGAAGCCTCGTCGATCCGCAGCGCGTCGACGCCACCGGCCTGCAGCGTGTCGCGGGCGCGCTCGGCGTTGTCGCGTGCCGTGAACGAGGCCAATTGCAGCAGCACGTCGCCGGTGTCGGCGCGCGCCACTTGGGTGGACGGCGGCGATGCGGCTGCGGGCAACACGCCCGTGGCCGGTGCGGCGCTAATCGCCTGCCTGCCGGCTTCAGGCTTATCGACGGCGGCTCGATCGACATCAGGCTTATCGACATCCGGCTTATCGACGTCCGGCTTGCCGGCGAAGCGGATGCCCTGCGCCTGCATCCAGCGTTCGAATTCATCGGCCGACACCGAGTTGTCCGCTACCGTCGCGGGCGTCGGCTTGGCCGGCGGCTTGGCCGGTATTTCGGCGCGTGCGGTGCGCTCGTCGGGCCGTACGCCGCGGCCATCGGCCGGGGTCAGGGCGCGGACTTCGACCTTGGCCGTGCCCTGCTTCGTGAACCCGAGCTTGGTCGCGGCGGCATAGCTCAGATCGATGACGCGGCCGGCGTGGAAGGGGCCGCGGTCGTTCACCCGCACCACCACCGATTTGCCGTTGGCCAGGTTGGTCACCCGCACGTAACTGGGCAGCGGCAGCGATTTGTGCGCGGCGCTGAAGGCGTACATGTCGTACACCTCCTGGTTGGAGGTGAGGCGGCCGTGGAATTTCTTGCCGTAGTACGACGCCATGCCTTCCTCGACATAGCCTTCGGCGCTGTCGCGCACCTGATAGCGCTTGCCGAGTACCGCGTAGCTGCGGTTGCCGGCGCGCGAACGCGGCTCGTTTTTCACTTCGGGTTCGGGGATGGCGTCGACATCGACGATCTCGTCCGGCGCGCTGTCCTTGATGTGCGGTGCGTAGAGGCCGCCAGCGACGTAATCGCCGCGCTTGGTCGGGTCTTCCACCGCGGGCGCGTACGGCGAGCGCTTCGGCCCGTGGGCGCTGCGGTTGCGATGGTCGTGCTCGTCATGGCCGGCTGGCGCGGGGGTGCGCTCGGTCTGCGGCGGCGCGGATTTCTTCGGCGCGGTGCCGCAGGCGGTCAGGGCCGACAGCGCGAGCGCGAGTGCGACGACGCGCGGCGCGACAGTCACGGCTGCGCCCCGGCGCGAATCTCCTGCGCCAGCTGATGCACCGCCAGCGCGTACATCGGCGAGCGGTTGTAGCGGGTGATGACGTAATAGTTGCGATAGCCCAGCCAGTGTTCGCGACCGGCGGCGCCGTCGAGATTCACCACCGTGGCGCCTTCACCGACCGGCTCGCCGGCCAGCGGCCGGTAGCCGCGCGCGGCCAGCGTCGCCAGCGGATGCACCGGCTCGAGGTTTTCGGGCACGAATTCGGCCTGCTGCGCATCGAACTGCGCGCGCGCCACCACCGGGCCGTCGGCCTGCCAGCCGTGGACGACGAAATAATTGGCGATCGACGCGAACACGTCGGGCTTGTGGGTCAGCAGGTCGCGACGGCCGTCGCGGTCGCCGTCCTTCGCCCACAGCCGGTAGCTGGACGGCATGAACTGGCCCATGCCCATCGCACCGGCGTAGCTGCCCTTCAGTGCCGGCAGATCCAGCTGCGGCTCCTGCGCGGTCAGCGCGAACAGCTGCGCCAGTTCGCCGGCGAAGAACGGCGCACGCTTGGGATGATCGAATGCCAGCGTGTACAGCGCGTCCAGCACCCGGTAGCTGCCGGTGTTGCGTCCGTAGGAGGTTTCGACGCCGATGATCGCGACGATATATTCGGCCGGCACCCCGGTCTGCGCCGAGACGCGGTCCAGCGCCTCGCGATTCTCGGCGTAGAACGCCCGGCCGCCGTCGATGCGCGCGGGGGTGATGAAGATGGGCCGGTAATCGCGCCAGGGTTTCACCGCCTCGGCCGGGCGGGTGATGGCGTCGATGATGCCCTGCTTGTATACGGCCTGCGCCAGCGTGTCGCGGATGCGTTGCGGCGCGACGCCGTAGGTCGCCGCGGTGTAATCGACGAACGCGGCGATGCGCTGTTCGCGGGGAATCGCCGGGTCGGTGACTGCCGGCGGCGCCACCGGGCGTTCCGGCGGCTGCGGCACTTTCGGCAGCAATACTTCGGCCGGTGCGGCTGGTGCTGCGACGGGTTCCGGTGCGGCGACAAGGGCCGCGGGCTTCGGAGGCGGGGCCTGGGTGGCGCAGGCCGCGAGCGAGAGGCTCAGAACGGCGACAAAGGCGCGGGGGAAGGCACTATGAATCAAGGGCTTACGCCTCGTTTTATCGATCAACGGCGAGAGGTTAGCACGCGGAGGCGGCGCCGACTGTCGCGCGGTTCAGCTTGAACCCCCGTCCGAATCCTCCACCATGGCCGGTATGCTTACCGGCCTTGCCCGGACGCGATCCGCACGACGGCCAATGCCCCACACCATCACCACCACCGAGATCTTCCTGATCGCGATGACCCTCATCTTCGCGGTGCCGTATCTGATCTGGCGGCTGGGGCGCACCGATTATTACGCGCCGCTGGTGCCCGAAGCTCGCGCGGCGCATGAGCGCACGCACACGTCCCGCATTCTCGAAGGAACGCGCATGACCGTTATTCCCCGTCTTCCGTTGATGTCCGCGACGATATACGCGCTGGTATGCGCGCTGGTATGCGCGCTGGCCCTGGCACCGTCGGTCGCCGATGCCGCCGAACGGTTGCGCTGGCCCATCGCCTGGAAGGCCGGCGATGTCGCCAGCTACGACAGCGAATCGGTGGTCCGCGAGACCAGTGACGGCGCCGTCAGCGTGCGCCGCGTCACCGACCGCACCGCGATCCGCACCCTCGAAGCCGACGACAGCGGCTATGCGCTGGCCTGGACCACGCAGGACAGCCGGGTGGAAGCGGTGGAAGGCGACCGCAGCATGATCGACATGCTTGCGCCGATGCTGGACGAACTGGACGGCGTCGAGGTGGTGGTGGAACTGGACCGCGACGGGCATTACCGCCGCGTGCGCAACCTCGATGCGGTGGTGACCAAAGTCCGCGCGGCGATGCTGCCGGTCTTCGCCGCCAACCTGCAGAAGATGTTCGACGTCGCCGACCCGAAGCTGGCGAAGGCCGACCACAAGGCGCTGCTGACGCTGGCCAGGAACAACCTGGAAGCATCGATCGAGGGCATCGTCACGACGCGCAGCGTCGAGGCGATGTCCAGCGCGCAGGCGAAGGCGATCACCGCGTTCGTCGGCAAGCCGCTGGTCGTCGGCAAGCGCTATCGCGACGACGCGCCGATGGAATCGCCGCGCGAAGGCCGGCCGCTGCAGGCCAGCCGCGAATACGTGCTGAGTCTGGTCGACGAGGATCCGGCGCTGGCGCGCATCCGCTGGACCCGCACGCTGGATCCGCGCGGCGACGCGAAGATGCTGTGGATGCTGGTGGACGAACTGGTCGGCGAAGACGCCCCGGCAGCGCGCGAAGGTCGCCCCGGCGACCTGGTGTTCAACGAGGAAGGCGTGGTGCTGTTCAATCGCGACACCGGCGTGGTCGAGATGCTGGAAACGATCGAAATTAGCCGCTACGGCAAGGCGCACGACGAGCACGAACGCTACCGGATGCGCCGCGTCGGCAGCGCGCGGACCTGGGCGCAGGAAGAGGCTGCGGCGAAGCGCTGACGCAGCCGTCATGCCAGTCGGTTAACGGTGCTGAGATGTCTGGAGGCGATGTGATATGGCCTCCTCCCCCGCGTGCGGGGGAGGATTGAGGTGGGGGCGCGCGACACGACAGCGCACAGCGCCCCCATCCCAGCCTTCCCCCGCACGCGGGGGA
>JAZKFJ010000038.1:0-39407 GCA_040386495.1 Pseudomonadota bacterium
TTGGTGACTTTCTTTGCGACAAAGAAAGTTACCCGCGCGCTAGCGCGGAAGCTCTTGATCTTCTCGCTCGAAACGATACGCGATTACTCAGGGAACCCCGGTCAACGCGGCAGGACACTCCAGGCGATGCGTCGGATCCGTGCCCAAGCCGATGCCCGATAGCATAACTTCCAGCCCCGGCGCTGCGCGCAGCGCAAACGGCACGGTAATGTTGCGCATGTCGCTCGCGCCTGCGCTGCGCAGGCATTTCAGGATCATGCCCACACGGATCCATTCGCCGCGCGGTAGCTTGGCGAACTGCGACGTGACATCCACCGACGCGCCGCACTTCTCGCCGCACGACGCCTGCAGTTCGACCTTGCCGCTCTTCGGCAATGCATCGATGCGCAGGTCGGCGATCACCCATACGTCGCCGTCGGTCTGGCGCTGCAGGTCCAGCGCGGGCGTGGCCATGAGCGCAGCCGTGGCGCCGGCGGCCCCCGTCCAGCGCAGCTGGCGCGCGTCTTCCTGCGCGAGGCGATCCACGGCGGCGATCGACAGCGTGCCGTCGGGCGTGGCGCCGCGGGTGTGCATCACGTCGTAGGTGGCGTTGTCGGCGCCGCTGAGGCGCAGGCGAAAACCTTCGCTGGCCTGCCCGCGCACGAAGAACTGGTTCGGTTGCGAGGCCGTGGCGGCGATGCCGGACACTTCCGACAACGCCGGGAGATTGCCGTTGTCGGTGTAGCGCAGGCCGTGGCCGTAGGCGAACAGCGGGTCGTAGCCAGGCTGACCGACGTTGTTGGCGTACTGGTCCGCGCGTTTCGGCCACGAGAAGCTGAGCTTGCCCTTGAAGTCGTGCTGGATGCGGCCGCGCGCGTCGCGCAGCAGCACATCGGCGAGGCCGCCCCCTTCCGAGCCCGGCAGCCATGCGGCGACGAACGCATCGGCGACGTTGATTTCGCGGTTCATCCACAGCGGGCGGCCGCTGAGGAACACGGCGACGACGGGAATGCCGTCGGCCTTCAGCTTCCTGAGCAGTTCCAGATCGCGGTCGTCGCCGGGTTTGTACAGCAGATTCTGCAGATCGCCCTGGAATTCGGCGTAGGGATTTTCGCCGAACACCACGATCGCGACTTCGGGCTTTTCCTTGTAAGCGCCGTCCACCGCGAGTTCGGCGCTGCCGCCCGCGGCGTCGATCTGCTGTTTCAGGCCTTCCCAGATCGTATCGGCGTTGGGATAGTCGGCGCGCACGGTGCCGGTGCCCTGCCAGTTGAGCGTCCAGCCGCCGGACTGTTTGCCGGCGTCGTCGGCGCCGTCGCCGGCGACCAGCACGCGACGTTTCGGCGACAGCGGCAACAGCGCGTCCTGGTTCTTCAGCAGCACCAGCGATTCGCGCACGGCCTGACGGGCGACCGCGCGATGCGCGGGCGCGCCCAGCAATTCGTAGCGGCCGCCGAGCGCGCGCTGCGACGGCCTGGGTGCGTCGAACAGGCCCATGAGCAACTTCACGCGCAGGATGCGGCGGGTGGCGTCATCGAGGCGCGACATCGGAATCGCGCCTGATTTCGCGTGCGCGACGGTGCTGTCGTACAGACCGCGCCAGCTGTCGGGCGCCATCGCCATGTCCAGGCCGGCGTTGAACGTGGCCGCGCAGTCGGTGATGGTGCAGCCGGCGATCTGGCCGTGCCCATTCCAGTCGCCGACCACGAAACCCTCGAAGCCCATGCGGTCTTTCAGCACGTCGGTGAGCAGGTCGCGACGGCCGTGCATCTTCACGCCGTCGATGCTGTTGAACGATGCCATCACCGCCTGCGCGCCGGCGCGGATCGCGGTGACATAGCCGGCGGCGTGCACGTCGCGCAGCGCGTTTTCGTCGCCGGGCGTATCGCCCTGGTCCTTGCCGTCGCGCGTGCCGCCGTCGCCGAGGAAATGCTTCACCGACACCATCACGTGGCGATCGTCGAGGAAATCGCGCGCGCCGGGTTTGCCTTGCAGGCCTTCGACCATCGCGCCGGCATAGGCGGCGACGATCTCCGGGTGTTCGGCATAACCTTCGTAGGCGCGGCCCCAGCGATCGTCCTGCGGTACCGCCACGGTCGGCGCGAACGCCCACTCCATGCCGGTAACGCGCGTTTCGTGCGCGGTGATCTCGCCGATGCGGCGCATCAGTTCGGGATTGCGGGTCGCGCCCAAGCCGATGTTGTGCGGGAAGAGTGTGGCGCCGACGATGTTGCTCTGGCCGTGCACGGCGTCGATGCCGAAGATCACCGGAATGGCCTTGCCGCCGCCGCGCGTGTCCATCGACGCTTCCCAGAACGCATCGGCCAATGCGAGCCATGCCGCGGGCTTGGCGTTGTACTGGTTGCCCGGGTCGGAGTTGCCGCCGGCGAGGATCGATCCGAGACGGTATTTGCGCAGATCGTCCGGCGTGATGGTGGTGATGTCGGCCTGCACGATCTGGCCGACTTTCTCTTCGATGGTCATGGCTGCGAGCAGGGCGTCGATGCGCCGCTCGATCGCGGCGTTCTCGCGCAGCGGCCAGCCGGGAACGGGCCAGCGCGCGGGATCGATCGCGGTCGCGGCAGCGGTGTCTGGACGTTCCTGGGCGGACAGCGGCGCGTGGGCGGCAAAGGTCGCGATCAGCAGCCCGATGCACAGCAGCGTGCGTCGCGGAGCGAAGCGCGCGCGCGCGCGGACGGGCGCGTGAGTGGACGTTCTGGTCGAATCGGCGGGCGTGTGGGCGGGCATGGACGATGGATCCTCGCGCAGTCGCTGAAAGGGAAAGGATGGGTGACAGCGCTGTCAGCCGCGGGCAGAATACTACGCGCCTCGCACCGGCTGTTGCTGCACAGCAGCATGTACAGTCTGTGTTCGCCCGGATGCGGATGTCCGCACCGCACGCGCAGGGATCGATGGGAACCGGCCGGCGGCTCTGGCAGTATCCCCGGCATTGAACAGACTGAGTGGATCGAAACCCATGCGCGTTCGGATCGAGGATGTCGCGAAAGTGGCCGGTGTGTCGATGAAGACGGTTTCGCGCGTCCTCAACCAGGAGCCGAATGTCTCCGAACGCACGCGCAAGCGCGTGCAGACCGCCGTCGAAAAACTCAACTATCGTCCGTTGCCGTCGGCGCGGATGCTGGCCGGCCGGCGCTCGTATCTGGTGGCGATGTTGTTCGACAACCCGTCGAACAATTACCTGATGGAAGTGGAGATGGGCGTGCTGGACGCCTGCAAGTCGCAGCACTACCACCTGATGCTGTCGCCGATGACCTACGAGGGCAGCGTCGCCGCCGCCGAAATCGAATCGCTCGTCGTGCAACTGCAGCTGGACGGGGTGGTGCTGACGCCGCCGATCACCGACGACCCGGCCGTGGTCGCGCGCCTGAAGGAACTCGACATCCCGTACGCGAGCGTGTCGGCGAAAGAGGAAAACCGCAAAATCGGCGTGGTGGTCGACGAGCACGGCGCGGTGTGCGCGATGATGGCGCATCTGGTCGAACAAGGGCATCGGCGCATCGCGCATATCAAGGGCCATCCTGCGCACGGCGCCAGCGCCTGGCGTCTGGCGGGTTATCGCGATGCCCTGGAACGCGCGGGCCTGCCGTACGACCCCACGCTGGTGGTCGACGGCGAGTTCTCCTACGACTCCGGCTATGCCGCAACGCTGGGTCTGCTGGGGCTGGCGTCGCGACCGACCGCGATCTTCGCGGCGAACGACGACATGGCCGCCGGCGCGATCTGTGCGATCAGCGAGCGGGGGCTGTCCGTGCCCGGCGATATCTCGGTGTGCGGCTTCGACGACACGCCGATCGCGCGGCAGATCCACCCCGCGCTCACCACCGTCCGCCAGCCCACGCGCGAGATGGGCCGGCTGGCGGCGCTGGAGCTGCTGACCGAGATCCGCAACCCCGGCAGCGGCGCCACCATCAATGTGCCGTACGCGCTGCAACTGCGGCGCTCCACGGGCCCCGCGCCCGCGAAGGATTGAGCTTCCCGACACTCGCCGCCGACGTCGCTGCGGCGCCGGCGGAGCGTCAGGAATGCACGGTTGTGCACCGTTTTTTTGTGCGCCGCAACATCGATAAATATCTGATTTGAAACGATATATGGCTCGCTTTTGTTGTCCTGCCGAGTCAAATTTGACAACGCTGTCAATTTGACTTCCAATGCGCCCGACAGAGCGGGCGATGGGGTTCGCGGCGCGGAGACGCGCGCTGCCTGTGGCGAGTGGATACGGCGAGTTGGATGCGATCAGCGATCGCCGGCTTCCATCGGACGTTCTGCGATAAAACACACAAAAACGAAAAAACGCACGTGCAGATCCCGGGGAGGGATGATCGATGAAACAGCTGGACGCCATACCCAAGAAGCGACTGCTGACGACCGCGCTGTTGCTGGCGCTAGCGCAGTCCGCCGCCGCGCAAGACCCCGTCACCGCCGATACCGCTCCCGAGCAGAACGCGCGGGTATCCGATGCCGACGAACTCGACGTCATCGAGGTGCGCGGCATCCGCGGCAGCCTGACGTCGGCCATGAACGTCAAACGCAACGGACAGGGCGTGGTCGACGGCATCTCCGCGGAAGAAATCGGCAAATTCCCGGATACCAATCTCGCTGAGTCGCTGCAGCGGATTTCGGGCGTGTCGATCGACCGCACGGCGATCGGCGAAGGTTCGCGGGTGACGGTGCGCGGCGTCGGCCCCGATTTCAACATGGTGCTGCTCAACGGGCGGCAGATGCCGGCGTCCAGCATCGGCGAAACCACCGCCTCGAATTCGCGCGCGTTCGATTTCGCGAATCTCGCGTCCGAAGCCATCTCCGGCATCGAAGTCTTCAAGACCAGCCGCGCCAGCACGCCCACCGGCGGCATCGGCGCGACGATCAACATCAAGACCGCGCGGCCGCTGAAAAATCCGGGGCTGCACGCGAACATCGGCATCAAGACGGTCAACGATACGTCCAACCAGAATCTGCCCGATGGGATCCAGGGCGACGACGTCACGCCCGAGATCTCCGGCATCTTCAGCAACACCTACGCCGACGGCAAATTCGGCATCGCGTTGACCGCGAGCTATCAGGAGCGCGACCTGGGCTACAACCAGGCGTCGGTCGCCAACGGCTGGCGCCCGTTCCGCGGCGACGAGAACAACTGGGGCACGATCCCGCAGCCCGGTTCGCCCGGTTCCCAGAACATCATCAACCGCCCGGGTCCGGACGACATCTATTCGGTGCCGCAGAATTTCGGCTACAGCGTCAACGGCGTGCAGCGCCAGCGCACCAACGGCCAACTCACGTTGCAATACGCGCCCACCGAGCGCATCACCGCGACCCTCGATTACACCTATTCCGAAAACCGCATCCAGCAGCAGCGCAACGAGCTGTCGGTGTGGTTCAACTTCGGACCCTCGTCCAGTTCCTGGACCGACGGTCCGATTTCGGCGCCGAACGTGTACTCCGAGATCATCGTGCCGGCGACCAGCGACCTGTCGATGGGCGCCGCGAAGTTCGCAACGAAGAACGAGAACAAGTCGCTCGGCTTCAACGTCGAATGGGACGTCACCGATACGCTGGGTCTGGCGTTCGACTATCACAGCTCCAGCGCCGAATCGGGCGCGGACAGCCCGTACGGCTCGAACAGCGTGCTGGGCACGGCCGGCTTCTTCCGCGGCACCACGACCGTGGACTTCAGCAAGCCGTTCCCGGTGCTCAGCGTGACCCTGCCCGCCGGCATGACGACCATCGACCCGGCGGGCATGCAGGTCACCGGCTCGTCGTTCCGCAACAGCTATATGCGTTCCGACGTCGATCAGGCGCAGATGAGCGGCGAATGGCAGTTCGGCGAAGCGTCGCAGCTCGACTTCGGCGTGGGTCTCACCGATGTCGACAACAGGACCGCATTCTCCAACGTCCAGCGCGATACCTGGGGCGGCACCGGCGCGGAGAACTATCCGGACAACGTGTGGATTCCGGATACGATCCGCCAGTATTTCGACCGTTTCAACGCCAGCCGCAATCCGGCGCTGTTCAACCAGTTCTTCACCTTCGACTTCGAGACCGTACGCCGTCTCGCCGGCATCGCCGCGGGCGACGACGCGCTCTACCGGCGCTCCGATGTGTTCACCACCGACCGCCGCGTCTCCGAGAAATCGCGCAGCGCCTACGCGCAGTACAGCACGACGTTCGACTGGCGCATGCCGCTGCACGTGGCCGCGGGCGTGCGCTACGAGCGCACCCAGGTCGAATCCACCGCGCTGGTGCCGACGTATTCGTCCATCGTCTGGGGCTCGGCGAACGAACTGAATCTGGTGCGCAGCGGTACCGGCTACAGCACGCTCAAGGGCGATTACGATTACTGGCTGCCCAGCCTCGATCTGAGCCTGGACATCACCGACAAGCTGATCCTGCGCGGCAGTTACGGGCAGAGTATCGGACGTCCCGGCTGGGGCGACATCCAGGGCGGCCGCACCTTCAACGAACTGGTGCGTGTGGACGGCGGCAGCGGCGCGCAGGGCAATCCGGGTCTGGAGCCGCTGCTGTCGGACAACTTCGACGTGTCGCTGGAGTGGTACTACGGCGAGTCGAGCTACATGTCGGTCGGTTATTTCCGCAAGAACATCGACAACTACATCGGCGTGACCACGTTCGACGACACCTCCGCTGGCCTGCGCACGCCCATCGGCGGCGCTTTCTGGAACGAGGCGATTTCTTCGGGTTGCCCCACTGCCGACGTGGTCTGTATCCGCAACTACATCCTCAACAACCGCAACGGCTCGCCCGGCGTGGTCCGCACGGGCGTGGACGCCAACGGCAACGCCACCGGCACGATCACCGGCCAGTCCGGCGATCCGGTCGCGAACTTCCGCGTCACCGCGCCGGCGAACCAGCGCGACGCGTCGCTCGACGGCTGGGAATGGAACATCCAGCACATGTTCCCGGGCGGCTTCGGCGTGTCGGCGAACTACACCGTCGTCGATTCCAGCCTGACCTACGACAACTACAACCTCGGCGAACAGTTCGCGCTGGAAGGGCTGAGCGATTCGGCCAATTTCGTGGCGTTCTTCGAACGCGGGCCGCTGCAGCTGCGCGGTGCGTACAACTGGCGCGACAAGTTCCTCGCCGGTCGTTTCGACGGCACGGGCCTGCCCAATCCGGTCTACGTCGAGGCTTACGGACAGCTGGATCTCAGCGCCGGCTGGCGTTTCAACGACAGGCTGTCGATGTCGCTGGAAGTGATCAACGCGATGGACAAGACCCAGCGTTTGCACGGCCGTCATCGCAACCAGCTGCTGTACGCCACCCAGACCGGACCGAGGTTCATGGTGGGCCTGCGCTACAACTTCCGTTGATCGGAGTGCCGTTCCGCGCCGCACGTCGCAGGCTTCCTGCGGCGCGCGACGCGGGGCATGATGCGACGGACTCGTGCATGCGTGGGAGAGATCGATCTTGAGCGACGCGGTTCGGCATGTCGTGATCGTCGGCGGCGGTTCCGCAGGATGGCTGACCGCGGCCACGCTGGCCGCGGCGCATCGGGCCGACGTGCCCGGCGGTCTGCGCGTGACGCTTCTGGAATCCCCGGACGTCCCCACCATCGGCGTGGGCGAAGGCACGTGGCCGACGATGCGCGACACGCTGCGCCGCGTGGGCGTGCGCGAGACCGATTTCATCCGCAGCTGCGACGCCGTGTTCAAACAGGCGTCGAAGTTCGTGCGCTGGAGCGAAGACCGCGACGACGACCATTACTACCATCCCTTCGTCCTGCCGCAGGGCTATCTGGACGCGGATCTGGTGGCCGCGTGGATGGCGCGCGACGGCCGCGTGCCGTTCGCGGAGCTCACCAGCTTCCAGCCGCAGCTGTGCGCGGCGGGCAAGGCGCCCAAGCAGTTCTCCACTCCCGAATACGCCGGCGTGGCCAATTACGCGTATCACCTCGACGCCGCAAAGCTCGGCGCGTTCCTGCGCGATCACTGCGTGCGGACGCTGGGCGTGCATCACGTGTCCGATCACATGACCGGCATCGATTCGCACGAAAACGGCGACATCGCGGCGCTGCGTACCCGCGATCACGGCGCGATCGGCGGCGATCTGTTCATCGACTGCACCGGCCTGCGTTCGCTGCTGCTGGGCGAGCACTACGGCGTCGGCACGATCAGCCGCAAGGACGTGCTGTTCAACGACCGCGCGCTGGCGGCGCAGGTGCCGTACGCCGATGCGGATGCGCCCATCGCCTGTCAGACCATCTCCACCGCGCAGCGCAACGGCTGGATCTGGGACATCGGCCTGTCCGCGCGTCGCGGCGTTGGACATGTGTATTCCGGCACCCACACCAGCGACGACGATGCGGAAGCCGCGCTGCGCGCGCATATCGAAGCCAGCGGCGGACCGCGCGCCGACGACGTGCCCGCGCCGCTGAAACTCCGCTTCGATCCCGGCTATCGCCGTACGTTCTGGCATCGCAACTGCGTGGCGGTGGGTTTGTCGAGCGGCTTCATCGAACCGCTGGAAGCTTCGTCGCTGGTGCTGGTGGAGCTGGCCGCCACCGCCATCGCCGACGACATGCCGGCGACGCGCGGCGCGATGGACATCGTCGCGCGCCGGTTCAACGATGCGTTCGCCTATCGCTGGGAGCGCGTCATCGATTTCCTGAAACTGCATTACGCGCTGAGCCGCCGCACCGACAGCGACTATTGGCGCGACCATGTGCGCCCGGAATCGATTCCGGAACGCCTGCGCGAACTGCTGCAGTTGTGGCGCCACCGCGCTCCGTCGCGCTACGACCTGCATCGGGTCGACGAGATCTTTCCGTCGGCCAGCTATCAATACATCCTCTACGGCATGGGTTTCCGGCCCGATGGCCGGGTCGCGCCGCCGCACGACGCCGCGCTGCAGCAGGCGGAAGCGAGCGTGCGCGAAGCGGCCGATCTGGCGCGGCGGATGCTGCCCGCGCTGCCGACGCATCGTGAGATGATCGAACACATCCGAACGCGCGGCATGTCGCGCATCTGAGACAGAAGGCCATGCCCCAGCGCGCTCCCCCGCAACACGCCCTGCTCAACAATATCGATCACCGCGATCTGCGCGTGGTCGCGACCCGCGGTGCGGCGTGGGGCGATGCCGAGATGGCGGCGCTGACGTTTCCGGCGGAATTCCGCAGCGTGCAGGCTTATTATCCGATCGTGTTCCAGAAGACCGCCGACGGCGGTTTCCAGCCGGTGGCGCTGTTCGGTTTCCGCCAGGGCCAGAACCTGTTTCTTTCCGGCGATGCCCTCTCCGGCGAACGCTGGGATGCGGGTTATGTACCGCTGGCGGTCGACCGCCAGCCGTTCCTGATCGGCATGTCCGTCGACGGCGAACCGATGCTGCATATCGATCTGGCCCATCCGCGCGTGTCGCTGGAGCAGGGCGAAGCGCTGTTCCGCACCCACGGCGGCACCACCGATTTCCTTGATCGCGCCACCTCCACGCTGCAGGCGCTGCACGAGGGCACGCGCGCCACGCCGGCCTTCATCGACGCGCTGCTGCGCCACGAGCTGTTGGAATCGTTCGTGCTCGATGTCGAGCTGGAGGACGGCGATCAACACCGTCTCGCCGGCTTCTACACGCTGCACGAGGAGCGCCTCGCCAAGCTGGACGGCGATACCTTGGGACAGTTGCAGCGCGACGGACATCTCGAACCCATCTACATGGCGATCGCATCGCTGTCGCATTTCCGCGATCTGATCGAGCGGGCGCGCCGGGCCGATGTCGACGCCTGAGCCCGTCGCCGAGTTCACCGGACCCTTCGACAGCGGCGTCCTGCCGGATGCAGTGCGCGCGTCGCTGCGTCCGCTGGTGCTGCGCGGCTTCGTGGCCGACTGGCCGCTGGTGCGCGCGGCGCAGACCGGCGCGCGCGCAGCGATCGAACACCTGCGCGGCTTCGATGCCGGCCGCCCGGTCACCGCCTTCATCGCCCCGCCGGACATCGACGGCCGGTACTTCTACAACGCCGATCTGAGCGGCTTCAATTTCGCATCGCAGCGGCAACGCCTGGCGGTCGTGCTGGATGCGCTGTCGGCGGAAGTCGACAATCCCGCGCCGCCTGCGATCTACGTGGGTTCCACCACCATCGAAACCACGCTGCCGGGCCTGCTGCCGGACGCGTCGCTGCGGATGGTCGCGCCCGATGCGCTGGCCAGCATCTGGCTGGGCAACCGCTCGCGGATCGCCGCGCACCAGGATCTGCCCGACAATCTCGCCTGCGTGGTCGCGGGCCGGCGACGCTTCACGCTGTTTCCGCCCGCGCAGTTGCCGAATCTGTACATCGGGCCGCTGGATTTCACCCCGGCCGGGCAGCCGATCAGTCTGGTCGATTTCGCCGCGCCGGATTTCGCGCGTTTCCCGCGTTTCGACGAAGCGCTGCGGCATGCGCTTGTCGTCGAACTCGCACCGGGCGATGCGCTGTTCATCCCCAGCATGTGGTGGCATCACATCGAAGCCCTCGACGGCTTCAACGCGCTGGTCAATTACTGGTGGCGCCGCGCGCCCGCCTACATGGACACGCCGATGACCGCGCTGATGACCGCGATCCTGAGCGTCCGCGACCTGCCCGCGAACGAACGCGCGATCTGGCACGACGTCTTCCGCCACTACGTCTTCGAACGCGACGACGAGGTGGCCGCGCATATCCCCGAAGCGGCGCGGCGCGTGCTGGCGCCGCTCGACGACGCGTCCGCGCGCGAACTGCGCGCGCGGCTTCTGAAACGCCTGAACCGATGAAGGAGGGCGACGCGCCCATGCACACCATGCCCGATGCCGCATCGCGGCCGATCAAACGCGTGGTCATCGTCGGCGGCGGCACCGCCGGCTGGATGACCGCGGCCGCGCTGTCGAAGACGCTGGGCCTGGGGGTCGAGATCGTACTGGTCGAATCAGAGGAGATCGGCACCGTGGGCGTCGGCGAAGCGACGATCCCGACCATGGTGACCTTCCACCGCCTGCTCGACATCAACGAACAGGCGTTCATGGCCGCGACCCAGGCGACCATCAAGCTGGGCATCGCGTTCGAGAACTGGCGCGCGCCGGGCCATCGCTACATCCATTCGTTCGGCACCACCGGCAAGGACCACTGGAGTGCGGGTTTCCAGCATTTCTGGCTGAAGGCGCAGACCCGCGGCCTGGCGCGCGACTACGGCGATTACTGCCTGGAACTGCGCGCCGCCGACGAGAACCGCTTCGCGCATCTGCCGCGCGGCGGCATGAACTACGCCTTCCATCTCGACGCCGGCCTGTACGCGAAGTTCATGCGCGCCTTCAGCGAGCGCCACGGCGCGACGCGCATCGAAGGCAAGATCGTCGACGTGAAGACCGACCCGGACAGCGGCTGGATCGACGCGCTGCGGCTCGCGGACGGCAGCGAGGTCGCGGGCGATCTGTTCATCGACTGCAGCGGCCTGCGCGGCCTGCTGATCGGGCAGACCATGGGCGTCGAATACGAGGACTGGTCGCACTGGCTGTTCAACGACAGCGCGATCGCGGTGCAGACCGAAGCGGTGCGCGACGCAATTCCCTATACCCGTTCGATCGCCGGCGACGCGGGTTGGCAGTGGCGTATCCCGCTGCAGCATCGCGTCGGCAACGGCATCGTCTTCTCCAGCAAACACATGGACGACGACACCGCGAAACAACAGCTGCTCGATACGATCGAGGGCCGCAGGCTGATCGAACCGCGCGTTATCCGCTTCAAGCCCGGCCAGCGCCGCGAGGTCTGGCGCGGCAACTGCATCGCCATCGGATTATCCAGCGGCTTCATCGAGCCGCTGGAGTCGACCAACATTCATCTCATCCAGCGCGGCGTGATCCGGCTGATGCAGATGTTTCCGCAGGTCGTCGCCCAGCCCGAGATCGACGAATACAACCGCCAGGCGGCCGATGAGATCGAAAGCATCCGCGATTTCGTGGTGCTGCATTACAAGGTGACCGATCGCGACGATACGCCGTACTGGCGCGCCTGCCGCGACATGGCGGTGCCGCCGAGCCTGCAGCGTCGGATCGACCTGTTCCGCGACACCGCGCGGGTCTTCCGCGAGGGCAACGAACTGTTCGCCGAGAATTCGTGGATCCAGGTGATGCTGGGCCAGGGCATCCGGCCGAAGCACCACCATCCGGTCGCGGACCTGATGAGCGATGCGGAATTGAACGATTTCCTCGAACGCATCCGCGTCCCGATCGAAAACACCGTGGCGAAGCTGCCTGCCCACGCCGCATACATCCGCGACTACTGCAGCGAGCCGATGCGCGTCGCGGGATGATCCGCTGCGCAGGACGACGCGCACAAATGCCGGTAACGGAAATGCCAGTCAGTCAAGACTGCTGAGTATGGTTGGCGACACTGCGACTTGGCCTCCTCCCCCGCGTGCGGGGGAGGATTGAGGTGGGGGTGCGCGGCATGACAGCGCACAGCACCCCCATCCCAACCTTCCCCCGCGCGCGGGGGAAGGAGAAAACGACCGCATGAGACGGACGATTCGCATTCACTGACGGGCATTGCCCGGTGACAGGCTTTTTCTGGCAATGCCGACGCGGGTCAATGACTATCGGATGCAGCCAGCTTGTCCAGGTCGATCCCCTGAGCGCGCAGGATACGACTGCTGCGCCAGGCGTAGAAAGCGAGGTACGCGAAGCACACCACGCCGACGACGAAGCTGAACTGGATGCCGTAGCTGTCCGCGATCGAGCCCTGGATCCAGCTGACGATGCCGCCGCCCATGATCATCATGATCAGCAGGCTGCTGCCCTGGTTGGTGTTGCGGCCCAGTCCGCTGATCGCCAGCGCGAAGATGCACGGCCACATCGTGCTGCAGAACAGGCCCACGCTGATGAACGCCACCGCAGCGGTCTTGCCGGTGGTGGACATGCCGATCAGCAGCGCGGCGATGCCGCACAGCGCGAAATACAGCAGCATCCGCGCCGGATTACCGCGGCTGGCGAAGGTGGCCAGGATCATCACCACGATCACGAACGCATAGCCGTAGAACTGCGAGACGTCGTGGCGGGCGATGGAATTCACCGCGAGAAACACGCCGAAGGCGAGGTAAGGCAGGATCAGCATCAGTGCGTTGCGCGCGCTGGCGCCGACGTTGAACGCGCCGGCGGCGCCGGTCCAGCGGCCGATCATCAGGCTGGCCCAGTACAGCGAGACGTAGGGCGCGATCGACGACGTCGGCACGCCGTGGCTTTCCTCCAGATACGCCGGCAGATTGCTGATCGTCGATACCTCCACGCCCACGTAGACGAAGATCGCGATCATGCCCAGCACCAGCTGCGGATACGCCAGCGCCGAGGACTTGTGGGCCAGCTTGCCGGTGTTCTGCGCTTCGCTGCGGGTGGAGGCTTCCAGATCGATGTGATTCGGCACCGACGAGAATTTCAGCAGCGCGGCGACCAGCAGGAACGCGACGCCGAGGATCAGATAGGGCGTCTTCACGCTCTCGATGCTGGCGGTGGTGCCGCCCGACGCGACGCTGCCGAAGATCGCGATGCTGACCAGCAGCGGACCGATGGTGGTGCCGAGGTTGTTGATGCCGCCGGCCATCGTGAGCCGCTGCGAGCCGGTCCGGGGGTTGCCCATCACGATCGCCAGCGGATTGGCGGCGATCTGCTGCAGCGAGAAGCCCAAGCCGACCACGAACAGGCCCGAGATCATCAGGTTGAACGACCCGTTGTTGGCGGCCGGATAGAAGAGCAGCGTGCCCAGTGCGGAAATGGCCAGGCCCAGGCAGATGCCGTTCTTGTAGCCGATGCGGTTGAGCAGATCCATGCCGATGGCCTTGGATACCCCCACGTAGATCAGCGAGCCCACCGTGTACGCCACGTAGAACGCCACCGACACCAGCTGACTTTGCGCCTGGGTCAGATTGAACGCGTGCTTGAACACCGGGATGAGGATGTCGTTGCTGGCGGCGACGAATCCCCAGAAGAAAAATACGGTGATCAGCACACCGAACTGGGACCAGCGGGTTTGTGGCGTCGTCATGGGATGGGCGTCGTGTTGGCGGGAAAACGGTTGCCGGCGAAAGCGGTGGAGCACTGCGGTCGCGGCGCGAGCGCCGGACCACACGAAGGCCGATGTCGGGGGAGGGCGGCCTCCGCGTGTCCGGAGTGGATCATGTCTTGAACTTCATGTCTTGAACTTCATGTCGTGCGCATCATGTCGAAAAACGTCATGCGGAACAGACCATCGCGGTGGGATTCTCCGGAGCCGATCATGGGCTCTGGAAGTAGACGTTGTCGATGGCGAAGTCCACGTTCGCGCCGGGCGGGTCCGCCGCCAGCATGAACATCTGTTTCACCGATTGCAGATCGAGATCGTGGAACGCACTGAACGGGATGGACACCTGACGCCAGGTGCCGTCGCGCACCAATCCATACGGTTGGCCGCCCGCCGGGAAAGCGATCCAGCTGTCGCCGAACGAGGTGTTGAGCCCGATACGGAACGGATGCTGCGACGTGGTCTTCATATGGAATTTCAGCGTGCCGTTGCGGTAGTTGCGCATGTCCCGATAGCCGGAATACACGCCCATGCCGTACCAGTTGTTGGCGTTGGCGCGGAACGACATCACCGCAGTTCCTTCGTACGGCGGCGTGGCGGTGGGGGTGAGGTTGTTCCACAGGTACAGTTCGGCGTCCTGGCCGTAGTTGAGCTTGCCCGCCAGGCCCGTCTGTTCGGTGAATACGCCGAAACGGCCGCGCGGCGGCGCCGCCTTCGCACCCACGTACAGCGAGCTGCCGGGATTCTGGTAGAGACGGATGTAATCGATCTCCATCCGCCCGGGCAGCGGCGCGGTTACGCCGGCCGGTGTGGTCACGCCGGTGTAGGTGCCGCCGACCGCCAGATTCAACAGCAGGAAGTGCTGCTGGTGGAATTCCTGCAGCGATGCGCCCTCAATGTTGGAGATCGCGAATTCGAAGTACTGCGTGCCGTCGATGGAGACGCGGATGAACTGCGGATCCCAGGTCATGCGATAGGTATGGAAGCCGCCGCTCAGGTTGGTCGGATGCGTGTAATCCCGGCCATAGTCGGCCTGCGAACCGTTGTAGTCCCAGTGGACCGCGGCGCCGATCCGGCGATTGGCGACGCCGTCGGCGATGGCCTGCGCATTGCCGGCTTCCAGCAGGTCGATCTCGCCGCGGCCGGGCCACACGCCGATGGTGCCCAGCATCCAGTAGGCGGGCCACAGACCGTTGCCCACCTGCGGAAACTTGATCCGCGCTTCCAGCGTGCCGTATTTGAAGTGCATGCGGCCTTCGGTCTTCAGGCGCGCCGAGGTGAAGGCGCTGCCCTGGAAGGCCTCGCGTCGCGCTTCGATGATCAGGCTGCCATTCGCGATCCGCGCGTTCTCCGGACGGCTGGTGTAGTACTGCATCTCGCCGTTGCCCCAACCGCACAGACCGATCTGACAGCCGTTGCCGACGTCGTAGATCCACTTGTTGCCGTCGATGGACGGGCCGTTGAAGTTGTCCTGCCAGACCAGCGTCTGCGCCTGCGCGCTCTGCGGCAGGGCAGCGACGCCCGCCAGTAGCGCGACGCTCGCCGCGAGGGTGTGGATGCTGCGCATGTGGATCTCCTTAGATGTGGGAAAAGCCCCGGTCCAGCGGGCCCGAAACGATCCTCAAAGACCCATGACAGCGCTGTCAACGATTGAAGCATGCAATCCCGGAAATAGCGATTTCCATCACATAAAAACGTCGATCCGGCGTCGAAACAAGGGGTTTGGAGCCCATCCATGCTGCATGGCAGCAAGCCGTAGCGGTGGATGACGACTTTGGGCGGTGCTCCGATCCGTTGCCGCAGTCGCGCCCCGGATCGCGCTTCACCCGCGCCACCGATCCGGCGTGCGCCAGTCCGGCCTCACAGCGACCGCAACAGGCGGACCCGATCCAGCGTCCACATCGTCGGCCGGGTGTCGCCGGTGAAATACATGCACAGATCCTGCGCGCTGCTCTGCGGCGGCAGTGGCGCTTTCAGGGTGAGGAAGCCGTCGCTGCCCGGCGCCTGAGGCAACGGCAGGCTCGTCAGCGTCGGGCCATCGCATCCGGCGCGGATCACCAACTCGCCGTGCGTGGACTGCGCGGGCTTGAACTTGCGCGCGGGTTCGTCGTGCGCCAGCTGGAAGAAGTAGGGAATGCGGCCCGCGCGGATTTCGATCCCGGCGATGCCGGCCAGATCCGCGCGCTTCCATTCCCAGCAGGGATTGAAGATGTCGACGTTGAAGATCGCGCGATCGCCATCCGCCGGGCCGTCGTCTTCCAGCCGCAGCATCAGCGCGTTGGTGCACATCGTCAGCGCGTCGTCGTTGCGCTGCAGCAGCGATCCCGCGCTGAGCCGACGCTCGCTGGCGTCGCCCAGCGCATGCCCGGCGTGAAAGACGGCGGCGCGGACGCGGATCGGCAGACGCAGTGTCATCGGCTGCGCATATTTCGATGACGCGGCGGTCGGCGCGCTGCCGTCGGTGGTGTAGCGGATGTCGTCGTAACCCAGCGGATTCGACAGCGTCACCGTGGCCGCGCGAGCGGCGCGATCTTCTTCCGCGTCGATGCGGACCTCGAACGGCGTCTTCGCATGGCCGATGCCCAACGCGCGATAGCGCTCCAACTGCGCCGGCAGGCGGTCGAGGAAACCGTTGTAGCTGCGCACAGCCGGCGCGGACCAGCCGATCTCCGCGACGGCGGCGATGCGCGGAAACAGCGCGTGTTCGACCCGCGCGAACGTGCGCATATGTTCGGTCCAGACGTTGGCCTGCAGGCCGAGGATGTGTTTGCGCTTGTCCTTGGCGAGCGCGGCGGGGATCGGCTCGAACGCGTACACACTGCGCAGTTCGACCAGCGCCGGCCGCCCCGGCGGCTCATCGGCGGAAGCGGTCTGCAGATAATCCAGATACAGCGAAGACACCGGCGTCATTACCACATCGTGCCCCGGCGATGCCGCCTGCAGGCCGCCTTCGGTGCCGCGCCACGACATCACCGTTGCGCTGGCCGGCAGATCGCCTTCCAGGATTTCGTCCCAGCCCAGCAGCCGGCGCCGATGCGCGGCCAGGATTTTCTCCAGCCGCTGCATCATCCAGCTCTGCAACTGCATCTCGGTCTTCAGCCCGAGCTGCGCCTTGCGCGCCTGCACCTGCGGCGATGCGATCCACTGGTCCTTCACCGCTTCGTCGCCGCCCAGATGCACATAGCGGCCGGGAAACAGATCCACGACTTCGGTCAGCACGTTTTCGAGGAAGACGAGCGTGCCTTCTTCGACGTTGAACAGATTGGTGTTGACGCCCCATTCGTTCGAAACCGCGATCGGCTTGCCCGAGACGCCCAGTTCCGGATATGCGGCGATCGCGGCCGTGGCGTGGCCGGGAATATCGATTTCCGGCACGACCGTGATCTGCCGTTCGGCCGCGTAACGCACGACCTCGCGGATCTGTTCCTGGCTGTACCAGCCGCAGTACGGACGCGGTGCGCCGCTGCGCGGATCGATGCCGCCGTCGCCGGACGGTATGCGGCAGCCGCCGACTTCGGTCAGCCGCGGATAACGCTTGATCTCGATCCGCCAGCCCTGATCGTCGGTGAGATGCCAGTGGAAGACATTGAGCTTGTGCATCGCCATCGCGTCGAGCAGGCGTTTGATCTCGTCGACCGACTGGAAGTGCCGCGCCGAATCCAGCATCGCGCCGCGCCACGCGAACCGCGGTGCGTCCTCGATACGCAGCGCCGGCAGTTGCGTGCGTTTGCCGCCGGCATCCACCATCAGCTGCCACAGCGTGACCGCGCCGTGCTGCAGCCCCCGCGCGTCGCGTCCGCGCACCTCGATGCGCGAGGACGAGATCTCCAGCGAATACGCTTCGTTGCCGGCGAGCGATGGATCGATGGCGAAGCGGATGCCGTCCTTCGCCTTGGAGCCCGTGGAAGGTTGCAGCGTCAGGCCATGGCTCTTCGCGACGAAGCTGGAAAACAGGCGTGCCGCCGACTGCGCCGCATCGCCGTCAGCGCGCAGCGCGGTGTTCGCATCGATCGTGAAGCTGCCTTTGCGCATCCGCAGCGATGCGGGTGCGGGAATCAGCGCCGGTGCCGATGTCGAGGTTGCCGTGCTGTTTCCCGCAGGTGCCGGATTGTCGGCGCCTTGAGAGACGAGCGGCAGGATCAGCGCCATGCACAACGCAATGCGGAACAGGGCTGCGGACGGAAGTGAAGCGATCATGGCGGCCTTCTGGAAGTCGATGTCGTCGATGGCAGTGGAAACGCTTCATGCCAGCAGGCGCTTGCCGATCGGCGACGTGTGCATCGAGGCGGAAACAACGGTCTTCGGATCTTACGCGAGCGCACAGGGCGGGGCATCCGACCGGAACCTCCGGCGAGATGCGCGACGCGATTCGCACGTCGTGAAAAAAATGGGCCCGGACGAATCCAGGCCCGAAGGGGACCACAGGTGAATGCGTCAGAACTTCATGCGGAAGGTGACGTAGTACTGGCGGCCGTTCTCGTAGATCGAACGCGGACGGTCGCGGTTTTCGGCGTAATACCGGGTCTTGGGGTTGTTCAGATTGAGCGCGTCCAGGGCCAGCGAGTAGTTCTCGTTGAACTTGTAGCCGAACGAGGCCGAAACGTTGTCGACATCGTGCTGATAAAACGCCGACGAGCGATCCAGGCCGCTGTAGAACGACGAACGGAAGGTGTAGTTCAGCCGTGCGTTGAAATGCTCGTTCTCGAAATAGCCGCCGAGGTTGTAGGTGTTCTTCGAGGTGCCCAGCATGTCTTCATTGGTGCCGTCGGCGCGTTTGGCGTTGGTGGTGCCGTCGGCGTAGGTGTAATTGGCGAAAGCGCCGAAGTAATCGCCGATCGGCTGTTCCCAGGCCAGCTCGAAGCCTTTCACCTTCGCGTCCGAACCCAGCGGGATGGTCACGTCGTAGTCGACCAGCGCGCCCTGTGGGTTGTTGGCATCGATCGTCAGGTACTGGCGACGGGTGGTGCCCAGCGCGACGTAGTTGTCGATGTCCATATAGAACAGGCTGGCAGCGAACAGCGCGCGCTCGGCGTAATACCACTCGAAGGTCGCGTCGAGGTTGGTCGAGAGGATCGGCTCCAGGTCGGGGTTGCCGCCCGAGCCGCCGCCGAGGCCGCCGACGTTGGCCGGCGGGCTGAGCGACACCGCGCCGGCCAGCTGCGAGTAGTCCGGGCGTGTCAGCGTGCGCGACACGGCGAAGCGCAGCACCTTGTCGTCGGCCAGGTCGTACTTGAGGTTCAGGCTCGGCAGCCAATCGTTGTAGGTGTTGCTGACGACATCCTTGCGGAAGGGACCGAAGAGAGAAGTGGTGACCGCGCGCGGATCGGTCGCAGCGGTGTTGACCCAATTGGAGGCTTCTTCTTCGGTGCGCACATAGCGCAGGCCGACGTTGCCGCTCCACTTCTCGCCTTCGAAATTCAGCTGCGCGTAGGCGGCGGTGCTGCGTTCTTCCAGACCGTATTCGGCGGGGAAATAGCGGCGCGTGACCGGGTCGCGATTGGTCAGGCGGTTGAACTGGGCCAGCTGTTCCGGCGTGTAGTACCAGATGTTGCGCGGGAAATTGCCGCCGAGGCCGGAGCCGAAGTTGCCGGGATAGTTGCGGAAACCCTGCGGCCAGGTGCTGGGATCGAAAGCATTGGGCGTCGTCGCGAAGCTCGGGCCCTGCGCGACGACGTTTTCGAGACTGCGTTCGTGCCGCGCGTCGCGGACGCCGAAGTTGAGCGAAGTGAGCGCGCCGGCGTCGAGGAAATACGTACCGTCCAGCTTCAGCCACTTTTCCTTGTCCAGCACATCGACATCCTGCAAGCCGAAGATCCAGTCCAGTTTGATGTCGGTAATCGGCGTGCCGGGCGCTGCGGTATTCGTGGTGCCCAGATTCCAGTCGGCGGCGCCGACGCCACGCAGGCGCCAGCCCGCGCCGCTGCCAAGGCCCACGTCCCATTCGGCGACGTCCTGGGTCGGGGTCTTGCCGTGGCCGGTGGAGGTGCCGATCTGGCCCGAGAACGTGAGTTTGTCGCTGACATCCCACTGCGCCTCCGCGCTGACGAAATTGCTGCTGGAGGCGGCGCCCGGGCGTGAGATCTGGTCGTAGATGCCGTACTGACGCAGCGGATCGGCCGCGAACGTCGCGCTGACGAGGGTGTTGTTGCGCACCACATAGCCGGGATTGGGCGCTTGCCCCGAGCCCCGCGCGAGGATGCGACTGCCCCACAGCATGTAGTTGCGGTTGTAGTTGTCGGCCTTCATCTTCGAGCTGAAGCCGGTGAGTGAGAAGGTGACGTTGTCGGTCGGCTTGAACTGGGCCGAGATCAGGCCGCCGGTGCGTTTGCGCTGCTGCTCGAACAGCGCCGAACCCATCAAACCCGGGTAGAACACGCCGATCAGATCGGGATTGGACGCGGCGATAGCGGTTCGGGTCACGCCATCGCTTTCGAATTCATTGATGCTTTCGTAGCCGAGGATTTCCTGCCCGTCGCGACGCAGATGCCGCTCTTCGCTGAAGACCTGGACCATGAAGCCGAAGGTGTCCTGATCGTTGGCCCAGTTGACGAGGGCCGACAGCTGCGGATCGGTCTTGCTGGGCAGTTCGGCGTTCACCGCGCCCAGCGAGATGTGCGAGCTGAAACCGGCCGGGAAATTCAGCGGGCGACGGGTGACGATGTTGATGTTGCCGACCGCGCCGCCTTCCACCAGGCGGGCTTCCGACGACTTCAGCACTTCGACCTTCTCCACCAGCTCGGAGGGCAGCAGCGAGTAGCTGACGCTGCGGCCGACGGTGCCGCTCTGGTTGAGCACGAACCAGTCGCCGGAGGCGATGTTGTGGCCGTCGATCAGCGTCTGGGTGAAGCTGGGGCTGGTGCCGCGCATGCTGACGCGGTCGTTCTCGTCGAACGCGCCTTCATTGGCGCTGGCGGCGCTGATGTTCACGCCGGCCACGCGCTGCAGCGAATCGGCGACGTTGTGATCGGGCATCTTGCCGATGTCTTCGGCGTTGATCACCTCAATGCGACTTTTCGCGTCGCGCTTGTCGTCGAGCGCTTTGCCGATCGCGCCGCGGATGCCGACGACCACGATCTCGTCGAGATCGGACGGCTGCTCGGCCGATTGTTCGCCGGCAGGCGCGGGCGCGCTCTGCGCGAAGACGGGTGCGGCGAATCCCAGGCTCGCCAGGATGGCGATCGACAGCGCGCTTCTTTGCAATTTCATGGTGAATTGACTCCCCTCATCGTTGAATTTCGGCGCGGGCTGGACGTACACACACTCAGCACAACGCTGCCGTACCTGTTGATTTCGAGTACCCGTACTTCGACCGTATCCCGACGCTTTGCGTATCGCTTCGAATGCCGCGTCTTCGTCAGACGGCGTCGTGCCCCTCCCGGTCGCGCTGGTGCAGATACCAGTTCGCCGCCCCGATCACGCCCAACTGCCCGTGCTCGACCAACCGCACGGGAATCCGTTCCAGCGCCGCGCGCATCGGTCCCTTGTCGAGGAACCGTTCGACGAAGCGGCTGCGCATCAGGAAGTCGCGGATCTGCGGCAGGATGCCGCCGGCCAGATAGATGCCGCCCTGCACGCCGTAGAGCAGGGCCATGTTGCCGACCACGCTGCCGAGCAGGCCGCAGAAGATCTCGAGGCTTTCGCGCGCCAGCGGGTCGCTGCCGGCGATCGCCGCCGTGGTGATTTCGTCGGGCGTGCGATAGCCGTGGCTCGCGCCGCGGATCGCGCACAGCGCGGCGTGCAGGTGCATCAGGCCCGGGCCGGAGAGCGCGTATTCGACCGGTACGTGGCTCTGCTGTTTCAGCATTTCCTGCAGCAGTGCGATCTCAATCGCGTTGCCGGGCGTCAGCGCCGCCTGTCCGGCTTCCGTCGCCAGCACGACGTCGCCGGTGTCCGAAGGAATCCACAGCGCGGCGCCGAAACCGGTCCCCGGGCCGAGCACCAGCGTCGGTCCACGCGTCGCGGGCGTTTCGGGGCCGGCGACGCGCAGCAGTTCGCTGGCGTCGACGTGGGTTGCGGCGTGCGCCACGGCTTCGAAATCGTTGACCACGCGCAGATCGCGCAAGCCCAACTGCGCGCGGATCCGCTCGGGTATCAGCGGCCACGGCAGGTTGGCCGAAATCACCGAACCGTCTTCCAGTGCGTAGCCGGCGCTGGCGATGACGCCATCCTCGACCGGGCCGTGATCCACGCTGTCCAGGAAGGTCCTGAAGATGTCGCCGGGGCTGGCGTAATCGGTGCAGGCGTACTTGCGGTAATGCAGCACGGCGACCTGGCGCGCGGGATCGGGGCTGCGGCGGACCAGTCCGATGCGGACGTGGGTACCGCCCACGTCGGCGGCGATGAACGGGCGTCGCGCCGCGTTCATGTGCTGCCTCTGCGCTGGCTTGGCGATCGCCACGGCTTCGTCCCTCGCATGCTGGGGGTGGGATTGGGGGCGCCAGGGCCCGGGCAGGTCGTCGCCTCGGGTCCGAGTGTGGGTTTGAGTTGACAACGTTGTCAACAGGTGTTTTCGAAATGTCGCCAACAAGCCCGGTTTGCGATTGCGATTGAAACAATCACCGTCGTGAATGCGGTTTATGGCTGAAAACGTGTCGAAAGCGACGGTTTACGGCGTCGGCTCGAACGGCGGCGGTCCCTGCGTATGTTGCGCTGCACACAAAACGATGCGACGGATTCGGCGCACGGATACGGTCCAGGATGACCCGGGGGCTGGTTTTCGGGGTGGACTTATGACAACGTTGTTTTCAGCTGATTCGCGCTGCGATGCCTGTACCCATCGTCTCCGCATCGCGGATGCCAGCCTCTGCACCCATCTTCCGCACAGAGTCCGCACGCCATGACCGCAGCGCGCCACGCCTCGTCGATCCCCCCATCTTCGTTCCCGGCTTCGCCAGATGGCTGCGGGTAATGACGGCGACCGTGATCATGGGCATCGCCGACAGCGCTTTCGTCCCCCAACCGTTCGCGGCGCTGAAACAGCGCGGCGATGTCCGGCGGATGTTCCTGCTGTCGATGTTGGCAGCCACCGCGCGAGATGCGGCCGCGGCATCGATCGCGCATGATGCCCGTTGACCTCGCCGACTGACGACAGACGCATGCGCAGACCCACCATCAAAGACGTGGCCGAACGGGCGAAGGTTTCGCTGAAGACCGTGTCGCGCGTGATCAACAACGAGCCTTCGGTGATGCAGGGCACGCGCGCCCGCGTGCTGCACGCCATCGCCGAACTGGATTACGAACCGGACGTCACCGCGCGCAATCTGCGCAGCGGCACGCCGTTCGTGATCGGTCTGGTGTACGACAATCCGAATCCGTATCACATCATCGGCGTGCAGAACGGCGTGCTGGCGGCGTGCCGCGAAACCGGATTCGGCCTGCAGATCCAGCCCTGCGACGCCACCTCGCCGCTGCTGGTGGAAGAGCTGGTCGAGTTCGTGAAGCGTTCGCGCCTCGCTGGCCTGGTGCTGACCGCGCCGATGTCGGAGAACATGGAACTGGTGAACGCGCTGGCCGCGCGCGACGTCGCGCTGGTGCGGATCATCGCCGCGACCGAGGATCCGAACGACGGGCATCTGTGCGTGTATGTCGACGACCGCGACGCCGCCTACGAAATCACCGAACACCTGATCCAGCTCGGCCACCAGCGCATCGGTTTCCTGTGGGGCGGCCTGGCGCACAAATCCAGCACCGAGCGCTACGCCGGCTACGAGCAGGCGCTGCAGGAATACGGGATCACGCTCGACAAGCATCTGGTGATACCCGGCGACTACACCTTCGACGATGGTTTCCGCGGCGCGCGGCGGCTGCTGGCGCTGCGCGAGCCGCCCACCGCGATCTTCGGATCGAACGACGAGATCGCCGCCGGCGTGCTGGCCGCGGCGACATCCACCGGCATGAACGTGCCCTACGATCTGTCGATCGCCGGTTTCGAGGACAGCCCGTTCTCGCGCCAGTCGTGGCCGCCGCTCACCACCGCCAAGCAGGCGACCGAAGACATCGCCCGGCAGGCCGCGCGCCTGCTGATCGCGGGCATGCGCCAGGACGCCTACGACGACCATCCCACGGTCATGCACAACCAGGGCTTCGCGCCGCAGTTGGTGGTGCGCGGCTCGACCGCGCCGATGCGTCCGCGCGCGAACGATCACGGCAACGACAGCAAACCTCCGCCGTTCGCTCCGACATAACGCCACAACCCAATCGCGAACCCGACCATGACCGATCGCCCGACGCCGCGCGCCCCCGACGCGACGCTGATGTTCAACGAAGCGGCGGACACCGCCGATGTGGTCGCCGCGCAGTTCCGGCGCAACGCGCCGACGATCGCGGCGTTGGCCGCCGAACTGCGCGCAACGCCGCCGGCCTTCGTGGCCACCTGCGCGCGCGGAAGTTCGGATCACGCCGCGACCTACGCCAAATACCTGTTCGAGACGCAACTGGGCGTGGTGACTGCGTCGATCTCGCCGTCGGTGCATTCGGTGTATGCGACCCGACTCAAGCTGCAGAACGCGCTGTTTCTGGCGATTTCGCAGTCGGGAAAAAGCCCCGATCTGCTGCGCAACGCCGAGGCCGCGCGCGATGCCGGCGCGCGGGTCGTGGCCCTGGTGAACGCGGAGGATTCGCCGCTCGCGCGCCTGGCGCATACCGTCATCCCGCTGTGCGCCGGGCCGGAGCGCAGCGTCGCCGCGACCAAGAGTTATCTGGCGTCGCTGTCGGCGGTGCTGCAGCTGGCGGCGCACTGGCGCGGCGATGCGGTGTTGCTCGACGCGCTGGATCGTCTGCCCGACGCGCTGCGCGCGGCGTGGCGCGCGGACTGGTCGGCGTTGACCGACGGCCTGACCGGCGCGCACAACCTGTTCGTGCTCGGCCGTGGTCTTGGTTTGGCCGCGGCGCAGGAAGCCGCGCTGAAATTCAAGGAAACCTGCGGCCTGCACGCCGAGGCCTATAGCGCCGCGGAAGTGAAGCACGGGCCGATGGCGCTGGTGGGTCCGGGATTCCCGGTGCTGTGTTTCGCGCAGCCCGACGAAACCGAAGCCGGGACACTGGCGTTGGCGGAAGAGTTCCGCGCGCGCGGCGCGCAGGTGTGGGTGTCGTCCGCGCATGGCGATCTGGAACTTGTGGCCGCACCGCATGCGGCCTGCGCGCCGCTGCTGACCATCCAGAGTTTCTATCGTGCGATCAACGCACTGGCGCTGCGGCGCGGGCACGATCCGGACGTGCCGCCGCATCTCAACAAGGTCACCGAAACCGTATGAGCGGGTGCGTGCTGATCAACGGCCGCGTGTTGACCGGACGCGGACTGGTCGCCGGTCTGGCGGTGGTGATCGCCGACGGACGCATCGCCGCGGTGTGCGATCCGGCCGATGTATCCGCGAATGCAGGGCCGCAACACGATCTGCAGGGCGACACGCTGCTGCCGGGTTTCATCGACATCCAGGTGAACGGCGGCGGCGGCGTGCTGTTCAACAACGCGCCCACCGTCGATACGCTGCGGCGCATCGCGCAGGCGCATCGGCGCTTCGGCACGACAGGCCTGCTGCCGACCCTGATCAGCGACGATCGCGAGGTGATGCGCGACGCGATCGCCGCGACCCGCGATGCCATCGCGCAGGGCGTGCCGGGGATTCTCGGCGTGCATCTGGAAGGTCCGTATCTGGCGTCGGCGCGCAAAGGCACGCACGACGCCGGCAAATTCCGCGTGCCCGACGAGGTGGAGATCGAACTGGTGGCGTCGCTGGGCCATGGCGTCACGGTGATGACGCTGGCGCCGGAATGCGTGCCGGCCGATACCATCCGCGCGCTCGCCGCGCGCGGCGTGCTGCTGTGCGCGGGGCACACCGCCGGCAGCTACGAAGACATCCGCGCCGGACTCGACGCCGGCATCCGCGGCTTCACGCATCTGTACAACGCGATGTCGCCGCTGCAGGGGCGCGAGCCCGGCGCGGTCGGCGCGGCGCTCGAAGATCCGCACAGCTGGTGCGGCATCGTCGTCGACGGTCATCACGTGCACGCGGCCAGCCTGCGCGTGGCGCTGGCCGCCAAGCCGCGCGGAAAAGTATTGCTGGTGACCGATGCCATGCCGCCGGTCGGCGCCGACGATCCGGCCTACACGCTCTACGGCGAAACCATCACCATGCACGACGGCGCAGTGCGCAATGCCGCGGGCGCCTTGGCGGGTTCGGCGCTGGACATGGCCACCGCCGTGCGCAACAGCGTGCGGTGGCTGGGCGTCCCGCTGGAAGAAGCGGCGCGCATGGCGTCGACGTATCCGGCGGAATTCCTGGGACTCGGCCGCGAGTACGGACGGATCGAGCCGGGTTATCGTGCCGATCTGGTGGTGTTGGACGACGGTCTGCGCGTGCGCGAGACCTGGATCGCAGGCGAGATTGCTGGCGGTATTACTGGCGAAACGGGCTGAGCCGTCGATCCTCGTCCAAGGATGCGACGGCGGCAGCGTTCACTCCGTCGGCAGCGCGGCGCGCGCCGGCAGCGACCAGTCGATCGGCGTCTGTCCCTTGCGGCTCAGGTATTCGTTGGTGGCCGAAAAATGCGCGCAGCCGATGAAGCCGCGGTGCGCCGACAGCGGCGAGGGATGCGGCGCCTTCAACACGCGATGCCGGCCGGTATCGATCACCTTGCCTTTGGCCTGCGCATAGCTGCCCCAGAGCAGGAACACCAGACCTTCCTTTTCGCGATTCAATACATCGACGACGTGATCGGTGAAGCCTTCCCAACCCTTGCCCTGATGCGCGCCGGCGCGGCCGTCTTCCACGGTCAGCACTGCGTTGAGCAGCAGCACGCCGCGCTCGGCCCAGGGCGTGAGATTGCCGTGGTCGGGCCGGGCGATGCCCAGATCGCGCTGGATCTCCTTGAAGATGTTGTCCAGCGATGGCGGCACCGCCACGCCGGGGCGCACCGAGAAACACAGCCCGTGCGCCTGGCCCGCGCTGTGATAAGGATCCTGGCCGAGGATCACCACTTTCACCTTGTCGAACGGGGTGGCGTCGAAGGCGGAAAAGATCTGCGAGCCGGGCGGATAGATCCGCGCGCCCATCGACTTGCGCTGGCGCAGGAACGCGCCCAGCGCGGTCATCTCTTCGCGCAGCAGATAGTCGCCGATGTGGTTTTTCCAGGAAGGTTCGAGCTTGATGCGGTCGTCGTCAGCCATGACGTGTTCAATCCGTGCGGACAGTGGGCTGTGGATGATGCACCAACGCCGCCGCGCACGACATGGACGCTGTGCGCGATTCGCGTCGCGAAGATGTCGTGGAGCGTTCGATCCGCCGCTTCAAATCGCTATCGATGGCTGTTTCGATGGATGGACCGATGGATGCTTCGATCGCCGCTTCACTCGGCCGCCGCCCGCTCCGGCAGCTTCGCCATGCGCAGCTGGAAGACGGTCTTGGTGATCAGCATGCGTTCTTCGATCGGCTTGGAGACCAGATCGTTGGCGCCTTCGCGCAGCAGGTTCGACTGCTTGTCGCGGTTGCCGTCGCCGGTCATCACCAGCACCGGCAGGCGGCGCTTGCCGTAGCCGAAATCGTTGCGCACCGCGCGCAGCAGATCAAGGCCGCTGACTTCGCCGTCCAGGGTCACGTCGGTCAGCAGCAGGTCGGCGCCGACGTCCTCCTGGCCCATGTGTTCGTTGAGATAGGCCAACGCATCGTCGCCGCGGCTCATGTGGATCACGCTGATGTCGTGCGCCTGCAACATGCGCCGGGTCGCCACCGCGACGGTGATGCTGTCCTCGACGTACAGCACGCGCGCATCGGGGATCGGCTGCGGCTGCACGTAGCCGCGGATGAACGCGGCCAGCGCGGCGTAGCCTTCGGCCTTGTCGAAGTAATCGGTGACGTCTTCGGTGAAGCGGCGCGCTTCCAGATGCGCCTGGGCATCGCCGGAGACCACGATCACCGGCACATAGCGCTGTGCGGCGGTGGTGCGGACGTGGCGCGCGACCTGCAGGCCGTCGCCGTCCATCAGTACCAGCGACGTCGTGACCAGATCGACCGGGCCGGCTTCCAGCGCCGCCTTGGCCTCGGACAGGCCGGCGCAACCGATCACTTCCACGCCCGGCAGGTCGCGCTGCAGCATGTCGCCGATCAGCCTGCGGACCAGTTTGGAACCATCGACCACCATCACCCGGGGGGTGTCGGTGGTCAGGTGGCGGACATCGTGGGCGGGCATGCGTGGATTTGCTCGGGCTGCGGTTGTAGTGGTCGGATGAGGGAGGCGGCGGGTGGTCCATCTTGCGCCGGATCGTTTCCGGCTGCCTGCGCCGGGACGATCGCGCGATCAGGATGCCTGCTGCGATCGCGTCAGACTTTAGTTTGACGCAGAAAATGTCCGGTGACCACGCCGGCGCCCAGCCAACCCAGCGCCCCCGCGACGGCCAGCACATACAAAGCGTGCAGCGGTTCGACGCCGGCGAAGGCGAACCCGCTGCCATAACTGTCCGCCAGCGCCCGCAGCGGTTGGCGCAGGGCGAATTCGGCCGCGGTCAGCAGGCCCAGCGCCAGTGCGCCGGCGGCCAGCCCGTAACAGGCGCCCAGATACAGGAACGGCCGACGGATGAAGCCGTCGGTGGCGCCGAGCGACTGCAGCACCGCGATCTCCTCGCGCCGCGACTGGATGTCCAGGCGCACGGTATTGCCGACGACCAGCAACGCGCCCAGGCCGAGCAATGCCGCCAGCACCCAGGCCACGCGTTCGCCGAAGCCCAGCCAGCGGTCCAGGCGGTCGCGCCAGACCGCATCGTGCTGGACGAAGTCGGCCTCCGGCAGCGCGCCCAGCGCGGCCGCCAGCACGCGCTCATCGCCGCGCGGGCGCAGCACCAGCACGCTCGGCAGCGGGTTCTCGCCCACCGCCGCCAGCGCGTCGGCGTAGACATCCGTGCCGCCGCCGGTGCCGCGCAGGCTGGCCAGACCGTCGTCCGGCGTGCGCACGACGATCTCGGCGACATCGCCGCGCGCGCGCAGGCTCTGCGCCAGCGCCTTCGCGCGTTCCAGCGGGATTTCCGGCTTCAGGAACAGTGCGATCTCGCGGGCGCGTTCGATGTTGCCGCCCAGCCGCGCGGCGTTGTCCAGCACCAGCGCCAATCCCAGCGGCAGCGCCAGCGCCACCGCCATCACGCCGACGGTGAGCAGCGTCGCCCACGGCTTGCCGAGCATCCGTCCGAGGCTGGCGCCCAGGCTGTCGCCGTGGTGTTCGATCCAGGCCGCGATGCGCGACCGCGGTTTGGCGACCGTGGCGCCGGACGTCGCCGACTTGGCGGACTTAGCCATCGGCCAGCTCCTCCGGCGAAATGTCGTCGAGCAGCCGGCCGTGATCCAGCACCAGCACCCGCTTCTTCATGCGCTTGACCAGCCCGAGGTCGTGGCTGGCGACCAGCACGCTGGTGCCGCGTTCGTGCAGCGCGGCGAACAGGGTCATGATTTCGGCCGACAGGGTGGGGTCGAGGTTGCCGGTGGGCTCGTCCGCCACCAGCAGCTGCGGTTCGCCGATCAGCGCGCGGGCGATGCCCACCCGCTGCTGCTCACCCGCCGAGAGCTGACCGGGCAGCGCGTCGAGCCGCGCGCCCAGGCCGACGCGATCCAGCACGCTGCGCACGCGCTTGCGGATCTCGTCGCGGCGTACGCCGCGCAGGATCAGCGGCAGCGCCACGTTCTGGGCCGCGGTGCGATCGGTCAACAGGCGGTGATCCTGATACACCACGCCCACCTCGCGCCGGTGCATCGCCACCCCGCGGCCGCCGACCTTGCGCAGATTGCGCTCGCCGAACAGCACCGCGCCGCGGCTCGGGCGTTCGGAGAGATGGATGAGCCGCAGCAGCGTGCTTTTGCCGGCGCCGGAGTGGCCGGTCACGAACAGCATCTCGCCGGGGTTCACCGAAAAGCTCACGTCCGCGAGCGCGACGTGGCCGCCGGGATATTGCTTGCTGACGTTGTCGAAGCGGAGGACGGTCATGCGGTTCGCTGCATCACTTCGGTTTTTTCGTGGAAGATTTCAAAGGTGCCGGATCAAGCGCGCTCTGGTTCGTTTTCGAAAGGAATTGTCCGGACACGGAAGTCCTGTGGATCTCGCGTTTACTCGACCGCAGCAATCCGATCTCGGATGCGCTCAAAGCCCTCGGTTTTGGCGAGGTACCGAGATTCTGATTGAGTGAGCGCGTCGAAGGCGTGACCGAATCGTTCGAGCCACCAGTGTTCAGTTGCTTGGCCATGTCGTTGTCTCAATTCATCCAGTTGCTGCGCGCTCAGCGAAGGCCGGGCCGAGTAGGGTTTCCCGGTCAGCGCGACCGCCGCAAGGACTTTACCGCCGTTCGAGTGAATATAGCCGCGCAGGTTGGCCAATGTGCCACCCATCCCGACGAAGTCGTCGACGAGGACGTACGAAAGGCCGGGTTCGATGGCGCCGTCGAAGGTGGCTTGTCGCGCGAGACGTTCGAAACCGCCCGCGCCGGTATGGGCCACGATATTGCTCTGGACGATTTCGCTGTCCACCGGCCAATCCAGTCGTCGCCCCAGTTCGTCGGCCAAGGCTTCCAGGATGGCGTTCACGCCTTCTCGCTCATAGGCATGCGCGCTGACGAGGATTGGAGTTTCGCCGGGAAACATGGCGCCGGGTGCCCTGACCTGATCGGGATTCAGGGTGTCGTGGACCAGCGCGATGGCCGCCTCCGCGTCGCCGGACTTGGCGGCCGGGTAACGAGGGTGCTGTTTGACTGCGGATTCGGATGCGTGAAGCAGAACGTCCGGGAATCCGTCTCAAGACAGTCTTGGCGGCTTCGCGGGCATGTCTGCTAAACGGTGGCCGTCAGTGCTGCGAACGCGGCGGCTTGGTGACCAGCGACTTCAGCTTGTTGCCCAGGCGCGCGAACAGCGACGGCTTGGATGCGCCCGCCGACTTCGCGGAAGGTGCGTTCCCGGCCGAAGTGCCGCCGACCGAAACGGGCGCCGGGGTTTCCAGCGCACGCACCGCCTGGTTGACCGGATTCGCGCCTTCGCCGCCGTCGATGCGCTTGCCGCCGCGACGCCGCCGCGGCTTGCGCGGACCGCGCTCGCCCTCGGCGGCATTCGGGACGCCGGCCGCCGCGACCTGTGCGACGGCAGACTGGGCGACAGCCGGATCGGCAGCGGCGGGCTTCGGCGGGGCATTGGGGTCGCGCGGCGGGCGCGGGGTGCGCTCGCGACGTTCGCCGCTGGCGGAACCGCTGCCGGTACTGCTCGACGAACGCGGTGCGCCCGTGCGCGGCCCGCTGGAGCGGCCGCCGGGGCCACCGCTGCTGCGGCCACCGCTGCCGCTGCGTCCGCCGCCGCGCTTGGCGTCGTCGGCCGCGCGGGCTTCGCGCGCTTCGCGGAAGATCGTGCTGAGGCTGTCGTCGTTGTCGCCGTCCTCGCCTTCGACCACTGCCTGGCGCTCGCGCTCCGGGCGCGGCAGCGACGTCATCAGCTCACGGGTGACCGGCTCGGACGGAATCTTCTGTTCGATGTAGGCCTCGATATCGGGCAGCGACATCGCATAGCGTTCGCAGGCGAAGCTGATCGCGTCGCCCTCCGCACCCAGACGCGCGGTGCGGCCGATGCGGTGCACGTAGTCCTCGGCATCGAACGGCAGATCGTAGTTGTAGACGTGGCTCACGCCGTCGATGTGCAGACCGCGCGCGGCGACGTCGGTGGCCACCAGCAGTTCGAGCTGGCCGGCCTGGAATTTCTTCAGCAGCGATTCGCGCTTCTTCTGCGGCACATCGCCGCTGAGCACGCCGACCCGGTAACCGGCGCGGTCCAGCGCACGGGCGACGCGCTCGACGAAGGCCTTGGTGTTCACGAACACCATCGTCCGCGCGCCTTCGCTGCGCGACAGCAGGCCCAATAGCAGCGGGATCTTCTCGTCGTCGGCCGGGTAATACATCAACTGCCGGACCTTCGAGTTGGTGATGTACTCGCTCTCGACGACGATCTTTTCCGGATCGTTCATGTGCTCGTAGGCCAGCTCCAGCACGCGATGGCTGAGGGTGGCCGAGAACAGCAGGGTCTGGCGCTCGGTGCAGGCCGGCATGCGCCGCAGCAGGAAGCGGATGTCCTTGATGAAACCGAGGTCGAACATGCGGTCGGCTTCGTCCAGCACGCAGACTTCGCAGGCGTGCAGGCTGACGACCTTGTGCTGCTTGACGTAGTCGATCAGCCGGCCCGGGGTGGCGATGATCACATCGGCGCCGGCCTGCAGCAGGGCGCGCTGCTTGTCGTAGTCCACGCCGCCGTAGACCAGGGCGAACTTCAGGCCCAGGTCGGCGCCGAACTTCACGGCGTCCTTGTGGATCTGGATCGCCAGTTCGCGGGTCGGCGCCAGGATCAGCGCGCGTGGGTCTTCGGGCTTGCGTTCGGCCAGAGCCGGGCGCGACAGCAGGCGGTTGATGACCGTCACCAGGAAGGCGAGGGTCTTGCCGGTGCCGGTCTGGGCCTGACCGGCGACGTCGCGGCCGGGCAGGGTCACCGGCAGCGTCAGCGCCTGAATCGGCGTGCAGCGGGTGAAACCCGCGGCTTCGAGCCCGGACAACAGCGCCGGATGCAGCTCGAAGGAGGAAAAAGTGATGTCGGTTAGGGGTTTATCGCTCATGCTCAGGCGTAGGATGCGGGCCGGCGCGACCGCGGAAAGCCGGGAGTCGCGCTTGCGTGGGGAGTCGCGGGGCAGCAGACTGCCGGCCTCTGCGAAGTGGTGCTCGGCCCCGGGAGTGCTCCTTGGAGCGGGCCCCTTGAAGCCGGCGATGCAAGCCCGCAGTGTAGCAGCCTATCTGTACCAGCCTATCGCCAGACCGCCCCGGTCGGCCCAGACCACACCTTACCGACGCGCCATTCCCGGTCCGTCCGCATCCCCGGAGACTCCCGTGAGCGACAAGATTTCCCATGCCACCGATGCCGACTTCGACGCGCTCGTCCTGCAGTCCGATGTGCCTGTTCTGGTGGATTTCTGGGCCCCGTGGTGCGGACCCTGCAAGATGATCGCGCCGGTCCTCGACCAGCTCGCCGACGAATACGACGGTCGCGCCAAGATCGTGAAGGTCGATGTGCAGGACCATCCGAACCTCGGCCGCCGCTTCAACGCCCGCAGCATCCCGATGCTGCTGATGTTCAAGGGCGGCCAAGTCCACGGCACCCAGATCGGCGCCGTCGGCAAGCCGCAGCTCGCCCAACTGATAGACAAGGCGCTCTGAGCGCCCCCCGACGCCTCCGGCCCGGGGGCGTCCAGCGCCGAAGATGCCCGCACCGCCGGTTGCGGGCATGAACCCGACTTCAGCCCGACGCTTGCCGCCGCGCCGCGCGGGTGCTAGCTTCTAGCCGCACGACGCGCCTCTGGCGCCGTAAATTCCCGTCCTAACCGACCACCCACACCTGACACCGTCCGCGCACCGCGGACGCTCGCAGTTGCGAGGATCTCCGCTTTGTCCGATCAGACTCCCGAATCCGGCGATACCGCCGTGAAGCGCGTGCGCAAGCCGCGCGCCACCAAGACCGTCGCCGTCCAGACCAGCATGCCGCTGCCCGAAGCGCCGCAGCCGGTCGCTCCACCGCCGGCACCGGCACCGCCGCCCGCCGCCGCATCGCCGCAGCCGGTCCAGCCGGTCCAGCCGGCAAGCCCGCCGCCCGCCGCGCCGCCGCCGCCCACCCAGCCGCCGCAGTCGATACCGCAGGGCGATGCCGGTGGTCATCCGCCCGCCCATGGCAGTCAGCAGCACGGCGGCCAGCAGGCCAACCCGCAAGGCGGTGGTCGGCAGCAGAATCAACCGCACGGTGGCCAGCAGGATCGCGCGCCCCAAGATCGTGCTCCTCAGGATCGCGCCCCCCAAGATCGCGCCCCTCAGGCCGCCGACGGCAATGCCGGGCAGGGCCAGGGCGGCGAAGGCCAGCAGCGCTTCAACAACAACGCCAATAACAACAACGCCAACAACAACAACCGCCGCGACCGCTTCCGCAACCGCCGCGACCGTTTCCGCGGCCGCGACGAGAACGGCAACGAGCAGGGCAACGAGAACGGCGGCGACAACATCAGCCAGGAGGCCGGCAGCTTCCAGCAGCAGCAGTTCGTCGCGCGGCCGATGGTCGGCGTGCCCGAGGGCTTCCCGCAGTATTCGCTGAGCGACCTCAAGCGCATGCCCACGCCGAAGCTGCTCGACATCGCCGAGCAGTTGAACATCCACGAAGGCGTGGCCCGCGCGCGCAAGCAGGACGTGATCTTCGCGCTGCTGAAAGTGCTGACCCGCCACGGCGAAGGCGTCGCCGCCGACGGCGTGCTGGAAATCCTGCCCGACGGCTACGGCTTCCTGCGCGCCGCCGAGGCCAGCTATCTCGCCGGCCCGGACGACGTCTACATCTCGCCCAGCCAGATCCGCCGCTTCAACCTGCGCACCGGCGACGACCTCGCCGGCCGCATCCGCTGGCCGAAGGACGGCGAACGCTACTTCGCGCTGGCCGTGGTCGACACCATCAACGGCGAGCCGCCGGAAGCGTCGAAGAACAAGGTCCTGTTCGAAAACCTCACGCCGCTGTTCCCGCGCCGCCGCTTCAAGCTGGAACGCGGCGACGGCAGCACCGAAGACATCACCGGCCGCATCCTCGACCTGATGGCGCCGCAGGGCAAAGGCCAGCGCGCGCTGATCGTCTCGCCGCCCAAGGCCGGCAAGACCATGATGATGCAGCAGATCGCCAGCGCCATCACCTACAACCACCCCGACGTGCACATGATCGTGCTGCTGGTGGACGAGCGTCCGGAAGAAGTCACCGAAATGCAGCGCACCGTGCGCGGCGAAGTGGTGAGTTCCACCTTCGACGAGCCCGCCGCCCGCCACGTGCAGGTCGCCGAAATGGTGATCGAGCGCGCCAAGCGCCTGGTCGAGCACAAGAAGGACGTCGTGATTCTGCTCGACTCCATCACCCGTCTCGCCCGCGCCTACAACAACGTCGTGCCCAGCTCCGGCAAGGTCCTGACCGGCGGCGTAGACGCCAACGCGTTGCATCGTCCGAAGCGGTTCTTCGGCGCCGCGCGCAACGTCGAGGAAGGCGGTTCGCTGACCATCATCGCCACCGCCCTAGTCGACACCGGCAGCGCGATGGACAAGGTGATCTACGAAGAGTTCAAGGGCACCGGCAACTCGGAAATCCATCTCGACCGCCGCATCACCGAGAAGCGCGTTTATCCCGCGATCGCGGTGAACATGTCCGGCACGCGCCGCGAAGATCTGCTGATCGAACCCGATCTGCTGCAGAAGATCTGGATCCTGCGCAAACTGCTGCACGGCATGGACGAGATCGCGGCGATGGAATTCCTGCTCGACAAGATGAAGACCACCAAGTCGAACGACGAGTTCTTCACCTCGATGCGGCGCTGACGCAGCCCGCGTCATCCCGAGCCGGCGCAGCCGGTCGAGGGACCTGCTTCACGAAGATCGCAACGAACGAACGCCCCGCATCGCGGGGCGTTTTTTTGCCGAAAAATCCAACCGCCCGCTACTGCGTCGGCTGTGGACCCTGCATGCCGTAAGTCGCCTGCCGCGCTTCCTGCAGACGCATGCGCAGATAGTCGTCGCGGCTCATGCCGCCGGGGTAACTGGTCATCGCCATGACTTCCGAGACGATCTGCGCCTCGCGCGCCTTGTAGGCCTGAAACCCGGCGTCCTGGCGCTGCTGTTCCTCGAAGGCCGCCTGCCGCGCGGCCGTCTGCTCCCGATAGCGCTCCACGAGCGCCTGCGACTGGCGGATCCGTTCGGCCTGGTCCTGTTCGGCGGCCTCGATCAGGCTCACACGCAATACCACGCTTTCGCCCGCCGACAGTTCACGCGCCGCTTCACGCTGGTCGATCTCGCGAGCGATGGCCTGCGCCTGCTGGCGCCGTGCGTTCTCGTCCAGCGTATGCGCGTCGCGCAGGAAGTCACGCACGCGCTCCTCGAACGCCATGCGGTTGCGGTACGCCTGCGCTTCCGGCGTCGAAGCCAGCGCGGCCTGCCTGGAATCGGCGGCGGTCGGTGTCGACGCGGGGGGCTGCGTGGACGCGGAAAGGGTGTCGACGGATGCGTCGTTGCGGTATCGCGACATCCAGAGCGCGAGCGCCGCTACGACCGCGATCATCAGGCCGATGTGAACGGGTTTGATTTTCATGATGGGTGGCGCAGTGATTCCTGCACAGGCATTTCTGGAACATCCCTGGAATGGGAAGCGTCTCCCGACGGACCCGCAACGCAGGTCCGTCGGGAAAGCGCATGGGCGATCAGACCAGCTGGTCGACGGTCCAGTACAGCAGGTTGAACGGTTTGGCGCGATCGGCCGCATCGCTGGCTTCGGTGGCGTCCAGCACATTGCCCGAACCCACCAGCACGCTGTCGAGGAAGTTCTTCAACTCCAGGCTCATGGTCTGGATATCGCCGTTCTTGAAATCGACGATGGTGGTGCAGTGGCTTTCGTTGAGCGCGCGATACTGCGGGAAGTAGCCGCCGAAGTTGCCCAGGCCGTTGAGTTTCGCCGACAGCCGCTGGGTGTCGGTGCCCCAGCGGGCGTGGATCAACGCTTCCTTGGCGGCCTGGTTCGGCGCGTTCTGGATATCGGCGAAGAACCGCTCGTACGAATATGAGGAAAAATTCAGATCCTTCCAGAAGTGGGTCTGACCGAAACGGTCGTTCGGATACTTCGCCGACAGCGCGTTGTAGATCGTGCCCAGCTGGTTGAGATCGAATTGCGGCATCTGGCTGGCGAGGTAGGGCAGCGGCCCATTCGGTTTGTTGAGCCCCCACGCCTGGCGCATCAGACCCTGTGCCGGCGCGGACGGATAGACGTTCGGATCGCCACCGAGCGGCGCGTCGAACGCCGGGCCGGAATCGTTGATCAGATAGCCGCGGTTCGGCGCCAGGTCGCGACGCAGCGGTGCGTAGTTGGTCAGGCTGCCGGCGCCGCCGGCGCTGCAGCCGGTGGACAGCATCTGCGTCGGCCGCTGCACGTTGTCCTTCAGCCAGCTCACCACGGCGCGGACGTTGCGGCTGCCGTTGTGGTGCCAGACCAGCGGCGGCTTGACGCCGGCGGGATCGTTGTAGACCGCCACTTTGTCGCCGCTGTAGATGTCGCCGGTGCAGTAGGGCACGTAGACGATATTCCACTGCTGGGTCTTGATCGAATCGAACGGGCTGATGCGGGTAATGAACGGGCTGACCAGGCTCGCGCCGGGATTGAGCAGGCTCATGTAGTCGTCGGGGATGCCGTTCGGGTTACGCGCGCCGCGCACGCCGGTCTGGCCGGTGCAGCTGGCGTAATCCCAGCAGGCGCCGCCGCCTTCCATGTAGATGATGGTGTTGCGGGTGTTCGGCACGCGGTTGAAGAAGAACTTGTACTGCGAACCATTGCCGCAGACCGCGCCGGTTTCGGGCGCGAGCTTGATGGTCTGCCATTCGGTGTAAGCGCCGGGCCTGAAGCCGTCGGCATAGCCGGTGGGATTGGACAGCAGCGGATAGTCGCCGGTGCGTTGCGCCGCGGTGACCTTGTTGTCGGCTTTCGGCGGCGATGCGATGTTCGCCAGTGTCTGCCAGAACGAATAATCGCCTTCTTCCGCATGCAGCGGCGCTGCAATCAGGATCGTGGCGATGGCGGTTGCAAGCACGACAGGCTTGCTGATCGATGCGGTCATGACCTTACCTTCCTTTGGGTGATGGACTGCTTGGGTAAAACATTGGGCAAAACACACGCAATGGGCGCTGTGTGGCCGGCGACGCCCCCTGCGTCGCGCCGTGCGATGCGGACCTTGCCATGGATCGAGCCTCCGATCCACACCGGCGTGGCGCAGCGGTCGATCATCGCCAGGCGATTCGATAGATTTGGGCACCGCGTCGGACCGGAGATGCCGCATCGCAACATCGCGCCCGCCCGCAACGTCGGCGAAATCGTCTGCAACGTGCGGCGCAGCCGGGATCGAACCGTATCGATCGAAGCCGATCGCACCGGAATCGAAGCTAGCCGGCATCACGTCCATCGTCGTTGCCCGCCTTGGGTACGAAACGGATCGGCACTTCCGACAGCCTCGCCAGCAGGCGCCGCTCCTCGCGGCTCTCCCATGAGTCGAAGCCGATGTTTTCGATCGGGCGCCATAACGCCACCCAGGCCAGGATCAACAAACCCTCAGCCATCACCTCGCCGATCGATCCGCCGATGGTTTCGACCCAACGGCGAAGCAACAACGCGATCGCCAACGTCGCGACACCCGCCGACAGCGCAACGCGGCCGATGCGGCGTCGACGCCGGTGACGTCGCTCGGCCTGCCGATGCGCAAGCGAGAAATGGGTGTGGATGGCGGAAGCGATATCCGCGAGATGTTCGCCGAGCGCCGCGGGCGCATGGATAGCGGCTGGCGCGTGCCGTACTCTCCGGCGCTCTCCAGCAGATAGGCCTCGGCGTTGCGATCAAGCGCCTTGGCGTGGAACGGCGCCGGGTCGAGGTTATCGAACAGCTGGTCCAGTCGCTGTATGCGCAGATCGATGTCCGGCATCGTGCTTGCCTCCCGTATCGGACGCCCGTGAGGCGGTTCCGCATGTCGAACGCGTACGCTGCAACCGTTCGCGGGCGATATCCCGCAGCAGCCTGCGCTGATCGGCAGGAAACGGAGAGCGCCCGCCGCAGTGACGGAGCAGCAGCGCATCATCCTGCGATTCGCCCAGCGTCTGCGCCTGATGTTCATGGTGTCTGGTCGACGCGCGCAGGTCGGGCCGCAACGTCGCCAGCAGAGAGTCCTGCTGCCGCAATCGGCGCAGACGGCGTCGGAACACGTGCCAGGCTTCGTCGTCATCGGGATGCCGCTCGACCCGCCGCCGCGCCTTGTCGACCCGTCGCCTGCTTCGCATCACCGCCTTGGCGATGTCGTCATCGCTCACGCTCTGCCACGGCAGGCGCAGCAGCCGCGCCTGCGCGGCGCACAGCCGCTGACGGCGGGCATCGAACTGCGGGTCGCGCTGCAGCGCGCGTTCCAGCATCACGTCGCGACGCTTTCGTACCGCCATCCCGGCCAGCGGCAGAATGTCGCGCACCGCAGGCAGCGCCGAATCGTCGAGCCGCTGCAGCGCCTCGATCAGCGCCTGCGCATCGCGCAGCGGCGACAACCCGCGGCAAAGCCGGCCCAGCACGTCGTCGAGCCGCTCCGCGCGCCCATCGAATACGCGCGCCCCAAGCGCGAGCGCAGCCCGGGTCCGACGGATGCATTTCCTGGCCTCATGGATCCCCGAATGCCGTGCCTCGCCTTCCTGCGCCAGGCAGGTCTGCGCTTGCAGCAGCTGCCCGCTGGCGAATGCCATCAGACGAGACCCGATGGGCGGGTCTTCATCGAACGATGTCATGGAAGCCATGGCGACAGTGTCGTGCGGCATCGAGGCGATCCTCATGAT
>JAZKFJ010000038.1:39417-51241 GCA_040386495.1 Pseudomonadota bacterium
TGAACGAGCATCATGAGGATCGCCGGTGATGGCCGACTTGATTGAAGTCAAATGGTCGTAGCGCCATGAGGCGTCACAGGCGTCGGACGCTTCAAAAGAAAGGTGCATGACGCTTTGCTTATGCACCCTGCAGGTAGGTATGCGCCTTACGGGCTTTACAGGTAGTCTATATGCTAAAGGGCAGCGTCAACGAAAAAAATCGCTGTCCTATGGAAGGGGGATTGCTTGAAAAAAGTAAAAAGGAAGAAGGCCACATCGTTGGTCAGTGGAGTAATTGCCCAATCTCGGTCTGGTAAGCATGAAAGAACTCGGAACGTAAAGGGCGCTGAGTCTGATGCCTCCGTGCGTGCTTTTACGTTTAGAACGGGCCTGGATAATGCGTTACTAGAGGCGCGGGGGAGGCTGACAACTTCTGAAGTCACCGATTTTTTTAAAAATTTCCAACGGCTTATAGCTCTCGAGGTCGCTCGCTTCAGCAAGGTGCCAATTGGGTTCGCGCATCTTCAGTATTTGCGCCTTGTACCAGAAAAGTCTCTAAAGTTTGAGCTGAATTGGCTCGCGGAGCGAGTCCAGATTTCTGCCGAAACCATAAACGCCTTCCTTTGCAGCCGTTCGGAGATTGAGCAATTTATTCTCAACGGCGACTTCGAACTGGCCGAACAGGTCTTAACTCAGCTTGAGGCGGTCTACGGGTCATCCCTATGGTCAACATCACTAGGGATTGCGATTGCGCAGGAACGCTTAGGCGATGATGCGCAGAAACAACTGGCGACAGAGATTAGGAAGCGCTATCCAAAAGGCGCCTTGCCTTTCCTAGTGCGAAACTGGTCTCAACGTGCAGAGCGATCAGTGCCAATCGGTTGGTACCTTGAGAATGCGGCGCAACGCCTAGGGGCAATGGCAGATGGTGAGATCAAGATCTACTTGTCTCACAAAGTTCTAGGCGAGTGGCCTGCGTCTCATAAGTCAATATCTACGATCCTTCGTATCGAGCAGAACCATCATCTTTTCGATATGTATGAAACGCTGATTTCTGCATTGCAGCATTTGGCCGTCAATTCTTATGACCGCTCTTTGCGCACTCAAGTAGCTACCGCTCTTGGACGAATGCGACAGATAAAAGACTTCAGGCTATCCAAGCTGGCGACTTGCATGGGAATTGCTTCATGGCCACATCAAGCCGTTTCTGCCTCTACAGACGTAACAAATCTTCTCGCTACCGGCGCAACGCGTGCCGCGTACGCTGCGGATAGGAAATCTAGTATTGGAGAACTTCGATCTGGATTCACATGTTTGGTTCGAAGCTTAATTCTCTCAAGCGCAGAAAGACCAAGGCTTGCGCGCAAGCAAATGATAGAGCTCGAATCAAGAATATCCCTGGGGTTGATCGCTCAAGCAGATCCGTTACGGTTCTCAGATGATGTCGACGTAGATGCAGCAAAGAAGATTGGGCATTTATACTCCATGCTTCCAAGTGGACTGGCCGCCCGAATAACGCATGCTGCGCTCAATGCTAGCTCGGCCGACAACCATTTCACGCTACTGAGACTCGCAGCTCTAAACTTTGAGCATGAGAGCTTCATTGACGTAGCAGTGAACTCTGGATCCAAAAGCGTCTCTGATGCCTACTTGGCAAGAGTTCCTGCCTCTGCGACACGATCCCTAGCCGAGATCTTTGGAGGGAAACGATACGAAGGCAGTGAAGATATCGAGCCAAGCGCTGCGTCTTATGCAGCTGCTTGCGCAGCACATCAGGCGAGCAACTACGATGAAGTAGAAGTAAAAATTATTTCTGCTTTGCAGTCGCGGTCCGTACTAATTTCCAATGCTTCAACTACGCTCGCACTATCAGCATACGGTGCAAACGGAAATCTCGCGCCCGCTGCAACACTTATTAGCACGGAATTAGCAATAAAAGGTCGTTCTCCTGACTCGCTTCCAATAAAGTCTGCGCTCGATCAACTCAAATGGTCAGAGGTAGCCCCCTATGCTTCGGACATAGCGATGTCAAACGCATTTGCGGCTTTGTCCGATATCGAACCGACAGATAAGACTAGGACGATGAGGACGTTCGCCCTGCAAGCAGCGATGAAAAATCTCGGAGTAGAAAAACCCTCTAAAGTGAGAGATATCGCGAAGTCATCACGTACACCAGAGTTTGTCTACTTTCTGTACAGAGCCTGCTCAACGGATGTTCTGGATATGGTCTCATCGTTAACCAGCTCCAGAGCAGTTCTCGAAGAGAGACGAGAGATCTACTCCGCACTCGTTGAGCTAAATCCGGCTAGAGAGGAAGAGTATCGTTATCAGGTTCTTACTATTTCGAAAGAGATTCGGATCAGTCAAGGTCGGCAGACGATCGATGCAAGCCGAGTGCACGTAGATATCGCAGCGCTGCGACCCATAATCCGGCGGGATTTGATGGAGACTTATAGCCGATATGCCCAACTTGTTCGTGAAGAGGGTCCAAGCGAGAGTCTGGATGAGTTGTTGAGAGGTATGGCAAAGCCTGAGAATCTAGCAAAGCAGCTTTTGGCCGCCAGCGACAGTGAGTCCGATGTACTTCTAATTCTCATGATGAGACAGGCGCGCGAGAGGTATCTTTTCAACGTGCCTCATGGGCTAGATAGCTATTTGAGCAAGCGTGTTCGACACGGATCTATCGTCGGGCATCTTCGCGCTCCGGTCGAGGCGGAGGGAATGATTACGCAGCAGCACAGTGATGGTTCATACAAGGAAAACTCAAAATGGGCTCATGTGATAAATGCTGCCAAAGAGCCAGACGAGATCGCTCAAGCGTTTCATGGTTTTGCTAAGTCACTTGATCAATATTTGCTTAGACTAAAAGATGTTCTCTTGCATGTAAGGAGCGATGAGCGTCCTCTTGGCATCTTCGATATAAAATTTCATCCAATACAGTATAGGCTGATCCGAGCAGTTGCCTCCAGAGATCAAACAGTAGAGACCTTCTTGGAAACCGTGTTTGCAACATTGCGCGGACTATTGAATGTTTCTTTGCAAACAGCCCACAATCAGATCAAGACAGAGGCATCTAGGCGTGTTGGTGAGCTATTCAATCAGCTTCGCGTAGCTATACTTAACTCCGTGCTACCAGGAAGTGACAGGGTAGATCTGATAGGAGCCCTTAATCGCGCCTCCTCAGGCGCGCAGGCTGCGGTTACTTCGGCGGCAAATTGGTTTGTTCCTGCTGAGATCGAAAACGTAAAATTTGCTATGGATGTCGCATTCGAAATTGCGATGAACTCTGTTAGGTCCATAACCCCAGAATTCGAGCCCGATGTTGAATTCCAGGATGAGACTGGGCTTCAATTTAGTGTTCAACAGCTGCCTGTAGTTCAAGATGTTTTATTTGATGTCCTAGGTAATGTCGCAAAACATTCAAATTTAGTGACGCCGCGAGTATGTATCAAGACTTCATATGACACCAAGAAAGAACTTCTTAAGTTGTACATTTCTAATCAGATTGCCAAAGATCGCGATATTGCTTCTCTGCACGCAAAATTAGATGACATGCGGCCACAGCTGCGAGATCTGAACTACTTGGCACGTGCAAGAACAGAAGGTAAGTCCGGCATAGCAAAACTTGCAAGCACAGTTTTTCAGTCAGAGCTTGGCGCGCTTGATTTTTATGTCAATGAACACTCCGAGTTTGTCTTGGAGTTGGCTCTCTCAGTGCAGTTGGAGCAATGATTATGCGGATTTTGGTTGCTGATGATGAAGAGCCCAAGTTGACTAGCATCACTGAATGGTTAGCTGAAGCTGTGCCGTTGGTAGAAGTTCTCGTTTCAAAATCGGTGCGATCTACGATCGACGTGGCAGTCCAGTTTCGTCCAGAAATCGTGCTGCTAGACATGTCTCTTCCTACATTTGACATTGCGCTTGGAGAGTCAGGCGGTAGACCACAAGGTTTCGGAGGGGCAGAGGTGCTCAGGCATTTCGATGGTCACGGCTTAAGAACCAAGGTTATTGTCATCACCCAGTACGAAGGATTCGATAACAACGGAAAGAAGTTCGACCTTGACGAATTATCTGGAGTTCTTCGCAGGGAGCACGCGGAAATTTTCATGGATTGTCTTCACTACAACGTTGTAAATGATGAGTGGAAGTCGCGTTTGGCAAACCACTTGCATGAATTTATGGAGAATGGCAAATGCGCATCCTGATTGTTGATGACAATGGAGCGCGAGTCGCTACTATCGTTAAACGGCTCGTTGAGGATTGTTCGCTTGGGCATGATGATATTGTTAATGTGAGGTGCGCATCTGAAGCCAGAGCATTCCTATCAGGTGAGAAGTTCGATCTGATGCTGCTCGATTTGCGAATACCAGGAAGGCTGGATGATGACGCTGATATTGCCCATTCTTTGCAATTGCTAGCAGAGATTGAAGGCGGGTCTAGCTTGTTTATGCCCGGAAAGATCGTTGGAATGACGGCGTATGATGACGCGGCGGCTGCGGCACAAAAGACATTTTTGGATTCAACATGGACACTGATAGTTACAAGCGAAATGTCAGATGCTTGGGTAGATACGGTGGTGAATTGCGTTCGGTATTTGAAACTAGAAGGCGGTCAACGAACCGCACACCACGAGCGTGTTGATGTTCTCATCGTTGCTGCCTTGGCGTCCGAGATCGAAGCATGTAGGGCTCTACCTTGGGCGTGGACTGCGGCAGAGCCTATCGACGATACTACATTTGTTAGCCGCGGCCAGTTTCAATCAAATGGTCGCAGATTCACGGTTGCATCGACGCATGCTGCACGGATGGGCATGGTTTCCGCTGCTGTTCTGACTTCGAAACTGATTTCAGCTCTGTCACCCAAGATTTGTGTCATGCCGGGCATATGTGCGGGCCTTCCTGGGCGCACTGAAATAGGAGATGTAGTTTTCGCCGAGTGCGCATGGGATTATCAAAGCGGGAAGCATGCGACAGATGACGTGGGTGGGTCGGTCTTCCAGCAGGATCCACATCAGATTTCGGTCGATCCAAAGATCGTGTCAAGAGTGGACGAGCTTGCCCGAGACTCTCTTGGCCTTTACGCGGTTTGGGACAATTGGCCGAACAAGCCTAAGTCGCCATTTGCAGTGAGGCGAGGACCAATGGCATGTGGATCTGCTGTATTAGCGAATAGCGACTACGTGAACTGGATTCAGAGGCAAAACCGTAAGATTCGAGCGATCGAGATGGAGTCTTATGGATTTCTTCATGCGATTAACGTCGCTGACGAACCAAGGCCTGTTGGTATTGTGGCAAAAAGTGTTTGTGATTTTGCCGACAATCTAAAAGGCGATGATCATCAGGCCTATGCATGCTATACAAGTGCTCAGACATTAAAAATTTTCCTTGAGCGATTCTCCAGTGATTTAATTTGATTTGACTTATGCGCAATAGTCGGCCACTTCTGGAATTTATTTGCACATCTTTGGGCAAGCCCATAAAACCTAATATAGAACGGCTCTTTGGAACAGGCGTCTGCTTTTTTGTCAGAAAGTAGGCGCCTGGTTTACACGAAGGATGGGTCGGTAGTCCTTTGGTGAGTGGTATTTTTCCTCGTGCACGGCACCTTAGAAATAAAAATTCGCGCTTATTCCTCCACGCTCTCCAGATCCCGGCCCTCAACCCGCCACGCATCGCCCTCACGCACCATACGCACACGACCGCGGCGCTTGATGTCGTCGCGATCCACGCCTTCGACCCAGAGGATGGCTTCGTCGCCGTGGAGGCGGCCGCGCAGAATCTTTGGTTGTTGCGGTTGTTCGTCGCGAAGATCCTTCAGGGTTTCCTTGATGCGCTCGTCGTCGTTGTCGGGCAGGCGCCAGCGCGCGTCTTCGCCCATGGATGCGCGCAGTGCGACGATGTCGCCTTTCGCGACGGCCGCGGCGTAGGCGCGGTAGGCGGTGCCCGCATCGCCGCCGCCTGCGGGAAGCGGCGTGCCCGGAGGTTGCGCGATGGCGGCGTCGAAGCGCAGGTCGAAGTCGTAGGTCTTGCCGAAGAAGTCTTCGGGTTCGGCCAGCACCCAGCGGCCGGCGATGCGTGCGTTGGTCTGCGTGTCGAGTTTCAGTTCGCCGTAGCCGGACGTGTTGAACGAATCGTCGGGATCGCGGCGGCGGTAGTACAGGCCGCATTCGCCGCCGTCCGCGGTGAGGCAGAGGCGGATGGTGCCGCCGCTGCGTTCGCCGAGTTGTTCGCTTGCGGCATCGTCGGGATCGAAGGCGGCGGCGACTTTCGCGGCGTCGAGCGGGTGGTCGCTGAGATAGATGAAGATGTGGTCTTCGGCCGGGTCCAGATGTTCTTCGCGGCGTACGGCGATGACATGCTCGACCTTCAGGCCGTTGTCGGCCATGCGGAAATGGCCGCTGCCTGTGTCGGTGGCGCCTGCGTGGGCGTTCAATCCGAACAAGGCCAGCGCCAGCAGTGCGAATCGTTGCGGTGTCATGGTGGCCCCGTCGGCGTCGATGCTGTTATCCGCATAACGGGATCGACGCCGGTGCACGGTCATTGCGTTGCGGGCTCGGAACCTCCGGCCGCGCCGAAGCCCCTGGATTCAGCCGTCGCTGAGCGGAGTGAGCAGGCGGCGCTGCGCGTCGGCGCTATGGAACGCGCCGGGTGCGAGTGCGTCGGGCGCGCTTCCGGCCAGCGAAGTATTGTTCATCCACGGAATGTTGGCGCGCGGGCCGGGGATATAGGCTTCCCACTGCCCGTAGCGGGTTTCGCGCATGCTTTCCATGGAGAAGGACACCGGAATGCGCCCCACCGTGGAATCCTGGCCTTTGGGAATGCCGCCATCGGGCACGACGAGGGTCCAGCGCTTTGCGGCTGTCAGGCAGGACTGCGTCAGTGCCCTGCGCCATTGCGCCATCTGCGCTTCGGTGCCGATCACGCGCAGGTTGACCTGTTCGGCATCGATATCCAGGATCCGGCCTTCGCGGTCGTAACGCACCACAAGATAAACGGTACCGGACACGCCTGAACCCCCCAACGCCGCGAATGGATATTCCGGAGTGCGGAAAGTCTTCTTGTCGAGCGTGGTTCTGCCCTGCGGCGACGGACCATTGAAGCTCGCGCTGCGCAGTTCCACCGTCAGTTGTCCGTCGTCGTGTTTCTTCGCGACGAACAGCAGACTCATCGCCGAACGACTGACGGCGTTGCCCTGCAGCGGTATCGATTCGAATTTCCACCGCGGCGCGATGCGCGCCACCATGTCGACGATGCCCTTGGGCAGTTTCTCGGGCTGATCGAGCGTATGCGCGACGACATCGCCTGCGGGCGTGATATCGACGGTGCCTGTGACCGACAGACTGGATTCGACCTGCTTGCGTACACCGCCGCGGCCGGTATCGGCGTGAACGGCGGCACTGAACACCAGCAGCGCGAGAAGAACGGAAAGACGACGGAACATGGCATCGAACCCGGGTCTGGAACAGGCGGCAAGCATAGCGAAAAAGGGTTCGGGACGATTCCGGCATGTCCGTCTGCGCGCCCGGGCGGGCGCACAGACAACGTCGCGACATCGCGAGACGTGTATCGAGGACGCCGAAGCGGCGTCGGCGCCTCCCAGCTCACGCCACCCGCTGCGCCGTGCGCGTTTCGCTTTCGACCTGAGGCTTGACCGTGTCGACCTGCGACTGCGCGATCTGCCGCTGCGATTCCTCTGCGGGCACCTTCGCGGCCTCCTGGATCGCAACGCTCGCGGTCCTGTTGAATTCGGAGCGTTCGTCGCCCTGGATCGCGATCAGGCGCGAGCCGTCGCTGCTGGGCACTACCGCATCGATCTGGCGCAGTCCCCCCTTGTTGGCGGCCAGCGTCAGCGCCGCGGCGATGTTGTCGGATTCGCCGGGCGGTCTGGGGCGCGTGCCGTCATCCATCGTCGCCAGCGCGGCGAGCGCCTTGCGCATGCCGGCCTCGCTGTTGCCGGTGGTGGGTTGGCGCGCGTCGGTCTCGACCGTGCCGCCGCCTTCGACCAGCGAATAACTTTTGCCGTTCTTGCTGCGCGACTTCAGCTCCTGGTCGATCATCTGGTCCACCGGCCGCTCCAGCCCGAACTTCTGCGCGATCTTCACCAGCACCTTCGCGAATTCCTCCAGCTGTTCGTCGCCGAGTTTGAGTTTCTCCGCGATCTTGAAGCCGCCTTCGACGATGCCCTTGGAAATGCCCACGCTCACCGCCTGCACAAGTTTCTCCGCGCTGATGTCGGACAGCTTGTTCTGGCCCACGACCTTGCCCACTTCGGCCAGCACATTGCCGCCGATCGCGGTGGCCAGCGGAAACAGCAGATCTTCGCCGTTCTTGAATTTTTCCAGCACCTTGTCCTTGAAGATCGCGTCGCCCACCACCGCCGACGCGACTTCCTTCACGCTCGAGGTGATGGCTTCGGTGCCGCTGATGTCGCCGCTGGCGTAGCGCAGGCCGATCGCGGTTTCCTTGATCACGAATTTCACGCGCGGACCAATGACCGGCAGCACGCCGACCAGATCGGCGACCTGGTCGGCGGTCTTGAACTGGCTTTCGCGCAGGTCGTCGACGGTCTTGACCACTTGCTGCGCGGTCTGCGTGCGGAAATCCTTGCTGACGATGCCCAGCAGTTCCTCGGCGCGCTGCACCGACTTGACCATCGCGACGTCGTTTTCGGCGGAACCGTCGCCGTTCTGCGCGTCCTTGATCGCCTTGATGGCATCGGGCGCGTTCTTGAACACGTAGCCGTAGAAGGCGCCCATGTTATGGACCTGGTTCTTCTTTTCGTACCAGTCCAGCACCGCCTGCAGTTTCTCCAGGCGATCGGGCGCCGTCTCGCGCGCCTGTGCCGGGTCGATGGTGAAATTGCCGGTGACGTCCTGTTCGGACAGGATCCTGCCGTTGCCCAGCAGGCTCGCGGCCGGCGTGAGGTGCTTGTCGGTGAGCGTCTTCTCCAGATCGCGCATGGTCTGCAGGTTGGTCGCATCCAGCACCGGCGGTTTGGCGTCCGCGATGAGCTTGATGGATTGCGACAGTTCCGCCAGCGGTTGCACGACAGGTTCGCCGGATGTCATCCTCGCGATGAGCGTGCGCGCGGCCAGCGCGTCCTGCAGCGCGTGATAACCCTTGCTGGCCTGGTCGGGATTCAATCCGGAATCGAGCAGCGTTTCGTAGAGCTTCTGCGCGGCGCGCTTAGACGACTCTTCGTCGGTGGTGCCGGCTGCCACGGTGTCGGCGAAGAATGTCTGCGCGTCCTGATAACGGCCCGGGCGTTTGTCGTCGATGCGCTGGGTCATCATCTCGATGTCCGCGGACATCGATGCCACCCGCCCGGGCGACAGCAATCCCGCGTCGCGTACGTCGGCCAGCGCTTCGGCGGCGTGGCCGCGATTGGACACCGCACTGCGCAGGCGACCTTCGTCGATCGCCACTCCGGCCAGGTTGGTGCGGGTCAGCACCGCCATCATTTGTTCGCGCTGCTCGAGCGTATAGCCGGCCCGATGCAGCAGATGGTTCACGCTGCCCTCGCGCGACGGCCGTTCGTTGAATTCATCGGCGATGTTCAGGCCGGGCGTCTGGATCACGCGCGAGAACAGCGAGTGATAGGCGCGCTGCGCGTCTTCGCGCTTGCTGGCGTCGGCGTTCGTTTCGGTGGTCATGGCGATGTCTCTGTCTCGGCGATGTTCGAAAAGGGGATTGAAGCGGGCGACGCGATGGATCGGCTCACAGGATTTCGCGCAGCGCGCTGGCCCATGAGTACGATCCGGGCTGCGCGCCGGTAATCGATGTGCGTTCCGGATCGATGTGAATGATCAGCGTGTCGCCATCGCGCGTAGTGCGGGTGCCGTCGGTGGAAAAGCGGCAGCGCGCCGCGGCGAGCGCCTGCACGGCCTGTTTGCCGGCATCGTTCATGCACAGCGCGGCGAGGGTGCCGACCGCGGCTTGGCACGCCGCCCGGGTGCGGTCGCGCAACGGGTCGAACTGCGGATAGCTGGCCTTGTCGTAGCCGGCGCGCAGCCGGCCGCCGCATTTGGCGTCGACCTGCGTGGCGGTGCGGTCGATGCCGCTCTGATAGTCGGTCCAGCCGTTTTTCTGGGCGAGGGTGCCTTCGACATCGCCGGCACGCAGCGGAGCGGATGCCATGAAGCAGGAAGCGGTCAGGCCGAGCAGGACGAGAGCGGATGTGCGGAACATGGGCGGCGCCTTTTTTGGGAGGTATGCCGCTGTGGTCGCAGAAAGCGGCCGCCACCCTTCATCGACGCGATGACGGCGCCTCTTTCGCATCCGACGACAGGCTGCGGAGCAGGGCTTCGGCCTCGATCCGCGGCCGGGCGTCGGCCGACGTCTCCGCGCGCAGCACCGGCAGCGCCTGCGCCAGCAACCGCCGGGCGCGCGCGGGATCGCCCAGGCGGGCGGCGGCGTGGGCGCGCGAGGCCTGGATTTCGGCGCGGGTCAGCGGGTCGTCGTCGGCGGCGTCCATCCGCGTCAGCGCCAGGCCGAACGCACGGTCCGCCTCGTCGTATCGGCCGCGCGCGGCGGCCAGCAGTCCGCGGCGCCGCGCCGTGTAGATGAAGGCCGGATGCTCGGCCGGCAGCTGCGCGTCCAGCACCGGCGTGGTCTGGTCCAGGATCGCCTGCGCTTCGTCCAGCGCACCGGCGTTCAACAGCACCACGAACATGCTGATCCGGCCGAACGCGTTCTCCAGCGGCGGCGCGGCCCGCAGCCACGGGTCCGACAGCATCCGCCGCGCGGCCTGCAGCGCCGCCGGATGCTGGCCCAGCTCGCTGCGCGCGCGCGCCAGATTCGACCACGCGATGCTGCGTAGCCGGCGATAGGCCGCGTGGGTGTCGGGCAATGCGTCCAGCGCGGCCTGTGCGCTGGACGCGGCCTGCGCGTAGTCGCCGAGGTGGTACTGCGCGCGGCAGCGGTTGATGTCGATCGACGCGAGCACCGCGACCTTGTCCGGGCTCAGTCGCGCCTGCGTGGCGCGCGCACGGTCGAAGTGCGTCAGCGCGTCGCGGTAGCGGCCCAGGTCGACGAGCATCGTGCCCAGATTGTTGTCGATGGTGGCGGTGACCACGCTGCGCTCGCCGAACAACCGCTGGGCGCGATCGCGCGCGCGCTGCGCATCGGCCAGCGCGGCCTGGGGCTTGCCTTCGACCTGACGCCAGCGCGACAGCGCCAGCCAGATTTCGATCCACAGCGGCGATGCGGCCTCCAATCCGGTTTCGGCCAGCGTCAGCAGCGCCTGGCTGCGCTGTGCGCCCTGTGCCGACGCTTCGCCGCTTTCGCTGGCGGCGTCGAGTCGGGCGATGGCCAGTTCGACCGGGAAGCTGCGCTGCGGCGATGCGGTGGCGGCCAGCGTCTGCGCTTCGGCCAGCGCGCGCTCGGCCTGGGCGAAATCGCGCCATTCGATCGCCGCCTTGCCCTGCAGCAGCAGCGCGGTCGCCAGCGCCTGCCGATCTTCGAGTCGACGCCCTTCGCGCCGCTGCTGTTCGCGCAGCGCCCGCATCCGCGCGAACGCGGGTTCGGCGTCCGCGTAGCGTTCGAGGGCGTTCAGCGCCTGCCCGCGCGCGCCGTGCGCACGCGCCAGCAGGTCGTCGTCGCGGCCATCGCGCAGCCGCTGCGTCGATCGCGGCTCGGCGAGCAGCCGCAGCGCCTCGTCGGCGGATTTGAGCGCCGGCTCCGGGTCGCCGATCGCGACGTAGATTTCCGCCACTGCGACGATCGAAGCGATGGTGAGCGTCGCGCGCCCGTCCCCCTTCGCTGCGAGGAAGATTGCCTCTTCGCGGTCGAGCTCCGCGTCGATGACGGCGCCGATGCGCGCGGCGAGCGCCGTATCGCCGAGCTGC
>JAZKFJ010000038.1:51251-54376 GCA_040386495.1 Pseudomonadota bacterium
ACTGCGACGATCGAAGCGATGGTGCGCCACGCGGGATCCAGCGCGCGCGGGTCGCCGCTGTCGCGCAGCCGCTGGCGTTCGCGCTGCAGCAGCGCTTCGATCCGCGCCTGCGCCTGCGGGTTGCCGCCGGGCGACAGCGCCACCAGCAGCGACGACTGCAGATCCTGCGCCAGCAGCGCGTTCTTCTCCGCGGCCAGCGCCCGCGTGCGTTCCACCGACAGCTGCAGCACGAAGGCCGCCGCCAGCAGCGCCGCGGCGCCCGCGCCGAGCAGCGGCCAGCGATTGCGCCGGCAGAATTTCCCGCCGCGCATCCACCATGTCTGCTGAGAAGCGGCCAGCATCCGGCCTTCGAGAAACTGTTCGACGTCCATGCGCAGCGCCGCGATCGAGGCGTAGCGGTCGTCGGGATCGTGCGCGGTGGCGCGGGCGACCAGCCGCGACAGATCGCCGTGGAGCGCGCGGCGGATCGCAGGATCCGCGTAGGGGTCGCCAGTGGCCGTGGCGCGCGCGCGCCGCGACAGCGCGCCGTCGCTCAGCATCTCGACCAGCAGCAGGCCGGCCATGTAGACATCGGTGGCGGTGGTCGGCGCGCGACCGTCGCGCAGCTCCGGCGCGGCGTAGATCGGCGTGAATGCGGCGGTGCGTTCGCCGCGGTGCTCGCCCGCCTCGCTGTCGTCGAGCGCCCGGCCGATGCCGAAATCGATCAGCGCGGTCGAGCCGTCGGCGCGCACCAGCACGTTCGAGGGTTTGAGATCCAGATGCAGGATCAGACGCTGATGGGCATGCTCGACCGCCAGGCAGATCTGCCGGAACAGTTGCAGCCGTTCGCGCTGCGACGGTCGCCGCTCGCTCAGATAGCGCAGCAGCGGCTCGCCTTCGACGTATTCCATGACGAAGTAGGGCGTGCCGTCGTCGGTTTCGCCGCCGTCGATCAGGCCGGCGATGCCGCGATGGTTCAGCGCGGCCAGCAGTGCGCGCTCGCGCGCGGCCCGCCGCCGCAGGGCCGCGGTGGAGGCGCCGTGCAGGCGCTTGAGCGCGACCCGCTGCGCGCGGCCGTCGATGTCGCGTTCGGCCAGCCACACGCCGGCCATGCCGCCCTGGCCCAGTTCGCCGATCAGCCGATAGCGGCCGATGCACCGCGGGCCGGCGTCGTCCGCGGACAGCGCCGCCAGCAGCGCCGGGCGGAGCGGATTGTCGGTCGCGTCGTCGTTGGCCAGCAGCGCATCGACGGTGTCGCGGATCGTCGGATCCTGCTCGGCCGTCCGCAGCCACGCCGCGCGCGCCTCCGGCGGCAGCGACAGCGCGGCATGGAACAGGGTTTCGATTCTGGAAAGGGCGTCGGTCATCGGAAGGATCTGCGTGGCGCGGAATGCGCCCGCCTACCTGCAGGTCGTCGTGGCATGGCTCGACCCGTCACCGCCGGTCGACGACCGTGTCCCGATCCTGCGGTGCGGTTCCCGACAGCCGGGTCTTCAGCCAGGCGCGGGAGAAGCGCAGGTCGCGTTCGACGGTGCTCAGACTCAGGCCCAGCGTCGCGGCGATCTCGGTCTGTTCCAGGCCGACGATCAGCGCCAGCTCGGCGATCCGGCATTTGCGCGGGTCCAGCGTCTCCAGTTCTGTCAGTGCATGCTCCACGTCCAGCCAGTGGTCCGCACTGGCGCTGGCGACCCCGGCGACGGTGATCTGCAGCGCATCCAGCGACGTGACCTCGCCGCTGCCGCGCTTGTCGGCGTCGCGGCGGCGCACCAGATCGATCAGGGTGTGGCGCAGCGCGGCCGCGGCGATCTTGAACAGCTGCCGGCGGTCTTCGGCGTCGATCGGACTCTGGATCAACTTCATCAGCGCTTCGTGGACCAGCTCGGTCGGATCGACGACCGGCCGCGCCTGGTCGCGCAGCCGGTTGGCGGCGATGCGCTTGAGCTGGGAATAGATCGCCGCGGCCAGCTGGTCGCGGGCGCCGGCATCGCCGGCTTTCCAGCGGACCAGCAGTGCGGTGACGTCGCCGGTGTCGCGGCCCATGTCGCGGCCCGTGCCGTGGTGCGTATCGGGATTGAGATCGACGGTGCTGGCGTGGGGTTCGCTCACCGGCCGAACCATATCAGGTCTCCCGCGGCGCCCGACAGCCGGTGCCGGGCCGCGAACGCCGGGATGCGGATGCACTGTCCTGCCTCCGGCGACATAGCGCGATTGCGGGGGGGTGCGATGCGCGGTTACTGTCCCTGCCGGAGGTGCGCATGCACGGTGATGGTCTGCAATTGGCGTTGGTGTTCCTGCTCGCGGCGGTGGTCGCGGTGCCGCTGTTCAAGCGCTTCGGCCTTGGCGCGGTGCTGGGCTATCTGGCCGCGGGCGTGATGCTGGGGCCGTTCGGGGTGAAAGTGATCCGCGACGCGGAGCCGGTGCTGGCCGCCAGCGAGATAGGCGTGGTGATGATGCTGTTCGTCATCGGCCTGGAGCTGTCGCCGGCGCGACTGATGGTGATGCGCCGGCCGGTGTTCGGCGCGGGTGGGCTGCAGGTTGCGCTGACCGGCGCGGTGTTGGGCGGGCTGGGCCTGGCCTACGGGCTGGGCTGGAAGGCGGCGCTGGTGGTCGGGCTGGCGCTGGCGCTGTCGTCCACCGCGGTCAGCCTGCAGCTGTTGTCCGAGCGCAAGGCGATGAACACCGCGCACGGGCGCTTGGCGTTCGCGATCCTGCTGTTCCAGGATCTGGCCGCGATTCCGCTGCTCGCGGCGATTCCGCTGCTCGGCGCCGCCGCGGCCGCCGGCACCGATCCGGTGTGGAAGGACGTGCTGAAGGCGGTCGCGGGGATCGTCGCGCTGGTGATCGGCGGCCGCTATCTGCTGCGCCACCTGTTCCGCCTCGCTGCGCGCATCGGCGTGCCGGAGATGCTCACCGCCAGCGCGCTGTTCGCGGTGCTGGGCGCGGGTTGGCTGATGCATCTGGTCGGTCTGAGCATGGGGCTGGGCGCGTTCCTCGCCGGCGTGCTGCTGGCGGATTCCGAATTCCGCCACGAGATCGAATCGCAGATCGATCCGTTCAAGGGTCTGCTGCTGGGCCTGTTCTTCATGGCCGTGGGCATGAGCATCGATCTGAACCTGATCGCCGCCGAGCCCGGGACCATCGTGCTG
>JAZKFJ010000039.1:0-7906 GCA_040386495.1 Pseudomonadota bacterium
CAAACAGGCAAGATCAATCCCACCCGGCCGGCGCATCACTTCTTGCGCTTGCCGCTCGTCTGCTTGTCCCCTTGATCGCCGTAGCCGCTTTTCACGGTCCTCTTCGCCCTCTTGCGTCGATCGGCGGCCTGCGAGCGCCCGACGCGCGCGGAACGACTGCGGCACAGCGGGCTGCGGCCTCATCTGGCCCGCAGCCACCCCGCCCTGCTCCGCGCCGGTATCGACGCATTGCGCCGTCGCGAGCCCGGCTTCGCGACGCTGGACCCGGCGCGGCGGCCACGGCTGCTCGTGCTGTGCGATGCGCCCATATCGTTGCCGGCCGCACGGCGCTTCCTGATCGACCGCGGTTTCGTGCCCGGCACCATCGCCTTCGGCGGCGACCGGACATGCCGCGACGACGTGCGCGCGATCATCGACACGTTGCCGGCGCGATCGACATTGGCCGATACCCGGGTGTGCGTGGTCGTAGTGCTGCGCGCGCATCGCGGCGGCGTCGATCCGCTCGCGATCGTCTCCGCAGGCGCCGCGCCACTCTGGCCGGAACCCGATTTCGCCGAGGCACGCACCGAGAACCGCGAGCGCGCGGTGCACCGGCGCGCGCCGCAGAATCTGATCGACGTGCTGTCGGTGATCGAACATCCACAATGTCACGCCGCATACGCGCCCCTGATGCGCGCGGGGCTGTGCGCGCACGGCGCACATGCGGGCAGGCCTGCGCCGGACCGGCGCGATGCGGCCACCGAACCTGCGGTCGTCGATCCCGCCATCGACGATCTGGCCGTCATCGCACTTCGCGATCGCGCCGACGATTTCGATCTGGCGCTGCCGCCGGCCTGCGCCGATGCCCCGCCGCATCCGGAACGGCTGAGCGACCTGCCGCGTCGCGTCCTGCGGATGCGCCACGCGATGGCGGTGCGCAAGTCGATCCACACGCATGCGTGCTGCGACGTCAACGACAGCGGCCTGCGCCGGGCATTCCTGGAATGCGCCGAGTCCGACCCGGAGATCGAAAGCCACGGCCTGATCGATCCCCGGCGTCACACCGCGATCAGTCGCGAAGCCTGGCTCGCGCAGGGCTTCGCGACGCGCGTCTGGCCAGACGCCGTGATCCGTACCGCAGATCGCGTGTATCTGGTGAACTTCCAGCCTTTCTGCCCGACCGGACGGCCGTTGCCGGACGCAGCCGAACGCATGTTCGCGCACTGGCTGCGACGGGTGAACGCACTGCCGGCGCCGCAGCGGCAGGATCGGATCTGGTGTCGGGCCGTGCTGCCCGCGCCCCAGTTCTGGTCGTGGAAGCGCAGCGAAGCGGGACTGTCGGCGCTGCTGTCGGAATTGGCGGACGCGGTAGCCTCCGCACCGCGCGACGACATCATCGCTTAACGGGCAAGCCCGCACCCGTAGGAGGGCCTTCACGTGTAGGAGGGCCTTCAGGCCCGAGCTTTTGCGGTAACCACATTTCATGAGGAAGCTCGGGGCTGAAGCCCCTCCTACACAAGCGACGCGCGCGGCGATCCATCTCTGCTAGTCTCCGCCGACATCCGCCGGCGCTCGCCGGTGATCGACCGATCCGCGGAGCGCGCATGGCCTACAACCAGTTCGAACTGTTGCGGCAGCGCCGCTTCCTGCCCTTCTTCGTGGTGCAATCGCTGGGCGCGTTCAACGACAACGTCTATCGACAGGCGATCATCGGCCTGTTGTTCTGGCTGGGCGTGGACGATCAACAGCGCACGCTCTACACCAATCTCGCGCCTGCCCTCTTCATCCTGCCGTTCTTCCTGTTCTCGGCCACCGCCGGGCAGATCGCGGAAAAACTGGAGAAGTCGCGGCTGATCCGCATCACCACCGCGATGGAAATCGCGATCATGTCGGTGGCGGCGATCGGATTCATGCTGCAGAACATGCCGCTGCTGCTGGTCGCACTGTTCGGCACCGGCGTGCAGTCGGCGCTGTTCGGGCCGGTGAAATACTCGATCCTGCCTTCGGTGCTGAAACCCGAGGAACTGACCGGCGGCAACGGTCTGGTCGAGATGGGCACCTCGATCTCGATCCTGGTCGGCATGATCGCCGGCGGCCTGATCTTCAAGCTCGCCGGCGACTACGGCCCGCAAACCGCCGCCGGGGCCATCATCCTGCTGGCGATGCTGGGCAATGCGGTGAGCCGTCTGATTCCGACGGTGGATGCGGGTGCGCCGGACCTCAAAGTCCACGTCAATCCGATTCCGGAATCGCGCCGGGTGTTGAAGCTCGCGCGCAAGCAGTTGGCGGTGCGCAACGCGATGCTGGGGGTGTCGTGGTTCTGGTTCGTCGGCACCATGCTGACCGCGCAATTGCCCAGTTACGCCAAACTCAATCTCGGCGGCGACGAAACCCTGTATTTGGTCGCCCTGGGCGTCTTCTCGATCGGCACCGGCATCGGCTCGCTGCTGTGCGAGAAGCTGTCGGCGCGCACGGTGGAGATCGGTCTGGTGCCGCTGGGCGCGTTCGGCATGAGCGTGTTCCTGTTCGATCTGTATTTCGCGCGCAGCGGCGCGGCCACGGTGACCGGGCTGGATGTGGCCGGTTTCCTCGGTCAACCGGGCGGCTGGCGGGTGACCCTCGACCTCGCCGCCGTCGGCATGTTCACCGGCTTCTTCCTGGTGCCGCTGTTCGCGCTGATCCAGAGCCGCACGCCGCGCAGCGAACTGTCGCGGGTGATCTCGGCGGTCAACATCCAGAATGCGTTCTTCATCGTGATGGCTGCGGTGCTGGGCATCGCGCTGCAGATGGAGCAGCTCAAGATCGGCGACACCGTGCTGCCGATGCCGGGCCTGACCATCCCGCAGCTGTTCCTGTGTCTGGCCATCGCCAACACGCTGGTGGCGATCTGGATCTTCACGATCGTGCCGGAATTCCTGATGCGCTTCCTCAGCTGGATGCTGGTGCGCTCGCTGTACCGGCTGCGGCTGCACGGCATCGAAAAGCATGTCCCCGACGAAGGCCCGGCGCTGATCGTCTGCAACCACGTCAGTTACATGGATGCGCTGATCCTCTCGGCCAGCATTCCGCGGCCGGTGCGCTTCGTCATGTACTACAAGATCTTCAACGTGCCGGTGATGCGCTGGATCTTCCGCACCGGCAAGGCCATTCCGATCGCCAGCGCCAAGGAAGACCCGATGGTGATGCGGCGCGCGTTCGAGGAGATCGACGCGGCGCTGGCCGACGGGCAGCTGGTCGGCATTTTTCCCGAAGGCGCGCTAACCCGCGACGGCACGATCGCGCCGTTCAAGGCGGGCATGGAACGGGTGCTGGCGCTGCGGCCGGTGCCGGTGGTGCCGATGGCGCTGAAGCACATGTGGACCAGCATGTGGAGCAAGCGCGACGGCCGCATGGGCCAGATGCGGGTGCCGCGCAGGTTCCGGGCGCATATCGAAGTGGTGGCCGGCGAGCCGGTGGATGGCCGCGAAGCCACCGCCGCGGCGCTGGAAGCCCGGGTCCGGGCGCTGCGCGGCGAAGACGCCTGATTGCGACGGGTGGCGCATTCCGAACGGCCCTGCGGACCGCGGCGGCGATTTCAGCGGCCCGGATCCGGCACTGCGATTGCGCCGGACGGCGGAATGGGCACAATGAGGCCATGTCGCGCGTGATCCTGCAGGCCGGCCAGTGGCTGGCCCGCACGCTTCCTGTCCTCCCGTTCCCCTTCGCTGACGATTCCCGGAGATCCACCATGAACACCACCGCCGCACCCGGCAACATCCCCAATCATCTGGCGTGGGCGATCATCTCCACCATTCTCAGCGTATGCACCTGCTGCGGGTTCCTCGGACTATTCAGCGGCATCGTCGCGATCATTTTTTCCGCGCAGGTGAATTCGAAGCTCAGCGCCGGCGATTTCGCGGGTGCCCAGCAGTCGTCGAACACCGCCAAGATCCTGTGCTGGGTGACGACCATATTCGCTCTGCTCGGTCTGCTTTACTGGATCTTCGTCTTCTCCACCGCCGGCATGAGCGGGATAGAGGAAGCCATCAAGCAGGGGATCGAGCAAGCCGAGCGCAGTCGCTGATCGCATGAAGGACCGGCCTTCCCCTGCCCTGGTGGCGTCGCAGGCCACCGGGCTCGCGATCACGGGCTCCGTGGGATTGTGGTTGCTCTGGTCGTTCGATCCCAACGCAGCAGGCAGCCTGTTTCCGAAATGCATCTTCCACAGTCTCACCGGGTACTGGTGTATCGGCTGCGGACTGACCCGGGCCATGCACGCACTGGCGCACGGCGACCTGATGCGCGCGTTCTCGATGAATCCGCTGGTGGTGACACTGCTGGCGCTGAGTCCGATCCTGCTGAGCTGGTACTGGGGCTGGCGGCCGCGCTTGTTCGCGCCGCTGGTTCACATGCTGAGCGATGCCCGACTGTGGCTGGCGCTGCTGCCCGCCTACTGGATCGCGCGCAATCTGCCGTGGTGGCCGTTCACTTGGCTCGCGCCGGGTTGAAGCCGTGACCGCGCCGCGTCGTTCATCCGGCCGGTGCTAGCCTGCCGGCGATGTCTGCCTCCGGTCGCGCCCTGGTGTTCCTGCTGTCGCTGTTCTCGGCGTGCTGGCTGTGGCCGGTCGATGCGGGCGCGCAACAGCAGACGAACCGCTGCACCGGGCCCGCCGGCAATACCATCTACACCGACCGGGCCTGCGCCAGCATCGGCGCAAGCGACCGGCTGCCGCGCGGCACCGCAAGCCTCGCCTATCGCCAGCGCCGCGGCGGCTGCGCGCGCACCGTGCAGGAACTGATCTACGAGATCACCACCGCGATCGACACCCGGGACGTGAATCGTCTCGGCGCGGTGTACCACTGGGTCGGTCTGAATGCCGCAAGCGGCGACCGTATCCTCGACCGCCTGCAGACCGTCGTGGACCGGCCGCTGGTCGATATCGTGCCACTGCGCGCCGCGAGTGCGCCGATCATCGCCGATGCCACCATCGAGCCGCCCAACATCGAGCCGCCGACCACGGCCGTGGCGCCGGCTACGGCGGCGGCAGCCGCACCCAATCCGCCGATCTTCGCGCAGAACGCCGAAACGAACGGCGTGGGAACGGGCGGCGGCGATGGGCCGGTTTCGCGTCCGCCCGTGCGCCGGGCGCCCGTCGGCCTGCGCCTGCAGCAGACCCTGGGCAAGAGCGCCACGCCGTCGCAGACCACGCTCGGTCTGCGCAAACATCTCGATTGCTGGTGGATCACGCTGTAGCCCCGCGCCGCAAGCCCGATCGGATATCCGAACTCGCGTCAATAATTCTGAGACGGTATCGGCGATATCGCAAAGACGCGCTGCAACGCAGCTTGCGCAGGATCCTGCCGCATGCGATGCATATCGGTGGGCAAAGTGTCCGGGCCATCCTCGACAACCATCATCATCATCCCGACATTGCACATTCGGCTCGGACGCCGCAATGGAAGGACCAGGGAGAGTCAATCGTATGAAGCGTTCAATGATGTTCCTCGCCATCGGCACGGTGGCCGCGGTGGGTTTCGCCGCGTTCGCCACGCAGGCGGCGAAACAACCGCTGTTTTCCACCATGAAGGCGGCCCCGGCCGGGCTGAGCGGCGACGCCAGCTACCGCGCGCTGGCCGAAAGCCGCGCCACCGAATCGCTGCAGCTGGTGCAGGCCGACGCCTCGCAGATCAACGCCGACAGCGACACGCTGCAGCTCGGCCTGGGCGACACCGGCACCGCGCACATGCGCTACACCAAGCGCAATCCCGACGGCACCCAGGTGTGGTACGGCAATCTCGGCAAGGATTTCGGCCTGGTCGACACCCTGATGGGCAAGGCCAGCGGCGAAATCGCCGACGACCCGAACAACTCGGTGATGATCGTCCGCAACGGCGACAAACTCACCGGCACCCTCCGCATCAAGGGCGATTTGTACTCGCTGCGCCCGCTGCGCTCCGGCGGCCACGCCATCGCCCGCGTCAACGAATCGAAAATGCCGGCCGATCATCCGGCCGCATACAACTTCCTGCCGCGCATCGACATGACCAAAGCGCCGCGCGCGGAGCGCGCCGCCGATGTGGGCACCAAGGCGATCAGCGTCATCCGCATCATGGTGGTGTCCACGCAGTCGGCCGTGAACGCCAGTGGAGACATCGCCGGCCTGGTCAATCTGGCCGTGGCCGAAACCAATCAGGGCTACGCGAACAGCGGCGTCGAGATCTCCATGCAACTGGCCGGTCAGTACACGACCACCTACACCCAGTCCGGCAGCTTCAGCACCGACCTGTCGCGCTTCCGCGGCACTACCGATGGCTACATGGACAACTATCACGCCACCCGCAACTCGGTCGGGGCCGACGTGATGATGCTGCTGATCAACAACAGCTCGTCCTGCGGTCTGGCATCGGGCATCGGCTCCACCGCCGCTACCGCATTCGCCGTCACCCACTACGGCTGCGCCACCGGCTATTACTCGTTCGGTCACGAGGTCGGCCACCTGCAGTCGGCGCGCCACGACATCGCCACCGACGGCACGCTCACCCCGTACGCCTACGGCCACGGCTATCGCTCGCCGACCAACGCTTGGCGCACGATCATGGCCTATGCCTGTACCTCCGGCAGCTGCCCGCGCATCAACTACTGGTCGAACCCCGCCAAGACCTACGGCGGCCAGCCCATGGGCAACACCACCCGCGCGCACAACCAGCGCGTGCTGAACACCACCAAGGGCACCATCGCCGCATTCCGCTGATCGCGGCATCGCCGACGCAATAACCGGACGGGACCGCATGGTCCCGTCTTTTTTTGGCGACCGCGCCGCACTGTCTGCTTTACGCCCGCATCGCCTAAAATGCGGCGATTCCACCCCTCTGCGCGGACCTCGACATGACCCAGCGTTACCCCGAATGGATCTGGCACAACGGCAAGATCAAGCCATGGGCCGAGGCCACCACCCACGTGATGTCCCACGTGGTCCACTACGGATCGTCGGTGTTCGAAGGCATCCGCTGCTACGACACCCCCAGCGGACCGGCGATCTTCCGCCTCACCGATCACAACAAACGGCTGTACGCCTCGGCCAAGATCTACGACATGCCGATGCCCTACGGCCTTGACGACATCAACGCCGCGTGCCGCGACGTGCTGAAAGCCAACGATTTCACCACCGATTACCTGCGCCCGGTCGCCTATCGCGGCCTCGGCGGTTTCGGTCTGTCGGCCGACACACCGACCGACATGGCGGTCGCCACCTGGAAGATGGGTCAATATCTCGGCGCAACCGTGCTGGAGGAAGGCATCGACGCCTGCGTGTCCAGCTGGCAGCGCTTCGCGCCCAACACCTTGCCCGCGGGCGCCAAGGCCGGCGGCAATTATCTGTCCGGCCAACTGGTCGCACGCGAAGCGCGTCGTCTCGGCTTCGGCGAAGGCATCGCGCTGGCCTCGACCGGCCTGCTCAGCGAAGGCGCTGGCGAAAACCTGTTCCTCGTGTTCGACGGCGCACTGCACACCACCCCGGTCAGCGCCGCGCTGCTCAACGGCCTGACCCGCAACACCATCATCACCCTCGCCCGCGACGCCGGCATCGAAGTGTTCGAACGCGATCTGCCGCGCGAATACCTCTATCTGTGCGACGAACTCTTCATGTGCGGTACGGCAGCGGAGATCACCCCGATCCGCTCGGTCGATGGCCGTCAGGTCGGCGCCGGCAAACCGGGTCCGCTCACGCGCCGTCTGCAGGAACTGTTTTTCGGATTGTTCAACGGCAAGACTGCGGACAAGTATGGGTGGTTGGAAAGGGTGTGATTGTTGTTTGATTCTGAAACGCGATTGACGCCAGCAATTGATGGTGTGCCGGTAAGGCTTGGAACTTTTTCGCGCTGGGTGCGCGAGTTACTTTCTTTGTCGCAAAGAAAGTCAGGCGGATTCAATTGGTCGATGCAACACACT
>JAZKFJ010000040.1:0-7671 GCA_040386495.1 Pseudomonadota bacterium
CCAACGCGTCCTGCACCACCAACTGCCTGGCGCCGATCGCCAAGGTGCTGCACGACAAGTGGGGTATCAAGCGCGGCCTGATGACCACCGTTCACGCCGCCACCGCCACCCAGAAAACCGTCGACGGCCCGAGCAACAAGGATTGGCGCGGCGGCCGCGGCATCCTCGAAAACATCATTCCCTCGTCCACGGGCGCGGCCAAGGCCGTGGGCGTAGTGCTGCCGGACCTGAAGGGCAAGCTCACCGGCATGGCGTTCCGGGTGCCGACCTCCGACGTGTCGGTGGTCGATCTGACCGTCGAACTGGAAAACCCGGCCACCTACGCCGAGATCTGCGCCGAAATGAAGGCCCAGAGCGAAGGCGCGATGAAGGGCATCCTCGGCTACACCGAAGACAAGGTGGTCGCCACCGATTTCCGCGGCGACACCCGCACCTCGATCTTCGATGCCGAAGCCGGCATCGCGCTGGACAGCACCTTCGTCAAGATCGTGTCGTGGTACGACAACGAGTGGGGCTATTCCACCAAGTGCCTGGAGTTGGTGAAGGTGATTGCTGCGAAGTAATCAACGGGGTCATTGCTGAAAACCGGCATTGCAAAGGTGGCGCTGAGCGCAATGCATCCACCCTCGCACCGTTGTCGTTACGGAAGCGCCTGCGGGCGCTTTCGTGTTTTGGCCTCCAGTGAGCCGGGTCTCTGCGATGGCGGGAGGTCGTTTGCGGCCCAAAAACCAGAGGCGCCATCGCTGGCGCCTCTGGTTCCGATGCGATGGATCTGGCATCCATTCCCCATCTGTTGCGGCCCGCCGGAGAGGCGCAGAACTGCGTCTTGATCGCTGCTTCGCAGCGCGGCGATATACCGCGACGTCGTCGTGATCATCCGCCTTGGCTGCTATGGCTGGAAAGCCTGCAACCAAATCGCTGCACATGTTCATGTCATCCCGACCGGGTCGGCCGGACCGCGGAGAGCCGAAGGCTTCGCCCACAGGCCGGATATATGCTCGCAATCTCAACCCGGATCGAAAAGCCTTTTGGCGATCGGGAGGAATTCACTGCACCCGACGATAGCGTCGCACGGCCGTTACCTTGCGGCGGCAACGATCTCAATGACCATGATCTTTCCAGCTCGTTCGACTTTCAGGCGAAGGTGATCGTTTGGCTTAAAGCTCCGCAGAAGGGAATACATCTCCTTGGAAGGCGAGCCGGGGATAGGCTTCTCATTCGCAGCGATGATGACATCCCCGACATGCAAGCCCGCTTTCTGGGCCGGAGAGTCAGGCGCAACCGTACTGATCCAAACTCGCTCAAGCGTGGGATTCAGAAAGTTACCGGATGTCTTGGCATCAGTTCCGAACCCGAATCTTGCCCGTTTTTCTGCGGCATAAGTGGTCGCACATAGCATGACAAGCGCAAAGGCAAAAATCAGTTTCCGCAGCAATGACATTTGAACTCCCTTGTAAGGTCTAACGCAAAATTTAAGCCGTTCGAAATTTAAGCCGTTCCGCAGTGGCGGTGCCAGCTGCATTCATTGTATGGTAGCGTGCAGAAGTTGGGGAATTCGTTTTTTAACAAAATCAACGCTTGAACCGTACCATAAAGCGGCCGTCAGGCGCGCCTTGGCGCAGCGCAGGCGATGGAACGATGCACGGTCCCGAGAGTCGACGAGTGACCCGTCCAGTTCAATCGACGCTGCCATCTTGCTTATCGTTAATACATAGGAATAAAATCGAATTTGTGATTAGGCATGTCCTTGTCCTTCGGGGGTATAGCTCGGTGTTGATTTTCTGAAGACCAGTGCGCTGAGCAGGCTGGTCTCATAGGCACGGGCAAAGGAAGCATGCGCACAGGAAATGACGTGACTGCGTCATCGGGAGTTCGGCAGTCGAATTTCCGTAACCACAAGGAACTAGAATGAACAACGATATCAATGGAAACAGCCTGAGCCTCGAATCGCTGGAAACCCGTCTGGAGATGGAAGCCCTCAACCTGTTCGGCGATGCCTCCGGCACTTCCCCGCTCGCGATCGAAGTGAACAGCGAGCCGTGCACAATTTGCACGTGCGAATTCTAAGATTTAGCTATTGCTCGGCAAGAGGCCCTGTTGAAAAACAGAGCCTCTTCAGCATGCATGAATAGTCCCCCTCCTCGCGTCTCCGAAGACATCTCATTTTCCGCTTTCGAAACCGACAAGCCGTTCGGAGAGTGGCTTGTCGAAAGCGGGGACAGTTTTTTCAAGGGAGATTTCGAAACAATCAGAGTCCTCCGCTCCTTGGCGGAGGCTACCAACAGTTCGTACGACCGAGCATACGACGCTTACCTGCGCATGGGTCCCGCCACGCTGGGACGTTCGGAATACGAAACGTGGTGTGAAAGTCGACGATCCGACATAGAAGGCTTGAAAATCCGGGAACCGGATCGCCACATGTTGCGATTTCGCAGGATTCTCTTTGGCGAGTCGACGGTCGACCGTATCGGTCGATTGTTGTCCATAACATTCACTTGGCCGTTGGCGTTCGTCTGTGCGATCGTGGCCGTTGCCGGTATCGCAGCAGCAGCTTTCTTTCAAGTCGCAGCGCATCCCCCGACCATGGCTACTTTTCCAGCAACGGTCGCCTGCGTGCTGTTAGGCGTTTTCATCCACGAATTTGGACACACCACTGCTGCGGTGCGATTTGGCGCCAAGCAAGGGGGGATTGGCGCTGGGATCTACTGGATATGGCCCGCCCTTTACTCCGATGTACGACAGACTTGGAAGCTGCCGCGCAGCCAAAGGTTGATCGTCAGCGCGGGCGGACTCTACTTTCAGTCCATGTACGTCGCGGCGCTATATATCGGCTACTTGCTCACCGGATATGCGTTCCTGCGGTCCAGTTGCGGGATCACTATTTTCCTCATGTTGACGACACTCAATCCGGTCTTCAAATACGATGGCTACTGGATCATCACGGATATGACGAATTCGGTAAACCTGCACAAGCGCATCCGGGGCACATTCCTGGCGCTTCGTTTAGGCCGGAGATCGGACGAGTGGCGGAAATCGGTGTCGTCGCGATCTGTTTCGCTTGCGGCAGGCTTTCTGATCCTCGCTGCAGCATATTTGCTTTATGTATTTGCGACACTGCTGCCCGTCCTCGTCAGCAGCGTCGAATTGTTCGGACAAGCGCGCGTCGCCTATGCGGCAGCGTCCTCTGTTTTGCCGAATGGTCGTGTGTTGGCCGACGCATCTCTCGGCATCTTGGGTATTGTCCTGATTTCGCTCATGTGCCTCGCTCTGATGTTGAAAACCCTTTCAGAAGTCCTATCGCTGGTCAATCCGCGCAGAACATCCAGCGCTACGACCACAAGCGGACACTAGCCGTTCAAGCGCCGCACACTCTCCAAGGAAGAGGCAGTTGCACAGGATGGAACTGATCATTCTCCCCAGCACGAAGTCAGCCATCGCATACGTCCGCAAACTCGCGGCCGCAGCGCCCTTGCGACTGATCGGCGATCCTAAACTCATCTCCACACTGGATCCTTCCTTCGGTGCTTTGGCGTTATCGCCATTGGCCGCATGGCGTGAGGTGCGTGGTTTGGTCGCATTGCCTTATCGCCTAGTGTCCTTTCCCGATCAGGTCTTCGGTATTGGCCCATCGTTCCGTCAGCTTCAACTGGCGGACGATACTTATTCTGTCTCTACGATCGAAGCGATGATCGTTTGGAAGTTCCAGCCAGCGGTCTCGACGCTGCCAAGCGTCGATATCAACGGCAAGATTGATCGTCTGACGAGAGTGGACTGCGGATTCGCAACAACGCCGCTGGCATCCGATTCGCAATTGGATCAAGCCATCGCGCGCTTGGTGAGTCCCGTACTGACATTCTGTCGCGCAGCCAATGCCGAATGGCCCTCCAAACGCAATTTCAACTTCAAGATCAATTTCGCCATGCATCGCACGCTCGGGCAAAAATTCGGCGAGATTGAGGGGTTGATCAGACTGACGGACTGGAGTGGGAAATTGGAAACCAAGAGCTCGCTGTTGAACGAAATCAAGTCTGCCAAGCGAAAGCTCCTGACCGAGATCAGTAGATGAGACTGTCGGCCTTGCTGCTGAATTCTTATGTCTATGCATGCATTCCGCATCTGGTGAAAATCGCGTCGCCGTGGATGCGGATTTTCGGAAAAAAATTAGGATCTCTTCATGGCGGCGAGCCTCCAGCCGATGTGATGGAGCTCGAGGGTTACCCGCAACGCGCGGCGCTGGAGACATGTCGAGCATGGTTCCTCGACGCCAAGTGCAGGCGCGTGAGTGTGGGGAGGTTGGAGCAACACGTTGCCCGGAACATTGTCGTCGATCCTATGCTGGTCGAGATGATCCAGAAGATTGGCAATCGTTCGGCGATCATATGCACGCCCCATTACGGTTCCTTCATGGATTGCGCATTGTGGATGATCGGGCAATCCACTGCGGAAAGACCTTTGCAATTCTTCTACGACCCTCCTTCGCGGGTCGACAAGAATGCCAGTTTCGACGAACTCTTCTTGAAGTTTTCCGACCGGGCGGAAGTGCTCCACAACAACAATCGCGGCGTGATTTCCGCACTGAAACGCCTGCGGAAGGGTGGCCTGCTCGGCATGATGCCCGACGTGCTGCAAGAACCTGAGAAATCCGTAAGCGTGCCGTTCTGCGGGCGCCTTTATCCAGTGATGCAAGGCTCCGCATTTTTCGCAATCAAATCCAACGCCCCGATCATCACTGTTTATTCCGTCCCTGACCCTTCAGGACCACGTACCCGATTGATGCTGGGCACCGTACTCGAGCCGGCCGATTATCTATGCGGCGAGGATGAAGAGCAGTCGATCTTCGAAATGACCCGCGCATTGTACGCGGACCTGGATGCCCAGTTGCGCCGTGAGCCGTGGCATTGGGCTTATTGGAATAACGTGGGCATTTACGGGAAACTCATTCCACCTGCATCGCGTTATGAACTGCAGGATGGTCTGAAGCTTTTGGCGCATCTGTGCGAGAAAACTCCGGAACTGACACGTCAAGTTCCTGCGTTGCGACAATATATGGTCGATGTCGACGCTGCACCGTTGGCTTGAGGCCATCTGCTTCGATGATCGAGGTCTCGCCGCATGCCGGCGTGCCGCATGCGTCGTGATGGCGGGATCCCCTTCGGCAACCCTTCCCTGCGCCAATCCGCAAGAGTGGGGTCAGGTCGACTTCCGGCCCAGTAGCGGGATCGAGGCATCGCGGCCTGCAGTCAGCTGATCCGCCTACTGAATCATGCGGCGCCGGCGCCTGCAGGGTAGCGGCAGACGCTACCGGCAGCGGCCTGCATTGCTACGCCGGGTCGAGCCGGTTGCAATTCATGGCGGCATGGGGAAGGCTGCGGCGGTGTTCGCCCGGTTGCAGACGGTCAGTGGCGGACGAGCAGTGGCGGACAAGGGGTATGCCGCGCCGAGGGCGGCTGAAGATGGACGATTTCGCTGGAATTCTGGTCCTGCTGGCCTTGGCGCTACTGGCGGTGCCGGTGCTGCTGGTCGTGGCGTTGGTCAAGATCGGCAACGCCAAGGCACGCATCGATGCGCTGGAACGCGGTGTCGAGCAACTGCACGGACGGCTGCGCGAGGTGGAGTCCGGGCGCGGCGCGCCGGCTGTCTCGAGTCGTGACGGGGGCGTCCGCGCCCAGCCATCGATGGCTACTGCGCCCTCTGCCCGTACAGAGAACACCTGGCGCGACGATGTCGTATCGGCCGACAGCGCACCCGACGCCATCAAGCGCGACCCGCTCGCGCGCGATGGTCTCGACGCCGGGCGTGTCTCTGCTGCCGTCGGCGAATCCGATCCCGCCTATCCCGGCGCGTCCGCGTCGCGCCGCGCGCGCTTCGATCTTCCGGACGATCCCGCACCTCCTGCCGAAGCCACGTCGGCGGTACCGCCACCGCTGCCGCCGCCAAGGAAGAAGCTGATCGACCCCGTCGCCGGCCTGCGGCAAGAGGGCGTGGCGCCTGCCGCCGCCCGGCAGGCGCCGCGCCCGCAGCGTCCGCCGCCGCCGGACATCTTCGCCAATGCTTTCGCCCGGGTCCGGGGCTGGTTCACCGAGGGCAATGTGCCGGTGAAGATCGGCATGCTGGTGCTGTTCTTCGGCGTGGCTTCGCTGCTGAAATACGCCAGCGACCAGGGCTGGGTGCGGGTGCCGATCGAACTGCGCCTCGCCGCGGTGGCCGCGGCCGCCATCGCCGGGCTGGTGTTCGCGTGGCGACAGCGCGAGACGCGGCGGTCGTTCTCGCTGTCGGTCCAGGGCGGTGCCATCGGCGTGTTGATGCTGGTGACCTTCGCGGCCTACAAACTTTACGGCGTGATTCCCGCGGGCGCCGCATTCGGCATCACCATTGCGCTGGTTGCGGGCATCGGCGTGTTGGCGGTGCTGCAGAATGCGTTGGCGCTGGCGGTGTTCGGCATTCTCGCCGGATTCCTCGCGCCGATCTGGCTGTCCACCGGCAGCGGCAATCACGTCGCTCTGTTCGGCTACTACGCGGTGCTGAATCTCGGCATCTTCGGCATCGCCTGGAATCGTCCGTGGCGCTTGCTCAATCTGCTCGGTTTCGTGTTCACCTTCGGCATCGGTACGGTCTGGGGCGTGCTCGACTATCAGCCGGCGAAATTCGCGACGACCGAGCCCTTCCTGCTGCTGTTCTTCGCGCTGTATCTGCTGATTCCGATCTTCTATGCGCACCGTCGCAGTGCGGACGGACATGATGAAGGCAATGCGCATGCGCTGGTCGACGGCACCCTGGTGTTCGGCACGCCGCTGGTGGCGTTCGCGCTGCAGGCGGGACTACTGCAGGGCGACACGTTCGGCGACAGCAGGATGCCGCTGGCGCTGTCGGCGCTGGGCGCGGCGGCGATCTATGCGCTGCTCGCCGCGGCGCTGCGCCGTCGCGAACAGTTCGCGTCGCTGGTCGATACCTACGCGGTGCTTGCGGTCGGGTTCTCGACGCTGTCGGTGCCGCTGGCGCTGTCGGCGCGCGCCACCGCCAGCGTGTTCGCGCTGGAAGGCGCGGCGCTGGTGTGGCTGGGCGTGCGTCAGGATCGGCGCCTCCCGCAGATCTCGGGCCTGCTGCTGCAGCTCGCCGCCGCGGTCGCGTATGTGGCCGGTATCGGCGGCATCGGCAGCGGTTTCTCGCAGAGCGGCATCCTCGATACGGTCGCCAACACCCCCATCGCCAATCCCGCGTTCATGGGCGCGCTGCTGATCGCGCTCGCCGGTTTCGCGACTGCATGGACCTATCGCAACGAACACGACGGCGGTCTGGTCGGTCTGCTCACGCTCTGGGCGTTCGGCTGGTGGAGCTTCGCCGGTGCGCAGGAAATCGTCGATCACATCGCGTATCCCGATCGGGTCGACGCGCTGTTCGCCTTCGTCGCGTTCACCGGCTGGATGGCGGCGGAACTGCGACGCCGAGAGAGCGGGATGACGGTGCTGGGCGGAATCGCCGCCGCAGCGCTGGCGCTGGGCATCCCGGCCGCGCTGCTGCTGGCGCACGCGCACCACCATCCGTTCGGCGGATTCGGCGCCGCGGCGTGGCTGGTGTATGCGGTGCTCGGCTGGCGGAGCCTGATCTGCCTGCGCGCCACCGGCGAGGAACTGCGCTTTGTCGCGCACGGCGGATGGCTGTGGTCGTGGGTGG
>JAZKFJ010000040.1:7681-43104 GCA_040386495.1 Pseudomonadota bacterium
TGGCGGCGATCGCCGTCGCCGCGCTGCATTTCGCCGGCGAAGCGGAACTGGGCGATGGCTGGCGATGGGTGGGTTCCGGTCTGCCGTTGTTGGCCTTCGCGGCGCTGCTGCAGCTGCGGCCGGCGCTGCTGGCGCCGCCGCTGGCGCAGACCGGCGGGAGTGACGGGGAGCAGGGCGGTTTCGAGGATTACCGCCGCTGGCTGCTCGGCTCTGCCTGGGTGGTGCTGGGCATGAGCTGGTGCGTGTCGCTGTTCTTCCCCGGCGAGAGCGTGCCGCTGCCGTGGATCGCGCTGCTCAATCCGCTGGAACTGCTGCAGATCGCGACCCTCGCGCTGCTCGCCCAGCGCGTCTGGGCAGGCCGCGGCACGATGGGGTCGCAGACGGGCGTGGCGGTGTTCGCGCTGGCCGCGTTCGCGTGGGTCACCTTCGCCACCCTGCGCGCGACCCACTACTGGGGCGGCACCGACTGGTCGCCGTCGATGCTGGACGACTCCGTCGTGCAGACCGCGCTGACCGTGGTGTGGAGCGTGCTGGGCGTGCTGGGCTGGATCTTCGGCTCGAAGCGCGGCGATCGCCTGCTGTGGGGCGCGGGCGCGGTGCTGATGGGCGTGGTGCTGCTCAAACTGTTGTTGATCGATCGTGGTCACCTCGGCAATCTGTTCGGCATCGTCTCGTTCATCGCGTATGGTCTGTTGTGTACGGCGGTGGGCTATTTCGCGCCGGCCCCGCCGCGACGCGCGGCATCCACGGAGGAGATTCCCGCATGAAACGGACAGCGGTCGCGCTGAGCGCAGCCCTATTGAGCGCAGCCTTGGCGGCCACCGCCGCGCAGCCGGAGGCATCGAAAGCGATCGGCGATTACGCCTATCGCTGGCCGCTGAAGACCGAGGGCCAGAACGCGGCCTGGCAGTTCGAGCTGACGCCGGAGGTCTACGCCGCGCTGATCGATCCGGAGCTCGGGGATTTCGTGGTGTTGAATGCGGACGGTCAGGCAGTGCCGGTGGCGCGATTGACCATCGACCCGGCCACGCGGCCCGGCGTCGCCCAGGCGCCGTTGCCGGTGTTCGCGCTGCCGCGTCGCGCGAGTACTGCCGGCACCGACGATCTATCGCTTCGACTGGAGCGCGACGGCAGCGGCCGCTTGCGGCTGCTGCAGGTGGACATGGGCGCGCCGGCAACCCCGGCAACGCTGGCGACACCCGCACCCGCGATGCCCGCGCCGATCGATTACGTGATGGACGCCGACCTCGGTCGCGATCCGAAGCGGCCGGCCACGGTCGACCGCCTCGACCTGCGCTGGCCGGAAATAGGCGATATCCACGCGCGCTTCGCGGTTGAGGGCAGCGACGATCTCGAGCACTGGCAGATGCTGGTCGAAGGCGCGGCGGTGGTGTCGCTGCGTCGCGGCGGTTCGGTGCTGCAGCGGCGCGACATCGCCTTGCCGCCCACGTCGCTGCGCTATCTGCGCCTGCGCCAGCTCGATGTCGATCCCGTCCCGAATCTGCAGGTCACCGCGCGGCGCACCCGCGGCGGGGCGCACCCGCCGCAGTGGCGGCGCATGCGCGCGGAATTCGTCGATACCGCGCCCGATGCCTTCGGCAAGGGACATCTCTATCGTTATCGGCTGCCGGCGAAATTGCCGGTCGGTCGGGTGGGTGTGATTCTGGGGGCCGACAACGCCACCGCCGAGGTGATCCTGGATGCGCAGAACGGCAGCGTGCCCGGCGATGAAGCCTGGACGCCGATCGGCCGCACGCTGTTGTTCCGTCTGCAGCAGAACGGTCTGCGCATCGACAACGAGGACTATGCGCTGACCGCGCCGATCGCCGCGCGCGAATGGCGCCTGCGCAGTCCGATCGCGCTGACCCCGGCGCCGACGATGGACGTGGCGTATCTGCCGGATCGTTTCGTGTTCCTCGCGCAGGGCAGCGGCCCGTACACGCTGGCCGCCGGCAGTCGCGATGCCCGCCGCGATCCGCTGCCGGTGGAGCAGGCGCTGGCGCCGCTGCGTTCGCGGCTGGGCGCCGAATGGTCGCCGCCGGTGGCCACGCTCGGCGCGCGCAGCGAGGCGGCCGGTACGCAGGCCTATGCCGAAAAAGCGACGCCGCCGGATTGGCGGCGCTGGCTGCTGTGGGGGTTTCTGGTCTTGGGTGCGGCGATCGTCGGCGGTTTCGCGCTGAGCCTGCTGCGGGCGCGCAAGACGGAAGCCTGATCGTTCCCGTCTTCCCTCATCGGGCTTCACCACGTCCTGTCATCCCGAATCCCGGCTTTATCGGGTGAGGGATCTGCTTTTTTTCCTCAAAACACCAGCAGATCCCTCCGCCCGCTGCGCGTGCGTTCGGGATGACAGCGAGTGATCGCTCATCGTCTGCATGCCGCCCCGCCATTGCCCGCCGCGAAGCCAGCAAGGACAATGCGCGTCTGTTTTTTCGCAGCGTTCCCAGGAGTCGCAATGGCCATCCTCCGCATGACCGATCTCGACCTCGCCGGCAAGCGGGTGTTGATCCGCCAGGATCTCAACGTGCCGGTTTCGCATGCGCCCGGCGCCGATGCCGAAGTCACCTCCGACCAGCGCATCGTCGCCTCGCTGCCCACGCTGAAGGCCGCGCTGGAACAGGGCGCCGCGGTGATGGTGATGTCGCATCTCGGTCGCCCCAAGGAAGGCGTGTGGAGCGAGGCCGATTCGCTGGCGCCGGTGGCCAGGCGGCTGGGCGAACTGCTGGGTCGCGACGTGCCGCTGGTGAAGGACTGGGTGGACGGCGTCGAGATCGCGCCGGGTGAACTGATACTGCTGGAAAACTGCCGCATGAACGTCGGCGAGGGCAAGGACGACGAGGCGCTGTCGCGGAAATACGCCGATCTGTGCGATGTCTTCGTGATGGACGCTTTCGGCACCGCGCATCGCGCGCAGGCTTCCACGCATGGCGTGATCCGCTTCGCGAAACAGGCGGCCGGTGGCCCGCTGTTGATGGCCGAACTCGACGCGCTGGCCAAAGCGCTGGAACATCCCGCGCGGCCGCTGCTGGCCATCGTCGCCGGCAGCAAGGTCAGCACCAAGCTGGAACTGCTGTCGTCGCTGGTGTCCAAGGTCGATCAGCTGATCGTCGGCGGCGGCATCGCCAACACCTTCATCGCCGCGATGGGTTACGGCGTGGGCAAATCGCTGGTGGAAATGGATCTGCTCGATACCGCACGGCAGATCATCGCCGACGCCAAGGCGCGCGGCGCCGATATTCCGATCCCCAGCGACGTGGTGGTGGCGCCGGCATTCGCCGCCGACGCGCCGGCGACGGTCAAAGCCGTCGACGCGGTGAGCGCCGACGACATGATCCTGGATATCGGCCCCGACACCGCAGCGCGTTACGCCGCACTGATCAAGAGCGCCGGTACCGTGGTCTGGAACGGCCCGGTCGGCGTGTTCGAATTCGACGCGTTCGGCAAAGGCACCGAAACGCTGGCGCGCGCGATCGCCGACAGCAGCGCATTTTCGATCGCTGGTGGCGGCGACACGCTGGCGGCGGTGGACAAATACGGCATCGAGAACGAAGTGTCGTACATCTCCACCGGCGGCGGCGCGTTCCTCGAATTCCTCGAAGGCAAGACGCTGCCGGCGGTGGCTGCGCTGGCGTTGCGGGCGGGTTGATCGAGGCAGCAAAAGCAGAAGCAAATCCCCCGCCGCTTGCTGCGCAAGCGACCGCCCCCTTTTTCAAAGGGGGCTGAACGCTCGGCGTTTCGTTTCATGCCAGTGGGATTGGCCGCATGATCGTTTTTCATGCCAGTGGAATTGGCTGTGCAATCTTTTCCATGCCAGTGGAATTAATCGTGCGATCTTTTTTTCATGCCAGTGGGGAATTGGCCGCGCGAACTTTTTTGAGACAGCAGAATTCCGTCATGCACAAGCCCCCTTTGAAAAAGGAGGCGATTGCCCGCGAAGCGGGCAATGGGGGATTTGCTCTCGATCCGGAAGAAATCGCGCAACCTCACTCCAGGTCTCGACATCGCCCGCATCGTGTCGACCGTCAGCGCCCCGCTTGCCCAGTCTGTCGTCTCGAATTGGCAAATCCGTTGCTCTGTCGAACACTGAAAGCGTGAAGCAGGATCCACCTGCGCCCACCCATCCGGGCTACGCTCGCGTCGCGGCCATTCCGCCGCAGAGCAACAGGAGTGCTGAAATGAAATTGCGCAACAAAATCGCATTGTTCGGTCTGTCCCTCACGATCCTCGCTTCGGGCGCCGCCATCGCCGGCGGATGTCTGCAGGGCACCTGGCATTACTACGATGCCAGCGGCCGCCCGGTCGGCGGAGAGACCGTCGGCTGCGGCGAGCTGGACGGGGTCTGGGGTACTGTCACCGCGAACCGCTCGTTCAGCCAGGGCTGCGCCAGCAGTTCCTGAACCGGCGCGACCGGAATCCATCAGCGAAGGCCCGGGCGATCCCGGGCCTTCGTGCGTTATGCCATCAAGCCCCGCACGCGCGATTTCGCGTTGACGGTGTCGCAGATCGCGTGCTATACGCCGGTTGCCTCGCAGCAAGGATCATGCGATCGAAAAGCAGCAGGACGCTACAGGCTCTGCCCGCACAGCGGCAGCGAGCCCGTCTGACAAGCAGACAACCCTGTTGCAACGCGCAGTCCCGATGCAAGGTACGCCTCATGCGCAACGCGCACGAGGCTGGCGCGCCCCGCCACGCGCGTCCGGTGTCATCGAGCACTCCCACCGAGCATCGCCCATTTTCAAGGAGAGACACATGCGTAACCTGTCTGCGGTCGATTCCAACCCTTCCCCCAACGTTCTCACCCGTGCGCGCTTTTCGCTGCGCGCCGCGCTCGCCCTCGGCGCTCTGGCGCTGGTCGCCCTGCAGGCGCCCGCCATGGCCCAGCAGCGCGGCAACGCTCAAAGCAAGAGCAACTGGATGCGCGAATACGTTCAGCTGCGCGTCGCCGAAAAGAATCTCGAATACGCGAACGTCACCATGACGGCCGAAGAAATCGACCGCATCATCAGCCCCAGGATCGTGGGCGGCACCGTCGCCGGCGCGTCCGATAATCGGTTCCAGGTCGCGCTCCTTACCAAGAATGTCGCCAACAATTTCAACGCCCAGTTTTGCGGCGGCACCCTGGTCAAGGCGAACATGGTGGTGACCGCCGCGCACTGCAGCGATTTCGTCACCGCCGGGCAGGTGCAGGTGCTCACCGGTACCCGCAATCTCGACGGTAGCGGCGTGCGCCGCAACGTCACCCGCATCGCCATTCACCCCAACTGGAATCCGGGCACCTTCGACAGCGATGTCGCGGTGTGGCAGTTGAGCAGTTCGGCCACCGGCATTCCGCTGGCGACGCTGGCGACCACCGACGGCCCGGTCGGCGCCAACCTGCTGGTGACCGGCTGGGGCGCGCTGACCGAAGGCGGCAGCTTCCCGATCAACCTGCGCAAGGTGTCGGTGCCGCTGTTCGATCGCACCGACTGCAACGACGCCAACTCCTACAGCGGCGACATCACCGCGCGGATGCTGTGCGCCGGCCGCACCAGCGGCGGCATCGACAGCTGCCAGGGCGACTCGGGCGGCCCGTTGACCCGCGGCGCAGGCAACACGATCCTGACCGGCATCGTCAGCTGGGGCATCGGCTGCGCGCGCCGCAATCTGCCCGGCATCTACACGCGGGTGTCGAATACCTCGATCCGCAATTTCATCGTCACCCAGGCGGGGCTCTGACGGCATCGCGATGACGTTATGATGGCCATAACGCCGTCGCGTTCCGCGCGATGGCATATCCCGCGACACCAGACCCCCGCTTCGGCGGGGGTCTTTCGTTGGCGGGGGGATCATGTTCCAGGCGAGGATGTCCAGACCACGATCCGACAGAACCACTCGACCCGATCCCTGCAGGAATTCTGCGTGCGCACGCTCTTCTTCGACCTCGACGGTACCCTGATCGACTCCGCCATCGGCATTACCCGCTGTGTGGCGTATTCGCTGGAACGCATGGGCCATCCCGGCCTGCCCGACGCCGAACTGCGGCGCTGGATCGGCCCCGCGCTGCGGGTGAGCTTCGGTCAGCTGTTCGGCGACCCGGCCGACATCGAGCGCGCGGTCGAACTGTATCGCCAGCGTTTCGAGATCGAAGGCTGGCGCGAACACGAGATCTATCGCGGTATCGGCGAGGTGGTCGAAGCCGCGCACGCCGCGGGCCATCGACTTGCCGTGGTCACCGCCAAGAACGAGCCGCACGCGCGCAAGATCGTCGCCACGCTGCCGTTCGGCCATCGCTTCGAGGACATCATCGGCGCCACTGCCGATGGCCGCCTCAGCCACAAGCCCGAGCTGATCGCCGAAGCCTTGACCCGTCTGGACCTGCGTGCCGAGGACTGCACGATGATCGGCGACCGGCATATGGATATCGAGGGCGCGGTCCACCACCGGATGCGCGGCATCGGCGTGCTCTGGGGCTTCGGCGACGAAGACGAGCTGCGCGCGGCCGGCGCCGAACATCTGGCGCGGACGCCGGCCGAGCTGTCGGCGCTGCTGGCGCGCGCCTGAGGCGCGTTGCGGGCGGCGACGGCATGGGCGCCGATGGAATAAGCGATGTAGTAGCCTTTCCCGGACAGGGGAAAGAGAATCCGACGATGAACTACATCCGGCTGGCGGCGTTGCTGTTCGTGGCGTTTGTATCCGATGCGATGGCGGTCGAGCACGTCCGCGGCGATCTGCGCTTCGAGACCGGCCCCGAGCCGGCCTTCGTGACCCGGCGCGAGTTGCCGGCGAAGTGGGACCAGGCCGCTCCCGGCGCCGACGACCGCCGCTGGCGCTACTGGCTTTACGACATGCAGTCGGACCGCCGCGCCGGCCGCAATCTGCTCTACCTCGAACACGTATTCGAGCCGAAGTCGCCATCGCTGATCGGCGAAGCCGGCCGCTTCCAGATCAACTTCAATCCCGAATTCCAGACGATGTCGATCCATCGCGTCGAGCTGCTGCGCGACGGCGCGTGGCAGAACCGGCTGTCGCCCGAGCGCATCTCGCTGGCGCGGCGCGAAAGCGAATTCGAGCAGGATCTGACCGACGGCAGCGTCACCGCGCTGATCGTGCTGGACGACGTGCGCGTCGACGACATCGTGCGCGTCAGCTACAGCATCGCCGGCAGCAATCCGATCCTGGCCGGCCAGACCGCCGACTGGATCACCCTGAGCTGGCGCAATCCGACGCTGCGCAGCGGTCTGCGCGTGCTGTACGACCCCGGCACGAAGTTCCGCGTGCATCGCGAGAACACCGCGGTCGAGCCGCTGGTGCGGCAGGGCGCCGACGCCACCGAAGTGCAGATGCTGGGCCGCGCGCTGCCGGCGACCGTGTACGAGGACAGTTATCCCGCCTGGTTCCAGCCGTATCCCAGCGTGCAGATCGCGCCGGAGCGCAGTTGGGCCGATGTCGTCGCCTGGGCGTTGCCGCTGTACCCGGCCCACACCGCGGCGTTCGACGCCGACTTGGAACGCAAACTGGCGGAGTGGAAGCGACTGCCCGACGCCAACGCGCGCCTGACCGCGGCATTGCGCGCGGTGCAGAACGAGGTGCGCTATTTCGGCATCGAGATCGGCGACAACAGTCATCGCCCGAACCCGCCGGATCTGGTCTGGCGCCGTCGTTACGGCGACTGCAAGGACAAGGTGTATCTGCTGACCACGCTGCTTCATCGCATGGATATCGATGCGGCGCCTGCGCTGGTCGCCACCGATCGCGGCCGCACGGTCGGCGAATTCGTGCCAACCGCGTCGGCGTTCAATCACGTGATCGTGCGTGCGCGCATCGGCGGGCAGACGATCTGGATCGACCCGACCATCAGCCAGCAGGGCGGCGACCCGCGCAGTTTCGATCTCGGCGATTACGGCATGGCGCTGCCGGTGGCGGCCGGCGTCGCCGCGCTGCAGCCCATCGAGCGTCCGCGCGAAGGCAATGCCGGCGTCGAGGTGATCGAACGCTTCGCGCCCAGCGCCGATGGCGCCGAGGCCACGTTCGAAGTCGAAACGTCCTACACCGGCGCCTCCGCCGACTACCAGCGCCGAAACACCCTGAGCGAACGCGGCGCCGAACTCGCGCGCCGCTATTCCGAGTATTACCGCAAGCGCTACGGCGAGGTCGAAGCGCTGGGCGAGCCGGTGATCGAAGACGATACCGCACGCAACCGGCTGCGCATCCGCGAGCGCTACCGCCTGAAGTCGCCGTTCGACAGCGAAAGCGCAGGCGTCCGTGCGCTGGAGGTCTATGCCGAAGCGCTGCAGGGCGCGAGCACGCTGCCGACATCGCTGGACCGCATCGGCCCGCTCGGCTACGCCGCCCGTGGACGTTATCGCCATGAGGTCATGGTGCAGTTGCCGGAGCGCTGGAAGGCGAATTTCGTCGCCGAGAAGATCGATCGCACGTCGCATGCCTTCGGCTTCCAGCGCAAGGTCGAAGTCGACGAAAAGTCGGTCAAGGTCGTGTACGAAATGAATGTCGAACGCGACGAGCTGCCGGTGGACAAGGTCGCCGCGCATCTCGCGGAGCTGCGCAAGGTGCGGGACGAACTGTCGGCGAATCTGCGCTTCACCATTCCTGCCGCGCTCGATGCGCAGCAGCGCGACGAACGTCTGCGCAAATTGCTGCGCAACGTCATGGACGAGGATGCCCGATGATCCGCGACTTCGCCTGCCGTGGCCTGCTCGCCATCGCATCCGCGCTGTGTTTCGCTGCAGTCGATGCAGCCAATGCAGCCGAGCCCGCAACCTCGAAAGAGAAAGCTGCTGCAGGCGCGGCATCGCCGGAAGAAGTGGCCGCCGATCCTGGTGGCGTGTGGACGCGTTTCCTCGCCGTTGCCGAGTTGAACGCCACTTACGAACGCTTCGATGCGCTCGAAAAGGTCGGTTACGACCATGCCGCAGTCGATGCCGATGCCTGTCGCGAGCATGCCGTCGAATTGCGCGACGCGGCGATCGCCGTTCCGGTCAGCATCGCGCTGCATCGGGCCGCGATGCTGTGCGCGGATGCCCTCGGCGACGCGGCCATGGCCGAACGCGAAACCGCGGCGCTGGCTTCGCTGGCGAAGCATGCCTTGACGGGGCATGGCGACAGCGCATGGCGCAGGCCGATTCCGGTGTTGTCGCCGCGCGATGTCTACGCGCTGGTCGCGCTGTTGGGATACGAGTATCGATACGATTACTACCGGGGCGTCGATCCGAATCGCTATCTGCCGCTGGTGGTCGCGGTGTGGGATCCGGAAAAACAGGTCGAACGTCATCTCACGTTCGACTTCATCGATACGACCAACGCCATCGATCGCGAGGGCGACTACGTCGGCTATCCGTACAACCGCCATCTGCTCGCGGACGCGTTCATCGAGGCGCAGAGCAGCGGCGGCGAAACCATCGGCATCGACATGAAGGCCATGCAGGCGGGTTTCGAGGCCGACGATCCTGGTGAACGCGTCGCGAAGCTGCGCGAAGGCGCGGCGCGCGGCGGGCTCGCATCGCTCACCAGTTGGCTCACGATCTGCGTTTCCGAGAAGTTCGAGGGTTGCGCCGATGGCTTGATCGATGCGCTGTTGCCCCTGGCGGAAAAGAAGCACGGCCTGCCGATGACCCTGCTGGCGATGGCGTATGCCGAAGGCGTCGGCGTGGAGAAGGATGCGAAGGCCGCGGAGGCCTTGCTCGATGCCGCCGACCGGCGCTGGTACCGGCATGGCGCCAGCACGATGTACGCGGCGCTCGAAAGCACGATGCTCGGCGGCAGGTTCAGCGACTTCGGCGTGCGTCGCCTGCGTGGATCGCTGGCGGCCGGCAACGTCGAGGCCGAGATGATGCTGGTGGCGCAGGACATCTTGATCGGCAAACGGGCATTGACCGCGCCGGAAATCGCGGTGCTGGAGCGCGAATCCAGCAATGGCGCGGGCCTGGGTTACGGCACGCTCGCCGAGTATTACCGGAACCGGGACATGACGGCCCAGGCCGAGGCCGCGCTGGCCAAGGCGGCAGAGCGGGGCCATGCCGGGTCGCAGCGCGAGCGTGCGCTGCGCGGTGTCCGCGCGGGAGGGAGCGGCGCGACGCTGCGTACCTGGTGGCCGGCGATGACCGCCGCCGCGCACGGCGGCGACGCCTATGCGATGCGCTTCCTCGCCAACGAAGCGGCCAAAGCGCAGGAATTCAAACGCGCCGCGAACTGGCTGATGGCCGCGGTGGATGCCGGCGATATCGATGCGATCTACGCCATCGGTCGCCTGTACGAGGGAGGACATCCCGACGTGCCCGGCGGCCTGGAGGTCGCGATCGAAATGTACGAATCGCTGGCGGAGATGGAAGGCGAAACCGGCGCCGAAGCGCGTCGTCGCCTCGCGCAGTTGGCGATGCAGGGACGCGGCATGAAACGCAACCCGAAGCGCGCGCTGGCTTGGCTGCAGGCCGATGCCGAGCGCGGCGATGCGCAATCGCAGGGCCTGCTGGGGATGATGCTCGTTACCGGCGCCGACGGCGCGTCGGGCGTCGCCGCTGGCGAGCGCTGGCTGGGCAAAGCCGTGGCCGCCGGTTCCACCGACACCCGCAACGACTACGCGCTGTGGCTGCACAATCGTGCCGACAGTACGCCGGACAGCCGCCGACGCGCGATCGCGCTGCTGCGCGAGGCGCGCCCGGAGCCCGACGATGTGCTGTCGATCCAGAACAATCTTGCGTGGCTTCTGTGCGTGAGCGCGCACGACGACACCCGCGATCCCGCGGCGGGTCTCGCGATCGCCAGGCAGATGGAGGACGGCAAGCTCGACCCCGCCGAGCTCGACACCGTCGCCGCCTGTTACGCCGCCACCGGCGATCATGCGCATGCGGCGCGCCTGCAGCAGCGCGTCATCGACGGTTTTCCGCTCGATGCCGCCGGCAAGCGGCAGGGCGGTCAGGGGATCTTCGACCGCCTCGAACTGTATCGGGCGGGCAAGGCCTATATCGAAACCGTGGTGGAATACGCCGCAAGCGCCGCACCGCCGGGACTGTGATCGTTTGCAGGACAGGCGCGCAGCGATTGCCGCGTCGGCGTGATAGCGTTGTCGGAGCCCTGTTTCGACGACTCAAGACATGACCGAACAACGCCGCCGCACCAAGATCCTCGCCACTCTCGGACCCGCCACCGACGCCCCCGGCGTGCTCGACGCGCTGCTGCGCGCGGGCGTGGACGTGGTCCGCCTCAATTTCTCGCACGGCGACCCGTCCGCGCAGATCGCGCGCGCCGACGCCGTGCGCGCGGCCGCGGCCCGGGTCGGCACCGAGGTCGGCATCCTCGCCGACCTGCCCGGTCCGAAGATCCGCATCGAAAAATTCGCGAACGACAAGGTGCAACTGCGCGCCGGCGACCGCTTCGATCTGCTCGCCAGCGAAGACGCGCCGCCGGGCGACGAGCGTCAGGTCGGCGTGAGTTATCTCGGTCTGCCCGGCGATGTGATGCCCGGCGACGTGCTGTTGCTCGACGATGGCGTGGTGCAGTTGCAGGTCACCGCGGTCGAGGGCCAGCGCATCGTCACCACGGTGCTCAACGACAGCGAGCTGTCCAACCGCAAGGGCCTCAATAAACTCGGCGGCGGTCTGTCGCTGGGCGCGCTGACCGAGCGCGACTGCGAACTGATCCAGGTCGCTGCGCAGCTCAACGCCGATTTCATCGCGGTGAGTTTCTGCCGTAACGCCGCCGACATGAACGAAGCCCGCCGCGTGGCCCGCGCCGCGGGCAGCGACGCCGCGCTGGTGGCCAAGGTCGAGCGCGCCGAAGCCATCGAGAATCTGGTCGAGATCGTCGATGCCAGCGACGTGGTGATGGTCGCGCGCGGCGATCTGGGCGTGGAGATCGGCGACGCCGAACTGCCGGGCCTGCAGAAGAAGATCATCCGCGTGGCGCTGGAACGCGACAAGGTGGTGATCACCGCCACTCAGATGCTGCAGTCGATGGTCAGCAGCCCCATTCCTACCCGTGCTGAAGTGCTGGACGTCGCCAACGCGGTGATCGACGGCACCGACGTGGTGATGCTGTCGCAGGAAAGCGCGGCCGGCATGTATCCGGTCAAGGCGGTCGAAGCGCTGGTGCGCATCTGCCTGGGCGCCGAGCGCCAGTTCGAGCACGACACCGATTTCGAAGCGGCGCCGCGCAACCTGCAGCGCGCCGACCAGGCCATTGCGATGACCGCCATGTTCCTCACCGAACACATCGGCGTCGGTGCGATCGTCGCCATGACCGAATCCGGCGGCACCGCGCGCTTCTTGTCGCGCTTCCGCGGCAAGGCCCCTATCTTCGCCTTCGCCCGCGACGGCGGCGCCCGCCGGCGCATGGCGATGATGCGCGACGTCTTCCCGATGGACTACGACAGCCGCGGCCAGACCCCGCGCCAGGCCGCTCGCGGCAGCATCCGCAAGCTCGTCGACGCCGGCCTGCTCATGCCCGGCGACCGCGTGGTCTTCACCAGCGGCGAACACATGGAAACCCACGGCGCCACGAATACGCTGCGGTTGCTGCAGGTGGGCGAGGACGGGACTGCGGAGGGGTTGGGGGAGTTGTGAGCGGCCTAAATTTCCGGCCGTTCGAAACGTAGCGAGGTAGGATGCGAAATTGCGCTTCGCACGAAACAACGCGTTGGGCGGACGCATGTAAAAATGGGTGTCTGGACAACAGGTTTGCATATCGGATCATGCAGAAAGGAGTGGTGGTGTCATTTTTCGGGATTTCGTTCATGTCGCATGGCTTCAACGCCGCGGGCTTCGATGCCGCCTTTGATTCGTCTCGCCAGGCTCTCTCGCGGCCGTGGTCCGCAGGCTCTGGGGATCCTGCATGCATCCGGCTTTCGCCGCCCCGGCAAGGCTGATCCCATCGCATGCGAATCTTTGCGCTTTCCGATATCCACGTCGATTACGACGCCAATGCCCAGTGGGTCGAAAACCTGTCGCTTTTCGATTACCAGGATGACGTGCTCATCCTCGCCGGCGATCTGACCGACAAGCCGCCGCTGTTCGAGTGGTGCCTGCGCGCGTTCGCGAAACGTTTCCGCAAAGTGGTGTTCGTGCCCGGCAATCACGATCTGTGGGTGGCGCGCGAAGGCCGCGAAAAGAATTCGCTGCAGAAATTCGCCGAGGTCTGCGCGGTGGCCGAAGCGAGCGGGGTCACGATGCGCACGTATCGCGAGCGCGGCGTGGCGATCCATCCGCTGCTGGGCTGGTACGATTATTCCTTCGGCGAGCCGACCGAGGAACTGCAGGCGATGTGGATGGATTTCCGCGCCTGCCGCTGGCCCGATGGCTATGGCGCGAACGAAATCGCATTGCATTTCGATGCGCTCAATCAGACGACTCCCGATGCGCGCGACGACATGGTGATCACCTGTTCGCACTTCCTGCCGCGTATCGATGTGATGCCGTGGTACGTCTCGGGCTGGAACCGATTGCTGTATCCCATCCTCGGCTCCGAACGGCTGGAAGCGCAGCTGCGCAGGATCGATCCCAGCATCCACGTGTATGGGCACAGCCATCTCAACCGGAACGTGAAGATCGATGGCGTGACCTATATCAACAATGCGTTCGGTTATCCGTCCGAGACCATGATCGCGTCGAAAGCCCTGCTCGCCATCCATGAGTGCTGATGCGATGTCGGGATCGACACCATGCCCGGTGACGCCATGAGCGGCGCCATCGCGCTCGATCCATCCGAAATCCATCTGTGGCTGGTGGATTACGATGCGATCTCCGACGAGGCCCTGCATCTCGCGTATCGGGAACTGCTGAGCGCCGAGGAGCGCGCGCAGGAGCCGAAATACTATTTCGCAAAGGATCGCCGACGCTACCTGGTGACGCGCGTTCTGGTGAGAACGGTGTTGTCGCGCTATGTGCCGATCGATCCGCGGGACTGGGTGTTCGGCACCAACGCCTACGGCCGCCCGCATGCGCTGAACCCGCAGGCCGAGAATATGCGACTGACGTTCAATCTCTCGCACACCCACAGCATGATCGTGCTCGGCGTGACTGTGGGCCGCGCCCTGGGCGTGGATGTCGAGAACATCCGCGCGCGTGAAGTGTCGATCGGCGTGGCAGATCGCTTCTTCTCGCCTCTGGAAGCCGATGAACTCGCGAACACGCCGTCGCACCGGCAGCAGCATCGCTTCTTCGAATACTGGACGTTCAAGGAAGCTTATATCAAGGCGCGCGGCATGGGCCTGCAGTTGCCGCTCGACAAATTCAGCTTCGATTATCCGGACGATAACCGTGTGCGGATCGCCATCGATCAAGAGCTGGGCGACGATCCCGCGCGCTGGCGATTCTGGCAACTGCAGCCGGAAGCCGATTATCTTCTGGCGGTCTGCGCGGAGCGCCTGGATGCGCACGCGCCGGAACTGATCGTGCGTCGGGCGGTACCGCTCGCAGGGGAAGAAAGGCTTGCCCTCGCGTTCCTGCGGACTTCAGAATAGAAGGCCGAAGCGGTGCGCGGTCATCGCAGATGTGAGGTCGAAATGATTGCTTTCGTTTTTCCCGGCCAGGGTTCGCAGAAGCGCGGCATGGGCCACGGATTGTTCGATGAAGTGGGCGAATACGCAGCGGTCGAGAAGGACGTGGACGCGATCCTCGGCTATTCGATGCGCGCACTCTGTCTGGACGATGCCGATAATCGGTTGAAGGAAACGCAGTTCACCCAGCCGAGTCTGTATGTGGTCAATGCCCTGCATTACTACAAGGCCGTCGCCGAGGGCGCGCGTCCGGATTATCTCGCCGGCCACAGTCTTGGCGAATACAACGCGTTGCTGGCCGCGGGCGTCTACGATTTCCTGACCGGCCTGCGTCTGGTGAAGAAGCGCGGCGAACTGATGGCGCAGGCCACGAACGGCGGCATGGGCGCGGTGATCGGCCTGGGCCCGGACGCGATCGCACGGGTCATCGAAGAGGCCGGTTTGACGGGTATCGACATCGCCAATTTCAATTCGCCGTCGCAGACGGTGGTGTCGGGTCCGGTCGACGACATCAAATTGGCCGGGCCGCTGTTCGAAGCGGCCGGCGCGCGGATGTTCATGCCGCTGCCGGTCAGCGCCGCGTTCCATTCGCGCTACATGGCCGATGCCGCGAAGGAATTCGCGGCGTTCCTGGCGCCGCTGACGTTTTCCGCGCCCAACACGCCGGTCGTCGCCAATGTCACTGCGCAGCCTTACCCGGTCGACGATGCCTCGGCGTCGGCGAAGTCGCTGTTGGTTCGGCAGATCTCCCACTCCGTGCAATGGACGCAGAGTGTCCGTTATCTCATCGCCAATGGTGTCACCGGGTTCAGCGAAATGGGTCCGGGCAACGTGTTGACCCGCTTGGTGCAACAGATCCAGAAGGACGCAGGCAACTGAAGCATTCGACGCGAAGCGCGCCATCGCCGCGGTCGGCGCGCATTCACGCCCCGACGGGATCTCGTGAATTCGTATGCAGCGGGCCGCGCCCGGATGCCCATTAGCGGCGTATGTGATTGATCTGTAATGCTCTTTTTGCTTGGAGTGAGCGGGTATAATGGCCGACTTTCCCAGCCGCCCTCCAGGATCCTGCCATGAGCATCGAACAGCTTGCCGACATCGCCCGCGCCATGGTGGCGCCGGGCAAGGGCATCATCGCCATCGACGAATCCAACGCCACCATCGCCAAGCGTTTCGAAGGCGTGGGCATTCCCAACAGTGAAGAGAACCGTCGCGCCTATCGCGAAATGCTGCTGACCACGCCGAATCTGAATCAGCACATCTCCGGCGCGATCCTGTTCGACGAAACCATCCGCCAGTCCACGAAGGACGGCGTGCCATTCGCCAAACTGATGATGGACAACGGCATCATCCCCGGCATCAAGGTCGACAAGGGCACGCATGCGCTGTCCGGCTGCCCGGGCGAACTGGTGACCGAAGGCCTCGACGGCCTGCGCGAGCGCCTGAAGGAATACGCCGCGCTGGGCGCGCGTTTCGCCAAATGGCGCGCGGTGATCAATATCGGCGAAGACATCCCGTCCGGCACCTGCATCGAGGCCAACGCGCATGCGCTGGCGCGCTACGCGGCGCTGTGCCAGGAATGCGGCATCGTGCCGATGGTGGAGCCCGAAGTGCTGATGGACGGCGACCACGACATCGAGACCTGTTACGAAGTCACCGAAGTGACGCTGCGCTCGCTGTTCGACGCGCTGTACCAGTTCAACGTCGACCTGCAGGGCACGATTCTCAAGGCATCGATGGTGATCTCCGGCAAGGACTGCGAGGAGCAGGCGTCGGTGGATGAAGTCGCCGATTACACGCTGATGTGCCTGAAGACGAACGTGCCGGCGATCCTGCCGGGCATCGTTTTCCTGTCGGGCGGCCAGAGCGACGAGGACGCCACCGCGCACCTCAACGCCATGAACGAGATCGGCGACAATCCGTGGCCGCTGTCGTTCTCCTATGGCCGCGCGATGCAGTCGGCCGCGCTGAAGATCTGGTCGCAGGATCTGGTCGGCAATGTCGGCAAGGCGCAGGAAACCGTATTCGCGCGCGCCCGCGACAATGGCCTGGCCGCGCTGGGGCAGTTGAACGATTGATTCACCGGGTGGCGCCCGGCGGCGATCCGCCGCAGCCATCGCCAAGTGTCACGGAACGCCGGCCTTGTGCCGGCGTTCGCGTTTTCGGGCCTGTCCGAAACAGGTAGATCGATGCTGTAGAGCGGCCTTCAGGCCGCTGGGACTTGAGCAGCGTTGGAGCAGCGACCTGAAGGCCGCTCTACGGATGCGATTTTTTTGTAGCGGATATCGACAGAGCGCTTGAACGTCGAATCCACGCTAAAACGTTTTGGTACCGCGACGAAACGCTGTGTTGCCGAATGGTCTTGGCGCATAGGCCAAAGGTCACGATTCCATGCGATCTGCAAGCGTATTCGGCGCATTTCGCGCGAAATGGAGGACGCCGGCATATACCGCACATGCGGCTATCGCAAAGCTGCCGCTACAATCGCCGAGACCGTTCTGCCGGCCCTCACGATGCCTCGCTTCACTTCGCATGTTTTCCAAACGGATGCTTTCGGCTCGGACGCCCTGACGCTTTACGCTACGAACATCGCCGCGGGGCGATGGTGGCGCGCGATGGCGCTGTCGTGCCTGGCGCTGATGCTTGCGGCCTGCGGCGGCGACGACAAGGCGCCTGCGGGCCCCGCCGGCGGGCAGGGTGGCGGCGACCGGCCGACCCCGGTCACGACCGTTCGCCTGCAGCCGGAAACCTTCGCCGAACGCATCTCCGCCATCGGTACCGTGAAGGCGCGCGAATCGGTCACCGTGACCGCAAAGGTCAGCGAGCTGGTGCAGCAGGTGCATTTCGACAGCGGCGATGAAGTCCGCGCCGGCGCGCCGCTGATCACGCTGTCCGATCAGCAGCAGCGCGCGGCATTGAACGAGGCGCAGGCCACGGCCGACGAGGCCGACCGCCTCTACCGCCGCCAGAGCGAACTCGCGCAGCAGCAGTTGATCGCGCGCTCGCAGTTGGATACGCAGCGCGCCACCCGCGACTCCGCCAATGCGCGCGTCGCCCAGATCCACGCCCAGTTGGCCGATCGCGTGATCCGCGCGCCGTTCTCCGGCGTGCTGGGCCTGCGCCAGGTCAGTCCGGGCGCGCTGGTCACGCCCGGTACGCCGATCGCGACGCTGGACGAACTCGCCCGCGTGTATGTGGATTTCCCGCTGCCCGAATCGCAGCTGTCGCTGGCGACCCGGGGGCGCGCGATCACCGGCACTGCGGCGGCGTATCCCGGCCGTACATTCGATGGCGTGGTGGCGATCGTCGATGCGCGCGTGGATCCGGCCACCCGCGCGGTGACCGTGCGCGCCGATCTGCCCAATCCCGAACGCCTGTTGCGTCCCGGCATGCTGGTCAACGTCACTCTGCCCAGCGCCGAGCGTCAGGCGCTGATGGTGCCGGAGATCGCGGTGGTGCAGGTGGGGCGCGACAGCTTCGTGTATCGCGCGAAGGACGACGGCAGCGTCGAACAGGTGCGGCTGACGCTGGGCGCGCGCGGCGACGGCAAGGTCGAGATCGTCGAAGGCGCCAGGGCCGGCGACCGTATCGTGGTGGACGGCACCGGCAAGCTGCGCCCCGGCGCGAAGATCAGTGAGAACGCCGCGACGCCGACGCCTGCGACGGCGCCTGCGGCGCAGCCTCCGGGATCGCCCTCTTCCGCATCGCCGACCGCTGCCGATCCGCAACCGGCCGAACCTGCGCCCGCCAAGGATTCGCCCGCCGCCCCCGCCCGGAGCTGATCGCCATGCGCCTGTCCGATATCTCGATCGAACGTCCGGTCTTCGCGACGGTCCTCAGCCTGCTGCTGATCGTGCTCGGCGTGATGTCGTACACGCGCCTCACGCTGCGCGAGCTGCCGGCGATCGATCCGCCGGTGGTCTCGGTGGACGTGACCTATCCAGGCGCGTCCGCGGGCGTGGTCGAAACCCGCATCACCCAGGTGCTGGAGGATGCGCTGGCCGGCATCGAAGGCATCGAAAGCCTGCAGTCGCGCAGCGTCAACGGCCGGTCGTCGGTGACCATCGAATTCACGCTCGACCGCGATATCGAAGCCGCCGCCAACGATGTGCGCGACGCGGTCAGCCGGGTCGCCGATCGCATGCCCGAAGAAGCGGATCCGGCTGAAGTGGAGAAGGCCGACAGCGATTCCGAAGTGATCATGTGGTTGAACATGAGTTCGACCCGGATGGACACGCTGCAGCTCACCGACTATGCCGACCGTTATGTCGTCGATCGCCTCTCCGCGCTCAACGGCGTGTCGCAGGTGCGCGTCGGTGGCCAGCAGCGCTACGCCATGCGCATCTGGCTGGACCGCGACGCGTTGGCTGCACGCGGCCTCACCGCGAGCGACGTGGAAACCGCGCTGCGCGCCGAGAACGTCGAATTGCCGGCGGGCCGCATCGAATCGGAAAACCGCGATTTCACCCTGCGCGTCGAGCGCACCTATCTCAAAGCCGAGGACTTCGCGCAGATTCCGCTGGGCAAGGGCGCCGACGGCTATGTCGTGCGTCTGGGCGACGTGGCCCGCGCCGAGCTGGAATCGTCGGAACGCCGCGCGTATTTCCGCAGCAACGGCACGCCCAACGTGGGCCTGGGCATCGTCAAGACCTCCACCGCCAACAGTCTGGATGTCGCCCTCGCGGCGCGTGCCGAGGCCGAGCAGATCCAGAAGAATCTGCCCGAAGGCACGGCGATCTTCGTCGCCTTCGACAGCACCATCTTCATCGAAGCCGCGGTGGATCGCGTGTGGGCGACGCTCTTCGAAGCGATCGCGCTGGTGCTGCTGGTGATCTGGCTGTTCCTGGGCAGCGTGCGCGCCGCGATCATCCCCGCGGTTACCGTGCCGGTATGCCTGATCGCCGCGTTCATCGCGCTGTACGCCTTCGATTTCTCGATCAATCTGCTCACGCTGCTGGCGCTGGTGCTGTGTATCGGTCTGGTGGTGGACGACGCCATCGTGGTGCTGGAGAACATCCAGCGCCGCGCGGACCTGGGCGAACCGTCGCTGGTCGCGGCCAAGCGCGGCACCAAGCAGGTGGCGTTCGCGGTGATCTCCACCACCGCGGTGCTGGTTGCGGTATTCCTGCCGATCGGTTTCCTCGAAGGCAATACCGGGCGGCTGTTCCGCGAACTGTCGGTGGCGTTGGCGGCGGCGGTGGCCATTTCCGCGCTGGTCGCGCTGACGCTCACGCCGATGATGTCGTCCAAGCTGGTGCGTCCGCATGCCAGCAACAAGCCGAACCGTCTGCACGGTTGGGTGTCGAAACAGCTCGACCGCGTGTCGCGCGGCTATCGCAATCTGTTGGAGCGTACGATCCGGCGCGTGTGGATGTTCGGCGCGCTGATGGTTGTTGCGCTGGTGGCCAGCGTGCTGCTGTTCAAGTTCGTGCCGAGCGAACTCGCGCCGCCGGAGGATCGCGGCGTGTTCTTCGCATCGGTGGTCGGGCCGGAAGGTGCGGGCTTCGACTACACCGTCGGCCAGATCCAGCAGGTCGAGGCGGTACTGCTCAAACAGGTAGGCGAAGGCAAACCGATGCAGCGCGTGAATACGCGCGTGCCCGGCGGTTTCGGCGCCAGCGAGGAAATGCACACCGCCCAGGCGATCGTGTTCCTGCAGGACTGGGACAAGCGCGATGTCAGCACCGACGATGTCGTGCAGCAGCTGCGCAAGGATCTCGGCGTGCTGACCGGCGTGCGCGTGAATCCGCAGGTTCGCAGCGGCCTGACCCGCGGCGGCGGCCAGCCGTTCCAGATCGTGCTGGGCGGCCCCGAATACGGCGAACTCGCGCAGTGGCGCGACCGGGTGCTGGCGCGCATGGAGAAGAATCCGAATTTCTTCGCCGCCGATTCCGATTACAAGGAAACCCGTCCGCAGATGCGGGTGATGATCGATCGCGCCCGCGCCGCCGATCTGGGCGTATCGGTGACCGAAGTGGGCCGCACCCTGGAAACGATGATGGGCAGCCGTCGCGTCACCACCTTCGTCGACAACGGCGAGGAGTACGACGTGATCCTGCAGGCCGAACGCGCGGCGCGCGCTACGCCGTCCGACCTGTCGGCCATCCAGGTGCGCGGCAACAACGGCGAGCTGGTTCCGCTCTCCAACCTCGTCACCATCACCGAGCTGGCCGAAGCCGGCAGCCTCAACCGCTTCAACCGCCTGCGCGCGATCACCATTTCCGCGGGCCTGTCGCCGGGTTATCGCCTCGGCGATGCCATCGCCTGGGCCAATCAGGTCGTGCAGGAAGAATTGCCCGACACCGCGCAGATCGACTGGAAGGGCGAGTCGCGCGAATTCCAGAAAGCCGGCGGCGCGGTGCTGCTGACGTTCGCGCTGGCGCTGCTGGTGGTGTATCTGGTGCTGGCCGCGCAGTTCGAGAGCTTCATCCACCCGCTGGTCATCATGCTGACGGTGCCGCTGGGCGTGCTGGGCGCGCTGCTGGGGCTGTGGGTGACGGGCAGTACGCTGAATCTCTTCAGTCAGATCGGCATCGTGATGCTGGTGGGGCTGGCGGCGAAGAACGGCATCCTGATCGTCGAATTCGCCAATCAGCTGCGCGACGAGGGCAGGGAGATCGGCGAGGCCATCATCGAATCCTGCGTGGTGCGCCTGCGCCCGATCCTGATGACCTCGATCGCCACGATCATGGGCGCGGTGCCGCTGGTCGTGGCCGGCGGTCCGGGCTCCGCCAGCCGCGCCACCATCGGCATCGTGGTGATCTTCGGCGTGGCGTTCTCGACGCTGCTGTCGCTGTTCGTGGTGCCGGCGTTCTACCGTCTGCTCGCGCCCTTCACGCATTCGCCAGAAGCGGTGAAGCATGCGCTGGAGAAGCTGGAAAACGAGACGCCGCAGGCCGCCGGACACGCCTGATCGCGGAACTCGCGACCGCTTGATTTGAGCCGCCCCGCAGCGGTGCGGCGGATGCGCTCCAGCGTGCTGTAGGCATGTTCAGCCCCACTGGCTCGGTCCTCGAACGAATACTCAGGACCGATCCGCGTGCCACGCATCCACAAGCGGTCCAATAGCGACCGAGATCACTTCTGGTCGTGCCTGGAGCCATGATCGAACTGCCTGACGATGCGCATCGGTCGCGGAATCGCGACCCTCTGGAACGACAAAGCCGCTTTCGCCGCCGCCGAACGAGAGATGATTGACCTCGATGGGATCAGCGATGAAGGAATCCCAGAACCGTTGGTTCCGGTTCGGCGGCAGATTGCGATCGAGCGTGAAATCGACGTTGAAGCCGAGTTGCTGGAACTCCCCGACATGCAGCTTTTTCCGTAGTCGCCTCGTTCTGGAGGCTGGTATGGGCTTTGACACTGGATCACCTCATTGCGCGAGTGCGAGCCGGAAGCGTTCCGCCATCGCATCGTCGAAAGCGCAGAAGACGACGCGATCGAGCGATGCGTCGCTCTGGCGAACGCTTTCCACCGCAATCGCCACGGCCTTGTCGAGCGGGTAACCGAACACCCCGCAGCTGATCGCCGGAAACGCGATCGAAACGATGCCGTGTTCCGCCGCCAGCCGCAGCGATTCGCGGTAGCAGCTTGCCAACTGTTCCGGCTCGCCCGCGCGACCGCCCTGCCAGACAGGGCCGGCGGTGTGGATGATCCAGCGCGCGGGCAGGCGGAAGCCGGGCGTGATGCGGGCTTCGCCAGTGGGGCAGCGGACATAGGGGCGCACCATGGGAATGGCGCTGCAGGCCATCGGCAGTTCCGGGCCCGCGGCACGATGGATGGCGCCGTCCACGCCGCCACCGCCGGAGAGCGCCTGATTGGCCGCATTGACGATGGCATCGACCGCGAGCGTGGTGATGTCGCCGCAGAGGACTTCGATCTGCATATGCTTGACTCCGTGATGGCCCCAGGGCCGACAGCCGCCGCGGGCCGCGCCGGCGCGCTATGCTGCGCGGGTCGCTTCCGGAGAGCCGCCCATGACCACCCAGCAAGTGCCGCAATCGGTGATCGACGCCCTGCAGCGCGGCGACAAGATGGGTGCGATCAAGCTGTTGCGTGAGGCCAGCGGCGGTGACCTGAAGTCGGCGATGGCGATGATACAGAACCTCGCCGGGCGGATCGCCGAGCAGCAGAACGGCGGCAATGGCGACCAGTCCGGCGATCACAGCGGTCCTCACCATCTTGGGGCGACCGCAGCGCAGATCGCCTCGCGTGCCGAAACCATCTCGGTCATGTCGAAGTCGCATCCGCCGACGGTGATGCCCGGCGATGGCGCCACCCATCAGTGGGTGTGGCTGTTGATCGGTGTGGTCGCGCTGGCGGCGTGGGTGTTCTTCGGCTGATCGGCCTCTGCTGATCGGCAGGCCGCGGCGTTCGCCCGCAGCCGCTGCGAACACTCGGTACAATCCGCCATGCCTTGGAAACAATCCCCGTATTCGTCCCCGGCGCCTGCCGCCGAGCCTCAGCGCCAACAGCGCCGCGATGTCGAACTGCGCCTCTACGGCCTGAACGCGGTGCGCGCGGTATTCGCGCGGCGGCCGCAGGCCATCCGCAAACTCTATCTGGCCGAAGCGCGGATTCCGCAGCTGCAGCCGCTGCTGAAATGGTGCGTCGCCAACCGCGTCGGTTATCGGGTGGTCGAGCAGGACGATCTGCAGAAGCTCGCCGCCAGCGCCCACCACGAGGGCGTGATCGCGGACGTGCTGCGCGAGGAGCCGCTGTCGATGGCGCCGTGGCTGCGCGAGTTGCCGCCCGGGCCGTGCTGCGCGCTGTGGCTGGACGGCGTGGGCAATCCGCACAATCTCGGCGCGATCCTGCGTTCCGCCGCGCACTTCGGCGCGGTCGCGGCGTTGTTGCCGAAACAATCGACCCTGGCGCTGTCCGGCGCCGCGGCGCGCGTCGCCGAGGGCGGTGCGGAAATGGTGCCGTTCGTGCGCCTGGGCCGCGAAGACAACGCCATCGCGCAGCTGCGCGGCGCGGGGTTCTCGATCGTCGCCACCGTCGTGCGCGGCGGCGGCGATCTGTTCGCGACGAAGCTGCCGGAGAGAACGATCTTCGTGCTGGGCGCGGAAGGCGAGGGCATGGATACGGAACTCGCCAAGGCCTGCGATCTGCGGCTGTCGATTCCGGGCAGCGGCGCGGTGGAGAGCCTCAACGTGGCTGCCGCGACATCGGTGCTGCTGGCGGAGTGGTTCAGGGCACGCGCACGCTGATCCGTTCTATGGGAGCGACGCAAGTCGCGATGCCGATGATTCTTGTAGGAGCGACGGAAGTCGCGAGGGCCTACGGCATGTCTTGATCAGCCATTCGGCTGTTGAAAGCCCGCAGCCTGTCGCGACTTCCGTCGCTCCTACAGGAAATGCGATCGGCCGTTGGAGGCAAACCTTTTCGCGTCGCCCTCACGCCATCCGCTTGATCGCCTGCAGCACCGCTTCGTACTCCGAAGCCTTCTGTGGCTCGCGGATCATCGCCGCCAGCGTGGTCGAGAGCGCCGCTTCCTGCAGGATATGCAACAGGTTGTCGTGGGTGACGCGGTTCATCGCGTCGAGCGCATGCGCCATCGTGTCGACGGTGCCGCGCAGACCGGACAAGAAGACGTCGATGTTGCCCAGCACGGCGTCGTTGGAGAATTTCACCGCCGCTTCGATCTGGTTCGCGACCTTCCGCACCGGCGAATCGGGGGCGTCGTCTTCCGCGATGGATGGCGCTTCGGCGACGGCGCTCGCCTTGGGGTTGGCAGCGTTGAAAGCGTTGAGCACGGCCAGCATGCTGGCCATCGTGTCGGCGACGCCGGTCTGGCCGATGTCGTCGATCGCGCCCGTGTTCATGGTGTCGGTCGAATAGATCTGCATCGCGCCCTGATTCGCGGCCGCCTGCGCCAGCGCGTTCTGCTGTTGCTGCGCAGAGACCGCGTTCTGGAAGAGGATTCCGGTCGAATGGGCCATACTCTGATAGATCGCGCCCATCGCAAGGGCAGGGGCTTCGCCGATCACCTTGATGTTGGACTGGGTGACGGCATCGGTGATCTGGTCGTTGACTGCGGTGGGAAAGGCCATGCGCTGACTCCTGTGCGGTGGTGGATGGATTCCTTGTCGGCATCGTCCGCGTCACGACGCGTGGACGATGCATTGTCAGGGTGTAGCGGGTGCCTTGGACGCGCTGCCGAAGCCGCCGTCGGCCGATGCCGCGAGATACGCGAACACCGCATACGCCGAGGCGTTCTGCGCCAGCGCCGCGGGGTGGATCTTGTCCAGGGTGTCGTCCGGCGTGTGGTGCAGATCGAAATAATCGGTGCCGTCCTGGCCCAGCCACGCCCAGGCCGCGCCTTCGGCGGCGATGGGGCCGACGTCCGGACCCGGACCGCCCTTGGCCAGCGCTTCGATGCCGAGCGGCTTCAGCGCTTCGGCGATCTGCGCGGCGGCCGCTTTCGCATGCGGTGCGGCGCTGGTGTTGAACCCATAGATGCGGCCGGCGCCGAAATCGCTCTCGGCCACCAGTTGGTGTTTCGCCACCGCCGGCTTGTACTGCGCGGCGTAGGCCTTGCCGCCGTAGAGGCCCTGTTCCTCGTTGGCGAACGCGATTACGCGGACGGTGCGCGCGGGGCGTTGCGCCTTCGGCAGGTGACCTATCAGATGTCCGGCCGCCATGGTGATCGCTACGCCCGCGCCGTCGTCGACCGCGCCGGTGCCGAGATCCCACGAATCCAGATGCCCGCCGATCACCACCACCTCATCGCGCAGCGTGCGATGGCTGCCGGTGATCTCTCCGACAACGTTGAACGATTCGGCGGTGCCGTCCCAGCCGCAGTCCAGCGCGAGGCGCAGCCGGATCGGTTTGCCGCGCGTCAGCAGCCGGGTGATCTGCTCGGCATCCGGCAGCGCCAGCGCGGCGGAAGGAATCGGCGTCAGCCCGTCGTCGAAGCGGGTGACGCCTGTGTGCGGATAGCGGTGCTGTTCGGTACCGGCGGAGCGCATGACGTAACCGACCGCACCGGCGCGGATCGCCGCGCTCGGGCCGCGGCTGCGGATCCGGCTGGCGGGCCCGTAGCCGTTGCCGTCGCGCGCGCGCTGCATGGTGTAGTCGACGAACGCGATTTTCCCGATCAGCGATCCGGCCGGCGCCGCTTCCAGCCCGGCGAGGTCGGCAAAACGCACCACCTCGCCTTCGACCGTGCCGCCCGGGCTGCCGCCCAGTGCGGTCAGATGCAGCGGCTGCGCGAATTCGCCCAGCACTGCGCCGCTTTCCGCGCGCCGCACCCATTTCGGGAAGCTCACCGGCTCCAGCCGGACCTTGTCGTAACCCAGCGCCTTGAACTTCGCTTCGGCCCAGCGCACCGCGCGCAGATCGGCTTCGCTGCCGGCCAGGCGCGGGCCGACTTCCGTCGTCAGCGATTCGACCACCTGCCATGCGGTCCTGTCCTGCAGCGCCTGTTCGCGCAGCTGCGAGGCAGTCGCGAGTGCGGCTTCGGGAATACGGGTTTCGCGCGGCGCCTCGGGCGATGCGGCGACTGCGGAGGCGGTAGCGATCGCCGTAACGATTGCCGTGAGCAGGGCAACGATGGACCACGATTTCGAACGCATTGCGAACGCTCCGACCCGGAAAAAACGAAGCCGCGAGCGTATCAGCCCGCGGCCCCGGATACAGATGCCGTCGGTCACGCTGCCGCGACCGGGCAGGCGCATGTCGCGCACTTATTTCTTGATGGCGTCGCGGATCTCGCGCAGCAGCAACACGTCCTCGGGCGCTTCGGCGACGGCCGGCGGCGCGGCCGCTTCGGCTTTCTTCAGCCGGTTCATGACCTTGATTACTACGAACAGCACGAACGCGATGATCGTGAAATCGATGACCGTCTGCAGGAAGGCGCCGTACTGGATCGCGACCGCCGCGGCGACTTCCTTGCCGTCCGCGCCGATCACCGCGTCCTGCAGCACGTAGGCGAGATCCCGGAAATTCACGCCGCCGATCATGTTGCCGACGACCGGCATGATCACGCCATCGACCAGCGAACTCACGATTTTCCCGAACGCGGCGCCGATGATCACGCCGACCGCGAGGTCGACGACATTGCCCTTCATCGCGAACTCTTTGAACTCGGAAATCATGCCCATGGAATCGTTCTCCCGGAGGTTACGGTCTGAGTAAGTGATGCGGATCCGAGTTTAGGCCGTAAAAGTGCGTTCATGCGGCCCGCACGGCGGTTTTTCACAGCGGCGGCGCGATCCTGCAATCGAGGCGGATCAGGTCGTCGAGGCGGCCTTCGCAGACATCGCCCGGCTGCAGCGCGGCCACGCCCGCGGGCGTACCCATGAACACCAGGTCGCCGGCGCGCAGGGCGTAGAGTTTCGACAGCTCATGGAGGATGTCCGGCACGTCCCAGATCAGCTGATCGAGGCGCGATTCTTGGCGCAGCGCGCCGTTGACCCGCAGCGACAGCGTGCGTGCGGCCAGCGCGCCGACCTCGGCCGCCGGCAGCAGGTGACTGATCGGGGCGGACTGGTCGAAGGCCTTGCCGGTGTCCCACGGCAGCCCCTTGGCTTTCGCCGCGGCCTGCAGGTCGCGGCGGGTCAGGTCCAGGCCGATGCCGTAGCCGAAGATCAGCGCCTCGGCCCGGGCGGGATCGAGCACGCCGACGGGCGCGTCCTGGCCCAAGGCGACGACCAGTTCGATTTCGTGGTGAAGATCCCGTGTCCCGGGCGGGTAGGCGGCCACGCCGTCGACCACCAGCGCGTCCGCGGGTTTCAGGAAGAACACGGGTGTGCCGCGTTCGGCTTTGGATGCCGGCGCGGCGGCGCCCATTTCGCGGGCGTGGTCGGCGAAATTGCGGCCGACGCAGTAGACGCGGCGGACCGGGAAATATCCGGTGAGCGATTGCCCGCGCACGGGCACGCGCGCCGCGGCGGGCGGTGGAATCAGATCGGGAAGGGATGCGTTCATGGCGCCATGATCGCGCGCCGGACGACGGTGCGTCGAGCCCGCTGCGAAGGGCTCGAAAGTACGGGGCTTAGCGCGCGTTCGACAGCATCGGCTTGCGAACGACCCGGTATTCGCCTTCCAGGGTCCGTGCGGGCGTTGCCGCGATCGGATTGCCGCGACGGCGCCACAGCCGCGCCAGCAGGCCCACGCCCAGCATCGCCGCACCGACGATCACGCCCACTACCAGCAAGCCCGCCAGCACGGCGACACCGATCAGTGCGACGAGGATGCGCAGCGCGCGATGGCGCGGTTTGCGCGGCGCGAAGAATTCGCGGCTGCGGTGGCGGTAATTCTGGAAGCGCAGAACGGAGGAAGCGAACATGGGGAGGTGTCGTGACACACTAATGGCCAGCGGCCGGTCGCCGCAGTATCGGACGCGCGATGACGGAAGGTGTGAGAACTTCGTTAAGTCGGGATGCCTTGAATCGGGACGCCGCCGCCAAGCCGCTGGCGACGTTCGACGACCTGCCCGACGGCGGGCTGCTGGAGGTCGAAGCCGAGGTCGACGGCAGCGCCGAATCCCTGATCCTGCATCGCGACGGCGACCGCGTTCGCGCCTGGTTGAACATCTGTCCGCACGCCGGCCGCCGCCTGGACTGGGCGCCCGGCAAGTTCCTGCAATCGAAGGATGGCCTGCTGGTCTGCGCTGCGCACGGGGCCAGCTTCGAACTGCGCGAAGGCACCTGCGTTGCGGGGCCATGCCGCGGGGATGCGTTGCGGATGGTGGCGGTGGAAGTGGCGGATGGCGGCGTGCGGATTGTAGGCAAACATCCATCGCGAAGCGGTTCCGATCCGGTCGGTGGCTGACGCAAGAGGGCCGAGTGAAAAGCTTCCCCATTGATACCCAGCGACGGGCTTCGATTTTCACTCGCCTGCAACAGCTTGCGAGCGATGTCGAGCACTTCGAAGCAGCCATGAGGGATAAAGCTTTCAGCGCCTTTTCCCCCGCGAAGGAATATCTTGATGTCATTCTGGAGCGATCCGCTCCGCTGTTGCTTGGACGCGACTTGACGGATGCCGATAGTCGGAACTATCGGACCGACAGTGTTCTGCACAGCTTGGGGTTCGATGCCGGGAAAAACGCATGGATGTCAGCGATCGATAAAAATGGAATTTTCTACAAGGGATTCGAGTATCAGGAGTCCACGAATGAGCCTTTCATCAATATTGTCCTTGCCGATAAGGGTGTGGACGCTCTGAATGTTAAGCGTAATGAGGCGGCGGTTCGGCTTCGCGTGTCGGAATCTGAACGATTTCGATCCATTACTGAGGATTTAGATTTTCTGGACTCTTCCGATCAGGTTGCAGGTATTTTCCGTGCGGCTGATCTTTTGGGAATGCCTTGCTTGAAGGCGAAGAAAACTAAAATTTCTGCCGCAAGGCCGGTCTTTGGTTTTCCAATAGGTCTGGAATGGAGCTTGCTCGTGGTTCCCGAAAAGCCTGCGTTTGTAGGTGGGGCGACCGTCGTTCTGGATTGGTTTTTTTGTCTGGCTCATGCAGAAGTCGAGCGTGCGATGGCGATGACGCTCCGCACGCGCGATCTTGTCTATCGAATCAACTTTTTTGCGTTGATTCCAGGCTTCGAGGTTTACACCGCAGCCGAGTCGATGCCTGAAGTCGTTCTTTGCGCTTCGGCTCATCTGGAATTGGCAGCCTTGTTCGCGAGCGCTGCAGAAAGCACGATGGAAGACATAGCCAGATGATAGAGTCGTGCCGGACGTTGCCCCGCTCTCGAAGAGCGTCGACAGGTTCCAGAATCATGATCAGATTCGCCGCTTTTGCATGCTTGCTGTCGTCCATCGCAGGGTTTCACGCATCCGCCGCATCGCCGACATCCGCGTCCGCAGAGCAGGCGCCACGCCCCGCACCGCACTGCTTCAACGCCCGCGACGTCCGCGAGGTGCGGCAGAGCGATCCCAGCACGCTGGCCATCCGCCTGGGCGACGACGCCCGCTATCGGCTGGAACTGGCCGATCCCTGTCCCGATGCGCTGCGCGCGGACCGCCTGCAGTTGACCAGCCGGCAAGGCTGGATCTGCGGCAGCAACGAGGAAATCCTCGACCTGGGCGAACGCCGGTGCGCGGTCGCCGGGGTGGCGCGGATCGATGCCCGCGAGTACGCCGAACATGCATTGCGCAGCGATCGCGGCGGCGGCATCGGCGCCGATCGCGGCACGCTGGAGACCATCGACGTGCGCGGTTCGCGCCGCCGGCACGGGTTCGGCGGCACCACCGCCTACTGTCTGGACGCGCGCTACATGCGCGCCTGGAGCGAGGACGGCGGCGGTCTGGTCGTGGAGGTGTCGCCGCGGCGCAGCAGCGGCAATCGCTACTACCGGGTGGAACTGGGCTCCGGCTGCGCCGAGATGTCGTCCGCGGTGCACATGCAGTTGGTCTCGGGCGTGGGCACGACGGCGATCTGCGGCAACGTCGGCGATCGCGCGGTGTTCTTCCGCGACGAGAACGTCGGCGGCGTGCAGCGGCCGCGGATCGAGGGCTCGTTGGCGGCACAGTACGGCTGCACCGTGCAACAGGTCTATCCGCTGTTGCCGGACGAGGATGTCGGCAAGCGCTGACCCGCTTGCGTCATCCCCAACGCGCGGATCAATCGCGCATCAGCGTCGATTTGCCGAACAGGCTTTCCACCAGATCCACCGCGAGTTCGGCGGTGGCGTTGTGGTTGTCCAGCGCCGGGTTGAGTTCGACGATATCCAGCGAACCCATGCGGCCGGTGTCGGCGATCATTTCCATGACCAGCTGCGCTTCGCGGTAGTTCGGGCCGCCGGGCACGGTGGTGCCGACGCCGGGCGCGATGCTGGGATCGAGGAAGTCCACGTCGAAGCTGACGTGCAGATGGGTGTTGTCGTCGAGATCTTCCAGCGCCTCTTCCATCGCGCGTTTCATGCCGACTTCGTCGATGTAGCGCATGTCGTAGACGTCCAGGCCGTATTCCTTCACCAGCCGCTTCTCGCCGTCGTCGACAGAGCGGATGCCGATCTGGCGGATTTCGTCGGGGCGCATCGCCGGGGCGCTGCCGCCCAGGTTGACCAGCGGCTCCGGGCCGATGCCGCAGAGGCAGGCGACCGGCATGCCGTGGATGTTGCCCGAAGGCGTGACGCTGCTGGTGTTGAAGTCGGCGTGGGCGTCCAGCCAGATCACCCTGAGTTTCTTGCCGGTGTCGCGGCAGTGGCGGGCGACGGCGGTGATCGAGCCGACGCCCAGGCAATGATCGCCGCCGAGCACGATCGGCATGCGGTTCGCGCGCAGTTCGGCGCCGACCGCGTCCATCAGCAGGCGGTTCCAGGCGACCACTTCGTCCAGATGGCGGTAGCCATCGGTGGGCGGCAGCCAAGGGTTGGACGGGCCGGCGAGGTTGCCGCGATCGGCCACATCCACGCCGCGGGCGGCCAGCGCCTCGCCGATGCCGGCGATCCGCAGGGCATCGGGCCCCATCCGCGCGCCGCGGTGGCCGGCGCCGATATCGGTGGGAACGCCGATCAGGGACACGGGCGGGAAGCTGCGCTGCATGGGGAATTCCCGGGAAGAAGGAGTTTGGTGCCGACAGTCCGATTTGAACGGACGACCTACCGCTTACAAGGCGGTTGCTCTACCAACTGAGCTATGCCGGCGAGATCTGCTGTGCGGGCCGCGAGGCGGACCGGCAGGAAGGGGAAGATTCTAGCAGGGTGCTTCGACTGGACAGAGACCGCGATTCAGCGGACCCCGGCGCAATCGGTCGCCCGCGACTGCGTGGACCCGCTGGCGCGACGCGCGGCGGCGGCATCGAAGCCCTCGGCGGCAGCGAGATCGATCCAGCGCGCGATACGGACCTCGCCCAGCGGCTCGGCCCTGGCGGCCTCGAAACCGGCCGCGCGCAGCGCCTGGGCGTGCTGCTGCGCCCGGGGCTCGCTGCTGAAGCGGCCCAGCGCGACGCTGTTGGCCTCGATGCCGTCGCCGACCACCAGCAGATCGGTGAAACCGGCGGCCTTGAGCTTGTCGGCGTTGGCGTTCGCGGCGGCGCGGTCGGCGGCGGCGGGCAGATAGACCCGCCAGCCACGGCCGCCGCCCTCGCGCGTCTCGCGGGTGCGCAGGCGCAGCGCGCCGGGGCGCAGGGCGGCCTGGGCGGTCGCCAGCGTTGCGGCGTCGGCGAAGGGGCCGAAGCTGTAACAGCGTTCGGGGGCGGCGGGCGCTTCGGCTGCAGCCGCTGCCGGCGCTTCGGTCTGGTCGGGCTTGGCGGCGGCTTCGACCTTCGCCGGCGCGGGCCCCACGCGTTCGCTGAGCAGTTGCAGGCGGGCGATGCCCGAGGGCGGATCGACGACTGCCGCCGGCACGTTGTCCGGCCGCAGCAGCCACCACGCGGCCACGCCGAGATTCAGTACCGCCAGCAGGACGATGGATGCGCGCAGGGTCATGCGGGGATTGTCGCCCAAGCCGCCAGGCCTTCCAACACGAGCGCCGGCGCGCGCGTCGCGTCGCCGCTCAGGCCGGACAGCGCATCGACCCCGCCGCCGTGCAGGATCAGGGCCGGCGCTGCGCCCAGCCATGATTCGGCATCGCGCAGTGCGCGGTCGATCAGCGCCAGGGCGGCGCCGTCGCAGCCGGAGCGCAGCGCGTCCGGGGTGTTGTCGGCGAACGCGACGCACTCGCCGCCGTGTTCGGGCAGCTGCGCCGCGCGCGCATGCAGGGCTTCGCGCATCAGCGCCGGCGATGGCGCGATCCGTCCGCCGCGATGCAGGCCGTCGGCGTCGATCAGATCCAGCGTGATGGCGGTACCGATGCCGACCACCAGCCACGGCCGCATATCGTTTGCCCGTCGATTGCGCGCGTGCGCGCCCAGCATCGCCAGGAATCGGTCCGCACCCAGCGATTCCGGCTGCGGGTAGGCAATGCGCAGGCCGTCGAATGTCGCCACGGTCCGCGCGATCGAAATCCGCCCGCAGCGCGCGGTCAGCGCATCCAGCAGCCGCGTCCGCAGCGCGGTCGCGCCGACCATGGTCAGCGCCGCCGCCTCGAAGCGCGCCGGCAGTGCCGCATCCCAGTCCGCGGGCAGCGCGTCGCCGTCGTGCGCGACGGCCACGACATCGCCCAGGCTGCCGTCGTCGCGCAGCCGGGCGTATTTCAGCCGGGTATTGCCGAGGTCGAAGAGAAAGGTCGTCATCGTGGGCATCATGCCTGCGCCGATGGACGCCTGCGCACGCTGACTTCGCCTGCGCGCAGCAGCTGTTCGCCTTCATCGGTGCGCAGGCGCAGCGCGCCGTCGTCGGCGATCCCGGCGGCGACGCCCGCAAGCGTGCGGTCGCCGATGGTCGCGACGATGTCGGCATCGCGCAGCGCATCCAGCGCGGCGAAGCGCGGCAGGAACGGCGCCAGACCTTCGGCGTCGAAGCGATCCAGATGCTCGGCCAATGTTGCGAGCACCACGGCCGCGACGCGATTGCGCGGCGGCAACGTGTCGCCCAACAGCGTGTCGCCCAGCAGCGCGTGCAGATCGGTCCAGGGTTGGTCGATGTCCACTGCGGCGGTCGTGGGCATCCGCAGATTCACGCCGAGGCCGACCACCGCGCGCGGTCGTCCGTCCTGCAAGTCGGCTTCGACCAGCACGCCGCCCAGTTTGCGCAGCGCGTCGCCATCGATCGTGACCAGATCGTTCGGCCATTTCACCCGCACCGTGTCCGCGCCCAGCGCATGCAAGGCTTCCGCGGCCGCGATGCCAGCGACCAGACTCAAGCCGCCGAGGCGGGCGAGCGTGCCGTCGAAACAGCGTGCGACCGACAGATACAGATTGCTGCCTGCCGGCGACGCCCAGACGCGGCCCTGACGGCCGCGTCCGCCGGTCTGGTGCTCCGCGAACAGCGCAGCGATGCCGCGCGCGGGCGTTTCGCGGCGCAGCAGTTCGCTGTTGGTCGAATCGATGTTGTCCACGATGTCGAGGCTGGCGATGCGCGACGCTGCGTATATCGGCATAGCCGCACGCATCGCGGCGGCTTCAAGCCCATCGTTCGCGATCACGCGCGACGCATCCAGCGATGCAGCAGCCGCGCTTTTTCGAAGCGCGACTCGGTGCCCGCGCGCAGCCGCGCGATGTTCGCGCGATGGGTGAACAGCAGCAGCAGCGCGGAGCCCGCCGCGAAGATCAGACGCGTCTGATCGACCTGCATCGTCGCCGCCAACACCGCCAGCGCCAGCCCGGCAAGCATCGTACTCAGGCCGACGTATCCGCTGAGGACCAGCACGCACACCCACACCGCGAACAGCACCGGCACCGCCGCCGGCCACAGCACGGCGACGCCGCCGATCACCGTGGCCGCGCCCTTGCCGCCGCGGAAGCCGTGCCACACCGGCCAGACGTGGCCGATGGCCGCGGCGAATGCGGCGGCGTAGGGCAGCCAGGCGACGTTGCCCGTATCCGCGAAGCGCAGGGCCAACCACGCCGCCAGCGCGCCCTTGCCGATATCGATCGCCACCGCGCCCAGCGCGAACATCGCGCCCTGGGTCCGGAACGCATTGGTGCCGCCGGCGTTGCCGCTGCCCTGCGTGCGGATGTCCACGCCGCGCAGCTTGCCCAGCAGCAGGCTGCCGGAGAGCGAGCCGAGCAGGTAGGCGGCAAGGATAAGCATGACGGCGACGACGGTGGCGGGCATCACGCTTCCACCTTCACGCAGCGACCGAAAATGGCATCCGCCCGGATCCAGCCGTTGATGTAGCCGCGATTGTTGCCGATCTGGAACCGTTCGCCCTGGATCGCTTTGATCAGGTGCAGGTATTCGGCGCCCTTGACCTTGCACAGCACGATGTCATCGATACGCAGCGACGCGGCATCGTCCACTGGTTCGACGGTGCAGAGTTGCCTGGATTCGATGCGGCCGGTCATGGATCCGCCGGTCGGGCGAAAACTCACGGTTTCGCCGCGCTTGAGTGCTTCGATGTGTCGTGTCGCCCAGCCCATCCGTTCCTGCTCTTCGCTCCGGTGCCGATCCGCTCGCCTGTTGGCGTCGCCGCTTTTGGCATCATGTTTGCCGACCGCATGTCGTCGGCGACATGTTATCCCGGCGCCGGCTGCAACGACGCCACCAATGTCCCGCGTCCCGCATGCGCGCCGATGGCGGGGCCGGTTTCGACCAGATGCGCGTCGACCAGATCCAGTCGCTCGCGCAGCGCCGCCAGCAGGCGCTCGCCGTCTTCGCGGGCATCGCAGTGACCGATGATCGCGCGCAGCCGGGTGTGTTTACCCAGTGCTTGACCAGCGCGCTTCGCGACATATGCGGCGAACGCTTCGGGCGCTTTCGCTTTCGCGAACAGGCCGCCGGCGATGCCCAGCTTGCCGTCCGCGTTCACCCGGGCGATCGGCGTGAGCCCGGTGAAGCGCACCGCGGGCTCGGCCCACGCGGGAATGCGCCCGCCGCGCACGGCGTGGCTGATGTCGCGGGCCATCGCCCAGGTGAGGGTGAGCGGGCGCAGGCGTTCGAGTTCGCACAGGATCGCGTCCGCATCGGCGCCGGCATCGGCCAGTTCGGCCGCGCGCCAGGTCAGCAGGCCCTGGCCGCCGGAGACGTTGATCGTGTCGAACACCCGGACTTTGGCGGCATCGCCGCGCGCCGCGGCGTGTTCCGCCGATTGCAGGGTGCCGGAGATCGCGCGCGACAGTCCGACATACACCACCAGCGGATGATGCGCGCACAGGAATTCGAACTGGCGCCGGAAATCGCCGGGCGGCGGCTGACTGGTGCGCGGCATTTGCTGCGAGGCCGCCATCCGCCGGTAGAACTCGCCGGTGGCGAGGCCGATCTTGTCCAGATAATCGCGGCCGTCCAGATTCACCCGCACCGGCACCACGTGGATGCCGTGACGTTCGATGACGGCCTCGGGCAGATCGGCGGCGCTGTCGGTGATCACCGCGATGCGGTCGGCGCGCGCGGGGCTTTGCGACTGCAGCAGCATATCGTCGGCCTTCATGCCCTCGACCGGGCCCA
>JAZKFJ010000040.1:43114-64318 GCA_040386495.1 Pseudomonadota bacterium
GCAAGACGCCCGAGACGCTGCCCAACAGCTCTTCGGAGCAGATGGCGGCGCAGGCGTCGAACAACTGCTGCGGCGCGCCGACGTGCGCATGCACGCGCATCCGCGTGCCGCCGCCGGCCAGCACCATCGAGTCCGCGCCGATCGCTTCCAGCGCCGCACGCAGCGGTTCGCGCTGGATCGGCGTGCCGCGCTCGGCGTCCACGATCAGCAGACATTCGGTGCACCAGCGGCGTTCGGGGTCGACCTCGCCGTGCGCCGCGTGGCCGTCGTCGTGGGTGTCGCCGTGTTCGCGGACGTCATGCCCATGAATATCGTCGCTTTCGTTCGCCGCGCGCAGGTGCGTGCGCAGGCGCATGGCGCGCGGGCCGCCGTCGACGAATTCGGCGATGCCTTCGAGCAGATCGACGAATCCTTGCGCGCCGGCATCGACCACGCCGGCCTTCTGCAGCAGGGCCATCTGCTGCGGCGTGCGCGCCAACGCGCTGCGCGCCTGCACCAGCGCGCTGGAGAAGCCGCCGCGCGGATCGTCGCGCAGCCGGGTCGCGGATTCCTCCATCGCATCGGCGAAGCTGTCGATCACGCTCAGGATGGTGCCTTCGACCGGATGGGCGAGGGCGCTGCGGGCGCTGTCGGCGCCATGACGCACCGCCGCGGCCAGGGTCTGCGCGTCCAATGCCGGCTGCGCGCGGGCGTGTTCGGCCACGCCATGCAGGAATTGCGCGAGGATCGCCCCGGAGTTGCCGCGCGCGCCGTCGATGGCGTCGTCGCCGATCCGCTTGAGCAGCTCGCCGATGTGCCGGCTGCGCCGGCTCAGCGCGCCGTTCAGCACGCTGCCCAGGGTGAAGGCGAGGTTGTTGCCGGTGTCTCCATCGGCCACCGGGAAGACATTGATTTTATTGAGGCCGTCGCGGGCGGCGATGACCCGGCGCGCGCCGGCGATCAGCGCCCGGCGCAGGGCCGGCGCGGTCAGGGTGTCCGGGCGGTTGGCCGCGGTCGCGGACTTCCGGCCGTGAGGGGCGGGCGTATCGGGCTGGGGGTCGGGGGTGCGGGCGGTGTCGTTCACGTGGCGAGTCTGCCGCAACTCCGGTGGTCCCGGTGCTGCGCCGCAGCAGGGCGCCGTTCGCCGGACGGGCGCTCCAACACGGTCACATCCGCGCTATAGTCCGAGTCTTGTCTGGGCCCTCCCCATTCGATGGAAGTCGTCATGCGCCGCTCACGCCTCGTTCTGTTCACGACTCTCGCGCTCGTCCTGGCCAGCCTGCCCGTGGCTGCGCGCACATCGCCCCTGTCGAGCGCCAATGGCGATGCCGCCGAATGCCCGGATATCGTGGCTGCGACCGACGATGCCGAAACGGCCCCCGCCATCAAACCGGCGGCGGCGAAGCGCAGTGCGGCGCCCGCCACCAACAAGACGCCGCCCGCCGCCCGCGGCAACGGTACGCCTCCGGTCCGCGCACCGCGCTGGCACCGGTTCCTCCCGGGCATGTTCCGCTGATCCGTCCGGCCGGCATGTCCGGCTGATCAGTTCGACGACCGTATTCCCACAGGGTCCCGTCTCGCTTGCGCTGGTTCCGCGGACTGTTCGCCCGAACCGATCCTGCCATCGATCCCGCGCAATGGCGCCGCGTCCGCGCAGCCGTACCGTGGGCTGCGGCGCTCGACCCCATGCGCGACGCCCGCCTCGCCGCGCTGAGCGCACGGTTCCTGCATCGCAAGACCATCACGCCGGTCGACGGCCTGACGCTCGACCCCGATCAGCGCTGTACGCTGGCCGCGGTGTGCTGTCTGCCGCTGCTCGAATTCGGCGCGGAGGGCCTGCACGGCTGGTCGCAGTTGATCGTCTATCCGGATGCGTTCCGCGTGCAGCGCGATCATGTCGACGCCGCGGGCGTGCTGCACGTCGAGGATCAGGACATCATCGGCGAGTCCTGGGACGCCGGGCCGCTGATCCTGTCCTGGGCCGACGTGCAGGCCGACCTCGACGATCCCGAGGCCGGCTGCTGCGTCGCGGTGCACGAGATGGCGCACAAGCTCGACATGCTCGACGGCGTGATGGACGGCACTCCGCCGCTGCCGCGCGACTGGCAGCGCGCGTGGGCGCGGGATTTCCAGCATGCCTACGACGACTTCGTGGCCGAAGTGGACGCTGGCCGCGAAACCGCCATCGACCCGTATGCCGCCGAAGCCACCGACGAGTTCTTCGCGGTCTGCAGCGAATACCATTTCAGCGCGCCGCAGCTGCTGCGCGATGAGATGCCGGCGATCGCCGCGCACCTGCAACGTTTCTACGGGCCGTCGCCATTCGAGTGAACGGGGATGAGCGGTGAACGTAAACATCTTGTCATCCCGAACGCCGACGCAGCTGGCGGAGGGATCTGCTGATGCTTGGTTTTCGTGCGGGCATCGGCAGATTCCTCACCCGATAAAGCCGGGTTCGGAATGACAGGAGTTAGTGTTTTCGGAAACCGAACGCTTTTCAGAAGCTCACATCGGCGTTGCGAGTTGCGAATCACAACCCCGGCGGCAGCGTCACTTCGAAACGTGCGCCGCCGAGCTCTTGCGAACTTCCGACTTCCAGTTCGCCGCGATAGCTGCGCACGATGTCCTGCACGATCGCCAGACCGATGCCGTGGCCCTGCACGCGCTCGTCCCCGCGCACGCCGCGCTGCAGCACCAGCGCGATCTTTTCCTCCGGGATGCCGGGGCCGTCGTCCTCCACTTGCAGCAGCAGGCCGGGGCGGCGGTTGGGCGCGCTTTCGCCGGCTTTCACGGTGAGCAGCACCCGCGAGCGCGCCCATTTGAACGCGTTCTCCAACAGGTTGCCCAACAGTTCCTGCAGGTCGCCCTTTTCGCCGTAGAAACGCGCCTCCGGATCGATCTCGAATTCGCAGAGCACGCCTTTCCGGGAATAAACCTTTTCCAGCCCGCTGACGATGTCCTCGGCGCTGGCCTCCAGCGCCAGCGGCGCCGCGAACAGCTTGTGGCCGCCGGACGCCGCGCGGCTGAGCTGGTAACCCACCAGATCGTTCATGCGCTTGAGCTGTTCGTCGAGTTCTGCGCGCAGCTCGGGGCCGTCGGTGCCGCTGTCCATCCGACTGCGCAGTACGGCCAGCGGGGTTTTCAGGCTGTGCGCGAGGTCGGCGAGGATGTTGCGCTGACGGTCGAGATTCTCGCGCTCGCTCTCGATGAAAGCGTTGATGCTTTCGGTCAGCGGTTCCAGCTCGCGCGGGTGGCGCTCGCTCATCCGGTACGCGATGCCGCGCTGCACGCGCTTGAGTTCATCGATCACCCGACGCAGCGGATGCAGGCTCCAGCGCAACACCGCCACCTGCAGCATCAACAGCAGCACGCCCACGCCGCCGAGATAGCCCCAGAGTGCCTGCCGGAACACCGTCAGCTGGTTCTGCAGCCGCGAGGTGTCTTCCAGGATATAGATGGTATGCGGCACTTCGTCGGACAGATCGTCGCCCGGCCACACCAGCCCATAACCGTAGCGATAGGCCTGACTGATCTCGCCGTTGGATTTCACGTACTCCAACGGCCCTTCGAAGCGTTCCTGGCCCGCCTTGAGCATGCGGACCTGCGGCAACTGCGGCCCGCGCGCCGAATCGGAATCCCACAGCACGAACGGCAGCACGATCTGGGCGTACAACCCGCTGCCCGGACGTTTGAGACGCGGGTCGGGAAGTTTGTCGTCGTAGGGCGGAACCAGGTCGCCGCCGCGGCTGAACTCGGTCTCGCGAGCGAAATCCAGCGCGTAATCGCGGAGCCGGCCGCGCAGGATGTTCTCGGAGGTACTGAGGAAGGCGCGATCCAGCGCGTAACCGGCCAGCGCCAGGAATGCGATCAGGCCCAGGCTGGCCGCCAGCAGTTGTCGCGTCTGCAACGAACGCGGGCGCCAGTGGTACAGGCGCTCACGCTTGGGCATGACAGGGGTTCGGTTGTCCGTGCGTGATGCCGCGGTGCATCGGTCTGCGGCCTCTTGGACGGCGTGGTGGAACCTGGTTCAAACGGCGGACTTCGGGTGCTTCGATTCGGGTGTCTTGATCAGGACATCGGCATTCAGATATCGCCGGTGCGCGCGATCGCGAAACGGTAACCACGGCCGCGCACGGTTTCGATGGGTTTCAGCGCGCCGTCGGGATCGAGCTTCTTGCGCAGCCGGCCGATGAACACTTCCAGCACGTTGGAGTCGCGGTCGAAATCCTGCTGGTAGATGTGCTCGGTCAGGTCGGCCTTCGACACCAGCTCGCCCGCGTGCATCATCAGATATTCCAGCACCTTGTATTCGTAGCTGGTCAGGTCGACGTTGGTGCCGTTGACGCTGACCGTCTGCGCGGCCAGATCCAGCGTGACCGGGCCGCATTCCAGCGCCGGTTTGCTCCAGCCTGCGGCGCGACGCACCAGGGCGTTGATCCGCGCCAGTAGTTCTTCGACGTGGAAGGGTTTGACCAGATAATCGTCGGCACCCTGTTTCAGGCCTTCGACCTTGTCCTGCCAGCTGGACCGTGCGGTCAGGATCAGTACCGGGAACTGCTTGCCTTCGCCGCGCAGGGCCTGGATCAGTTCCATGCCGGACATTTTCGGCAGACCCAGATCGATGATCGCCAGATCGAACGGGACTTCGCGGCCCATGTACAGGCCTTCCTCGCCGTCCTGGGCGGTGTCCACCGCGAATCCTTCGCGCTTGAGCCGGGCGGCCAGGGTTTCTCGGAGAGGGGCTTCGTCTTCGACAAGAAGAATGCGCATCGATTGCTCCAAGGTCGGCGGAGTGCCGACGCTTTGTTCAGGTACGGAGCATAGCCGCGCATGGAGGCTGTCCGGGCGCGATGGGATCGTCTTGTTCAGATTGCGCTTATGAGGAAAACGCCGATCAGGCTTTCCGAATGGAGCAGATTGCAATCGGCGCGACGCGATTCCAGTGAAACCCCTGTCCGCCGGGTCCGATGGGCGCGCTGTGTCGTTAATCGTCGCCGCGACGGCGCGGCGGGTTGTCGTCGCGCAACGATGGGCGGCGCGGTTCGCTGGCCGGCTGCGGATCGTCCATGTAGATCCGGACGCGGCCCTCGTCGTCGACCACCTTGATCCGGGTCACGTCGCGACCGTCGTACTGCATGCGTTCTGCGCTGAGAACCTGGCCGCGGTTGGCGCGTTCGATCCGGCGAACCGCGTCGGATACCGAATCGTCCCGCTGCGGACGCGCCGGCTCGGCGGCCTGCAGTGGGCGGTCGCCGCGCCCCCCACGTCCCTGCTGCGCGGCAGCCGGCAAGGCGACGCCAGCGAGGGCGACGACCAGGACAGTCAGCGTCAGAGTGCGGGGAAAAAGAGACATGGGCGGGACTCGGAGAGGACGGGCGACAACGGCGGAACACATCATCGCGCTCAGGACGGGCATTCTCGAAAGGAAGCCGTGAATCCGTCCTTAACTTTTTCTTACGGGGACCTGACAGGGTGGTCCCGATTCAGTCGCGTGGCCGCGATGCGCGGTGTTTTGCGGCAACCGGCCCATCTGAAATGCGCCTGCCGAAGCGCTCCAGCGACGGTCGCCGGGACGAAGATGATGCTCAAGCGATTGATTCGTTTGAGGATGGCCCGGGGATGCGTCGGAGTCGGGTTCGGCGAACCTACGGCACAGATGTTGTCCTGACCGTGACTAGAAAATCTCGCCGACGCAACAGCGCAATGAGCCGCCAGCGGCCTCGATGGCGTTCAGTTCGACCTCGCGGACTTTGAATCCCGCAGCCGCGAGCGACGCACGGCTGGCATCGGAGAGCCCGCGCGCGGCGGTCGCGCTCATCCAGACGCTGTCGGGCGCCAGCGAAATGGCGTTGCCGGCGAAGGCCGCGCGTTCGGCCGGCGACAGCCGGATCGCGTGCGGGGCGTAGCAAGCGGCGATGACATCGGCCGCCGCCGGGTCGGCGAAACCGTCGGCGCAAATCAGCGCGGCGCGTCCCGCCAGCACCGCGAGGACGACATTGGTGTGGTATTCGCCCGGGGCGAGATCGAACATCAGCGTCGCGCGCAGGCCGAAGGCGTCGTGCATGAGACGCGCGCCGGCCTCGTCGCAGCGTTCCGACAGGCCGCAGAAGCCCAGCCCTCGGGCGCGGTCGATCGCCAGCGCGCCGGTCAGCTCGCAGACGTGCGGCTGCGCGGACAGGTCGATCTCGGTCCGGCCCAGCGATTCGATGAAGAACCGGCGGATGTCGTTGCGGGCGGCTTCGCGCTGGCGCACGGGATGACGCATGCGGCCGATGATCGAACGGCCCGGCGCGGTCGCGAAGACGTTGTTGGGGAAGACCGCGTCCGGTGTCGCCGGGTCTCCGGCGAAGCAGATCACCGGCAGTTCGGCCGACAGCGCGCGCTGCAGCTCGCGGTGCTGGGCCGAGGCGCGCGCAGCGTCGAACGCGGCGGCCTCGGCCATGTAGCGGTTGTCGCTGGCCGATTCCGCGGCCAGCCCGAAGCCGTCGGGTGCGACCAGGAACGCGGCTTTCGCGGTGGCGGGGCCGAAGTCGGGCGCGCAGGTGCGCGCTGCGGCGAGGAAGGCGTCGAGATTGCGGGTCAGCATCGGGGCGTTTCCGGAGAGGGGTCGTGCGGTGCCGCGATCAGGCGGCACGCTCATGCGGCGCTTCGGTGACCGCGAGAGCCTGTTCGATCAGCGACCAGTCCGCGCCCGGGCGGTGCGCGCCTTCGCTGAGGATCTGGCGGAACGCGCGGCCGCCGCGCTCGCCGTGGAACAGGCCGAGGATGTGCCGGGTCATGTGCTTGAGGAAGGTGCCGCGTTCGAGCTGCCCCTCGACGTACGACCGCCACGCGCGCAGCAGATCGCCGCGGCTGCGCAACACGTTATCGAACGGCCGGCTGTCGGACGGCTCTCCGCCGAACCACGCGGCATCGAGCCGATGCAGCAGATACGGCTCGTGATACGCCGCGCGGCCGAGCATCGCGCCGTCGGCGTGATCCAGATGCGCGCGGGCTTCGGCGACATCGGCGATGCCGCCGTTGACGATCACCTGCAGCGCAGGACGTTCCTGTTTCAGTCGATACGCCCAGTCGTAGCGCAGCGGCGGCACTTCGCGGTTCTCTTTCGGCGACAACCCCTTCAACCAGGCGTTGCGGGCGTGGATCACGAACATCCGGCAGCCGGCGGCGGCGATGGTGTCGACGAAGTTGAGGAAGCGTTCCCACTCATGATCGTCGTCCACGCCCAGACGGCATTTCACGGTGATCGGCGTGGATGGCGCGGCCTGGATCATCGCTGCCACGCAGTCGGCGACTAGAGATGGCTCGCGCATCAGGCAGGCGCCGAAACGCCCGGCCTGCACGCGGTCGGACGGACAGCCGCAGTTGAGGTTGATCTCGTCGAAACCGTGCGCCGCGCCGATCATCGCCGCCTGCGCCAGCAGCGCCGGCTCGCTGCCGCCGAGCTGAAGCGCGACCGGATGCTGAGTATCGTCCTTCGCCAGCAACCGGATCCGGTCGCCGTGGATCACCGCGTTCGCATGCACCATTTCGGTGTAGAGCCGCGCATGCGGCGCGAGCAGACGGTGAAAATTCCGGCAGTGCGTATCGGTCCAGTCCATCATCGGCGCGACCGACAGGCGCAGGCGATCCGGGACGATGGGGGCGGAGTGGGTGGGCATCGCGGCATTTTAGTTATCCTCTGCGCGGATTCACAGCAGAACAGCCGAAGAGCGCACCGATGGCGAACGCCGATTATCGAAACATCACCCAATGGCTGGTGCAGCAGTTGCGCGCCGGCCAGCCCACGCACGCGCTGCTGCAGGCGATGTGCGACCGCGGCTGGAAGCGCGATCTCGCCATGGGCCTGATCGCGGAGGCGATGGGCGAGCGTTCGGTCGTGACCGATGTTTCATCGCCGCCGGCCGTGCTGTCCGGGCAGGCCGCGGAGCAATCCGCCGTGGCGCGGCCTGATCCGGAGCAGCCAGCCATCGCCAGCGGACGCAGGATGCCGGCGCCCGCGCTCGACGACGGCGCGATGTCGATCGATGCCGGCGACCGCAAGGTGTCGGTGCTGGTGACCTTGCCCGATCCGCAGATCGTGATGTTCGCGGATTTCCTCAGCAAGAACGAATGCGACCGCCTGGTGGAAACGGCGCGGCCGCGCATGCAGCGCTCGCTCACCACCGACATGAAAACCGGCCACAACAAGCTGGACGACGTGCGCACCAGCCGCGGCATGTTCTTCCGGCGCGACGAGAATCCGCTGGTGCGCTCGATCGAAGCGCGCATCGCGCAGTTGTTGTCGTGGCCGGTCGAGAACGGCGAGCATCTGCAGGTGCTGCATTACCGTCCAGGCGACCGCTACGAGCCGCACTACGATTATTTCGATCCGGCGGCCGAGGGTTCTGCGGCGGTTCTCGCCCGCGGGGGGCAGCGCCTCGCCACGCTGCTGATCTATCTGCGCGAACCGGAGCGCGGCGGCGAAACCACGTTTCCCGACCTTGGCCTGCGCTTCGCGGCCAAGCGCGGCTGCGCGCTGTTCTTCAGCTACGACCGCCCGCATCCGTCGACGAAAACGCTGCACGGCGGCGCGCCGGTGATCGCGGGCGAAAAATGGGTCGCGACCAAGTGGTTGCGCGAGGGTCTGTTCGAGTAATCGCCGATGCTCACGCGATGCGTGCGCGAGCATCCAAGCCGCACTGTGGTCGTCAGCGTTTCAACGCCCGCAGCGCATCGGCCATTGCGGTGTTCGCAGGCGCTGCTGCGTTGCCGGGGCGGGGTTTCGGACTTGCATTGTTCGCACCCTGGCCGCGCGTATCGCGACCGCCATTACGGTTGCCGCCGGTGTTGTCGCGCTCCTCGCGCTTGCCGCCGCGGGTTTCGCCGGGCACATCGTCGAGACGACAGGTCAGCCCGATACGTTTGCGCGGCGCGTCCACTTCCATAACTTTCACTTTGACCACGTCGCCGACCTTGACCACGCTGCGCGGGTCTTTGACGAATTTGTCGGCCAGCGCCGAGATGTGGACCAGACCGTCCTGATGCACGCCGATGTCGACGAACGCGCCGAACGCAGCGACATTCGTCACCACGCCTTCCAGCACCATGCCCGGCACCAGATCGCTGATTTTTTCGACGCCATCGGCGAAGCGCGCGGCCTTGAATTCGGGGCGCGGGTCGCGGCCGGGTTTTTCAAGCTCTTTCACGATATCGCGCACCGTCGGCAGGCCGAAGCGTTCGTCGGTGAACTGCTCCAGCTTCAGATTGCGCAGCGTGGCGGTATCGCCGATCAGTTGTGCGACCGGCCGGCCGCAGGCTTTGACGATGCGCTCGACCACTGGATAGGCCTCGGGATGCACGGACGAAGCGTCCAGCGGCTGGTCGCCATCGGCGACGCGCAGGAAGCCGGCGCACTGCTCGAAGGTCTTCTCGCCGAGACGCGGCACTTTCAACAGTTCGCGACGGGTCTTGAAGGCGCCGTGCTGGTCGCGATGGGCGACGATGTTTTCGGCGACCGAAGTCGACAGCCCGGCGACGCGCGCCAGCAGCGCCGCGGAAGCGGTGTTCACGTGCACGCCGACCGCATTCACGCAGTCTTCCACCTTCGCGTCGAGCGAACGCGCCAGCGCGTAAGGATTCACGTCGTGCTGATACTGGCCGACGCCGATCGCCTTGGGTTCGATCTTCACCAGTTCCGCCAGCGGGTCCTGCAGACGCCGCGCGATGGACACCGCGCCGCGCAGGCTGACGTCGAGATTCGGGAATTCGCGCGCGGCCAGTTCGGACGCCGAATACACCGACGCGCCGGCCTCGCTGACCATGATCTTGGTGAGCTTGAGCTCCGGATGTTTCGCGATGAGTTCGCCGGCGAGTTTGTCGGTTTCGCGGCTGGCGGTGCCGTTGCCGATCGCGATCAGTTCGACCTTGTGTTCGGCGCAGAGCTGCTTCAATCGCGCGAGCGAACCGTCCCACTGTCGCTTGGGTTCATGCGGATAGATCGTGTCGGTGGCGACCACTTTGCCGGTGGCGTCGACGATGGCGACCTTCACGCCGGTACGCAGGCCGGGGTCCAGCCCCAGCACGCTGCGCGGCCCGGCCGGCGCCGCCAGCAGCAGATCCTTGAGATTGTCGCCGAACACCGAAATCGCCTCGTTTTCGGCCTTTTCGCGCGCGGCGGTGATGAGTTCGAGCGAGAGATTCATCAGCAGCCGCGCGCGCCACGCCAGACGGCAGGTGTCGCCCAGCCACTTGTCGGCGGGGCGGCCCTGCATGGCGATGCCGGCCGCCAGCGCGACGCGGCCTTCGGCATAGGCGTTGCCCTGTTCGACATCGGTTGTGGGCTCGAGCTCCACCGACAGCATGTCCTCGCGCCGGCCGCGCAGCAGCGCGAGCATGCGGTGCGAGGGGATGTTGGCGAGCGACTCGGCGTGATCGAAATAGTCGCGGAACTTCGCGCCTTCGTTTTCCTTGCCGGCGACGACCTTCGCGCGCAGCACGCCCTTGATCTGCAGCCAGTCGCGCAACTCGCCGACCAGCGCCGCGTTCTCGCCGAAACGTTCGATCAGGATCGCGCGCGCGCCGTCCAGCGCGGCGGCGGCATCGGCCACACCCTTGTCGGCGTCGATGAAGGGTTTCGCGCGTTCGTCGGGCGCCATCGACGGGTCGGCGAGGATCGCATCGGCCAACGGTTCCAGCCCTGCCTCGCGCGCGATCTGCGCCTTGGTACGGCGTTTGGGCTTGTACGGCAGATACAGATCTTCGAGCCGAGATTTGCTGTCCGCGGCGAGCAACGCGTTGACCAGCGCCTGCGTCAGTTTTCCCTGCTCGGCGATCGACGCCAGGATCGCGTCGCGGCGATCCTCCATCTCGCGCAGATAGCTCAGCCGGGTTTCGAGATTGCGCAACTGCGTGTCGTCCAGACCGCCGGTGACTTCCTTGCGATAGCGGGCGATGAACGGCACTGTCGAACCTTCGTCGAGCAGGCCTACCGCCGCACGCACCTGCGCCGGCTGCGCGACGATCTCATCGGCGATGGTCTGGGCGATGACGGCCGAGATGGACGCGGCGGAACGCACGGGCGCGGCGATGCCGGCGGGGGAGTCGGAAGACGGTGCTGCGGTATTGGACATCGGGACTTCATGCGGCGGACAACGGAGGCCGATTGTCACCGGCGGCGCTGCATGCGTACAGGCTGGCGTTGAGGCGTGGGATGTGTCAGACGATGGTCGACGACGTCGCCTTTCCCCGAGGATTGTGCAGGCGGCCGGCGTTGGGCCGTACCCGAAAGATTCCTTGTCTTCGAAACTGCGGCAGTTGACAGCGCACTCTTGGGGCAGATGATATGGTAGCGGCATGAGTCACACGTAGCGTCGCGGACTCGATCTACCGAGTAGACGCCTTAAATGGAATTGAGGAGATGAATATGAACTCTGCTATCTGCCCCGCGCTATTCGCGCACCCGGGCCGTTTCGCCGTTTCTTCGGTCGCGCTGCGTTGGCTGCTGGCTGTGCTGGTGCTACTGGCCGCGGCACTGCCGGCGCGCACCGTCAACGCCCAGCCATGGCTGCTGACCCCGGCCGAACGCAAGGCGTATCTGCAGCATTACGCGCCGGTGATCATGCAGCGCGCCGAAGAAAGCAGCAGCAAGAAAGGCCGCGACTGGATTTCGAACTACGATTTCGACCGCGACGGCAACTTCGCCAACAACCGCTACACCTGGCCGAATCTGCTCTCGCAGTATGTGGCGGGATCGTCTACCGGATCGACCGCCTATCAGCACTGGCGGATCCGTCCCACCCTGTATTCCTCGGCGATCGAACACATGGAAGGCGGCAGCAAGACGTTGGTCTTGCTCTATCACGTCTATCACCCGGTGGACAAGAAAGCGACCGAAATCCACGACTGGGAGCGCATCGAGATCGCGGTGCGGTCGGTGTCCGGGATTCCCGGCGCTGCAGGCGAGTACGTCGCATACGCCACCATCACCAGCCACAAGGATCACGTGATGCGCCGGTACGGCAGCTCCGACATGAACTTCATGCAGGTCGCCGGCGGCAAGCACTTGATGATCTGGCAGGCGGACGAGGATGGGACGGAGCTGGGCACGCATGGGCATGAGCTGCATTTCGTGCAGGATTCCTACGCCACGATCAGCGCTCGCGTCGCGGCTGGGGCTTCAGCGGAAGTCGACGTGACCAACGACGACGACAAGTCGGTGCACTACGTTTGGGTGCCGGAGACCTCCGCGAGCGCCGTTTCCGCATGGGGCGCGCAAGCGATCAACTACAGCAATGCGGCGAGCCTGGCGGCGGGTCGCGACAGTACGGTGAGATGGCCGCTGGCCAAGCGCATCACCTACGAACTGCAGGATCTCGCCGATGTGTTCCAGAGCCAGTGGTCCGGATCGAATTGGTGGATCAACTGGACCAGCGACGAGACCGTCGATATCCAACTCGACAGCGCCATCGTCGATGAGGTTGGCGCGGTCCAGGTGCCTGCGGGTCTGCAGCGGTTCTACGTGGGCTCGCGCGATACTTCCAGTTCAAGTCTCACCGACGGGCGCGAAGGCATCCCAGCCAAGCGATGGTTCTGGGGCGGGTACTCGGCGGAGACCGATGCCGATACCATTTCCGGCTCCGACGATTTCGGCGGATACGAAGGGCTCGGCCGCGGCACGGACTATTACAGCCGCGCCGACGCCAGCGGCGACTACGCGTCTCTCAATGCCTATTGGCGGCAGCACGACTATTTCGTCCACTCGGGGCTGATCGATACGCGCGAGCATTACGAATCCGGGGCCTGGCTGCGCGCCGGTTGGCAGTTGTGGCAGAACGGCGGGTACGACGGTCGCTGGGCGCAGATCTTCGACGACCGTACTGCGAATGAATCCTCGCCACTGTGGGTTTCCATGCCTTCTTCGGCATATGGCTGCTGGGAGGCGCTGTCCGTTACGGCGACAGTGTCCGGTGGCCTGGAGCCTTATGTCTTCCAGTGGAGCAATGTGCTGTGGCAATCGGCAGACGGACGCTGGGCGCAGGTCGACGCCGGCGCCTCGGCGACCTTGGTCGTGACCAGCGCGGATGGACAAAGCGCCGTTCGTAGTTTCACCAATCTGACGTACTGCCCGGACGGTGGTGGTGGTGGAAACGGCAATCCGATTCCGTGATCGAAAACGCGAAAACGCGAAAACCCCGACCAGGTCGGGGTTTTCGCCATCGCTCCCGGTATTGCGGAAGTTCAGTCCCCCAGCGTCAACAACGAAGCATTTCCCCCTGCCGCGGTGGTGTTCACGGTGACCGTCTTCTCGGTCGTGAACCGCGGCAGATAATGCGGCCCGCCGGCCTTCGGGCCGGTGCCGGAAAGGTTCTGGCCGCCGAACGGCTGCACGCCGACCACCGCGCCGATCTGGTTGCGGTTGACGTAGATGTTGCCGACCTTGGCGCGCGAGGCGATGCGGTCGATGGTTTCGTCGATGCGCGAGTGGATGCCGAGGGTCAGGCCGAAGCCGGTGGCGTTGATGGTGTCGATCACCTGATCCAGCTGATCGGCTTTCCAGCGGATCACGTGCAGCGCCGGGCCGAAGTTCTCGCGCGTGAGCTGCGATAGCGACTGCAGTTCCCAGGCGCGCGGCGCGAAGTAGGTGCCGTGCGCGACGCTGTCGTCGGTGGCGGCGGTGGCGATGAGTCTCGCTTCGTTCGCCATCTTCGCGGCGTGGGCGTCCAGCAGCGACAGCGCGTCTGCGTCGATCACCGGGCCGATGTCGGTCGACAGCAGCCCGGGGTCGCCGACCTTCAGTTCGGCCATCGCGCCGGCCAGCATGTGCATCACCTTGTCGGCGATATCGTCCTGCACGAACAGCACGCGCGCGGCCGAGCAGCGCTGGCCGGCGGAGGTGAACGCGGAGGAGATCGCATCCTTGACCAACTGCTCAGGCAGCGACGAGGAATCGCCGATCAGCGCGTTCTGGCCGCCGGTTTCGGCGATGAGTACGCCGATGGCGGCTTCGCGCGCCGCCATGGCGCGGTTGATCGCGCGGGCGGTGTCGTTGGAGCCGGTGAAGGCCACGCCGGCCACGCGCGGATCGCGGGTCAGCGCCGCGCCGACGGTGGCGCCGTCGCCGGGCAGGAACTGCAGCACGGCTTCGGGCACGCCGGCTTCGTGCATCAGTTTCACCGCGGCGTAACCGATGAGATTGGTCTGCTCGGCCGGCTTGGCGATGACGCTGTTGCCGGCGGCCAGCGCGGCCGCGACCTGGCCCATGAAGATCGCCAGCGGGAAGTTCCACGGCGAGATGCAGACGAACACGCCGCGACCGGCGAGCTGCAGCGTATTGGATTCGCCGGTTGGGCCGGGCAGGGGCTCCGGCGCGAAGATCTTGCGCGCCTGGCCGGCGTAATAGCGCAGGAAATCCACGGCTTCGCGCACTTCGGCGATGCCGTCGGGAATGGTCTTGCCGGCTTCCTTCGTGCACAGCGCGATGTACTGCGGCATGCGGTCTTCGAGCAACTTCGCGGCGTGTTCGAGGATGGTCGCGCGGCTGGCGGCCGGCATCGCGTCCCAGGCCGGTTGCGCGGCGACCGCGTTCTGCAGGGCTTTCTCGACGGTGGCGCTGTCGGCCGGCTGCCAGTGACCGACGGTCTGGCGGCGGTCGGCGGGGTTGGTCACCGGCAGCGCTGCGCCGGCGGCGGTCGCGCCCGGCACCAGCGGCGCGGCGCGCCAGTCGGTCACCGCGGCATTGACCTGCGCAGCGAGGGACTGCAACTGCGAATCGTTGGCGAGATTGAGGCCCATGGAATTGTCTCTGTCGTTGCTGCTGTCGAGCGCGAGGAAGCTGCGGTACACATCGACCGGCAGCGGGATGCGCGGATGGGGAATGGTGTCGAAGGCCGACACGATTTCGATCGGATCGCGGATCAGGTCGTCGATGGCGACGTTCTCGTCGGTGATCCGATTGACGAAGCTGGAATTGGCGCCGTTTTCCAGCAGGCGGCGCACCAGATACGGCAACAGGTCTTCATGCGAACCCACCGGCGCGTAGACGCGGCAGGCCACGTTGAGGCGGTCGGCCGGGATCACTTCGGCGTAGAGGTCGTCGCCCATGCCGTGGAGTTTCTGGAATTCGTATCGCTGCGCGCCCTCATCCGCCCTTCGGGCACCTTCTCCCGCAGGCGGGAGAAGGGTCAAAGCCATGCGGTGGATCGCGGCGATGGTTTGCGCGTTGTGGGTCGCGAACATCGGGTAGATCGCGTCGGTCGCGTCCAGCAGCCGGCGCGCGCAGGCCTGGTACGACACGTCGGTGTTCGGCTTGCGCGTGAAGACCGGGTAGCCGGACTGGCCGTCCACCTGGGCGCGTTTGACTTCGCTGTCCCAGTAGGCGCCTTTGACGAGGCGCACGGGAATCTTGCGGTCGAGGCGGCGGGCCATGTCGGCGATGTAGTCGATCACGAACGGCGCGCGCTTCTGGTACGCCTGCACCACGATGCCGAAACCGTTCCAGCCGCGCAGCGATTCGTCGGCCAGTACTTGGACAATGAGGTCGAGCGACAGTTCGAGGCGGTCGGTTTCCTCGGCGTCGATGGTCAGGCCGATGCCGTACTGCTTCGCCAGTTGCGACAGCTCCAGCAGCCGCGGGCCGAGTTCGGCGAAGACACGCGCACGCTTGGCGTGTTCGTAGCGCGGATGCAGCGCGGACAGCTTGACCGAGATGCTGGGGACGGCGAAAACATCGGATTCTTTGAAGCTTCCGCTCTTGCCGATGGCGTGGATCGCCTGCCGGTAGGCTTCGAGATAGCGCAGGCCGTCGGCGGTGGTCAGCGCGCCTTCGCCCAGCATGTCGAACGAATAACGATAGTTCGCGTTGTCGCCCTTGCGGCTGCGCGACAGGGCTTCGTCGATAGTGCGGCCCATCACGAACTGATGGCCCATGATCCGCATCGCTTGGCGCACCGCGAGCCGGATCACCGGCTCGCCGACGCGGCCGATCAGGCGCTTGAAGGCGTTATGGACGTCGCGCTTGGTGTCGTCGGCCAGATCGACCAGCTTGCCGGTCAGCATCAGCCCCCAGGTCGAGGCGTTGACCAGCACCGAGTCGGACTGGCCCATGTGCCGCTTCCAGTCGGCGTCGCCGAGCTTGTCGCGGATGAGCTTGTCGGCGGTGTCCTGGTCTGGGATGCGCAGCAGAGCTTCGGCCACGCACATCAGCAGCACGCCTTCCTCGCTGCCGAGGTCGTACTGGCGCATGAAGGCTTCGATCGCGCCCTGATCCTGCGCGCGGGCGCGGACCCGGCGGACCAGATCGGCGGCGGTGACCTGGATGGCGGCGCGGTCGTGATCCGGCTGGCGCGCTGCGGCCAGCAGTTCGCGGACGTGTTCGGTCTCGTCGCGGACCCAGGCGGCGGTGATCGCGGCGCGCAGCGGATCGGGCGCGGCCGGCAGTTCCGGAGACAGGATCCGGCTGGAGAGCGGGTCTGGTAGCGGGTTGACAGACAAGTTGACGATCTCGTTCACGGCAGTCCGGCAAGCGGAGAAACGGCGAATTCTATCAGTGCCCGTCCACCCGGCCGACCGGGGGCGTATGGTGGGGCGCTGGCGAAGCCGCGAGCGGGTCTTGCTTGCCCGTGGAGGCCGCGAACGGCTACCATTCTCCGGTTTTCCGGGACCCGATTTGCGGCTGCATGGCGCCCACGCCTGCCTCCGCCGCCGAGTCGTCCCCGTACCTATTTCGAGCTAGTCACGACTTCTGGGGTTTTTGGCCATGGTGCAAATGCGTGCGAGTTGGACAAACCGGGGCCGGGCACTGGCGGCATTGCCGCTGGTCGCGCTGCTGCCGATGGCGGCGATGGCCCAGTCGGCCGACCCGGTGCCGTGGCAGCTGAACATGGGCAAGGGCGTTACCGCCTCCTCCCAGAACGCCTACGACGCGCACATGCTGGCGCTGTGGATCTGCGTGGCCATCGGCCTGATCGTTTTCGGCGCGATGGCCTACGCCATGTTCAAGTTCCGCAAGTCCAAAGGCGCCAAGCCGGACGTGGACTTCACCCACAGCACCAAGCTCGAGATCATCTGGACCGTGGTGCCTGTGGCGCTGCTGGTGCTGATGGCGTTCCCGGCCACCAGCAAGCTGATCGCGATGTACGACACCCGCGACTCGGCGATGACTGTCAAGGTCAAGGGCTACCAGTGGCTCTGGAAGTACGAGTACATGGCCGAGAAGCCGGGCGATGTCGTCAGCTTCACCAGCCGTCTCGACCGCAAGAGCGACCAGATCCGCCAGAGCAAGGTCGACGCCCGCACCGCGAATCACCCGCACTACCTGCTCGACGTGGACAACGTGCTGGTGCTGCCGACCAACACCAAGATCCGCTTCCTGATCACCGCCGACGACGTGATCCACGCCTGGTGGGTGCCTGCGCTGGGCTGGAAGCAGGACGCGATCCCGGGAATCATCAACGAGGCCTGGACCGAGATCAAAACCCCGGGCGTGTACCGCGGCCAGTGCGCCGAACTGTGCGGCAAGGACCATGGCTTCATGCCGATCGTGGTCAAAGCGGTGCCGAAGGCCGAGTTCGACCAGTGGCTGGCCGCCGAGCGCGCCAAGAACGCGCCGCCGGCTCCGGTCGCAGCGCCTGCAGAAGCCGCTCCTGCCGATGCCGCGCCCGCGCCCGAAGCGCCGGCCGCCGTCGCAGACCAGAACGCCCCCGCAGCCGCCGCCAACGCGGCCGGCTGATCGCACTATTTTTGTTGAGGTAAGTCATGGCCACCACCCACGCCGATCACGACGCCGCTTCCGACCACCACGGTCACGACGCGCACGACCACACGCAGAGTTTCGTCGAACGCTGGTTCTATTCGACCAACCACAAAGACATCGGCACGCTGTATCTGATCTTCAGCTTCGTGATGTTCATCATCGGCGCGGCGATGTCGGTGGTGATCCGCGCCGAATTGATGACCCCGGGCCTGCAGCACGTCAGCCCCGAGTTCTTCAACCAGATGACCACCATGCATGCGCTGGTGATGATCTTCGGTGGCGTGATGCCGGCCTTCGTCGGCCTGGCGAACTGGATGGTCCCGCTGCAGATCGGCGCGCCGGACATGGCGCTGCCGCGCATGAACAACTGGTCCTTCTGGATCATGCCGTTCGCCTTCGCGCTGCTGCTGATGACGTTCTTCCTCCCGGGCGGCGCACCTGCCGGCGGCTGGACGCTCTATCCGCCGCTGTCGCTGCAGGGTGGCTTCAACCTGTCGTTCGCGATCTTCGCCATCCACATGATGGGCATCAGCTCGATCATGGGCGCGATCAACATCATCGCTACCATCCTCAACATGCGCGCCCCCGGCGTCGACCTGCTGAAGATGCCGATCTTCTGCTGGACCTGGCTCATCACCGCCTTCCTGCTGATCGCGGTGATGCCGGTGCTCGCCGGCGCGGTGACGATGCTGCTCACCGACAAGTTCTTCCTGACCAGTTTCTTCAGCGCGAAGGGCGGCGGCGACCCGGTGATGTTCCAGCACATCTTCTGGTTCTTCGGTCACCCCGAGGTCTACATCATGATTCTCCCGGCGTTCGGCGTGGTGTCGGAAATCATCCCGACCTTCAGCCGCAAGCCGCTGTTCGGTTACCAGGCGATGGTCTACGCCACCGCGTCGATCGCCTTCCTCTCGTTCATCGTGTGGGCGCATCACATGTTCACCGTCGGCATGCCGATGGGCGGCGAGATCTACTTCATGTTCGCGACGATGCTGATCGCGATCCCGACCGGCGTGAAGGTGTTCAACTGGGTCACCACGATGTGGCGCGGCTCGATCTCGTTCGAGTCGCCGATGCTGTGGGCGATCGCGTTCGTGATCCTGTTCACTATCGGCGGTTTCTCGGGCCTGATGCTCGCCATCGTTCCGGCCGACTTCCAGTATCACGACACCTATTTCGTGGTCGCCCACTTCCATTACGTGCTGGTGACCGGCGCGCTGTTCGGCATCATCGCCGGCGTCTATTACTGGTGGCCGAAGTGGACCGGGCGCATGTACAACGAGACGCTCGCCAAGTTCCACTTCTGGTGGTCGGTGGTGTTCGTCAACCTGCTGTTCTTCCCGCAGCACTTCCTGGGTCTGGCCGGCATGCCGCGCCGCATCCCGGACTACAACGTCGTGTTCGCCGACTGGAACCTGATCAGCACGATCGGCGCGTTCGGCATGTTCGCCACGCCGTTCATCATGTTCTATGTGCTGTGGCACTCGCTCAAACACGGCGCCAAGGCCGAAGCGCGCGCCTGGGAAGGCGCCAAGGGTCTGGAATGGACGGTGCCGTCGCCGGCCCCGCACCACACTTTCAGCACGCCGCCGGTGATCCGCGATGGCGATCTGGCCCATGGCGATATCACTCACTGATCGCCTGAGCGATCCGGCCGCCACGATGACCACGCTACCGCCCAACGCACCCGTCGTAGACGCCGCGATGGCCGCACGTCGCGCTTCGGCGCGGCGCACGGCATTCGTGGTGGCCGGCATTTCGCTGGTGGTGTATGTGACCTTCATCGTGCTCAACGCGGTGGGGCAATGAACGACGAAACCGCACGCAAGCGCAGTCTCGGCATCGGCGGCATGGTCGCCGTATCGCTGCTCGCGTTCGGCTTCAGCTTCGCGCTGGTGCCGCTGTATCGGATCGCCTGCGAGAAAGTGTTCGGCATCCGCCTCGAACGTGGCGCCGCCGATCCGGGTGACGCGATGGCCTCGGCGCGCAGCGAGCGCATGGTGACGGTGACCTTCGACGGCGATGTGAATTCGAAGCTGCCCTGGGAATTCGGCCCGCGGCAGATGAGCATGCAGGTGCGCCCGGGCGAGCTGTACGAAACCACTTATTTCGCGCGCAACAAGAGCGATCGCGACATCGTCGGCAGCGCCACGCCCTCGGTGGCGCCGGCGCGCGCATCGCAATACTTCAACAAGACCGAATGTTTCTGCTTCACCGCGCAGACCCTGGTCGCTGGCGAGACCCGCGAGATGCCGGTGCGTTTCATCGTCGATCCGGATCTCCCGGACGACGTGCGCACGCTCACGCTGTCCTACACTTTCTTCAAGAACGATACGCTGACCGCACGGTTGGCCGCACCGACAAAGACCGACACGTCTGCCGGTACGTCTGCCGACGCTTCGCGCACCGCTCCCTGATCTTCACTCATCCGACACACTCGCGAGACGACTGCCATGGCTCAAGCGCACGCCGCTCACCACGATCCCGATGTCTACTTCGTGCCGCATGGCAGCAGGTGGCCGGTGTTCGCTTCGGTGTTCCTGTTCATCACCATGGTCGGGTTCGCCTGCTGGCTGAACCATGTTTCCTGGGGCAAGTCCGCGTTCTTCGTCGGTCTCGCCGGGCTGTGCGCGATCCTGTTCAAGTGGTTCGCCGACGTGATCCTCGAATCGCTGGCCGGGCACTACAACAAGCAGGTCGACACCTCGTTCCGCATGGGCATGGTGTGGTTCATTTTCTCCGAAGTGATGTTCTTCGCCGCGTTCTTCGGCGCGCTGTTCTACGCCCGTCAGTTCGCGCTGCCGTGGCTGGGCGGCGCGGGCGACGGCGTGATGACCAACGCCACGCTGTGGCCGTCCTTCAGCGCGGCGTGGCCGAGCAGCGGCCCGGCCGATGTCGGCGGTGCCTTCCAGACCATCCCGGCCTGGGGCCTGCCGCTGATCAACACCCTGATCCTGCTGACCTCGGGCGTGACGGTGACGTTCGCGCATCACGCGCTGAGAGCCGGGCACCGCAAGGCACTGCTGGTGTGGCTGGGTGCGACGGTGCTGCTGGGCTGCCTGTTCCTGTTCTATCAGGCCGAGGAATACATCCACGCCTACCAGGAACTGAACCTCACGATGGGTTCGGGCATCTACGGCTCCACCTTCTTCATGCTTACCGGCTTCCACGGCGCGCACGTGACCCTGGGCACGCTGATGCTGGCGATCATGTGGCTGCGCTGCGCCAAGGGCCATTTCACCAAGGACCAGCACTTCGCGTTCGAGGCGGTGGCCTGGTACTGGCACTTCGTGGACGTGGTGTGGCTGGGCCTGTTCCTGTTCGTCTACGTTCTGTAACCACGGGTTTTGTCCCGGCATCGATGCCGGAACGCATCCGACGGAACGCACAAGGCCGGCATTTCGCCGGCCTTCGTGTCTGAAAATATTCTATGGGATTCCATGTAGAGCGGCCTGACCAGCCATTCGGCTGTTGAACACCAGGCCGCTGGGTTC
>JAZKFJ010000041.1:0-43228 GCA_040386495.1 Pseudomonadota bacterium
CTCCCTTTCGCCGCAGGCGAAGGGGAGGGTTGGGGAGGGGTTCGGAGTCGCGGCGATCTGTCTCCACCCCCTCCCAACCTCCCCCTGCGCTGCGCGCAAGGGGAGGCGTGGATCTGGAAGCTCGATGTTTTGCTCCCTCCCTTTCGCCGCAGGCGAAGGGGAGGGTTGGGGAGGGGTTCGGAGTCGCGGCGTCTGTTCACCCCCTCCCGACCTCCCCCTGCGCTGCGCGCAAGGGGAGGAGAAAACACCCCCTGCCTACGCAAGCAGAGGAGAATGCACGTTCGTCCGCCGTTCGCATGAGCGCCGATCGTTTTCGCCTCACCGAATCCTTCAGATGACCATCCACGGCCTCCTCTGCTACTGCCGACCGGGCTTCGAGCCCGAGCTCGCCGCCGAACTGACCGAACGCGCCGCACTGCGCGGACTCGGCGGCTATGCGCGCACCGAGCGCAACAGCGGCTACGCCGTGTTCCTCGGCGACGACGGCCAGGCGCTGACCGAGGCGCTGCCCTTCCGTGAGCTGATCTTCGCGCGCCAGAAACTGCGGCTGATCGCCGAGCTGCGCGGCCTCGATCCGAAAGACCGGATCGCGCCGATGCAGGAGGCGTTGACCGCTGCAACGGTGGGCCAGGGCTCACCCTACGGCACCATCGTCGTCGAGCATCCGGACTCGGACGAAGCCAAACCGCTGGCCGGACTCGCGCGCAGTTTCGGCAATGCGCTGCGTCCGGCGCTGCGCAAGGCCGGGCTGCTCGCCGCGCAGGACAACGCCCGCCTGCCGCGGCTGCACGTGTGTTTCGTCGACGGCGACCACGCCTTCCTCGCGGTCGGCGATCCGCGCGACAGCGCCCCGTGGCCGCTGGGCATCCCGCGCCTGAAACTGCTGCCGGATGCGCCCTCGCGCTCCGCGCTGAAGCTCGAAGAAACCTTGCTGGTGCTGTTGAGCGCCGATGAGCGCGAACGCCTGCTGCGCCCGGGCATGCGCGCGGCCGACCTCGGCGCCGCACCGGGCGGCTGGACCTGGGTGCTCGCCCGCCAGAACCTGCAGGTGACCGCGGTCGACAACGGCCCGCTGCGCCAGCATGTGATCGACACCGGCCTGGTGCAGCATCTGCGCGCCGACGGTTTTTCGTGGCATCCGGCGAAACCGCTGGACTGGATGGTCTGCGACATGGTCGAGCAGCCCAGCCGCGTCGCCGCGCGCATGGCCGAATGGTTCCGCGAAGGCTGGTGCCGGCACGCGATCTTCAATCTGAAACTGCCGATGAAGAAACGATGGCAGGAAACCCGTCAGTGCCTCGAACGCTTCGAGGCCGAAGCCGGCCAGCCGCTGACCGTGCGCGCGCGCCAGCTCTATCACGACCGCGAGGAAATCACGGTCTTTGCCACCACCAACGCATCATGACGACTGCAATGAATATCGCCCCGCCCGGCCACACCGCCATCCCCGCCGACGTGCATGCCGAGATCATGCAGCGGCTCGCGCGCGCCGAGGAGCAGCATGGCGTGCGCATCCTTCTCGCGGTCGAATCCGGCAGCCGCGCGTGGGGCTTCGCCTCGCCCAACTCCGACTACGACGTGCGCTTCATCTACGCCCACGCACCTCGCTGGTATCAGGCGGTGGATCTGGAAGAACGCCGCGACGTGATCGAGTACGCGATCGTCGACGACATCGACCTCAACGGCTGGGACTTGCGCAAGGCGCTGCGGCTGTTCTGGAAGTCGAACCCGGCGTTCGTGGAATGGATCCAGTCGCCGATCCGCTACATCGAGCGCGGCGGCTTCGGCGAGCACGCGCGCGCGCTGCTGCCATCGGTCTATTCGGTCGAGAGCGGCATGTATCACTACCGCAGCATGGCCAAGACCACCGAGCGCGCCTACCTGCGCGCCGAGCAGGTGTCGCTGAAGAAGTATTTCTACGCGCTGCGGCCGCTGCTGTCGGTGCTGTGGCTGGAGCGCTACGGCACCCCGGCGCCGATCGAATTCGACAGACTGCTGCATCTGATCGACGACCGTCCTGCGCTGCGCGCGGACATCGACGCGCTGCTGGAACGCAAGCGCGGCGCTCCGGAAATGGGGCTGGGCGACCCGGTGCCCGCCATCAACGCCTTCGTCGAGGAACAACTGGCGCGGTTGGAGACGATGCGCCCCGAAGCCTCGCGATCGGTCGGCGCGGCGCAGGCGCTGAACACGCTGTTCCACGCGGTACTGGACGAATCCATCGTCTAAGCGCGTTCGCCCGCTTCCGGCGCGTCATCTCCGTCTGTTAAGTTGTCGACATGACCGTCGGCATCCTCCTCGTGACCCACCCTGGCATCGGCAGCGCACTGGTCGATGTCTCGACGCGGCTGCTGCGCCAGTTGCCGCTGAAGACCGAAGCGTTCGAGCTGGGGTTCGACGACGACCCCGACACCGCACTGCCGCTGGCCAGCGCCGCGCTGCGCCGTGTCGACGGCGGCGACGGCGTGCTGATCCTCACCGATCTCTACGGCGCCTCGCCCAGCAATCTCGCTTCGAAGCTCGCGCGGCTGGGCACGCCGGCGCGGCGGGTAGCCTCGTTGAACCTGCCCATGCTGCTGCGGGTGATGAACTACGCCGAACTGCCGCTGGACGAACTGCCGGCGGTCGCTGCGGCCGGCGCGCGCAACGGAGCGATCGTCGATGACGCTTGAGTCGACGACGCCCGAAACCCGGCAACACCCACCTTCCATCTCCAACTCCCAACCCGGGTCAGCGCCATGATCGAACGCGAACTCACCATCACCAACCGCCTCGGGCTGCACGCGCGCGCCACCGCCAAACTGGTGCAGGTCGTTTCCGGCTTCCGCTGCGGGGTGACCGTGGCCGCCAAGGGCCGCGAAGTGAACGCCAAGAGCATCATGGGCGTGATGCTGCTCGCCGCCGGCCACGGCAGCAGCGTGATCGTGCGCGCCGACGGCGAAGACGAAGCCGCGGCGATGGACGCGGTGGCCGCATTGTTCGAACGCCGGTTCGACGAAGACAGCTGATGAGACGCGTCCTCTCCGGCCAGGGCGCATCGCGCGGCAGCGTGCTCGGACGGGCGCGCGTCCGCCTGCCGCATGCGCTGGACGTGGCCGAAGAGCGGATCGACGCGTCGGAGGTCGACGCAGAACTCGACCGCCTGCACGCCGCGATCACCGTCGTCCGCGGCGAGATGCACGCGCTGCGCAGCCGCCTGCACGGTGCGCTGGCCCACGAGGTCGGCGAGTTCCTCGATCTGCACACCCTGCTGCTGGACGACCCCGAACTGCTGGCCGGCCTGGACGAACTGATCCGCACCGGGCGCTACGCCGCCGACTACGCCCTGCGCCTGCAGCGCGACCGCATCGCTGCGGTGTTCGCGGACATGGACGACGCCTACCTGCGCAGCCGCATCGACGACATCGACCAGGTCGTCGGCCGCATCCACGCCGCCCTGCACAGCCGCGACGCCGAACTGCAGGGCATCGCCGGCGACATCCTGGTCACCGACAACATCGCGCCCTCGGATCTCGCGCAGTTGCACGCGCAGGGCGTGATGGCGGTGATCACCGCCGGCGGCAGCCCGCTGTCGCACAGCGCGATCCTGGCCCGCAGCCTGCACGTGCCGCTGGTGATCGGCGCTGCGCACGTGCTGCAGAAAGTCAACGACGGCGACGTGCTGGCGGTGGACGGCGGCAGCGGCCTGGTGATCCTGGAACCCAATGCCGACGACCTGCGCGAGCACCGCGCGCGGGTGCAGGCGTACGCGCGCGAGCGCAAACAGCTGCATCGCCTGCGCCGCGAACCCACGCGCACCCGCGACGGCGTCGACATCAAACTCTGGGCGAACGCCGAATCGCGCGAAGACGTGGCCGAAGCCCATGCGCTCGGCGCCGCCGGCGTCGGTCTGTACCGCACCGAATTCCTGTTCATGAATCGCCCGGCGGAACTGCGGCACACGCTGCCGGACGAAGAAGAACAGTTCCGCGCCTATCGCGATCTGGTGCTGGGCATGACCGGGCGCACGGTCACCATCCGCACCCTCGACATCGGCGCCGACAAGGCCGACGGCACCGCGCTGGCGCTGACCGGCGAACCGAATCCGGCGCTGGGGCTGCGCGGCGTGCGCCTGTCGCTGTCGCGCATCGACCTGTTCCGCACCCAGCTGCGCGCGATCCTGCGCGCCGGCGCCTACGGCCCGATCCGGGTGCTGGTGCCGATGGTCAGCGGCCGCGAGGAAATGATCGCGGTCCGCACGCTGATGACCGACGTGCAGCGCGAGCTGCGCAGCGAAGGCTGCGCCATCGCCGACGCCGTGCCGCTGGGCGCGATGATCGAAGTACCGTCGGCGGCGATCGCGCTGCCGACCTTCATCGCCGCCACCGATTTCCTGTCCATCGGCACCAACGATCTGGTGCAGTACCTGCTGGCCGCGGACCGCAATAACGAAGCCTTGGGCGACCTCTACAGCCCGCTGCATCCGGCGGTGCTGCAGTTGTTGAACACGGTGATGCGCACCGCGCGCGCGCGCGGCAAGCCGGTGGCGGTGTGCGGTGAAATCGCAGGCGACCCGCTGTTCGCGCCTGTGCTGCTTGCGCTGGGGCTGGAGGAATTCAGCCTGCACCCGGGCACGCTGCTGGAATTGCGTCGCGCGGTGCGGGGTTTCGATCACGCGGCGCTCCGCGCCCGCGCTCCGGCGCTGCTGCGCGCGCGGGATCGCGCGGGGATCGAGCGCTGGCTGGCGCGGGCGATCGAATAGCCCAAAAGTCGCATTGCGGCCGGGAATACTCGATTGGAAGTTCCGTTTTTTGGCCGATGACCGTGGGGATCGACTTTCATGATCCGGCGATCCGAAAGGTTTCCTGCAGAGGCCATCGAATGCCAAGGCTGTTAAGAAAAACTCGCTTGACGCATCTTTCCGGCCATTCTATAAGTCCATGCGGGGCGCTATCGGAGCGCTCTGCATGGACGAGCCATCGGGACATTCATGTCGGCCGGAGAACGAGACACTGGAAGACATGACGCTGCGGAAGATGGCTCAGGCGATCGTTACTCAACAGGAGTACTGCTTGTGAAAAAATATATTGTTATCGGCACGCTGCTTGCCGCTGCTCCGTTTTTCGTGGTGCCTGCCCAGGCGACCGGCACTGCCACGGTCAATGGCGTGACCTACACCTGCACCAACAGCTGCAATGTCAGCACATCCGGCGGCGTCACTACCGTCACCGATTGCTGCGGCGGTCGCGTATCAGGCACTTTTCAGGTTCCACGGGCGATTGAAGAGAACTGAGGCTGTCGCGTCCTGCACATGGACCCGCCGAACCTTGGCACAGGGAGGTGCCATTCCGACCTTATGATTTCTTTTCGCTCCCGTCGTTACACATTGATATCGGCTGGGATCGCCGGCATCGCGTGCGTGCTTTGGTTCCTTGCGAATCCGTCGATCAATGAGCGGGGCGGCAGGGCATCATCGCTCGGCCAAGACGAGCGCAGCTCTTCCGCTGCGGCATCTGCAGAGGCTTCGGTCGTAGCGGAATCCGGCTCGCGCGAGGAAGCGGAAGCGGTCTCGCCTACTTCGAGGCTGGCGATCCTTCCGACGCTGCCGGCGCTTGAGGCACGCTTCATGTCAGATCGTCAGGTGCGCTTTGAGACATTGCGCGACAGCCTGACCACGGATCGCTTCGAGAAGGATTACCAATCCCTCGAAAATGCCATGACGCAATCTGCGGACGCGGTCGCGCTACGGGATGTCTATCGTGAGGCGCTCGGCCGACAAATCGCTGATGCGGGCCTCGGCAACGCGACAGCGCGGCTGGCATGCGGTCAGAACATGTGTCTTGGCAGCCTGCGCGTTGCCGGCAAGGATGATCGTTACGGAGCGTGGTGGAAAGACTTCACTTCCAGCGCTCAGACGCCGCACGGCACCGCATTCGACTTCCCGTACGCCCGAGCCGACGGCAGCATCGAGCATCGCTTCTTTTTTTCGACGGATCCGAACGCGAATGTCGTCAGGTCGATACCGGGCACTTGACGAACGAACGATTGCATCATCGATCCGCCTTTCCGCGGGTCTTGGGCAAAAGGTTCGCGCGCATCCCGGACGCGTCGACCAGCGGACGTAAAAACATCGGTGGATATCAAGGTCGTGATGATCCGACTGGATTCCGCTGGCAAGCGCGGTCGACTCAGCGCAGCGCGCACATTGCCGGAGTTGCGTCGCGCGGTGCGTGGCTTCGATCACGCGGCGCTGCGCGCCCGCGCTCCGGCGCTGCTGCGCGCGCGGGATCGCGCGGGGATCGAGCGGTGGCTGGCGCAAGCGCTGGGATGAGCGCGCACGAGTCGGCGCACAGCCACGTCACTCCAAGGGATCACCAGCCGCGAAGCGCGCCGGCCCGGAGCGTAGAATCGCCGGATCGAACATGCCCTCCGTATTCCATGACCGACCCGAACCCAATTCCCGCCGCACACTCTCCGCAGTTTTCCGAAAACTGGTTCGAGCACAATATCCCGGACTGGGAGCGTTGGCTGGCCGATCTGCGCGGAAAACCGGGATTGCGCGCGCTTGAGATCGGCAGCTTCGAGGGCCGCTCCACGCTGTGGCTGTGCGAACACATCCTCACCGCCGACGACAGCCGCATCGATTGCCTGGACCTGTTCGCGACCGATCCTGTCTACGGCGATTACCACGCGCGCTTCCGCGCCAATACCGCTGCGCACGCCCACAGGATCCGCGAATTCCCGGGCTGCAGTTTCGATGGCCTGCGCAAGGTCGAAGGCGAATACGACATCGTCTACATCGACGGCTGGCATTCGGCATTCGGCGCACTCGCCGATGGCGTCATGAGCTGGCCGCTGCTGAAGATCGGCGGCGTGATGATCTTCGACGACTACCTGTGGGTGCCGTTGAAATACGGTAAACCCAAAAAACCCAACCGGCTGGCGAGGCTGTGGGCGAAGCTGCGCGGCAGCCACTGGCGGCAGGAGGCGCTGTTGAAACAGATTCGCGGCATGCCGACCGAAACCCCGAAACTCGGGGTGGATGGCCTGCTCGCCACGCTTGAAGGCCACTATGAGCCGCTCGGCAGCGGCCATCAGCTCGCGGTGCGCAAGACCCGCGGCTTCGACCAGGGACAGGTCGGACACGACACCTGAAGCACCGCACGCGCAATCCCGGCGCCGCAGCGCGGCACCGGACTGCGATCACCCCACCGCCGCGCGCACGTTGCGGAACATCCGCAGCCACGGCGAATCTTCCGGCCAGTCGTCAGGGTGCCAGCTCATGTTGACGCTGCGCGGGGTGCGCTCGGGATGCGGCATCAGGATGGTGGAACGGCCGTCGCGGCTGCTGAGGCCGGCGATGGCCAGTTCGGAGCCGTTCGGGTTCGCGGGATAACCGCTCGCCACGGCACCGTCGTTGGCGACGTAGCGCAACGCGACCATCGCGGCATCGCGGTCCGCTTCGTGGTCGAAGGTCGCGCGGCCTTCGCCGTGCGCGATCGCCACCGGGATGCGCGAGCCGTGCATGCCGGCGAAGAACAGCGACGGCGATTGGGCGACTTCGAGCAGACCGAAGCGCGCCTCGAACTGCTCGCTGCGATTGCGCAGGAAGCGCGGCCAGTGCTCGGCGCCGGGAACAATGTCCTTGAGCTGCGAGAGCATCTGGCAACCGTTGCACACGCCGAGCGAGAACGTGTCCGGACGCGCGAAGAACGCCGCGAAGGCATCGCGCAGCGCGGCGCGTTCGAGGATCGACGTGGCCCAGCCGCGGCCCGCGCCGAGCACGTCGCCGTAGCTGAAACCGCCGCAGGCCGCGAAGCCGGCGAAGCCGTCCAGCGCGACGCGGCCGGCGATGAGATCGCTCATGTGCACGTCCACCGCGGCGAAACCGGCGCGGTCGAAGGCGGACGCCATTTCGATCTGACCGTTGACGCCCTGCTCGCGCAGGATCGCCACGCGCGGGCGCGCACCGCGGGAGATGTACGGCGCGGCGATGTCATCGGCGGCATCGAACGTGAGCTTGGGGCGCAGACCGGACGCATCGAAACGGCGCACGGCGGCGCGTTCGTCGTCGGCGGATTCGGGGTTGTCGCGCAGTCGCTGCATGGCGTGGGTGACCGACCACCACGCATCGAACAATGCGTCCCAGCGCCACTCGACCAGCACCTCGCCCTCGCGATGCACGCGCACCGCCGGGGCGGTGCTCGGCCGCGCGATGCGCTGCGCGCATTCGATCAGGCCGTGCTGGGAGACGAGATCCGCGAACTCGGCGCGGTCTTCGATCGCGATCTGCACGATCGCGCCCAGTTCTTCGCAGAACAGCGTGCGCAGTGCGTCGTCGCCCCAATCGTCGAGCGTGATGTCGAGACCGAGGTGCGAACAGAACGCCATTTCGCACAGCGCCGCGAACGCGCCGCCGTCGGAACGGTCGTGGTACGCGCGCACCAAGTTGCGTTCGCGCGCATCGCGCATGAGGTCGAACAGCCCACGCAGACGTTCGGGATCGTCGAGGTCGGGCACTTGCACAGCAGGCCCGGCATCGTCGCCGTGACGCCCGCCGAAACCGTCGTAGACCTGCGCCAGGATCGAACCGCCCAGACGCTTGCGGCCCGCTCCGAGGCCGATCAGCCACAGTTCGGTCTCGCCGTCGCGCGACAGCAGCGGCGTAAGCTGCGCGCGCGCATCCTCCACCGCCGCGAACGCGGTGACGATCAGCGACACCGGCGACACCGATTTGTGCTGTTCGACGTCGCCGTTCGCATCGGTCTGTGTCCACTGCGCCTGCATCGACAGCGAATCCTTGCCGACCGGAATGCTCAACTCCAGCGCCGGGCACAGCGCCATGCCCACGGCCTTCACCGCGTCGAACAGGCGCGCATCCTCGCCCGGATGACCGGCGGCGGCCATCCAGTTCGCGGACAGTTTGATCTGCGCCAGCGACGACACCGGCGCGGCGAGCAGATTGGTGATCGCCTCGCCCACCGCCATGCGCGCGGCGGCGGCGGCGTCGATCAATGCCAACGGCGTGCGTTCGCCCAGCGCCATCGCTTCGCCGGCATGGGTGTCGAAGCCGGCCAGCGTGATCGCGCAGTCGGCCACCGGCATCTGCCACGGGCCGACCAACTGGTCGCGCGCGGTCAGCCCGCCGACGCTGCGATCGCCGATGGTGATCAGGAAGTTCTTCGCGGCGACCGTCGGATGCGCGAGCACGCGCAGGCCGGCTTCGTGCAGATCGATGTCCTGACCGTCGAGCGCGGGCCACTTCGCAGGCGCGGGCCGCTTGGTGTCGCGGCGCATCTTCGGCGGTTTGCCGAAGAGGACGTCCATGGGTAGATCGATGGCCGGCGCGCTGTTTCCTTCTCCCTCCGGGAGAAGGTGCCCCAGCGTTGACAAACGCTGGGGCGGATGAGGGTCGGCGGAGCGGGAAGTCTCCCCGTGCTCCGTACCCTCTCCCGGCGCTTCGCGCCGACCTCTCCCAAGGGGAGAGGTGAAATAGCCGACCACCAACCGCTCTTCCGCCGTCGCCACGCCCACCGCCGCGAACGGGCAACGCTCGCGTTCGCACAGCGCCGCGAAATCAGCCAGACGGTCCTGGGCGACGCCCAGCACATACCGTTCCTGCGATTCGTTGCACCACAGCTGCATCGGCGACAGCGACGGATCGTCGCTCGGCACCTTCGCCAGATCGATCACGCCGCCGACGCCCGAATCGTGGAGCAGTTCGGGGATGGCATTCGACAGACCGCCGGCGCCGACATCGTGGAACCACAGGATCGGGTTGTGTTCGCCCAGGGCCACGCAACGGTCGATCACTTCCTGGCAGCGGCGCTCCATTTCCGGGTTGTCGCGCTGCACGCTGGCGAAATCGAGGTCTTCGGCGCTGTCGCCGGACGCCACCGAACTGGCGGCGCCGCCGCCAAGCCCGATCAGCATCGCCGGGCCGCCGAGCACGATCACCGCGTCGCCGGGCGAGAGCCTGATTTTCGAGACCATCGGCCGATCGATCGCGCCCAGGCCACCGGCGAGCATGATCGGCTTGTCGTAGGCGCGGACCAGGCCGCTGTCGTCGCGCACTTCGAAGGCGCGGAAGTAGCCGGTGAGGTTCGGGCGGCCGAATTCGTTGTTGAACGCCGCGGCGCCGAGCGGGCCGTCGAGCATGATCTCCAGCGCCGGCGCCATCCGCGGATTGAGCGGACGCGGAGCGTCGTGCCCGAACCGCTCCCACGGCTGCGGCAACGTCGGAATGCGCAGATGCGAGACGCTGAAACCGCTCAGCCCGGCCTTCGGCTTGCCGCCGCGGCCGGTCGCGCCTTCGTCGCGGATCTCGCCGCCGTTGCCGGTGGACGCGCCGGGAAAGGGCGAGATCGCGGTCGGGTGGTTATGGGTTTCGACCTTGATGCAGAACGCGCTGGGGGTTTCGGCTTCGGCGCGGTATTCCAGCGTCGCCGGGTCTGGCCGGAAACGTCTGGCCGGATAGCCTTCCACCACCGCGGCGTTGTCGCTGTACGCCGAGAGCGTATGCTCGGGCGTCTGCGCGTGGGTGTGCTTGATCATCTTGAACAGCGTGACGTTGCCGCCGTTCACCAGTTTTTCGCGGCCGTCGATGGTCCAGGCGGCATTGAAGATCTTGTGCCGGCAGTGCTCGGAATTGGCCTGCGCGAACATCATCAGTTCGACGTCGTGCGGGTCGCGGCCCAGCTCGGCGTAGCGCGCGCGCAGGTATTCGATTTCGTCTTCGGCCAAGGCCAGACCCAGACGCGCATTAGCGCGCTCCAGATCGGCCAACGGGATCACTTCCAGCGCGCCGCGCGCCGGGGTGGCGAACAGCGCCGCCGCATCGGCCGGATCGGCCAGCAGCGACTGGGTCATGGGGTCGTGCAGGATTTTGGCGATGGCGGCACGGGCGGTGGCGTCTTCCGGAAAGCCGGTCAGGTCGATCCGGGTGCCGCGTTCCACCCGCTTCACCGGCTGGCCGGCGCCGCGCAGCAGCTCGCCGGCCTTGCTGGCCCAGGGCGAGATGGTGCCCAGCCGCGGCGCGACGAAGCGCGAAACCGCGCCAGGGGCCAATGGCGCACGTTCGGCCTGCGCTTCGAGAATGCGCGTCAGCGTGGCGGAGTCGGGCGAGTGGCCGGGCTCGGGTTCGACCCAGTAGGTGAACCAGGCGCCGACGACGCGAAGCGCGGGTGCGAGGGTCTGGAGACGGGTTTCGAGACGGTCGCGACGGAACGGCGACAGGGCCGGGAGGCCCTCAAGGACGATCATGTCCGGCCATGTCTAAAAGCGGGGCGCAGATTGTAACGGATGCGGCCCTGCGGCATGCGCGACGGCCCCGGAGGCGGGACGGACGATGCCGCCCCGGTGCGATCGATCAGACGCCGCCGGCAGCGGTCGCGACCTTGTCCTGCCCGGTTTTTTCTTCGGCCGCCAGCTTGTCCAACGCTTCCAGCAGTTTGTCCGGCGGCATATAGCCGGGCAGCGCGACGCCGCCGCTGTTGATGATCATCGGGGTGCCCTGCAGGCCGATCTGCTGGCCGATCTTGTACTGCGCGGCCACCGGGTTGGTGCAGCGCTTGGGCGGCACCGGACGGCCGCCCTTGGCGTCGGTCAATGCTTTGCGGCGGTCGACGGAGCACCAGACCGACTCCATGGCCAGGGCATCCTGGCTGGTCAGACCGGCGCGCGGAAACGCAAGATATTCGATGGCGATGCCGAGCTTGTTGTATTCGGCGATTTCCTCGTGCAGCTTCCTGCAGTAGCCGCATTCGATGTCGGTGAACACCGAAACGGTGTATTTGCGGATGCCGACCGGGGCGAACACGATCCTGTCGGTCGCCGGTACCTTGCTCAGCGCTTCGCGGCGCAGCACGCTCAGCCCGACCTGGCTCAGGTCTTTCTTGGCCTTCACGTCGTAGAGCGAGCCCTGCAGCATGTAGCGGCCGTCGTTGCTGAAATAGATGACCTGGCCGGAGACGATGACTTCCTGGAAGCCCGGAATCAGCGCGGGCGCGATGCGGTCCGGCACCACCCGCGGATCGATCTCCTTGAGCGCGGCGCGGACCATCGCTTCCTTGGGAGCGTCTGCCTGCTGGCCGCTGGCGGCCCCGGCGGCTTTGCCGTCATCGGCGGATGTGGACTGCGCGCAGGCGGACACGCTGAGGGCGCAGAGCAGGGCAAACACCGGAAGTTTCATGCAGGGAAGTTCCATCGGATGGGCGGGTGCGCCGGTTGGGACCGCGGCGGCGCAGGTAAGTTCGGGATTGTCCGGCCGATTGTCGCATGCAGGCCGGCCGGGAATGATGCCGCAAGCCGCAGACTCATGCCGCGCAGCTATATCGCCCAACGCGTGACGAAAATCACGAATCGCTCAGGCCAGCGGGTCGGCCGATCAGGCACGCGGATGATGCTGGGCGTGCAGCCGCTTCAACTGTTCGCGCGCGACCAGGGTGTAGATCTGGGTGGTCGACAGGCTGGCGTGGCCCAGCAGCATCTGCAGCGCGCGCAGATCCGCCCCGTGATTCAGCAGATGGGTGGCGAAACTGTGGCGAAGACCGTGGGGACTGACCTTGTGCGGGTCGATCCCCGCGGCGCCGGCATAGCGTTTCACCAGCGCCCAATACTGCTGTCGGCTGGGCGGCTCGCCGTCGGCATTCAGGAACAGCGCCGCCGGCGCGCGCTTGCCGGCCAGCGCCGGGCGCGATTCGGCCAGATAGCGGGTCAGCCAGTGCTGCGACTCCTCGCCCAGCGGCACCAGCCGCTCCTTGCCGCCCTTGCCGGTGACCCGCAGCACGCCCTGGCGCAGGTTGACCATGGTCGCCGGCACCCCGACCAGTTCGCTGACCCGCAGCCCGGCGGCGTACATCAGTTCCAGCATCGCGCGGTCGCGAAGCCCGAGCGGCGTCGAGACATCGGGCGCGGTCAGCAGCGCTTCGATATCGCGTTCGCTCAGCGCCTTGGGCAGCGAACGCGGCAGTTTCGGGGGATCGAGCAAAGCGGTGGGATCGTCCGCGCGAACGCCGCGACGCACCTGCAGGGCGAAAAACGCGCGCAGCGTCGACAGCAGCCGGGCGTTGCTGCGCGGCGAGTACGCGCTGCGCGTGCGCCAGGCGAGGTAATCGAACAGCACCGCCCGGTCCGCGCCGATCAGACCGCCGCCGGCGCCGTCGCGCCAGCGCGCGAAGCCTTCCAGATCGCGCCGGTAGCTGGCCTGGGTCTGTTTCGCCAGCCCGTTCTCGGCCCAGATCGTCTCGATGAAGGCGTGGATCGCGGCGGCATCGGCGTCGCGCAGCGGCGGCAGGGCGACGGCCTGTTCGCGGCGTTCGGAAGGTGTGGTGGGCATCCGGACAGGGTAGCGCGGCGAGCGCGGCCACGCGGTACGTGAGGGAGCGGTGCATGCTTCTGCCCCTCCCCTTGCGCAAAGCGCAGGGGGAGGCTGGGAAGGGGTTGCGTCCGCCTCACTGCACCCCTCCCCGACCCTCCCCTTCGCCTGCGGCGAAAGGGAGGGAGCACAGCCAGGCGGATCTTTTTTTGCGGCCAAGTACGGCCGCGGGCCATGACGCTTTTTTTGTCGCGTGCCGGTTCGCCTTTATCCTGTCGCGATGACCGACACCGCCACACCAGCTTCGTCCACGGCCAAGCCCGACCCGCTGATCCTCCGTCGCCTGCTGTCGCTGTTCTACGACCTGTGGCCGGTGCTCGCGCTGTGGATGCTGCTCTCCGCGCTGTTCAACCTCGGGTACTACCTCGCTGGCCACAGCGAACGCGACATCCTCAAGACCGCCAGCGTTCTCGGCGTGCTGCTGTGGTTGTGCTGCTGGCTGGTCGCCGGCGCGTACGCCATCGCCAGTTGGGCGCGCGGCGGCCAGACCCTCGGCATGCGCCCGTGGCGGCTGCGGGTGGTGGGTGCGGACGGTGCGGTGCCGACGCGCAGACAGCTCGCGATCCGCTATCTGATCGGCAATCTGTCGCTGCTGCTGGGCGGCCTGGGCTTCTGGTGGGCGTGGTTCGATCGCGAGCGGCTGACCTGGCACGACCGGGCCAGCGGCACGCAAGTGGCGCGGGTGGCGAAGCCTTGATGCTTTAGAGATTCGCGTTCGGGATGCCTCCATCGATGCCAAGGCATCGGCAAGACGACCTCTCTCAACGCGAACTTCCGCGACTCCGGACATCCGCGACATCGGGACTTTCGTCGCACCCGCTTCTGACATCCACCTCGATGTGCGACGCACGCTGCGGCGCGCCAACGGCCCGAGGGATGTCCGCGTCGTATGCAAGTGGCGCTCCACGATCGGCAACCCGCGCACGGCAGTTGCCCAGCAAGGCCAGCGTCTGCGTCATCACTCACGGCGACACGGCACGCCGGCGTCGACGCATATGCATTGCATCCGTCATCTGCCGTCGGGCGCACTCGTATCGCGCGGCGGCTCATGGATTTTCGCGTACGACGGCGTTGCCAATACGCACTGAAGTGAGCCCGATCCTCAAGCCACGGACTGGCATAGTCGATCACAGACAACACACACCAACGGACTGCTCGTATAAAAAGGAACGTGATCCATATGCCAATGCACGACGGGCGCATTCGCATTCCGCGCCTTTTGCATTGCCGAACGACGATGGCGTGCCCACCCATGTCGAGCAAGCGAGAGTCTCGGCACCGGCCGCGACGAAAGAAGGGCCTGCACTGCGCGCGCAACCTGATCACATGTGCGCTGCGAGGTAGTCGGCCCGCGCCTGCCGCTTGCGCAGACGCGACGCGACAACGGCAGTTCCAAGCAAGAACCTCATCTGCGATCCGCCAACGTGCGCATCGCCTCACCGCCGCGCATCACGCGCGGTATTCCAACCTGCACCCGCAGGCATCATCGACCGATAGATAAAGGAATAGACATCATGTCCAACAATCCCGCCGACAGCAGCCCGATCACAGACTTCCCGCCCGCCACGAAAGGGGCCTCCAGTGCGCCCGATCAGGCAACCCTCCTCGCCGCAGGCCCAAGCGGCTTTTTCAAGCTAGCGCTTTATCATCAGGGCCTACGGCTGGGCTGGCTTGGACAGAACAACAGCGAATGGGCGATTCTGGTCGCCAACGAAAACCAGGCGCTGACCCTGGAAAACTATCCTTACAACAACGTCACCTACTATCGGGTCAAGGGTTCGGATCGGTACATGTCGGTCAGCAAGAACGCCTATATCGGCTTCTACGGTTGGCTCTACGCTTCCGGTTTCACGCTGTCCGACGGCCACCTGGTGTCCGATTACAACAAGCAGAAGCTGTCCCTGTATTCCAAGGACAATGGCTATCTGTATGCATGGGACGGACAGGACTACACGGTTTTGAAAGTCAAATTCGAGGCGGCCTGAGCCGATACCGCGACGAGCCGCCACACCAGGGGAACGGTGTGGCGGCGACGGCGAGCGCAACGGGCCGGACGCTTGCCGCTAGCCGCTTCGCCGCTTGAACAACCACGCCGACAGCCCCACCATCACCAGCGCCGGGATCATGTACGCGACGCGGTAGTCGAACTTGAACACGCCGGCGAGGCGCACGAACTGGGTCTGCACCAGCCAGAAGCCCAGCGAGAACACGATGCCGATGAACAGGCGCTTGCCCAGGCCGCCGCTGCGCAGCGAGCCGAACGCGAACGGGATCGCCAGCAGGCACAGCACCAGCACGTTCACCGGGTAGAACCATCGGCCCCAGTAGTGCTCCTGGAATTCGCTGGAATCCAGGCCGTTGCGGGTGCGGTATTCGATACCGTCCTTCAATTGCTCCGCGGTCATGTAGCGCGGGCGCCAGATGTTGCGGGTGCTGGCGGCCAGCGCGGCGGCGTCGAGGCGCGACTTCCAGCGTTCTTCGGCGGCGACGGTGCGGACCGCGGATTTCTCGTCGAAGCGCGTGCGCTCGACCTTGCGCAGGATCCATTCGCCCTTGGTGTGTTCGGCGCTGCCGGCGTGGGTGATCGACAGCAGCCGCCCGTCCTCGGCCAGCTCGAACAGACGCACATCGTTGAGTTCCAGCCACTGCCGGCCGTTCTCGCTGCGTTCCTGGCCGGTCTGGGCGTTGAGGAAGATATCGCCCTCGCGCGCCCACAGCCCCGAGTATTGCGCGACGATCACATCGTTGGATTTCGCCGCGGCCTTGAGCGTGTCGGCGCGGCGCTGCGCCCATGGGGCGAGGGTTTCGCCGTTGACCACCATCAGCGCGGTCAACACCGTGAGCGCCAGGATCACCGACAGACTGATGCGTCGGCGCGACAGGCCGATCGCGCGCAGCACCGTCAGTTCGGAACTCACCGCGACCTGGCCCAGACCGATCACCGCGCCGATCACCGCCGCATACGGAAACAGCATGTAGGCGCGGCGCGGCAGGGTGTAGACGACGTTGGTCGCGGCGGCCATGAAATCGTATTTGCCGGTGCCGACGTCGCTGATCTCGTTGAGCAGGCCGCCGATGATGGCGTCGATGCCCACCAGTACCGTCCACGCCAGCAGCACCGCGCCCAGCACCACGCGGCCGATGTAGAGATCGTGGATTTTCGGAAAGGGCTTCATGCCGGCGTCGCCCGTGTCTGCGGCCGCGGGCGCTTGATCGCGCCGTCCCGCGCGTACATCCACACCGCGGTCAGCAGCAGCGGACCCAACAGCCACCACAGGCCGAGCATGGGCGGCATCACGCCGTCCTCCAGCCACTGCGTGCCCAGCAACATCAGGAACATGCCGAACAGATAGATCAGGAAACCGACCGCCAGATTGCCGTAACGGGCCTGACGCGGCGAACTGCGCGAGAGCGGGATCGCCAGCAGCGCGAACGCCAGCGTCAGCAGCGGCGGCGCAAGCCGCGAATGGAACTGGGCCTGCGCTTGCGGGCGGGGGTCGCCCAGCAGGGCCATCGTCGGCTGCAGTTCCACGCCGTCGGACTTGCGGCGCGGGGTCAGATCCTGCGGCAGCCGTACTTCATTGGCGGCATAGCGCATCAGCCGGAAATCGCGGCCGCCGGCCAGCGGCCCTTCCACTTCGAACCCCTGCGCCAGGCGCAGGTAGCGATCCTGTTCGTTCTGGACCGACAGCGTGCCGGTCTGCGAGGTGGTCACGTCGAAGCGGTCCTTCTTCTGCCGATACACGAACACCCGCTGCATCTCGCGGCTGTCGCCGGACATCGCGCCGACGTAGATCACACCGCCGCCGCCCGGAAATTCGGTGAAACGGCCGGGCTCCATGCCCGCGATCAGCAGGTTGCGCCCGGCTTCCTCGATCATGCGCTGCGACACGCGGTCGGCCCAGGGCGCCAGCCACATCGAGCACAGGCCCACGCCGATCACGATCGGCAGCGCCATCCAGGCCAACGGCCGCAGCAGCCGCTTCGGGCCGACGCCGATCGACACCAGCACCGGCATCTCGGCATCGCGATACAGCCGGCCCATCGCCAGCATCAGCCCCAGCATCACCGCCAGCGGCAGGATCAGCGGCAGCCACTTCAGGAATACCAGACCCAACTGGGCCAGCAGCATCCCCGCCGGCACCTTGCCGCGGGCCACGTCCTGCAGCACATCCGCGAACGCCCCGCCCAGCAGCACGATCAGGACCACCACCAGCACGGCGAAGGTGTTCTGCGCGAACTCGCGGATCAGGTATCGGTCCAGCTTCAACATCGGATGGGAAGGTTCCGGACGCCGGGCATCCGGCAGGGGGTTGCTTTAGACTTGCGGGCCGAGCTTTGCGGGTCCGGGCTGCACGGTTGGAACCGTTGCCGCGGCGCCGGCGGCACGACCGGCCCCGGGATTGTACGGAATGGCGGGAAAGTCTGAACAACGCCGGCCACGACGGGTTCAGGCGCCGCACCGCTTCCGGCATCCCGTGCCCCGCCTACCCTGCGCCCGTTCCGCCCCCATCTTCTTTACCCAGACCGCTACGGAACCTCATCGATGGCCCTCGCATTCACGCTCCACGCCGGCCCCGCCGCCGACGCCGCCACCCTCGCCAGCGACTGCATCGTCGTGGGCGCGTATTCGGACAAGACCCTGACCGCTACCGGCCAGGCCTTGGACGCCGCCAGCGGCGGCCGGATCGCGGCGCTGATCGAACGCGGCGACGTCTCCGGCAAGACCGGCAAGACCGCGCTGCTGCACGATCTGCCGGGCGTGACCGCGACGCGGGTGCTGGTGATCGGCCTGGGCGAACCGGCCAAGTTCGGCGTGCCGCAGTACATCAAGGCCGCCGGCGACGCCGCCCGCGCGCTGAAGGACGGCGCCGCCGCCAGCGTCGTGTTCACCGTCAGCGAAGCCGCCGTGCTGGGCCGCGACGCCGCCTGGGCCATCCGCCAAGCCGTGATCGCCTTCAGCCACGCCACCTACCGCTACCACGCCACCCTGGGCGAAAAGAACAAGAACAAGGGCGAGAGCAAGCTCGCCGCGGTCGCGGTCGCCGGCAGCGATGCCGCTGCGCTGGCGCAGGGCCAGGCCATCGCCGAAGGCGTCGCGTTCACCCGCGAACTGGGCAATCTGCCGCCCAACATCTGCAACCCGGCCTACCTCGCCGAACAGGCGCAGCAGTTCGCGCAGGACAACGGCGCGGACGCCGAGATCCTCGACGAGGATCAGATGCAGGCCCTGGGCATGGGCTCGCTGCTCGCGGTCGCGCGCGGCTCGGCCAACCGTCCGCGGCTGATCGTGCTGAAGTGGAACAAGGGCGGCGACGCCAAGCCCTTCGTGCTGGTGGGCAAGGGCATCACCTTCGACACCGGCGGCGTCAATCTGAAGACGCAGGGCGGCATCGAAGAAATGAAATACGACATGTGCGGCGCCGCCAGCGTGCTGGGCGCGTTCGTCGCTGCGGTCAAAATGAATCTGCCGATCAATCTCGTCAGCATCGTCCCGGCGGTGGAGAACGCCGTCGACGGCAACGCCTATCGCCCATCCGACGTGATCACCAGCATGTCCGGCAAGACCATCGAAGTCGGCAACACCGACGCCGAAGGCAGGCTGATCCTCTGCGACGCCCTGACCTACGCCCAGCGCTTCGAGCCGCAGGCGCTGCTGGACGTGGCCACGCTCACCGGCGCCTGCGTCGTCGCCCTCGGCAAATACGCCACCGGCCTGATGAGCAAGCACGACGACCTCGCCGACGAACTGCTGCAGGCCGGCGAACAGGTCTTCGACCGCGCGTGGCGCCTGCCGCTGTGGGACGAATACCAGAGCCAGCTCAACTCGACCTTCGCCGACGTCTACAACATCGGCGGCCGCAACGCCGGCGCCATCACCGCCGGCTGCTTCCTCGCCCGCTTCACCGAAGGCCAGCGCTGGGCGCATCTCGACATCGCCGGCGTCTCCAACGACGACGGCAAGCTGGGCATGGCCACCGGCCGCCCGGTCGGCTTGCTGGCGCAGTGGCTGATGGATCGGAGCGGCGCGGCTTGAAGCCGAAAACCCGGGCAGTGCTTGGCATGACCGCGAGCGCCGCCATCGGCGGAATGCTCGTCGCATGGTTCGCGTACGCGAAACCGCCGGCCTTGACCGAGGGCGTGATGAGCGGACTGTTCGGTTTTTTCTGGATGCTGTTTCCGTTCGCATGGTTGCTCGAAGATCGAAAGGAACGCGGCCTGCCCCGTTCGTACTGGTTCAATCTCGGCGTGGTCAATCTGGCCGGAATCGTGGTTCCGGCCTATCTCTGGCGTTCGCGTCCTCGCGGAAAAAAGATACTGGCGCTGCTTGGGTTGGTCGGCGTGCTGTTCGCCGGACTGTTCATCATGCTCGGCTCAGCCATCGCGGCCAGCATCGGTTTCACGCTCGTCCATGGATGGGAACAGGCTTAAACACATGCCCCGCGCCGATTTCTACCTGATCCAGAAACCCCGCTTCCGCGAAGAACCGCTGCGGCTGGTGTGCGAGCTCGCGCGCAAGGCCTACGACGCGAACCTGTGGACGCTGGTGCTGGCGCGCGACGCCGCGCAGGCCGAAGCGCTGGACGATCTGCTGTGGGCGTTCGACGAGGACGCCTTCGTGCCGCACCAGATCGCCGGCAGCGACGACGAGGACGAACTCACGCCGGTACTGATCGCCACGCCCGACAGCGACATCGCGCTGCGGCCGCTGGTGATCAACCTGCGCGACGCGCCGGTCGAAGGCGACTTCGAGCGCGTGCTGGAAGTGGTGCCCGCCGACGACTCCGCCCGCGGCCCGCTGCGCGAACGCTGGAAGCAATACCAGGCACGCGGGCTGGAATTGAAGAAATACGATATGTGATTGCGTCGCCCCCAAATTCACTGTCATCCCGAGCGCTGCGAGGGACCTGTTTTTTTGATCGTTTGCCTACGAACAACAGGTCCCTCGCTGCGCTCGGGATGACAATCCAAAGCACACAGAGTCCTGAAATATGACCACCCTCGCCTCCGGCTACGAACCCAAAGATTTCGAATCCCGTCTCTACGCCGAATGGGAAGCAAGCGGCGTCTTCGCGCCGCAGGGCGACGGCCCGGCCTACAGCATCCTGCTGCCGCCGCCGAACGTCACCGGCACCCTGCACATGGGCCACGCCTTCCAGCACACGCTGCAGGACGCGCTGATCCGCTATCACCGCATGCGCGGCTACAAAACTTTGTGGCAGATGGGTACGGACCACGCCGGGATCGCCACCGAGATGGTGGTGTCGCGCAACCTGCAGATCGCCGGTGCCGGCGAGACCCGCGACTCGTTGGGCCGCGACAGGTTCATCGACAAGGTGTGGGAGTGGAAGACCCAGTCCGGCGGCACCATCGAACGCCAGATGCGCCGCCTCGGCACCTCCGGCGATTGGTCGCGCAGCGTGTTCACGATGGACGACGGCCCGTCGGCGGCGGTGCTGGAAGCGTTCGTGAAGTTGTATGAAGAAAAGTTGATCTATCGCGGCCAGCGTCTCGTGAACTGGGACCCGGTGCTGAAGACCGCGATCTCCGATCTGGAAGTGGTGAGCGAGGAGGAAGACGGCTTCCTGTGGTCGATCGCGTATCCGCTGGCCGGCGGCGCCACTTACGAACATGTCGAGCACGACGCCGATGGGAACGAGACACTGCGCGAAAGCCGTGATTATCTCGTCGTCGCGACCACGCGCCCGGAGACGATGCTGGGCGATACCGCGGTGATGGTGCATCCGGAGGATGCGCGGTATGCGCATTTGATCGGGAAGACAGTCGCGCTGCCGCTGTCGGATCGCGAGATTCCGATCATTGCGGATGATTATGTGGATCGTGCGTTCGGTACGGGCGTGGTGAAGGTAACGCCAGCTCACGATTTCAACGATTATGCGGTGTGGAAACGACACGTTGAAACAGGTGTCTTTGACAACATTCCATCCCGCGGATTAATCAACATCTTCACACCGTCCGCTCGAATCCTGCACGAGATTCCTGAATCGAGATCAGACTTGGATCATGCAGCCGAGCTGGCGAAATCTCCTCTTGAGGCGGTCCAAAGCGCAGTGGACAACGTCAGCATTCGAAATCTGATGCCGGAGAAATATCACGGCCTCGACCGCTACGACGCCCGTAAAGCGGTGCTCGCCGATCTCGAAGCCGCCGAACTGCTGGTCGAAACCAAACCGCACAAACTGCAGGTACCGCGCGGCGACCGCACCGGCCAGGTCATCGAGCCCTATCTCACCGACCAGTGGTTCGTGGCGATGGACGAATTCGCCAAACGCGGCCTCGAACTCGCGGAAAACGGCAGCCTGAAGTTCGTGCCGCCGAACTGGATCAATACTTATCGCCACTGGATGGAAAACATCCAGGATTGGTGCATCAGCCGCCAGTTGTGGTGGGGGCATCGCATTCCGGCGTGGTACGACGATGCAGGCAATGTGTATGTGGCGCGGGATGAAGCGGCGGCGATTGCGCAGGCTTCCGCGAAGAGCGGTGGGCCAGGGCCCACCCTACGGCGCGACAATGATGTGTTGGAGACGTGGTTTTCGTCGGCGCTGTGGCCGATCAGCACCATGGGCTGGCCTGACGAGGCGTCGATGCGCGAACGCGGCTTCGCGGATTTCGTGCCGTCGTCGGTGCTGGTCACCGGCTTCGACATCATCTTCTTCTGGGTCGCCCGGATGATCATGATGACCGATCACTTCATGCCGAAGGATACGCCCGACGCCGAGCGCGTGCCGTTCAAGGATGTGTACATCACCGGCCTCGTCCGCGACAAGGACGGCCAGAAGATGTCGAAGTCGAAGGGCAACATCCTCGACCCGCTCGACATCATCGACGGCATCACCGTCGACGAACTCGTCGCCAAGCGCACCACCGGCCTGATGAAGCCGAAGGACGCGCCGAAGATCGAGAAGAACACCCGCAAGGAATTCCCCGACGGCATCGCGCCGCACGGCGCCGACGCGCTGCGCTTCACCATGGCCGCGCTGGCCGGCCCCGGCCGCGATATCAAGTTCGACATGGCGCGCTGCGAGGGCTACAAGAATTTCTGCAACAAACTGTGGAACGCGACACGGTTCGTGTTGATGAACACCGACGGCTTTTTGCTCCCCTCTCCCGTCGGGAGAGGGGTTGGGGGAGAGGGTACGACGGCCGACGACCGCTTGCCTGCTGCCGAACCCTCATCCGGCGCTTCGCGCCACCTTCTCCCGACGGGAGAAGGAAACAGCATCACGCCGGAGACCGACGCCGAACGCTGGATCCTCTCCCGCCTCGCCAAAGTCTCGGCCGAAGCCGGCGAACACTTCGCCGCCTACCGCTTCGACTTGCTCGCGCAGTCGCTGTACGAATTCGCGTGGAACGAGTTCTGCGACTGGTTCGTCGAACTGGCGAAGCCCGCATTGAACGGCGAAGACAAGCTTGCCGCCGACAGCACGCGCCACACGCTGCTGTACGTGCTGGAATCGCTGCTGCGCCTGCTGCATCCGCTGACGCCGTTCGTGACCGAGGAACTGTGGCGCGGCGTCGCGCCGAAACTCGGCATCGACGCCGCCAGCATCTCGACGCGCGCCTATCCCCAGGCCGGCGACTTCGGCGATGAGGATTACACCGCCGCGGAAACCGATATCGAATGGTTCAAGCAGGTGGTGTCGTCGCTGCGCAGTATCCGCAGCACGCTCGGCATTTCGCCGTCGAAGCCGGTGCGGTTGCTGTTGAAGAACCTCAGCGCCGAAGACGCGGCGCGCATGGAGAAATTCGCCGCGCCGCTGAAATTCCTGCTCAAACTCGAATCCATCGACGCGTTGCCCGATGGCGACGAACCGCCGCCGGCCGCGTCCGCGGTGATCGGCGAGCTCACCCTGCTGGTGCCGCTGGAAGGTCTGGTCGATATGGACGCCGAGCGCGTGCGCCTCGACAAGGAAATCGCCAAAGTCGCGACCGAAAAGGACAAGAGCGAAGCCAAGCTCGCGAAGTTCGGCGGCAGCGTGCCGCCCGCGGTGGTCGAACAGGAACGCCTGCGTCTGGCCGACTGGACAGCGAAGCTCGCGGCGCTGCAGGAGCAACGCGCGCGGCTGTAGCTCTACTCCCGCCCTTTCGCGCAGCGAAGGAGAGGGGTTGATCGGACATGGCGAATCGGCCCGGAGCATCCCCTCCCGACCTCCCCCTGCGCTACGCGCAAGGGGAGGAGAAGGACCGCGAAGCTCGCTGCGCTGCAGGAACAATGCGCCAAGCTGTAGCTTCGCTCCCTCCCTTTCGCGCAGCGAAGGGGAGGGTTGGGGAGGGGTTGATCGTGCATGGCGAAAACGATGTCGCAGGCCATCGCGGCTCCCGCCGCTCCTACAAAAGCATCACGCGTCCGGCAGCAATTCCATCGCCATCACGATCGCATCCTCGCGACCCATGTTCGCCGGGTAATAGCGCGGCCTGCGGCCGATCTCGTTGAAGCCCTCATCGAAGTACAGCGCGATCGCGCGCGGGTTCGACGGTCGCACTTCCAGGAAGATGCGTTCGGCGTTCTGCATCCGGGCGATGCGCACCAGCGCGCGCAGCAGGCGGCGGCCGTGACCCTGCGCCTGCACGGCGGGCGAGATGCAGATATTGAGGATGTGCGCTTCGCGCGCGGCGATGCTGATGATGCCGTAGCCGATCACGCTGTCGTCCTGGATCAGCAACCATGACGCATAGCCCGCAGTGAGGCAGTCGCGGAAGATGCCGACGGACCATGGAAACGGATAGGCGCTGAGCTCGATCGCCATCACCGCGTCGAGATCGGATTCGCGCATGGCGCGCAGGGTGGTCGACGCCGGTGCCGGGGGTTCGACGGACGGCAGCGACGTCGTGCTCACGGAAACATGCTCATGGAAACATGCTCACAGAACCATGCTCACGAAAGACTGCTCGCGACAGCGTGCTGATGAGGACGTGCCGAAGAACACATGGCTCAGGTCGGCGACCGGCGCAGCGCGCGCAGCCGGGGCCAGAGCGCGCGCTTGGCCTGCGGGTCGCGGCGCAGCGTTTGCGGCGCCGGCCAGTCGCCAGCGATCGGCGCGGCGTCGCGACCGAGTCCGGCCGCGCGCAGCAGGGCAAGCATCAGCGGATCGAGCGTCGAAGCGGCGGCGGATTCGCCGCGCATCGCGGCCGGCGCAGCGGTGGACGCGTCGGTACGTGCAGCGGCCGGCGCGGTCGCCCCGGCCATGCGATAGACCGGCAGGCCCATCGCCTCCAGCGCTTCGCGCTGCTGCGGGCTCCAGGACAGGCTCATGCGTCCTCCGTCGTCGATTTGCGCGCCATCCGTCGCGAGATGATCGGCCCGAACACGGCGAACGTCGCGAACACGAACAGCAGCACCTTCGGCGGATCGATCACCAGGCCGATGATCGCGATGACGATCGCGAACAGCGTGAAGAAGCGGATGCGGTCGCTGTTCGGCCCGGGCTTGCCGCCCTTGAAACTGGAATAGCGGAAACCGCTGACCATCAGCAGACCGGCGATCACCGTCACCGCCAGCGCCGGGTAGCGAAGGTCTTCGCCGCTCCAGCCCAGGTCGTGCATGGTCCAGACGAAACTGGCCATCAGGCCGGCCGCCGACGGGCTGGGCAGGCCGATGAACCAGCGCTTGTCGACCTGGCCGACCTGGCTGTTGAAGCGCGCCAGCCGCAGTGCGGCGCAGGCGGCATACAAAAAGGCGCCGAGCCAGCCGATCTTGCCCATGGTCACGCCGTCCAGCTTCATCGACGCCAGCGCCCAGTGGTACATCACCAGCGACGGCGCCATGCCGAAACTGATCAGGTCCGACAGCGAGTCGTACTGCACGCCGAATTCGCTCTGGGTGTTGGTCATCCTGGCGACCCGACCGTCGAGGCCATCAAGCACCGCGGCGATGAAGATCGCCACGCAGGCGGCTTCGAATCGTCCCTGCGACGCGGCGATGATCGCGAAAAACCCGGAAAACAGCGCCGCGGTGGTGAACAGGTTCGGCAGCAGATAGATGCCACGGTTGCGCCGGGGCGCGATAGGCGGTTCAGGTGTGCTCATGCCCGCAGTGTAACGGCAGCGCCGCATCGGGCATAACGTGCGCTATGTCACAGCTTCGGCCGCGTTCCACGACACCTCCTCGGCGACCGGCGATGAAGCTCGACCGACCTCCCGGCGGCCTGACGCTTGCGCCTGCCGCGTCGGGGTGCTGCAATCCCCCCATCGCGGCACCCCCGCCGGCCGTTCTGCAGGTATCGCCATGACTCATGTACGCCGCATCGCCCCGCTCACCGCCCTGGTCGCCACGCTCGCGCTGAGCGCCGCCCCGATGGTCTTCGCCGGCGAGGTCTACCAGTGGAAGGACGCCAACGGCGTCACCCATTACTCGCAGACGCCGCCGACGCAGGGCAAATTCGCGGCGCGCTCGATCTATCACCGCGAACAGGCGGCAGATGGCCAGCCGGCCGCAGAGCCCGCGTCCACCGAATCCAAGCAATGCGTCACCGCGCGCGGCAATATCGAACTGCTGCAGAGCGGCGCCAAGCTGCAGCTGGACAGCGACGGCGACGGCAAGGCCGACAAGGATCTCGACGACAGCGCCCGTGCCGAACAGTTGCGGATCGCGCAGACCGTGGCCCGCGTGAACTGCAGCCCCAGCACCGCCAAGGCGCCCTGACCGGCGCTGCAACGGCGCCACGGCGTCGCTTTCCGGTCGATATTCGGATCGTTTGAGCCGGATCCGGCCGACATCGGGCAAAATGTGGGGTTCGACCCCTCCTTGTCCGAGTTCCGCCTCATGCGCCTGTCGCAGTTCCACCTCCGTACCGAAAAGGAAACGCCCGCCGACGCCGAGATCGTCAGCCATCAGCTGATGCTCCGCGCGGGCATGCTGCGCAAGCTCGCGGCCGGCCTCTACACCTGGAGCCCGCTGGGCCTGCGCGTGCTGCGCAGGGTCGAAGGCATCGTGCGCGAGGAAATGAATCGCGCCGGCGCCATCGAACTGCAGATGCCGACGATCCAGCCGCGCGAGCTGTGGGAGGAAACCGGGCGCTGGGAGAAGTTCGGCGGGCAACTGCTGAAGATCAAGGACCGCAAGGAGGCCGAATACTGCTACGGCCCCACCGCCGAGGAAGTGATCACCGATTTCGCGCGCCAGGAAATCAACAGCTACAAGCAGCTGCCGGTGAACTTCTACAACATCCAGACCAAGTTCCGCGACGAGATCCGCCCGCGTTTCGGCGTGATGCGCGCGCGCGAGTTCCTGATGAAGGACGCGTATTCGTTCCACATCGACGACGCGTCGCTCACCGCCGAATACCAGAACATGTACGACACCTACTCGCGCATCTTCACCCGTCTGGGATTGAAGTTCCGCGCGGTATTCGCCGACACCGGCGCGATCGGCGGCAGCGCGTCGCACGAATTCCACGTGCTGGCCGATTCCGGCGAAGACGCCATCGCGTTCTCCGACGGCTCGGAGTATGCGGCGAACGTCGAACTGGCCGAAGCCGTGTCGCCGGGCGAACGCGCGGCGGCAAGCGAAACGATGCGCAAGGTTGAAACGCCCACGCAGAAGACCTGCGAGGACGTAGCGGCGCTATTGGGGTTTGCGTTGCAGCGTACGGTGAAGTCGGTTGCGTTGATGGGCGTCGACGCCGAAGGCGCGCCGCAGTTCGTGCTAGCGCTGGTGCGCGGCGATCACAGCGTCAACGAGATCAAACTCTCGAAACTGCCCGGCCTCGCCGATTATCGCCTCGCCACCGAAGCGGAAATCATCGACTATCTGGGCAGCGAACCCGGCTTCCTCGGCCCGGTGAAACCGGCGAAGACGATTATCATCGTCGCCGACCGCAGCGTCGCCGCCATGCACGATTTCGTGGTCGGCGCGAACGAACCCGGTTATCACATCGCCGGCGTGAACTGGGGCCGCGATCTGCCGGAACCCGACCTGGTCGCCGACATCCGCAACGTGCTGGCCGGCGATCCCTCGCCCTGCGGCGCGGGCACGCTGGGCATCGCGCGCGGCATCGAAGTGGGCCATGTGTTCGCGCTGGGCCGCAAGTATTCCGAAGCGATGAAGTGCAGCGTCCTCGACGCCAACGGCAAGGCCGCGACGCCGACCATGGGCTGTTACGGCATCGGCGTGAGCCGCATCGTGGCCGCGGCGATCGAACAGAATCACGACGCTGCCGGCATCGTCTGGCCCGAGGCGATGGCGCCGTGGCAGGTCGCGGTGTGCATCATCAATCCGAAGAACGATGCGAATGTGGTCGCCGCCGCGCAGGCGCTGTACGACGAACTGAACGCCGCCGGCCTGGAAGCGGTGCTCGACGATCGCGGCCTGCGTCCCGGGCCGATGTTCGCCGATATCGAACTGATCGGTATTCCGCATCGCGTCGTGGTCTCCGAGCGCGGCCTCGCCGCCGGTACCTTCGAATATCGCGCGCGCCGCGCGAGCGAAGCCGAGTCGCTGGATCGGGACGCTTTGATGCGGCGCCTGGCGCCGCAGCGCGGATAAATATCGCGCCGGTCGCGAATATCGATGGCAGAACAGAATCGCCGCGGCCCGCCCGCGGCGATTCTGTTTGTGACGGCCTTGATTTTCTCTGGCCGACATATTCGATTATCATCGACGGTTCTGTACGTTTTCGCAGCGTCTTACCCCCCGCAATTCGGAGCCCATATGGCACTCGATCTGAAAGGTCTTACAAAGAAGGAACTCGACAGCTTGATCACCCAGGCCAGGAAGCAGCAGACCGCGCTCAAGAAGCGCAAACCCGTCGTCGGGGTGCGCAAGAAACTGATCGCACTCGCCAAGGCCGATGGTTACACCATCGCCGAACTCTTCGGCGGCAAAGCCGCTGCGAAGAAATCCGCTCCCGCCAAGAAGGCCACGAAGAAGGCGGCCAAGAAAGCGACCAAGAAGGCCGCAAAAGCGGCGAAAGCCGCGAAGCCGCGCAAGCCCGGCAAGAAAGTGGCGCCGAAATACCGCAATCCGGCGAATCCCAAGGAATTGTGGAGCGGTCGCGGCAAACAGCCGCGCTGGCTCGCCGAGCAGGTGAAGAAAGGCAAGAAGGTCGAAGAGTTCCTGATCAAGAAGTAAGCGCAGGCTCTTTTCGAAACGACGACGCCGGCTTATGCCGGCGTTTTCGATGGTTCGGCGCACTGGCGCTCCCGTGACGCTTGGCTTTCGTAGAGCGGCCTTCAGGCCGGCCCAGGACGTACCAGAAGCGCGACGACATGGAAGCCGCGCCTGCGGCTGATGGCAATGAATCGGCCGTTCGAAAAGCCCTTGGCATGGAGAAAGCAGCGGCCTGAAGGCCGCTCTACAAAGTCGCTCTACGAACCCGCTCCGGAAAACGCGCGGCTCAAAGATTCCGGCGCGTGGGAATCAGGATATTGCCGAACAGCAGGCCCGCGACCAGCGCCAGCAATATGTTCAGCGCCGCGACCATCGCCGCCTGCCCCGCTTCCATGTTCTGCTGTTGCACCAGCGCGAGCAGCCCGCGCAGGCTCGCGCTGCCGGGCACCAGCATGATGATGCCGGGAAGCCGCACCAGCGCGCCCGGGCGGTTGAACCAGCGCGCATACCCGTTGCCCAGCGCGGTCATCGCCAACGCGGCGACGAAAATGCCGACGGTGCTGCCCCACTCGCCGCCGACGAAGCGCGAAATCAGATAACCCGTCGCGGCCGACAGCATCACCAGCGGATAATCGCGGCGGCCGGTGCGGAACAGCACCGCGAACGCATACGTGCCCAGCACCAGCGCCAGACCTTCGACCCAGTCCGGCTGCGGTCGCAGCGCGCGGATCTGCGGCTGTATGCCCGCCATCTCGGCGGCCGTCAGCGCTACCGTCATGCCGATGGCCAGCTTGAGGATGGTGCTCATCGCACCGGCGAAGCGCGCGGTGCCGGAGACCAGATTCTGGTTGGTCAACTCGTTCACCGCGTTGGTCAGCGTCATGCCCGGCATGAGCACGATCAGCGACGAGATGATCACCGTGTTGAGATTGAGCGGGCCGATGAGGCTCGCGACCAGCACCGCGACCACGCCGGCGAACATCGCGGCGATCGCATCGCTGGCTTCCTTCAGTCTCGGTCTGTTCTTCGTGGCCCAGTCCAGCAGGCCCAGCAACAGACCTGTGAATCCCGCGGTGGCGATATCCAGCCATGGGAGCCGCCACAGGCCGGCGACGGCGGCCGCGCACAGGCCGAAGGCGAAGATGGAAATAGCCTTGCCGCGCCAACTGGCGGCGCGGTCGAGCGCGCGCAGCGCGGCATGTCCGGCTTCGAGGTCCAGCGCGCCGGACATCACGTCTTCGGCCACGCGATCCACTTCGCAGAGTTTGTAGAGATCGGTTTCGCCGGGCAGCAGACGCACCACGCGCACCGTGTCGCGACGGCCGCCGGCCTCGCCGAACGACAGGATCATTCCGGTGGGATTGGACCATGCGCCGCATTCCATGCCGAGCTTCGCCGCCACCGCGGTGACCGAGCCTTCCAGCCTGTGCGCGGTGGTGCCGTAGGCGTGAAGACGACTGGCCAGCTCGACGACGAAATCGGCGCGCGCGGTGTGATCGTGGCGCTGCAGGGCGGCGTTCATGGCGTGCGACCGGATGCAGGCGACAACAGCGGGCCGATGGCGGTGTTCATGGCGGAGACGGGCACCGGCGGACAGCGGAATGCAAGGCCGGCATGTTACCCGATCATATCGCCCGGCCCTGTGACAGGCGCTTCGCTGCGGGCGTGGATGCGGGCGTCGATGCGGGACAACAACGTCGCGACGAACCGGTCCGCCGCGCCCGGCGCCCGATCGAAGAACAGCGACGGCTCGGCAAGCTCCAGTTCCAGCAGGCACGGCCGGCCCGCGGCATCGCGGATCAGGTCGACGCGCGCGTACAGCGGCATGTCGCCGATCCGCGCACGCGCCGCCTGCAGTACCGCTTCCGCCAGTTGCAGCTCATCGGCATCGGGTTCGCGCGCGGCGATGGCGTCGGGCACCTGGGTGTGATCGGCGCCGGCTTCGTTCGGCCGCAGCAGCGCGGCCTTGCGGATGGCGTGGCTGAAAACGCCATCGAAATACAGCAGCGCGGTTTCGCCGTGCACGTCGACCGCGTCCAGATACGGCTGCAGCATCGCGCTGCGGCCGGCGTCGAGCAGTCGACCGATGTGATTGGCGGCGGCGAATGTCTGCGCACGGGCATAGCGCTGGGTGTCGGCAGAGCCGGCGCTCACGGTCGGCTTCACCACGAATTCGCCGGCATCCGGAAACTCGGCCAGAAATGCTTCCAGCGCCGGCAGCGGCTCGGCGTCGGGTTCGACGAAACGGGTCGGCACCACCGCCACGCCCTGCGCGGCCAGATCGGCCAGATAATGCTTGTCGGTATTCCAGCGCAGCACCGGCAGCGGATTGAGCAGGGTCGAGACGCGGTCGACACGCTCGCACCAGCGCAGGAATTCCGGCAGCCGCGTGTGGTAGTCCCATGGCGAACGGAGCACCGCCGCGTCGTAACGCGCCCAGGAGACGGTGAAGTCGTCCCAGGCGCGGACATCGGCAGTCAATCCGGCGCGGGCACAGGCCGCGAGCAGCGGCGGCATGTCTTCATCGAGCGCGGCGGATGCGATGGCGGTGACGAATACGATACGGGTCATGGCCTCAAGTCTAGCCGGCCGCGGACCGGGCGACATGCCCCAAAGTACGGTGTGCCGCGACCCGATGCAGCCGGTAAACTTGCCCGCTCCACGGACCCCACCCGCGCGGCTTCGACCGTACGGACCCCCACGTTCTGCCAGGAGTTTCCGCATGCAACGCACGGTGTCGGCATGAGCAGTCACAAGATCTTTCCGAACGCGGCCGAAGCGCTGCGCGGCCTCGTCGCCGACGACCAGACCCTCGCGGTCGGCGGCTTCGGCCTCTGCGGCATTCCCGAAGCGCTGATCGCCGCACTGCGCGATTCCGGCGTCAAGGGCCTGACCGCCATCTCCAACAACGCCGGCGTCGACGGTTTCGGCCTGGGCATGCTGCTGGGCACGCGCCAGATCAGGAAGATGATTTCGTCCTATGTCGGCGAGAACAAGGAATTCGAGCGCCAGTATCTGTCCGGCGAACTGGAACTCGAATTCAACCCGCAGGGCACGCTGGCCGAACGGCTGCGCGCCGGCGGCGCCGGCATTCCGGCGTTCTTCGTGCGCACCGGCTACGGCACCATCGTGGCCGAGGGCAAGGAAACCCGACAGTTTCCCGATGGTCACTGGTACGTGATGGAAACCGCGCTGAAGGCCGACGTGTCGCTGGTCAAGGCGTGGAAGGCCGACAAGGCCGGCAATCTGGTGTTCCGCAAGACCGCGCGCAACTTCAACCCGGCCTGCGCGATGGCCGGCAAGGTCTGCGTGGCGGAAGTCGAGCAGCTGATGGAGATCGGCGAGATCGATCCCGATCACGTGCATCTGCCCGGCATCTATGTCGACCGCATCGTGGTCAATCCCACGCCCGAGAAACGCATCGAACAGCGCACCGTTCGAGGAGAAAAATAATGGCCTGGACCCGCGACGAAATGGCGCAGCGCGCCGCACAGGAACTCAGCGACGGCGCCTACGTGAACCTGGGCATCGGCCTGCCGACCCTGGTCGCCAACTACATTCCCGACGGCATGGACGTGTGGTTGCAGAGCGAGAACGGCCTGCTCGGCATCGGTCCGTTCCCGACCGACGACGAAGTGGACGCCGATCTGATCAACGCCGGCAAACAGACCGTCACCGCGCGCTCCGGCGCCAGCTACTTCGGCAGCCACGATTCCTTCGCGATGATCCGCGGCGGCCACATCGATCTGGCGATCCTCGGCGCGATGCAGGTCACCCATAAAGGCGACCTCGCCAACTGGATGGTGCCCGGCAAGATGGTCAAGGGCATGGGCGGCGCGATGGATCTGGTGGCCGGCGTGCGCCGCGTGGTGGTGGTGATGGAGCACACCGCCAAGAACGGCGAGCACAAGATCCTGCCCGAATGCACGCTGCCGCTGACCGGCGTGGGCGTGGTCGACCGCATCATCACCGACCTCGCGGTCATGGACGTGACCCCCGACGGTCTGAAGCTGATCGAAGCCGCGCCCGGCGTGAGCCACGACGAGCTGCGCGAGAAGACCGGAGTGCCGCTGCTGGGTTGATCCCTGCAGTGCGGCCGTTTTCTCCTTCCCCCGCGTGCGGGGGAAGGTTGGGATGGGGGGCGCTGTGCGCTGTCGTGTCGCGCTCCCCCACCTCAATCCTCCCCCGCATGCGGGGGAGGAGGCCAAATCACAGCGTTGCCAAACATACTCAGCTGCGTTGACTGACTGGCAATAACTGCGAGCCCGGCTTTTTCGTTTTCACGGACGCATTCCGCGGATTCAGCGTCCCGGCACGCGACAACAGCGCCGCGCCGCGGTGAGCGTCGCACCGGTCGTACCGTTGTTGCGCGCGCCGCAGATGCCGCCGCCGCGCAGGCTTGAGAACACGATCGGCATGAACCACGAGCCCGATTCGCAGTCGAGCTGGGTTGCGGTGTAGCCCGCCGGACAGGCCGGCGCGGTCACCTGCCCGGTCCCGCCCGCGATGATGGTCGCCGTGCCCAGAGCGCTATCGACGCAGGCCAGCGCCGTGGCGCGCGGCGGCGCGAAATAACCGACGATGTCGACCACGAAGTCGGACTCGGCGAAGGTGAAGATCGAAAAATCGAGATTCAGCGCCGGATTCGGAACCTTGGCGATGATCGCGCTGTTGACGATGGCACCTGCGACATAGTTCACGCTCGCGGTGTCCGGGCGGGCGGCCGCATGCGGGAAGACCGTGGCATAACCGGCCTGGACCGGCACCACGGCGGTGACGTTCAGCGCGACGGCGGAGGGCGCCTCGCTCTGCATGCCGCAATTGCCGGCGCTGCCGCCCTGCCCCGCGTAACTGCCGATGCCCGCGGCCTTGAAACTGCGGGTCTGGCCAGCGGCGATCGCGCCCCCGACATTGCGGGTGTCCACGATCCGGCAGGGCTGGATCGGCGTATAGACCAGATCCTCGCCCAATGCGCCGAGCGCCTTGCCGATCGCTGGAATCTGTCGCGCCGGCGTGCCCGGCGCGGCAGCGGCGAGCCCGTCGATGATGGCATCGTCGCCGACGCGGTGACCGACGCCGCCCAGCGCCGCCAGCGCGCCCTCGAAGGTGTCGCGGCGCAGCGCCTCGCGCAGATTGTCGGCATCGCCGCGGGCGAAGGTCGGCACCATGCGGCCGCTCCAGACGCGGACGTCCACGCCGTACACGCGCTCGGCGTACCCGCCCCACTTCAAGACGAAGCGCCGGATCAGCGCGCCGCGCTCGGCGGGCGTGGCGGGGCCGGTCTCGATCACCGCGGCCGCGGGCGCGGCGCGGAGCGGGGTTGCGGCTATCGCGATGGGAAGGCACGACGCGGCGGCGAGGAATACGGCCGCGAGGGCCGCGGATCTGGCGCGACGCGGGATCGACATCGCGGACACATGCACGAACGAGACAGGCACGCAGGAGGCAAGCTTGAAGGAGAAAGACATGGGGGATTTCTTCCTTGACGGCGTGATGGACTGCCGGAGGCACGGCATCCGGCCCGATGCAAGAGAAGGCATCCCGCCGGGACTGCGCCCGGGCGATGCGTCGCGTACTGCGACCATCCCTTACAATGCCGGCATGCTGCCAGAGACGACGCCCCTCGCCAACCAGTTGCTGATCGCGCTGCCGTCGTTGGCCGATCCCAACTTCTCCCGCGCTGTGGCCCTGATCTGTCAGCACGACAGCGAAGGCGCGATGGGTCTGGTCATCAATCGCCCGTCCGAATACACGCTCGGCGAAGTGCTGGAACAGATGGGCATCCGCAGCGAAGACGCGGCCCTGTGCGAACGCCGCGTGCTGGCCGGCGGCCCGGTGCATCCCGAGCGCGGCTTCGTGCTGCACGACGGCGACCGGCGCTGGGATTCGACTCTCGAAATCGTCGACGGCCTGTACGTCACCACCTCGCGCGACGTGCTGGAAGCGCTGGCCGCGGGCGATGGCCCGTCGCATTCCACCGTCGTGCTGGGCTGCGCCGGTTGGGGCGCGGGGCAGCTGGAACAGGAATTGTCCGAAACCACCTGGCTCACCACCGACAGCGACCCGGAGCTGTTGTTCTCGCTGCCTTTGGAGACCCGCTGGCAGGCCGCCGCCGGCCGCATCGGCGTAGATCTGGCGCGGGTGACGGACTACAGCGGCCACGCATGAGCGACGGCCTGCTCACCGGCAGCCTGCCCACCGGCGGCATCGTGCTGGGGTTCGATGTCGGCGCGCGGCGGATCGGCGTTGCGGTCGACAGCGGCTTCGGCCTGGGCGCACGCGCGCTGGCGGTGGTGGACGTGCACGACGACCAGATCGACTGGAAAGCCATCGAGAAACTGCAGCGCGAATGGCGCCCGACCGGCTTCATCGTCGGCGATCCGATGACGCTCGACGGCGGCGACCAGCCGATCCGCGTCCGCGCCCGCGCGTTCGCGCAGGCCTTGCGCGCGAAGTTCGCGCTGCCGGTGGCGATGATCGACGAACGCAACAGCTCGCAGGAAGCCGCGCAGCGCTTCGCCGCCGACCGCGCCGACGGCAAACGCAAGCGCCGCGACGCCGAACTGCTGGATGCGGTGGCCGCGGCGGTGATCCTCGAACGCTGGCTGGCGGCGCCGCAGGATGCGGTGATGATCGATGAACCCATCGAAGAACATCCCGTCGATCGCCTCGAACAACGCCTCCCCGAGTGAATCCGATGTTCACACCTCCCCAATTGGACGCAAGCGGCCGCCTGCGCCACCTGCTGACGCTCGACGGCCTGCCGCGCGATGCGCTGGTCGCCCTGCTCGACCGCGCGCAGCATTTCGCGGACGGACACGATGCCCGCGACGCGCTGGCCGGCAGCGCGATCTGCACGCTGTTCTTCGAGCCGTCCACGCGCACCCGCCTGAGTTTCCAGCGCGCGGCGCAGCGGCTCGGCGCCGACGTGCTGAGCTTCGACGCCGCCACCTCGTCCACCACCAAGGGCGAAACCGCGCGCGACACGCTGAAGAACATCGAAGCGATGGGCGTACGCGGCTTCGTGATCCGCCACAGGGAAGACGGCGCGGTGGCCGCGCTCGCCGCCGCCGCGGAACGCGGCACCGCGCTGATCAACGCCGGCGATGGCCGCAGCGCGCATCCCACCCAGGGCCTGCTGGACATGCTGACCCTGCGCCAGGCCAAGGGCCGCGATTTCTCGAAGTTGAAGGTCGCGATCATCGGCGACATCAGACACTCGCGGGTCGCGCGCTCGGACCTGCACGCGCTGCGCACGCTGGGCGCGGGGGAATCATCCTCGATCGAGATCCGGGTCTGCGCCCCCGAATCGCTGCTGCCCGACGACGAAACCCTGCACGGCTGCCACGTCACCCGCGATTTCGACGAAGCCCTGGTCGGTGCCGACGTGGTGATGATGCTGCGGCTGCAGCGCGAACGCATGGATGAAGGCCTGGTGTCCTCGCTGGAGGACTATCACCGCGATTACGGCCTGACCGCAGCGCGCCTGAAACGCGCCGCGCCCGATGCCGTGGTGATGCATCCCGGCCCGATGAACCGCGGCGTGGAAATCGACGATGCCGTCGCCGACGGCCCGCGATCGCTGATCCTCAAACAGGTCGCCAACGGCGTGGCGGTGCGGATGGCGGTGCTGGAAGCGTTGCTGGGCTGAGTGCACGGCCCGACGTGGGGATCATCGCCGGCATCGGCGCCACCCTCACCGCGGACGCGTGGCGTTTTCGAACATCAGCGCCTTGACTTCATCGTAGCGCGCACCGAAGTGCGCGGGGTCCAGATAGAGATCGCCGGTGCCGCCGGTCTGCGCGCGCAGCACGCCTGTTGCGAGCCTCACCACGGCGCCCAGGATGGGGTTGTAACGGACGACGTAGCGCTCGCCATCGCGAAGCACCACCACCAGCGCGGTACGCAGGATGGGGCCGCCGCTGCCGCTCGCGGAAATGACCTGATCTTCCTTGATGTCGACCACATCCTCCCAGCGGATGAGGCCGGCGGACACATCGCCGGGCTGGTACACGAAGCCCTTGCGCGTCAGCACGAACCACGGCGGATTGCGTACCGTACGCACGATGGCGACCACCAGCAGGAATGCCCAGACGACCGAGAAGAAGGCGATGACCGCTTTCCATTCGGGAGTCAGCGGTGACGCGGGGTGATCGAAAGCGCTGCCTCCCTGGCCCCACTGATCGAAGGCATAAGCGACGCCCGCCCCCAGCACCAGCAGCGCGATGAGCATCGCCACGCTGCCGCCGCGGGAGCCGTGCAACTGCATCACCACCTCGCCGGAGTCCGGGGGTACGGCCGGCCGACGCAGGCTGCCCAGGAAATGCAGCATCAATCCCAGCACCACTGGCGACAGGATCGCAAGCACCAAGAACAGGAACGCGCGATCGATCGCTTCGACCAATCCTGCGGCGCCCTCGCGCCCCGCCATCCAGAAGGCCGCCAGCATCGCCGCACTCATGAGTACGAATCCGCCCCAACCCAGCCGTGCCATCCACTTCTTCGCATTCCCCATCGCCCGCCCCCTTCACGTCGACCAGGAGACGCTACCAGCCGCTGCGGGCGCGGACAACCGGGAGGCGGATCAGCCGGCGGCAGGTTCCAGCGCAAAACTCCGGCGCGACCGCGGCCTGCTCGGCAACGAATGCCGCAGGATCCGCCAGATCACCTGTCCGAACTGTTTCGGCAGCGAGCCGGTGTTGTAGTGCTGGCCGTAGCGCGCGCAGATCTCGCGCACGTCGACCGCCATCGCCGCGTAACGGTTGGCGGGCAGGTCGGGATAGAAATGATGTTCGATCTGGTGGCTGAGATTGCCCGAGAGCAGATTCATCAGCCTGCCGCCGGTGAGATTGGATGAACCGCGCAGCTGGCGCAGATACCAGTGGCCGCGCGACTCGCCGACGACCGATTCCTTCGGGAACGTTTCCACGTCCGCGGTGAAGTGTCCGCAGAAGATGATGATGTAGGTCCACAGATTGCGGAGGATGTTGGCGACGACGTTGCCCAGCAGCACCGGCAGGAAGAACGGGCCGGCCAGCAGCGGATACAGCACGTAATCGCGGAGGATCTGGCGACCCATCTTGCGCCCGACCGGACGAAAGGCTTCGCGCAGCTTGGCATTGGTCATCTTGCCCGCGAACCAGCGGCCCAGGCGCAGATCCTGGATCGCGATGCCCCACTCGAACAGCAGCGCGAAGACCACCGCGATCAGCGGCTGCGCGAGGTAGAACGGCTTCCAGCGCTGTTCCGGAAAAATACGCAGCAGGCCGTAGCCGATGTCGTCGTCCATGCCGCGGACGTTCGTCCACGTGTGATGGCGATAGTTGTGGGTCTTGCGCCAGTTGTCGCTGGTGCCGGCGATATCCCATTCGTAGGTCTTGCCGTCCAGATGCGGGTCGCGCATCCAGTCGTACTGGCCGTGCATGACGTTGTGGCCCAGCTCCATGTTCTCGAGGATCTTGGACAGTCCCAGCAGGAATGTGCCGACGATCAGCGCCGACAGCGGCGCGATGTGCGTGAAGCTCCCCACCAGACCGCCGCCGACCGCGCCGCCCCACAGCAGCAGGCGCCCCGTGAAGCCGGTCCAGCGCACGCCGGCCACGACCGCACGGATGTAATCGGCATCGCGCTGGCCCAGCGTGGCGGCGGTGCGCGCACGCACGGCGTCGAGTTCGTGGCCGAAACGTTCGAGTTCGTCGGGCGTCAGCGCGCGATTGGCGGTGTGTGCGGTCATGGTCGGGTCACAGGTCCAGGATGAGATCGCTGCCGGCGCTGTTCACGCACAGGCGCAGCGCGGAGACAGGTTCGTGTTCGATATCGCCGGTGTGCAGATGCCGGGTGCTGCCGGCGCGTTTGCCGCAGGCGCAGGTGTTGCAGATGCCCATGCGGCAGCCGGAGGCCGGTTTCAGGCCGGCGTCTTCCAGCGCGGTGAGCAACGACGTGCCGCGCGGCACGTCGAGCGTGCGCCCGCTGTTCGCCAGCGTGATCCGCACGTGGCCGGGCGCTTCGCCCTCGTCCTCGAACACCACCCGCGGCGGCGGCGTGAAGGCTTCGGAGCGAAATACCACCGCGCGATCGGCGGCCAGCGCGCGCGCCGCGGCGACGAAACCGTCCGGGCCGCAGGCGAACACGCGGCGCTGATGCAGATCGGGCGCGAGCATCGACAGCGACTGCGCATCGATGCGGCCATGGCGGAAGTCGCCGACTTTGGTATCGCCGGCTTCGGCATCGTTCGCGGCGGCATCGCGCGTCAGCACGAAATCGACGCGGAAATTCGGCTGCCGCGCGGCCAGTGCGCGGAGTTCTTCGACGAAGCACAGTTCATCGCGGGCCCGCGCCCAGTAGATCAGGGCCAGCGGCACCGGCATGCCCAGCGCGGCCTGCGCGCGGATCATCGCCATCAACGGCGTGATGCCGCTGCCGGCGGCCAGGAACAGCCAGGCGCCTTCCGGCGTCTGCGGCAGGGTCATCTCGCCGAACGCGGCGTCCAGCGTGAGCACCTCGCCGATCCCGGCGGTGTGGCACAGGTGCTGGCTGAGCTTGCCGCCTGGCATCGCCTTGACCGTGATCGCGATACGACCGTCGGCGCGTGGGGCGTCGCTGAGGCTGTAACTGCGGATGATGCGGGTGCCGTCGATCTCGGCGCCGATGTTCAGATGCTGGCCGGGCTGGAAGCCGCGCCAGTGTCGGTTCGGCTGCAACAACAGGGTGAAAGAATCCCTGGATTCGGCCCGGCGGGACAAGATCCGCGCCAGCGGGCGCTCCCAGGACCAGTTCGGCCTCAGCTTGGACGCCCAGAAATCGAAGGCATCCGGCGCCAGCAGCGTCCGCGCGATGCGCTGCAATAAAGGGCGCTTGAGCAGACGACGGCTGCCAGGCTTGCTTGGCGGGCTGGTCGGGGCGGTAGCGGAACTGGCGGCAGCGTTCATGACCTACACTATACAGACGAGAATACATTTGTCTATACACGTGTATATTTTCTGGCAGGGCTATGATGCCGGTCACTCAGCCCTTCCCTGCCGCGACCGTGACCGAACAGCTTTCCGCCGACAGCGCCGACCTCCACGCCGGGCGCAAGACCGCGATTTCGCGGGACGACCTGCTTGCGGCGGCGCTGCGCCTGATCGGGCCGCACCGCAGCGTGTCCAGCCTGAGCCTTCGGGAAGTGGCGCGCGAGGCCGGCATCGCCCCCAACAGCTTCTATCGCCAGTTCCGCGACATGGACGAACTGGCGGTGGCGCTGATCGACCTGGCCGGGCGCTCGCTGCGCAAGATCGTCGGCGCCGCGCGCCATCGCGCCGAGACCCAGCGCGGGATCGTCCGCGGTTCGGTCGAGACCTTCATGCAGCAGGTTCGCGCCGACGACAAACTGCTGCACGTGCTGCTGCGCGAAGGCACCGTGGGTTCGGACGCGTTCAAGCAGGCGGTCGACCGCGAGTTGACGTTCTTCGAGGACGAATTGCGCACCGATCTGGTGCGGCTGGCGGCTGCGGAAGGCGCAGTCATGCACGAACCCGCGCTGGTGTCGAAGGCCATCACCCGCCTGGTGTTCGCGATGGGCGCGATGGCGATGGATCTGCCGCCGGAACGCGACCGCGAGCTGATCGATCAGCTCGGCACGATGGTGACGATGATCATTTCCGGCGCGCGCGCGATCGCGCTGAAGTCGTCGCAGGCCGTAACCTAGCGCTGAAAAATTTTTTTGTAGCTCAAATTCATCCTACCCCTGACTTGCAAATCATAAGATCAATACTGCAAGGAATTTTCGATGACTGATAGGTGGATAGATGTAGAGAAAGAATTGTCAATTGCCATTAAGGCTATGGGCGGCATGCGTGTCGACGAAATGATAGGAAAGAATTCAACCCACAAGAATGCGGACTTCATCTTCAATGAAAATCTCGTAGTTGCCGAACTTAAATCATTGGAAAAAGACCAGATTTCAGACGAATCATTTATCAATAAAGTTTCAAAAATATATGAGCGAGAACTGGCATCAAAAGCTACTTCGCCCTTGATTTATGGGAGGCAAAGAATCACGACGGATGGTTTTTCCGATGAGTTCAGAAGAAAAATTGCAGACTTATATAGATTTCCGATTGCCCGACGCATTAGAGATGCAGATCGGCAAATTTCGGAAACAAAAATTAGACTGGGATTGAACAACCAATGGAATGGCGTACTCATTCTTGTAAACGACGGGAATACTGCGCTTGATCCCAGGCATATCATTTGGTCGCTCGCTGAAACTATCAAAGGCTCCAATTTTTCAAGCATTCAGCATGTAATTTTCTTCACTGTCAACATGCTGACGAAGCACCCAGAAATCAACATTCCTTTAAATTTTTGGTACAGCGCAGGAGCCAACGGAAATCGTCTTCAGAAAAAATTTGAAGAAGACCTCCGCTTGTGCTGGTTTAGCCACTTGTCATCAATATTTGGAGAAGTAGCAGAAATCTCCGGAACCGACGAATTACTCGAAGACCTAACAAACATACAAAAGCCCTAATAGCTCGGGTTTACACAGCTGCTAATAGATATGTTTTAAAGCCTGATTCTATTTGCGCCGCTGCGCGAACAGCCACGGCCACAGTTCGGGCGTCTGCGAATACGCAGGATCCCAGCTGTTGTGGTTCGCGTCCGGGAATTCGGTGTAACGCACGTCGGCGCCGACCGCTTTCAGCGCAATCGAAATCTCGCGCGATTCGCGCGGCGGCACCACGTCGTCCTTCGCGCCGTGGAAGATCCACACCGGCAGATGCTTCAGGCGCTGCGCCAGCGCGGCCGGCGGATCGGCTTCGCCCTGCAGCGGGGCAACGACCAGATTCCGTTCCGCGCGCGGCGCGGTCAGGCCGCCGCACACCGGCGCCAGCGCCGCGAAACGCTGCGGCTGCATCAGCGCCAGTTCCCAGGTGCCATAGCCGCCCATCGACAGTCCGGTGAGATAGCTGCGGTCGCGGTCGCCGTCGAACTCTTCCGTCGCGGCATCGAGCGCGGCGAATGCGATCTGGGCGGCAACGCCGTTCCAGTCGCGTCCGTCGGGCGCCTGCGGAAACACCGCGATGGCCGGGAAGGTATCAGCATGCGCGCGGATGTACGGACCCAGTCCCACACGCGTCGGCTTGTCGCCATCGCTGCCGCGTTCGCCGGTGCCGTGCAGAAACAAGACGGTCGGCGCAGTAGCGCGTCGCGCGTTACGCGCCGGCACGAACACCTGATAGCGATACGCTACCCCGTCGATAGTCACGCTGCGTTCGACGAAAACGCCGGATGCGGATTCATTCGACATCGTCGAACACCCCGCGATTGTCATGGCGATCGTCGCGACACACGCGAACGCAACGGCGCGGATCAGCGCACGAACACCCGGTAATCCCATGGTTTCAGCTCCATCACGGTCGATGCATCGAGTGTCGCGGATTTCGCGCTGAAATGCTCGATGTAACGATCGTGGAAGAGGGTCTGCTCGAAGCGCACCGTCTGCGGCTGGGCGGACAGATTGAAGACCGCGAACACTTTGCCGTTGGCGTCCTGGCGGACGAAGCTCAGCACCTGCGCCGCCTTGTCGTTCGGCACATGCACCATCATCGCGCCCCACTCGCCGTTTCGCAGCGCGGTGGTTTTTTTACGTAGCCGGATGAGGTCGGCGTACAGCGCGCCGTTGGGATGCTCGCGCCACGCGATCGGGTCCTTCTCGAAGAACTTCAATCGGCGCGGATTGCCCGCTTCCTGGCCGTTGTAGATCAGCGGCATGCCCTCGCCCACGAAGGACAGCACCATCGCCGCGGGCAAGGCGTCGCCGAACAGCTCGAACTCCGTACCTTCCCACGAATTCTTGTCGTGATTGCTGACGAACGTCATGCGCATCGCACCGCGCGGGAAAAAAGCCTCGTTCCATGAATAATAAGTGTAGAGCTTGCCGACGTCGGCATTGCCGGCAGCGATGGCCTGCAGCGCGGCTTCCCAACTCCAGGCATACGTCGCATCGAAAGCTTCGGCATGCAGATCGCGCGATTCCCACTCGGCCAAGAGAAAAACAGGTTTGATCGCGTCCAGCTCCTTGCGCAGGTTGTTCCAGAAATCCACCGGCACGAAACCCGCGACGTCGCAGCGATAACCGTCGATGCCGACCTCGCGCACCCAGTAGGCCATCGCCTCGGTCATGTACTTGCGCAGGCCGGGCTGGTCGTAATCGAGATTGATGATGTCCGACCAGTCCCACCACGGCGTCGGCCGGAACTCGCCCTTCCAGTCGCGCTGGTACCATTCGGGATGCTGCGCGACCAGCGGGTTGTCCCAGGCAGTGTGATTCGCGATCCAGTCGAGGATCACGTACATGCCCTGCGCGTGCGCGGCGTCGACGAAATGTTTCAGGTCTTCGAGCGTGCCGAATTCGGGATTCACGCCGTAATAGTCGCGCACCGAATACGGGCTGCCGAGCGTGCCCTTGCGGTTCTTCGCGCCGATCGGATGTACCGGCATCAACCACAGGATATCGACGCCGAGCTTCTTCAGCCGCGGCAGTTCGCGTTCGGCCGCACGGAACGTGCCTTCCGCTGTGAATTGCCGGGTATTGATCTGATACAGCACCGCATCCTTCGACCACGCCGGATGTTTCAGGGTGATGTAGGGCTTCGGCTGGTAGCGTTCGTCCACGGAAGAATTCATCGGATCCCCGATCGGTGCGGCATGGATCGAAACGGCGAAAGCGGAAGCGGCGAGGCCGAAAGCCATCGCGAACAGGGCAGGCAGGCGCATGACAGGCTCCAGAGTCGTTCGCCGGGTGTACGCCCGCGGGCACC
>JAZKFJ010000041.1:43238-64136 GCA_040386495.1 Pseudomonadota bacterium
CACCGGGGGTCAACCGGAAAACGATTGCACCCCTTGGGAAGCGGCAGCGTTTCGATGCAATGCGCGGCAACTCCTCACGCCGCCGGACCCATTGCCGATCCCGCGCCGGCACCGCGGATCCGCACATGGTCCGGTATGCTTGCCTGACATCCCGCCGCATCGAGGAAAGCACCATGCGTCAGAGCCGTCTGCTGATCGTCAGCGCATCGCTGGCACTCCTGTTGGCCGCGTGTCAGAAGGAACCGGCGGCAGCGACCGACGCGCCCGCCAATGGACCGACAACATCAACGGCCCCGGCCGAGCCTGCGACAGCGCCCACCGCCGATGCCGTCGAAGCGCCGCCCGCAGTCGTGGATACCGGTTTCAGCGTGGACAAGGTGGCTGTCTCGACAGCGACGCTGCCGCCGTTTCCGTTCTTCGAGATCCCCGAGGGTCTGGTCGCGAAGGTCAAGGACGGCAAGCACACGGTCGATTTCGGGCGTCATTTCTTTCTTGCCGGAAAGAAGATGATTCCGGTCGAAGGCCGGCTCTACCACAACAGCATGAGCCTGATCGCGCAGGACAAGAGCCGCGAATACACGCCTCTGGAATTCCATCGCAATTACGAGAACGCGATTCAGGCACTGGGCGGCGCGAAGATCAGTGAAACGCAGTTCACCCGCCCTATCGTCGATGAAGTCGGCGGCCTGCGCGAAGTCAACAAGTCCTGGCACAGCGCACCGCCCACCAGCGGCTACGAGCACTACAGCTATCTGATCCGCACCGCCGACAAGGAATACTGGATCCACGTCGGCACATCGGCCGCAGGCAAGACCGGACACATCGTCGTTCTCGAGAAGAAAGCGATGACCCAGTCGCTCGGCTTTCTCGATGCCGCCGCGATGAAGACCGCGCTGGACGCCGATGGCCGGGTCGCGTTGTACATCAATTTCGATACCGACAAGTCGACGCTGCGGCCCGACAGCCAGGCCGCGATCGCCGAAATCAGGACGCTGCTCGATTCGAACGCGGATCTGAAGGTCTCGATCGAAGGCCATACCGACAACACCGGCAGCGCGGATCGCAATCGCCAGCTCTCCAGCGAACGGGCGCGCAGCGTGCTCGACGCGCTGGTCGGTCTGGGCATCGCGCCTTCCCGACTGAGCGCCAAGGGCTTCGGCCCGGACAAGCCGCTGGCCGACAATGCCGATGAAGCGGGTCGCGCAAAGAACCGCCGGGTCGAGCTGGTGAAGCTCTGAGCGGGGCCGTCACGAAATCCACAAAACGCCGCTTTCGCGGCGTTTTTTATTGCCGATTATCATCCCGACGTCAGGATTGTCATCCCGAACGCACGTGAGGGACCTGCTGTTCGCAAACGGGTGGCAAGACAAGCAGATCCCTCCGACCGCTACGCGGTCGTTCGGGATGACAGGATTTTTTTGCGTGGCGTCCGAAGCCCCGGATGTTCGACACCAACCGATTACTTCAACAACACCAGCGTCGCCAGACCGAGGAAGCTCAGGAAACCGACGACATCGGTCACCGTGGTCAGCACCACGCCGCCGGCCAATGCCGGATCGACGTCCATCCGCTTCAACGCCAGCGGCACCAGCACGCCGGCCAGCGCGGCGGCGACGAGGTTGATGGCCATCGCGCCGCCGATGACGAGTCCGAGCTTGTAGTCCTGGAACCACAGTGCGGCGACCACACCGACCACGATCGCCCAGACCACGCCGTTGAGCAAACCCACCAGCACTTCCTTGCTCAGCAGTGCGCGCAGGTTGCCGTGCGCCACCTGGCCCAGCGCGAGGCCGCGCACCATCAGCGTCAGCGTCTGCGTGCCGGCGACGCCGCCCATGCTGGCGACGATGGGCATCAGCACCGCCAGCGCGACGATCTGCTCCAGCGTGGCCTCGAAGCGGCCGATCACCCACGACGCCAGGAACGCGGTCGCGAGATTGATGCCCAGCCAGATCGCACGGCGTTTGGCCGCGCGGGGCACCGGGCTGAACAGATCCTCGTCCTCGTCCAGACCCGCGGCGCCGAGCGCCTGATGCTCGGCCTGGTAACGGATGATGTCGACCACGTCGTCGATGGTGATGCGGCCCAGCAGCACGTTGTTGTCGTCGACGACCGGGGCGCTGATCCAGTCGTAGTCGGAGAACATCCGCGCCACTTCGTCGGCGGGTTCCTCCACGCCGATCGCCGGCTGTTCGTCGTCGACCAACTGGTTGACCGGCGTGCTGGCGTCGCAGGTGAGCAGCGACTGCAGCGCGATGCGGCCGAGATATTGATGCCGGCGGCTGACGACGTACAGGTGATCGGTGTGCTCCGGCAGCTCGCCGCGCAGGCGCAGGTAGCGCAGCACCACATCGACGGTGGTGTCGGCGCGCACCGTGACCACGTCCGGATTCATCAGGCGCCCGGCGCTGTCCTCGTCGTAGGACAGCACCTGCTCCAGGCGCTCGCGGTTCTCGCGGTCCATCGACTTCAGCACTTCGTCGATCACCGTGTCCGGCAGATCCTCGACCAGATCCGCCAGATCGTCGATGTCGAGATCCTCGACCGCGGCGACCAGTTCGTCCTGGTCCATGTCCGCGATCAGGCTTTCGCGCACGTCCTCGCCGACGTGGACCAGCACCTCGCCGTCGTCTTCGGGATCGACCAGCCCCCACACCACGCCGCGTTTGCCGGGCGGCAGGGATTCGAGCAGATTGCCGATCTCGGCCGGCGACAGTGTGTTGACCAGCCGCCGCACGGGGCCCAAGCGACCGCTGTCCAGCGCATCTGAGAGCAGACGCAGCTGACGCGCGGTCTTGTCGTGGCGGATGGTCTCGGCCATTCGGGTCTCCCGGTGGCGGCGGTCATCGCACCACGGGGGCGCGACAGGGGTCAGGTGTCCATGTGCGGATTATCGCCGGTCGAGGTGGGGATGGACACCCCCGCAACCGATGGGTAGCGCTTGCGAAAGCGTGCGATCCGTTCGTGACGGAAGCCCGGCGGCGATGCTTGCGGGCGTACCGCACCGTGGCAGACTAGCGACGCCGGTCAGCGGGGGCGTGACCGGCACGGGGCATTGCTGGCCCGACCCGTCGTTCATCCTGCCCTCCCGGGTATGGACGAGTCGGAGAAAGCAGCATGCTGTACCGTTGGGACGATTTCAGTCTGGACCGCAAAGGGATGCTCCTGAGGCGGCAAGGACAGCAGATCGACGTCTCACGAAAGATTCTCGACTGCATCAGCCATCTCGTGGAACAACGCCAGCGCGTGGTGAGTTACGACGAACTCATCCGCAAGGTGTGGGGACACGAAAACGTCACCAATCATCAATTGTCGCAGGTGATCCTCGCAGCGCGACGCGCGCTGGGCGACGACGGCCAAGCGCAACGCCTGATCCGCACGATGCCCGGCATCGGTTATCGCTGGGTGGGCGATGTCACTCAGATCGAGGATGGGGCGTCGACGGCAGTGACGCAGGCGTTCGAGCCGGCGACATCCGTCGGGGATATGCCTGCGTCCCGGGCTCAGGCAACGCCGCCCGTATCGGAAGCGGTTCCGTTATCGCCTGCGGCGATGCATCCGGCATCGGCGATCGCACGACCGCGCGCGCGCGGGTGGCTTCTCGCAGTCGCGGGCATGGTCGCGTCGATCGCGATCGTGGCCGCAGGCATCGAATGGCAGCGCAGCGGCGATGCGGCTCCAGCGACGCCTGCCCCGGCCGCAAACGTCGGATCGGATCCTCTCTCGGCCTTGCGCGATGCCCTGGCGAAAGGACAGTTCGAAGCCGTCAGCGAAGGACTGGCCGCGCTGCCCGCGAATCTGGCGGATTCGCCCGAGGCCCGGCTTCTGGAAATCCGACTCGACATCGAGCGCGGCCGCTTCGACCGCGCGAAAGAGAAACTGCGCGTGCAGCAAACGCGCGCCGCCGAAGCCGCCGATACGGTCTGGCAGTCGCGCCTCTTCAGCGCGCAGGCGGTCCTGAACGGCACCGCGGGCGGATCGGGGCAGGACATTCTGGCGCCGGCACGATCGGCGGTTCGATTGCTGGAATCCACGGGTCGCACGGCACCCCCGATCGCGATGGGCGAAGCCCTCTCCGCGCGCGGTTACGGCTTCATGAAAACGCTCCAGTTCGAGCAGGCGATGAGCGATCTCATCCAGGCCCAGAAGCTGCTGCATGATGCCGGCGATGCGGGCGGCGCCGCCAATGCTGCGGATACGCTGGCCCGCATCTACATGCGGATGGGCCGTTTCCACGAGGCATTGGCGCTGATGACCGAGATCGCGACGCTCTGCGAACGGTCCGGCAATGCGGTCCAGGAAATCTACGCACGCAACGCCGCCACCAAGATCCAGATCGAACTGCTGCGCTGGAACGATGCGCTCGCCAGCAACGATCGCAGCCTGGCGTTGCTGAAGGACGTGCCCGAATCGGAACGCCGTACCCGCGTGGTGCTGCTGCGCGCGCTGGTGCTCACCGGGATCGGGCGCATGCGCGAAGCCGCCGCCTTGATCAAGGAGGCCGACAGGCTGCAGGACGATCGCTATTCGCCGATCGCCGCCGCCACTTACCACCTCGCCGCCGGGGATTTTCCGCGCACGATGGCGATCGCGTCCGATGCCGACGGGTTCGGCGGCTACGACGCCAACGAAACCCTGAATCTCGAAAGCAGGGAAGGCGCATTGCTGCTATGGCTGACCGCCGCACAGGCGCAGTCGGCAGACGGCAGGTCGATCCATCCGTTGCCGGCGTCCCGACTGGCGATCCTGCAGGCGCCGACATCCAGCATCGGCCACATCGCGCGCGGACGATGGCTGCGTTCGCAGGGCAGACCGGGAGAAGCCGAAACCGCATTCCGCGAAGCGATATCCCAGGCGCGCGCGATGCGCCATCTCTCGCGCATGCTGACCGCCAGCGAGTCGTTGATCCCGCTGTTGCTGGAACGCGGCGACACGGCGGGGGCCAGACGCTTGCTTGTCGATCTGTGGCGATACGCCCCCACGGATCTGAACAAGGATTATCGCGCGAACCTGCTGACCCTGCGGCTGGCGTTGGCGACGAACGATCCCACGCGCGCGGCAGCGTCCTACCGTCGGGCCAACGCACTGGCGGGCGAACGGGCGATCCCAAAGGATCTCGAAAGCGCGTACCGTCGCGCCGCCGCGGACGGACCTCGGCGGACGACGGCGAACCCATGACGCGCACGTTCGGTATTTGACGGCGGAGCCGCTGACACGTCCCATCCCAGCGCAAGACCGTCATCGGCGCACGACATATCTTCGACGTTGGCCCCTCCAGCACAGGCCCCTCCACTGGATTCACTCGATCAGCACCCATGTTCCGTGACGCGGTACACAAGACGACGCTTGCCGGCAGCGATCTACATGGCAGACTACCGATGTCGGGACCGGGGGGGGTCGACAAGCAAGCCATTGACATCGTCACCCCCGAATGGATGGAACGCAGCATCGGAGAGAGACGGGATGCAGTACCGTTGGGGCGACTTCAGTCTGGATCGCACAGGCTCTCTGCTGACGCTCCGGGGATGCCAGATCGAAGCCTCGCGCAAAGTCCTCGACTGCATCCTTCACTTGGTCGAACACCATGATCGGGTCGTCGGTTACGATGAATTGATCCTTGCGATCTGGCGACACGACAATGTGTCCAACCACCAGTTGTCGCAGATCGTCCTCCAGACCCGTCGGGCGATCGGAGACGATGGTCAAGCCCAGCATTCCATCCGCACCGTGCCCGGCATCGGCTATCGCTGGGTCGCAGCCTTTCGACCGCCCGAAGAACCTGCGGAGCTGCCCACCACGACCTCGCTTGCTGCGTCCTGCGAGGAGATGCCCGAGGCGCCATCCGTGGCACCGCCTCCAGCGCCCGAGTCCGCCCGCAGCGCAGCCGCCGCACACGTCAACCTCCCGAAGAAACGGCGACTCCGGGTGGCGGCCATGTTGTCGCTTTGTCTCGTCGTCCTTGCGGTCGGACCGCAACGCATCGAAAGTCTCCCGTCCAAGGGCAGCATCGGGGCCACGCTGTCCTCGGGTGCCGACTACGCATTATCTTCCGATCCGATCGGCTCGCTGCGGCAGGCCTTGTTCATGGGTCGCTTCGAGCAGGTGCGCGAAGGCCTGGCCGGGCTCGCTCCGGATATCGCCGATGGCATGGAAGCGCGTCTGATCGAGATCGAACTCGACATCCGGCGCGGCCGCTACGCGCGCGCGGACGAAAAACTGTCGATCCAGATGGCCCGGGCCGAAGCGGCCGGCGACCCGGTGTGGCGGGCGCGCCTGCTGCTTCAGCACAGCGAGCTCTAGAATCGCCTGCAGGCGTCAGGGGCGGACATCCTCGCGCCCGCGCAATCGGCCGTCGAATTGCTGGAATCGGCGGGCGCGCAGGCGGCACCGGAGATCCTCGCCGACGCGCTTTGGCGTCGTGCGAATGGATTCAGCCTCAGCGACCGGTTCGAGGAAGCGCAGCGCGACCTCATTCGCGCGCGTGACCTGTACCAGAGCATCGGCGACGAACATCGGGGCGCGGATGTGCGCGGCAGTCTGGCCCGCGTGCGGATGCGGACCGGAAACCTTTCGGATGCGCTGGAGGAAATGCGTGAGGTCGCGGACGAACTGGCGCGCCACGACGACAGGATTCGCGAAATTTTCGCGCGCAATACGATGACGAAAATACAGATCGAATTGCTGCGCTGGGACGACGCCCTGGCCAGCAGCGATCGCAGCATGGCGCTGCTGCAGGAGGTTCAGGAATCCGAACGCCGTTACCCTACCATGCAATTGCGCGCATTCGCGCTCACCGGCCTCGGGCGCCTGCGCGAGGCCGCCACCCTGCTGGAGGATGCCGGAAGCGTGAAATCGGAGCGTCGCGACTTCATCATCCCGGCCATTCATTACCTGGAAGCAGGCGATCCGAAAGCCGCACTCGAAGCCGCGGGCCGGGAGTTCGAGAGTTCGCGAATCGATACCCGCAGCAACCTGTTGCTGGAGAACAAGGATGGGGCGGCGCTCTTGTGGGTGTCGGCAGCGCGGGCATTGGTCGCCGCGGGCGGACCGATACCGACGCCATCCGAAGCCATGACGCAACTGTTGAACGACCCGAAAAGCGCCACCGCTCGATGCGCACGTGGTCGATGGCTTTTCATCCAGGGTCGCAGTGCCGACGCGGAGATCGAACTCCGCCAGGCCATGGCCGAATTCGACGCCCATAATCAACTTTACCGGATGGTCCTGGCAGCGGAACCCCTCATCGATGTGTTGCTGCAACGCGGAGAAACCGCATCGGCGCGGGACGTTCTCATCGCCCTGCGCGCCCGCGCGCCCAAGCGCGTCGATGACGATTACCGCGTCGCCCTGATGCAGCTGAAACTGGCACTCGCCGAAAAGGACGAATCCATGATCGAGGCGGCTTATCGAAACGTCGCGATCTCGGGCCGGGAGCGTCGGCCTCCGGACGAATTGCTGTCGGCATACAAGAAGCACGACTGGAATTGAGTCCTCTCCATTCGGGCCGTCCGTCCCGTACGAACATGATTAATTGCCGGTCAGCCGCAACTTGGAATGATGCCGGCCGCCGGGGATCGGCGTTGATGTCGGTGCCGCCATCAACGCGAAGCCCAACATCGCGCGCATCCGGATGAGGATGGAACGCCGGCAGGATGCACCGGACGCAACGCGCGAGGCAGTGTAAGCGTACCGACGCACGGATGATCGCGTCAGCGACATCTTCGCAGTCAACGCCATGACTCGCACTCAGGGCTTTGCCGCAGGAATCACCCACATACCCACCGAAGGCGCAATCTTCGCCGTCGACAGGCGCTCGCTGTAATGGATCGACGGATACTGCGAATCCCGATCACTCTGGTGGATCAGCGTGCACTTCGCCGGGCGACGCTCGTCCAGCGTATGCACCGGCGCCTTCATCTGTTCGCGCTCGTGGCAGCTCAGGCCGGACCGCTGGCCTCGATCACGCTCGTCAGGCGCGAACATTCCCGCAGCGTTTCTGCCGTACGGCCGATCTTGGCCGCGACCGAGACGATCGCCGCACCTGCGATGGGTGATCCTTCTCGCACTCGAACACCATCGAGATCGCGCGGTTAGGCACTTACGGGGAATACTTGGATTGCTTGTTCATGGCTCCGCCTCTCGAGAGTGGGAGCCTCCGGTATAGATGGGGCGATTCACTGGATCAAAAAAATGAACTTTGCCGCCCTCTGGCCTCATTTTCATTTTTCCCGTTTCACCCGCCATGGCGATTACCGCTGCTTGCTTCATTCGAAGGAACCCGCGCCAACAGCTCCTGGAGGGTCCGGGACTGGTCCTGAGTGAGAGACTGTTGAGTAGCGAAACGCATCAGCACCTGGATCAGCGCAGGGTCGACCGCCATCCGGCCATGGACGATCGCTTCGAGCGTGGCTTGTGCAACCGGGAATGTCGGCCGCTCCTCAAGGATCGATGTCGCCCGTATCGCCGAGTCCTGGGCAGACATCAACTTGTATAGGTTCTGCGCCGCGAAATACTGATCCTCGCCTTCACCGGCACTGTACAACTTGTCCTGGATCAAACTGATCGCCTTATTCCGATCCTGTTCCTCAACCGGCAATCCGGAACGCGCCATGCTCGCAAAAAACAGCATCGCTCCGTTGTACTTGTTATGTTCGCTGTATTTCTGCATTTGGGAAAATGCGCTTTGGAACAGGATTTTTTTGGTTTCTTCAGAAATCGCGCCTGGCGTATAGGACGCATTCTGCAGCGCGTAGTAGTCGAGCGCTCCACCGCTTTTTGCCTCCTCCGCATAGATGTCGATCAACTCGGTCACGCCTACTTCCGAGCCATTGAACGCACGCTCCAGCTCCATCAACGCCGTGATTTGACCACTTTTGAAAGTATCTTGCAGTTTCCGCTTGAGCGCCGCCCGTAGCGCCGGCGAGAACTCGACCGCCTGTTCGAGCTTGTACATCATGTTCATGCGCTGCGTTCCATCCAGACTATCGTCGCCCGACATGATCCGAGCGATATAGCTGTCGAACTCCATCAGCAATTGTCCCGCGGCCGCCTCATCGGCAGCCAGACGCTTCGCCGACTCTACGCCGGCCGAGCCTTCGCCCAGATGATTTCCGCCGCCTACGGACGCCGCGCGCTCGATCGAAACGTCGAGAGCGCCACTACCTGGCTTGGCGAGAATCAAAAACAATAAGACGACGGCGATCGTCGCGGCCGCTGCTGTGGATGCGATGATTTTCTTCTTTTGCATAACGCCCTCCGAAAAGTGAGTTATCGATATTTCAACACGGTCAGACGCGGTCCGGCATGCCTAAGCCAACGGCGAAAGGGTCGTAAGATTAAGCACGTCAAAACGCTCGACGATCAGGGCCTCCGAGACCTCATCCCGAAGATCGCCGCCGGCATGGGCAGGCCCGGACTTTGCCCGGGCCTGCCGTATGGAACTCATCCAGCAATACGCTGCTCTGGATTCTTGTCTCGGCGAATCAACTTCCTTTGATGGTCCGGCACGTCGGAATGATCGGCGGGGTAGAAGCACTATTGGCGATCGGCATACGCTCAAACCGTTCGAAGTTCGGTTTCGTTCTGCCTGAATTGACGTTGCACCTCCCCACCTTCGGTTCAATCACAAAGCCTCCCGACTGATAGACGCCGCCGATCGTTGTCTCGCAGAATCTGACGTCCGCATCTTTGTAGCGGGTGTTGAAATAGAACGTATTGCCGCTAGTGACGAACTTTTGCCAACCGAACTTGGAGCGCGCTTCCGTCGTCGCATAATTGACCGCGTTGAAGGTGAGATTTTGATCTACAGGGCAGGAATGCGACGTTCCCTCGGACTGACAGGCTTCCCAACCGCTCTCCCATTCTCTTATGAGCGTCCCCGTTGCGGATGCGCCTGAAGTGGTATCCACATTATTGACCTTGGCAGCCAATTCCACGCCACCGCTGATCTCGCCGGAAATGGTGGTTTTCACCTTGCTGTAAGTGCATGACGAGCTGGAACTGACTTGACCGGGCTGCGGGCAATTGCTTTGACTGGTCAGGCAGGGTGCGCCCGCCGACTTGCTGATGTGACTCCAAACCATTGGGCCAGAAGTGGTCACACGGGTATAGTCGAGTCCGCCCCGCTGCGGGTCGTATTCCCGTTCCGGGATTGTTCCGGAAGGGTAGGCATTCCTGGCCTTGCTACTGTTGGAAGTCGACAAGCTTGAGTTGTACTGAGTCCTGTCGGTTCCTCGGCCTGAATTCAGCTCTGCCGACCTCAACTGATCCAGAAAGATGATCTTGCTTGGGTTGGTTGTCGTGTTGAACACCACGACGCCATAGCCGCCGTCCTGCCACGTAGCATAAGCGGCGGGAAGACATGCGATTGAGGCCACAGCGATGGCCATGGAGAGCTTCTTCTTATCGAATTTCATGATCTTGATACCCCTAATCTGTATGGGTTGGCCCTTCGGCATCCGAAGAGGTGATCTTTGAGCAGGGTAGAACCGGGCAAATGCTGGGATCAAAAAATGTGGGGAAACACCAAGCCAGAGTTCATTTCTTTAACAAGCTTGGTGCGAGCCCACGCCAAACTCTAGTTCCCCCCTTGGTTTGCGATGTGATTGGCTGGCTGTTTCGCATGTCAGCTGAAACCATCCACGACCCGATCTTGGGCGTCCGAGTCGTCAAATTCATGCCAATCCATCATGGAGGTCTCATCGGAAGATCATGAAACGATCACAACCGAGTTCAAATCGTGACGCAACGAGTGCTTTTCTCGACTTCCACGACTAGCCCGACATTCGATTGAGAAATAGGGTCAAAGTGAAATGGCACTTACTTAAGCACTGCATCCCGATTTTCGTCATTCCCGCGTAGGCGGGTATCCAGTGACTTCAGGCCTTTTCGACCAAGCAAAGGCGCTGGATCACCGCCTACGCGGGGATGACGGGCCTTAAGTAAGTGCCATTCGGGCCAAAGTGGCCTTTCCCGCTACGTTGCGTCCCATCCGATTTCTTCGGCCTGCCGATTTGCGGAGACCAGCTGGTCGTCTAGGCTGCGCTTCGATCACCGCGCGACACCGCTTCGGCCCATAGGCATGCCGGCATTGCACATGCCAGCGGATACCGTCCAACTCGTCCGGGTCTATCTTCCGGCTTGCGGACCATGGCCGTGCAGCGGATTGAGTTCGATGTAACGGTGGCACCGCATCAGGAGGTCAGCGTCTTCAAATGGGCGCGCTTTTCAGCGGCCCTCCCGGAGCGCACCGGTCCGGCGGTCCCTGTCGCCGACGTAGCGCATGTAACGCCGGCTCAGGGATGCATCAGTCCGCCGATCGCGCCTGCGGTTCTCAACGTGGCGAGCAGATGGACATGGTGGGTAATCCACACATTAGGCATGTCCGGCGACGCAGGGATCACCGTGCGGAAGCGCTTTGAGCCGTCGGCATCGTGGCGCTCAGCGGTCTTTGCTTGCGCAGCGGTCACGGGGTCAGGTTCACTATGCCGGAAGTGAACCTAACCCCGTTTCTGGCTTTACTTGCTCGAAGCCAAACCGAATCCGTTTCGGATCACGCAGTCACGCTGAGCTATGCATGAGGGTTTCATGATCGTTTCATGATCGTTTCATGATCACAGGCTGTCTTTTTTGCATGACGTGCTTTGGAGAAAAAATCGATGATGTGCTGCGGGCGGGTTCAGGTCGGCAAGAGAGCACCTGATTCGGCCAGCACCAGCGGAAATCGAGCAAAGGAATCGCGTTCTCGATCGTCAAGCATCACCCCGGAAACGCTGCTAGCAGTTCTAGTTCTTTTGTCCGGGCTTTCTCTTCAGGATCCTCAATCAAAAGGAGTGTTGAAATATGAACGCAACAATGAAACTTGGTGTGTCATCGGTTCTTCTGATGCTCGCGGGCGGGCTCGCCACCTATGCGCCGACCGCGTCGGCGCAGGTGGCGCCGCTGAAGAACACAGGAAACAGCCGCTGCATGGCAGTCAACGCCTCGGGTGGCGCCATTACCCAGGCCTGCAATGGCTCGACTATCCAGAGATGGACTCAGACCAATACCGGTTCGGGCTTCCTGATCAGGAATGCCGCTACCGGCCTTTGCCTGAACAGCAACGCTGGCAGCGTCTTCACTTCAGCGTGCAATTCCGGTAACCCAAGCCAGCGATGGCTGCGGCTGAACGTCAGTGCCACGTCGGCACGCTACAGGTCGAGCGCCACCGGCTTGTTCGTGGGCAGCACATCCACCGGCGCGGTCGTAGTCGGCCCCGGCAGCGCAAGCCCTCTGCAGATCTGGGCTTACTGAAGGCGTCATGCGGGGCAGACAACACTGCCCCGTTTTGAAGAACTATCCTGAACTACCGGAAGATCGTGACGTCCACGCATCAAGCATTCCCGTCAAACGTATCGGCATTTCGTCGAAAGCGCGCGTTTCAAACGCTGACATAAACGGGGTAGCCGCGTGGGGGGGGGCAGCGTCAAGTTCACGTCGCAACCGGTAGAGCCAGTCACGTTCGACTCCGGTCGCGGGGTCAGGTTTATTTCGTTGGAAGTGAACCTGACCTCGTTTCGAATCAGCGTGCGGAAGCGCTCCGCGCAGTCGGCATGGTGGCGCTCAGCGGTCTTTGCTTGCGCAGCATGCGGGTCGCTTCGCCCATCAGCCACAGGTCGCGATCGGACGAAACGGCCTCGTTTCATTACCTGGAAGCGTGCGATCCGAGAGCTTCCCTCGAAGCCGCGGACTGGGAGTTCGAGAGTTCGCGAATCGATACCCGCAGCAACCTGTTGCTGGAGAACAAGGATGGGGCGGCGCTCTTGTGGGTGTCGGCAGCGCGGGCATTGGTCGCCGCGGGCGGACCGATACCGACGCCATCCGAAGCCATGACGCAACTGTTGAACGACCCGAAAAGCGCCACCGCTCGATGCGCACGTGGTCGATGGCTTTTCATCCAGGGTCGCAGTGCCGACGCGGAGATCGAACTCCGCCAGGCCATGGCCGAATTCGACGCCCATAATCAACTTTACCGGATGGTCCTGGCAGCGGAACCCCTCATCGATGTGTTGCTGCAACGCGGAGAAACCGCATCGGCGCGGGACGTTCTCATCGCCCTGCGCGCCCGCGCGCCCAAGCGCGTCGATGACGATTACCGCGTCGCCCTGATGCAGCTGAAACTGGCACTCGCCGAAAAGGACGAATCCATGATCGAGGCGGCTTATCGAAACGTCGCGATCTCGGGCCGGGAGCGCCGGCCTCCGGACGAATTGCTGTCGGCATACAAGAAGCACGACTGGAATTGAGCCCCCTCCAGGTGGGCCGCCCCCTCGAATGTGATTGCCGGTCGACTGGAATTCGTAATGATGCCGGTCACCGGGGATCAGCGGGAATGCCGGTCCCGCTATCAACGTGAAGCCCTATATCGCGTGTGTCTCGATGAGGAATAGAATATTTTTTCGGGAATCGGGGCCAGAGTGGCGATTCCATGCTTAGCGGAAGGCCACTCTGACCCCGGGTTACGGGGTTATTGGAATGCCGCTGCAAGCGGCGAGAAATCGAACCTGATGGAGCGATTAAAGACCAAACCAGAGTCGGATCGAGTGATTTTTCCTTCTTGCGGCGTAGCTGGTCCCGGCGTCAGCCGCCTCATAAAGGAGAGTGCAGCCATGCTCATTGGCGCCAAAGTTCAACCAACCCGACTTGCCGTAAGCGAATGCAAGATCGTTGGTTCGGCAGTATATGCGCACGCCTGGTTGGGGAGTAGTGGAGATATTGTGCGGCTTCTTGAATACTTCTGTGGCATATGTTTTCAAAGTTTCGTTACCGGGCGCAATCGGATTCATGGCATGAACCCGAAAGAGGTACGGCCAGCGATAGGTCGACAGTCGACGGAACGTAACGTCGTTTCCCTCATTGTAAGGGTCTGGATAAGTTATTGTCCGTTGGTCCGGCGGCATGTTCTTGATGAACCTGTCGTTCAAATAACCTCCATTTCCCGATGTGAACCAGGCAGACCATAGCTCGACCGCGAACAGTTGCGCCATCGCACCTCCCATGCTGTGTCCAGTTACCGAGGTCTTTGCGCAGCCATGGAAGAACAACTGATGATGGATTTTCGAACGTTGATTTTTGAGCATGTCCACGAAGCCACGCCCGGCTTTCGGATCTTTGGAGGAAAAGAGACTCCACGACGTTTCGTTGGGGAGTTTTTCGTCGAACGTCAACAGAGACGCCAAGTCCGTGATCAAATCGATTTCGTTGCTCATCTTGAGCTGGGTTCCGCGCCAGGCAACGATGCATTCTGTTGGATGCACGCCTCCGTTTTCGTCAGTGCTGGTTGCGACGGTTTTCCAGAGGTCCCAGTGTCGACTGCTGTCGTTGCGGACTAGGGTGTACGTATCTGATCCGAAGATTTTGTTGATGTAGTTCTGGGGATTGCTGTAGTAGGCATGATCCCATACCCCTCTGCTCTGATCGACATGGTCGCTGTCGATGAAGGCGGCTGCGGCGAAAAAGGCAAGATAGGTTGGCGGGTCCTTCGGGGTACCCCACATTGCTCCCTTAGAGGTAGAGGACATGTGTGAGATTGGTCCGGGTAGTAAGGTAGACTGAACCATGCGCGAATCGGTCGGACCGATGACCGGCATGCCGTTTTTCCAATCGATGGAGATCGCGGTCGCATTGAGCGGCAAGTTGATCTTGTTCGCAGCCGGAAACGCTGCTGCGATGATGGACCGAAGTGCGCCTGGTTTCTTGCTCTTCGATTCGAGTACGACAGGCCAGCCATTGAGTTTCGCCAATTCCAACCCATGCTCGATGATACGATCGGAAGGTTTCAGGCCGTCGACATCGGCGTAGACCAAGGTCTTGGAGATCGATTCCGGCAAATTGTGGATGTTGTACCTAAAGCCGGTATTGTTCGAGATCTCATTGCCGACGCTGCCTTTCGAGGCTGTCAGAAACAACGCAGGAAACATACCGCCGTTCCAGGGCTCTGACGCGGAATCCGACACGCCGCTCAGCAATGCGCCGGCGCTTTCGCGTGCTGCGCCCGGGATGAATCGCCATTCCCGCTCATCTCCAGCACGCATCGCATACCGTTCCGTCGCGGAAGCCGCACTCGCGATGCCGGCGGCGAGTCCCAAGATGGACAATGACATCGCAATTCGACTCACTTTCAGATGATTTGACACTCGCATGACCTGCTCCTTTTGATTGCTGTCGTGAATATCGGGCGTACTGTGTCTCGGTGCGCAGTTTCTTTCCATGGACCGACTATCTCCTGCCGTTACCTGCGAATTTCTTCGTTGTGGACCCTCTGGAGACGCAGCCGAAAATCCCTCAGGTCGATCACCCTGCGTTTCGCCGGCATCTGCCGAACCGTCCACGACCCCACCTTGGCGCGAACGGCCGGCACATGCATGCATGGATGTCATTGCTTTCTCATGAGAAGATCACGAAACGATCACGAACAGCTTCAATTCGTGGCGACGCTCATACTTTTCGTCTACCGGATCGAAGCTCGTCGTCGATGCTGTTCGTGCGAACAAGTTCCCGGCCCAGGTGCAGAGCGCTCAACCATCGCCATCGCTGTTCTGCTGAGGTGACGGAACGTGCGCCAACAAGTCCTGCAAGGCCATGGACTGGTCGCGACTGAGGGCCTGCCGGGCGGCGACGCGGGTCAGGATTTCGATCAGCGCCGGCTCGACCTTCATCCGGCCATGCACGATGGCCTCCAGGGTGGCGCGCGCGATCGAGAACGTCGGCTGCTCCTCCAGTATCGATTCGGCCCGCTTTGCGGCCTCTTCGGCAGGCATCATCTTGTAGATGTTCTGCGCAGCGAAATACTGGGGGTCGCCTTCCTCCGCACGCGCCAACTTGTCCTGGACCGCAGCAATCGCCCGATCCCGGTACTGCGCCGGAATCGGCGTATCGGAACGCAATACGCTCGAAAGAAACAGCATCGCGCCGTTATAGCGCTGGTGGTCGTCGTATTTCGACATCTGCGCGAACGAACTTTCGATGAGTTCGTTCCTGGATGCTTCCGGAATCGCACCCTGGAAATACGAAATATTCTGCATCGCGTAGTAATCGAGAGGGCCTCCCCGATCCACTTCTTGCGCATACAGATCGATCAGCGCCATCGTACCTGTGCTCGAACTGTTGAAGGCGCGCTCCAGTTCCATCAACGCGGTCACTTCATTGTTCTTGAACGCAGCTCCCAGCCTGCGCTTGAGCGCCGCCCGCAGCGACGGAGAGAACTCGATCGCCTGCTCGAGCTTGTACGCCATATCCATGCGACGAGCATTATCCAGGCTGTCGTCTCCGGTCATGATGCGGGCGATATAAAGGTCGAAATCGACAACGAGTTTTCGCGCGGCCTCCTCTTCGGCTGCCCTTCGCTTCGAAGCGGTCGCGCCGCTCACGGTTTCGCCAGCCTGCTTTCCTTCGACGCTGAATGCCGCGTGTCCGCCAGGAAAACCCAGACGGTCATCGCCTCGACCGGCAAAGATCAGAAAACACACGGCGACAGCAATGGTCGCGACGATGGTCGTGGATGCGATCGCTTTTTTCTTGTCCATGACGCACTCCGATAAGTGGATGATCAATATTCCAGCGGGATCCGTATCGATGCCGGGAACCGATGAAACCGCGAGTGCGCGACGATGGGGTCTGCCGACCCGGATAGCGCACTACCGGGTTCGGGTTTATTTTCGAAGCCCGGCGTGGGCAGGCCCGGGCTTGTCCCGAGCCTGCCGCATGGCATCGAACCTCAGATGCGCCGCGCCGGATGCTGCCTCAATGCGGCATCAGCCTTTCTTGATCGTCCGGCAGGTCGGGATGATCGTCTGAAGCGAGGCATTGTTCGGGATCGGCATGCGCTCGTAGCGCTCCCAGGTCGGCTTCTTGCTGCTCGCGAAAACGTTGCATCTGCCCACCTTCGGCTGAATGAGGAAACCTCCCGCCAGGTATGTACCGCCGATGGTGTCCTCGCAGAAATCGACGTCCTGGCTTCTGTGGCGGTCGTTGAAATAAAACGTACTGCCGCTGGTCTCGAATCTCTGCCAGCCGAACTTGGAACGCGCCTCGGTCGTCGCGTAGTTGACCGCGTTGAAGCTCAGGTTCTGATCGGGCGGGCACGAGTGCGAACTACCCTCCGACTGGCAGGCCTGCCAGCCGCTCTCCCATTCCTTGGTCAGGGAGACGCCGGCACCGATGTTCGATGTCAGATCCGCGTTCTGCACAGTGATGGACTTTTCAACGCCGCCACTAAACTCGGCAGTCGCGGTGACCTTGACCTTGTTGTACGAGCAGGTCGAGTTGGACGAAATTTGACCCGGCTGCGGGCAGTTCGTCTGGTTGGCCAGACATTCCACACCTGCGGACTTGCTGATGTGGGTCCAAACCGTGGGCCCTGCGCTGGTCAAGCGCGTATAGTCCCTGCCCGCGCGCTGCGGGTTGAAGTCTACGGTCGGTGTTTTTCCGGCCGGATACACGTTGCGGAACGTTTTCTCATTGGAATAGTTGAGGTGGAGATCGTAAAGGGTCCTATTGGTTCCCTGACCCAGGTTGGATTCATAAGGCCTGAGTTCATCGAGGAAGATGATTTTTGCCTGGTCGGTGGGTTTAAAACTTGACGACACCATAACCACCGACAAGATCATCCCATTTGGCATAGGCGGTGGACAGGCATGCGGCGGAAGCCATGGCAATCGCCAGGAACAGCGTTTTTCTTTGACCTTTCATGTGTCTTTCTCCCCAGAGCTGAATTCGATAGACCCCATCGGGCTGCGATGGAGCGAGATTGATGGCCGAAAACCGGCTAGGCCGGCTCACCGTGGATGACTTGGCAGCGGGATATGGGGCCGCGCCTGTTCAAGTTATCGACCATCGTCCTGCGACGTGAATCGTCCCGCCCGATCGCATTCCGGCCGTAACCATCCACGACCCGATCCTGGCCTTCACGGCCGTCAAACACATGCCAAAGCGTCATGAACAAGTATCGAATCCCTTATCAGGCGATCACGAAACGATCATGATCGGCATCCAGGCATGTCCAAGGCAGCGTTGAGGTCGCCGGATATGACGCAGGCTGCCGCGTCGGCAAATCCACAGAGGATCCCGGAACAGGGTTTCTCGACGATGAGAAGCGAACCCGGCGTCGCTTGGTGGCCCGCCGGATCCCGGCGGCCCGATTCCCGCAAGCGTGAGGGCGCACAATGCCTTCCGTCTAAAATCGAATCGGCTCGGCCCAGCGTGGCATGTGTGGGGTCGGCTCCGCTCAACCCGCTTGCGTTATCTATCGATCTTCGGGGCGGTCGCCTGACCGCCCCGGACACGCAGGGATCAACGCGCGGACGCGCTTCGTGCCGTCGGCATCGTGGCGCTCAGCGGTCTTTGTTTGCGCAGCATGCGGGTCGCTTCGCCCATCAACCACAGATAACGGTCGGACGGAACGGCCTCATTATCGGCATCCAAAGTCACGAAGCGGCCGGTGTTCGGCACCTGATTGGCGTTCTCGGCGATCTTGAACATCGCCGTGCCTTCATCGACCTCGTCGTACATCGCGACGTAGATCATGTTCGAGCCCGCGGCCGTGGCGTTGTAGGCCTGCCGCCAGAAGAAACGCCCGCCGCGACGCGGAATCTGGTTGAGGGGGGCGGCGCCGTCGCGGAGGTTGTACCAGGAGAAGCCGGGCCAGACGACCGGCATGTAGGCCACGCCTTTCCCGTTCAATGCGGCCAGATCCGGCGCGATCTTGTCCGTGCGCCAGCGATCGGCGCCGGCATCGTCGCTGTAACGGCCCACGGTCCACGGGCTGATCACCGCCGCATCGTCGTAGGCATCGCGCCAGGCCGACGAATGCGATCGCCAGTTGGGGTCGATGCCGAGCACGACCGTCGCGCGATAGCGTTCGGGCGCATCGGTGTTGAGCCAGCGCAGCAGTTCCTTGAGCTGGCTGGCGGTACCGGGACGGTCGCTGAAACCGAATCCCCAGATCGCCAGCACCGGGCGTCCGCTGTGCCGAAGATAGCGCGGGCTCTGGGTGATGCGCTGATTGTCGACCAGATGCATCCAGTCCGATTTGAGGTTGGCGATCAGCGTCGCGGTATTGCCGCCCGAAATGTCGTACATGTTGGCGAAGACGCGGCCGTGACGTTCGGAGCCCGAGCGGACATTCGAAAGCACGCGATCGCGCACGCCGCGCAGGAGGATCGCTTCGCCGATGAAACGCTGGACGAAGACGCCGTCGATGCCGTAGTCGCGCATCCACTGCACATGACGGTCGACGGTTGTGGCGTTGTAAGCGCTGTAAAGGCCCGCGACCCTGCCATCTTTGTAGCGGAACCCGGTTGCGGTGAGTTCGCTGGCGCCGTATTCGCGCAGGTCGGGCCACATGTCGAAGCTGATATTGCTGGCGGTCGGCGTCACGCCGGGCGACCAGTGGCGCCAACCGGCACCGCTGCCATCGCCCGACGTGTTGAACCAGCCCTGGTAGCCGGCCATCATTTTGCCGTTGAGGGTATTCGCATCGACAGACGTCTGTTGCGTCGTGCCTGTCGCCCAGACCGCGGCGCCGTTGCTTCCGTAGAGCACGAGATTGCCGTCGTCCTGCATCACCAGCCGATCGGCGCTTTTGCCTGCGGTCGCGGTCGACCATATCGCCAGCCCGGTCGCAGTGCGCAATACGACATTGCCGTCCGTCTGGAACACCAGCCGTTCGCCGCCGCGCCCATTCGTCGCGGAGGCCCATAGCACCGTTCCACCGGGCTGCTGCGATAGCACCAGATTGCCGTCCCCTTGCAGCTGGAAACGGTAGGACGCGGTCGCCGAATCCAGACGACCTCCCAGACTCAGCTGCTCGCCCGGCCGCAGCGTATCGGCGGCATCCACGGAAAACACCGAAAGGCACAACAGGAAACAGAACATCATCCGTCGCAACATGATCGTCATTGGGAACCTCGATTGCTGATCCGATTTTTTTCGCCGCGCGCGTGCATCGCGCGCGGCGCCGTCCTTGGGTGCGCGATTGCGTCAATCGGCCCGGTACGCGCCCATCAGGTTGATGCAGACGCGACGTACCGATGCCGGTTTCCAGCCACTGGAACCGCCGATGTAGTAATGCGCGTCGTAAGTGTAGGCGAGTCGATCCAGATGGTTCGGATCCGGCGCGACATCGCTGCATCGGGCGATGCGGCCTTCGCTTGGGCAGGACGCCTGTGCGCGAAACGTTCCACCCATCGATGCGCAGCCTTCGGACATCGTCTGCAGGCTCTTCTGCGTGCCTGCCACCGGAAGCAGCTCGCGGCACTGGCTGGCGGTCGTGCGCAGATCGCAGACGTATGCGGGCGCCGCAGCCGTTTGCGCTGGCAGACCCACTGCGCGCCCATCGGCGTGCGCGACGTGGGGGGCGGCCATCAGTAATGCCGCCAGAGTCAACGTATCGAAAATATTCCAGGTTCGAGTCATGTCAGTACCCCTTCATGACCGTGAATCTCTCGATCACGGTGCCGTCGATGTTCTTCAGATAGAATTCGGCGCGATCCGCATAGAACGTGCCGAACAGCGCGCCGTGCTTGGCGCCCTGGGTCGAGGTGTAGATCTTCGCCCACCAGTTGCCGCTGAGTTCCTGGTCGCGGATATCCGTGCCGCCGATTCCCGACACGAACGCGATGGTGCTGCCGTTGCTTGCGGTATACGGAGACGTGCTGTCGGCGACGGTCCTGCTCTGCATGTTGCTGAGCAGATGCGTGCGCGAATAGGAATGTTCGTGACCCGTGGCGATGATCGCGCCCTTGCGGCGACAGTTCTCGTAGGCGGTCCAGCCGACTTCGTCGGTCTTGCTGCCGACCTGCATGTACCGCTGATTCTTGTGCCAGGCGCAGATCCGCCATGCACCGGCCGGTGCGTTGGCAA
>JAZKFJ010000041.1:64146-88395 GCA_040386495.1 Pseudomonadota bacterium
ATGAAAGCCTCCTGGTCGGATGCGGAACCGCGGGTACCGATGCCGGAGATCACGATATACACATTGTTGAGCCTGCAGGTGGCGCGCTCGCCATACGTGCCGGAACAGCGCACCGCCGTCTGGTTGTTGAGCCGAGCCTCGCCGTAACTGCGTATGGTCGACCAGCTGCCGTCGTCGACATCGTGGTTGCCCACCACGACGAGGGCGGGATCGGATCTGCCCAGGGTATTGCGGACCTTGCTGTCCCAGTCGTCTTCCAGGCCACCGCTGTAGACGCTATCGCCCAGCGTGATCGTCAGCTGCGCGCCTTCGCCTTTGATCAGATCGAGCACCCTCTGGAAACTGCTGCCCGCGTTGGTGTCGCCGATGAATGCGATCTTCGTTCCCGTCGCCGGTTGCTGGGCTGTGCCGGCCGACCAGACGATGGCGTTGCTCGAATTGAGGATCGCGAATTTCCCGTCGTTTTGCATGACCGCGCGGTTGCCGCCGGTGCCCGCGCTCTTCGACGACCACACGGCGACGTTGCTGCCGGTGTACAGCACCAGATTGCCGTCGCCCTGCATGGTCAGACGGGTGCCGCCGAGGCCGTTGGTCGCCGACGCCCACAGCACGCCGCTATCGGATGTGCGTCGGAGCACCAGGTTGCCATCGGACTGGAAATTGAAACGATAGCTGCCATTGCCCGACTGCAGGTATTGCGACGGCGACAGACTCTGGTTCGATCCCAGCGTATCGGCGCCATGCGCGATGCCGGCGAGGCCGAACAGCAGCGCCATGGCCAGCAGGCGGCCGAGCGCCGCGAATATCGTGTTGAAGTGCATATCCATATCCTTCTTCGGGTTCGGCCGTACGCCGGACATTGCCATGTCGCGCCGTACGATCCATGCGATTGCTTTGTCGATGTTGCGATATCGTGCGCGTATGGCTGCCGGGCTTCGTAAAGCTGCGGCCATGCGCGGGTCTTCGCGACCCGCGCATGCGCTCATTCGTGCCGCACGCTCATTTGGGGCGAATCACGATCGAAAGTTGCAGATCGTTGTTGCCGCCGTCCGTGCTGCCTTCGTTTCTTGCACGGATATAGGGCGTACTACCGCCCGCGCCCAGCTTGGCGGAAGTGAAGTGCACGGAATCTCCTGCGGAAAACACCTGTCCGAGCAGGCTCAGGCCGCCGAAGCCGGTCAACGGCTGGGGATCGTCGTGCGAGTAGATGCAAATATGCTGGCCGCCGCTGATGCCCGAGGTCGATGGGCAGTGGCTTTCCGCCGATGTACTGTCGTTGGGAAGGTAGGCATGGGAGTAAACGGGACTGGCGTTGTTGGCACCGCGCAGCACGAAGATGCCTGCGACGATATGGCCGGACTGCCCTCTGTTCAGCGAGTAGGACGCCGAGCCATCCGTGGACGCGATGCGGTAGTAGCCGATCAGGCCCATGTCCACACCGCTGTCGCTGCAGCTGGTATCGCTGTTGCCGCGTTCGAAGCATCGTGCGAAGCGGGTCCAACCCGATTGCGTGTCGGGCAACTGGCCATCGCCGCCCTGGGTGATGAGGATCAACAGATCGCCGGCGCGGGTGGCGGAGGGACGCGCGATGCTGAGCGTCGAAGCGGTCGTTTCGTTCTTCGAAAATCCGATGTAGGACACGCCGCCGCTCGAAGGTGGCTGCGTATCGACCGTATTGGTGGCCCAGTACGGCCGGCCGGAGGTGTCGTACAGCACCAGATTGCCGTCGCCCTGCATCGTCAGGCGATTGACTGCGGCGTTGGCTGTGCCCGTGGACCAGACCACGGCGCCGCCGCTTGTGGAAAGCGCCAGATTGCCGCTGCTCTGCAGGGTGAGCCGGGTGCCGCCATCGCCGTTGGAGCCGGATGCCCACAGCGCCGTCTGGTCGGATTTGCGGCGTAGCACCAGATTGCCGTCGGTCTGGAAGTTGAAGCGATAACTGCCGTTGGTCGACTCCAGATATTGGCCGGGCGTCATCGATTGACCGACGACGAGCGAATCGGCCGCCTGGACCGCATGCGCGGCGCACAGGCCGACGATGAGTCCAAAAGCCAGAACGAGATGCCGTAGCGCTTCTTGCGTGTTCCGTAACATGATGTGCTCCATGGATTGATATCGAAATTCTTCCCGACGCGCCGAGATTGATCGGCGGCGAAGGGGTCCATCGCCCGCGGTGAGGCATCGAATGCCGGGCTTTGTTCGTTGCAGGTAGCGGCGGCGGGCCGGGGCGCACCGCCGCTGATGGCCCAAGGGCCTACACGGTCCGAATGGACTCAGATGGGCGCGACTTCGACCGTGAAACCCTCGGTGGTCGCGCCGATCACTTTCATCCTGAAGCGCTGGCCGGTCGGCTCGGGCGAATTCCAGGTCTCGCCGACCTTGAACATGCTGCCTTCGTTGTTCGAGACCGTGGCCGGCGGAACGCTGGCGTCCATGCTCCAGGCTGGCGATGCGCGGGTGGTATCCACCGAGTGGACGATCACCGCATCGCCGGCCAGATTGGCCTCGTACGCGCCGATCCTCTTCCGCGCTTCGATCGTGTAGTAGCGGGTGGTGCTGCCGGGCACCGGCAGGACGACCATCTGCGTATTGGTCGATCCCGCCAGGCTCGCGCGATCCAGCGTGAATCGCTGCACCGCCGACGTGTGGAGGATCGTGCGCTTGCGCGCGGCCGCGATCCAGGCGAGACGGTCGCGCGAGTAGACGTTCAGATGCTTGGGCAGCGAACCGTAGGTGGGGTTGCTGACCGCATTGTCCCAGGCATCGCTCATCACGTCCCACGGATTGTCGTAGGTGTCGCCGTCGTTGTCGGAATTGTTGGCGTGCGGAAGACCGTAGGCATGCCCCATCTCATGGGCGAGCGGCGCAAGGTTGTTGAACGACCACGGCGGATTCCAGGTGGTGCTCCAGCACTTGTTGACGCCATCCAGCGTCGCGCAGCGGCCGCCGCCCCAGGCGTAACCGTCGAGATCGCCGTTGAACATCATGTTGATGCCCTGCAGCCCACCGTTGACGGCGAAGTTGACGCTGGCATTGGCGACCGCGGTGCAGTCGGTGAACAGCTTGCCCAGGTCGGCCTTCGGCTTGCCGTCCGTGCCGGTGGTGACGTAGTAGGAACGCGCCTGCGGCAGCGTGAACCACCCGTAGGCGGTGCTGCCGGTCAGGTTGATCTGGTTATAGGACACCTGGCGCCAATAGTGATCGAGCTGTCCGGCCGAATTGCCGTACTGCCCCTGGAAGAAGCTCCTGGCTTTCTGCTCGGTCGCGATGTCCCTGAATTTGCACATCAGCGTGGCCCAGACCGTGGTCCCGGCGACGCGGGCGGCGATGTCCCCGGCTTTCGTCTGCGAACGTCCGCCCTGTGAAGCATCCGCCGCGAGGTCGTCGATCGCGACGATGGCGTCAGCGACGATGACTTCTGGCGTCATCGCGGATTGCGCGCGGCCCGACTGGCGGACCTGCGGCGCCAGGGTCATGGCCACCCGGCGGCCCGCAAGCGAATAGAGGTCGGATGCCGCCTTGATGGCGCGATCCGGGGCAAGGGCGTGCCGGCGACCGGCATCATCGATAAGCGTCACTTCGAGACGATGAGGGGCCTTGGCGCCGGGATGCGCATCGCCCCAGGTCAACTCCAGTCGGCCCTGGAGCGTGGCTTGCGCGGCCGGAGCGACCGGGTCGCGCTCCCGGGTCTGAGGCGGGTTGCCGCTGAAGGCATCGGCGGCGGCGGTGGCGGCCAGCAGTGCGATCGAGGCTGCCAGCAGATTGATCCTGTAAGACATGGACGGCTCCTTGAAGATGTGGGTTATTCCGATAAGCGCATCGATGCGTGTCCATTCCATGCATCGATGCACCACCGAAGATCCACTCGCCGCATGTCTCTGTCATGTCATTTCGATCATGGATTGATCATGAATGCATCAAATCGCTGCTTTACTGCGCGGTTGAACACACGGTTTCGTGGCGGGCAGCACATTTCCGACATGACCGATCAAGACGAACCCAGGGTCAGAGTCAATGCCCGGACGAAGGGGTCGGGTTCACTTCAACAGAAGTGAACCTGACCCCTTCGATTCTTGCGCGGACAGGCCGGCAGCCCAGCTTGCGCTTCGATCGCCGCGCGAAACCGGTCCGACCCATAGGCATGCCGGCACTGCGCATGCCGACGGAGGGCGTCAAACTTGTCCGGGCCACCGTCTCCATGACAAGGGCACGGCAGGCCCGCCGACGTTCCGCCGGATCGCTGGACAGCGACCGATGCCCGGCGTGCGGCGAGACCAGGGGGTCGTAGTCACCGCAGGCATTGCTTCGATGGCTCAACCACGGGTAGTCCCCGGGGTCGACGACCATGGCGGCGCGCAGCCGGGAGCGAAGGGGTCAGGTTCACTACAACAGAAGTGAACCTGACCCCTTCGAGTAAACCTGAGCCCTTCGATTGCGGTTTTTGCATGTCCTGAAAGACAACATTTTGTTTTCGGATCGTCCCGGATCGTGCAATGAGCCCGACCGAAGACAGATAACGGCTCCGAAACCATGCCGATCAGCAGACGACACGGTGACAACGACTCACAGACCGTGGATTACGCGGTCTCTGTTACGGCATCCCGTTCGCCTCTGCGCACGATAAAACGAACAAGTGCCGGCAAATGAGCGTAGTGTCTATCCTCCGACCGCATTCAACCCATGGAAAGCCAAACGTCCAGTCGGATGCTAGCTACGTTGGCAGCTCGAACTCGCAACGGAACTGGCGAAGGCGGAACTGCGTCCAGCGTTGTTGCGCTTTGCGCCGAGATCGGCGCGGCGCTTACGCCCATCATCGGCCCGCGCGGCGTGGCCGCGCTGTACAAGCGCAGTCTCTTTCTCACAGGTCAATCGCATCCCGAGTTGCTCGGCCTGCAGGAGAACGTGCAGAGCGAGATGGATCTTTCGCCACTGATGACGGCATTGACACCGTTGAGCGATGCCGAAGCGACGCTTGTCGGCGGCGCGCTCCTCATCGCGTTCTACGAGCTGATCAGCAGCTTGGTAGGACCTTCGCTCACGGAGCGATTGTTGCGTTCTCTGTGGGACCGCCCATCGAGCGACCCGCCCGCATCGGAACCGACCCCATGAAAGACAAAGTCGTCATCCATCGATTGTCGACCGGCGTTCCCGGGCTGGACGAAGTCCTGGGCGGCGGTCTGCCCGAATTCTCGTTCAATCTGATCGCCGGCCCTCCGGGCTGCGGCAAGACCACGCTGGCCCATCAGATGATGTTCTCGATGGCCGGCCCGCAGCGGCGGGCGCTGTATTTCACGGTGCTCGGCGAGCCTCCGCTGAAGATGTTGAGATATCAGCAGCAGTTCGATTTCTTCGAAACCGAAGCGATCGGCCCGGCCATCCGCTTCGTCAATCTCTCCGAGGACACCCTGGCGGGCGACCTGGATCTCGTGCTCAAACGCATCCTCGAAGAAGTGGAAACCTTCAATCCGGCGTTCGTCTTCGTCGATTCGTTCCGCTCCGTGGTGCTCGCCAACAAGTCGAACGAAAGCGCGCACAACACCCTCCAGCAGTTCGTCCAGGCGCTGGGCATGGCCATGACCAGCTGGCAGGCGACGACATTCCTGATCGGGGAATATTTCGTCGAAACCGATGCGAATCCGGTGTTCACCGTGTCGGACGGATTGATCTGGCTGCGCCAGAGCGTGGTCCGCAATTCGATGGTCCGCAAGATCGAGATCATGAAGATGCGCGGGCAACCGACCCTGCCCGGCCTGCATACCTTCCGGATCAACGCCGCCGGCATCGAAGTGTTCGCGCCGGCGCGCGATATCGTCCCCTTGGCTCCGCAGGAAGGCGCGGGCTACGCACGGCTGCGCATGGGCGTGCCGAAACTCGACGACATGCTCGGCGGCGGGCTGCCGCGCGGATATTCCCTTCTGGTGGCCGGCCCGTCCGGCTCGGGCAAGAGCATCCTCGCCGCCGCGTTTCTTGCCGAAGGCGCGCGTCTGGGCGAAACGGGCGTCATCGCGGCATTCGAACAACATCCGACGCAGTCGCGCTCGCCCACCGTCGCAGGATTGATCGAAAGCGGTCGCGTGGGCCTGATCGACAGCCGGGCACCGGATCTCTCGCTGGATGAAACCCTGCGACTCCTGCTCGGCGAGATCCGCAGGCTGGGCGCCACGCGCGTGGTCATCGATTCGTTGTCGGGCTTCGAATTGGCGTTGGCGCCGACGTTCCGCGAGGATTTCCGCGAGAATCTGTCGCGCATGGTCGCCGCATTGGCCGCCTCCGGCGTGACCGTCCTGATGACGTCCGAACTGGAAGATCGATACACCGATCTGCGGTTCAGCCCTTACGGCACCGCCTTCATGACCGACGCGATCATCGTCCAGCGCTACATCGAACTGGACAGCCGGCTGCTGCGCGTCATGGCCGTGGTGAAAGTGCGCGCCAGCGCGCATTCCAACGAGCTTCGCGCGTTCACCATCGACGATTCGGGGCTCTGCATCGGCGATCGGCTGGATGCGCAGGAAGGCCTGCTGGGCGGCCGGCCTACCGGAAAAATGCCGCAGTACGCCGCTCCCGACGACGCCGGGACACCATCGGTGGTTCCAGAACCGCGGACATGACGACTCCACCGCCTCCGCCTTCGCTCGAAGCGCAGACCGCCCACGCAACGCGTGAACTGGAAGCGCTCAAAGCCCAGGGCGATCAAGCCAGAGCCGATCTGAGCGAGGCGCGCACCGATCTGCAGTCGTTGAACAGAGCGGTCGAGGCGGCGGAACAGCGTCTGGACACCATCGATTCCGAATATCTGCGGGAAGCCAACGAGAAGCTGGTCCTGTCGAACCTGCGCGCGCAGGCCGATGCGGAAGTGTGCGCGCGGACGCTGGAGGCGGTGTCGCGGTCCGCCGGATTGGACGTGCTGACCGAGCTGCCGAACCGCGCGTTGTTTCTGGACCGGTTCACGCAGGCCATGGCCAATACCAAGCGCCATGGCGATCGATTGGCGCTGCTGTTCGTCGACATGAACAATTTCAAGACCGTCAACGACACGCTGGGACATTCGGTCGGCGACATCGTTCTCAAGCAGGCGGCGCGCAGCATCGCGTCGGTGCTGCGCGAAGTCGATACCGCCAGCCGGCACGGCGGCGATGAATTCCTCATCCTCGTGACCGAGATCGCGCACGCCTCCGACGCCATGCGGGTCGCGAAAAAAGTAGCGGCCGCACTGGGGATGCCGCTGCGCATCGGAGATCACGTCATCCGGATGACAGCGAGCATCGGCATCTGCGTGTATCCGGATGACGGCGATACGCTGGACCTGTTGATCGATCGCGCCGACGCCGCCATGTACCGGGCGAAGCAATTGCCGAAGGCATGCTTCTCGTTCCATGGCGACAGCGCAGAAGGCGATGTCCGCTCCGCGCCAGCGGCTTCGGCTACGCCCCGGTCTCCGGTGGTCATCCAGTACGACGCCGCAGTCGCCGAACATGCACACCGCATCGGCGAACTGCGCGAAGCCAACGAGCAACTGGTGCTGGCCGCATTGAGCGCCCAGGAGCTTCAGGCCGCGGCGGAACGGTCGCAGGCGCGTCAGAAAGACGTGCTGGCGCTGATCGCGCACGAGCTGCGCAATCCATTGACGCCCCTAGGCATCGCCGCATCGATGCTGCACGGTTCCGACGCGAAGGATCTGACGCGCATGCAACAGATCATCGAGCAGCAGGTGACCCATATGGCGCGGCTGGTCAGCGATCTGCTGGACCTGTCGCGCTCCCATATCGGAAAGCTGCGGCTGCATTTTCGCAAGGTGCACCTGACCAGTATTGTCGACGATGCCTTGAGCGCATCGCGCCCGACCATGGATACGCGCCTGCAACATTTCCGGCTGCAACTCCCATCGCAGCCGATCGCCCTGGAGGCCGATCCGATCCGGCTGGTGCAGATCCTGTGCAATCTTATCGACAATGCATCGAAGTACACCCCTGACGGGGGAGTGATCAGCCTCTCGGCCGGCATCGAGGAGGAGAAGGCGGTGATCCGGATCGCCGACAACGGCATCGGGATCAGCGCCGAAGCGCTGGGCAGCGTCTTCGAACTATTCGCTCAGGACACACACGCGACCGGGTTCAACAGTCAGGGACTCGGCATCGGTCTCACCGTCGTCAAGGAACTGGTGGAAAGCCACGGGGGAACAGTGACCGTCCACAGCGCCGGGGTGGGCCTCGGAAGCGAGTTCGTGCTCAGCCTGCCGCTGTGCCAGCCAGCCATGGGGTCAGGTTCACTTCTTGAGAAGTGAACCTGACCCCATGGGTGACTCGCCGAGGTAATTCCCTACACTTCTTCAAGATATCGCCCGATGGGCCGACACTCGGGAAGGGGCGATGCTGGCGACATGGCCAGACTTCCTCGATTCGATATACCGGGCATCTCGCAGCACGTCGTCCAGCGCGGCAATAATCGGTTGCCTTGCTTTCTGGACGATCACGACCGACGACGGTACTTGGCCATGCTTTCGGAGGCATTGACCGCAACAGGCTGCCAGCTCCATGCGTATGTGCTGATGGACAATCACGCCCATCTCCTGGCCACACCCGATCGCCCGGGCGCGATCTCGATGATGATGCAGCGGCTCGGCAGGCGCTATGTCGCCGAGTTCAATCGCCGCCATGGACGCACGGGTACGCTTTGGGAAGGGCGATTCAAATCCTCGCTGGTCGACAGCAGCGGATATGTCATCGCCTGTTATCGCTATATCGAACTCAACCCGGTGAGAGCAGGCATGGTGTCGGAGCCGGAGGCCTTTCAATGGTCAAGCCATGCGGCAAACGCACACGGCCGTACCGATCCGTTGCTGACTCCCCATCCGTGCTATCGCGCGCTCGCAGAGGAACCGCAAGCATGCGCTGAGATCTATCGCGCCATCGTGCGCCAGATGGTGAGCGACGATGAGACCGATCGCATCCGCCTGCAACTGCGGCAGCAGCGGGCATTGGGCAGCGAAAGTTTCAGGAAAATGGTCGAAGCCAAGACGCGTCAGTTCGCCCGAACCCGCGGTCCACAGACGGGGTCAGGTTCACTTCAAGAGAAGTGAACCTGACCCCGTCTGTGAGCCCGTTTAGACCTTATCCCCGCCCCGCCCCGGGCAACCCCAGTTGAGGATCGGCGTGCCGGCGGGCAACACGCGACGGAACATCTCGACGCTTTTCGGCTTCGGGTTGACGACCACCGGATGCAGCGCGGCCTGCAGCAGCGGCAGGTCGGCGCTGCTGTCGGAATACGCTTTCTCGACCGCCGCAGCGAAACCCGCGTCGCGGATCATCGTCACCTTCATGTGGTGATGGCAGTGGCGCAGCGCGCCGATGGCGCCATATCTCGGGCCGACCAGCGTGCCGATCACGGGTAGATCCTCATGCGCGACGAAGGCGAGCATGGCGCGGGCGAGCTCCGGCGGCGCGCCGGTGGCGACGATGACGCGATCGCCGGCGTCGCGGTGCGCGCGCAGCACGTCGAGCGCGATCGGCAGCAGGCGCTGCTTGATGACATCGGTATGCGCGGCGACGTAGCGGTCGGTCGCGGCGTCGAAGTCGGCGACGGTGCGCATGCCCAGCGTACCGACCCACACGAACGCGGAAATGCCGCGGCGGCGGGTGGGCATGAACGCGATCATCGGGCCGAACACCGGCGCGATCAGCAGCGCGAGGACTTTCCGCCAGAGATCGCGTCCGATCAGCCACTTGAACAGATGGCTGCCGGAATCGCCGTCGTAGAGGGTGTGGTCGAAGTCGAATACCACCAGCGGCGCGTCGACGGCCGGCATGGGATGGCGATGCATGCTCATGTCGCGAAGAACAGGCGCTGCAGCGCTGCGCCAGGATCCGGATCGCGCATGAAGGATTCGCCGACCAGGAAGGCGTCGATGCCGGCGGCGCGCATCGATGCGACATCGTCGAGGGTCGCGATACCGCTTTCGGTGACCAGGATGCGGCCGGGCGGCATCGCCGACTTCAGCGACAGTGTGGTGGCGAGCGACACCTCGAAGGTGCGCAGGTTGCGGTTGTTGACGCCGATCAGCGGCAGGCGGCCATCGATGACGGGCAGCGCCAGCGCGCGCGCGAGTTCATCGGCATCGTGGACTTCCACCAGCACGTCCAGGCCGATGTCCATCGCTCTGCGATACAACGACGACAACTGCGCATCGTCCAGCGCGGCGACGATCAACAGGATGCAGTCGGCGCCGAGCACGCGCGCTTCGACGATCTGATACGCGTCGACGGTGAAATCCTTGCGCAGCACCGGCAGCGCGCAGGCGGCGCGCGCCTGCTGCAGAAAGGCATCGGCGCCCTGGAAGAAATCGATATCGGTCAGCACCGACAGGCAGGCCGCGTCGCCGGCTTCGTAGCTGCGCGCGATGGCGGCAGGGTCGAAATCCGCGCAGATCACGCCTTTCGACGGACTGGCCTTCTTGACCTCGGCGATCACCGCCGGTTTGCCTGCAGCAAGTTTGGCTTCGACCGCGGCGACGAAACCGCGGGTCGGCGGCGCATCGGCAAGCCGCGCGCGCAGTGCATCCAGCGATACCCGCGCGCTGCGTTCGGCGATTTCTTCGGCCTTGCGGTCGAGGATGCGCTGCAGGATGTCGGCGCGTCCCGCGCTTTGGGGGGCCTTGCTTTGGGGAGCGTTGTTCATCGGGTGATTCATGGTGCGGTCTTGGCGATCCAATCGTAGGCGCGTTCGACTTTGGCGACGCGGGTGATGTAGCGGGTGTACCAGTCGCTGCGACCGCGTGCGCGGGTGGCGGCATGTTCGGCCTGATGCTTCCAGCCGAGGATGTCGTTCTCGCTGCGCCAGTAGCTCACGGTGATGCCGACCCCATCGGCGTCGCGCACCGATTCCGCACCGAGGTAGCCGGGCTGCTGCGCGGCCAGTGTCATCATCCGGTCCGCGGCTTCGGCGTAACCTTCGGCGTCCTCTTCGTTGCGCAACGAAGAAAACACTACAGCGTAGTACGGCGGCGTGGGCGTGTCGGCGAAGCGTGCATCGTTGAAGCGCGAGTCGTTCATGACGCGGCGAGCGTCTGCGTGGTGTCGATGAAATGTTCGAGCTTGGCGCGGGCGTCGCCGCTGGCGATGGCGATGCGCGCGGCGTCGATGCCGTGGGCGATGCTGTCGGCGTTGCCGGCGACGTACAGCGCCGCGCCGGCGTTGAGGCAGACGATGTCGCGCGGCAGGCCGGGTGTGTTCTCCAGCGCCTCGATCAGCATCGCCTTCGATTCCTCGGCGTCGTTCACGCGCAGGTTGCGGCTGGCGGCCATGCCGATGCCGAAATCCTCGGGATGGATTTCGTATTCGCGGACCTTGCCGTCGCGCAGTTCGCCGACCAGCGACGCCGCGCCGAGCGACAGTTCGTCCATGCCGTCGCGGCCCCAGACCACCAGCGCGCGCTGCGCGCCGAGTTCCTGCAGCACGCGCGCCTGGATGCCGACCAGATCGGGATGGAACACGCCCATCAGGATGTTCGGCGCGTTGGCGGGATTGGTCAGCGGGCCGAGGATGTTGAAGATCGTGCGCACGCCCATTTCGCGGCGCACCGGCGCCACCGCCTTCATCGCGGGATGATGCAGCGGCGCGTACATGAAACCGATGCCGGTCTGTTCGATGCAGGCCGCGACCTGTTCGGGCCGCAGTTCGATGTTCGCGCCCAGCGCTTCGAGCACGTCGGCGCTGCCGGATTTCGACGACACGCTGCGGTTGCCGTGCTTGGCGACTTTGGCGCCCGCCGCGGCGACCACGAAGATGGTGGCGGTGGAGATATTGAAGGTGTGCGCGCCATCGCCGCCGGTGCCGACGATGTCCACCAGATTGCGGCGGTCGGCGATCTCGACCTTGTTCGAGAACTCGCGCAGCACCGACGCGGCGGCGGCGATCTCGCCGACGGTTTCCTTCTTCACCCGCAGGCCGGTGAGGATGGCCGAAGTCATCGCCGGCGACACTTCGCCGCGCATGATCTGGCGCATCAGATCGACCATTTCGTCGTGGAAGATCTCGCGATGCTCGATCGTCCGCTGCAGGGCTTGTTGGGGCGTAATCGACATGGGTGACCGTGGATTGGGAAATGGAAATTCGTGCAAAGCCGCGCGATGCGTCAGGCCGCGCGGGCGAGGAAATTCTTCAGCAGCGCGTGCCCGTGTTCGGTGAGGATGGATTCCGGATGGAACTGCACGCCTTCCACCGGGTGTTCGCGATGGCGCAGACCCATGATCTCTTCCACGGTGCCGTCGTCGTTCTCGGTCCACGCGGTGACTTCGAGGGTATCGGGCAGGCTGCCCTGGGCCACGACCAGCGAGTGATACCGGGTGGCTTCGTAGCCGTCGGGCAGACCGGCGAACACGCCCTTGCCTTCGTGATGGATGCGCGAGGTCTTGCCGTGCATGATCCGGCCGGCGCGGACGACATCGCCGCCGTAGGCCTGACCGATGCTCTGATGGCCGAGGCAAACGCCGAGGACCGGAATGCGATGACCGAGTTCGCGGATCAGGTCCACCGATACGCCGGCCTCGTTCGGCGTGCACGGGCCGGGAGAAATGACGATGCCGGATGGATTCAGCGCGTCGATCTGGGCAACGGTCAGCTCATCGTTGCGCACCACGTTCACGTCCGCGCCCAACGTCTGCAGGTACTGCACAAGGTTGTAGGTGAAGCTGTCGTAATTGTCGACCATCAGTATCACGACAGCGGTCTCGCGGAAGCCGGGGGAGCGCGCAATTTATCAGGAAGCCCCGAAAACTTCGCCCCGGCACGCGTCCGGGGCGCAGCGCGCGCCCGGATGCGCAGCGGCTCAGCGGCGCTCGCCGAGCCTGCCGGTGTCGCGCGCGCCGCCGCCATCGCGGGGCGCGCCAAGGTCGGATGCGGGCGTCGCGGCCGACGCCGGCTTGGGGCTGGCGGACGCCTGCACGCTCTGGCCGGGGCGGCTGAGGCGCGGCGTCGGGCGCACGGTGACGACAAAGCCCTCGGTGGTGGCGGACTCCACTTTCACCCGGAATGCGTAGTCCGGCGAGATCCAGGTCTCGCCGACCTTGAACATGCTGCCTTCGTTGTTGGCCCGGTTGGCCGCGGGCTTGTCGGCATCCATGCTCCAGGCCGGTTCGCCGCGCGACGTCAGCACTTCATGGATGATCACCGCATCGCCGGCGAGCCGGTTTTCGTAATTGCCGGTGCGCTTGCGCACTTCGACCGTGTAGTAGCGGGTCGACTGCTCCGGATAATTGAGGATCAGCATCTGGGTGTTGACCGAACCCGGCAGGCTGATGCGGTCCATGGTCACCGAGGCCGCACCCGCACCCGCACCGACCGTCCGCTTGCGCGCGGTCGCGACCCAGCCCAACCGATTGCGCGAATAGACATTGATGTGTTTCGGCAGCGAACCGTAGGTGGCGTTGCCGACCGCGTTGTTCCAGGCGTCGCTCATCACGTCCCACGGATTGTCGTAGGGGTCGCTGTCTGCGTCGGAATTGTTGGCGTGCGGCAGGCCGTAGGCATGCCCCATTTCATGCGACAGCGGCGCGAGGTTGCCGAACGACCACGGCGGGTTCCAGGTCGTGCTCCAGCATTTGTTGACGCCATCGAGCGTGGCGCAGCGGCCACCGCCCCACGCATAACCGTCGAGGTCGCCGTTGAACATCATGTTCACGCCCTGCACGCCGCCGTTGACCGCGAAGTTGACGTTCGCATCGTGCGCGGCGACGCAATCGGTGAACAACTTGCCCAGATCGGCCTTGTCCTTGCCGGCGGCGTCCTTGGTCACATAGACGCTGCGCGGCTGCGGCAGGTCGGCCCAACCGTAGGCCATGCTGCCGGCAAGATTGATCTGCCCGTAGGACACTTCCTGCCAGTAGTGGTCGAGCTGGCCGATGGCGGTGCCGTACTGCGACTGGAAGAAGCTGAGGGTTTTCTGCTCGGTGGCGATGTCGCTGAACTTGCACATCAGCGTGACCCAACTGGTCACGCCGGTGATCTTCTCGCCGCCCTGCACGGGCGCGCGCGTACCGAAGCCTGCGCGGGTGCGCGACGACGCCAGATCGTCGATCGGCACGATCGCATCGATGACCCGCAGCGCCCGGCCGCCGGTTTTCGCAGCGGTGGTGGTGGTCGACACCGCAATGCGGCGACCGTACAGCGCATACAGATCGTCGGCGGCGCGCAGCGCCTGGTCGGGATCGAGCGCATGGCGCCGACCGGCATCGTCGACCAGGGTGGCCTGGAAACGAGCGCCCGGCCCTTCGCTGGCTTTCGCGGCTTCGCCCGGGTCGCCCCAGACCAGTTCCAGCCGGCCGGTCGTGGTGTTTGCGGCAGCCTTGCCGGTGCTGACGTCCATGCGTCGGGCGGCATCGGCCTGTAGGCCGCAGGCCAGCGCCAGAACGGTGAAAACGCATGCGTGCAGAATGCGCATGGGGTCGCTCCCGTAGGTGTGAGGATGAAGACAGGGGGTCGGCCGGATCGTAGCACCGCCCTTCACGGCAAGTCCGGACCGATGCCTCGTTCCGGCACGTCCGGTAGGGTCGGCACGGTAAGCTGTCCGGCCCACGCCCGACCGTCCGCCGCCATGCCTTACCTCGAACTCTCCCTGCATTGCCGCGAATCCGAGCAGCCGCGCTACGAACACGCGCTGGAGGACGTAGGCGCACTCGCGGTGACCCTGCTGGATGCCGATGCCGAAACGCCGAACGAGCGCGCGATCCTGGAACCGGGCGTCGGCGAAATGCCGATCTGGGGCGAAGTGGCGCTGTCGGCGCTGTTCGCCGAGGACGCCGACCCGCTGCTGCTGTTGGCCGCGCTGGAAGCCTTCGACCCCGGCCTGGACTGGTCGCGGGCCGGCTTCCGCAAGGTCGAGGATCAGGACTGGGAGCGCGCGTGGATGGATCAATACGTGCCGCTGCATTTCGGCGCCCGCACCTGGATCGTGCCGTGGAACCACGATCTGCCGGAAGGCGCCGATGCCGCGGACGCCGCCGTGATCCGCCTCGACCCGGGGCTGGCGTTCGGCTCCGGTACCCACCCCACCACCTCGCTCTGCCTGCAATGGCTGGACGATCTGGCGGCCCGCGGCGAACTGCAGGGACAGGCCGTGCTGGATTTCGGCTGCGGCAGCGGGATTCTCGCGCTCGCCGCGCTGAAACTGGGCGCCGGCCGCGCAGTGGGCGTGGACAACGACCCGCAGGCGATCCTGGCCACCCACGACAATGCCGAACGCAACGGCGTCGGCGAGCGGATCTCGGTACATCTGCCGGCGGATGAACCCCCAGCGGCGACGTATCCGATCGTGGTCGCCAATATTCTCGCCGCCGCGCTGGACGCGCTGGCCGACACCCTGGCCGCGCGGGTCGCGCCCGGCGGCCGCATCGCGCTGTCGGGCATCCTCAACGGCCAGGAAGACGAACTTCTGGTGCGCTACGGCGCCTGGTTCGACGAGCTACGCGTGACCCGCGAGGATGACTGGGTGCGGATCGACGGCTGTCGCCGATGAAGCCGTCACCCTTCATCGCGTCGATATTGATGCCTCCGTCGCTGTTCGCGAACGGACGCACGGCTTGTGGCGTTCGACCGTGATTGAATAGCCGGATGTTCATCAACTGCCCCTATTGCCGCACGCTGGTCTCGACCGATCCGGTCACCGACCTGCCGCCGACCCACTGCCCGCACTGCATGAGCCTGCTGCGTCGCGACGACACGGTGGAAGATGCGGCGGATACCGAAGGCGACGGCGCGCCGCTGGATCTTGTCGCGCTGATGAACACCCCGGTGATGGACACCCCGGTAATGGACAGGCCGGTGGCGAGCGCGTCGGCGTTGAACACCCCGGCATTGGAAACAGACACGAAGACAGTCACGCAAACGGGCGCCCTCACGGACGAGAAAGCGCCAGCCGAGCGCCAGACGGACATCGCGCGCGACGACAGCGTGATCGAACCGACGCCGGAGCCGGGCGACGCCACTGCCGTCGACACCGGCACGACGACCGCTCCCGCAACCTTGACGCCGCCGCCACCCGCGCCCGGCAAGCGCGGATCGCGCGCGATGCCGAGTTTCGCGCGCGTCGCCTCCGCTGCGAACAAGGGCCCGCGCGAACGCTGGATCGTGGCGGTGGTCGTAGCGCTCGCGGTGCTGCTGATCCTGCAACTGCTGCTCGCGGATCGCGCGCGCCTGTCCGCCGATGCGCGCTGGCGGCCCACGCTGCACGTCCTGTGCGCGGCGCTGTTCTGCGAGCTGCCGCCATGGCGCGAACCCACCGCGTTCACCCTGCTGCAGCGCGACGTGCGACAGCATCCCAGCACGCCGGGCGCGCTGCGCGTATCGGCGACGTTCCGCAACGATGCGCGCTGGTCGCAGCCGTGGCCGCGTTTGCGGCTGACCCTGTCCGACGCCAACGGCCGGCCGGCCGGTGCGCGCGATTTCCGCGCCGAAGACTATCTGGGCGGGCCGGCCAGCCAGCCCGAACTCGCCAGCGGCGAAAGCGCGACGGTGGCGATGGATATCCTGGAACCCGCCGCGCAGATCGTTGGTTTCGATTTCAATTTCCGCTGACGCTGCAGCTTCACGTTTCACGTTTCACGCATCGACTTTCACGTGCGGGCAACGCCAACGAGCAACGCGAAAGCGCAGCATGTCCGGCCAGGACATCCACGAATCGATATCGCGCACGCACGATCAAGCACTTGCCGGCATCGATGCACAGAGCCTATCGCCATTCATCGGACAACATCGCCATGCGCCTGTTTTTTCCGCGATTCCTCATGGCAGCCGGCGGCGGCCCACGCTAGACTCCTTTCCCCCTTGTCGCCCTGCGACACGGCACGGCCAGGGATGGGGCCGATGCGACGACGCGCCACCAGAGAGATCCCGCTTGAACGCCGAACGCCTTGACCCCAGCACCCGCCAGGCTGCGCGAATCCCATTGCGCGAACATGTCGCCAATTCCGTGCGCCGCTACATCGGCGATCTGAACGGATCGGACGCCGCCAACCTGTATGAGATCGCGCTGCGCGAACTCGAGATTCCGCTGTTCGCCGAAGTGCTGTTGCACTGCGACGGCAACCAGAGCCGCGCCGCGGCGATGCTCGGTATCCACCGGGCCACCCTTCGCAAGAAATTGAAGGACTACGGGCTGGGCTGACCCGAACGCGCCGAACCGATGCCCCCCGTAGGAGGGCCTTCAGGCCCGAGCTCTGCAAGGAGCGCGGCGATCGTTCGGAAAAGCTCGGGCCTGAAGGCCCTCCTACATCGACGTTTTGATCGCCTGCGCGTTTGATTCGTCGGCGTAGCGCGTAGAAACGGATCGTATCGCGGGCCGTATAATCCGCATTTCCGCCTCCGCACCGCCCCCATGACCCAGCCCCTGCCCAGCGCCCCGGTGACGATCCGCCGCGCGCTGCTGTCCGTGTCCGACAAGACCGGCCTGCTCGACCTCGCCCGCGCGCTCGCATCCCGCAACGTTGAACTGCTGTCCACCGGCGGCACCGCGAAAGCGATCCGCGACGCCGGAATGCCGGTGTGCGATGTCAGCGACGTTACCGGCTTTCCGGAAATGATGGACGGCCGCGTGAAAACCCTGCACCCGCTGGTGCATGGCGGCCTGCTGGGCCGCGCCGGCATCGACGATGCGGTGATGGCCGAACACGGCATCGGCGCGATCGATCTGCTGGTGCTGAATCTGTATCCGTTCGAAGCGGTGTCGGCGAATCCCGACAGCACCATGGACGAGATCATCGAGAACATCGACATCGGCGGCCCGGCGATGCTGCGGTCCGCCGCGAAGAATTACGCGCGCGTCGCGGTCGCCACCGATCCGGCGCAATACCGAAGCATTCTCGAGGAATTGAATGCGAACGACGGCGCGCTGTCCGCGAAGACGCGATTCGCGCTGTCGGTGGCCGCATTCAACCGCGTCGCGCAGTACGACGCGTTCATCAGCAATTATCTGTCGTCGATCCAGGACGACGGCAGCCGCGCGCTGTTTCCGGCGCAGAACAACAGCAACTTCGTCAAGGTGATGGACCTGCGCTACGGCGAGAACCCGCACCAGCAGGGCGCGTTCTATCGCGACCTGTGGCCAGTGCCGGGCACGCTGGCCACGTTCACGCAACTGCAGGGCAAAGAGCTCAGCTACAACAACCTCGCCGATGCCGATGCCGCGTGGGAATGCGTGCGCCAGTTCGAGGCGCCGGCCTGCGTCATCGTCAAGCATGCTAACCCCTGCGGCGTGGCCGAAAGCATCGACTGCACGCAGGCGTACGAACTCGCCTACGCCACCGACCCCACCTCGGCGTTCGGCGGCATCATCGCCTTCAACACGCGGCTGGATGCGACCACAGCGAAAACCATCCTCGACCGCCAGTTCGTCGAAGTGCTGATCGCACCGGACTACGACGACGGCGCGCTGGACTACGCGAAGAAAAAGGCCAACGTCCGCGTGCTGCGCATCCCGCACGGCGACGGCCGCAACAACATCGATGTGAAGCGCGTCGGCTCCGGCCTGCTGATGCAGACCGCCGATATCCGCGAAGTTTCCGCCGAGGAACTGAAGGTCGTGACGAAACTCGCGCCGACCGCCGAGCAGCTCGGCGACCTGCTCTTCGCATGGCGCGTGGCGAAGTACGTGAAATCGAACGCGATCGTCTACGCGAAGGACAAGCGCACCGTCGGCGTCGGCGCGGGACAGATGAGCCGCGTGTACTCGGCGCGGATCGCCGGCATCAAGGCCGGCGACGCCGGCCTGGTGGTGCCCGGCTCGGTGATGGCCAGCGACGCCTTCTTCCCGTTCCGCGACGGCATCGATGCCGCCGCCGAAGCCGGCATCAAGGCGGTGATCCAGCCCGGTGGCTCGATGCGCGACGCGGAAGTCATCGCAGCGGCGGACGAGCATGGCATCGCGATGGTATTCACGGGCATTCGGCATTTCAGGCATTGAGCGCTCTTCTCCTTCCCCCGCATGCGGGGGAAGGTCGGGATGGGGGCTGGAGTCGGCGCTGTCGTATGCCATCCGCTCTCACAAGTCCCCGTTGGGGGCGTGATTCGCCATAACAAAATGGATGGCTAAATTTTGTCCTATCTCATTAGGTCGCGAGAAAGACGGAGCTTGATTTCAATAAAAATTCTTTCGAATCAATCGTATATCTGCTCTACATCGAACTTTGAAAAAGCGTAGTTATCCACAACTTATCCCGTCGCGAGCCCACAGCCGGTCCGTGTAACTTGTCGCACTGACTCCCACGCGGATCGCACGAAATGACCGAGAACCGCAAACTCGTCAAAACCAACTTGAGAGGCTTTTGTTCGGAGACGACCGAAAGGAATGAACGCCTGAAGATCTGGCTCACTTATGTAAGCGGCCTTGTCAGTGCGATTGTCGGTGCATTGTTCGTGCGATGAAAAGATCACTTGTCGAGAACATTGGAACACAATGAACCACTTCCTCATACGTGATGCCATCGATACCGATTTCGGCCGCATCGTCGAACTCAACGCCGCCGTCGTCCGCGAAACCAGTGCGATGGACCTCGCGCGGCTGCAGCACCTGCACGCGCTCGCCTTCCATCATCGCGTCGCCGTCGTCGATGGCGAAGTCGCCGGCTTCCTGCTGGCGATGCGCGACGGCGCCGCGTACGCCAACGACAACTTCGACTGGTTCGCGGCGCGCTATCCGCGATTCGCCTATGTCGATCGCATCGTCGTCGATGCCGCAGCGGCGGGGACAGGCATCGGGCGCCAGCTGTACGACGATCTCTTCGATCGCGCGCGCCGGCTCGGCATCGGCGTCGTCGCCTGCGAATACAACCTCGAACCGCCCAATCCCGCGTCGAAAGCCTTCCACGACCGCTTCGGCTTCCGCGAAGTCGGCAGGCAGCACGTCGCCGACGGCACCAAGCTTGTGTCGCTGCAGATCGCCGAACCAGCGGACTCTACCGCACGATGACATTCGCCATCACACCCAGGAAACCTCGCATGCAACCGCGCCACGCACTGTTCGCAATCGCCTGCGCCACGGCGCTGATCGCGTCTCCCGTTTCCGCACTGACGCCGCTGCCCGCAGGCCATGTGTCGGATGCCGAAGCCCTGCGCCTGCTGCGCGAGGTCTATCGCGAGAAAGCGACGTTGAAAGGCGAATGGCCCGCATCCGCCACCGCGCGCAGCGAAGACGAGATCGCACCGTCTTCGCGGACGATCTGCGCAGACAGCGGCGCCACGCATTCCGGCCCGCGCCGCATCGCCGTCTGCACCTCGTTCGCGGATGCCGGCCACGCCCATCCCGGCGAAGTCGATCTGTTCCTGCTGCTCGATCCGCGCAGCAAACAGAAGCAGGCGCGCATCGGCGCGAGCGAGCGCGGCGTGCAGACAGGAGGCTGGGGCACGCCCGGCGACGTGAGTTTCTTCGAGGTCGGCCCGGGCCGCGCCGCGTTCGCATTGGATTCGGCATTCACCAACATGGGCTGGACCGTCTCCAGCCGCTCGCTCTACCACGCCGAGAGCGACCGTTTCGAATCGCTGCTCACGGTCGGCACCGGTCGCGACAACACCGGAGTCTGCGACCCGGACGAGGACCGCGCGTGCAGACGCAAGTCGGTGGCGCTGGACTGCAAGCTGGTCGCCAACCGCAGCGGCGGCGGCACGTTCCATCCGCTCGATCTTGTCGTGACCGGCGAGCGGGCCGGCAAGCCGGTGAAGCGCACCATCGCGATTCCCTATCGCGACGGCGCCTATCGACCGTCGGCCGCGCTGCTGCAGAAAGAAGGCTGCGACGAAGGCGTTTGAACGCATACGCCGTCGACTCCGCAAACACGTATTCCGTATATGACTCACGAAGAAGATCTCCCATGAAACTCCTCGTCATCGGCGCCGGCGGCCGCGAACACGCTCTCGCCTGGAAATTCGCGCAGTCCAAACGCATCGCTGAAGTGCTGGTCGCGCCCGGCAATGCCGGCACCGCCACCGAAGCGAAGTGCCGCAATGTCGACGTCAAGGCGACCGACATCGACGGTCTGGTCGCGCTGGTGCGCGCGGAAGGCGTCGCGATCACCGTGGTCGGGCCCGAGGCGCCGCTGGTCGCGGGCGTGGTCGACCGTTTCCGCAGCGAAGGCCTGCGCATCTTCGGGCCGACCGCCGCCGCCGCGCAGCTGGAAGGCAGCAAGGCGTTCGCGAAGGATTTCCTCGCGCGTCACGGCATCCCGACCGCGTATTACTCGGTGCATACCGAGGTCGATTCCGCCATCGCCTACATCCGCGACAAAGGCGCGCCCATCGTGGTGAAGGCCGACGGCCTCGCGGCCGGCAAGGGCGTGATCGTGGCGATGACCCTGCAGGAAGCCGAGGACGCGGTGCGCGACATGCTGTCGGGCAACGCCTTCGGCAGCGCCGGGTCGCGGGTGGTGATCGAGGAATTCCTCGACGGCGAGGAGGCGAGCTTCATTTCGATGGTCGATGGCGTCACCGCGCTGCCGATGGCCACGTCGCAGGACCACAAGCGCGTCGGCGACGGCGACACCGGCCCCAACACCGGCGGCATGGGCGCGTACTCGCCCGCGCCGGTGGTCACGCCCGAGGTGCATGCGCGCGTCATGCGCGAAGTGGTGGAACCCACCGTGCGCGGCATGGCCGCCGACGGCATGCCGTTCACCGGCTTTCTGTACGCCGGGCTGATGATCGATGCCGACGGCGCGCCGAAAGTGATCGAATTCAACGTGCGTTTCGGCGACCCGGAAACCCAGCCGGTGATGCTGCGGCTGGATTCGGATCTGCTGGACCTAGTCGAAGCCGCCATCGACAACCGCCTGCACGCGGTCGAGGCGCGCTGGAACCCGAAGCCCGCACTGGGCGTGGTGATGGCGGCGGCGCATTATCCGGAAACGCCGAAGACCGGCGATGTCGTCCGCGGCCTGTATGTGCCGCAGGCGGTCGGCACCAAAGTCTTCCACGCCGGCACGCAGCTCGACGACGACGGCAACGTGGTGACCAGCGGCGGGCGCGTGCTCTGCGTGTGCGCGCTGGGCGTCACGGTGGCGGCGGCGCAACGCGCCGCCTATGCGGCGATGACGAACATCACATGGGACGGCGAATTCCATCGCCACGATATCGGCTGGCGCGCGATCGAGCGTGAGGCATGAAAAGCGCTCGAAAATAGCATGATCGTGCGGTCCAGCAGGGCCGCATCGACGCTCAACGCCCGCGCTTGGCCGCCTTGGCCGGCGCGTTGTGCTTCGCGAGTTCTTCGATCAGGCTGCGCACCAGCTTGCGCTGCGTCGCCGGCAGTTTCAGGAAGGTTTCGATGGCGAGCTGGTCGTGCGGATTCATCCGCCACTCGCTGCGGTTCTCGCGCACCCGCTTGTCGTCGCCGAACTGCAATTGTTGCGGTTCGAGCGACAGCATCTTGGCCAGCGCGCGCAGGTTGGCTTGACGCGGCATGGCGCGGCCGTTCAACCAGCCGGAAATCGCCTGCTGGGAAACAGGCTCGCCGCCGAAGCGGGCCAGGAGTCGAACCAGCTCGGCCGGGCTCTCGCTCATGCCGGCCTGGCGCAATGCGGCGCGGAGGCGCTCGCTGAAGGCATCTTGTTCCGTTTTCATGCGCCGACCTTAGGACGGCGCCGCGCGCGATTTGAAAAATTGACTTGTCTTCGATACTCAATTTACATTGCCTATCGGCCCGATTCGGGACGCAGGTCGCGCATTCGATCGATACGGACCACACGGACGATCACGACCGCTTGCCACCCCCGCCCGACCTGAAGAACTCCTCGATCAGATGCCGCAGCAGTTTGCGCTGCGCGGTCGGCAGACGCAGGAACGCTTCGATCGCCAGCTGATCGCGCGGGTCCAGGCGCCACTCTCCGCGCGTCTCTTTGACGCGTTTGCCGTCGTCGCCGTACTGCAGTTGCTGCGGCTCCACCGACAGCATCTTCGCCAGCGCTCTCAGATTGGCCTGCCTTGGCATGGCGCGCCCCTTCAGCCAGCCGGAGACGGCTTGCTGGGAAACGGGATCGCCGCCGAAGCGGGCGAGCAGGCGCACCAGTTCGACGGGGCTCTCGCCGACGCCCGCCCGTTGCAACGCCGCGCGCAGCCGTTCGCTGAACGCAATGTGTTCATTGCTCATCACCTGACGTTAGGCCGGTGCACGCCGGCGTTGGAAAGTTATGGTTTGTACGTTACCAAACTTTTTGTTAGCTTGCGCGCTTCGATGCATGTCCACGCAGACAGGGAGGCGGCGATGTCCACGATATGGACCTGCGACACAGACAGGGGATCCGGCAGGGGAGCCGGCAGGGAATACAGCAGAAATTCCAGCAGCGACCCGGCGATGGCGCCGTCCAAAGCGGGCGGCGTGCCGACCGGCCTGTCGGCAGCCGTCTCTAGGCCGGCCCCTGCTGGCGTCGAAGCCCCGGGACCGCCGCTGCACGCGGCGCTGGATTACTGCGCGCGCCGGCTGCTCGCCGCGCTCGACGCCAGCGACAGCACAAGCGGCCGGGCCGGCACGCCGCTGGCGGCGCAGTTGACCCCGGCCAGCGACAGCCTGCTGCGCTGGTGGTTTTCGTCCGACACCTGCAGGGCGCGGGCCGACAACTTCCACTTCGCGCAGCGGGAATCGATCCTGCACACGATCCTCGCGCACGAATTGCTGCATTCGGACGACCCGGCCCAGCTCTACCGGAGCGCCTGCGGTCCGACGCCCGGCGCGGACATGCCCTGTGCCGTCGCCACCCGCTACCGCCTGCGTCTGGCGCCCGGCGGCGGCGCCCGCTGGGTGGTGCAGGCCCTGCTGGTGTGGTGGTGGGCGAATGCCGTCGCGCGCGCCGACGACGGGGCCTCGATCGCGGACGCGACGCTGCTGCTGATCGCCGCGACGCCGGGCATACGACGGAATCTGGACGAGGCGCTGTTCGGGCATGCAAACCGCGATGCGATAGCGGCGGAAGCGGATGTCGATCGCAGCAGCCTGCTGCGGCATGCGCGGCTGTTCCTGCCACCCGCGCTGCGCCAACCGTTCCGCGATTGGCTGCGGATGCAATCGCCGCGCGGCAGCGCATCGCTGCAGATCATCGAAGCCCCGGAAAGATCTGCCGACGGCCCTGCGTTCACGCTGATCGCGATGTCCGGCGCAGATCCTGTCGCCGCCGCTTCATCGCGACCCGGCACGGGAATGCGGGTCGACGTCATGCTGAGCGGAGACCCGGCCGCCGCCATCGTCGATGCGCCGCTGGATCGCATGATCCGGCGCGGCGCG
>JAZKFJ010000042.1:0-18082 GCA_040386495.1 Pseudomonadota bacterium
GCTCGTCGGGCTCATAACCCGAAGGTCGCAGGTTCAAATCCTGCCCCCGCTACCAGCTTTTCGAGTTCTTCTGCAGCCCTTCGCGGGCCGCGGTCGAACAGTCAAGTCGGGCTTGGTCGAAGCATGAGCTGCGCTTCGACGCCGAAATCCAGCGGTATTGGACAAGGGGCCCGCAAGGCCCCTTTTTCATTTCCGGGAATTTCATGGCGGACAAGGCCACCGACATCTCGAACCTGTTGTCGCCGACCGTCCAGGCCCTGGGTCTGGAACTGCTCGGCGTCGAGTATCTGCCCTCACCGGGTGGCGCGACGTTGCGTCTGTATATCGACATCCCGCCGGGCGATACCACGGGCGACAGCGAAACGCCGCGGATGGTCGGGATCGAGGATTGCGAAGCGGTCAGCCGGGAAGTCTCGGCCCAGCTCGACGTCGAGGATCCGATCAGCGGGAATTACACGCTGGAAGTATCGTCGCCGGGTGTGGATCGTCCGTTGTTCACTCCGGTGCAGTTCGCGCGCTTCCTCGGCGAGCAGGTCAAGATCGGGTTGAAGCTGCCGCAGGATGGCCGACGCAGGCTGCAGGGTCGGATCGCCGCGGTCGAAGGCGAACGCATCGAACTGGACGTCGAGGCGAAGCCCGAGTTGCAGCGGGTGTCGGTCGCCTTCGACAACATCGAGAAGGCGCGACTGGTACCGGACTGGGTGGCGCTGGGTTTCGTTGCGACGAAACCGGGCAAGAAGCCGGCAGGCAAACCTGCAGGCAAGCCATCGGCCAAGCGGCCGACGAAGCATTGAACGAATACCCGGCCTTCAACGAATGCGTACCTGACACCACGCACTTGAAAATAACGCACTTAAAAGTTTGCAGAGGCGTAACAGAATGAGTAAGGAACTCCTGCTTGTCGTCGACGCGGTCGCCAATGAAAAAGGCGTACCGGAGTCGGTCATCATCGAAGCCCTCGAGGCGGCGCTGGCGACGGCGGCCAAGAAGCGTTTTCATGAGCAAGACGTGCTGACCCGCGTGTCCATCAACCCGAAGGACGGCAGCTACGAAACCTTCCGTCGCTGGGAAGTGGTCGCCGACGATGTGGTGATGGAATCGCCGGACCGCCAGACGCGGATGATGGACGCCATCGACGAAGTCGAAGGCGTCGAGATCGGCGATTACATCGAAGAGCAGATCGAGAATCCCGAGTTCGGCCGCATCGCCGCCCAGGCCGCGAAGCAGGTGATCGTGCAGCGCGTGCGCGAGGCCGAGCGCAACCAGGTCGTGGATGCGTGGAAAGACCGCGTCGGCGAGCTGGTGACCGGCGTCGTGAAGCGCGTCGAGCGCGGCAACGTGTATGTCGATCTCGGCGGCAATGCCGAGGCGTTCATTCCGAAGGACAAGGCGATTCCGCGCGACGTCGTGCGCGCCGGCGACCGCGTCCGCGGCTATCTGTTCGACGTGCGCAGCGAGCCTCGCGGCCCGCAGCTTTTCATCAGCCGCGCCGCGCCCGAATTCATGATGGAGCTGTTCAAGCTGGAAGTGCCGGAAGTCGGTCAGGGTCTGGTCGAGATCAAGGCGTGCGCCCGCGACCCGGGCGATCGCGCCAAGATCGCCGTCATCGCCTACGACACCCGCACCGATCCCATCGGCGCCTGTATCGGCATGCGCGGTTCGCGCGTGCAGGCGGTGTCGAACGAACTGAACGGCGAGCGCGTCGACATCGTGCTGTGGTCGGACAATCCGGCCCAGTTCGTGATCAACGCGATGGCGCCGGCCGAGGTGCAGTCGATCATCGTCGACGAAGACAAGCATTCGATGGATCTGGCGGTCGCCGAAGAGCGCCTCGCCCAGGCCATCGGCAAGGGCGGCCAGAACGTGCGCCTGGCCAGCCGTCTCACAGGTTGGCAGCTGAACGTGATGACCGCCGATCAGGTCCAGGCCAAGAGCGAGGCCGAGCAGACCACCGCCCGTCACCTGTTCATGGAAAAACTCGAAGTCGACGAGGAAATCGCCGGTATCCTTGTGGCCGAAGGCTTCAGCACGGTCGAGGAAATCGCCTATGTGCCGGTCGGCGAACTGCTGGCGGTGGAGGGCTTCGACGAGGACATCGTCGAGGAACTGCGCTCCCGCGCCCGCGATGCCCTGCTGAACGACGCGCTGGCGGTGGAGGAGGAGTTGGACGAACACCAGCCGGCCGACGACCTGCTGGCGCTGGAAGGCATGGACAGCGAGACCGCCTACGCCCTCGCTGGGCATGGTGTCCGCACCGTCGAGGATCTCGGCGAGCTGGCAGCGGACGAAGTGGCTGAATTCGGCATCGACGGTCTGGACGAGGCGCGCGCCGCGACCCTCATCCTCGCCGCCCGCGCCGAGGAAATCGCCCGGCTCGAACGCGAAGGCTAAGCCTCGACGGGATTAGAATTCCCGTCGAACACGTCGTAATTTTCCCGTGTGGGACCGGCCGAGACGCCGGCCCGCAATTCAGGATACGGATACCGAATGTCGCAGCAAACCACCATCCGCACACTGGCCGAACTGGTGAACACGCCGGTCGAAAAGTTGCTGAAGCAGCTCGCAGAAGCCGGCATGACCTTCAGCGGCCCCGACCAGACCGTGACCAGCGCTGAAAAGCTGAAGCTGCTCGGCTTCCTGAAGCGGTCGCACGGCAAGAACGAAGCCGCCGCCGAAGATCCGGCCGCGCCGAAGAAGATCACGCTCAATCGCAACCGCAAGCAGGAAATCACGGTCGGTGGCGGCAAGAATCGCCAGACCGTCGATGTCGTGGTGCGCAAGAAAGTGACTCTGGTTAAACACGATGGCGTGCAGAGCCCCGGCGATGAGCGCGCGGAAATCCTGCGCAAGCTCGAGGAGTCGCGCCAGCGCAATCTGGACGAACAGCAGCGTCTGGCCGAGGACGACCGCAAGCGCGCCGAGGACATCGCCGAGCGCAAGCGCGCCGTCGAAGAAGCCGCCGCCCGCGTGGCCGCAGAGGCTGCCGCTGCCGCCGCTGTTGCATCCGGTACCCCCGAAAAGGGCGAGGAAACGACGGCGGCCGCACGTCCGGCGAAGACCGGCGGCCACGGTCACGGTCATCCGAAGCCGGTGCGCACCGAGCCGGCGCGCGTCGACGACCGCAATGCGCACAAGAACAAGCCCAACCGCGGCTCGCACGTGATGGTGGCGGAAGTCGAAGACGATGACAGCACCGCGCGTTTCGCCGGTCAGCTGCATCTGAGCCCCACCGAGCGCGAGCGCCGTTCGACCGCACGCTCCAAGCCCAAGGCCAAGCGCCAGCTCGAACAGAGCCGCAGCGGCGGCGGACAGCACGGCTTCACCCGTCCGACCGAGAAAGTGGTCCGCGAAATCGCGATTGGCGATGCGATCACCGTCTCCGATCTCGCCCAGAAGCTCGCGCTCAAGGGTGGGGACGTGGTCAAGGCGCTGTTCAAGATGGGCGTGATGGCCACCATCACCCAGACCATCGATCACGACACCGCGGCGCTGGTGGTGGAAGAACTCGGCCACAAGCCGGTTCGTGCCGACAGCGGCGATGCCGAAGTCGAACTGCTGGCGCACATCGAGGATCAGCATGGCGAGAAGCAGTCGCGTCCGCCGGTGGTCACCATCATGGGTCACGTCGATCACGGCAAGACCTCGCTGCTCGACTACATCCGTCGCGCCAAGGTCGCGGCGGGCGAAGCCGGCGGCATCACCCAGCACATCGGTGCCTACCACGTCGAAACGCCGAAGGGCGTGATCAGCTTCCTCGACACCCCGGGCCACGCCGCGTTCACCGCGATGCGCGCCCGCGGCGCCAAGCTCACCGACATCGTGATCCTGGTCGTCGCCGCCGACGACGGCGTGATGCCGCAGACGGTGGAAGCCGTGCAGCACGCGAAAGCGTCCGGCGTGCAACTGGTGGTCGCGGTCAACAAGATCGACAAGTCCGGCGCCGATCCGCTGCGCGTGAAGAACGATCTGCTCGCGCACGGCATCGTGGCCGAAGAGTTCGGCGGCGAGACCCAGTTCATCGAAGTCTCGGCCAAGACCGGCCAGGGTATCGACGATCTGCTCGACGCGATCCTGCTGCAGGCCGAAGTGTTGGAACTCAAGGCGGTGTCCGAAGGTCGCGCCACCGGCGTGGTCATCGAATCCGCGCTCGACAAGGGCCGCGGCCCGGTCGCCACCGTGCTGGTGCAGGAAGGTTCGCTGCAGAAGGGCGATTACCTGGTCTGCGGCGTGCAGTACGGTCGCGTCCGCGCGCTGTTCGACGAAACAGGTACACAGGTGCAGGCTGCGGGTCCGTCGATTCCGGTGCAGGTGCTTGGTCTGTCGGGCGTGCCCGATGCCGGCGACGACTTCGTGGTGGTCGCCGACGAGCGCCTCGCCAAGGAAGTTGCCCAGCAGCGCGATACCAAGCGCCGCGAGTCGCGTCTGGTCGCGCAGGCCGGCAACCGCATGGAAGACATCATGGCCCAGATGGGTCAGGGCGGTACCCAGCTCAGCCTCAACCTCGTGGTCAAGGCCGACGTGCAGGGCTCGGCGGAAGCGCTGCGTCAGGCGCTGGTCGGTCTGTCGAACGACCAGATCCGCATCAACATGATCGTGTCGGGCGTGGGCGGTATCACCGAATCCGACGCCAACTCGGCGTTGGCGGCGAAGGCCACCATCATCGGCTTCAACGTCCGTGCGGACGCCTCGGCGCGCAAGGTCATCGACGCCAACGGCCTCGATCTGCGCTACTTCTCGATCATCTACGACGTGATCGATCAGGTGAAACAGGTCGCATCCGGTCTGCTCGGTGTGGAGATCCGCGAAGAGATCATCGGCACCGCGCAGGTCCGCGATGTATTCCGCAGCTCGAAGTTCGGCGCGATCGCCGGTTCGATGGTCATCGAGGGCGTGGTCAAGCGCAACAAGCCGATCCGCGTGCTGCGCGACAACACCGTCATCTTCGAGGGCGAGCTGGAATCGCTGCGCCGCTTCAAGGAGAACGTCGATGAAGTCCGTAACGGCACCGAATGCGGTATCGGCGTGAAGGCCTACAACGACGTGAAGCCGGGCGATCAGATCGAATGCTTCGAGCGCATCGAGGTCCAGCGCACGCTCTGAGCGTGCGCCGAACTTCCCGAAGAAGCGAACAAGCATCTTGAAGAAATCCTTTTACCGGACCGACCGCGTATCCGCCCAGCTCCGCCGCGAGCTGGGCACGATCGTGCATGCGATGGTGCGCGTGCACGGCCTGCCGTCGGTCAGCGTGTCCGACGTCGAGATCACCCGCGATATGGCCCATGCCAAGGTGTTCGTGACCGCGCTGCAGTCCGAGCGCGCGAAGGAAGCGATGAAGGGCCTGAAGGAACTCACGCCCGAAATCCGCCACGAACTGTCGCGCGCGGTGAAGATGCGCCACACGCCGGAACTGCATTTCCACTACGACGATTCGGTGGATCGCGGCGAGCGCATCGACAATCTCCTGCGCGATCTGGACACCGAATGGAACGACGATTCGAGCGCCGACACAGACGACGATACGAGCGGCGATTCCAGCGCCGATTCCTAGCGTTCGCCTCGCCGCACCGTCTCTTTCGAGCGAACGGTGCGCCACCCCCCGCGCCCTATACATTCGCCGATTAAGTCCTATCATCCCCTGATGGCGCTGGCCCCCAAGACAATCTTCCGCAAACTCGACGGCATCCTGCTGCTCGACAAGCCGCAGGGGCTCAGCTCGAACCAGGCGCTGCAGCGCGTGCGCCATCTGTTTCGCGCCGGCAAGGGCGGACATACCGGCAGCCTCGATCCGCTCGCCACCGGCCTGCTGCCGATCTGCTTCGGCGAAGCCACCAAGATCGCCGGCAATCTGCTCGGCTCGCGCAAGGCCTACGACACCGTGGCGCGGCTGGGGATCGTCACCGATACCGACGACGCCGAAGGCCAGCCGCTGCTCGAACGGCCGGTCGCGCGCTACGACATCGGCACCATCGACGCCGCGCTGCGCGATCTGACCGGGCGGATCATGCAGCGCCCGCCGATCTATTCGGCGCTCAAGCGCGGCGGCGAACCGCTGTACGCCAAGGCGCGGCGCGGCGAATCCATCGAGATCGAGCCCCGGCCTGTGGATGTACATGCGTTCGAGCTGCTGTCCGAGGCCGATCTGCTCGACGGCGACGCTCCGCAGCTCCGCCTTCACGTCGAATGCGGTTCCGGCACCTACGTACGCAGCCTTGTGCGCGACCTCGGCGAAGCGCTGGGCTGCGGCGCGCATGTGGCCGAGCTGCGCCGACTGTGGGTGGACCCGTTCCGCGACCCGCGGATGTGGACCCTCGAATCGCTGCAGGCATTGGCCGAACGCGGCGCCCACAGCCTCGAAGCCTGTCTGTTGCCGATCGAGGTCGGCCTGGTCGGCTATCGCCGGATCGATCTCACCGACGACGGCATGCGCCGGTTCGAGCAGGGCCAGCGGCTGCAGCTGAATCATGAAGCGTCGGGCGTGTGCGCCGTCTTCGACCCTGCCGGGCGCGCCCGTGGTCTCGCGAAGATCGACGAGACCGGCAGCCTCAAGCCGGAGCGCGTGTTCCAGCGTCAGGACATCGCCAGACCATGATGTCGTCCAATCCCAGGAGATCCACCGCCATGATGCCGCTCCGCTTGCGTTCCGTGCTGCTCTCGTTTTCGATGCTGGCCTTCGACTGCCCGCTGCTGGCGGCCGAATTGACGCCGGACCTGTCGGCCGAACAGGTCGCCGCCGAATCGTATGCGCGGATGACTGCCGGCGAGTGGGACAGCGCGGCGGAGACGTTCGATCCGGCGGCGCTGAAACAGTTCCGCGACATGATCGCCCCGATCCTCGAGGGGCCGATGGGCGAGGGCATGATCGGCATGTTCTACGGTGCCGGGAAGACCGCCGACGACATCCGCAAGATGAACGATACGGCGTTCTTCGCCGGCTTCATGCGCAACATCGCGGGCGGCGTCGCCGTCAGCCTGAAGGGACAGGAGATCCTGGGCAGCGTCCCCGAAGGCGCGGACCGGCTGCATCTGGTGACCCGGGGATCGGTCGAGGCGATGGACATCCGCATGACGCAGATGGAAGTCGTCACCATGAACCGCACCCCGCAGGGATGGCGTCTGGCGTTGAGCGGTAAGTTCGATGGCATGGCGCAGGCCATGCGCAAGGCCGGCGAAGCCAAGCCCGAAGCGCCCGCCACCGCGCCCTGACCGGGTCGTCCGCGACGGCATCCAAGCCTGCGACAAGCGGCCTCCGTGTCTCCGTAAAATCGTCCAAGCCCTTGTTCCGACGAGGGGTCGGGGCTACAATTCCGCTCCTGTCCGGGCCGGATTCATGCCGCTACCCGGGCAGCATCCTTTCTGTCATTCCATTCAGGCGGACTCAGCGGTGCGCCGCGCCGGTCATCCGGGCGTTGTTCCTGCCGATCTCGCGTCAAGAGGCCACACATGTCCATCGATTCAAGCCAAGTCATCGAAACCCACAAGCGCAGCGAGAACGACACCGGCTCGCCGGAAGTCCAGGTCGCGCTGCTCACCGCGCGCATCGTGCAGCTCACCGAACACTTCAAGGCGCACAAGCAGGATCACCACAGCCGTCGTGGCCTGCTGATGATGGTCAACCGTCGTCGCAGCCTGCTCGACTACCTGCACCGCAAAGACGCGGTGCGCTACAAGGCCCTGATCGAAAAACTCGGTCTGCGCCGCTGAGTTACAGACCCGCCGCGGTGCAGCAATGCGCCGCGGTTTCGTTTTGGGGTCCATGAGATCCCGTCGCGACACGCAACAACGCAACGCTCCGCAACAACGTTCCCGCAATGCGAACGTTCGCATCGCCCGGCCGCATCGAGCGGCCACCCGGTCCGGGGCAGGGGCTCCTTCCGGTTCATCGATCAAAGTTTTTCGAGGACATTCCAACGTGGCAAAAGTGACCAAGCGTTTCCAGTACGGCAAGCACACCGTGGTGCTCGAGACCGGCGAGATCGCCCGCCAGGCCGGCGGTGCGGTGATGGTGTCGGCAGAAGGCACCGTCGTGCTGGTGACGGCCGTCGCCGCGAAGACCGCGCGCGAAGGGCAGGATTTCTTCCCGCTCACCGTCGACTACCAGGAAAAGTTCTACGCCGGCGGCCGCATCCCGGGCGGCTTCTTCAAGCGCGAAGGTCGCCAGACCGAAAAGGAAACGCTGACCTCGCGCCTGATCGACCGTCCGATCCGTCCGCTGTTCCCGGAAGACTTCCGCAATGAAGTCCAGATCATCGCCACCGTGATGTCGCTGAATCCGGAAGTCGATGGCGACATCCTGGCCCTGATCGGCGCGTCCGCCGCGCTGGCCCTGAGCGGCGCCCCGTTCGACGGCCCGATCGGCGCCGCCAAGGTCGGTTACAAGAACGGCCAGTACATCCTCAATCCGAGCACGACCGAACTGGTCGACAGCGATCTGGAACTCGTCGTCGCCGGCACGAAGAACGCCGTGCTGATGGTCGAATCCGAAGCCCGCGAACTGTCGGAAGACGTGATGCTGGGCGCGGTGATGTTCGGTCACCAGCAGATGCAGATCGCGATCGACACGATCAACGAACTCGTCGCCGAAGCCGGCAAGCCGAAGTGGAACTGGCAGGCCCCCGCCAAGAACGACGCCCTGATCGGCGCGATCAAGGCCGCGGTCGGCGACCGTCTCGGCACCGCCTTCCAGGTGCGCGACAAGCTCGAGCGCAAGGACGCGATCTCCGCGCTGAAGAAGGACGTGATGGCCGGCCTTGCCGCGCAGATCGAAGCCAACGGCTGGAGTGCTTCCGAAGCCTCGAAGGAATTCTCCGAACTCGAATACCAGACCCTGCGCAACTCTGTGCTCAGCACCAAGGTCCGCATCGACGGCCGTGCACTCGACACCGTCCGCGCGATCACCTCGAAGGTCACGGTGCTGCCGCGTGTCCACGGCTCCTCGCTGTTCACCCGCGGCGAAACCCAGGCGATCGTTGCGGTCACCCTCGGTACCGCGCGCGATGGTCAGGTCATCGACGCCGTCGGTGGCGAGTACAAGGAACACTTTCTGTTCCATTACAACTTCCCGCCCTATTCGGTCGGTGAAGCCGGCCGCATGATGGGCCCGAAGCGTCGCGAAATCGGCCACGGCCGTCTCGCCAAGCGCGGCGTGCTCGCGGTGATGCCGACGATGGAAGCCTTCCCGTACACGATCCGCGTCGTGTCGGAAATCACCGAGTCGAACGGTTCGTCCTCGATGGCCTCGGTCTGCGGCAGCTCGCTGGCGCTGATGGATGCCGGCGTGCCGATCAAGGCGCCGGTCGCGGGTATCGCGATGGGTCTGGTGAAGGAAGGCGACGACTTCGTCGTGCTGTCCGACATCCTCGGCGACGAGGATCATCTGGGCGACATGGATTTCAAGGTCGCCGGCACCGACAAGGGCATCTCCGCCCTGCAGATGGACATCAAGATCCAGGGCATCACCGAAGAGATCATGAAGACCGCGCTGGCCCAGGCCAAGCAGGGTCGTCTGCATATCCTCGGCGAAATGGCGCACGCCATGACCGCGCCGCGCGCGGAGCTGTCCGAGTACGCGCCGCGCCTCATCACCATCAAGATCCACCCCGACAAGATCCGCGAAGTGATCGGCAAGGGCGGTTCGGTGATCCAGGCGATCACCAAGGAAACCGGCACCCAGATCGACATCCAGGACGACGGCACGATCACCATCGCGTCGGTCAGCGCCGCTGCAGGCCAGGCCGCCAAGTCGCGGATCGAGCAGATCACCTCGGACGTCGAGCCGGGCCGCATCTACGAGGGCAAGGTCGCCAAGCTGATGGACTTCGGTGCGTTCGTCACCATCTCCCCCGGCAAGGACGGTCTGGTCCACGTGTCGCAGATCTCCAACGATCGCGTCGAGAAAGTCAGCGACGTGCTCAAGGAAGGCGATATCGTCAAGGTCAAGGTGCTGGAAGTCGACAAGCAGGGCCGCATCCGCCTGTCGATGAAGGCGGTCGAGGAAGGCGAAGGCCCTTCGAACGACTGATTCAGCAATGCATTGCTGGTCGAGCGGCTTTCCGCGCTCGCCACTCGAAGCCCGCCATGCGAATGGCGGGCTTCGTCGTTTGTGGCCTCGGCAGCCGTAGGAGGGCCTTCAGGCCCGAACTCTTGATGTTTTATCGTTCCGGTTGAACGTGAGTGTCATGGGATATCGGAGTCCGGTGCCAGGTAACCCAGGGCTCGGGGCCCAGAGCTCGGGGCTCAAGCCCCTCCTACATCCGTGCTACGAGAAGACGTCTCCGTTTTCCGCGAGCATCCTGCGTGCTGTGGGAGAATCCGCTGTATGTCATTACGTAAAAGATCACTGCCGATCCTGCTCTGTTGCGCGACCTTGCCGGTGCAGGCACAAAGCGTTCAAAGCCCGGCTGCGGAGCCCGAAGCAACGCCGCAACCCGGCGACATCGACACGATCCGCGTGGTCGGCGTAGCACAGCCGTTGCGCGGCTTGCCGGGATCAGTCTCGGTGCTCGATAGCGCAGCGCTGCGCGACGGTCAGCGTCAGGTGAATCTGTCCGAATCCTTGCAGCGGGTGCCCGGATTCTCAGCGCTCGATCGGCAGAATTTCGCGCAGGATCTGCAGATCCAGTCGCGCGGCTTCGGCGCGCGCTCGACGTTCGGGATCCGCGGGATTCGCTTGATCGTCGACGGCATTCCTTCCAGCGCCGCAGACGGGCAGGGGCAGGCGGCGGCATTTCCGCTGTCGTCGCTGGACCGCATCGAAGTGCTGCGCGGACCGCTGGCTTTGCAATACGGCAATGCCGCGGGCGGCGTGATTCTTGGGCTGAGCGAACTCGATGCGCCGCCGGGGCCATCGTTCGACGCCTGGATCGGCAGCGACCGCAGCCGTCGCGCGAGTCTTCGTATCGACGGCGGCGACCATGACGATGCCTGGCGCTGGCGCGCGAGCGGCAGCAGCTTCGCCACCGAGGGCGCGCGTCCGCACAGCGCGGCGCGCCGACATCAGTTCAACGCCATCGGCGAATGGTCGATGGGCGAAAACGGGCGTCTGCGAGCGATCTACAACGGCCTGCGCCAACCCTTGGCGCAGGATCCGCTGGGACTGACGCGCGACGCGTTCGCGCGCGACCCCGACAGCACCGATCCCGTGGCGTCGGCGTTCGATACGCGCAAGACCGTGCGCGAAGACCAGTTCGGCGTGGATTGGCGTCGCGAGCGCCCAGGCGCGGCCGAACTGCGGGCCACGGCGTATCGCACCGATCGCGCGGTGGAACAGTACCTCGCGGTGCCGGCCGCTGCGCAGGGCGCGCCCGGCAGTGCCGGCGGCGTCATCGACCTGCAGCGTCTGTCCACAGGAATCGACGCCGCGGCGCGCTGGCGCGGGGAACGCGGCTCGTTCGCGCTTGGCGTGGAGGCCGTGCGCCTCGATGAAGACCGGCGCGGATTCGAGAATTTCGTCGGTAGCCGCCTCGGTGTGCGTGGACGTTTGCGTCGCGACGAGCACAATCGCGTCGATGTCGTCGATCTGTATGCGTCGGCGGACTATGGGTTCGCCGAAGACTGGACCGCGCTGTCCGGCGTTCGACGTTCGCGGCTGCGCTTCGACAGCGAAGATCGCTATCTCGCCAATGGCGACGACAGCGGCGGCACGCGCGACGCGAATACGGCGCTGTCGTTCGGCGTAGTCCGCGCATTCGCGAGCGGAGAAGCGTATGCGAGCTATGGCCGCGGTTTCGAGACGCCGACCTTGAACGAAATGGCGTATCGGCCCGATGGCGCGCCGGGATTCAATCGCGATCTCGAAGCGTCGCGCAACCACGCCTACGAGCTGGGCCTGCGCTGGCGATCCGCCGATGCCTCGCGGCGGATCGAGATGGCGCTGTACCGGGTGGATGGCGAAGACGAGATCGTGCCCGCGCTCAATCGCGGCGGGCGCGCGAGTTTCGCCAATGCCGGCGCCACCCGCCGGGAAGGCGTCGAATTCGGCGCGTCCGGCGATCTCGGCGCGCATTGGCGCTATGCCGTCGCCGCGAGCTGGATCGATGCGCGTTTCGTCGAAGGCTTCGCATTCGTCGCGCAGAACGAAACCCGCGTCGTCGCCGCCGACAACCGCATTCCCGGCGTGCCGCGCAGCGATGTATTCGCGGAACTGGAATGGCGTTCGGGCGATGGCCGCTGGTCGAGCGCATTGGAGTCGCGGATGGTCGGCGCCATCGCGGTGGACGACCGCAACACCGATGCCGCGGAGCGTCACGCGCGCGTCGCATGGCGCGGGCAATGGCGCCCGCGCGACAGCGGCTGGCATGCGTTCTGGCGTATCGACAATCTGTTCGACCGCCGCTACGCCGGTTCGGTCATCGTCAACGAGGCCAACGGCCGGTATTTCGAGCCGGGTGCGGGGCGTGGTTTCAGTCTGGGCTTCGGCTGGAGTGGGCGTTGAGTGGCTGTATGCCTCTTCGGTGTCCGGACTGAATCAAGTTCCTTTTTACCGAACCGGGCACGAACCTGGCAGACCAAGACGCACTTGCTCGTCATCCCCGCGAAGGCGGGGATCCATGCCTTCCAACATTCAATAAACGCTGCGTTTGCTTTACCGCCCGGGGCATGGATCCCCGCCTTCGCGGGGATGACGGCCTAAGGGATGACGAACAGGCCGACGCGATTCCGACGATCCGATGCGCTTACGACAACCCGATCGCCGCCAGCAGGCGCTTGAACCAGCTGTCCTGATCCCGTTGACGCGCCCGCACCGCGCGCGAGCTTTCGCGCAGCGATTCGCCGAACGTCGGCTGCGGATTCGCCGGCAGATTCGCCATGATCTGCGTCTGCCCGGTGGCCACGTACTGCGGTGCGATATCGGTGCCCTGGAAGATGCCCAGCGGCGTGTAGCCGGTGTAGCCCGGGAAGACATTGCCCAGTTTGTTGTTGCCCATGCGCCGGATCATCAATTCGGAAAACACGCGACGGAAATCGGTGGTGACCGGCACGTCGCCGAAGTAGGGCGACAGCACCTGCGGATCCAGCCCCAGCCACTGGCCGTAGAAGCGACGGCCGTTGACGGGGCCGCCCAGCACCAGCAGCGGATTGCCGTAGCCGTGGTCGGTGCCGCCGCTGCCGTTCTGGCGCACGCGACGACCGAACTCCGACTGCACGATCACCGTCACCCGCGCGGCTTCGCCGCCGGCGTTGAGATCGTTGTAGAACGCGGTCAAGGCTTCCGACAGTTCGGCGATCTTGTTCTGGTAATAGTGGTAGCCGCTGCCGGCCGTGCCCTGGCCGTCGTGGGTGTCCCAGCCGCCGAGGTCGACCGTCGCGAAGCGCAGGCCCAGGTTGAAGCGCACCGACTGCGCCACCGTCCACAGCTGGCGGGCGAAATTGGTGGTGGGCCAACCGGCCGGAAGCGTCGAGGTGTAGGTCTGCGCACCGATCACGCGCAGCGCCGCATCGGCGCGCTGGCCGCCGGTTTCGATGCCGGTGTGTCCCGACCACATCGAGGCGAGCGTCTCGTTGAGTCCTTTGGTGCCCGCCGGCATACCGCTGCGGAACTGCTGCCACTGGTAGGCGCCGCTGTTGAGCGAGAAATCGGTGGGGCTTGGCATCGACAGCGCGTCGATCGAGCCGAGCAGGTTCGCCGGCTGCCGACTGTTCACCGCCACCACCGGCAGGACCGGGGTGCCGGCGACGCCCGGCTGAGTGTTCCAGGCGCGGGTGAGCCATCCGGTGCCGGTGCCCTGTTGCCCGGGGGTGCCGAGATCGCAGTACAGCTGGGCGTCGAAATGGCTGCGGGTGACGGTGGTGGGCATGCCGCAGCTGTGGACGATGGCGAGCTTGCCGGCGTCCCAGAGCCCTTTCAGGCCGGTGGCCGAGGGATGCAGGCCGAAGCCGGTGGCGGTGCCGTTGGCCAGGGTCAGCGGCAGTGCGCCGTAGGTGCCGGATGCTGCGACGTTCAGCGACGGTCGCGCTTCCTCGTAATAGGTGCGGTCGTTGCCTGCGATCGGCGGGACGAGGTTCAGGCCGTCGATGCCGCCGCGCAGGAACACCAGCACCACGGTGTCGTAAGTGTTGACCGCGGCCTGAGCTTCGCTGGAGAACAGCAGGCCCGGGCCAGCGGCGCCGACGGCGGCGGTGGCGCAGGCGCCCTTCAGGAATTCGCGGCGGTCGATGTGGAGATCGGACATGTCAGCGGCTCATGAATTCGGGGGACATCAGGATCAGCGCGACCATGCTGCGCAGGCGCTGCTGGTTGTAATGCGCTTTCGGATTGCTGGCGTTCCAGCTGTCGGTGTCGGCGATGACCTCGGTCGCGGCGCCGTTCTGGGCCATGAACGCGACCAGCGTCTGCCGGCGGGACGCCACCGGGATGTAGCCGAGCACGCGCTGGCACCAGAAGTCGACGAGATTGTTCGCGGTCCAACTGGTCACGCCGGTGCGGGTGGCCGCCAGGATCGGCGCCATCGGCACGCTGGCGTCGCTGGTTTCGCTGATCCAGTTCAGCAGCTTCCAGGTCATCGCATAGCTGTTGGAACCCGACCAGGCCACGCCGATGTCGGGATAGCCGTTCGGCGCCGGCCATTCGTAGGGCATGTTGCCGGTGAAGCCCATGCGCCAGAACAGCTCGTCGCTCTTGGCGTCGCCGACGCGCGGGGTCCAGTCCGAACCGGTCACGCGCAGCGATGCCGCGGCCAGTTCGAACGGACGGCGGTTCTTCTCGCCCCAGCTGTGGATGAACGCGTTCGACAGCAGGATGTGGCGCAAGGTCAGCGCGATCTGATTGGGGTTCTGCCAGTTCTGGCGGAAGATCGCTGCGGCGCTGTCGACCAGCGCCTGATCGGGCTTGTCGGCGACGAAGCGGCGGATGAGTTTGCGGCAGATGAATTTGGCGACGCGCGGATGGCTGGCGATGCGGTCGAGGATGTCGCGACCGTCCTTCATCGCCGGCTGTTCCGGATTGAGGAAGCGGCCGAGCACGAATTTCGGGCCGGCGTCGTGCCAGGCCTGGCGATAGACGAAGGTGCCGTCGTCCTCGGTCGGATACTGCCAGTGCCCGTCCTTGATCGACCAGCCGGTGAACGCCGATGCGGTTTCGTAGACGTCCACGTCGGTATAGCCGATGGGATAGGTCGGATCTTCCGGGCAGGGAGGCACCTGGAACGGATCCATGAAGCCCAGATAGTTCTCGGCGCCGAAGGTGTGCAGTTCCAGCAGCTCGCGCGCGAAGTTCTCGTTCGGGCCGGAGCGCGTGTTCGAGGCGTTGTCCAGGTAGTACATCATCGCCGCGCTCTGCGCGACCGATTCGAGCATGGTGCGGAAATTGCCCAGCGCGTTGGCGCGGATCACGTCGCGGTGGTAATGCACGAACACCGGGCCGGCGGCGAAGTCGGTGGCGGTGACGTTGAAGTGGTTGTGCCAATGGCCGACCATCACTTCGAGCAACTGGCGCTTGGAATGCACCGCGCGGGCCAGCGACGAGCGCTGCACTTCCCACGCGGGGCGCATGCGCACGTCGTAGACCGGGTCCGACGCCACGTGATCGGTCCACAGCTGGGTCGGCGATTTGCCGAGCGTGGTGTAGCCGTTGTTGGCGAGCCGCGTGTCCATCGCGCTGTCGTTGATGGCGGACGGATTGAGCTGCTGGTCGACGAAGGCGGTGAGCCGTGCGGTGTCGTTCGCGCCCAGCGCGTTGAACTCGGCGATGGAGGTCGAGGTGGCGCCGTACGTGAGGTGATTGAGCGCCCGCACCGCGAACGGCGCGCGCTGCAGCGTCGACAGTTCCGCCTGGGAGATATTCCTGGTGGAAGGCCCCGCCATCGAAGGCCCGGCCATCCGCGGCACGCCCGGATCGGCGGCGGTTGCGGCGGCGGGATCTGCGGCCGCAGAGACCGCGGGTTCCGGCGCGCGCGCAGGTGCGGACTGGAAGCGCAGCGGCCCCTTGATGCCGTGACGCCGCGCGAACACGGCGTACATGGCCTTGCGTCGTGCGTTGGGGGAAATCGGTCTCGGCATGGTGCTGCTCCGGTGAGTCTGTCGGCCGTCGGGCGGCGCGCGTGGATGGTGTTGTTACCGGATGTCGTCGACGATCGGCGATGCCGCAGGTCGTCGATGACAATCGGGATGAAGCATTACGACAGCCCCAGCGCCGCCAGCAGGCGCCTGAGCCAGGTCTGTTCGTCGCGTTGGCGGGCGCGTATCGCGCGTGCGCTTTCGCGGATCGATTCGCCGTATGCCGGCTGCGGATTGGCGGGCAGATCGGCCATGATCCGGCTCTGCCCCGAACCGGCCACGTACTGCGGCACCATATCTGCGCCCTGGAAGATCCCCAGCGGCGAATAGCCGGTATAGCCCGGGAAAATCTCGCCCAGCTTGTTGTTGCCCATGCGCCGGATCATCAGCTCGCTGAACACCCGACGGAAATCGGTGGTCGCCGGGATGTCGCCGAAGTAGGGCGACAGCACCTGCGGATCGAGACCCAGCCACTGCCCGTAGATGCGGCGGCCGTTGATCGGTCCGCCGATCACCAGCAGCGGATTGCCGTAGCCATGATCGGTACCGCCGCTGCCGTTCTGGCGCACGCGACGGCCGAATTCCGACTGCACGATCACCGTCACCCGGCCCATCTGGCCGGTGGGATTGAGTTCGTTGTAGAACGCGGTCAGCGCGTTCGACAGCTCGGTGATCTTGTTCGAGTAAAGACTGTTGCCGGTGGTGCCCTGGTTCTCGTGCGTGTCCCAGCCGCCCAGGTCGATCGCGGCATAGCGCAGGCCCAGATTGAACCGGATCGACTGCGCAACCGTCCACAGCTGACGCGCGAAGGTGTTGGTCGGCCACGTCGTGGGCAGGGTCGTGGTGTAGCCCTGCTGCGCGATCAGCCGCATCGAGGCCTCGGCGCGCTGGCCGGCCATTTCGACGCCGCTCTGGCCCGCCCACAGGCTGGCGAGGGTTTCGCTGACGCCCTTGGTGCCCGCGGGCATGCCGCTTCGATAGGCCTGCCACTGCGGCGCGCCCGAAGTGAGTGCGAAATCGCCGGGGCTGGGCATCGACAGCGACTGCGTGGCGCCGCGCAGATTGGCCGGCTGCCGGCTCGCCACCGCGAGCAGCGGCATCGCGCCGGGCGCGCCGCCGGCGGGCTGCGTCTGCCAGGCGCGGGTCATCCAGCCGGTGGCGCTGTTCGGATTGCCCGGCGTGCCCAGATCCAGATACGCCTGCGCATCGAAATGACTGCGGGTGACGGTGGTCGGCATGCCGCAGGATTGAACGATGGCGAGTTTGCCGAGGACCCACAGGTCGCGCAGACCTACCGCGGACGGATGCAGGCCGAACCCGGTCTCGGCGCCGCTGGCCAGGGTGAGCGGCAGCGCGCCGAATTCCCCGCTCGCGGGGATACGCAGGCTGGGCCGCGCTTCCTCGTAGAAACCGCGGTCGTTGCCGGAGATGGGCGGCACCAGGTTGAGGCCGTCGATGCCGCCGCGCAGGAACACGACGACGACGGTGTCGAACGGATTTTCGGCGGCGTAGGCTTCGCGCGAGAACAGCATGGCCGGGCCGGCCGCGCCGATCGCCGCGAGCGCGCCGCAGCCCTTGATGAATTCGCGCCGGTCGAGACTGGGTGTATGCATGGCGGTCTCCTCAGCGACTCATGAATTCGGGGGAAATCAGGATCATCGACACCATGCTGCGCAGGCGCTGCTGGTTGTAATGACGTTTGAGATCGGTCGTCGCGGAACTGTCGGTATCGGTGATGACATAGGTCGCCGGGTCGCCGTTCTGCGCGAGGAACGCCACCAATATCTGCCGCCGCGATGCGATCGGCAGATAGCCGAGGATCCGCTGGCACCAGTAGTCGACCAGATTGTTCGCGGTCCAACTGGCGACGTTCGCGCGGCTCAGCGCCAGGATCGGCAGCAGCGGGGTGAGCGCGGCGTCGGTATCGACGGTTTCTGTCAACCAGCCCAGCATCTTCCAGGTGGTCACCATGTTGTTGGAACCCGCCCAGGTCACGCCCACGTCGGGATAGCCGTTCGGCGCGGCCCAGTCGTAGGGCGCATGGCCGGTGGTGGCGAGCCGGCTCATGAAATCGTTGCTGCGGCTTTCGCTG
>JAZKFJ010000042.1:18092-31412 GCA_040386495.1 Pseudomonadota bacterium
GGTTCTTCTGTCCCCAACCGTGGATGAAGGCGTTCGACAGCAGGATGTGGCGCAGGGTGAGCTTGAGCTGGTCCGGGCTTTGCCAGTTGGCGCGGAAGATCGCCGCGGCGCTGTCGACCAGCGTTTCGTCTGGGCGGTCCGACACGAAGCGGCGAATGAGTTTCCTGCAGATGAACTTCGCAACCCGCGGGTGGCTGGCGAGGCGGTCGTAGATGTCGCGGCCGTCCTTCATCGCCGGCTGTTCCGGATTGATGTACATGCCCAGCACCAGCTTCGGACCCGCGTCGTGCATCGCCTGGCGATAGGCGAACGTGCCGTCGTTCTCGGTCGGGAAGCCGTTGCGGCCGTCCTTCACGGTCCAGCCGGTGAACGCCGCTGCGGTGTCGTACACGTCCAGATCGGTGTAACCGATCGGATAGCTGGTGTCTTCCGGGCAGGGCGGCACCTGGAACGGATTGACGAAACCCAGATAGTTCTCGGCGCCGAAGGCGTGCAGTTCCAGCAGCTCGCGCGCGTAATTTTCGTTCGGCCCGGAGCGCGAATTGCTGGCGTTGTTGAGGTAATACAGCATCGCCGTGCTCTGGCCCACCGCTTCGAGCATCGCGCGGAAGTTGCCGAACGCATTCGCGCGGATCACGTCGCGGTTGTAGTGCGCGTAGACCGGGGCGGCGTTCGAATTGCTGATCGCGACGTTGAAGTGGTTCTGCCAGAAATCGACCATCACCTCCTGCAACTGGCGGCGCGAATAGACCGCGCGCACCAGCGCGGCGCGCTGGGTTTCGCGCGCGGGGGCCGAACTGTCGGTGGTGACGATGCGGTGATCGGCCCAGAGTTGGGCCAGCGACTTGTTGAGCGTGGTGTAGCCGGAGGCGTTGAGCCGGGTGTCCAGCGCAGTGTCGCTGATGCTTGCGGGATTGAGCTGCTGGTCCACGAACGCGGTGAGGCGGGCGGTATCGTTGGCGCCCAGCGCGTTGAATTCGGCGATCGATGCGGCGGTGGCGCCGGCGGTCAGATGGTTGAGCACGCGGACCGCGAACGGCGCGCGCTGCAGGGTCACCAGCTGCGGCTGCGAGCTGTTCGCCGAGCCTTGGCCGGCCATGATCGGCGTGCGTGGTTTGTCTGCGGCTGGACCGGGTGCGGTGGACGGTGCGGACATGGTTCCGGCGTCCGACTCGGGCCGCAGCGGCGGCATCGGGTGGAACCGGATACGTCCCTGGATGCCGTTGCGTCGCATGATCGCGGCGTAGAGTGCTTTGCGACGGGAAAACGAGAGCATGGTTGGCATCGTGGCTCCGGGCGCCTGCCTGAACGGCAGCGTAGTGGCAGCACTATAAGCCCGATGCGCGAAGCCGGATGCGTCCTTGTTGCGTCGAAACTGTGACAGCCGCCACGGCCCCGAAAAGTGCCTGTAAATGTCGCCGGGACAGGCTATTGCGCGGTCCAGCCGCCATCGATGGGGAACGAGGTGCCGGTCACGTTATGCGCCTCGCGCCGACACAGCCACAGCACCATCGAAGCGATGTCTTCGGGCAGCGACATCCGCAGGCTGGGCTGCTTTTCGGCGACCAGCGCGCGCACGCCATCGTCGCGCGTGGCTCCGGGGTTGCCGAGTGCACTCCGACGCGCTTCGATCTGCGGTTCGATCAATGCGGTCTCCACCCAGCCCGGGCAGATGCAGTTGACGGTGACCCCACCGCTGTCGCGGCTGCCCGCGGCCGCGTATTCCAGCGCGGCGACCTTGCTCAGACCGACGATGCCGAACTTGCTGGCCACGTACGGCGCCTTGTTCACCGATGCCACCAGCCCGTGCACCGACGCGATGTTCACCACCCGGCCGTAGCCGCGCGCGGCCATGCCCGGCATCGCCAGACGCATGCTGTGGAACGCCGAACTGAGATTGATCGCGAGGATGTCGTTCCATTTCTGCGTCGGCATCTCGGCCAACGGCACCGCGTGCTGGATCCCGGCGTTGTTGACCAGTACATCGACCGGCGACCACGCCTCGATGTCGGCCATCATCGTTTCGATCTGTTCCGGGTCGCGCAGGTCCGCGCCGAAGTGGCGAACTTCGGCGGCGCCCGCGTCGCGCACGGCCTGCAGCGCGGCGTCGATCTGTTCCGGCGTGCCGAGGCCGTTGACCGCGATCTTCGCGCCGGCCGACGCCAGCCCGCAGGCGATGGCCAAGCCGATGCCGGACGTGCTGCCGGTGACGAGGGCGGTGCGGGGGGCGAGGAAACGGTCGGGCATGGGCGTCTCTGCGGGAGTGGAGGTGAAGCGCCATCGGCAGCGTGGCGCGCAGGAGGGCAAATTATGCGGGATGGCGGTGTGAGGCGGGTTTCGATCCGCCGCTCACTTCATGTTTGAACAGTTCGCGCCTGAGTATTGAAGAGCAAGAGCAAATCCCCCCAGCCCCCCCTTTTTCAAAGGGGGGGGGGGTAGCTTCCAGAGCATGGCGTTTCCGGATGATGCAGCGTACGGAGGATGCATCTTCCATAGGTGCACGCTCGCAGAGGATGACGCTTGCAGAGTAGGCAGCTTTCCGACGACGCAGCAGAATGCTTTTTGCTTCGCCCCCTTTGAAAAAGGGGGCTACGGGGGATTTGCTTCTGCTTTTGCATTTCCATCCAAGTCAGCTCACCCACAACGCTCACACCAACCCGGTCGCGTAGAACGCCGCGATGATCACGAACACCGCCGCAGTCTTGATCAACGTGATCGCGAAAATATCCTTGTAGGCCTGACGATGCGTCAGCCCGGTCACCGCCAGCAGCGTGATCACCGCGCCGTTGTGGGGCAGGGTGTCCATGCCGCCGGACGCCATCGACGCTACCCGGTGCAGCACGTCCATCGGAATGTTCGCGGCGTTCGCATTGGCGATGAAGGTCTCGGCCATCGCCGCCAGCGCGATGCTCATGCCGCCCGATGCCGAGCCGGTGATGCCGGCCAGTGCGGTGACGGTGATCGCTTCGTTCATCAGCGGATCGGGGATGGAGCCCAGCGCGTTCGCCACCACCAGGAACCCCGGCAGCGCCGCGATGACGGCGCCGAACCCGTATTCGGAGGCGGTGTTCATCGCCGCCAGCATCGCGCCGCCGATGGCGTTCTTCGCGCCTTCGGCGAAGCTGGCGGTCACCGGCTTCCACGCCAGCGCGATCACGCTGAGGATGCCGACCAGCAGCGCGCCCTGTACCGACCAGATCGCCGCCACTTTCGAGACTTCCTGCACCACGGGCGCGGCGTTGCCGATCACCGCCGGCACGAATTCGTGGCTGGTGCCGTAGGTTTGCGGAATCCAGATCGTCAGCAGTTTGTTGACGATACCCACCAGCAGCAGCGGCGACAGCGCCAGCAGCGGATGCGCGAGTTTGCCATCCGCGAACGGGGCGGGTTCGTTGAGCAGGGTGGCGGGATCGCCATAGCCCTCGCCGTTGCGTTTCGCAGCGCGTCGGCGCCACTCGAGATAACTCATGCCCAGGATCAGGATGAACACCGCGCCGATGCTGCCCAGCCATGGCGCCGCCCAGGTGGTGGTGCCGAAGAACGAGGTCGGGATGATGTTCTGGATCTGCGGCGTGCCCGGCAGCGCATCCATGGTGAAGGTGAAGGCGCCCAGCGCGATGGTGCCTGGGATCAGGCGCTTCGGGATATCGCTCTGGCGAAAGAGTTCTGCAGCGAACGGGTAGACCGCGAACACCACCACGAAAAGCGATACGCCACCGTAGGTCAGCACGGCGCAGACCGCGACGATCGACAGCATCGCGCGCTCGGGGCCGAACAATTTGATTACTGCGCTGACGATGGATTTCGAGAAACCGGAAAGTTCGATCAATTTCCCGAAGATCGCGCCGAGCAGGAACACCGGGAAATACAGCTTCAGGAACCCGACCATCTTGTCCATGAACAGGCCGGTGAACATCGGTGCGACCAGCGAGGCGTCCGTCAGCAGCACCGCGCCCAGCGCGGCGATCGGCGCGAACAGGATCACGCTGTAGCCGCGATAAGCCACGAACATCAGGAAGCACAGCGCCGCCAGCACGATCAGAAAGGACATGTGATGGCCGCCATGCAGGAATCCCTGGTTTTGATGAGTACGAGTCGTGATGATTACGACTCGTGGTGAGTAAGACTTGCGTCGAGTACGACGGAAACGCGATGCCGCGCTTGCGCACGCAGGGTCGACGAAGGCCGCCAGTGTCGGCAGCCGCCGATGCGCGGCCCATTGTCCGAAGGTACAAGTGCTGCCGCGGGCGGCGATGCCTAGTCTTGCCGCAATGTTCCCGTCGCAGCCGGCCCAACCGGGTATCGGCAGCGTCTCTGTGCATTTCCGTTGAGCACCACCCCTTGCGCTCCACCCTATTGAGGACCAGATCGATGCGTCGTACGAATCCCGTCGCCCTCCCGACCCCGGCCGCGCTGCGTCGCGCCGCCCTGAAGCACAGCAGCCTGAGCCTCGCCGTGGCGCTCGGCCTGTGCGCGCCGCTGGCGTATGCGCAGGAGACGCCCGCCGATGCCCAAGCCGAGCAGGGCACCCTCGATGCGATCGTGGTCACCGCGCGCAAGCGCGAGGAAACCCTGCAGGACGTGCCGGTCGCGGTCACCGCGTTCACCGCGGACAATCTGGACAGGCTCAACGTCGAAGACCTGAGCGATCTCGACGCGCAGGTGCCGAACCTCACCATCTACGCCGCGCGCGGCTCCAGCAGCACGGTCACCGCCTACATCCGCGGCGTCGGCCAGTCCGATCCGCTGTGGGGCGTCGATCCGGGCGTGGGCATCTATCTCGACGACGTCTATATCGCCCGTCCGCAGGGTGCGCTGCTCGATGTCTTCGACGTCGGCCGGGTCGAAGTGCTGCGCGGCCCGCAGGGTACGCTGTACGGCAAGAACACCATCGGCGGCGCGATCAAATACGTCTCCAAGCCGCTGCCGGAAGATGTCGACGGTTTCGCCTCGATCACCGTCGGCAACTACGGCCAGCTCGACGTGAAGGGCGCCATCGGCGGCTCGCTGTTCGGCCCGGACAGCGGCCTGCGCGGACGCATCGCCGTCGCCAGCATGAATCGCGACGGCTTCGGCGAAAACGTCACCAACGACCAGCCGGCCAGCGACAAGGAAATCAATGCGCTTCGCATGAATCTCGGCGCGTATTCGTGGGACGATTTCGACGTGCAGTTCGCGTTCGACTGGATCGACGACAAGTCCGGCGTGCGCGCCGCGCGGATGCTGGCGCCGAACCGCTTCGCGCCGACCTTCACGCCGATGGAAGGCCGTTACGACGTGCGCAACGGCATGCCCAACATCAACAACACCGAGATCAAGGGCATCTCCGCCACCGTCAATTGGCGCCCGAACGACAGCTGGGCGTTCAAGTACGTGGCCGCCAAGCGCGAGTCCGACACCGAAACCAATATCGACTTCGACACCCTGCCGAACAAGATCGCCGACGTGAAGGCGTTCTACACCGACGAGCAGACCACGCACGAAGTACAGGTCAACTACGACGGCGGCGGACGCGCGCGCGGCGTGGTCGGCGTGTACAAGTTCGACGGCCGCGCGGGCGGGCAGGTGCTCAACAACTTCTTCAATCTGGTATTCGGCGACACCCAGGGCAATGTCTTCACCAACAGTGTCGCGTTGTACGCCGATTGGACCTTCGATCTGACCGATCGCCTGAAGCTGGACGTCGGCGCGCGCTACACCGACGAAGACAAGCGCGCCGACGTGCTCAACCGCTTCTACACCGACGCGACCTACACGACGCTGCGTCCGGTCGCGCCGATCGCCGCCGATTTCGACAAGACCATCAACTTCAAGAACGCCTCGCCGAAGGTTTCGCTGGATTACCAGGTCAACGACGACATCATGATCTACGGCCTGGCCACCCGCGGCTTCAAGTCCGGCGGCTACAACATCCGCGCGCAGGCCACCGCGGTGCCGCGTTCGGCCGAACCGTTCGACGACGAGCAGGTCGACAGCTACGAGATCGGCAGCAAGATGTCGTTCCTCGACCAGCGCCTGTTCCTGAATGTCTCGGCGTTCCACAACAAGTACAAGGACATCCAGCTGTCGGTGTTCACGTCGTACGACAGCAACGGCGACGGCACCAACGACGCGTTCTTCGGCGATTTCACCAACGCCGGCGAAGGCACGGTCAACGGCGTCGAAGTGGAATACCAGTGGCTGCCGAGCTCGCACTGGCTGATTTCCGGCAACCTGGCCTGGCTGGACACGAAGTACGATCGCTTCATCTATACCGGCATCGATATTTCCGACGAACAGCAATTCACCAATGCCCCCGAGTTCTCGGGCGCGCTCAACGTGGAATACCGCGCCGATCTGGGCAGCATGGGCAATCTCTCCGCGCGCCTGGGCTACAGCTACCAGGACGACGTGGTCGCGACCACCGAAATCATCCGCAGCGGCGCGGTGCCGATCACCCAGGACGGTTACGGCCTGGTCAACGCCGGCCTGATCTGGAAGCCCAACACGACGTGGACGGTCTCGTTGCAGGGCAGCAACCTCGCTGACGAGGAATATCTGACCACTGGCTACAGCCTCAACGCCGCGCTTGGCGTGTTCACCGGCTTCTATGGCCCGCCGCGCCAGTACACGCTGACCGCGCGCTACGATTTCTGACCGAGCCTCCCCCTGTCGGATGCATGAGTGGCGGCGGACGCGAGTCCGCCGCCATTTTATTTGTGGGAGCGCCGGAAGGCGCGAAGCCCGCGACCTGTTCATCGCAACGACATCGGCAATTCAGCATGTTGTCGGATGACAGACCTCGGCGCGCGAGCAAAGTCGCGGGTTTCGCGCCTTCCGGCGCTCCCACGAAATCAGGGCGCTTGGATTCCATGCGGCGTCCAGACCCATCTGCGATATCCTCCCGAAACGAGCGGGATCGGACGTAACGGGGTCATGTCGCAAACCACCATGCAGGCCGGAACGATGGGCGCGTCACCATGAGCGTGGCGCGATGCTGAACAGCGGCGTCGTGATCCTCGCCGGGCTCGCGTGGCTCGGCATGATGTTCGCGGTCGCGATCTACGGCGAACGCCGGCCGCAGGTGTTCGCGCGGCGTTGGCCGGACATCTACGCGCTGTCGCTGGCGGTCTACTGCACGTCCTGGACATTCTTCGGCACCGTCACCCAGGCCGCGCGCTACGGCTGGCCGCTGCCGCCGACCTTCATCGGCACCATGCTGCTGTACGTGTTCGGCATCGGCCTGTTGATGCGGCTGGTGCGCCTGGTGCGCGAAAGCAACAGCACCTCGATCGCGGATTTCGTCGCCAGCCGGCTGGGGCAGGACGGCTGGCTGGCCGCCGCGGTCACCTTCGTCGCGGTGCTCGGCATCGTCCCCTACATCGCGCTGCAGTTGAAAGCGGTGGCGATGAGTTTCGCGCTGCTGGTGCGCGACGACGCGGCGCAGGTGCCGGCGTGGCAGGACAGCGCGCTGTATGTGGCGCTGGCGATGGCCGCGTTCGCGATGCTGTTCGGCACCCGCAGCGCCAGCGCCGCCGAACACAACCGCGGGCTGATCCTGGCGATGGCCTTCGAGGCGCTGCTCAAGCTGGGAGCGATGCTGGCGATCGGGATCTTCGCGTTCGGACTACCTGCCGCGCCGTCCGCGACCGAACTGCTGCGGCCGCAGGCGGGCGATCTGTCCGGTTTCGCGCCGCTGGTGCTGCTGGGCGTGCTGGCGATGTTCACGCTGCCGCACCAGTTCCATGTCGGCGCTGTGGAATGCCGCGACGAACGCCACGTGTTGCGTGCGCGCTGGTTGTTTCCGCTGTATCTGCTGCTGATCGCGATTCCGGTGCTGCCGCTGGCGCGGGCCGGCGACGCGCTGCTTGGCGCGCAGGGCGTGCCGTCGGATCTGTACGTGCTGGCGCTGCCGCTGTCGCAGGGGCGCGAAGACCTGGCGTTGCTCGCGTTCCTCGGCGGCCTGAGCGCCGGCACCGGCATGGTGATCGTCAGCACGGTCACGCTGAGTCTCATGATCGGCAATCACTGGCTCACGCCGCTGTGGCTGCGCGGCGTGTGGGCGCCGCGTCGCCGCCGTGCCGCTGCCGCAGCGTCCGATCAGCCCGACCTGCGCGGCGCGGTGCTGGTGCAGCGGCGCATCGGCATCCTCGCCATCGTGCTGCTGGCCTGGGGCTACAGCCGCCTGATCGCGGGTAACGACGCGCTGGCCGATGTCGGCGCGCTGTCGTTCTCGGCGCTGGGCGCGCTGGCGCCCGCACTGGGGTTCGCGCTGTGGCGACCGCAGACGCCGCCGCGCGCGGTGATGCTGGGGATCGCCGCAGCGGTCGCGCTGTGGATGTGGCTGCTGCTGGTGCCGGCGCTGGTGGAAGCGCGCGGTCTCGACACCGTGTGGCTGCGCGAAGGCCCGGGCGGCTGGTCGCTGTTCGCGCCGGACGCGTTCTTCGGGCTGACCGGCTGGAGCCGGCTGGGGCGCGCGGTGACCATGAGCCTGTTCGCCGGCGTCGTCGTCACCCTGTTCGCCTCGACCCGCGCCACCGCGTGGTGGCAGGCCGGTCCGCGGCGCATGGGCGCCCGCGGGCTGGCGCTCGATACCTTGCGCGACGCCGGCCGCCGCTTCCTGCCGCGCGAGACCGTCGACGCCGCGCTGCTGGGCGCGCCGGTCGACGGCGCGGTGCCGGCGCTGCAGGAAGCGCGGCTGGAACGCGAACTCGCGGCGGTGCTGGGCTCCGCTTCGGCGCGCCTGCTGCTGGACGCCGCGCGCCGCGAGGCCGGCCGCGATTTCGACACCGTCGCCGCGATCGTCGGCGAAGCCTCGCAGGACCTGCGCTTCAACCAGCGGCTGCTCGAAGCGGCGCTGGAAAACATGAGCCAGGGCATCAGCGTCGTCGATCGCGACCTGCATCTGGTCGCATGGAACCGCCGCTATGCCGAATTGTTCGGTTATCCCCAATCGCTGCTGCGCGTGGGCGTGCCGGTGGCCGAGCTGGTGCGCTACAACCTGCGCCACGGCTGGAGCGCGTATCCGATCGAGGAAGAAGTCGAGAAGCGTCTGCGCCACATGCAGGCCGGCACGCCCTACGTCAGCGAGCGCATGTTTCCCGATGGCGATGCGGCCGAGGACGTGGTTGTGGAAATCCGCGGCAACCCGATGCCCGGCGGCGGCTTCGTCGCCACGTTCACGGACGTCACCGCGTTCCGCCGCGCCGAGGCCGAACTGATCCACAGCAACGAGACCCTGGAACAGCGCGTCGCCGATCGCACCGCGCGGCTGGACCAGGCCCGCGCCGACGCCGAGCGCGCCAACGACGCGAAGAGCCGCTTCCTCGCCGCGATCGGCCACGATCTGCTGCAACCGCTGCACGCGGCGCAGTTGTTCACCGACGCGCTGGTCGAACAGCTTCCGGCGGCGGCGCAGCGCGCGACCGCGCAGCAGATCCGCGGCGCGCTGGATTCCACGGGCGATCTGCTCTCTGGTCTGCTCGACATGTCGCGGCTGGAGGCGGGCGGGCTGGTGCCGCAGCGGCGCGCGTTCCCGTTGGCCGATGTGCTGGAGCCGCTGGCGTCCGAGTTCCACGCCCTGGCCGCCGAGCGCGGGCTGCGCTTCCGCTATCGCGCCACCCGCGCCTGGGTGCAGACCGACCCGCAGTTGCTGCGCCGCGTGCTGCAGAACTTCCTCGCCAATGCGGTGCGCTATACCGAGCGAGGCGGCGTGTTGCTGGGCGTGCGCCATGCGCAAGGTCGACTGCGGATCGAAGTCCACGACAGCGGCCCGGGGATTCACGAATCGCAGCAGACCGCGATCTTCGAGGAGTTCCGGCGCGGCGAGAATGCCGCGGGGCAGGGCTTGGGCCTTGGCCTGGCGATCGCCGACCGGATCGCCAGACTGATCGATGCGCCGCTGCGGCTGCGGAGCCGCATGGGTCGCGGCACGCTGTTCGCGTTGACCTTGCCGGCGGTCGCGGCACCGCGACAGGATGCCGTGCCCGCAGCCTCCGGCGGACTGGACGGCCTGCGCGTGCTGGCCGTCGACAACGACCCGCAGGCGCTGGCCGCGCTGCGTGCGATTCTCGACGGCTGGCACTGTCGCGTCGACGCTGTGGGCGACGGCGCGCAGGCGGAGGCGTTGCTCGCGGCGGGCGCCGATCCGACGCTGTGGTTGTTCGACTACCACCTCGATGACGGCGACACCGGCGTCGCGCTGCAGGCGCGTCTGGCCGAACGTTTCGGCGCGCGACCGACCTTGATCCTGAGCGCCGACGACAGCGGCGACGTGCGCCGCATCGCGCTGGAGCACGGGCTGAGCCTGTTGCCGAAGCCGGTCAAGGCGCTGGCGTTGAAGTCGATGCTGCGGCGTTTGTCGGCGGCGCGCACCGTGTGATTTTTTGGCAGCGCTCAGCACGCGATCGTGCGATCTGAATGTTTCCTCGCATCGGCAAAGGCAAGAGCAAATCCCCCGTAGCCCCCTTTTTCAAAGGGGGCGAAGCGTTCGGTTCTTTCAGGAGCGCTCGGATCTACAGGAGCGCCCGGATCTACAGGAGCGCTCGGATCTACAGGAGCGCTCGGATCTACAGAAGCGCTCGGATCTACAGAAGCGCCCGGATCCTTCAGCAGAAGCGATCCCCCCTTTGAAAAAGGGGGGCAGGGGGGATTTGCTTTTGCTCCCATCGCAACTTTCGGATCGCGACGCGATAGACCGATCCCTATAATGACGACCCGCGATGGAAGCCTCCCATGCCTTACACCCCGATCGTCGCCACCCTCGGTTACGTGCTCTCGCCCGACCGCAGCCAGGTGCTGCTGATCCACCGCAACGCGCGACCCGACGACCAGCATCTGGGCAAATACAACGGCTTGGGCGGCAAGATCGAACGCGACGAGGACGTGGTCGCGGGCATGCGTCGCGAGATCCACGAAGAAGCCGGCATCGCATGCGACGAACTGCAACTGCGCGGCACCATCAGCTGGCCCGGCTTCGGCAAACACGGCGAGGACTGGCTGGGGTTCCTGTTCCTGATCACCGCCTACAGCGGCACGCCTTTCGAGACCAATGCCGAAGGCACGCTGGAATGGGTGCCTGTGGATCGCATCCTCGACCTGCCGCTGTGGGACGGCGACCGCCGGTTCCTGCCGCTGGTGTTCGACGACGACCCGCGCAGCTTCCACGGCGTGATGCCATACCGCGACGGGAAGATGGTGTCGTGGATGTATTCGCGGATCTGAGTGGACGGCCTGGGGCTCCGATCCACGCATAGGGATCGGGGCATGCATCGCGTCCGCCAGGCAGAGAATCGACTATCCTCCGCCGCAGACTTTCGCGCCGTGGCCGTTCGCGGCCGCACCACTCGCCGACGACCGACGCCCTCCGCATGAAGCAGTTCATCCTCACCCTCGTTGCCGTGTTGATCGGCGGATCTCTCGCCCTGCTGGGCTACGACCGCTTCGTCGTGAAACCGCGCGAGGCCGCGGTGGCCAAAGCCGAAGCGCTGGTCGCGGCGCATGCCACGGCCCAGCTCGATCTGGGCAAGGCGCGTAGCGAGGCGAGAGCGGTCGCGGCCGAAGTCGAGGCGTCGGTGCAACGCAGCGTCGAGAACGCGCGCCAGACCATGGACGCGCAGGCCTCGGAGATGAGCCAGCGCGCCCTGGTGGCCGATGCGGTTCAAAGGGCGAGCATGTTCCGGGCCGCGCTGACCGAGTATTACCAGACCTACGGCCGCTGGCCGACGGATGCCGACGAAGCCGGTCTGCCTTCGCCCAGCGAAATGCGCGGCGGCGCGGTGCGCACCGTGACCATCGGTGCTCAGGGCGCGGTCACCATCGCGCTGGACGACAGGTTCGGCGTTGGCAGCGTCGTCATTCTCAAGCCGGATGCGAATGCGGCCTCGGGCATCGTCGACTGGAACTGCGAAGTGAAGGGCGATGCGGCGCTGAAACAGGCGATGCCGCGCTGCAAGGGCTGAGCGGAGCGTCGTAGCCGGCCGCCGCTGCGGCTGTCAGCGCGGCGGGACCGCGTCGATCAGTGCCGGCGGACCAGCACCACGGTGATGTTGTCCGAGCCGCCGCCGTCGAGCGCCGCGGCGACCAGGCCGTCCACGCATTCCTGCGAACTGCATTCGGTATGCGACAGCACCTGCGAGATGTTGCCGTCGTCCACTTCTTCGGTCAGCCCGTCGCTGCACAGCAGCAGTTGCATGCCCGGGCGCAATTCGCCTGCCAGGGTTTCGACGTTGAGATTTTGCGGCTCGGTCACGCCTAGCGCCTGGGTCACCACATTGCGGTGCGGGTGGGTGCGGGCCTGGTCCACGGTGATCGCGCCCTGCGAAATCAGTTCCTGGACGTAGCTGTGGTCGTGCGACAGCTGGGCGAGCTGGCCGTCGCGCCACAGGTACGCGCGGCTGTCGCCGACCCAGGCCACTTCGAAACGATTGCCCAGGATGCGCAGGGCCACCACGGTGGTGCCCATCGGCAGCGCATCGCTGCGCTGGCGCGAAGCGCGGATGATTTCCTCGTCGGCGGTGCGGATCGCCTGCGCCAGCGACACGCCTTGGCGGATCTCGCGGACGATGGTCTCGCGCGCGAGCGCGCTGGCGACTTCGCCGTATTCGTGGCCACCCATGCCGTCGGCCACCAGCCACAGCCCGAGGTCGCTGTCGCCGTAATAGGTGTCCTCGTTCAGCTCGCGCCGCAGCCCGGCGTGAGTGAGGTGACCGAATTCGATCATGCAACGGCCATGTGGGAGAGGGTCAGCCATAGTCTCGGACATATACGTAATTGCGGAATGAAACCGGACGCGCCGCTAAAAATCAATTGCTTGTATGGACAAGTGCGTGCTGCGCATCAAGTTTGCGACAGCAGGCCGGTTCCGTCGTCGTCGTCGGTTTTCGATCACAACGTCGGCGACGGGGTGGAATAGGCCAGTGCGAGGGATGATTTCGATTGCATCGCTGTGGCTGGTTCGCGTGTTGTCTCTGGATGCATTTCGAGGCTGCGACGGGTGGCGCGACGTGGATTCACTGGGCGCGTCACTGCGCCAAGCGCCTGCGGTGGGGGTTTACGCCGTGCGCACCGGCATTTTGCCGACGTGTCGAACCGGGGGCTCATCAAGTCGTTCCTCTCCGCCAGAAAAGCAAAACGCCCCCACGAGGGGGTGATCGGGGGGATTCACTCGGCACATCCATGTGCCTCGCCCCTGCGGGGCGGCTTCGCCGTGCACATCGGCAATCCTGCCGATGTGTCGAACCGGGGGTTCTCATCAAAGCCCCCCTCTCCGCCAGAAAAGCAAAACGCCCCACGAGGGGGTGATCGGGGGGATTCACTCGGCACATCCATGTGCCTCGCCCC
>JAZKFJ010000043.1:0-5528 GCA_040386495.1 Pseudomonadota bacterium
GCGTTGGCTGGAATCTTGTGGGAGCGACGCAAGTCGCGACGAACGGCCGCAACCTTCGATCCCCCGCTGAGAGCAGTCGCGACTTGCGTCGCTCCCACAGGAAAACCTCCGCTGTCGCACACCGCAGCCTCACATCCTCGACAACACCGCCTGCGTCGGCTTCGCCAGATTCAGCGTGTAGAAATGCAGCGACGGCGCGCCGCCGGCGATCAGCCGCTGGCACATCCCCGCCACCACGTCGGCCGCGAATTCGCGGATGCCGTCGGCGTCGTCGCCCAGCGCCTGCATGCGCTTGCTCACCCAGCGCGGGATTTCCGCGCCGCAGCTTTCGGAGAAACGCTTGAGCTGGGTGAAGTTGGAGATCGGCATGATCCCCGGCACGATCGGCACCGTCACGCCGAGTTTGCGGACGTCGTCGACGAAGCGGAAATACGCGTCGGGATTGTAGAAATACTGGGTGATTGCGGCGTCGGCGCCGGCGTCGATCTTGGTCTTGAAGTGGCGCAGATCGCTGAAAGCGTCGTCGGCCTGCGGATGCGTTTCCGGATACGCGCCGACTTCCAGATGGAAATGATCGCCGTGCTCGGCGCGGATGAATTCGATCAGGTCCGAGGCGTAGCGCAGGTCGCCGTGGTGGCCCATGCCCGACGGCAGGTCGCCGCGCAGCGCGACGATGCGCTTGCAGCCCAGCGCGCGATACAGCCGCAGCAGTTCGCGGATTTCCTCGCGGCTGCCGCCCATGCACGACAGATGCGGCGCGGCGTCGAAACCATGGCTCTGCTTGAGGTGGCGCACGGTTTCGGAGGTGTAGCTGAGCGTGGACCCGCCGGCGCCGAAGGTGCAGGAAACGTAGTCGGGGGCATGCGGTTTGAGCTTTTCCGCGGTGCGGTCGAGCTGGGTGCGCTGCTCGTCGGTCTTGGGCGGGTAGAACTCGAAGCTGATGGGGGCCATGGTCGTGAACTCTCCGTGATGGGGTCACTATATCGCTTCATCCCGATGAATGTGAAGTTCGCCGGTCGGCTGCCGACGCCGAGCCGGCGCTTTTGGCATACGCTTGCACGATGCCGTCGACCGACTATGCCCGCACCCGCGCAGCGCAGCGCAGCCGCAACCTGCTTGCCCAGGAGCTTCGCGAAACCCGCGAACGCGCGCGCCTGGGCGGGTTCTTCTATCCGGTCGCGGTTGCGCTGACGTTTCTGGTGGCCGGCGCGGCGCCCGGGCGGATGTGGCAGGCGGCGCTGGCGACGCTGGTCTTCCTGGCGCTGGCGGTGCTGCGGGTACTGGTGCGCAGCCGCGGCGTGCACGACGAGGCGGAAAGCCTGCGCGGGCTGCGCACGATGTGGTCGATCGTGTTGCTTACCACCGCGGCCTGGGGCGCCTTCAGCGTCTGGGCCTTCGCGACCCTGCCCGAACCCGCACCGCTGGTGGCGCTGCTGTTCTGCGGCGCGTTCGGCATGGCGGCGGCGCATACGCTGTGCATGCGCCGGCAACCCGCGGTGCTGGCCATCGCGACCGTCATGGTCCCGATTCTCGTGCTGCTGTGGCGCCAACTCGCGCCCGGCGTGGCGCTGATGTGGATCGTCTACATGACCTACATGCTGCTGGTGATGGCGCGCAGTCATCGCGAATACCGCGGGCGGCTGGAACTGGAGGAAGACCTGCGCCATCAGCGCGACCTGTTCGAACGGCAGAGCCGGATCGATGGCCTGACCGGCCTGGCGAACCGATTGGAGTTCGCCTACGTGCTGACGCAGGGCATCGGCCGGGGCCGTGCGGGCACGCCACTGTCGCTGCTGATCCTGGACATCGACCACTTCAAGCGGATCAACGACAGCCTGGGCCATCTGGCCGGGGATGCCTGCCTGGTCGCGCTGGCGCGCCGGCTCCAACAGCATTTCGACCACCCAGGCGACCTGCGCGCGCGCCTGGGCGGCGAGGAATTCGGAATCCTGATGGAGTGCGACGGCGCCACCGCGGCCGTGCGTGCGGAAGCCTTCCGTCGCGATCTGGACGCGTCGCCGCTGCAGACCGGGAGCGGCGACGCGCCGATCACCGTGAGCATCGGCTGCGACGCTTTCGACCCTGCGCGTCATGCCGACGGCGACGCGCTGTATCGCGATGTGGACGCGGCGCTGTACCGCGCCAAGACCGGCGGCCGCAACCGCACCGAGTCGATCGGGGTGCCTGCGCCCTAGCGATCGGGCGGAGATGCTTCCGGTGAGGAGACAGTAATCTGCGGGTCTCGACCCTTATCTTTCGTGTCCCCGATGTCCATCGCTCTGACCGATTTCGCCCGTCCCCGCCTGTTCCCCCGCGAACCGCGCCGCAACACCATCCAGGACTGCACGCCCGAGGCCTTCGAGCGTCGCCTCAACGAAGAGCCGCCGCTGGCGGTGCTGCAAGGCTATGCGCCGTTCTGCAGGCTGCACGTGCATCGCAACTGGACATCGACGCGCTGCATGACCATTCCGATCGACGACGGCAACCGTCATCGGCTGCGCACGGCCTACGAAGCGCGCACGAAGGATGAACTGCCGGTGCTGGTGCGCTGGTTCGAAGGCGTGGATCCGCCGGTCGCGAACTTCCTGATCCCGATCCTCTACAGCCGCGAGCAGATGGCGAAAGAAGGCACGCCCACCGATGCGGACTGGGGCGTGGTCGGCTGTCTGTACACGATGACGCCCGAGGAAACCCCGATGGCCCCGATCACGATGATGCGCAATGCGCTGGGGGTGGAGGAGGGTGGGTCGGGTGTGTTGTTGGATCGCGATGCTTATCTGCGGAGTGTGGCGTTTTGGAGCAGGCATGCCAATTGGAAAGAATGAACCAAAAAACCTGGGCTGGATCGGTGACCTAGCCTACGGAATTGGCATGCGAGAAATTTGAGGTTGTGACATAAATTTTGTGACTTCAACGAAGATAAAAATATGACATTCGATTATCTGACAGCGTTTCCGATTCCAGCTCATGTCGTTCCACAGAAGCTGCGACAACTGCTGGAGCCTCTAGGCTTGTCTCCCATGCAGTTCGTTGAGGTGGCCGCAAAGTGGGAGCACGATAAACATGGGCCAGATTATGAGTATTTGCAATTGCTCACGGCGGTGGTTCCTGCGGTTTTTGGAGATAATCCGATAGAAGTCCTTTCCGAGACCCGTCATGGCGTGGTTGAGTACTCGGTTCCTGCCGGCGATGAGATTGGATGCTCATCTAATTTTTCTCCATCCATTTCCGGTTATGACTATATCGTCGCGGCATGGGGCAATGGTTCCTCTTACACTTTCAATCTTGCCGAAAAGGTTTGGATGACCCTCGGGCTGACCCCGCGCTGCGTCGGAAACGATCAGCAGCGATTGATTTACGACGACTTGGCGCTTCCAGAGTTCGGTGTAGCTGAAGGTGAAGTCTCGAGCTACTACGAAGGAAGGTTAATAAAAGAGATTAGTTGGCGGATGTCGAATGAGCATCTTCGCCGCTATCTTTGGCTGCGTGACGCTAGGGCGGTACGAGTTTTCTACTACTCCGCCCAACTCCGTGACATCCCAGAAATTCGCGCGATCATGGGCGATGAAACTCATGTCGTTCACAAGCCTGCTGAAGGAGTTGCGTGGTACGAGCTAGATATACGTGAGCACGAAGATGGACTTTTGCTCCAGGTCTGGGCTTCGGTCGAAGCGGTAAGGCCGGAACTCTGTTCGGAGCAGACAGCCGATGGAATTTTGTGGCCTTGCGATCCGCAGCCTATGACTCATGTACGAGCTAATGCTTTGACCGGACTAAATTTGGTCTATCTGGATGATCGTTTTCTTCAGAAATACGAGCAGAGTTCTTTCTATGATTCGACGCCTGCGCAAGTTTGGGAGGAGTGGCATTGTAATCCGTCTTATAGAGGGCAATGGAGTTTTACGGAGTGTCGGAGGGTCGGCAGAAACTTGATTCAAGTGCCTTTGCGAGAATTGTATAAACCGAAGCCTGATCGCGAGATCATCCATGCTCGAGAATTCGCGGTTGATTCGGTTGATCTGGCGCACATTGATATGAATGAAGAGCATATGCCAGCCAAGGTGCATCGGTTGCTCAATGTGCTTTTGAAGTTGAGTGAGGGTCTATCTGCGCTTGGTGCAACCTTAGGGTTGAGTAAGTCGGCAGCGGATTTGTCAGGTTTTGATCGTTCAGAAATACGAGCAAATGGTTGGTGGGTTTACCCGGAGCTTGGTCGGTTAGCCCAGGTTGCACCGTTAGACATGACGCAACAAATGTTTCTTGCTCGTTGCAAGAGTCTGCACGAGATTTGGCAGCGTATTCCGGACGGTTATCTCAAGTCGTTGTTGGAACATGCAGGGTGTCCAAGAGCAGACATCAAAGATCTTCGGAGTATTAAGTTATTAGAAGTGCTGCTAAACGTTGTTGGAAGGTTGAATGCCGAAGAAGAGAAAGTTGATGCCTTCAAGTCAGTCAATGCGCCAGAAGCTTGGAACGTCCGCAATAATGCAATGGCGCCTTTGTTTTTGAATAATGATTTAAGAATCGCAGATGCACACGAGGCAGTAGGAAAATGTTTGATTACTCTGCAAAGCCTTGGTTTTGACACTGCAAACGTCAATGCAGGGTATGGGTGGGCGCTCGACTTCGTGATGGATGGTGTCATCGATGCGCTTGCCGTTGTTGCTTCGGCGATAGAGAAACTCATGAAACGTACGATCTGAGCCGCAAGGCGGCACTGATGTAGCTCGGATGCGGTCAATGACCGTTTCCGGTGATATTCGGAGAGTAATACGTGAGGTCATCCCGGGTGCGCGTTGCGTACCCGGGCCACAAAAACCATGAAAACGGGCGCCGAAGCGCCCGTGTCGTTGTCTTGCCTGCGTCTTCAGAAGAAATCCGCACCCGCGGCGGTGATCAGCAGGGTGCCTTCGGGGTCGACCGGCGGCGATGAAGTGGTGAGCGCGACCGGCACGAACGTGAAGGCGATCGACATGCCGAACATCACCGAATGCGGATTCGGCAGGGTGAGCGTATTGACGGGGTCGATCCCACGCGAGTGATCGCCGCTGCGGCGTCCCGCGCCGCCGCTGCCGATGTTCGCGTCCCAGGTGTGGATTCTGTTTGGGCCGTCGAAGATGTGGACGTTGTCGATCGCGGCGTGCTGCCCGGTCTTGAACAGCAGGAACAGACGCACGTCGTTGACGATGACCGGCGTGGGGATCGGGATATGGCACCACGCGGCCGGTGGCGTCTGGTTGAGGCCGAAGGTGAACTGGATCTGCGTGCCGCCGCCCCAGTGACGGACCAGCAGTCCGCTCTGCAGTTCCGGCACCATGGCGTTGCCGTGGGCCCATGACGCATGCTTGATCATCGCAACGCTCCTGTCGAACGACCCGGGACCCGCGGGGACGGGAACCGGCGAAGGCCGCGCGCGCGATGCGGCATGCCAAGCAGCGACCAAAAGCCGGATATCGTTGAGTAACGTGTGCGGTCCGTGGCTCAGGACAGGACCGGACGGAATCCCGGGGTATTGTCGTAGGGCGGGT
>JAZKFJ010000044.1:0-11221 GCA_040386495.1 Pseudomonadota bacterium
GCCGAGGACGGAATCGAACCGCCGACACGGGGATTTTCAATCCCCTGCTCTACCAACTGAGCTACTCGGCCACTTGCGAGCGCGGAATGATACGGGGCCGCGGGCGCGAGGGCAAGCCGGCCCCGTGCTGAATGCGCCGGCGGCCGGCCTTTGCGTTCGGGGCGGGGAGGGGCATGATCGCCGCAGACCCCATCCACGCCGCGTTCGCGGAGGCTGCCATGACTCGCCCGATGACAAGCACGACTCTCTTCCTTTCCTCGCTGCTGGTCGCGCTGTCGGGCGCCGGCTGCGCCAGCAGCGGCGATATGCGCGACGCCGACCGCCTGGCCCTGTATCGCGCCAACGCCGGCGAGCCGGTCGACAGCATCCAGTATTTCGGCAATTACAACGGCTGGACGCCGCTGGGCGGCGGCACGATGGCGCTGTGGACCCGGCCCAGTCAGGCCTGGCTGGTCGAGGTGTACGAACCTTGTTCCGACCTGGACTACGCGCACACCATCGGCATCCGCAGCATCGGCGGCCGGCTCAGCGCGCGGTTCGATCGCATTCACGTCAGCAACAACGGGCTGATCCCGCTGGAGTGCACGATCAAGGAAATCCGTCCGCTGGACGTGAAGGCGATCCGGGTCGCCGAGAAGGACGCCCGCGCGAAGCGTCAGGTCGAGGCCGCGTCGGACGCTCCGTCTTCGGCGCCGCCGCCCTCGGGCACATAGCCGGCGGGCTTCTCGGCGCCGCCGTCGAACAGGAACTTCTCCATCTCGGCCTGCAGGAACTTGCGGTGTTCGGGGTTCATGGGCGAGAGGCGGTTCTCGTTGATCAGCATGGTCTGGTGCGCCAGCCATTTGGCCCAGGCGCCCTTGCCGATGCGCGCGTAGACGCGCTGGCCGAGTTCGCCGGGCCAGGGCGCGAAATCCAGGCCTTCGGTATCGCGTTGTTCGTACTCGCAGAACACGGTGCGGGGCATGGCGTTTTTCCGGATCAGGAAGAAGTGGTCTGCAACAGGGTGCGGACCGGGGCGGGGATGCCCAGCGACGCGTAACTTTCGCGGGCGACCCAGCGCAGGCCGTCATCGTCGCCGATGCGCGGCTGCAGGGCCACATCGCGCCACGCCAGCGGGTGCATCAGCAGGCGGTAGTGGGTGAAACCGTGCGGGATTTCGGCCAGCGCCGCGGCGCTGTCGTAGTCGCCGGCGATGTGCTGCCCGAACCACGCGCGCGCGGCGTCGTGGTCGGCGGCTTCGGGCAGCGACCACAGCGACGCCCAGATGCCGCTCGGGGGCCGGCGCTGCAGCAGCACGCGGCCTTCGGCGTCGCGCAGCAACAGCATGACGGCCTTGCGCTCCGGCAGCGGCTTGCCGGGTTTCGGCGTGGGCAGTTCGGCGACCCGACCGTCGCGCAGCGCCACGCAGTCGCGCTGCAGCGGACACAGCACGCAGGCGGGGTCGTGGCGGGTGCAGAGGGTGGCGCCGAAATCCATCTGCGCCTGCGTGTAGTCGGCCAGACGTTCGGCGGGGAGCAGCGATTCGGCGATCGTCCAGAGTTTTTTCTCGTTCGCGGGCGTACCCGGCCAGCCGTCGACGCCGAACACCCGCGCCAGCACGCGTTTTACGTTGCCGTCGAGGATCGCGTGCGGGTCGCCCCAGGCCTGCGACAGGATCGCGGCGGCGGTACTGCGGCCGATGCCGGGCAGGGCGGTGAGGGCGTCGATGTCGCGCGGCAACTCGCCGCCGTGCAGTTCGACGCAGCGTTTCGCGGCCGCGTGCAGATTCCGGGCGCGGGCGTAGTAGCCCAGCCCCGACCACAGCGCCATCACGTCGTCCTGCGGCGCTGCGGCCAGCGCGCGCAGATCGGGCAGGGCGGCGATGAAGCGCTCGAAATACGGGATCACCACCCGCACCTGGGTCTGCTGCAGCATGATTTCCGACAGCCACACCCGATACGGCGTGCGCGGATGCTGCCACGGCAGATCGTGACGGCCGGACACGTCGAACCATGCCAGCAGGGCGGGCGCGTAGCGCCGGGTGTCGATCATGGCTGCTGCGATCCGCAGGTTGCGTTAAGCGGCGACGCCATGCTTTTCAGCCCCCTTCGACAAAGGGGGCGGGCAAACGCGAAGCGTTTGTCCGGGGATTTGCCGTCGACTTTGCGCACAGCCTCAGTCATCGCACATCCTCGTCATCGATGACGACATCCACGCCTTCCAGCACCGCGCCGGATATTTCCAGCTCGGGCGAACGCAGGCGACCATCCAGCGGCGGCAGCGGCGAGCCGCCGACCTGATCGATCCAACCCAGCACGTCGTACAGCTTGAAGCGACCGTCGAAATCGGTGGCGTCGCGCTGCAGGCGCAGGCGCGCGACATCCGCCAGATCCGCTTGGCCGGTGTAGCGCAGCGAGAACGGCAGCGGCGAGGTCGAATTCGACACCGGGACCGGCAATGCTGGCCACGAGGCGGGCCACTGCGGCAGCGCGCCGTCGAGTTCGATCACCAGCCGCTTGCCCAGCGCGAACGCGCCGCGGGCGTCGAAGCTGGGCACCGGCTCGTCGCCGCGCAGCGCCACGCCGACCGGCGCCAGCACCCAGGTACCCGCGTCGTAACGCAACGGGCCGTGCAGGCCCAGCGAGAACGGCAGTCTGGTGTTATCGGATGCGGCGTTATCGGATCCGGTTCCGCCGGATTCGTAGCGCGCGGAGATGCCCAGTGTCGCGGGCGTCATCGTGATGGCGTCGTCGCCCAGATGCAGCGGGCCGGAGAGCGCGACCGTCGCCGGCAGTTGCCAGTCGCCGCTTTCGATGGCGAGCGTGCCGACCGCAGTGACGTCGGCATCGTTGGCCGGCCTGGTCAGTGCGATCGCGAGATCGAACGGAATCTTCATCGTGCCGTTGCCGGTCGCCGCATCGACGTAACGGCCGCGGAGTCGTGCGTTCACGGGGCGCTGCGGATGCAGCGACGGCAGGCGCAGATCGATGTTCTCGATCCGCCAGTCGCCGTTGTCGATGCGGCCATCGATCACGCGCAGACCGTCGGTGAGCGTCGGAATGTTCGTGTCTTCGCCCGGCGGGCGCTTCGCCAGCCAGGCCTGCAAGGCCGGCAGATCGAACACGGGCACATCCAGTTCGACGCGTTCGATCACCGGATCCTTGCCGCCGCTGCGCAGACTGGACCACGGCAGCGCCAGCAGCACGCGTTCGGCGCGCAGGATCGCGGTCTTATCGCCCGGTGCGCGGGCGACGATATTCCTGACCACCAACTGCGGCTGGCCGCGCAACCGCGCTTCGGCGACGCCGTCGGCGGTGATCTCCAGGCCCAGCGTCTTGCCGGTGCGGTCGAGAATCAGCGGGACCAGTTGTTCCGGTTGCAGCAGCCAGGTCGCGGACAGCGACAGCAGCAACAACAGAATGCCGAACGCGATCAACGCCCGTCGCCAGCGCTTTTTCGGGCGCGGCGCGGGCGCGGCGTCGGCGTCCGCCATCACGCGAGACGTGTCCTGGGGAGGCTGATCATGCGCTCATGCGCCCAGCGCCTCCGGCAGCAGGGCGTCGACGAATGCTTCGGCGTCGAACACGCGCAGGTCTTCGGAGCGTTCGCCGATCCCGGCATAGCGGATCGGAATGCCGAATTCGCGGGCCAAAGCGAACACCACCCCGCCTTTCGCAGTGCCGTCGAGTTTGGTCACTACCAGCCCGGTGACGCCGGCCGCGGCGTGGAACTCGCGCAGCTGCGACAGCGCGTTCTGGCCGGTGGTGCCGTCGATCACCATCAATACTTCGTGCGGCGCGGTGTCGTCGATCTTGCCGAGGACGCGCTTGATCTTGCCCAGTTCGGCCATCAGGCCCTGCTGCGTGTGCAGGCGGCCGGCGGTGTCGGCGATCAGCACTTCGGTGCCGCGCGCCTTCGCGGCTTGCAGCGCGTCGAACGCGACCGATGCCGCATCTGCATTCTGGCCCTGCGCAACAACGGCGACGCCGTTGCGTTCGCCCCAGGCCTGCAACTGCGCGACCGCAGCGGCGCGAAAGGTGTCGCCCGCGGCCAGCATCAGCGTGCGGCCTTCGGCTTTGAAACGGTGCGCAAGCTTGCCGATGGTGGTGGTCTTGCCGACGCCGTTCACGCCGACCGTGAGGATCACGAAGGGTTTTGCGCTGCGGTCGATCGCCAGCGGTTTCGCCACCGGGGCCAGCATCGCGATCAGGTCCGCGCGCAGTGCGGTCAGCAACGCCCGCGCGTCGGCGAACTCGCGCGCTTTCATCCGCTTGCGCAGCGATTCGATCAGCTGCGTGGTGGCGGTGACGCCGACGTCGGCGGTGATCAGGGCGGTTTCGATCTCGTCCAGCAGGTCGTCGTCGAGCTTGGGATTGCGCGAGAACAGACCGCCGAAACTGCGGGCGATCGCACTGTTGCGCAGACGCTCGCGCCACCCGGGTTTGCCGGGCGCGGCGGCGGGGGCTTCACCGGATGCGTCGGCGGGTGCGTCGATGCTTGCCGGGGCGGCGGCCGCATCGTGATGCTGCATCGCGACCTGCTGCATATCGGTCGGCGCTTCGATGGGCGCGCCGGCTTCGAAGGCCTCCACGATCTGATGGGATTCGGCGGGCGTCGTGGCCTGCGTGGCCGCATCGGGTTTCTTGCGGCGGAAGAAGGGAATCATCGCGAGCGGTTGTCCTGGATCTTGCAGGGGAGCGGTATGGCACCGGGAATGGGGGTTCTCAAGTCGGATCCATCGGCCATGGCGGCATGTGTCATGACGGCGCGCTTCGCTGCGCGCCGGCCCGGTGGCGATGCCCGGCGTGGCGGTCGAAGCGTGCCCGGCGAACGCAAACCCCGCCGGCTGTTGGACAATGGCGGAATGTTATCACCCGCCTCCTTCGCCCCTCGATGAAGCCCACCTCCCGATGAAACGCCCGACCGACAGGGCTTTGCGCACGGTCGCGACGCCGCCCGCCGGAGTCGTCCGCATCATCGGCGGCGACTGGCGCGGCACCCGCCTGCCGGTCGCCGATCGCGAGGGGCTGCGCCCGACCGCCGACCGCGTCCGCGAGACGCTCTTCAACTGGTTGCAGCCGATGCTGCCCGGCGCGCGGGTGCTGGATCTGTTCGCCGGCACCGGTGCGCTGGGGCTGGAAGCGGTGTCGCGCGGCGCACGCGAGGCGGTGCTGGTGGAGCGCGACCCGCAGCTCGCCGACGGTCTGCGCACGCTCGCGGGAAAGTTGCCGGGCGGGGAGCGGGTGCAGGTGGTCTGCGCCGATGCGCTGGCTTGGCTGCGTCGGACGCCGGACAGTGTCGACCATGCGGGCTTCGATCTGGTCTTCGTCGATCCCCCGTTCGCTGGCGATTTCTGGCAGCCGGCGTTCGAAGCGTTGGAGGGGCGTCTCGCCGACGAGGCCTGGCTGTATGTCGAATCGCCGTCGCCGGTGCGGCCCGGCGGCGCATGGCGGCCGCATCGCGATGGTCGGACCCGCGACGTGCACTACGCCCTGCACCTACGCGCGCCGGCTTGAGCAGGCTCGGTCGACCGCGTCCGGCGGAGCGCGCCGGCCCGACCGGGCCTGAGCCGCTCGACGCGCTGTTACACTTGGGGCTGTCTCCGTTTTCGGCGATCCCTTCGACGTCATGTCCACGGCCTCCACTCTTCCAGGCACCGCTACGCCCGCAGCCAGAATCGCGGTCTATCCCGGCACCTTCGATCCGATCACCAATGGCCACCTCGATCTGGTCGAGCGTGCCGCGCCGCTGTTCGAAAAACTGATCGTGGGCGTCGCCGAAAGCCCGGGCAAACGCCCGGCGCTGGAACTGGCGCTGCGCGTGGATCTTGCCCGCGATTCGCTGTCGCGGTTCCCGAACGTCGAGGTCCGCGGTTTCGATTCGCTGCTGGCGCATTTCGTCAGCAGTGTCGGCGCCGGCGTACTGCTGCGCGGCCTGCGCGCGGTATCCGATTTCGAATACGAATTCCAGCTGGCCAGCATGAATCGGCATCTCATTCCCGATGTCGAGACGCTGTTCCTGACGCCGGCCGATCAATATGGCTTCATATCCTCATCGCTGGTGCGCGAAGTGTCCCGCCTCGGCGGCGACGTTTCCGGCTTCGTGCCGCCTGCGGTGAACCTGGCGCTGTTGGCCGAATGGCAGCGCAGCCGGGATTGAACCGGCGCTGCCGATGCCATCGTCGTTCGCGTTGCCCCCCGTTATCTGATCGTTCCTGATCGTTCCGTATCGTGCTCACACCTGGGATTTCCGACCTATGAACATCATCGCCCGTCTGCTGCTGATCGTCGCTCTCACCATGCCCTTCGCGGCCTGCAAGAAGGAAGAGGACGCCAAGAAGGAGACCGCTACCGCTCCGGTGGCCGCGCCCACCAATGAAGATGCCGCCGCCTGGCGCGCCTATGTCACCGACGTGGTGGGCCGCAACATGGAAGGCGTGACCAGTCAGCCCTTCATCTATCTGTTGCCGCCGGAAAGCTCGACCGACTTCGAGGGTCTCTACGGTCGCCTGCTGGACAAGGCGCAGTCCGACGTTTCGCGCGGCATCCTGGCCGGCAACCTGCTGGCGTACGCATCGGCATCCCCGTCTTCGACCAAGTCCGCCGACATGGTGGTCGCGACCTTCGCGGATGTGAAGCCGGACAAGCTCAAGGGCGTGAAGCTGCTGTTCATCGGCAAGGCCGAGGACAACGATCGGGTCAAGGCCGCGGTCGCGCCGTCCGGCGTGAATTACGTTTTCGTCGAAGCGAAGTGATGCGCCGGGGCGGTCCATTCCGCCTCTTTCGAGTCGCGCATTTCGATCCGAATATCTCCGCATCATCCGTCGTCGTGGCCCTCGCGCCACGCCGACGATCCGGGCCCTCATGTCGCTGAAGATCAACGCGCTCTGCATCAACTGCGATGTGTGCGAACCGGCTTGCCCAAACCGCGCGATCTCGCAGGGCGAAACCATCTATGTCATCGATCCGGCGCGCTGTACCGAGTGCGTCGGCCATTACGACGAACCGCAGTGCGTGGTGGTATGTCCGGTCGAATGCATCGATCCGGACCCCGCGTTTCCGGAGTCGAACGAGGCGCTGCTGGCGAAGCTGGCGCGTCTGCAGGAGCAGGACGCATGAAGATGTCACGAATCTCTTTCGCGCTCGGTCTGACGTGCGCGCTTGCCTTCGCGCCGCTCGCGCTCGCGCAGCCGGCATCTGCGCAGAGTGCGGCCAAGGCCGAACCCGCGCGCCCGCCCGGCGCCGCCATCGCCAGCGCGCATGCGCTCGCCAGCGAAGCCGGCATGGACATCCTGCGCCAGGGCGGCAACGCCTTCGACGCCGCGGTCGCGGTGTCGTCGGTACTGTCGGTGGTCGAGCCGATTTCTTCCGGCTTGGGCGGCGGCGGGTTTTTCCTGCTGCACGATGCGAAGACCGGCAAGGACATCTTCATCGACGCCCGCGAAACCGCGCCCGCCGCGGCCACGCAGGCGGAATATCTCGATGCCAAGGGCGAATTCAATCGCGACCGCGCCACTAACGGGCCGTGGTCGGCGGGCATTCCCGGATTGCCCGCGGGTCTGGTGCACATGGCGACGAACTACGGCCGCCTGCCGCTGAAGACCTCGCTGGCGCCCGCGATCCGCATCGCCCGCGAAGGGTTTCCCGTGTATGCGCGGCTTGCGGGCGGTTACACCGCGCGGCGCGAGGTGATGGAGCGCTACAAGGGCACCAAGGGCGTGTTCCTGGCCGATGGCGATCCGCCGAAGGAAGGCGAACTGCTGAAGCAGCCGGATCTGGCGCGCACGCTGGAACTGCTGGCCGCCCAGGGCTTCGACGGTTTCTATCGTGGTCCGCTGGCGAAGAAGCTGCTGGCGGGCGTGAAAGCCGAGGGCGGGCGATGGACCGCCGAGGAACTGGCCGGCTACCGCATCCGCGAGCGCGCGCCGCTGCGCTTCGAATACGACGGCTGGGAGATCGTCACCGCGCCGCCGCCGTCGTCCGGCGGGGTGGCGCTGGCGCAGATGATGCAGATGCTTGAGCCGTGGGATCTGGCGAAGCTGCCGCAGACACAGCGCGTGCATCTCACTGTCGAAGCGATGCGGCGCGCGTACCGCGACCGCACGTTCTACCTCGGCGATCCGGATTTCGTGGACGTGCCGGTGCGCACGCTGACCAGCGCCGATTACGCTGCCGGGCAGCGTTCGACGATCAACCCGAAAAAAGCCACCCCCAGCGACATGCTGTCGGGCGAACAGACGCCGCTGGAAGACGACGAAACCACGCATTTCTCGATCATCGACGGTGAAGGCAACTACGTTGCCGGCACCCAGACGGTGAACCTGCTGTTCGGTTCCGGCCTGATTCCGCCCGGCACCGGCGTGCTGCTCAACAACGAGATGGACGACTTCGCGCTGAAGCCCGGCACGCCGAACGCGTTCGGGGTGATGGGCTACGACGCCAACGCGCCGAAACCCGGCAAGCGCATGCTCAGTTCGATGACGCCGACCTTCATGACTTCGCCCGATCGCGTCGCCGTGCTGGGCACGCCCGGCGGCAGCCGCATCATCACCATGGTGCTGCTGGGCGCGCTGGGCTATGCCGACGGCCTCGACGCCCAGGCCGTCGCCGCGCTGCCGCGCTACCACCACCAGTGGATGCCCGACGGCATCGGCACCGAGCGCGACGCGCTGCCGGCGGATGTCATCGCCGCGCTGCGCGCGATGGGCCATACCGTGGTCACGCCGAAGGACGCCGCCGACGGCCGCCGCTCCAGCGACACCTGGGGCAACCTGCAGACGGTGGAGTGGGACAAGCGCGCCAACGTGCTGCACGGCGGCAGCGACCCCCGCAACCCGGTGGGCAAGGCGCTGGTCGATACTGTGCCTGCCGCGGGCGGGCAGTGATGCCGTAACGGCACCGCATGAGCCTCTTCGAACACCTGCCGCACGTCTGCCCGCGGGTCCGTTTGCGCAGACTGCGCGCTTCGGATTTCCGCAATTTCCATGCGTATCGCAGCGACCCCGAGGTCGCCCGCTACCAGGGCTGGGCGCCGATGTCGGAGGTCGAAGCCACCGAAACGCTGCGCGACTACAGCCGGAACGCCGGCCTCGAGCCGGGCGAGTGGGCGCAGGTCGGCATCGCCGCGCTGGACGACGACCGGCTGGTCGGCGATCTCGGCGTCTGGCTGTCGCCCGACGGGCGCATGGCCGAATTCGGCGTATCCCTGCATCCCGAATTCCAGCGCACCGGGCTGGGGCTGGAATCAGCGCAGGCGGCGATCGCGCTGTTATTCGCGCATACGCCCGCGCAGCGCGTTGTCGCGGCCACGGATGCGCGTAACCTTGCCTGCATCGGCCTGCTCCAGCGCCTCGGCATGCGTCTGGCCGATACCGCCGAGGCGTACTACAAGGGCGAAGCGTGCATCGAGCACGTCTATGTGATCGAACGCGGGAGGTCCATGTCATGAAACTCTGGTCGCTACTCGGCAATTCGCAGAAACTCGACGGCGGCGCGATGTTCGGCAACGCGCCGCGCGCGGTGTGGTCGCGCTGGCTGCCGCCGGATGAGCTCAACCGCGTGCCGCTGGCCTGCCGCGCGCTGCTGGCCAGCCCGCTCAACGGCAAGACGGTGCTGTTCGAAGCCGGCATCGGCGCATTCTTCGACCCGCACATGCGCGAGCGCTACGGCGTGGTCGAAGACCGCCATATGCTGCTCGATTCGCTCGCGGCCGCAGGGTTTTCCCACGAAGACATCGATGTCGTGGTGCTGTCGCACCTGCACTTCGATCACGCTGGCGGACTGCTGGCGCCTTGGCAGCAGGATCGTGCGCCGGAACTGTTGTTTCCCAATGCGACCTTCGTGGTCAGCGCGGCGTGCTGGGATCGCGCGCGCTATCCGCATCCGCGCGACCGCGCCAGCTTCATTCCGGAATTGCCGGCGCTGCTGCAGGCCAGCGGCCGGCTGGAGATCGTCGACGGCGCGCATTCGGTCGCGCTCGGCGACACGGTGCGCTTCCATTACAGCCACGGCCACACGCCCGGGCTGATGCTGGCCGAAATCGTCGGCCCGGACATCGTCGACGGCGAAGCGCACGGCGGCGTGGTGTTCTGCGCCGACCTGATTCCCGGACGGCCATGGGTGCACGTGCCGATCACGATGGGTTACGACCGCAACCCGGAAATGCTGATCGACGAGAAGCGCGCCTTCCTCGAAGACAAACTCGCGCGCAATGTGCATCTGTTCTTCACCCACGACCCCGACTGCGCGCTGGCGCAGGTGGTGCGCGACGACAAGGGTCGATTCGCCACCACGCACGACACGCCCACGCTGCAGGCGCGGCCGCTCGTTGCGTGAACGCGGGCGACGCGACGTCGGGCGTGGTCGAGGACTGGTTCGGCGCGGCGTTCCCGACATTGCATCCGCGGTTGCAGGCGCTGCATCGCGAGGGCGGCACGCTGACCGGGCCTGTCGAATTCGCAACCGGACGCGGCCTCGGGGGTCTGCTCGGCAGAATCGCGCTGCGTCGTTTGGGCATCCAGCCCTCGGCCGGCCCGCACACGCTCACGGTCCGCATCCATCATGATGCGCAGGGTCTGCACTGGGCGCGGCGGTTCGACGACGGGCGCGAATTCGTCTCGCTGTTCCAGCCGCACGGGCGATCGCCGTCCGGATATTGGGTCGAACAGGCCGGGTCGCTTGAATTGAAGCTGGATGTCGATGTCGTCGATGGCGGTTGGCGCTGGCGCCCGCTGGACTACCGACTGTACGGCCGCCGCCTGCCGCGCTGGTTGTGTCCGCGCGTCGAAGCGGGCAAACGCATCGTCGGCGATGCGTATCGATTCGATATCCGCATCGCGTTGCCGGCTGTGGGCACGGTGCTGACCTATGGCGGCGACCTGCGCTTGCGGCTGCGATCCGATGCATCCGTTGCCGCCTGAGCCTGCTTTCCCGACGTTCTCTCCACACCATCCAAGGAATCCCCATGCCCAAGATCACCCTGCTGTTCGCGTCGCTGCATATCCTGTTGATGCTGGTTTTGGCTGTGCGCGTGGTGATGCATCGGCGTGCGCACCGGATCGGCATCGGTCATGGCGGCGACAAAGACTTGGCGCGGAAAGTACGCGCGCACGGTAATTTCATCGAATACGTGCCGGTTGCGCTGCTGATACTGGGCCTGCTGGAACTCTCCGGCCTGGGCGCAACATGGCTCTGGGGCCTGGGCGGCACGCTGCTGTTGGCCCGCGTGCTGCACGCCTACGGAT
>JAZKFJ010000044.1:11231-31625 GCA_040386495.1 Pseudomonadota bacterium
GCTCTGCCCGGCACCGCGGGGGTAACTCAGGTTGGTGACGCGGATGTCGCGCCACGCCGGCATCTCGCCCGGCCGTTTCTGGGGCGTGATCCTGACCTGGGCCGTGTTGCTGGCGATGGCCGGGATGGGCGTGGGGATGACGCTGGTCAGGTAGCGATACCTGACATCGCCAACGGTGGGAGCGACGCGAGTCGCGACGAATCGCCGGAAGATTTCATGCAACTGTCGCGACTTGCGTCGCTCCCACAGTAAAGCGCTGCGATCAATCTGCAGGCGTGCCGAAAATCCGGTCGCCGGCATCGCCCAGGCCGGGCAGGATGTAGCCGTGTTCGTTCAGACGTTCGTCGATGGCGGCGACCACCACTTCGGTGTCAGGATGCGCCGCTTCCAGCGCGCGCAGGCCTTCCGGCGCCGCGACCAGGAAGATCGCCTTCACCCGCGCCACGCCCGACGCCTTGAGCATGTCGATGGCGGCGATGGCGCTGCCGCCGGTGGCCAGCATCGGGTCGATCACCAGCGCGGTGCGGCCGGCGATGTCGTGGACCAGACGTTCGTAATACGCATGCGGCTGCAACGTCTGTTCGTCGCGTCGCAATCCGATCACGCTCACCGGCGCCGACGGCAGCAGCACTTGCACGCCGGGCAGGAAGCCCAGACCCGCGCGCAGGATCGGCACCAGCGTGATCTGCTGCTGATCGCAGCGACCGATCGCCAGCGGCCCGGCCCAGGTGTCGACGGTGGCGTCGCGCAAGGCCAGATCGGCGGTGGCTTCGTAGGCGAGCAGGGCGGCCACTTCGCCCACCACCTGCCGGAACAGCGCCGGGCCGGTGGCGGCATCGCGCAGGATCCCGAGTTTGTGGCGCACCAGCGGATGGCGGATTTCGATGGTTTTCATGGCGCAAGATTAACCGACGACGATGCTTCATAGCCCGTGTCCCGCGAAGCGGGATGCGGGAGCGTTGCGGCTGTCGTGGGCCAGGATGTCTTCGACATCCGGGCTACCTTGCTCCGGTGCCGATCGATGCCGCGAACTGCGCTACTGCTTCTGCGCAGCGGTCGGTGCGCGTCTGCAACAGCAGATGCGGACCATCCAGCGCGACCTGTCGTACGTTCGCGATGCCGGCAAGAAGCTGACGACCTGCGCCCGCGCGCAGTAGTCGGTCCTGGTTCCCCTTCAACATCAACGTCGGCACAGCGATGTGTGCGAGACGGTCGGACATGTCGACACGCATCGCGGCGGCGGCGCGGGCACGTTGTACCGCGGGTGCGACATCATCCAGCGCAGTGCGCAATGTGCGGCGCAGTTCGGGCGTGCTCCAGCGTCCCAGCAGCACCGCCGACATCGCGGCCGTCGGCAGCGCGCGCGTCGGAGCGAACCGGGTCAGGGCGGCGAACGGCGCCAACAGCGGCACCGGCGCGCGGGCGAAGGTGGTCGACAACACCAGGCCGACGAGGTTGGGCGGCGGATCGGCCGCGATCGAAATCGCGATCGGGCCGGAGAACGATTCGCCCAGCAGGACGAACGGCGCCAGGTCCGGCAACGCGGCGCGGGCGAAGGTTTCCAGTTCGGCATAGCCGAGCGGCTGGTCCGGCGGATAACCGATGGCGCGGACGTCCCCGAAACCGGCAGCGCGCACGGCTGCAATGAAGGCATCCAGCATTCGCGTGGTGCCGTCCAGTCCGGGGAGAATGTACAGATCGGTCATGCGGCAACAATCGCGCATTACGGACAAAAAGAAAGCCGGACAGCGCCGGCTTTCTTCGTTTGCATCATGTTCGGCGGGCTCAGGCCGCTGCGGCCTGGCGCTGCCGCGGGCCTTCCAGCAGCGCGCGCTTGATCACCGAGACCAGCAGATCGAGTTCGTCGCTGGCGATGGCGAAGTGCGGGGTGAAGCGCAGCGAATTCTCGCCGCCGTGGATCACGCCGATACCGTGTTCGCGCATCCATTCCTCGGTGGAGTGGGTGCCGTAGCCCTTGAACTCCGGCGACAGTTCGCAGGAGAACAGCAAGCCGGTGCCCTGGACCTTGGTGATCAGGCCGGGCAGTTCCGCTTTCAGCGCTTCGAGTTTCGCCAGCGCTTCGGCGCCGCGTTCGCGGATGTTGTCGCGCAGCGCCGGGGTGAGCATGCCCAGCACGGTGCAGGCGACGTCCAGCGCGCGCGGGTTGGTGGTCATGGTGTTGCCGTAGATGCCCTTGCGGTACAGGCCGGCGGCGCGATCGTTCACGGCCAGCACCGACAGCGGGTACTGCGCGGCGTTGAGCGCCTTCGAATAGGTTTCCATGTCCGGCGGATCGATGCCCTCGAAGCCGGGGTAGTCGACGATCGACAGCACCGCGTGCGCGCGCAGCCCGGCCTGGATCGAGTCGACCAGCAGCAGGGTGCCGTGTTCGCGGGTGAGGCGGCGGGCGGCGTCGTAGAACGCGCGCGGCACGGCGCGGCCCGGGTCGCCTTCGCCCATCACCGGCTCCAGAAACATCGCTTCGATGTGCCAGCCTTCGCGCTCGGCGTCGGCGAACGCCTGCTCCAGCTGCTCGATGCTGTACGGATCGATGGTGATGGCCTGCCCGGCGTGGTGCTGATAGCTGCCCAGGTGCGCGGCGTAGGTCTTGCGAGAGGAGTCGGAATACAGCGCCGGCAGTTCGGTGCGGCCGTGGAAGCTGCCCTTGACCGAGATGCGCTTGACCCGGCGACCGGCGTGCGGCGCGCCCGGATCGGTCATCAGCTTGGTGTTGACGTCGGCGATGCGCCCGGCCAGCGAGACCGATTCGGAGCCGGAATTCAGGCACAGGAACTTGTCGTAGGGGCAAGCGCCGAGGGTGTGGCCGATCTCCTTGCGGATGGCGCGCTCGAACCGCAGCTGCGACAGGCTGGGGGTCATGATGTTGGCCATCGCCTGCGGCTTGGCCATCGCGTCGAGGACTGTCTGCGGAGCGTGGCCGAAACCGAGCATGCCGTAGCCGCCGGAGTCGTGCAGCACCGCGCCTTTGAGGGTCACGACCCACGGCCCGCGCGCGGCCAGCGCGACGTACGGGTTGACGGTGTCCTGCGAATAGAAATTGACGAATCCGGCCTGCACGGCGTCCGCCTGGGCGCCTTCGTCGAGATCCAGCAGGTCGGCGAATTCTTCGCGGATCGCGGCGTATTCGGCGCCTGCGGCTTCGATCGCTTCGACCAGATCGGGATGCGTGGCGGCGAAGGTCAGGACGGTGGCGTCGTCCAGCCCATGGGTGCGGCGCGTGCCGGCGTGGGCGCGAAGCGGGGCGAGGGTGTCGAGCAAAGCCATGGGATGGCCTCCGGCAGAAACGGCGAGCTGTCCATTATCGCCATCTGCCTGTCGATTGACAGTTGTGATCTGTGCAGATTTCATGGATATTTCGTCGATTCGACGAAACAGATGGCGCAAATGAGGCTCACCGACACCGATCAGCAGCTGCTCTCCCTGCTACGTGAGAATGCCCGGGCGCCCACGGCCGAGATCGCCCGCCGGCTGGGTCTGTCGCGGACGACGGTGCAGAGCCGCATCGAGCGGCTGGAGCGGGAAGGCGTGATCAGCGGCTATACGGTGCGCGTCAACGACGAATACGAGCGCGGCCTGGTTCGCGCGCACATCATGATCGCGGTGCAGCCCAAGCAGATGATCTCGGTGGTGGCGGCGCTGCGGGCGATGCCGGAGCTGCGCTCGCTGCATTCGGTCAGCGGCGCCTACGACCTGATCGCGATCGGCGCCGTGCCGGGCGTGGGCGAGTGGGACGTGCTGACCGACCGGATCGGGGTGATCGACGGCGTGGAACGCACCACCTCATCGATCGTCCTGTCCACCAAGTTCGAGCGCTGAGGCGGATTGTGGTGTCCGCCGCGATGCTGCCGGTCGTCGACATCGCCCCGATGCTGGGCGACGCGGATCCTGGCGCCCGCCAGCGGGTGGCGGCCGGCATCGGCGAGGCCTGCCGCGCGAACGGCTTCTTCTATATCGCCGGGCACGGCATCGACGACGCCCTGCAAGCGGGGCTGCGCGACGCCAGCCGCGCGTGGCGCGGCTACTTCCCGGTCGGCGGCGAACTCACCAGCGGCCGGCCGGATCTGAAGGAAGGCCTGTATTTCGGCACCGAGTTGCCGCCGGACGATGCCCGGGTGCACGCCGGCTGGCCGCTGCACGGCGCCAACCTGTGGCCGGCCGATGTGCCGGCGCTGCGGGCGGCAGTGCTGGACTACATGGCAGCGGCCAGCCGCGCCGCGCAGGCGGTGCTGGCGGTGGTCGCACTGAGCCTGGGGCTGGAGGAGGACTGGTTCCGCCGGCACTACACCGCCGATCCGACGGTGCTGTTCCGGATTTTCCGCTATCCGCCGCAGCCGGCCGCGGACGACGGCTGGGGCGTGGGCGAGCACACCGATTACGGCCTGCTGACCCTTCTGCTGCAGGACGACGTGCCCGGCCTGCAGGTGCGCACGCCGCAGGGCTGGCTGGACGCGCCGCCGCTGCCGGGCACGCTGGTATGCAATATCGGCGACATGCTCGACCGCCTGACCGGCGGCACCTACCGCTCCACGCCGCACCGGGTGCGCAACGCCAGCGGCCGCGAGCGGTTTTCGTTTCCGCTGTTCTTCGATCCGGACTTCACCGCCCGGGTCACGCCGCTGCCGCAGCACGCCCGGATCGACCCCGGCCGCGTGGCCGCGGATCGCAGCGCACGCTGGGACGGGGCCAGCGTGCTGGCGCCCTTCGACGGCACCTACGGCGATTACCTGCTGGAGAAGGTCGGCAAGGTCTTCCCGCAGTTGCGCGCGGACGTGGTGTGAGCGTGGGCGGCGGCGGGCCGGCGGCTACAATGTATGCCCCCGAACGTGCGCCACGATGAAAAAATCCGACTTCCATTTCGAGCTGCCCGAAGCCCTGATCGCTCAGGCGCCTCTGGCCGAACGCTCCGCCAGCCGGCTGCTGGTGGTGCCGCAGGCGCCGGGCGACCTGCAGGACCGCTCGGTGCGCGATCTGCCCGATCTGTTGCAGCCGGGCGACCTGCTGATCTTCAACGACACCCGGGTGATCCCGGCGCGCTTGTTCGGCCAGAAGGCCACGGGCGGGCGGGTGGAGATCCTGATCGAACGCCTGCTGCCCGGCGACGAGGCACGGGCGCAGATCGGCGCCAGCAAATCGCCGAAGGCGGGCAGCCGGATCGCCCTGGATGCCGGCGGCGAAGCCGAGGTGCTGGGCCGCGACGGCGAGTTCTATCACCTGCGCTTCCGCGTCGGCGAAGGGCTGGAAAGCTGGCTGCTGCACGCCGGCCGGCTGCCGCTGCCGCCGTACATCCGCCGCGAACCGGGGACGGACGATCACGAGCGTTACCAGACCGTGTTCGCGAAGGAAGTCGGCGCGGTCGCCGCGCCCACCGCTGGGCTGCATTTCGATGAACCTTTGCTGGAGACGCTGCGCGCCCGCGGCGTCGAATTCGGACACGTGACCCTGCACGTCGGCGCCGGCACGTTCCAGCCGATGCGCGCCGACGACGTGCGCGAACACCGCATGCACAGCGAATGGTTGAACGTGGGCGCCGAACTGGTCGCGCAGGTGCGTCGCACCCGCGAGCGCGGCGGGCGCGTGGTCGCGGTGGGCACGACCGTGGTGCGCGCGCTCGAGAGTGCAATGCGCAACAACGACGCCGGCGAACGCGAACTGCAGCCGTTCGCAGGCGAAACCCGGATCTTCATTTTCCCGGGTTATCGCATCCGCAGCGTCGACGCGTTGCTCACCAATTTCCATCTGCCGGAAAGCACGCTGCTGATGCTGGTGTCGGCGTTCGCCGGCAAGGACCGGGTGTTCGCCGCCTATGCGCATGCGGTGCGCGAGCGGTATCGGTTCTTCAGCTACGGCGATGCGATGCTGCTGTTTCCATCGGATACGCTCCCGTCCGCGTCCGTAGCGCCCGCGCATGCGACTTGATTTCGCGGCGCTGCCGGCGAGCGAAGCCTATCGCTGGTTGACCGCCACGGTCACGCCGCGGCCGATCGCCTGGGTGTCCACGCGTTCCGCCGACGGCATCGACAATCTCGCGCCTTTCAGCTTCTTCCAGGTGGTCTGCGACGCGCCGCCGACGCTGATGCTCAGCATCGGCCATCGCCCCGACGGCAGCGAGAAGGACACCCTGCGCAATCTGCGTGAGCGCGGCGAACTGGTCATCCATCTGGTTTCGGCTGCGCAGGCGGAGACGATGAACGCGACCGCTGCTGCGTTTCCTCACGGCGTGAGCGAATTCGAACGCTGCGGTGTGGCGACAACGACGTCCGAACGCGTCGCGCCGCCGCGCGTGGCCGGTAGTGCAGTGGCTTTCGAATGCAGACTGGCCGCAATCCAACCGTATCCCGTCGATGCGCCGACGCACCATCTGGTATTCGCCGAAGTGCTGCTCGCGCACATCGACGATGCGGCGATGGCCGACGCGCGCCACGTCGACCCGGCGAAGCTCGATCTGATCGGGCGCCTCGGCGGCGCGGCGTATGTCCGCACCCGCGATGTCTTCCAGCTCAAACGACCGGCATAAGTCCGCCGGTCCGCATCACAACAGGAGTCGCGCATGTCGCGGATGAGTTTCGAACTGCTCGGCAGCGACGGCGTGGCCCGCCGCGGCCGCATTTCTTTCCCGCGCGGCACCGTCGAAACCCCGGCTTTCATGCCGGTGGGCACCTACGGTTCTGTCAAGGGCGTGATGCCGGATCAGGTCCGCGCGCTCGGCGCCGAGATCATCCTCGGCAACACCTTCCATCTCTATCTGCGTCCGGGCCTGGACGTGATCGCCGATCACGGCGGCCTGCACGGGTTCACGCGCTGGAACGGGCCGATCCTCACCGACTCCGGCGGCTTCCAGGTGTTCTCGCTCGCGCACAAGCGCAAGATCACCGAGGCCGGCGTGACCTTCGCCGCGCCCACCGACGGCCGCAAGGTCTTCCTCGGGCCCGAGGAGAGCATGCGCATCCAGAAAGTGCTGGATTCGGACATCGTGATGATCTTCGACGAATGCACGCCGTATCCCGCAACCGAGGAAGTGGCGCGCAAGTCGATGGAACTGTCGCTGCGCTGGGCCGAGCGCTCGCGCAGGGCCCACGACGGCAACGACGCGGCGCTGTTCGGCATCGTCCAGGGCGGCGTCCACCACGACCTGCGCACCCGTTCGGCCGAGGCGCTGAAGCAGATCGGTTTCGACGGTTACGCGGTCGGCGGTCTGGCCGTGGGCGAGCCGGAGGCCGAGCGCAACGCGATGCTCGAACACACCTGTCCCCAGTTGCCGGCCGACCGTCCGCGCTATCTGATGGGGGTGGGGCGGCCCGAGGATCTGGTCGAGTCGGTGGCCCGCGGCATCGACATGTTCGACTGCGTGATGCCGACCCGGAACGCGCGCAATGGGCACTACTTCACGAGTTTCGGCACCGTACGCATCCGCAACAGCCGCTACGAGCGCGATCTGCGGCCGATCGAGGAGGGCTGCGGCTGCCATGCCTGCAGCAACGGCTATACCCGTTCTTACCTGCGCCACCTCGACCGCTGCAACGAAATGCTCGCGCCGATGCTGGGTACCCTGCACAACCTCTGGTACTACCAGACGCTGATGGCCGACATCCGCGCCGCCATCGAAGGCGGACGTTTTGCCGACTTCCGCGCGGCCTTTTACGCGGCCCGGGCGGACGCCGGGGCCGCGGCCGGCTGAACTTTCGCCCCGGCCGGCGGTCGGGAAGGGGCGGCAGGCCGGATGCGACCGCTGCGGGTCGAAGCCCGCAGCCCGGCCCGCATGGCATAATCCCCAGCTATTTTGCGCCCGGACCCGTCATCGATGAATCTGCTCGATCTCCTGATTTCCCCCGCCTACGCCCAGGCGGCGCCCGCCGCTCCCGGCGCCGGCAGCCTGATGTCGACCCTGATGTTCCCGATCCTGCTGCTGGTGGTGATGTACTTCATCATGATCCGGCCGCAGATGAAGCGCGCCAAGGAGCATCGCGGGATGCTCGAAAAACTGTCCAAGGGCGATGAAGTCATCACCAGCAGCGGCATCGCCGGTACCGTCCGCGACATCGGCGACAGCTTCATCAGCATCGAAGTGTCCGACAATGTGCTGTTGCGCGTGCAGAAAGGCGCCATCGGCCACGTTCTGCCCAAGGGTACGCTGAAGTCGCTTTGATGCGCTTCGCCTGACCTTCCGATCCACCTCGAATGCGGCCGGTCCCAGGACCGGACGCGGTGCATGTCATGCTCGAATATTCCCGCTGGAAATATGTCGTCATCCTGATCGTGGTGTTGCTCAGCGCGATCTACGCGCTGCCCAACATCTATCCGCAGGATCCTTCCGTGCAGATCTCCGCAGGCCGCGGCGCGACGGTCGATGCCGCGCTGGAGCAGCGGGTGTCGCAGGCTCTGGCGAAAGCCGGGCTGAAGGCGAAGCTGATCGAGAAACAGGGCGACAATCTGCTGGTCCGCACCGCGGATTCCGATACCCAGAGCAAGGTTGCGGATCTGCTGGGCGACACGCTCGGCACCCGCTACGTGGTGGCGATGAACCTGGCCTCGAACGTGCCCGATTGGCTGACCGCGATCGGCGCCAAGCCGATGGCGCTCGGCCTCGACCTGCAGGGCGGCGTGCACTTCCTGATGGAAGTGGACAAGAAGGCCGCGATCGACAAACGCTTCGAAGCCTATCTGTCCGACATCCGCAGCGCGCTGCGCGATGCGGGCATCGGCTACGCCGCCGATCGCGACGGCGACACGGGCATGCAGATCACCCTGGCGCCGAACAGCGACGTCAACAAAGCGGAGGCCCTGATCCGCAAGAATTTCGCCGCCGCCGCCGCCGACACCGGCGCGCTGGTCGCGACCAATGCCTTCGCGTTCGAGACGACGGGCAACGTCATCAGGATCCAGGTCTCCGACGAGATGATCCGTCAGATGACCTTGAACGCCATCGAGCAAAACCTCGGCACCCTGCGCAACCGCATCAACGCGCTCGGCGTCGCCGAACCGATTCTCCAGCGTCAGGGCGCCGACCGCGTGGTCGTGCAGTTGCCGGGCGTGCAGGACACCGCCAAGGCCAAGCGTACGCTCGGCGCCACCGCCACCCTCGAATACCGCGGCGTCTACGAGGGCAATGCCTTCGATGCGCGCGAAAGCGGCAACGTACCCCCGGGCGCGCGCCTGTACGAGCGTCGCGAACTGGGCACCGACGGCAAGCCGATGCCGGTGCTGCTCAACAAGCGGATCATCGTCGCCGGCGAAGACATGATCGATGCCCGCACATCGGTCGACCAGAACGGCCAGCCGGCGGTGACGGTGTCGTTGAACACGGCCGGCGGCAATCGCATGCTGCAGTTCACCAGCGAAAACGTGAACAAGCCGATGGCGGTGGTGTTCATCGAGCGTATCCCGCAGGTGCGCATCGTCGACGGCAAGGAAGTGAAGTCCTTCCAGACGAAGGAAGAGGTCATCTCCATCGCCAACATCAATGAGCCGTTCGGCAAACAGTTCCAGACCAGCGGTCTGGAGCGCAAGGAAGCCGACGACCTGTCGCGCCTGCTCAAGGCCGGCGCATTGGCCGCACCGATGGATTTCGTCGAAGAGCGCACCGTAGGCCCCAGCCTCGGCAAGCAGAACGTCGAGCGCGGCCTGAAAGCGGTGGGCTTCTCGTTCGTGTTCGCGCTGGTGTTCTTCCTGTTCTATTACCGCATGTTCGGCATCGTCACCTGTCTGGCGCTGCTGCTGAACCTGCTGATGGTGTTCGCGCTGATGTCGGTGTTCGAGGCGACGATGAGTCTGCCCGGCTTGGCCGGCATCGCGCTCACGGTCGGCATGTCGGTGGACGCCAACGTGCTGATCAACGAACGCATACGCGAAGAGTTGCGAGCGGGGCTACCGCCGCAGACCGCCATCGCCGAAGGTTACAACCGCGCGTCGGGCACCATCCTCGACGCGAACATCACCGCCTTCCTCGCGGGTCTGGCCATGTTCGCGTTCGGCACCGGGCCGCTGAAGGGCTTCGGTGTGACCACCATGCTCGGCATCGCGACCTCGGCCTACACCGCCGTGTCCGTGTCGCGCGGCATCGCCACGCTGATCTACGGCCGCCGTCGCAAGCTGCAGTCCGTTGCGATCTAAGGGAGCAGAATCATGAAACCTTTCAACGTGTTCCCTTACGACAGCAAGATCGATTTCATGCGCCTGCGCATGATTTCGCTGGTCGTCGCCCTGCTCATCATGTTCGTCGGCATCGGCGCGATGTTCGCCAAGGGCTTCAACTTCGCCCTCGACTTCACCGGCGGCGTCAGCATCGAACTGGCCTACGAAAAGTCGGTCGATGTCGAAGGCGTGCGCAAGCGCTTGGAAGACCAGGGTTACGACAGCGCCCAGGTCCAGGCTTTCGGCACCGGCAAGGAACTGCTGGTCCGCCTGCGCGACGAGTCGTCCGTCAAGAAGACCGGCGACGACCCCACGGCGAGCATCGCCGAGAGCGTGCGCGTGATCGCCTCCGAACCCGGCAACCCGGCCAAGAAACTGCGCAGCGCCGAGATCACCCCGCAGGTCGGTCGCGAGCTGGCCGAAAACGGCATCTACGCATTGCTGTTCGTGGTGCTCGGCTTCCTGATGTACATCTCGTTCCGCTTCGAATGGAAGTTCGCGGTGGCGGCGATCATCACCACCCTGCATGACGTGACCGTAGTGGTCGGCTGGTTCGCGCTGAGCGGGCATGAGTTCGATCTCACGGTCCTGGCCGGCGTGCTGTCGGTGATGGGGTATTCCATCAACGACACCATCGTGGTCTTCGACCGCGTCCGCGAGAATTTCCGCGGCATGCGCGCATCGCCGGTGGAAGTGCTCAACAAGTCGATCAACCAGACCCTGTCGCGTACGGTGATCACCTCGTTCGTGGCGTTCCTGACCGTGTTCGCGCTGTATCTGTACGGCGGCGGTTCGCTGAAGGGCATGGCCGAAGCGCAGATTCTGGGGATCGTGATCGGTACCGTATCCACGATCTTCGTGGCCTGCCCGCTGCTGCTGTGGCTGGGCGTGAGCAAGCAGGACCTGATGCCGAAGGCCCGCGACGAGGCCGCGCTGGCGCGTCGCCCCTGATCGTAATGGTTGGTGGTCGTACCACGAAAAAGGCCGCGCACTGCGCGGCCTTTTTCGTCGGGTTCTTTCCTGGGCTTGCTTTCGTAGAGCGGAGCGCAGCTCCGCTGCGGCCTTTCCGAAGACGGTGCGCAGCGGAGCTTTGCTCCGCTCTACGTCGCTGCGGTCAATCGAAGCTCTTGGCGTACCCGGTATTGACGATCGCCTGCTGCAGACCATCGATCAGGCGCACATTCGCGGCCGCGACCTGGCGGGTGGCGCCGTCGATATGCATCGGACCCAGAGCGGCGCCGCGGAAATCGCAGACGCGGCCGCCGGCTTCGCGGACCAGCAACACGCCGGCGGCGATGTCCCACGCCATCAGCCCGGCTTCGAAATAACCGTCGTAACGGGCCGCGGCCACGTAGGCCAGATCCAGCGCGGCCGAACCGCCGCGGCGGATGTCTTCCGCATGCACCAGCAGCGATTTGATGCAGTCGAGCTGGGCCTCGGCGCGCTTGCGCTCGCGCGGGGCGAAACCGGTGGCCAGCATCGCGCCCTGCAGTTCCCGGCGCTCGCTGACGCGGATGCGGTGGCCGTTGAGCTGGGCGCCGCTGCCGCGACTGGCGGTGAACAGTTCGTTGCGCAGCGGATCGAAGATCACCGCATGCAGCGGTTCCGGGCCTTCGCACAGCGCGATCGACACGCACCAGTGCGGGATGCCGCGCAGATAATTGCTGGTGCCGTCCAGCGGATCGATCACCCAGGTGAAGCGGCTGGGTCCGCGGTTGCCCTTCTGCTTTCCGCCTTCCTCGCCCAGCACCGTGTATTCCGGCTGCGCGCGGCGCAGTTCCTTCACGATCGCTTCCTCGGCCAGCCGGTCGATTTCGGAGGCGTAATCCATCCGGTCCTTTTCGACCACTTCGATCGCGTCCAGCCGGGCCATATGCCGCAGCAGGATGTTTCCGCCGGCGCGAGCCGCCTTGACCATGACATTGACAGCGGGCTGTAGCATCGCGAACGACTCCGGGCGCCACCGGGTGGCGCAAGCGAAAAGGGCGGGGAAAAAGAACGGTCCGGCGCAGGGGCCGGCGTGAAAGTTTACCATTGGCGGCATGTCTTCCGCTTCCCGAACCTTCCCCGCCGAACGTCTCCGGATCGTCCTCGTCGGTACCCAGCACCCAGGCAATATCGGTTCCGCGGCGCGGGCGATGAAGACCATGGGCTTTTCGCGGCTGGTGCTGGTGGCGCCGCAGCGCTTTCCGGATCCGGATGCCTACGCGCTGGCGGCCGGCGCGAACGATGTCTTGGAAACCGCGGTCCGGGTCGACACCCTGGTCGAGGCGGTGGGCGATTGCCGGCTGGTGCTGGGCTGTACCGCGCGCAGCCGCCGGATCGCGCTGGATGAACTCAGCCCACGCCAGGGTGCGGCGCGCAGTCTTTCGACGGCCGTGGCCGGCGGCGAGGTGGCGGTGGTCTTCGGCCGCGAACGGACCGGACTGGAGAACGAAGAACTGCAGCTGTGCCATGCAGCCATCCATATTCCGGCCAATCCCGACTACAGCTCGCTCAACCTGGCCGCCGCGGTCCAGGTCTTGGCATATGAATTGCGTCTAGCGGGGACAGAAGATTCGGCCATGCCCGCGTCGGCGCCCGTCGCGGCTGCGCGGGAGCACGAGGGTCGCAGTGAACCGCCCGCGACCCACGCCGAACTCGAAGGCTTTTTCCTGCAACTGGCGGACACTCTGGATGCGATCGATTTCCACAAAGGCCGGACACCGGAGACGGCGATGGGCAAGTTCCGTCGACTGTTCCTGCGCGCGGAGCTGGACGCCCGCGATATCCGGCTTTTGCGGGGAATGCTGGCCGATGCCAAACGCATGGCCGACATCGCCGACGGCCGCATCGTGCCGCCGCAGCGGACCTGATGCGTCCTTTGTGCCTGCGCACGAAACCGCGCCTGTCGTCGCCATGAACCACCGTCGCACCGCCTCCCTGCATTCGGTGGAGCACCGCACTTGAACCGTCTGTTCGCGTCTTCAGCGGTGTTCCTGGCGGCGCTGCTCACGTTCATCGGACTGGCGCCCGCTACGGCATCGGCTGACGATCAGCGTCACATTCTGGTCCTGGGGCGCATCAGCGACGATCCCAGAAGCCATTACGAGCAGCTCAAGCCGCTGCTGGATTACGTGGTTCCGCGGATGGCCGGCGTCGGGATCCGCGAGGGTCGGGTGTTGATGGCCCGCGATGCCCAGCAGATGGCCAGTTACCTGCGCCGCGGCCAGGTCGACTGGGTCACCGAGACCGCCGGCACCGCCATGCTCCTGCAGGAGCGGGGCAACGCCCAGACGCTGCTGGTGACCGAACGCGACGGGGTCAGCCGCTACCGCACCGTATTCTTCGTGCGCCGCGACAGCGGTCTGGATGCGCTGGAGGATCTGCGCGGTCGCAGCGTCGCGTTCCAGAACAACGCGTCCACCAGCGCCTATTTCGTCCCGGCGATCGAGCTGCTGCGCAGGAACATGTCGCTCAGCCTGCTGCTGTCGCCGATGGACAAGCCTTCGGGCGGCACGGTCGGCTACGTCTTCGCGCGCTCCGAGCTGAACATCGGCGCGTGGGTCCACAAGCGCCTGGTCGATGCCGGCACGATGAGCGATCTCGACTGGGACAACGCCGCGCGGCTGCCGGTTTCCTACCGCAAGGATCTGGAAGTGATCCACATGACCGACCCGGTGCCGCGCGCGCTGGAAATGGTGCGTGGGGATCTCGATCCGAAAGTGCAGGCGCGGCTGCGCGAAGTGCTGATCGAGGCGGCCGGCGATCCGCTCGCCCGCGAAGCGCTGCAGCATTTTTTCCACACCACGCGTTTCATGCCGATCGACGGCGACACCCGGCAGGTGCTCGACCGGCTGCGCGGCGGTGTGGTGCAGGTGAGGGCCGCGGTCGAATGAGGCGCGCGGCATGACACTCTTCGATGGCCTCCACGCCAAGTTCATGGCGGTGATCGGCTTCGCCATGGTGATGATGCTGGCGGCGGTGGCGCTGATCTGGCAGCGCCAGACCGCGACCCAGGAAGAAGTACTGCAGCTGAGCCAGGACGCCACCCGCACGCTGGTGTACGACCGTCTGCGCGAGCGCGGCGAGGCGCAGGTGTCGCAGGTGGCGGACATGCTGGTGAATCCGGCGTACTACTTCGATCTCGACGCCATCGGCGCGACCACCCGCAGCATCCTCAATCAGACCGACGTGAGCTACGTGCTGGTCTACGACGCCAAGGGCAGCATCGTCCACGACGGTTCCGGCGACATCCCGACTTTCGGCCAGCAGATGTCGGATCCGCTGGCGCGGCAGATCGTCGCGTCCGATGGCCTGCAGGTGCTGAATACAGATGCGGTGATGGATATCTCCACGCCGATCCGGCTTGGCGACCAGCGCCTCGGCGGCGTTCGCGTCGGCTACTCGCTCGGCAAGATCCGCGCCGAGGAAGCGCACGTCAATCGCGAGATGACCAAACGCCTGCGCGAACTGGGCAGGCGTCACCTCGCCTGGATTGGTCTGCTGTTGCTGATGCTGGTATCGCTGGCGGTGCTGGTGGGCCTGCTGCTGCAGCGCGCACTGGTGCGCCCGATCCGCCAGCTCTCGGATGCGGCGCGCGAGATCGAGGCCGGCAATTTCAATACCGTGCTGCCGATCAATGGCCGCAAGGACGAGGTGGGCACGCTGGTGCGCGCGTTCGCGCGGATGGCCGACAGCATCGCGCGCCACGATCGCGACATGCGGCGCATGGCCTACACCGATTCGCTGACCGGCCTGGCCAATCGTCTGGCCTTCCGCGAAACCCTCGATCACCGCCTGATGCAACTGCGCGGCGTCGGCCGCCAGCTCGCACTGCTGTTCGCGGACATCGACGATTTCAAGCGCGTCAACGATACCCTCGGCCACGACGTCGGCGACGAGGTGCTGATCCAGTTCGCCAACCGCATCCGCGAAGCGGTGGAACGGATCGGCGGCGGCGCCAGCGAGCTCGCGCGTTTCGGCGGCGACGAATTCGTCATCCTGCTGTACGGCGAAAACGAACAGACCGACGTGCGCGCGAGCGCGGCGCATCTTGCCGAAACCCTGGTCGCCGAACTGAGCAGGCCGATCGTGGTCCAGGACCGCCAGGTGTTCCTGGGCACCTCGATCGGCGTCACGCTGTTCCCGGAAGACGCGTCCGGCGCGACCATGCTGATGAAGAACGGCGATATCGCGATGTACCAGGCGAAGGTCGCCGGCAAGAACGGCTATCGCTTCTACAGCCGCGCGATGGACCAGGCGGTGACCCGCCGGGTGCGCATCGAACAGGATCTGCGCGGCGCCTGGGAGCGCGGCGAGTTGAGCCTGGTCTACCAGCCGATCTATCGCGTCGCCGACAAGAGGCTGCTCGGCGCCGAAGCGCTGCTGCGCTGGCAGCATCCGGTGCACGGCCAGGTCGCGCCTTCGGTATTCATCGACGTGGCCGAGCAGAGCGGCCTGATCGAGACCATCGGCCCGGCGGTGATCCGCGCCGCCTGCAAGGACGCCGTGCGCTGGCGTCGCGAAGGCGCCGATGAGTTGTTCGTGTCGGTCAACGTGTCCGCGCGCCAGCTGCGCAGCGGCGATTTCCGCGATCACGTGATGTCGGCGCTGGCCGACAGCGGTCTACCTCCTCGCTCGCTGCATATCGAACTCACTGAAACCGCGGTGCTCGGCGACGAAGAACAGGCGCGGCAGATCCTGGCCAGCCTGCGCGATGTCGGCATCAAGGTCTGGCTCGACGATTTCGGCACCGGGTTCTCCGGGCTGAGCCATCTGCGCCGGGTGCCGGTGGACGGCGTGAAGATCGACCGCAGTTTCATCGCCGACGTGATGCGCGACCCCGACGATCTGGCGCTCACCACCGCGATCATCGCGATGGCGCATTCGCTGGGCATGACCGTGGTGGCCGAGGGCGTGGAGAAGGAAGGGCAGTGCGACCTGCTGCGCGCACGCGGCTGCGATCTGGCCCAGGGTTACTGGCTGGGACACCCGATGAACATGCGCGATTTCACGACATTGGTCGGTTGATCGCGGATTGCAGAGCGGGCGCGATGCTCTCGTAGGAGGGCCTTCAGGCCCGAGCCCCTCGCATACGAATTCCGTCGCGACCGTGATCGGGACTGAAGCCTCTCCTACAGAATTCGAATGGTCAGCCCAGGCTCGCGACCCACGCCCACAGCATCGCGGCGAGATTCCCCGACACCGCGCCGAAGACATAGATCGCGATCACGCCCGCTGCCCACGCGAGCAGCATCAGCGCGCCGTCGCGTTCCAGCAGCGCCAGCGCGTAGACCAGCAGCAGGCCAGCGAACATGAAATTGGTGAACGGGATCGGCAGCGCCAGCAGCACGCCCAGCAGGACGAGTTGCAAGCCGGTGAACACGGTCGCCACCGGGTGATCGATCATTGCGGTCATCCGCGGCCGCACCAGTTTTTCCAGCCAGCGCAGCCAGCGGTCGCCGGCGCGATCGAAACGGATCAGCGTGCTGCGCTGCGGGCCGCGGCGCGCGACGAAATCCGGCAGCCAGGGCTTGCGCAGCAGGATCAGCAGATGCAACCCGACCAGCACCACCAATGGGCCGCTGAGCGCGCCGGCCACGCCGGGGATCGGGATGAAGGCGGGGATGGTGGAAATGAACAGCAACACCCCGAAAGTGCTGCGCCCCAGGCCGCCGATCAGATCGCGCAGCGCCAGATGGTCGTCGGGGTCGCCGTCGCACAGATTGTCGAGCACTGCGCGCATGCCGTGGGCCACGACCTCGTCTTCAGGGGAGTGCGGCTCAGTCGTCATCGTCCGCAACCGTACTCTCGATCCGTGTGAGCAGGAGTTTGTCGATGCGCGGGCCGTCGAGATCGACGACCTCGATCCGCCAGCCCGACCACTCGAAGTATTCGGCGGTGTTCGGAATCCGTCCGAAGTGCGCGATCGCCATGCCGGCGGCGGTGTGATAGTCGTGATCGTCGAGATGCGGCAGGCGCTGGCCGATGAGTTCGCGCAGTTCGTCCACAGGCAGCGAGCCGTCGACCAGCAGCGAGCCGTCCGCGCGTTCCACCACCAGCGCCCCGGAATCCGGGGTCTCCCCCGATTGCAGCCGGCCCAGCACGGCGCCCATCAAGTCGTTGACGGTGACCATGCCGGTGATCTCGCCGTATTCGTCCACCACCAGCGCCAGCGACTGCTGCTCTTCGCGGAAGATTTCCAGGAGTTTCAACGCATGCGTGGACTCGGACACGAACAGCGCCGGACGCAGGGTCGCGAACAGGTCCGGCTGGGTTTCCTGCAGCCGGTCGAGCAGCGATTTCACCTCCAGCAGCCCCATCACTTCGGTGTCGCTGCCGCGGTAGACCGGGTAGCGCGAGTAGGGGGTCTCGCGCATCTCGGCGAGGTTTTCCTGGAAGCTGGCGTTGGCGTCCAGCCAGACGATCCGCATCCGCGGGGTCATGATGCTTTCGACCGTGCGGTCGCCCAGGCGCATCACCCGCTGCATCATGTTGCGTTCGTCGTCGTCGATGATGCCCTGCTCGTGGCCTTCGCTCACCAGCATCTGGATCTCTTCCTCGGTGATCGCGTTGCGGGCGTCGTCGCGGATGCCGAGCAGGCGCAGCACGCCGCGGTTGATCGCGCCGAGCGTACGCACCAGGGGCGTGGCGAACCGCGAGAGTAGGTCCAACGGAATCGCGACTTTGCTGGCGATGATTTCCGGGTTGGTCAATGCCAGCCGTTTCGGCACCAGTTCGCCGAAGATTACCGAGCCGGCAGTGATCAGCGTGACCGCGGTACCGATGCCGATCGAGCGGGCGTATTCCTGCAGGCTGGGAACCAGGTCGCCGAACCAGCTCGCGACCGCCAGCCCGATGGCTTCGCCGCCGAACACGCCGGTCAGCACGCCGATCGAGGTGATGCCCACCTGCACTGTGGACAGCAGATTGTCCGGATGCTCGGCCAGCGCCAGCGCCTTGCGCGCACCGCGGCTGTTTTCGCCCATCTGCTTCAGGCGCGTCTTGCGCGAGGTCATCAGCGCCATTTCCGACAGCGCGAAAAAACCGTTCAACAGAATCAGCGCAACGACCACCGACAGTTCAAGCACGACGGAGGGCTCCCTGGCGGGGGCTCGCCGCGCGGGCCGCGGGGCGGTTTCGACGGCGTTCGGAGGGCTCCGGCGTCGGTCGGGGCATCGGGGGGAGGGTCACGGGGGCGGGCATCGGGGGGTGCGCGGATCATAGCAGGCGGCCATGACCGCCCCGGGCCGCCGGCTGCGGCTGTGTTCAGGTCGGGCCGAAGCCGGGCCATGAGTCCAGGATGTCGGATTGATGACGTTGAAGTGTCCGTGGAATGACATCCAGACGGCGGATGTCATCTTTGCGTCACAATTCGTACTTACGCTGTTCACATCACTGTCATCAAGGCGCCCGCCCATGTTTTCCCTGCAAACGATCTTCGGTTCCGGCCAGCAGTTCTACGATCTGCTCGACGAGGCCGCCGCGGCCGCCCTTGCCAGCGCCAGCGCGCTGCACGTCATGATGAAAGCCACCGAGCGCCAGCCGGCCTTGGACCCCTTCAAACTGGCGCGCCAGCGCGAGCGCGCCGCCTCCGAGAAGATCGGAAAGGCCCTGGTCGACAGCTTCATCACTCCGATCGAACGCGAGGACATCGAGGCGCTGGGTTCCGCCCTCTACCGCATCCCCAAGCAGGTCGAGAAGTTCGCCGACCGCTATTCGCTGGCGGTCCGCCATCTGGAAGACATCGATTTCGCGCCCCGCGCGGCGATGCTGGAACAGGCCGCCAACGTGGTGGTGGAGATGGTCAAAGAACTGCGCCACCTCAATATCGACCGCATGACCGCGCTGAACGAGAAGCTGCGCGCCATCGAGAACGAAGCCGACCGGCTGATGCTGGAGCTCTACCGCGACATCTATTCCGGCAAGCTCGACAACCTGCAGATGTTCCTGCTCAAGGAATTCTTCGAGATCCTGGAAAAGGCGATCGACCGCTGCCGCGAAGCCGGCGTGGTCGCCTACCAGATCGTCCTGAAGAACAGCTGAGACGACCGCCGTGCTTACTCTCGTCCTGCTGGTCATTCTGGCCGCGCTCGTTTTCGAGTTCATCAACGGCTTCCACGACACCGCCAACTCCATCGCCACGGTCGTCGCCACCAAGGTGCTGTCGCCCGGCAAGGCGGTGATGCTGGCTGCGGTGATGAACCTCATCGGCGCCTTCTACGGCACCGCGGTCGCCAAGACCATCGCCTCGGGCCTGATCGATACGGATGTGGTCATGGTCACTTCGCAAGTGATCCTGTGCGCGCTGGCGGGCGGCATCACCTGGAACCTCATCACCTGGTGGAAAGGCCTGCCATCGTCGTCCTCGCATGCGCTGATCGGTGGCCTGTGCGGCGCCGCGCTCGCCGCCGCGCACAACGACTGGTCCGCGCTGATCTGGTCCAAGCTGGGCGGTGAGGGCTGGACCAGCAACAAGGGCCTGCTGTGGAAAGTGGTGCTGCCGATGGTCAGTTCGCCGATCGCGGGGTTCACGCTCGGCGTGCTGATCCTGGCGGCGATCTATGCGGTGATCTGGGCGTTCTCGAAAGCCGGCGGCGTGCTGGCGCGCATGGTGCGCCCGCGCTGGGTGAATGCGGTCTTCGGCAAGGCACAGCTGGTATCCGCCGGTTACATGGGTTTCGCGCACGGCAGCAACGATGCGCAGAAAACCATGGGCATCATCGCGCTCACCATCTTCGGCGCGCAGGCCGCGGGCACGCTGGACAATCTGCCCGCCTGGGCCCAGTTCCTGCACCCGGACGGCGGCGAGAAGCATATCGACGCCTGGATCGTGGTCACCTGCGCGCTGGTGATGGCGGCCGGCACCGCCGCCGGCGGTTGGAAGATCATCAAGACGCTGGGCCATAAAATGGTGAAGTTGCAGCCGATCGACGGTTTCGCCGCCGAGACCGCATCGGCGACGATCCTGGTCACCGCCGCGCACTTCGGCATGCCGGTCTCGACCACGCACAGCATCTCGACCGCGATCATGGGCGTGGGCTTCGGCAAGAATCCGCGTGCGCTGAAGATCACCGTGATCGAACGGATCCTGTGGGCGTGGGTGTTGACCATTCCCGCGGCCGGCGGTATCGCGTATGGCCTGCTGCGCTTGCTGGAGGCGCTGGGTTGGGCTTGACGCGCCGATGTGCGATCGATGTTCCAAGAACGCAAAAGCCCCGGCGAAAACCGGGGCTTTTGCGCTTTTTCGTTGTGTAGAGCGGA
>JAZKFJ010000044.1:31635-51565 GCA_040386495.1 Pseudomonadota bacterium
GTCAGTCCGCTGCTTTATGGAAAGGGCAGCGGACTGACGTCCGCTCTACAGGATCCGATGCCAGGATCGGGATGCAGGGATTGCTTACAGCAGATCGCCGCCCGCGGACAGCGCGCGTTCCAACTGGTCGCCCATGCCGCCGATTTCGAGGATCAGACGATCGACTTCGCTGGGGCCGAGGCTTTCGTAGGGACGGTTCTCGCACAGTTGCAGGTAGGGCACGTGGTCGAGTTCGCCGATCGCGAGATAGCCGACGCGGCTTTCCCAGTTGAAGGCCAACGCGCGACGGCAGTCGATGCCGGTGGTCGGCGCGATCACGGTGCTGAAGCGCAGATACGTGCGGCCGTCGTCGTCTTCCAGTTCGGAAAGGAAGATCGCCTGGTGACGGCGGCCCTGTTCGAGCGAGAGTTCGACGCAGAGCACGTAAGGCTCCTGCATCGTGATCCGGAAGTCGCCGGAAGCGAGATGGCTGCGGATCTGTTCGAAGTTTTGCATGGGGAGCCCGGGGGATAGCGTTGCATTATGCTACCCCCCAATGGACGCACTGTCTGCCGCCGACCGTATCCTCGCCGCGATCCGCGCGATTCCGCACGGCGAAACCGCGGCCTACGGCGTGGTGGCGCAGCGCGCCGGTTTGCCCGGGCGCGCGCGCATGGTCGCGCGGCTGCTGTCGCAGAACGACGATTCCACTTTGCCGTGGCATCGCGTGCTGCGCGCCGATGGCCGCAGCGCGTTTCCGCCGGGTACGCCGCATCATCGCGAACAGTTCGATCGCCTGCGTCGCGAAGGCGTGCGCGTCGACGACCACGGCCGCGTGCGCGCGGCGAAGCGCGCGAAATCGGTGGACGAGGAAGTCTGGGGATAGTCGATGTCCTGCGAGCGGGATTGCGAGCGTCAAACCAGTGGACCGGAAGACGCCCTGCGGAACCACGCCGCGATGCTCAGACGTTCGCGCATCGCCGGCAATACTTCGTGTTCCCGTTCGCTCAGAAAACAGATGCTGCCGCCGACGGGACGCACGTCGATGCTTCCGGCGCCGATGCTTTCATCACCGATGCTTTCATCAGCGCTGCTTTCATCAGTGATGTTCCCGTCGCTGCCATACAGCCGCAGCGCGCCGCCGTCGTCCATGCTCCAGTCGGTGTTGAGGTAGGTCACCCACGAGACCACGCGCGCGTCGCTGTCGCGGAAGCGGTCGCGGTGGCGGGCGTAACCGCCGCCCGGCGGATACGCGGCGTAGTGCGCCTCGCATTCGACCAGGCCCAGAAAGAGGCTTCGATTGAGCATCGTGCGGACGATGTCGAGGCGCGCGAGGAATTCGCGTGCCGGTGCGCCGCAGCGGGGATCGTCCAGCCAGCGCGTGGCATCGGCGCGGATGTCGTTGCGTAACGCACGACCGTCGCTGCGGCCCACGGCTGCCGGGGAAAGCTCGCCCGTTGCGTGCAATCGCAGCAGATCTTCGCGCAGCGCGTCGCCCAGGCCCGTATCGGGCCAGCCTGCGATCCAGCAGGCGCCGGCATCGCGCAAGGCATCGCCCAGCATGGACGGGGCGCGCGAAAAATCGTCGCCGGAGAAGGTGGGAAGCGCGGACATGCCGGTATCATAGTCGCCGCATAGAACGCTCGATGATCGCGGCGCTCGATGATTCCGGCTTCTTTCCCCCCAAGGATCACGGATGTTCTCCAGGCTGCCCCCGGTCACCAAGGCGCTGTTGCTCGCCAACGTGCTGATTTTCCTGCTGCAGCAGGTGCTGCCCGACGCGTATCTCGCGCCGCTGCGGCTGTGGCCGTTCGATCTGGGCCGCGACCTGTACGCGCCGTCGTCGTCGTTCATGCCCTGGCAGTTGCTCACCCATGCGTTCATGCACGGCGATCTGCTGCATATCTCGATGAACATGATCTGCCTGCTGATGTTCGGCGCCGAGCTGGAGTCGTTCTGGGGCAGTCGCCGTTATCTGATCTTCTACGCTTTCTGCACAGTGGGCGCGGGGCTGTGCCAGGTCGCGGTCGCGACGCTGATGGTGAGCCAGGGGGCCGGAACGTATTCGACGCTGGGCGCATCGGGCGGGGTATTCGGCTTGCTGATCGGCTATGCGATGTTGTTTCCGGACCGTCGCATCGGCCTGTTGTTCCTGCCGGTGTTGCTCAAGGCGCGGACGCTGGTGATCATCTTCGCCGTCGCGCAGCTGGCGCTGGGTTTCAGCGGCTTGAATACCGGGGTGGCCCATTTCGCGCATCTGGGCGGCATGCTGTTCGGCTGGCTCCTGATCCGCTGGTGGCGACGTTCGAGGCCGCCCATGGCGCCGCCGCCGCCGAAGAAGCGGCCCTCGCATCTGCGCGTGGTGAAATGATGCGGGTCGTCGCGTTTCCGGTGCGCAAGCCCCGCGGCCCGGGGGTGTCCACGGGATGGGCGTCCGCTGAACGGGCACCGGCGCTGCGGTTTGGGCCCTGTGTTATGTTCCCGGCTCGACGCCCGCAGACGGGGACGGCAGGATGAAGAGTCGCGCATGAAGTGGGATGTTTTCACCGTACTGGAGCAAGTGCTGATCCTGCTGACGATCGGCAGCCAGGTATGGATCGCGATCAACGTGATCATGAAATCGCAGGGCGCCGAACAATACGTCCGGATCATGTCGTTCTCGACCGGCTTCCTTGCGTTCCTGATCACCCGCGCGCTCGGCGTGACTTTCGCCGACCTGATGCTGGCGACCCATTCCAGCGACAGCTCGTTCGGCATTCTGGTGATCGGTGCGGTGTTCCCGTTCCTGGTCGGCGTGCTGATTTCGGAGGGCACGATCTTCGCCCTGCGGCTGGGGATGCCGGTGCCGATCCGCATGCTGCTGATGGTCGCGGCCTTCACGCTGTCGCAGGCGGCGTACACCAACTACATCGCGCTGGCGTCGCAGGTCACCACGCTGGACAAGGCCTTCATTCCGAATCTGTCGTACGCGATCGCCGTCGGCCTGTGGCTGACGTTCCGTTATCGCGACATGGGGCCGACCGCCGATGCGGCGCAGAAGGGCAAATAGTCAGGATTACGCGGGGCCGGCCGAAGCGTCTCCGTTCACGCCTGCCGGGCCTCAAATAAAAACGCCGACCTTTCGAGGTCGGCGTTTTTCGTCGCGCGCAATGCGTTGCGCAGGCACGCATGCTCACAACACGCCTGCTTACCACCAGCCCCACCACGGCCACGGGCTCGGCCGCATCACCACGTCCACGTGCTCGCGTACCGGCCACAGGTAGACCACGTCGGCGGCCACCCGAGGGAAGCGGTAGTCGTATTCGCCGATCTTGCGGGTTTCGTAACCGTCGATACGGCCGGTGAAGGTGACTTCGCGAGTGTCGGTGAACAACGCCGGATCGTAGAAGCCGGTGCGGCAGGCGATGAAGCGGCCGCGGGTATTGTCGGCGGCCCAGTACGGGCGGCCCTGGCTGTCGAGTTCGGTGGACAGCATTTCGAAACAGGTACGGTCGGCCAGCGGTTCGGTGCGGACGATGCGGCCGCCCCAGCGCACCACGCTGCCGGTGCTTTCCTGCTGGGCCGCCAGGTGCGGGGTGATCGCGGCGAATTCGCCGCGCAGGGGTTTGGCCGAGGTGGCGCAGCCGGCGAGGGCGGCGGCCAGGACGGTAACGACGAGGGTGCGTGCGTGCATGGGAGTCTCCGGAATGTTCAAGGTCGGTGCCTGCGCAGTTCGCGGATCAGTCCTTCCGCGTTTGCGATGCCGCCATGGTCGCGAGCGTACCGCCAATCGACGAAACGTGCGCTGAGCTCGATCAAAGTCTGCGCCTCCGGGCGGACTTCGATCACACGTCCGGCCCAGACCGCGACCGGCTCATGCGGCTCGCGACCCAGCTCAAGCCGACGGTAGCGACGCTCCAGCCGCCGCCAGGCGCGCAGCACCGGGTCTTTCTCGCGTTCCTGCCGCGTGGCGAGCCAGAACATCCCCGACAGCGCCAGCACGGTGGCGATCACGAACAACTGAACGAGGCGGGCGGAATCGAGATCCGGGACGCCGAAGGATTGCAGCAGCCGACGCTGGCGCGCGGCGCTGTAGCCCAGCACGAAATCGTTCCAGCTGCGGCGCATCCAGTCGCCGACATCGAACACCGGGCCCAGCCCCGCGAAGCCGCCCAGCGCGCCGGGTCTGCGGTCGTCGATGGTGTCGTAGATGCGTTCCGGCGCGACCGCGGCGGTCGGGTCCACCCGCACCCAGCCACGGCCCTGCAGCCAGACTTCGGCCCAGGCATGGGCGTCGGAGCGGCGCACCAGCCAGTAACCGCCGACCGGGTTGCGGTAGCCGCCGGTGTAGCCGGTGACCACCCGCGCCGGGATGCCGGCCGAACGCATCAGGAACACGAACGCGCCGCTGTAGTGTTCGCAGAACCCGGCCTTCTCGTCGAACAGGAATTCGTCGACGGTGTGGCGGCCGAGCAGCGGGGTGTCGAGCGTGTAGGCGAATTCGGCGCGGATCCAGGCGATCGCGCGCTTGACGATGGCATTGTCGCTGGCCGCGCTGGAAGGCCCTGCGTCGCGTCGCCAGGTGTCGGCCAGGGCCCGCGTGCGCGGGTTGTAGCCGGCGGGCAGACGCAGGGCGAGTCTGCGCAACGACGGGTGCAGATCGGTTTCCAGCGTCGCCTGCGGCGACGAGCGCATCCGCCAGCGGGTGATGCCGTTGAGCTGGACGTCGCTGCGCAGGCTGAAATCCCGCCCGAGCCGGCTGCCGGGCGGTGCGGCCAGCGGCATTTCCAGCGCCACCAGTTGATTGCGTTCGGTCGGTTCGATCTCGAGTTCGTAGTCGTAGCGTTTTGGCCCCGGCACCGCCTGCGCGCTGCCCATCGCCCGCGACCATTCCACGGCGGTCCAACTGCGGCCGTCGAAGTCCCACAGCACCGGGCCGCGCCAGTACATCTGCGTCTGCGGCGGCGCTTCGCCGATGAAGGTCGCGCGCAGTGCGGGGCTGTCGTCGGCGACCATGTCGATCCAGTCGCCCGGCGTCATCCGGTCGGACAGGCCCGGGCGGCTCAGCGCACGCTCGGGCACGCCCCACAGCGGCGCGCCGAAGCGCGGGAACAGCCAGAACACCACCATCGCCAGCGGCAGGCCGATGGCGATCATCCGCAGCACCGCGCCGAAGCGCCGCCACGGCCGGCCCGGAGGCGCGGTTTCGCCCACTTCCACTTCCGACAGTTTGAGCAGCGTCGCCAGCACCGCGATTGCAGCGATCAGCCCCAGCGTCAGCGACCGCGGCCCCTGGTCGAGCAGGAAGGTCGCGAACGGCGCGAACAGCGCGAAGCCCAGCAGGCTGCGGGCATCGCGCAGCGAACGCATCTCCACGGGTTTCAGCGCCAGCATCGTCGCCAGCAGCGCGCAGCCGGTATCCCGGCCGAAGCGGTAGTCGTAGAGCGTCATCACCGTGCCGAGCAGGGCGACGATGAGGATCAGGCGCAGCCAGGTGGGTGCGCGGCCCTCGCGCGCCAGCATCGGTACCGCGACGGCGACCGCGCCGATGCCCAGCGCCAGCATCGGCTGCACCTGCAGCAGCAGCGGCAGCAGGCACGCGCCCGCGGCCACCAGCGTCCAGCGCCGGGCGATGGGTTCGAGCATGGGCGCAACCGCTTGTCTCCCTCCCTTTCGCTGAAAGCGAAGGAGAGGGTTGGGGAGGGGTGAAGCAGCGGCCTGCGACATCGATTACCCCTTCCCATTACGCAAGGAGGTGGGAGCTGCCGCCGGCATCAGCGCCAGCGCCTTCAGGCAGGCATGGCGGTGCAGCGCGCCCTGCGCCGGACCCAGCGGCGGTTGCCCCGGCAGCAGCAGTCGATAGCGACGGCCGTCGCGCTCGGCCTCGTCCACCCAGCGCGCGAGGCGGCGGATGCGGTGTTCGTAGGGCAGGGTGGCGAGCGGGCGCCAGTCCAGATCGATGTCGGCGCCCAGCGGCTGTTCGTATTCGCGCACCAGCAGTTCGTTGCGTCGCGCCGACGGTTTCCAGGCGATGGCCCGGCGCGAATCGCCGCGACGGTAGCTGCGTAGATGGTGGACGTCGTCGCCGGCGGGATGCAGGCGCGCGATGGCGCGGTCGCCGCCGCCTTCGGGCAGCGGCGGGCCGTTCGCTTCTGGCGCGGGGTAGACCAATAGCGGCCGTTCCGGCCAGACGTAGCTCCACGCCACCACCAGCCCCAGCGGACGGGTGGTGGAGATGCGAATGCGTTCGGGTTCCAGCCAGCCGCGATGTTCGGTGGGCAGCTCGATCACCGCTTCGCCGGCGCCCTGATGCAGCGACAGGAATGCGGTGTGTTCGCCCCATGCGAGGCGCAACCCGCGGCGTTCGCGTCCGGGCTCGGCGCGCGCATGCAGGCGCAGTTGCAGCGGCTTGCCGGCGCTGACCGGATCGGCGCCGATCGCGGTGATGCTGAGCGCCGACAGCTGCAGATGCGCGGCGAACAGGCCGGTGTGCGCGGCGCCACCCAGCAGCAGCGCGAGCAGCAGCGCCGGGTTGTTGTTGTAATTGAGCGCGCCCAAGAGCATCGCCACCAGCAGCGCCGTGAAGAACAGGCCGAAACCGGTCGGCAACACATAGATGCGACGGCGGTCGAAGGTCACCGGCAGCGCTTCGGGCGCGCGCGGCTTGATCCACTTCGACGCGCGGCGTTCGATCCATTGACGCAGCCCGGTACCCGATTCACTCATCGCGACTCACTCATTCCGACGCACTCGTTCCGAATCACGCATCGACGCTCAATCCACCGCCACCGCATGCAGGATCGATTTCGCCAAGGCGGTGCCGTCGCCGCCGTCGGCATCGGCCACCAGTCGATGCGCCGCCACCGCGATGAACAGGGTCTGCACGTCGTCGGGCAGCGCATGCGCGCGGCCGAGCAGCAGCGCATGCGCGCGCGCCGCACGCAGCAGCGCCAGTCCCGCGCGCGGCGACAGGCCGACGCGGACGCCCGGATGATGACGGCTGCGCGCCATCAGTTTCTGCACATAGGCGATCAACGCTTCGCTGGCGTGGACGTCGCTCACCGCGCGGCGCAGTGCGCGCACGTCGTCGCCGCTTAACACCGCTTCGCTGCGCGCGATCAGGTCGCGGCGGTCGCTGCCGGCGAGCAGCGCTCTTTCCGCATCCTCCGGCGGATAGCCCAGATGCAGCCGCAGCAGAAAGCGGTCCAGCTGCGAATCCGGCAGCGGATAGGTGCCGGACAGATCCACCGGATTCTGGGTCGCGATCACGAAGAACGGATCGGGCAGCGGATGGGTCACGCCGTCGACCGTGACCTGATGCTCGGCCATCGCTTCGAGCAATGCGCTCTGTGTGCGCGGCGGCGCGCGGTTGATCTCGTCCGCCAGCAGCACCTGCGCGAACACCGGGCCGGGATGGAACTGGAAACTCCGCGCCTGCGCGTCGAACACCGACACGCCGACGATGTCCGACGGCAGCAGGTCGGACGTGAACTGCACGCGCTGGAAGCCCAGGCCGAGGCTGGCCGCCAGCGCATGCGCCAGCGTGGTCTTGCCCAGCCCGGGCAGGTCCTCGATCAGCACATGGCCGTCGGAGAGCAGTGCGACGAAGGCCAGGCGCACTTCCTGCGGCTTGCCCAGTACCAGTTGATTGACCTGCGCCTGGGCGCGTTTGAGGGCGTCGATCTGCGCGTCGTTTAGCATGTACGGGGTTCGAGAGCTTGCTTCACGGGATTCTCCGAATAGCTTTGCGGGCACTTTCCGGCAGTGTAACGAGACTACGCATTGAAACAGCAGACGGATTCGGCGAAACGAAAGTTCATCGCGCTCTGGGCAGCGGCGACGCTGGTCAAGTGCGTGCTTGCCGTGCGCCTGCCGCTGTTCGTGGACGAAGCGTTCTACTGGCAGGAAGGTCGTCATCTGGCCTGGGCGTATTCCGATCTGCCCGGACTCACTGCGTGGTTGACGCGGTTGGGCGTCGAAGTCGGCGGCGAAGGTCCCTTGGGTTTGCGCTGGCCGTTCCTGTTGATCGCAGCGCTGCTGCCATGGTGGGTCGCCGCGATCGCGAGGCGCGAAGCCGGACCCGAGCACGCCTGGCAGGCCGGCATGCTGGCGGTGCTGCTGCCGCTGCTCGGCACGCTTGGCGTACTGGCCCTGCCGGATGTGGCGCTGGCGCTGGCGACGGTGCTGTGCCTGGATGCGGGCAGCCGGCTGATGCGCGGTACGTCGTGGACGGCGACCGCGCTGCTCGCCGCGGGGCTGATCATCGGCGGGCTCACGCACTATCGTTTCATCGCGGTGATCGGCGTCGGTTTCGTGGCGATGCTGATGCTGCCGGAGGGCCGGCGTGTGCTGCGCGACGTGCGGCTATGGCTGGCGGTGGCGCTCGGCGCGCTCGCATGGCTGCCGCTGCTGCTGTGGAATCTCGACAACGCCGATGCCGGCCTGCGTTTCCAGCTCGTGGAACGTCATCCCTGGGCGTTCCATCGCGATGGTCTGCTGTTCATCGCAGTGCAGGCGCTTGTCGTCACGCCGCTGCTGCTGTTCGCGATGCTGCGCGCCGGCATCGCGCAGCGCGGCGCGCAGTCTGCGCCCGGCCTGCGTTATCTGGCGTGGTCGGGATTGCTGGTGCTGTCCGGATTCTTCGCGCTGGGTTTTTTCGCCGACAGCGAACGCGTGAGTTTCCACTGGCCGCTGCCGGCCTATCTCGCCCTGCTGCCGCTGGCGCCGCTGGTGTTGTCGCGATGGTCGATGCCATGGCGCCGCGCCGCATGGGCGTTGGCGGCAGCCGGTCTCTTCGCCGGTCTCGGCTACTACGCCGCGGTCTCGTCGCCGGCCGTGCGCGAACGCAGCGCGGCCAGCAAATGGTATCCCTCGAATTTCGCCGGCTGGAACGAGTTGGCGGACGAAGTCGACGCGATGCGCGCGCGGATGCCGGCCGGCACGCGCGTCCTCGCCGACAATTTCAAGATCGGCGCCGAGCTGGGTTTTGCGCTGGACGATCCCGACATCCGGGTGCTCGATCACCCGTTGAATCACCACCATGGCCGCGCGCCGCAACTGCGGCTCTGGGGGCTGCAGCGCGACGGACGCCTCGCGCCCGCCGATGGTCCGATGCTGCTGGTGGTCGGCGCCACCGATGTCAGCTATCGCGAACTGCTGCAGCGCTACCATCATCTGTGCGCGATGGTCGGGCCGCTGCCGCCGCCGAAAGTGTTGAACATCGATCGCGGCCGCCAGCGGTTCCTGTTGTTCGCGCTGTCGCCGGATGCTGCCGATGGCGCATGCGTCGCGCCGGCGATGGCGTGGGTCGACGTGCCGACCGAAGGCGATGCGGTCGATCGCCGGTTCCCGGTGCAGGGTTGGACATTCAAGGACGGCGTGGGACTGGCGCGGGTCGAGGTGTTGATCGACGGCGAACCTGTCGCAGACGCGCAGTACGGATTGGCGCGTCCCGAAGTCGCAGGCTTCTGGGCGAAATGGCGCGACGGCGGCTCCACCGATCCGCAGCAGCCGAACGTCGGTTTCCGCGCCGACGTCGATCTGGGCAAGCGCCCGCCCGGAACCTATTGGCTGGGCCTGAGGTTGCATGGTCGCGACGGCAGCGTCGAAGACTGGCCGGAGCAGGTCGTGCGATTGGAGTGACGCGTTTCGTTTTTTTCGTAGAGCGGCTTTCAAGCCGCTGCTTTTCGCGCAGATGGCACAGCGGACTGAAGTCCGTTCTACATCGTGGCGCGACATCGAAGCACCGCATCAAGGCACCACGAACCCCGCCTCGCGCAACAGCCGCGCGGTGGCGATCAACGGCAGCCCGATCAGCGCCGTCGGGTCGCGGTTGTCGATCTCATCGAAGAGGGCGATGCCTAGGCCTTCGCATTTGAAGCTGCCGGCGCAGTCCAGCGGCTGCTCGCTGGCGACATAACGTTCGATCTCGTCGCCCCCCAATGCGCGGAAGCGGACCGTGGTGACGTCCAGCGCCCGCAGCCGGCGTCCGTCCGGACCGGCGATGCAGACCGCGGTCAGGAACCGCACCTCGCGGCCCGACATCGACCGCAGCTGAGCGACCGCGGCGGCATGGCGGCCGGGTTTGCCCAGCGGCCGACCGTCCAGTTCGGCCACCTGATCGGAACCGATCACCCAAGTGTCGTCGTCGGCCTGAGCCAGCACCACTTCGGCCTTCGCGATGGCCAGACGTTCGGCTACGGCTTGCGGCGACTCGCCGGGCGACGGCGATTCGTCGACCTCGGGCCGGGCGGTGGCGAACGGCAGGCCAAACCGTTCGAGCAGGCCGCGGCGGTAGGTCGAGGTGGAGGCGAGGATCAGGTTCGGCATGGTCGGCTGGAATTCAACGACAGCCCCGAGCTCAGGGCGCGGCGGTGCGGGCGCGCTCGATCTGGATCAGTTGCTGGTCGATGCGGGCGCGGGCCTGATCGATCGACGCGCGAAGTTCGTTCAGCGTCTGGATCGAAGCGGTCTCGCCGTGCTGCTGCAGCCAGAGCCGCTGGCGCAGCATTTCCTGCAGCGCGGAGCGGACGCTTTCGTCCTCATCGCCGGTGATGGCCTCGATTTCGGCTTTCGCGGTGCGTAGCCGGGCTTCGAGCGCGTCCGCGGCGTCCAGCAGGCGGGTAAAGGCGCGCTGGCGCGGGGCGTCGCGGCGGCGGACGCGCCAGGCCAATGCCAGAGCCGCAACGGTAATGGCTGCGGCGAGGGTCGTGATGGCAGGAAGTGCGGAACCGGTCACGCGGGTAGGCTCTCGTATGGTCGGACAGTCTGCCCCGGGTCGGGACGAGGGGCAAATAGCCCGCACTGCAAGGGTTCGGGTTTGACAGTGCGCGACGCTGTCCTTAACATTCCGCGTCTTATGTCCGCTGAAGTGCCCGAACTATTGGACGCTTGGCGTATGGCGGCAGCCCGGCGCAGTTTCGATGGCCGACTACCGCTGGCCGCGATGGCCCGCCTCCGCGATCTGCTGGCCGATACCGAGGGTGAAGCGCGCTTCACTCTGGAATTCGGCCATGATGCGTTGCAGGTGCCGTTCGCGGAGCTGCGGGTCGATGCCGAGTTGCCGCTGATCTGTCAGCGCAGTCTGCAGCGGTTCCTGCAGCCGGTGACGGTGTTGCAACGGTTCGCGCTGGTGCGCGGCATCGATGGCGACGAGGAGGATGTCGAAGCCTCGCTGCTGCCGGACTACGAAGTGTTGCAGCTGTCCGACGACGGCATGTTGCGGCCCGCGGAACTGGTCGAGGATGAGTTGATCCTCGCCGTGCCGCTGGTGCCGACGATGCCGGGCAGCGAATCGGTCGAGCGCGACTGGCCGGTGCCGCCCGAAGAAGAGGCGCGCGCCAATCCGTTCGCGGCGCTGGCTTCGCTGAAGAAAACCTGAGGAATGCGTCGAGAAAACTCCGGTCAATACGCCGTCCGGTCCGAACGACTTCCGCGATCCACGAATTTCGCTACATCGAATTTCGCTACATCCACCGAATCATCTACGTTTCAAGCTGGAGCAATCCCATGGCAGTGCAGAAATCCCGCGTCACTCCTTCCCGTCGTGGCCAGCGTCGTTCGCACGATGCCCTGACCGCCAAGCAGCTGGCGACCGACCCGACGTCGGGCGAGGTCCATCTGCGTCACCACATCACCAAGGACGGCTACTATCGCGGTCGTCAGGTGATCGCGCCCAAGGTCAAGGCCGTCGACGAAGAATGATCGTCGCGGCGCCATGATGGCGCCACGTGAAAGCTAGTGCCGGCATCGCCGGTACGCCACAGGGATGCGGCCGAAAGGCCGCGTCCTACTTTTTGAGCCTGGATTTGCCGTTCTGGGCGCCAGGCCCTTCCGCGATCCGGCCGCTGGCGGCCGCGTCGCCGCGACGAGGCAACGGGCCGGCATGACCAATCAAGTTTTCGCGCGTATCGCGGGCACCGGCAGTTATCTGCCGGAGAAGATCCTCACCAACGACGATCTGGCCAAATTCGTCGATACCAGCGATGAGTGGATCACCACCCGCAGCGGCATCCGCCAGCGCCATATCGCCGCCGAAGGCGAAACCACCTGCGACCTGGCGTACCACGCCTCGGTCCGTGCGTTGGAAGCCGCTGGCGTGGACGCTTCCGAGCTCGACCTGATCGTTCTGGGCACCACCACGCCCGACCTGATCTTCCCGTCCACCGCCTGCCTGTTGCAGCACCGTCTGGGCGCGAACGGCTGCGCGGCATTCGACGTCAACGCCGCCTGCTCCGGCTTCATCTATGCGCTGACCGTGGCCGACAAGTTCGTCCGTTCCGGTGCCGCCAAAAACGTACTGGTGGTGGGCTCGGAAACGCTGACCCGGATGATCGACTGGAACGACCGCACCACTTGCGTGCTGTTCGGCGACGGTGCCGGCGCGGTCGTACTCAAGCCCGATACCGAGACCGGCATCCTCAGCACCCATCTGCATGCGGATGGCGGCAAGAAGGAACTGCTGTGGAACCCGGTCGGCGTCTCCGTCGGTTTCAAGCCCGAAGAGAAGAACGCCGGCGTGCGCATCAACATGGCCGGCAGCGATGTGTTCAAGCATGCGGTCAAGGCGCTGGATTCCCTGGTCGAGGAAACGCTGGAGGCCAACGGTCTCGATCATCACGACATCGATTGGCTGATTCCGCATCAGGCCAATCTGCGCATCATCGAGGCCACTGCCAAGCGTCTGGACTTGCCGATGGAGCGGGTGATCGTCACCGTCGACCGCCACGGCAACACGTCGTCGGGTTCGGTACCGCTGGCGCTGGACGAAGCGGTGCGCTCGGGCAGGATCCAGCGCGGGCAGATGTTGCTGCTGGAAGCATTCGGCGGCGGTTTCACCTGGGGCTCGGCGCTGCTGCGCTACTGAACCTTCGCCGAACGGCGTATTGAAGAAACCGTCGCGATCGCGAATCGCGGCGGTTTTTTCGTGTTCGGCAGCATGCGTCGTGTCAGTCGCCGGGCCCGGCTCTCCCACATACGCCCTCGTACAGACAGACAGGTGCTTTCGCCCGTATCATCGCTCACCGAATTCGAGCTGGAAGACCGCGTGACCGCAAAGCAATCGACGTATCCGACACCGACCTCCGTCCCACCGGGACAGGAGGCGCAGCCCGTCGCAGCGCGCATCGATCCGCCTTTCGCCACTTACGCCCCCGGCCAGTACGGCGCGCGCCCGACGTTGCGCTGATCTTTCGCGTCCCGCGCCCGCGCCGGACCACGCACACCAACCCACGAACGCCATGAATACCGATTCCATGACCTACCGTCCGCTACAGGGCGAAATCGCACTGGTGACCGGCGCCAGCCGCGGCATCGGCGCCGCCATCGCCGACATGCTCGCCGCCCAGGGCGCGACCGTCATCGGCACCGCCACCTCCGACAGCGGCGCCGCTGCCATCGGCGCGCGTCTCGCGCCGTTCGGCGGTCACGGACGCAAGCTCGATGTGGTCGATTCCGCCGCGGTCGACGCGCTGATCGACGGCATCGCCAAGGAATTCGGCGCGGTATCGATCCTGGTCAACAATGCCGGCATCACCCGCGACAATCTGCTGATGCGCATGAAGGACGAGGAATGGCAGTCGATCATCGACACCAACCTCAGCAGCGTCTATCGCACCAGTAAAGCGGTGATGCGCGGCATGATGAAGGCGCGCAAGGGCCGCATCATCAATATCGCCTCGGTCATCGGCGTCACCGGCAATGCCGGTCAGACCAATTACGCGGCGGCCAAGGCCGGCATCATCGCCTTCAGCAAATCGCTGGCGAAGGAAATCGGTTCGCGCGGCATCACCGTCAATGTCGTCGCGCCCGGTTTCATCGACACCGACATGACCCGTGCGATGCCGGAGGCGGCGCGCGAGGGTCTGCTCGATCAGATCGCGCTGGGTCGTCTCGGCGAAGCCACCGACATCGCCCACGCCGTGGCGTTCCTGGCCGGGCCCGCCGCAGGCTACGTCACCGGCGAAACCCTGCACGTCAACGGCGGCATGTACATGGCCTGAGTCGCGCGTTTGCGCGGCGCGGGCGAACCCGTTTTCAGTAAGTTGTTGAATCGAAAAGATATCGCCAGGACTGTCCCAGGACCTGGATTCCCTTACACTATCCACCGCAATATTCCTCCCGGAGCACACTACCCATGAGCAGCATCGAAGAACGCGTCAAGAAAATCGTGGTCGAACAGCTTGGCGTCAAGGAAGAGGAAGTCACCATCAACGCCTCCTTCGTCGACGATCTCGGCGCCGACTCCCTCGACACCGTTGAACTGGTGATGGCCCTCGAAGAAGAGTTCGAGTGCGAGATCCCGGACGAGGAAGCCGAAAAGATCACCTCGGTGCAGCAGGCCATCGATTACATCAAGGCTCACGTCAAAGCGTAACGCCATCGATCACACAACCCGGGCGCGTCGCGTCCGGGCGAACGCAGGGGCCGCATCGCGGCCCTGCGCGTTTTTGGTCAAGCAGCTGCCACGGACGAGCCATCCGCAAGCGATCAGCATAGACGTGGTCCGCACGGCAGTGGTCTGAAGCAGAGTCAGGAGTCCAGCATGTCGAAGCGTCGTGTCGTAGTCACAGGTCTTGGAATCGTGTCGCCCCTGGGCAACGATCTGGCCAGCAGTTGGGATGGCATCGTCAACGGGCGTTCCGGTATCGCCGGACTCACGGGTTTCGATGCCTCGGCGATGGCGACGCGGATCGCCGGCGAGGTCAAGGGTTTCGATCCGGCCGACTGGATGACGGCGAAAGACGTCAAGAAGATGGACCCCTTCATCCACTACGGCGTAGCCACCAGCCTGATGGCGATCCGCGATTCCGGCCTGGAAGTGAACGAGGGCAACGCCGAACGCATCGGCGCGATCATCGGCTCCGGCATCGGCGGCATCTTCGGTATCGAGGAGCAAAGCATCAAGCTCCACGAGGGTGGCCCGCGCAAGGTGTCGCCGTTCTACATCCCCAGCACCATCATCAACATGCTGCCGGGCCAGATCAGTCTCATGACCGGCATCCAGGGTCCGAATTTTTCGGCGGTGTCGGCCTGCGCCACCTCCAACCATTCCATCGGCATGGCGATGCGCACCATCCAATACGGCGATGCCGACGTGATGATCGCCGGCGGCGCCGAGTACGGCACCAGCCCGACCTCCATCGGTGGGTTCTGCGCGATGAAAGCCATGTCCACCCGCAACGACGACCCCACCCGCGCGTCGCGTCCCTGGGACAAGGACCGCGACGGTTTCGTGATGGGCAACGGCGCCGGCATCCTCGTCATCGAGGAATACGAACACGCCAAGGCGCGCGGCGCGCGCATCTACTGCGAGCTGCTCGGCTTCGGCGCCGGCGCCGACGCGTTCCACATGACCGCGCCCAGCGAAGACGGCTCCGGCCCGGCGCGCTGCATGGTGGCGGCGTTCCGCGACGCGGGCATCAACGCCGATCAGGTCGGCTATCTCAACGCGCACGGCACGTCGACGCCGCTCGGGGACGTCGCCGAAACCCGCGCGATCAAACGCGCGCTCGGCGACCATGCTTACAAGATGATGGTGTCGTCGACCAAGTCGATGACCGGGCATCTGCTGGGCGCGGCCGGCGGCGTGGAGGCGATCTTCTCGATCATGGCGCTGCATACCGGCATCATCCCGCCGACGATCAATCTCGAAACGCCGGGCGAGGGCTGCGATCTCGATTACGTGCCGAACGTCGCGCGCGAGAAGAAGATCGATATCGCGGTGTCGAACGGTTTCGGTTTCGGCGGCACCAACGGGACGCTGGTCTTCGGTCGTCTTTGATCCGCGCCACGCGTCCTTGATCCGCTTCACTGGGCTCCGAACATGATCGTTACCCGCGCGCTGCCTGCGGACAGCGATCTGCTGCGCCTGCATCGCCTCGCGCCCGCGCGCTATCCGCTGTTGCTGCAATCCACGTCGTCGTCGCTGCATGCGGGCCATGCGCAGGGGCGCTGGGATCTGCTGCTGGTCGCCAGCGGCGAAAGCCTGCGTCTCGATCCGGATGGTCGCGTCCGCGACCAGAATGGCAGCGACATCGGCGACGATTTCCTCGCGCTGCTCGACGCGCGCTGGCATGCCCTGCGCACCTCGCGCGAAGAGCCGCGCTGGCCGTTCCGCGGCGGCTGGGCGCTGTATTTCGGCTACGAATTCGCCGCCCAGGTGGAGCCGGTGTTGCGTCTGCCGCAGGCGGAGGGCGCGTTGCCGGTGGCGCTGGCGCTGCGCTGTCCTGCGGCGGTGCTGCGCGATCACGCGACCGGCGAATGTTTCGCGGTGGCCGAGCTGGGCGCGGAAGCGATGCTGGACCGCATCCTGGCCGATCTCGATACGCAGGATCCCGCACCGTTGCCCGCATGGCAGCCGCCGCAGTCGCTGGAAGACGATGCGCCCGGCGCGTTCACCGACGGCGTGTCGCGCATTCTCGATTACCTTGCGGCCGGCGACGTGTTCCAGGTCAATCTTTCGCGCGCGTGGCGCGCGCGCTTCGCGCAGCCGCTCGAACCCGCACTGCTGTATGCGCGTCTGCGCGCGGCCAGCCCGGCGCCGTTCGCGGGCCTGTTCACCGGCGAGACCGCGAACGGCGACGAGAAGACCCGGTGGGCGATCGTGAGCTCTTCGCCCGAACGGTTGGTGTCGGTGCGTGGCGATGTGGTCGAAACCCGGCCGATCGCCGGCACCCGCCCGCGCTTCGACGGCGACGACGACGCGGCGCGCATCCGCGAACTGGTCGGCCATCCGAAAGAACGCGCCGAACACGTGATGCTGATCGATCTGGAGCGCAACGATCTCGGCCGCATCTGCATGCCGGGCAGCGTCGAAGTCGATGAACTCATGACGGTCGAAAGTTATTCGCACGTGCATCACATCGTCAGCAACGTGCGCGGCCGGCTGCGCGACGACGCCACGCCCGGCGACACCATCCGCGCGGTGTTTCCCGGCGGCACGATCACGGGGTGCCCGAAAGTGCGCTGCATGCAGATCATCGCCGAGATGGAAGGCACCGGCCGCGGCGCCTACACCGGCGCGTTCGGCTGGCTCAATCGCGATGGCGACCTCGATCTCAACATCCTGATCCGCAGCGCGGAAGTCGAAACGGACATGCGCGACGGAAGCGCGGCGGGCGGAAGCCGGCTGCGCTTCCGCACCGGCGCCGGCATCGTCGCCGACTCCGACCCGCAGCGCGAACTCGACGAAACCCGGGCCAAGGCCCGCGGCCTGCTCAAAGCGCTGGGAGCCGAGCCATGAACGCGCGTCTGTTCGTCGGCGAAGAACGCGTGGCCGACGATGTCGACAGTGTGCTCGCCGCCGGTCGCGGCTTCGCCTACGGCGACGGCGTGTTCGAGACCATGCGCGCGGTCGGCGGTGTGATCCCGTGGTGGCCGGGTCATCGCGCCCGGCTGGTGCTGGGCACGGCGCGGCTGCGGATCGCGCTGCCGTTGGCCGAATGCATCGACGCCGAACTGCACGATTGGCTATCGTTGCATCGCGACGCGGTGGTGAAACTCATCATCACCCGCGGCAGCGGCGGGCGCGGCTACACCTCCGCGCAGGATGCGCCGCCGGTGTGGATGTTGGCTGCCTCCACGCCGCCGCCGTCGCCGCGTCCGGGCGGTCTTGTCCTGCGCTGGTGCGAGACGCGCCTGGCGCGGCAGCCGCTGCTGGCGGGCCTGAAGCACTGCAATCGGCTGGAACAGATCATGGCCCGCGCCGAGTGGTGCGACCCGGACATCGACGAAGGCCTGATGCTGGATACCGAAGGCAACGTGATCTCCGCGACTGCCGCGAACCTGTTCGTGCTGCGCGAGGGACGCTGGTGGACGCCGCCGCTGGACCAGTGCGGCATCGCCGGGGTCTGCCGCAGCTGGGCGCTTCGCGCCTTCGCCGCTGGCGAACGTGGTCTCAGCGCGGACGATGTCGAAACCGCCGACGCGGTGGTTCTGTGCAACGCGGTGCGCGGTATCCTGCCGGTGGCCCGGCTGGGCGACCGTGCGTGGTCGCCGCATCCCGCGGTCGCCGATGCGCGCAGGCGGCTCGCCGCCGCGCATCCCGCTTTCGACAACATCCCGAACAACGTCGCCAGGAACGAGGACGCCCCGTGAGTCGAGCTCCCAGGAAAAAATCCCGCCTCGGCGCACTCGCGCTGCTGTTGTTGACGCTGATCGTGGTCGCGGCAGGCGCGCTCGGCGTGGTGGCGTATCAGCGGTTCCTCGGTTTCGCCGACGCCGCCATCGCCGGGATCGAGCCGGGCGACAGCGTGATGGTCGCGCCCGGCGATTCGCTGCCGAAGGTGCTGCGCAAACTGGGCGAACTCGGCATCGAGACCCGCGACCTGGAATGGCGCGCGCTGGCCAAGCAGATGGGCGCCGCCGGCAAGATCCAGATCGGCGAATACGCGCTGGAACCCGGCATGACCCCGCGCGATCTGCTGTCGCGGATGCGCGACGGCAAGGTCATGAATTATCGCTTCACCATCGTCGAAGGCTGGAACATCCGCGAACTCCGCGCGGCATTGGCGAAGGCCACGCCCTTGAAGCAGACGACCGCCGATCTCGACAACGCGGCGCTGATGCGCGCGCTCGGCCTGGGCGCGCAGCATCCGGAAGGCCGCTTCCTGCCCGAGACCTATCTCTACACCCGCAACGACAGCGACCAGGACGTGCTCAAGCGCGCGGCCACGGCGATGGAGAAGGCGCTGACCGAAGCCTGGGCCGGCCGCGACAAGGATCTGCCGCTCAAGACACCGTACGAAATGGTAATCCTCGCGTCGATCGTCGAGAAGGAAACCGGCATCGCCAGCGAACGCCCGCAGATCGCCGGCCTGTTCCTGCGTCGCCTGAAGGTGCCGATGCGGCTGGAAACCGATCCCACCGTCATCTACGGCATGGGCAGTGCCTACACCGGCAACATCCGCAGGACCGATCTGCGCACCGATACGCCCTACAACACCTACACCCGCGACGGGCTGCCGCCGACGCCCATCGCCATGCCCGGTCGCGACGCGCTGCAGGCCACCGCGCATCCGGCGCCCGGCGACGCGCTGTTCTTCGTCGCGGTGGGCGACGGCAGCGGTCGCCATGTGTTCTCGAAGACCTATGCCGAACATCAGGTCGCAGTCGCGGACTACGTCAAGCGTTACCGCGAGCAGCAGGCGCGCGCGCAATGACCGAAGTCGCCGCCAGGAATGGACTCGAGCGCCATCCGCATTTCGTCTCGCTGGAAGGCGGCGAGGGCGCGGGCAAGACCACCGTGCTCAACGCGCTGCGCGATGCGCTGCAGCAGGCCGGGCATGAAGTGGTGTCTACCCGCGAGCCCGGCGGCACGCCGCTGGCCGAACAGATACGCGATCTGCTGCTCAACGTGGCCGTCGATGGCGTGCAGCACGAGCCGCCGACCGCCGAAACCGAACTGCTGCTGATGTTCGCCGCGCGCGCGCAGCACGTGCGCGAAACCATCCGCCCTGCGCTGGAACGCGGCGCCTGGGTGATCAGCGATCGCTTCACGGATTCCAGCTACGCCTACCAGGGTGGCGGCCGCGGCATCGATTCGGCATTCATTGCTGAACTCGAACAGCGCGTGGTCGGCCTCCAGCCCGGTCTGACGCTGTTGCTGGATCTCGGCGTCGCCCAGGGTCGCGAACGCACCCGCGGCCGCGATCTGGCATTCGGCGGCCAGGGCCCGGACCGCATCGAACGCGAGCGCGACGATTTCTTCGAGAACGTGCGTCGCGCTTTTCTGGACCGCGCGCGCGCCGCGCCCGAGCGCGTGCGCGTGATCGACGCCACTCAGCGCGCATCCGAAGTCGCCGCCGACGCCGTCGCCATCCTGCGCATGTTCATTGCGCGCGGCGGGTTCTGATGGATCTGCGCGTGTCGAACGATGTGTCTGCCCTGCTGTTCCCCTCTTTGAAAAAGGGGGGCAGGGGCGATTTGCTGTTGCTGTTCGGGAAAGCAAAGCAACAGCAAATCCCCCCGTCGA
>JAZKFJ010000045.1:0-4481 GCA_040386495.1 Pseudomonadota bacterium
TGGCCGCAATCGGCGTGCTCGTCGTATCCGGCGGGCTCGTCGTCGTGCCGCCGCCGGGCGTGGTGCCCGTGGCCGTCGCGCTGTTGTTCACCACGCCGGCATTGACCTCGGCCTGCGTGATCGTGTGCGTCCCGGTGCAAGTCGTGCTTGCGCCCGGCGCCAGCGTCGTCACCGGGCACACGGCCGCGGCATCGAGGTTCGCGTCGTTGATCACGATGCCCGTCAGCGTCACGTTGCCGGTGTTGGTCACCAGGAACGTGTACGCGATCGTGCTGCCCGCGGTGTTGCCCGAAGGCGTACCCGCGGTCTTGTCGATGGTCAGCGCAGGGTTGGCGGCGATCGGCGTGCTCGTCGTGTCCGGCGGGCTCGTCGTCGTGCCACCACCGGGCGTGGTGCCCGTCGCGGTCGCACTGTTGTTCACCACACCGGCATTCACTTCAGCCTGCGTGATCGTATGCGTCCCGGTGCAGGTGGTGCTCGCGCCCGGCGCCAACGTCGTCACCGCGCAGACCGCCGCGGCATCAAGCTGAGCGTCGTTCACGACGATGCCCGTCAGCGTGACGTTGCCGGTGTTCGTCACCAGGAACGTGTACGCGATCGTGCTGCCCGCGGTGTTGCCCGACGGCGTACCTGCGGTCTTGTCGATGATGAGCGCAGGATTCTCTGCCACGATCACGGTCGCAATCGCCGTGTCGCAATTTGCCGGATTCAGCAGCTCGCAGATCGTGTACGGATAGGTATACGTGCCCGCCGTCGTACCGGGCGCGATCGTGATCGTGCCATCCGGGTTCATGGTGATGCTGCCGCCGGTCGGCGTCGGCGCCGTGCCGGGCGTCAGGCTGACGTTTGTGCCGATCACCGCCGGCACGCCGTTCAACGTGTCGTTGACGATCACCGACGGCGTCGTGCCACCGACCTGACCGCCGATCGGCGCGAAGCTGTCGTCGACCGCGTCGATCACCGCAGCGGTCACCACGACCGTCGCAATGGCCGTATCGCAGTTCGTCGGGTTCAGCAGTTCGCAGATCGTGTAGGGATAGAGATACGTGCCCGCCGCAGTACCCGCAGCGATCGTAATCGTGCCATCGGCATTCATCGTCAGGCCCGCGTTCGGGCTCGCGCCCGGCGCCAGGCTCACGTTCGTGCCGATGATCGCCGCCGCACCGTTCAAGGTGTCGTTGACGATCACGCTCGGCGTCGTGCCGCCGGAAGCGCCAACCACCGGGCCGAAGCTGTCGTCGACCGCATCGATCGCCGCCGCGCCCACCGTCACCGTCACGGTCGCGTTGTCGCAGTTCGTCGGGTTCAGCGTCTCGCAGATCCTGTACACAAGTGTGTACGTGCCGGCCGGCGTACCAGCCGCCACGTTCACCGCACCCGTCGCCGGGTCGAGAGTGACGTTCGGATTGCTGGTCGATACCTGCGACAGCGTCACTGTCGCCAGCGTCGCCGGGTTGCCGTTCAATGTGTCGTTGACGAGAACGTTCGGAACGGCCGTGCCGCCCGTCGCGCCGTTCGCCACCGTGCCGCTGTCGTCGACCGCGTCAATGATGGCCGCCGTGACGGTCACCGTCGCAATAGCCGTATCGCAGTTCGTCGGGTTCAGCAGTTCGCAGATCGTGTAGGGATAGAGATACGTGCCCGCCGCAGTACCCGCAGCGATCGTAATCGTGCCATCGGCATTCATCGTCAGGCCCGCGTTCGGGCTCGCGCCCGGCGCCAGGCTCACGTTCGTGCCGATGATCGCCGCCGCACCGTTCAAGGTGTCGTTGACGATCACGCTCGGCGTCGTGCCGCCGGAAGCGCCAACCACCGGGCCGAAGCTGTCGTCGACCGCATCGATCGCCGCCGCGCCCACCGTCACCGTCACGGTCGCGTTGTCGCAGTTCGTCGGGTTCAGCGTCTCGCAGATCCTGTACACAAGTGTGTACGTGCCGGCCGGCGTACCGGCCGCCACGTTTACCGCACCCGTCGCCGGGTCCAGCGTCACGTTCGGGTTGCTCGTCGATACCTGCGATAGCGTCACCGTCGCCAGCGTCGCCGGGTTGCCGTTCAACGTGTCGTTGACCAGCACGTTCGGAACGGCCGTGCCGCCCGTCGCGCCGTTCGCCACCGTACCTGTGTCGTCGACCGCGTCGATCACCGCTGCGGTCACCGGCGTCGTGACCGAACTGGTGCATCGCGCCGCCGCCGGACAGGCAGGATCGCCACCGCCGGAGACCGTCGCACTGTTCGTCACGCTGGCGGCTACCGCCGGTGTGGGCGTCACGGGAATCGTGAAGCTGGAAGTCGCATTCACCGCCAGGCCGCTCGCGATGGTGCAGGTGACCGTCTGGCCGGCGGCCGTGCAGCCCGCCGGCAGCGTGCCGATGGTCAGGCCGGTGGGAATCGTGTCGACGATGGTGGCCGGCGCGGTGGTCGCGGAACTACCTGTGTTCTGCACGCTCAGCGTGTAGCTGGCGGCGACACCGATGGTGAAGTTCGCGGCACTGGCGGTCTTGGTGAGCGTCAGCTGCGCGCCGTTGACCGGCGTGGTCACGCTGCTGGTGCAGCGCGCGTTCGCCGGGCAGGTCGGATCGCCGCCACCGGACACCGTGGCGGTGTTGCTCACGCTGGGCGTCGCGGCAGCCGTCGGCGTTACCTGGATCACGAAGCTGGCGTTCGCGCCCGCGGCCAGGCCGGCCGGGATCGTGCAGGTCACGGTCTGGCCCGCGGCCGAGCAGCCCGCCGGCAGCGTGCCGATGGTCAAGCCGGTGGGAATCGTGTCGGTGATGGTGGCGGCGGCCGTCGTCGCGGCGCTACCTGTGTTGGATACCTGCAGCGTGTAGCTCGCCGCGGTGCCGACGGTGAACGATGCCGCGCTCGCGGTCTTCGTCATCGTCAGCTGTGCGGCATTGACCGGCGTGGTCACGCTGCTGGTGCAGCGCGCGTTCGCCGGGCAGGTCGGATCGCCGCCGCCGGAGACGGTCGCGCTGTTGATCACGCTGGCGCCGGCCGCAAGGGTCGGTGTGACCGGAATCACGAAGCTGGTGCTGGCGCCCACGGCAAGCCCTCTAGCTAACCTCAAAGTTCAAATGCCAGCCGCGGCAGTACAACCCGCCGGCAGGGTGCCGAGAGTCAGACCCGTGGGAATGGTGTCGGTGATCGTGCTCGCTGCCGTCGTCGCCAGCGTGCCGGTGTTCGAGACCTGGAGGGTGTAGCTCGCCGGCGTACCGACCACGAACGAGGCCGCGCTCGCGGTCTTCGTCATCGTCAGCTGCGGCGCGTTGACCGGCGTGCTGACGGTACTGGTGCAACGCGCAGCCGCCGGACATGTCGGATCGCCGCCGCCGGACACCGTGGCGGTATTCACCGACGGATTCGCCGCCGCGAGCGTCGCTGTCACCGGGATGATGAAGCTGGTGCTGCCGCCCACGGCCAAGCCGGCCGCGATGGTGCAGGTCACCGTCTGGCCCGCAGCGGTGCAGCCCGCCGGCAGCGTGCCGAGGGTCAGGCCGGTGGGAATGGTGTCGGAGATGGTGGTCGCGGCGGTGGTCGCGACGCCGCCGTTGTTGGTCACCTGCAGCGTGTAACTCGCCGGCACGCCGACGGTGAACGATGCCGCGCTCGCGGTCTTCGTCATCGTCAGCTGCGGCGGCTGCGGCGGCGAATTCACGCAGGTGGCGTTATCGGTAACGACACCGTTTTCCTGGCCCACCGGCAACGACACCGCGTTGTAAAGACCGCTGCCGGGCGTCGGCGTCGCCGAACAGACCGTAGGCGGCGTATTGGTGGTGAAACCGTAGGTGATGGCGACGTTGAAGGTATGCGTTGCGCCCGCGGCGATCGGCGTGTTGACCGGCGCGAGCTGATACGCGCCCGGGCCCGCCTGCGATCCGCTGGGCGGCGCGCCGGGGCCACTGGTCGTCCAGGTGATGCCGGTCTCGGTGATGTTCGACGGGAAGATCGGCGAATCGCTGAGTCCGCCATAAGTGGTGGCCAGCGTGCCGCTGTTGGTGACGGTCACGGTGTAGGTCACGGTGTAGACGCCGGCCACCGAAGGCCCGGTCGCCGTGCCGGCGGTCTTGGCGATGTTGAGGCTGGCGCTGTTCACCGGCGTGGTGACGCTGCTGGTGCAGCGCGCGTTCGCCGGGCAGGTCGGATCGCCGCCGCCGGAAACGGTCGCGGTGTTGGTGACGCTCGCACCCGCCGCCAGGGTCGGCGTGATCGGGATGATGAAGCTGGTGTTCGCACCCGCGGCCAGACCGGCCGCGATGGTGCAGGTGACGGTCTGACCTGCGGCGGTGCAGCCCGCGGGCAAGGTGCCGATGGTGAGGCCGATCGGGATGGTGTCGGTGATGGTGCTCGCCGCCGTCGTCGCCGACGTGCCGGTATTCGAGACCTGCAGGGTGTAGCTCGCCGGGGTGCCCACGCTGAAGGACGGCGTGCTCGCGGTCTTCGTCATCGTCAGCTGCGCGGCGTTGATCGGGGTGGTCACGGTG
>JAZKFJ010000045.1:4581-75766 GCA_040386495.1 Pseudomonadota bacterium
TGTCGGTGATTGTGCTGGCTGCGGTGGTGGCGGTCGTGCCGGTGTTCGACACCTGCAGCGTGTAGCTCGCCGGCGTACCGACCACGAACGACGCCGCACTTGCGGTCTTGGTCATCGTCAGCTGCGGCGCATTCACCGGCGTGCTCACGGTGCTGATGCAGCGTGCAGCCGCCGGACAGGTCGGATCGCCGCCGCCGGAGACGGTCGCGGTGTTCACCGACGGATTGGCCGCCGAAAGCGTCGCGGTCACCGGAATGATGAAGCTGGTGTTCGCACCCGCGGCCAGACCGGCCGCGATCGTGCAGGTCACCGTCTGGCCCGCGGCGGTGCAACCCGCCGGCAACGTGCCGATGGTGAGGCCTGCCGGAATGGTGTCGGTGATGGTGCTCACCGCCGTCGTCGCCGCGGTGCCCGTGTTGCTCACCTGCAGCGTGTAGCTCGCTGCGGTGCCGACGGTGAACGACGCCGCGCTCGCGGTCTTCGTCATCGTCAGCTGCGCGGCGTTGATCGGGGTGGTCACGGTGCTGGTGCAGCGCGCGTTCGCCGGGCAGGTCGGATCGCCGCCACCGGACACGGTCGCGGTGTTGGTCACGCTCGCGCCGGCCGCCAGGGTCGGCGTGATCGGGATGATGAAGCTGGTGTTCGCACCCGCGGCCAGACCGGCCGGGATGGTGCAGTTCACCGTCTGGCCCGCGGCGGTGCAGCCCGCAGGCAAGGTGCCGATCGTCAGACCCGTCGGGATGGTGTCGGTGATGGTGCTCGTAGCCGTCGTCGCGAGCGTGCCTGTGTTGCTCACCTGCAGCGTATAGCTCGCCGGCGTGCCGACCACGAATGAAGCCGCACTCGCGGTCTTCGTCATCGTCAGCTGCGGCGCCACCACGGGCGTGCTCACGGTGCTGGTGCAGCGCGCGGCCGCAGGACAGGTTGGATCGCCGCCGCCGGACACCGTCGCGGTGTTCACCGACGGGTTCGCCGCCGCGAGCGTCGCGGTCACCGGAATGATGAAGCTGGTGTTCGCACCCGCGGCCAAGCCGGCCGCGATGGTGCAGGTCACGGTTTGACCCGCGGCGGTGCAGCCCGCCGGCAACGTGCCGATGGTCAGGCCCGTGGGAATCGTGTCGGTGATTGTGCTGGCTGCGGTGGTGGCGGTCGTGCCGGTGTTCGACACCTGCAGCGTGTAGCTCGCCGGCGTACCGACCACGAACGACGCCGCACTTGCGGTCTTGGTCATCGTCAGCTGCGGCGCATTCACCGGCGTGCTCACGGTGCTGATGCAGCGTGCAGCCGCCGGACAGGTCGGATCGCCGCCGCCGGAGACGGTCGCGGTGTTCACCGACGGATTGGCCGCCGAAAGCGTCGCGGTCACCGGAATGATGAAGCTGGTGTTCGCACCCGCGGCCAGACCGGCCGCGATCGTGCAGGTCACCGTCTGGCCGGCTGCCGTGCAACCCGCAGGCAACGTGCCGATGGTCAGGCCGGTCGGGATGGTATCGGTGATGGTGCTGGACGCAGTCGTCGCCGATGTGCCGGTGTTCGAGACCTGCAGCGTGTAGCTCGCCGGCACGCCAACGGTGAACGACGCCGCGCTCGTGGTCTTTGTCATCGTCAACTGCGGCGCCAAGACGGGCGTGCTCACGGTGCTGGTGCAGCGCGCGGCCGCCGGACAGGTCGGATCGCCGCCACCGGACACCGTCGCGGTGTTCACCGACGGGTTCGCCGCCGCGAGCGTCGCGGTCACCGGAATGATGAAGCTGGTGTTCGCACCCGCGGCCAAGCCGGCCGCGATGGTGCAGGTCACGGTTTGACCCGCGGCGGTGCAGCCCGCCGGCAACGTGCCGATGGTCAGGCCCGTGGGAATCGTGTCGGTGATTGTGCTGGCTGCGGTGGTGGCGGTCGTGCCGGTGTTCGACACCTGGAGCGTGTAGCTCGCAGGCACGCCGACGATGAACGACGCCGCACTTGCGGTCTTGGTCATCGTCAACTGCGGCGCGTTGACCGGGGTGCTCACGGTGCTGGTGCAGCGTGCAGCCGCCGGACAGGTCGGATCGCCGCCGCCGGACACCGTCGCGGTGTTCACCGACGGATTCGCCGCCGCGAGCGTCGCGGTCACCGGGATGACGAAACTGGTGCTGCCGCCCGCGGCCAGACCGGCCGGGATGGTGCAGGTCACCGTCTGACCGGCGGCCGTGCAACCCGCAGGCAGCGTGCCGATGGTCAGGCCGGTTGGAATGGTGTCGGTGATGGTCGATACCGCCGTCGTCGCCGACGTTCCCGTGTTCGACACCTGCAGCGTGTAGCTGGCCGGCACGCCGACCACGAACGATGCCGCGCTCGCGGTCTTCGTCATCGTCAGCTGCGGACGGGTCACCGGCGTGGTCACGGTGCCGGTGTTGCCGCCGGCGCAGGCGACGGGCGCGCCCGAGCAATCCGGATCTGCGGTGCCGGCGGGCGGAACGACGGTGGCGGTGTTGGTGATGCTGGCGGCCGCGGCGGCGCCGACGGTGCACGCGATGGTCAGGGTGGCATTGCCGCCCGACGGAATGGCGACGCCGGTCCAGGTGCCCGTGCCGGTGGCGCCGGAAGCGATGGTGCCGACCGTGAACGTGCCGGCCGACGGCGTGTAGCTGCACCCGGTCAGGCCGGCAGGCAGCGACTCCACGATCGAGAACGTGCTGGCGGCGAGAATGGCGCTGGGGCCGGCATTGCTCACGGTCAGGGTGTAGGTGAGCAGTTGGCCGACGGCGACCGGGCTCGGGGTTGCGGTCTTGACGAGGCTCAGGTTGGACGACCGCGTGATCGGGTCGCTGTCGGTCGCCGAGTTGTTGGCGCTGTTGGGGTCGGTGACGGTGGCCGGAGGCGTGACCGTGGCGCTGTTGACCGCGTTCTGCGACCAGGCGGCAGGGCTCGCGACGAGCGCCAAAGCGGAAAGGACGGCTGCGGCGAAGCGAAGACGCAGACCTTCGGCACTACAAATGGATTTGACCAACACTGGAACTCCCCATTGGATCCGAGCACCCCGATGCGATCGCCGCCCGGATCCCGATGACGCAGCTCCGATTCAAGACCGGCGCTGCAACTGATTGATGCGATTTCGCTATGCAAACTAACGTCCATGCCCGGCATATGGATGCACCGGCAACCCCTCGACCGATACCCCCGGCGATGGCGAACGCAACGTGCCCCCCGGCTCGTCAAGCAAACCCCATGCCAACACCTTGATTTTTATGCAGATCTGATGCCAGCGCCTTGATTCCACTGGAGAATCCAAGCCCCCGAGAATTCCTGATGCGCCCGTCGATTGCGGGCGCATTGGGTCACATCCTGGACATTTTTGCTATCGATGTCGCACTTCAATTCACGACTCCATACGTTTGCGTCCGGATTTTGACGGTGGATCGAAGCTATCGCGCTCCTCCGTCGCCGGGCACCGGGCGGTCGCCCAACCCCCGGTCCCTGCTAGAATTTTCGCTCTAGAAAGCTTCGCCTCACCGCAAGCCTCACCGCCAAGCAGCGGGTGCCGCCTCGTACCGGCACCGCCAGGACGCCAGACCTCATGACCAACCCCACCGACCTCCGCTCGCCGGCCGCCGTCGCCACGCCCAGCGTCGACCGCGACTACACGCTGGACGATAAATTCACCCGGACCGAGGGCCGGATCTATCTGTCGGGCGTGCAGGGACTGGTCCGCCTGCCGCTGATGCAGCGGCTGCGCGATCAGGCGGCCGGGCTGAATACCGCCGGCTTCATCAGCGGTTACCGCGGCAGCCCCCTGGGCGGCTTCGATCTGGAGCTATGGCGCGCGAAGAAGCATCTGGCCGCCACCGGCGTGAAGTTCACGCCGGGCCTGAACGAAGATCTCGGCGCCACCATGGTCTGGGGCACCCAGCAGACCAACCTGTTTCCGGGCGCCAAGGTCGATGGCGTGTTCGGCATGTGGTACGGCAAGGGTCCGGGCGTGGACCGCTGCGGCGATGTGTTCAAGCACGCCAACGCCGCCGGCACCTCGAAGTTCGGCGGCGTGCTGGCGCTGGCCGCCGACGATCACGCCTGCCGCAGCTCCACCCTGCCCCACGGCAGCGAAGGCGAATTCCAGTCCGCGCTGATGCCGGTGCTCAACCCGGCCGGCGTGCAGGACATCCTCGACATGGGCCTGATCGGCTTCGCGATGTCGCGTTACACCGGCCGCTGGGTCGGCTTCAAGACCATCGCCGAAACCGTCGAATCCTCCGCGTCGGTCGACGTGAATCCGCTCGCGCTGCAGATCGTCTCGCCTGACGATTTCGAGATCCCGCCGGGCGGCTTGAACATCCGCTGGCCGGATCCGCCGCTGGACCAGGAAATGCGCCTGCATCGTTACGCGGTGAAGGCCGCGCAGGCGTTCGCGCGCGCCAACCGGCTCGATCGCGTGGTGATCGATTCGCCGAACGCGCGGCTGGGCATCGTCACCACCGGCAAGAGCTATCTCGACGTGCTGCAGGCGCTGGAATATCTCGGCCTCGACACCCGCGCCTGCGCCGACCTGGGCATCCGCGTCTACAAGGTCGGCATGACCTGGCCGCTTGAACCGATGGGCATCCGCGCGTTCTCCCGCGGGCTGCAGGACATCCTGGTGGTGGAAGAGAAGCTCAGCTTCATCGAAAGCCAGATGAAGGAGCTGTTCTACAACTTCGAATCGATGGCCGGCGGCGTTCCCCGCCCCAGCATCGTCGGCAAGTACGACGAGAGCGGCGACTGGATCCTGCCGTCGACCGGCGAACTCACGCCCGCCCGCATCGCCATGGTCATCGCGCGCCGCATCCAGAAATTCCACGACAGCGAGCAGATCCGCGGCGTGCTGTCGTGGATCGAGCAGAAGGAGGGCGAACTGGCCCTGCCGCGCGCCAATTTCCCGCGCGTCCCGCACTACTGCAGCGGCTGCCCGCACAACACCTCGACGAAAGTGCCGGAAGGTTCGCGCGCGCTCGGCGGCATCGGCTGTCACTACATGGTGACGTGGATGGACCGCAACACCGACACCTTCACCCACATGGGCGGCGAAGGCGTGACCTGGTGCGGGCAGGCGGCGTTCACCGACAACGAGCACGTGTTCCAGAATCTCGGCGACGGCACCTATTTCCACAGCGGTTCGCTGGCCATCCGCCAGGCGATCGCGGCCGGCGTCAACATCACCTACAAGATCCTCTACAACGACGCGGTCGCGATGACCGGCGGCCAGCCGGTGGACGGGACGTTGTCGGTGCCGCAGATCGCGCACCAGATGCGCAGCGAAGGCGTGCAGACCATCGCGGTGGTGTCGGACGAGATCGAAAAGTGGTCGGACCCGTCGATCTTCCCTGCGGGCGTGACGTTCCACGACCGCCGCGAACTCGACGCGGTGCAGAAGACCTTGCGCGAAGTGAAGGGCACCAGCATCCTGATCTACGACCAGACCTGCGCCACCGAGAAACGCCGCCGCCGCAAGCGCGGCAAGATGGTCGATCCGCAGAAACGCGTGATGGTCAATTCGCTGGTCTGCGAAGGCTGCGGCGACTGCGGCGTGAAGAGCTTCTGCGTGTCGGTGCTGCCGAAGGAAACCGAATTCGGCCGCAAGCGCGACATCGACCAGAGCAACTGCAACAAGGACTACAGCTGCGTCGAAGGCTTCTGCCCCAGCTTCGTCACCGTCCACGGCGGCAAATTGAAGAAGGGCAAGGCGCCGGACAACAGCGGCGCGAAGACCGCCGACCGCCTCGCCGATCTGCCGATGCCGACATTCGCGAGCGCGCTCGACAAACCCTGGAACATCCTGATCACCGGCGTCGGCGGCACCGGCGTGGTCACCATCGGCGCGCTGCTGGGCATGGCCGGGCATCTCGAAGGCAAGGGCGCGACCGTGCTCGACCAGACCGGTCTGGCGCAGAAGGGCGGCGCGGTCACTACCCACATCCGCATCGCGAAATCGCCCGACGACATCCACGCGGTGCGCATCGCCGCCGGCGAAGCGGATCTTGTCCTCGGCTGCGACATGGTGGTGGTCAACGATTACTGGGCGCTGTCGAAAATCCGCGAAGGCCGCTCCAACGTCGTGCTCAACACCTATGAAGCGATGCCCGGCACCTTCACCACGCGTCCGGACATGCAGTTCCCGGCGGCCGATATCGTGTCCGCGGTGCGCACCGCGCTCGGCGGCCGCGACCCGTTGCTGGTCGACGCGACCCAGCTCGCCAACGCGCTGATGGGCGACGCCATCGCCGCCAACCTGTTCATGCTCGGCTACGCTTGGCAGCAGGGTCTGGTGCCGATCTCGTTCGACGCGATCATGCGCGCGGTCGAACTCAACGGCGCCGCGATCGAGATGAACAAGACCGCGTTCGCCTGGGGGCGTCTGGCGGTGATCGATCTGCCCGCGGTGGTCGCCGCCGCTGGCGTCGTGCGCAATGCGCCGACCGCCGCCGAAAGCACGCCCAACGCGCTGCGCCTGCTCGCACCGACCGCCTCGGAAGGCCACGAATCCGGTCTCGACGCGCAGCGCGCCGATCTGCGCAGCGCCGACGAACTGCGCCACGTGCCCGCCGATGCCAGCGACCGCGACTGGTTCATGCCGCTGGACGATGCCCGCCTGTCGCGTTCGCTCGACGAAGTCATTGCGCGCCGCATCGCGTTCCTCGGCGACTACCAGAACATCGACTACGCCAAACGCTACAGCGACTTCGTCGCCAAGGTTCGCGCCGCGGAACAGGCGAAAGCGCCCGGCAGCAGCGATCTGTCGGAAGCGGTCGCGCGCTATGCGTTCAAGCTGATGGCGTACAAGGACGAATACGAAGTCGCGCGCCTCTACACCAGCGGCGATTTCCAGAAGCGCGTCGCACAGCAGTTCGAAGGCGACTACAAGATCCGCTTCCACCTCGCCCCACCGCTGCTGGCCAAGAAGGACGCCGAAGGACGCCTCATCAAGCAGGAGTTCGGCCCCTGGATGTTCACCGCGTTCAAGCTGATGGCGAAACTGCGCTTCCTGCGCGGCACCGCGCTCGACATCTTCGGCCGCACCGAAGAACGCCGGATGGAACGCAAATTGATCGAGGATTATTTCGCGACCGTCGATGGCCTGCTCGGCAAACTCGACGCCGGCAATGTGGCACTGGCCGCCGAGATCTCTTCGATCCCCGAACACATCCGCGGCTACGGTCACGTCAAGGAAGCGCATCTGCACAAGGCCAAGGCGCGCGAGGCGGAGTTGCTGGAGAAGTTCGCCGCGCCGTCGCCCAGCCAGGCGCGCGCAGCGTAATCCTGTCGCAGGCAGAAACGAAGAAGCCCCGCTGAGCGGGGCTTCTTTTTACCGGGACGCGGCAGATCCTGCCTCAAGCCGATACGACAGGCCAATACGACAGGCCGATACGAGGCGCTCAGCCCGCCCGCACCCATCGCGAATACGCCCGCTCGCGTTCGGCATCGCTGTAGAAATGTCGCATGTAGGGCGTGTCGTAGAGCGACGACAGCAGATTGCCGGGCATGCGGAATTCGCGCATCACTTTCCGATACAGGTCGGCATATCCCTTCTCGTCGCCGACATTGCGCTGCGGCAACCGCAGCGCATCCAGATCGAAAAACGCCGCGAGCGGCGCTTCCAGCTGCGGCAGGTCTTCCTGCCGATACAGCAACAGATCGATCCCGCCATGCTGGATACGGCTCCAGCCGGCGTCATGATCGAACGGATGCGCATACACATCGAGATCGCAGAAATAGCGGTGATCGAACCAGCGCATACCCGCCTGGCATTGATTCCAGAAACGCTCCTCGACCATCGCGACCGCATCGGCGACGTTCAAGGTGGCGGCGCCCTGATACTGGAACATGCCGGAAAGCGTCCACGACACGATTTCGCGCGCCGCCGAGATCACTTTCACCGGACGCTCGCGCGGATGCACGAGAATCGTGGAATACGGCAGACGGTTCGATGGATAACCCTGGAGCAGATCCGTGACCCAGTGCAAATGGATCGCCCGGCCGCCGTAGCCCGCGTCCTGCAGCGCGCCGGCGATCGTATGCGAACCGACCTTGCCCATCTGGAACACATGCAGGTCGGCATCGTAGAGCCAGGCGCTGTCGCGGTTGGGCACGCGCTTTTCGTACCAGCCCTGATAGCAATAGTGGATCTGCGCTTCGGCATCGTCGGCCAGCGCGATCTCGGGATAGCGTTCGCGGTAGTAACCCGGATCGAAGCCGTCCAGACGTTTCGGATCGTAGATCCGCCGTTCGTAATACCCCTGAAGGAAAAAATGTCCGAAAGCATGCGCTTCGGTATCGCCGGTGGCCGCGACATCGGGATTGGCCAGCAGATATTCGCGCCAGCGGAAGTCGCGCAGGATCTGCTCGGCATACGGCGACTGGAACAGGATCGGCAGCGACGGCAGGGCCACCTTCGGAGGATCGCGGCTGATTTCGAAATGCAGCGGCTTCGCGGCTCCGTCTTCGTTCGCCGCGATCGACGGGAGCATGGCATCGATCGTTCCCAGCAAGGCGCCATTGAGGACCGACATCTTCGGCAGCTCATGGATGGCGGACATCAGCGACTGGTCGCAAACATCCTCCGGCAGCGCGTCGTACCAGCGGATCCCACGCAGGGCCTGCATCCGGCTGATACCGGGGCGACGGCTCGCGTCCCCCTCGACTTCACCGATCAACAGTGCGTGCGTGTGGTCGTCGCCAACGACCACGATGTCGCCCACCGCCATGTCCTGCTCGAAGCGCGCGACCAGGGCGGCGGACGTCGGCTCCGTGCCTGGACCGATGTCCAGCGACAACAACGACCGACGACGGAAATCGGAGACCGTCTCAGGGTCGCAGGCATCGAACCACCAGATGTTATGGGACCGCATAGATGCTCCGGACGCACTGTGGAGATGTCTGTCGAACCGTACGCCTCCCGACGACAGGCTCTTCAACGTTAGGCTCTTCAACGATGGGATCTTCAACGATTGCTTACCGGGTCCGGTTGACCGGCGATGCGTACAAGCCGTGCCGTGACCCCTCCCGCATCGGCAGACACCGTGCGATGCGCAGGATGAAACCGCATCGCATCGGCGGAAAGGCAACGATGAGGGGGCCGAACGATACGTATGCAACTTCGTCGCGACAAGTGCGGTGACATGCGTCGGTTCAGTTTGACGCAACGCTGCGATAGCGCTTGTCGATGGCGTACGCGAACTCGATCAAAAAAATCCAATGCCTTCCCGGCGCGATCATGCTTGCGATCGGTCATGCCGCGAACGGGCACGAGACTATCGTCGATGGCGCAATTTCGTTCGGGATCGTCGCGGCAAGCGCGGTCTGCGCTTGTACACGCTCAACATCGCGACCGGATCCAGACACGCTCGTTCAGGATGCACCCACTGCGTACAGCGTCGGGCGTCGTGTCGCGGAACAGCGTCATGGGTCGCGTCTCCGCGATCAAGGCACTGCCGGGCCTGACGTCCCGGGCGGGCCGCGAGTCAGCTTCACCATGCATACTGGCCGCAGCCCTTCAGGAGAAACCGCCATGTCGCTGCTGCCCTATTCGTTGTTCGCAATCCTGTCCGTCGCCGCCTGTACGCCGGTGACATCGCACGAAGCGCCCTCGGGAGGCGACAACGGTGGCGAAAGCGGTGGCGAAAGCGCCAGTGGCGGAAAGCCCCGCATGACCGGCGGCGCACTGCCGCCCGAAGAGCAGATCCGGGTCGCGCCCGGGCTGGAAGAAGGCAATTGCGATGCCGAGGCGGCGCAGCGCTTCGTCGGCAAGAAGGCCGACGAGGCCACGGTGAAAGCGGCCGTGGCCGCCAGCGGCGCGAAAGCGGCGCGGGTCATCAAGCCCGATACGATGGTGACCATGGATTACCGCGGCGACCGCCTGAACATCCGCTTGGACGACGCCGGCGACATCATCGCGGTCACCTGCGGCTGAAGGCGGTTGCAGCGATGTCGCCACGATTCCGGGCGGCAATGCGCTGCAGATGATCCGATCGGGGTGAATCGACCAGCGTGATCCGAGCATGTTGATCCGATCAGCGCGATCGGATCAACATGCTCGGATCAACACCATCTGATTGGTTTGATCACGATCAGCGTAGCCGCAGCGCGACCGGCTCACACTGCGGCCTCACATCGACAGGAGACGGCGATGCGCAAGAAGCACAGGCGCAAATCGGGTTCGAAGTGGCTCGCGGCGGTCGCAGTCGCGCTGTTGGCGGCGGCAGCTTGGAATGCCTATCGGACGCCCGCCGGAACGTCCCCGGTCGCGATGGGCGAAACCGCGATCGGGGAATCCGTATCCACCGATGGCGCGCGCACGACAAGAGCGCTGGAACTGCCGCCACCGCCGACGGAAAACGCAACCCCAACGCCATCGGCGGCGCGCTACCCGGCCTTCCTGCCGGCCGAAGCCATCGACACCCTGCGCCTGATCGAGCAGCGCGGGCCTTACCCGTATCGACAGGACGACGGCCTGTTCGGCAATCGCGAAGGCCGTCTGCCGCGCCAGCCGCGCGGCTATTACCGCGAATACACCGTGGAAACGCCGGGTTCGCCGGATCGCGGCGCGCGGCGCATCATCGCCGGCGGACAACCGCCGATCGAATATTTCTACACCGCCGATCACTACGGCAGCTTCCGCCGGTTCACGTTGGACGATGGCAGGCTGGACGACGACAGGACGCCATCGCGATGAGCGATATCGAGCTGGGCGCACTGCTGGCGGACGCTTCCCAGGCCGGCGCGTATTTCGTCGATGCCCGCGACCGCGAGGCGCTGGTCGAGGCCGGCGGCGCGCTGCAGTTCGCGGTGTTGCCGATGGATCTGCGCGGCTGCGAAAACGCAGCGGCGGCGATGCGCGAAATCGCGGACATCCTGCAGTTTCCGGACTGGTTCGGCGAAAACCTCGACGCGCTCGCCGACTGCCTGAACGACCTGTCGTGGCTGCCGTCGGAAGGTTATGTGCTGGTACTGGAGCACACCGGCGAATGGCGCACGCGCGAGGCGGATACGTTCGCGACCGTGCTGGATATCTTCAACGAAGCCGCGCAGCACTGGGCCGCGAATCGCGTGCCGTTCTGGACGTTCCTGCCGGTGCCGACGCGCGAACTCGAAGCCATCAACGAATAGCGTGTTGTAGGGCCTTGTGGGAGCGGCGGGAGCCGCGATGACCGGCGGCATGCCTTTCCGCAGACGATCGCGGCTTGACCAGCCATTCGGCTGTTGAAAGCCGCCGCTCCTACAGAATGCGGCTCACGCCGCTGTCAGGAAATCCGCAATGCCGATGGCCATAGCGCATGCGACGGATCCACTCATTACACCGCCGGATCGACCGCCTGCGCAGACGGCGCCGCAGCCGCCGGCACCCGCGCATAGCGCCAGGCCACGAGTACAGCGCAGGCCAGCAGCACCGAGGCGATGAGGAAGGCGATGCCCGGCAAATGCATCGGCGCGCGCGGGCCGATGAAATAACCGAACGATCCCGCGAACAGCGCCGGTGCGGCGATCCCGGCCAGCGAGATCAGGCTGCTCAACGCGCCCTGGATGCGGCCCTGCATCTCCGGGCCGACCTGCCGGGTAATCAATGCCTGCGTCGACGGTGCGGCGACCGCCCACAGCGCGCTGATCGGCAGACCGGCGAGAAACACCCAGCCGCTGCCGGCCAGGCCATAGATCAGAAAGCCGATCACGCCGCAGCTCAGACCGAACAACAACGCACGGCGTTCGCCGAAACGCTTTACCAGTCGGCCCACCACCAGCACGTTGACGATCACGCTGAACACGCCGACCACCGCAAGCACGTAGCCGGCCTGCTTTTCTTCCCAGCCGAAACTGACATCGGCGAACAGCACGAAGGTGCTGGGGTAGACGTAATGCGCGAAGTTCGCGAGGAACACCACCGCCACCAGGCCCCAGATCTGCGGGTAATTGCGCAGCAGATGCACCGAGCCCATCGGTTTGGCGTGCGCCCAGTCGAACTTCTCGGAGCGGCGCCCTTTCGGCAGCGATTCCGGCAGCACGAACAGGCCATAAACGAAATTGATCAGCGCCAAGCCGGCGGAGAACCAGAACGGCAGACGATGATCGATGTCGCCAAGCAGGCCACCGATCATCGGCCCAAGAATGAAGCCGACGCCGAACGCCGCACCGATCATGCCGAAGGCTTTTGCGCGCTGGTCCGGCGGCGTGACATCGGCGATGTAGGCATTCGCGGTGGTGAAGCTGGCCGAGGTGACCGCGGAAATGATCCGGCCGACGAACAGCCAGGCCAGGTTCGGCGCCAGCGCCATGAAGATGAAATCGATGCCCAGCCCGAAACACGACAGCAGGATCACCGGGCGCCGGCCGAAACGGTCGGACAGCGCGCCCTGGATCGGCGCGCTGAAGAACTGCACGACCGCGAACGCGGTGCCGAAGATGCCCACCCAATAGGCCGCCGTGGAGGTATCGCCGCCGACGAATTCCTCGACCAGGTGCGGCAACACCGGAATGATCACGCCGAAGGCGAGCACATCGATCAATACGGTGATGAAAATGAAGACGAGCGCGGCCTGACGCTTGGCGCCGGCGAGGGGGTTGTTCACGGGGATGCGGGGATCGGGCGAGGCGAAGCCGGCAGTCTAACCCGGGGCTCGACCGCCGACAGGGGATGACCGATGAGCGTCGAACTACAGTCCGCGAGGATCTGCTCCTCCCCTTGCGCAAAGCGCAGGGGGCGAAGAGCGGCGCCTGCGAGCCACTGGCTCGCGCCGCGATGAGCGACTGTCGGCAAAGCCGGCAGGCCGGACGGCTGGGAGGGGGTTGCTCTCGGGACCCGGCACACCGGCACTCGGCAAACTCCTCCTCAACCCGTCCGGCCCTCGCACCGCTTGGGCGCTCAACGAGGCACGAATCAATGATTCTTAGCGCCCCGCCTCGCCCCATTCGCCTATGGCGAAAGGGAGTGGGTTATTTGCCGCCAACTCGGTTTCGACGGTAACTCTGGAAACTGGAATCACATCTAGTTGCCGCACTGCAGCAATTGTGCTTTAGTCGGGTCATCCAGCGACAGGACGCACGCGAACCGCACCCGCCCCAGGGGGTTCGCGAGGGAAGTGTCGCCCCCCGATTCCCTACCGGCCCGATTCTTAGACCGGCGCCATCTTCCCGGAGCTCATCCGATGGAAACCGACCAACGCAGCGTCACCGGCCTCTACGATCCGCGCGACGAGCGCGATGCCTGCGGCTTCGGGCTGATCGCCCATCTCGACGACACGCCCAGCGCTGCGCTGGTCAGACAATCGCTGGACGCGCTCGCGCGGATGGCGCATCGCGGCGGCGTCGCCGCCGACGGCCTGTCCGGCGACGGCTGCGGTTTATTGCTGAAAACACCGGATGTCTTCCTGCGCGCGCTGGCCGCCGAATCCGGCATCGCGCTGGGCCAACGCTACGCGTCCGGCATCGTGTTCATGCCGCACGACGACGACACCATCGGGCGCGTGCACGATGCGTTCTCAGTCGCGCTGCGCGAGGTCGGGCTTGCGGTCTCCGGCTGGCGCAAGGTGCCCACCGACCCCTCGGTCTGCGGCGGACTCGCGAAGGCGACGATGCCGGCCATCGAACAACTGTTCGTGGTGCCGGTGCTGGATGTCGAAGGCGCCCGGATGACCCGCGAAGCCTTCGCGCAGGCGCTGTATCTGGCGCGCCGCCGCGCCGAGCAGCGCCTGCGCGACGTGCCCGGGCTGCATGTGGTGAGCCTGTCCGCCAGTAGCATCGGCTATAAGGGTATGGTGCTGCCGCAATATCTGCAGCAGCTCTATCCGGACCTGCAGCGCCCGGAACTGGCCAGCAGCGCGGTGGTGTTCCATCAGCGTTTTTCCACCAATACCAGCCCGCGCTGGCCGTTGGCCCAACCCTTTCGGCTGCTGGCGCACAACGGCGAGATCAACACCATCGCCGGCAACCGCATCTGGGCGCAGGCGCGCGCGCACGTGTGGCGCACCGATACGCTGAATCCCGCCGAATTCGATCCGGTGATCGACATCGACGGCTCCGATTCCATGAGTCTGGATTCGATGCTGGAACTGCTGCAGGCCGGCGGCATGGACCTGCTCAAAGCGCTGCGCATCCTGATTCCGCCGGCGACGCAATCGCTGGAATACAAGGACGCCGACCTGCTCGCGTTCTACGAGTACTACGCGATCAACAGCGAGCCGTGGGACGGCCCGGCGGGCATCGTCGCGTTCGACGGCCGTCATGCCGTGTGCACCGTCGACCGCAACGGCCTGCGCCCCGCGCGCTGGCAGCTGAGCGACGACCGCGTGTTCATGGTCGCGTCCGAAGCCGGCGTATGGGATGTCGAGACCGCGCGCATCCTCGCCAAGGGCAAGCTCGGCCCGGGGCAGATGATCGCCGCGGATCTCCAGACCGGCCGGCTGCTCGACAGCGAGGCGATCGACCAGATCAACCGCGCGCGCGCGCCGTACAAGCAGTGGCTCAAGCAGGGCATGACCTACCTGCACACCGAACTGGTCGATCCGAATCTCACCGCGGCGCCGTTCGACGCGAGCACGCTGTCGGGGTTCCAGAAACTCTTCCAGCTCACCCGCGAGGAGCGCGAGCAGATCCTGCGCCCGCTGGCCGAAACCGAACAGGAAGCCGTGGGCTCGATGGGCGACGACGTGCCGATGGCGGCGCTGTCGGGCCACATCCGGCCGCTGTACGACCGCTTCCGCCAGGCGTTCGCGCAGGTGACCAATCCGCCGATCGACTCATTGCGCGAAGACTGCGTGATGTCGCTCGCCACCCAGGTCGGCGAGGAAGGCAATCTGTTCGTCGACGGCCCCGATCAGGTGCGGCACGTGATGCTGAACTCGCCGGTGCTGTCGCAGCGCAAACAGCGCCAGCTGTTGCTGCTGCCGGATTTCCGCGATTCGCATCGCTATCTCGATCTGAATTTCAGCGCCGAAGAAGGCCTGCGCGCGGCCCTGCTGCGGCTGTGCGCGGACGCCGAAGCCGCAGCGCGCGCCGGCATCAAACTACTGATCATCAGCGACCGCCGCCCGCGTCGCGATCATCTGCTGGTGCATGCGCTGCTCGCCACCGGCGCGGTGCATCAGCATCTCGTGCGCATCGGCCTGCGCTGCGGCGCCAATCTCATCGTCGAAACCGGCACCGCGCGCGACCCGCATCATTTCGCCTGCCTGATCGGCTACGGCGCCACCGCGGTGTATCCGTATCTGGCCTACCAGACGCTTCACGATCTGGGCGAGCGCGGCATCCTCAAGACAAAACACGGCGAGGTCGCGCAGATCGGCCGCAGCTATCGTCGCGGCATCAAGAAGGGCCTGCTCAAGATCATCTCGAAGATGGGCATCGCCACCATCGGCAGCTATCGCGGCGCGCAATTGTTCGAGATCGTCGGCCTGGATCGCGAGATCGTCGATCTGTGCTTCACCGGCACGCCTTCGCGGATCGGCGGCGCCACCTTCGCATCGCTGCAGGAAGAAACCGCGCACATCGCGACCCGCGCCTGGGACAACAACGTGCTGCCGGACATCGGCGGCCTGCTGCAGTACACGCCGAACGGCGAATACCACCAGTACAACCCCGATGTCGTCACGACACTGCAGCGCGCGGTGCGCAGCGGCGCGCGCGACGACTGGAATGCCTACGCCGATGCGGTGAACTCGCGTCCACCGGCGGCACTGCGCGATCTGCTTGCGTTCGACACTTCGAAGACGACCGCAATCCCGCTGGATGAAGTGGAATCCATCGAATCCATCGTCAAACGTTTCGACACCGCAGCGATGAGCCTCGGCGCGCTGTCGCCCGAAGCGCATGAAGCTTTGGCGATCGCGATGAACCGCCTCGGCGGCCGCAGCAATTCCGGCGAAGGCGGCGAAGATCCGCTGCGCTACGGCACCGGCAAGGTCTCGAAGATCAAACAGGTCGCGTCCGGCCGTTTCGGCGTGACGCCCGAATATCTGGTCAACGCCGAAGTGCTGCAGATCAAGGTCGCGCAGGGCGCCAAGCCCGGCGAAGGCGGCCAGCTGCCCGGCCACAAGGTCAACGAACTCATCGCGCGCCTGCGCTACGCGCGACCGGGCATCGGCCTGATCTCGCCGCCGCCGCACCACGACATCTATTCGATCGAGGATCTGGCGCAGCTGATCTTCGATCTGCGCCAGGTGAATCCGGACGCATTGATCTCGGTGAAGCTGGTCGCGCATGCCGGCGTGGGCACGATCGCTTCGGGCGTCGCGAAAGCCGGCGCCGACCTCATCACCATTTCCGGCCACGACGGCGGCACCGGCGCCAGCCCGATCTCGTCGATCCGCTACGCCGGCACGCCGTGGGAACTGGGCCTGTCCGAAGCGCGGCAGTCGCTGATCGCCAACGGGCTGCGCGACCGCGTGATCGTGCAGGCCGACGGCGGCATGAAGACCGGCCTGGACGTGATCAAGGCCGCGCTGCTCGGCGCGGAGTCCTTCGGTTTCGGCACCGCGCCGATGATCGCGCTGGGCTGCAAATACCTGCGCATCTGCCATCTCAACAACTGCGCCACCGGCATCGCGACCCAAGACGACAAGCTGCGCGTCGACCACTTCACCGGCCTGCCCGAACGCGTCGAGAACTTTTTCCGCGGCCTCGCCGAGGAAGTACGCGGTTATCTCGCGCAATTGGGCGCGCGCTCGATCGAGGAGATCGTCGGCCGCACCGATCTGCTGATGCAGACCGAAGGCACCCTGCCCGCGCATCGTCTGCTCGATCTTTCGCCGCTGCTCGCGCACGAAGGTCTGGCTACGGGCGGCCACTGCGGCGTGCGCGCACCGCAGCCGGCGCCCACCGGCCTCGCCGCCCAGCTCGAACACGACCTGGCCGATGCCATCGCCCACAAGCGCGGCAGCGAAGCCTTCGACGCACCGCTGCGCTACGTCATCCGCAACACCGACCGCAGCATCGGCGCGCGGCTGTCCGGCCGCATCGCGCGCGCGCACGGCAACCACGGCATGCACGATGCGCCCATCGCCCTGCATTTCGACGGCAGCGCCGGGCAGAGCTTCGGCGCGTTCCTCGCCGGCGGCCTGCAGCTGGAGCTCGAAGGCGAAGCCAACGATTACGTCGGCAAGGGCATGGCCGACGGCCGCATCGTCATCCGTCCGCCGCGCAACGCGCGCTACGTCGCGCACGAGTCGACCATCCTCGGCAACACCTGCCTCTACGGCGCTACCGGCGGCGAACTGTACGCCGCGGGCCGCGCCGGCGAACGCTTCGCGGTGCGCAACTCCGGCGCGCTCGCGGTGGTCGAAGGCGCGGGCGATCACTGCTGCGAATACATGACCGGCGGCGTGGTCGCGGTGCTCGGCCGCACCGGCCTGAACTTCGGCGCCGGCTTCACCGGCGGCATGGCCTACGTGCTGGATCGCGACCGCGATTTCGTCGACCGCTACAACCACGAACTCATCGACATCCTGCGCATCAACGCCGAAGGTTTCGAGCACCACCGCTCGCATCTGCAGGATCTGCTCGAAACCCACGTCCGCCACACCGGCAGCGCGCATGCGCAGGGCATCCTCGATAATTTCCGCGATCACCTCGGCAAATTCTGGCTGGTGAAACCGAAGGCGGTGAGCATCGAAACCCTGGGCGAAACCCTGCGGAGAGCCGCGTGATGCGCGTCGATCCCCGAATCCCCGTAGGAGGGGCTTCAGCCCCGAGCTCTTCCCAAACGGTCGCCTCGATCTCCACCCCGATCTTCGCCGCGATGCGCATGCGGACAATCAAAAGCTCGGGCCTGAAAGCCCTCCTACGGAATGCCGGGTCTGAAACATGAGCAAGAAAACCCCACAGGCCTTCCTGCAATCGCAGCGGCAGATGCCCGAGCGCGTGGCGCTGGATCTGCGCCAGCACGGCGACTGGAACGAACTCTACGGCCGCTTCGAAGAAGCCGAAGCGAAAAAACAATCCTCGCGCTGTCTCGACTGCGGCAACCCCTACTGCAGCTGGGGCTGCCCGCTGCACAACTACATTCCGCAATGGCTGGAACTCGCGCGCGAAGGCCGCATCCACGAAGCGGCCGCTCTCTGCCACGAAACCAACCCCCTGCCCGAGATCTGCGGCCGCGTCTGTCCGCAGGATCGCCTGTGCGAAGGCGCGTGCACGCTCAACGACGGCTTCGGCGCGGTCACCATCGGCGCGGTCGAGAAATACATCGTCGACAAGGCGCTGGCCGAAGGCTGGAACCCCGATGTGTCCACCGCGCAGCCCACCGGCAAGCGAGTCGCCATCGTCGGCGCCGGCCCCGCGGGTCTCGCCTGCGCCGACCGCCTCGCGCGCGCCGGCGTGCAGGCGGTGGTGTTCGACCGCTATGAGCAGATCGGCGGCCTGCTGCAGTTCGGCATCCCCAGTTTCAAGCTCGACAAATCGGTGATCGCCACGCGCCGCGGCGTGCTCGAAGGCATGGGCGTGGAATTCCGCCTCGGCGTGGAGATCGGCCGCGATATCGCCATGGACGCGCTGCTCGCCGACTTCGACGCGGTGTTCCTCGGCCTCGGCAGCTATCGCTACACCGACGGCGGCCTGCCCGGCCAGGACCTGCGCAACGTACTGCCGGCGCTGCCGTTCCTAGTGCAGAACGGCCGCATCGTGGTCGGTACGGAAGACACGCAAAGCCGCCCCATCGCCGGCTGGGAAGATCAACTGCAGTTGCCCGATCTGCACGGCAAGCGCGTGGTCGTGCTCGGCGGCGGCGACACCGGCATGGACTGCGTACGCAGCGCCGTGCGTCTCGGCGCAGGTCAGGTCAGCTGCGTGTATCGCCGCGACGAAGCCAGCATGCCCGGCTCCGCGCGCGAGGTCGCGAACGCGCGCGAGGAAGGCGTGCGCTTCCTGTTCCAGCGCGCGCCGCTCGAACTCATCGACGACGGCGACGGTAACGTCCGCGCCGTGCGCGTCGCCGAAACGCAGCTCGGCGAACCCGACGCCCGCGGCCGTCGTCGCCCCGAACAGGTGCCCGGCAGCGAAACCGACCTCGGCGCCGACATCGTCATCATCGCCTTCGGCTTCCAGCCCGACCCGCCCGCATGGCTCGCCGCGCACGGCATCGCCTTGCATGACGATGGGCGGGTGAAGATCTTTCCGGCCCCGCCACCGCATCATCCGCTGCGCATCGATCCTGCGAATCCGGTGTATCCGTATCAGACTGCGAACCCGCACATTTTTGCTGGTGGGGATGGGGTTAGGGGGGCGGATCTTGTGGTGACTGCGGTGCAGGAAGGGCGGGATGCTGCGGGGAGTATTGTGAGGTTTCTCGCGGCTGTTTAGCTGGGCGTAGGGCGAGTTCGAGCTCGCCGCGCGCCTCCACTTCTGTCATCCCAAACGCGGGCAACGCCTGCGGAGGGATCTGCTTTGCTTTGAGATGAGAGATGCAAGCTGGCTGTTATGGCAGGTAGTGGCGGCGTTGACAGGTATTAGGTATGAAGCGGAGACTCGGCCTAATAACCGTTGTTCTGGCCTAGTCATAGTTAGGCAGCCAAGACAGAATCACTGCATATTAACTAAAGGGATCGCCATGGCAACACCCCGTGCATTTATAAGCTTTCAAATGGAAGATCGGTGGGCTCGTGACTTTATTGTGCAACACGCCCGCGACAATCGAAATGACATCGCGTTTCAAGACTATTCAGTACAAGATCCTTTCGATTCAAAGTGGAAGACAGAATGCTCAAGACGGATCGCCCTGACGAAAGGAACAATCGTGCTCATTGGAGCGACAACCTGGCAGTCCGAAGCTGTCATTTGGGAGATTGCCGAAACTATTCGTCAGAGACATTACATATTTGGAATTCAGATCAATAAGGATAAAACTCACATTGTTCCTAATGGCCTTCCAGCAGCGAACGTAATTCGCTGGGACTTTAATCAAATTAGTCAATGGCTAAGCACTTGGACCTGACAAGCTATGTATCTCGATGATCTCGCAAAGGCAATACGTGAACGCATACCCGTTGACCGTATGCCAGACGAGGATGCCAGCGAACTCATAAAGATGTACGCAGTTCTTGCTAGGGCGAAAGGCACTGACGTCACTTGCAGCGACGTTCACGATGTATGGTCCGCATGGATGAGTAGGCGAGATCCGTCGCACCAATCCTTGGTTCCATACGAACAACTTCCAGATGAAGTGAAAATTGAAGACGCGCCCTTTGCGGATGCGATCCGATCAGCTGTGGTTGAAACGAAAGGTGTTTTACCAACAAAACTAGAATTTATGGAGATACTATTCCCATCAGGACTTCCAAAAAACGATTCTCAATCCAAGGAAGTTCTTGACCTTTACAAGATCATGGTGAGCAGTTCGGAAAGTCTTGTGCAACGCAGACAGGCTGTCAACACATTTTTTTTAACAATTAATGGCGCTCTTCTTACTGCTAACGGACTAATTGTTCAGAGCGCGGAAATTGAGCGCATTGGATCTCTAGGAGTTGCTGTACTTGCTATCGCAGGACTAATCTTATGCGGCGCGTGGAGCAGTCTAATCATTTCATTCGGCCAACTAAATCGCGGAAAATTTAAGGTAATAAATTCCATGGAGCGCCACCTGAAATCGGCAATCTATGCTGCGGAGTGGGAGGCGCTCGGTCGCGGTGAAGACCCTAGTATCTACAGATCTTTTACTTCACGCGAGATCTGGGTACCAAGAGCACTTTTTACACTTCATGCAATTGCACTACTAATCTGCCTTCTCGTCATTTTTGGTTACATCAGTTTTCGCTCCACCACGGCCTAACAATTTTCTCAAGTCGATCCCGCATCTTGGCGTCGACTATTATGCCTACGCTTCCCAAGGCCGTAATGCGCATACGAACCTTTTGTAAAGCTGTAAGGCGTATAGGGAATCCTGGCAGGATGCATAAGCGAAGCGTCATGCACCATCCTTCTCTCGGTTAAGACAACGCGTTATGACGCCTTCGGCTTATGCGCCCTACGACGCTAATAGTATTTAGACGCGTAAAGAGCTATCCCACCGTTGTTTATTTACATGGGGGTATCACATGAAAAGTCACATCTATCAAATCGTTCGAGATGCAATTCTCAACAGGAAACAGATCATTGCGATTTACCAAGATCATGAGCGCGAAATGTGCCCTCATGTCATTGGAATGAAAAATGGAAAAGAAAAAGCTCTCTTCTATCAGTTCGACGAAACAAGCAGCAAAGGCAAAATAATTGCAGGGTCTCCCCAGAACTGGCGTTGCTTATTTTTAGATGAACTGACCAATGTGATTGCACGTGACGGCGTCTGGCATACAGCAGACAACCATTCAAGCACTCAAACTTGCGTCGACGAAATTGATGTTGAAGTGAGCTTCTGAGCGCGTAGGGTGGGGTAAGCGCAGCGCAGCCCCACCATGAAGAACCGGTGTCGCTTGATGTTCTCGGGGTCTGATGCGTCGGGATGGTGGGGTGCGCTGCGCTTACCCCACCCTACGATCTGCATCTCTTGCTGTTACAGCGGATGATATTTTCGACAAGGACAAACAGGCCTCGCCTGCGGCTCGGGATGACAGCGGCGAGGCAATCGTAGACTCGCAAGGCAGCGCACGTGACGTGTGCTTTTTTTCGACGCCGCACGCACCCGTGTTCCCGGATCGGCTTCGCACATCGGCGAAGGGCCAGTTCGAAGACACCCTTTGATCGCACTCCACAAGCGGGATCCACATCATCGGATCGTGGCATCGGCCATGAGCCTGCGCTACGCTGGCACGCGTCCGTCGCCGCGCTGCGGAGCGGTTTAACTCAGGCGTTAGGCGGTTTAATTGCGTTCGCTACAAGAGAGAGGTTTGATATATATGTCAAGGATTTCAACTTTCATCTGCCATTCAAGCGCTGACAAGATATTCGTTAGGCGATTGAAAAGTGAGTTAGAAAGAAACGGAGTTCGTGTGTGGGTAGATGAGAGAGAAATTCTGGTTGGAGACTCGCTCCGCGAGACCATCGAGTATGGCTTGGAGCATTCCGATTATACGGTCGTTGTGCTGAGCAGAACTTCTGTAATTCGGCCTTGGGTCAGGAAGGAATTAAGCGCGGCTTTCGCGCTGGAAATCGATCGAAATAAAACTGTAATCCTACCTGTCCTAATTGAAGATGCGGATTTGCCGCTATTTCTCCGAGACAAGAGATATGCGGATTTCCGATACAGTTTTGAGGCCGGTCTTTCAGAGCTTTTACAGGTGTTTTCTCACAAGACGTCGGCAGTTGGATTAATCGGCCTAGAAACCGATAGTTGTCGCATCACCATAGACATCATTGCCGACGATGGAAGTTTAATTAAGTATGAAAAAGTACAAGAACATAGAAGTTTAAAGAATGACGTTTCCACTTACACAGAGGCCTTTTCCTCGGACGGTCGTATCGATGGTTTTGAAGTAGAACCTGGTGATGTAGTCGAACATTGGAATGAAGGAGGAACAACATACGTCAAAACTAAATTTTCTCACCCCCTACAACGTGGCGAATCAATCGTTCGGACATTTAGGTCTGTCTGGCACAACTCTTTCATGTCGGAATCTGAATATTGGGAGGAAAGACAACATCACCCTTCTAGAAACGTGGAGGTTGTAGTCAAATTTCCAGCTAGCAGGCATCCTACCAATTGGGAGGCATACGAGCGGGAAGGGTCTATACAGCGAGAGACCGAGTCGCAGCCAGAACAAATCTTCATCGAAGGAAAGCTAGCCTTACGACTTTGGATGCCAACTCCACGACTGTTTGCTTCCTACATTCTGAGATGGCATTGGTAGCTGCGCAGGCGAAAACAGGGGGCAGCGTGTACTTTCCAAGGTGCATTTAGTACGCAGTGTGCTTTGAGCGCAGCGATGGCCACGACAACGCGCCGGTGCCGCTTGAGGTTCTCGGGGTCTGATGCGTCGGGATGGTGGGTTGCGCTGCGCTTACCCCACCCTACGATCTGCATCTCTTGCAGCTACATCGCATGACATTTGCGACGACGACAAACAGGTCCCTCGCCTGCGGCTCGGGATGACAGCGGTGAGGGAACCGTAGATCCGGAGGGCGGTGCACAGAGCCTGCCCCCGCGAAGGCGGGGGATGTGCGCCGTTTTCGACGCGGCAGGATGCTGCGTCGAAAAATCCCGGCCATGTCGCTGACGGCAGATTTGCCTCGGCACTAGAGAGTTCCATTGGTTACTTTCTTGACTCGCGCCTATGGCGCTCGCCCTTCGGGCCGGCTTCGCCGTTCGCGCCGCACGCGGCGCAGTGCGACAAAGAAAGTGTGACGCGTCAGCGCGGAAGCTCTGCAGTTGCTCTGTAAAGCAGATCCCTCGCTGCGCTCGGGATGAGACAAAGGATGAAAGCTGGATCCCGGCCTGACCAGCCTTCGGCTGTTGAAGACCGCCGGGACGACGGCCGAAAAACCGGACCATGACGGCGGAATCGCCTCCGGCGGTTCCGCCCTACGTCGCTATCTCGCAAGGGCTCACCGCCCGCCGCGCACCTGGATGAATTCCAGAAACTCCGCCCGCGTCCGCGCATCCTCGCGGAAACTGCCCAGCATCTTCGACGTCACCATGCTGACCCCGCGCTTGTGGATGCCGCGCGTGGTCATGCACTCGTGCGCGGCCTCGATCACCACGCCGACGCCGCGCGGCTGCAGCGCGTCCTCGATGCAGGCCGCGATCTGCGCGGTCATCTTTTCCTGCACCTGGAAGCGGCGGGCGTAGGCTTCGACCACGCGCGCGAGTTTGCTGATGCCGACGACGCGGCCGCTCGGCAGATAGCCGACGTGGGCCTTGCCGATGATCGGCGCCATGTGGTGTTCGCAGTGGCTCTCGAATTCAATATCGCGCAGCACGACCATTTCGTCGTAGCCGGCGACTTCCTCGAAGGTGCGCTTCAGATATTCCTCCGGGTCCATCGCGTAGCCACTGAACCAGTCGCCGTAGGCCTTGGCGACGCGTTTCGGGGTGTCGAGCAGGCCTTCGCGGGTGGGGTCGTCGCCGGACCAGCGCAGCAGGACGCGCACCGCGTCTTCGGCCTGGGTGCGGCTGACGCCGTGACGCAGGTCGTCGGCCGGCGGCGCATCAGGGATAGGGGTGGCGGCGTCGGAGGACGCGTCGTCGTGGTCGGCGGAGCACATGGCGGAGGTCTCGGTCGGTAAGCGGGGATGGTAGCGCGGCAGGCAGTCGCCTACGGCGATGTCTACGTCGGTGCGTGCGCCGCGGATGCAGGCCGGAGCGCCCGCAGCCGCGCCTCCAGACCGGAGTCGCGCCAAGTGCGGCGTTCCAGGGCGCGATCCAGCGCTTCGGGCTTGGCCCACAGCGACACGCGGCGGCGGGCGCGGGTCAGCGCGGTGTACAGCAGTTCGCGCGAGAGCACGCGCGCGTCGGCGTCGGGCAGGATCAGGAACACACTTTCGAATTCCGAGCCCTGCGCCTTGTGGACGGTGGTGACGTAGGCCGAGGCGTGCGCGGGCAGCTGTGCGGGCCGCCATGCGCGCAGGCCCTGCGCGGTGTCGAACCACACCGCGGTGTCGCCCTGCGCATCGCGCCAGACCACGCCGAGGTCGCCGTTGTAGAGGCCGTGACGCTCGCTGTTGGCGGCGATCATCAGCAGCCGCCCGTGGAAATACGGCGTGCGCGCACCGAGTTCGGCCGCGCACCATGCGTTCCAGTGTTCGGCGCCGAACGGCCCGCGGCGCAGCGCGGTGAGCACGCGCAGCGCCGATGCGCGCGACAGCGCCTGATGGGGATCGTCGGCATCGCGCACGGCTGCGTAGGCCGGCAGCGCTTCCAGGCGCATGGCGTCGGCCAGCGCGGCGGCATCGCCGTGGCGCCAGACCAGCGTGCGGTCGTCGTCGCGCAGTCGTGCGAACACGGTATCGCGGTCGCCCTGCTGCATGGCTTCGGCCAGCGCCTGCAGCGCGACCGCATCGGCCTGCCGCCAGCCGCGCAGCAGATGCACGCGTGCGCCGGCCAGCGGTGCGGGCTCGGCATGCGAGAGCTCCGCGCGCGATGGCACCGGCATGCCGAGCATCGCAGCAGCGAAGTCCGCGTCCGCCGCCGGCAGCGCGAGCCCGTCGCCGCAGGCGGCGCACAGGCCGCCGAGCACGTCGCCGGCTTCGACCGCTGGCAATTGGTCGGGATCGCCGAGCAGCACCAGCGTCGCGTGCTCCGGTACCGCCGCGACCAGTTTCGCCATCAGCGGCAGATCGACCATCGAGGCCTCGTCGACGACCACGATGTCGTAGGGCAAGGGATGCGCAGCGTCGTGGCGGAACGACACCCGCCCCGGCTGCGTGCCGAGCAGGCGATGCAGGGTGCGCGCCTGCCGCGGGATGGCGTCGGCGATGTCGGCGTCCAGACGGCCGGCGGCGAGATCGCCGCGGACTACGCCGTCGATCGCTTCGCCCAGCCGAGCCGCGGCGCGTCCTGTGGGCGCGGCCAGCGCGATCCGCGGCGGCGGCGCGTTGCGCAGGCGCGCCGCCGCCACCTGCAGCGCGAGCAACCGCGCCACCGTCGTGGTCTTGCCGGTGCCGGGGCCGCCGGTGACCAGCAGCAGGCGACGACGCAGCGCCATCGCCGCGGCCAGCGCCTGGCGGTCGATGTCGTCGTGGGTGGCCGCGTCATCGCGCAGGAACAGACGACACAGCGCGGACGACAGCGCGGCCGTGTTGTCGAAGTCGGAAGTGAGCTGCGCGCGTCGATGCAGGGATTCGGCCAGCGCCTGTTCGTAGCGCGCATAACGCCGCAGTGCGATGCGGCCGTGCGCGAACGCGAGCAGCGCGCCCGCATCGCCTGCGTTCTCCGCGTGCGCGATGCAGGCACTGGCATCGAGCGCGGCGGCCCAGTCGTCGGAAGCGGGCAACTGCGCGCTGGTGCCCAGCGCATCCAGCAGTCGGTCCGCGTCGTTCAAGGCGAAACTGCTGTGGCCCAGCGCCACCGCGCGCATCGCCAGCGCGCCGGCCAGCGCGACCGTCGCCGGTGCGCGCAGACGGTCGCGCAGCAGCGCGGCGAAATCGAGATCGATCCCGCGCAATGCGCCTTCGGCCTGCAGGCGCAGCAGCGCGCGCGCGGCGATGGCGTCGGGAGGGGTCGCGGGCAAGGTCGCACTCATCGCCGATCCTCCGTCGCGCCGTCGAACAGCGCATCCAGCGCCGACAGCAGGGCCGGCGACACGGGATCGAGATGCACGCCGCTTCGCGAAGCCTCGGCATCGATACCCTCGTCTTCGCGCAGATCGATCCCTCTCAAAAACAGATACACCGCGCCGCCGAGGTCGCGCGCATCGTCGTAGCTGGCGCCGCGCCGCAGTTTCAGCCAGCGGCGCAGCGCGACCAGATAGATCAGGTACTGCAGATCGTAGTCCTGGTGGCGGATCGCGCGGCGCAGGCTGTCGGGGTCGTAGCCAGGCAAGCGATTGGTCTTGTAATCCAGCACGTAGTGACGGCCGGCGGCGTCGCGATACACCAGATCGATGAAGCCGTGCATCAGCCCGTCCGGCGTCGCCTGCGCGGGTTTGCGCGCGCGCGGGTAGCCGTGCGCGTCCAGCAGCGCGTACACGGCATCGATGCGCGTCGGCCGCAGCCGGAAGTGGAAGGCCATCTCGCGGATCCGCATCGAGGCCGGCAGCGTGCACAAACGCACATCGCCCGGCAGTCGCGCGTTCAGCGCGCGCGACACCAGCCGCGCGGTCTGCGCCAGATGCGCGGGCGTGGCCGCGAGGCCCTGGCGCAGCAGCGCCCGTTCCAGCGGCTCGCGCTGGCTGTCGGGCCAGCGGTCGTCGAGCAGCGTCGCCTGCGCGTCGGCATCGCGCCGCCATGCGTCGGCGTCGGCGGTCTCCAGCACCGCGTGCACCGCGTTGCCGAACGCGGTGCCGCCGAGACTCGCGGCTTCCACCTCTTCGTCCTGAATGGCGATCGATTCGTCCTCCGCGCCGCGCATCACTTCGACGTCCTCGCTGTGCGCATGCAGCGAGGAAAAGCTGTGCAGGCGCGCATCGTTGGTGAAGCGTCGGCGCGCTTCGCGGACCGGCGGCGATGGTGCGGGAGCAATGCCGCGGTGTGCGACTTCGGCGACAGCGCGCGCAATGGCGGCCGGCAGCGCGGCCGTATCGACATCGCGTATCGCGATGCCGGCGTCGGTCGCCGACAGCCCGTCGAGCCGGGCGCGCATGCCCGCGGCGTCCAGCGTGTCGGCCTTGCGGCCCATGGGTGCGCCATCGTGCAGTAGCCAGTGCAGTGCGGTTTTTTCGGTGCTGCCGTTGCGGCTCCACACCGCGTGGATGGCGTATTTGGCGCGGGTCAGCGCGACGTAAAGCAATCGTTGGGCTTCGGCATCGTCCTCATCGTCGGCGAGTTTTTTCGCATCGATATCGGACGACGCCGGCAATGCTTTCTGTACCCACGCGCGCGCCGGGCCCGCGGCGTCGAGATGGAAATCGTGGACCCGCAGCGACGACGGCGGCGGCTCGCTCGACCGCGCCACGAACGGCAGCACCACCACCGCGTATTCCAGACCCTTGGCCTTGTGCATCGTGGTGATCTGGATCAGTCCGGCATCGGCTTCGAGACGTAGCTGGCGACTGTCGTTCTCGCGCGTGCTGGAGTCGGCCTGCGTGGCGAACCAGCGCAGCAGTTCGGCCGGGCCGTGATGCTGCGGCGCCTCGGCCTGCAGCAGTTCCAACAGATGCAGCAGATCGGTCAGCCGGCGCGCGCCGCCGATCTCGCCCAGCCAGCGCGGCGCGGCCTGTCGCGCGAAAGGCAGCAGCGCCGGCAGCGGGCCGCGGCTGCGCCAGAGCGCGGCGGCGCGGTCGAAGTCGTCGATGGTGCGCGCCGCGCGCTGCGTGTCGCTGTCGAAGGCCTCGATCGCCGTGGCGTCGAAGCCCAGCAGCGGCGTCGCCAGCGCGGCGCGGAACAACCCCGGGCTGCCGGGTTCGGCCAGCGCGCGCAGCACGGTCTGCAGCATGCCCGCGGCCTCGCTGTCGAACACGCCGTCCTTGCTGAGCAGCGCCGCCGGCAAGCCGGCGATCGCCAGCGCACGATGCATGCGCAGCGCTTCGTCGTTGCTGCGCGTGAGCACCGCGATGTCGGACGGCCGCAGCGGCTCGCCGCGCAGCGTGGCGTGCGCGAGCAGATCGGCGATGGCCGCCACCGCGGTCGCACACAGCAGCGGCAGTTCGTCTTCCTTGCCACGAAAACCTTTGTAGGCATTCGACGATGCATGCTGGGTCTTGTCCGGCGCAGGCGGCGGCAGCCAGTGCAGGGTCAACGCCGGGACGTTCGCATCGTCGATGCGCAGATCGGCGTCGGCCGCGCTGCCCGCCGCGCGCAATGCGTGGAATTCGATACGCGGATCGCGGAACGGCTGCGCGTGCGCGGTGAACAGGGTCTCCAGCGCCTGCAGCACCGCGGGCCGCGAACGATAGTTGGCATCGAGCGCGTACTCCCCGGCCGCACCGCCCGCTTCGGCCAGTCGACGCACACGATCGCGCGCGCGCAGATACGTCGCCAGATCGCCGCCTCGGAAACGATAGATCGCCTGCTTGGGATCGCCGATCAGGCATAGAAGCCGCTGCGCTAGATCGGCCGCGTCATAGATGCGGCTGAAGATTTGCCACTGCCGCGGATCGGTATCCTGGAATTCGTCGATCAGCAGCAGCGGCCAGCGTTCGGCCAGCGCGGCGGCGAAGGCCGGATCCTCGCTGGCGCGCCACACCGCTTCGATCAACTGATCCTGGGTGCGCTCGCCGCGCAGGTTCATCTGCGCTGCGAAACGCAACTGCGCGTCGTCGCGCAGCGCGTGCAATGCGGCGGCGGCCTCGGATTCGTCCGCGCGCGGCAGCGTGGTGCGCGCCGGTTCGCAGAGTTTCGGCAGATCCTTCGCCAGCGCGGCGGGATGCGACCAGACTTCGCGCAGCAGCGCGTACTGCGCGGGATCGCCGTCATCGCCGGCCGCACGGCGCCACAGCTGCGCCGCGACTTCGTCCCATGCGTCGGGCGCGCCGTCGACCAGTTCGACATCGGCCAGCAGTCCGGCGCGGAAGCCGAACTCGCGTAGCGCGCGCTGGCAGAAGCCGTGGATGGTGGCGATCAGCGCCTCGTCAAGCTGCGCCAGCGCCGCGCGCAGACGGTCGCGAAGTGTCGCTGCATCGACCAGCGCGCTCGCCTGCGCCAGCACCGCTTTCGCGGCGTTCGCTTCGCTGTCGTCGTCGTGCGTCGCTGCGCCGTCCAACACTTTCTGCGCGGCAAGCAAGCGCTGGCGCAGGCGTTTGCGCAGCTCCTGCGTGGCCGCGCGGGTGAAGGTCACCGCCAGCAGTTGCTGGATCGGCACGCCGCGCTCCAGCAGCAGGCGAAGCAGCACCGTGACCAGCGTGAAGGTCTTGCCGGTGCCGGCGCTGGCTTCGATCAGGCGCAGACCGTGCAGCGGCAGCGCGAGGCCGAGATCGCCGCTGTCGCCGGCGGGCTGCGGGCGATGATCGGACGCGCTCATGCCTGCGTCTCCAGCGCATCGAAGATCGCGCGTGCGGTCGCGCCGAAATCCCGAGCGCGCGCGCTGTCGACCGCATCGAACAAGCCCTGTGGGCGGAACGCGAGCGCGAGCCATGCGTCGGCGGATTCGCCGCGATAATCGCCGAAGCCCGGCGTGAACGCCTGCTGCGCCGCCGTCCATGCCGCGGCGTGATCGGGCGGTCGGCTCGAACGGGAATGCTCCGCGTGGAATTTCTCGACGTAGGCCCAGCCCGCCTTCGGCGCGAACGGCAGCGGTTCGCTTCGGCCGCGGCGCCACAGCGCGAGCAGCGCATCCAATCGCGTCAGCGCGGTGTCACGGTCGATGCCCGCAAACGTCTGGATCGCGATCGGCGGCGCGTCGTCGGCCGCATCGCCGGATTTTTTCTTGCCGCTTTTGGCGTCGCCCTCGCCCACCAGCACGGTGCGTGCGGCGGCGCCATGCACGGATGCCAACAGCAGATGATCGATACCCGCGCGCAGCCGGCGCTTGCCATCGAGCTTGCCGGCTTCGCGGATCAGCCGCAGTGGATGGCCGTCGGCGTCGCGATGCACGTCGTCGAAACGGAACGCGACCGGCGTTACCGCTTCGGCGACCTCACGCGGGGTCGCAGCGCTAAGCACGGCGCGCGCTTCCGCGAGCAGCCCGCGCGCCAGCGGGCGGGTGTCTTCGATCAGCGCGTCGCCGTCGCGACCCGGCGGCAGTTCGGCGCGCGCGCGCATGCGGCGGACGATGTCATCGTTCTCGTCGTTGCACTGATCGTCGTTCTGCTGTGAATCGTCCGCGGTCAAGGCTGATATCACCGCATAGCGACGCAGCGCATCGCGGCCCTGCGGTTCGCGGTCGTCCAGCGTTTCCTCGCGGGTGATCAGCCGCAGGCCCAGTCGATCCTGCAGCCAGGCTTTTGCCGGATTCGCGAAGAACGCCTGCAGCGCGTTCCGATCTGGCGGCTCGAGCAGTTCGGGCGCCTCCATTGCCAGCGGCGCGGTCACGAACGGCGATTCGGTGCTCTGCACGGCGGCAGCCGCAGGCATCGCCCATTCCTTGCGATACGAGAACCGCCGCGGCTCGACGCCGCCGTCGTCGCCCGCGCCGAACGCGCGCGGCGAGAAAGGCTGCAGCGGATGTTGCACGCACAGATGTTCGCGAACAGGTTCGCCGTGCATGCGCTCGACCGCATCCAGCAGTTCGGCGATCACCGGCGACGGCTCGCGCACGCTGCCGTCGCGCGCGTCGCTGCCGCCGTAGCTGAGATAGAACACGTCGCCGGCCGCGCACAGCAGCTGCAGGAACAAAAAGCGATCGTCGTCGCGCACCGAGCGGTCGCCCGGATAGCGCGGCGCGCGGCCCTGGATCGCGTCGACCAGACGATTGATGTCGTCGGCCGGTTCGCGCCGCGGGTAGGCGTCGGCGTCCAGGCCGAGCAGGCAGATCGCGCGGAACGGCACCGTGCGCAGCGGCACCATGCCGGCGAAGGTCACGCCGCCGGACAGCCACGGGCGATGCGGCGACGGCAGGGTCAGCGCGTCGCGCAGCGCGCGGCGCACCAGCAGCGCCGGCAATGCGCCCGCATTCGCGGCCTCGCTGGCGAAATCGTCCAGCGTTTCCAGCAGCAGTCGTCGCGCCTGGGTTTCGGCCTCGTCCTGCGGCACCGGCGCCAGCGACGCCTGCAGCCACGCCGCGAGCCGCGCGCGCCAGTCGGTCGCGGGATGCGGTTCGCGCATCCATGCGGCGAGTTCGCGCAGCCGGCGATAGAACGCGAGCGCGCGATCCAGCGTTTCCGCGTCCGCGCCTTCGAGTTCGGAATACGGCGCGATCAGTTCGGTGCCCACGACCGAGGCCTCCGCGCCGTCGCCCGCGGCGTAGCCACTGAGCAAGCGGTCGATGCCGAAGTCGAAACTGTATTCGCGCCAGCGACCCGCACCGGCACGTTCGCGCGCGTTCTCGTCATCGCCCCAGCGGATGCCGGCGGCGGCGAACCAGCCGTCGATGCGCGCGCGATGCGCGGCGTCGAGCTGCAGCGCATGCGCGACCGCGGGCGTCGCCAGCAGGTCGCGGAAGCCGCTGGCGGTGAGCGGCGCATCGGCCAGCGCCAGCACGTCCAGCAGCATCGCCACCAGCGGATGCGACTGCGCCTGCGGGCGATCGGCCAGCGCGAACGGAATGTAGCGCGGGTCGTCCGGCGCCAGCCCGCCGAACACCGCGCGCGCCAGCGGCAGATAGTCGGCGATATCAGGCGCCAGCACCGCGATGTCGCGCGGCTGCAGGGGTGGATCGAAGCGCGGGTCATCGAGCAGCGCGCGCAGCTGGTCGTGCAGCACTTCGACTTCGCGCAGCTTCGAGTGGCAGGCGTGCAGTTGCAGCGACACATCGTCGGCATCGAACGTCGCGACGGTCGGCGCGGTGCGGTCCAGCACGTCCTGCTGCAGGCGATGCAGCAGCGTGTCGCGGCCCGGCGCGACGAACAGTTCGGTCTCGCGCTGCGGCAGCACCACGTCGTAGGAAAACAGCTGCGCCACGATCTCGCGCCCGCCTGCGCCCCAGGCGGTGAGCAGCGGGTTGTCGCGCTCGGCGTCGGCCAGCGCCGCCGACAGCGAGGCGACGCCGTCGCGACGCACGCGTTCGCGCAGCGATTCGACATCGCCCCAGTATTCGGCCGAGGGCATGGGGAGGTAGAAATCGAGTTCGATCCACTGCCCCACCACCGCCAGCATGTGCAAAACGTCCGGCGAGACGTGGATGGTGCCGAACGCGGCGACCCGCGGCGGCAGGCCCGGCGGCGCGACGCCGGTGAAGCCTTCGGCCTCGCGGTCGTGGCGCGTCAGCCAATCGCCGAGCAGCGCGGCGCGATGCGGGGATCCTTTCAGCCGCTGACGCAGGCTGCGCCAGAGCTGCGCCTGCCAGTCGTCGCGGCTGGCCGGGAGGTTGCGCTCCCAGTCGCGCAGCCAGTCGGGGCGATAGGCCTGGTAGCGGTCGTAGGCGGCGGCCAGCGCATCGGCGAGTGCGTAATGGGCCATCGCATCGCCGATCGCGCGTTGACTGGCATCGCCGGAGTCGCCGGATGCGGCGCGCTGCAGATGCCGGCGCACCGGCGGCGGCAGGGTCGCGGCGCTGTCGCCCAGCAGCGCGAAGAGCTGCCAGCGCAGGCGTTCCCGATCCCACGGCGAGGCGTCCGGCAGCTCCGGGCGCGCGGCGCGCAGCAGCCGCCAGACGAATTCGGAAGGCGTACACAGATCGAGGTTGGCGGCGATGCCGTAGCGTTCGGCCAGCGCCTGCTGCAGCCAGTGCCGCAGCGCGGGCTGCGGGATCAGCACGACGTCGGCTGCCAGGGTATCGGCCGCGGCCGGGGTGGCCAGCCGCGCGCCAAGATGCGCCGCCAGGCGGTCGAGGCGATTGCCGTAGATCAGGTGGAAGCGGGCGGAGGCGGTGGGCATGGGTCCGCCATGATGCCGGAGAGGGGCGGGTATGAGCTTCCGGGATGGTGCTTGCGTAGGAGGGGCTTCAGCCCCGAGCTCGGCTTTTGATCGGATTGGCACAGCAAAAGCTCGGGCCTGAAGGCCCTCCTACAAAAAAAGGCCCTCCTACAAACCTGAAGGCCCTCCTACGAAGCATGCGGCGGCGCTCAGCGCTGGCCGATGGGCCCGACGAAATCCATCTTGCCCAGCGGCACACCGGCGTGGCGCAGCAGCGCGTAGGCGATGGTGCAGTGGAAATAGACGTTCGGCACGACGAACGTCAGCAGGTAGCCGCGGCCGTCGAAGTGCAGGTCGCCGTTCGCGCGCGTGGGCATGGTCACCGGGCGGTCTTCCGCGCCCTCGAACGCCGAGGCAGGAACGCTGCCGAGATAGTCGATGGCCCGCTGCACGCGCGCGTCGAGTTCGGCGAACGTGGTTTCGGTGTCCTCGAATTTCGGCGCCTCGGTGCCGGTGAGGCGCACGGCGGCGAACTTGGCGATATCGGTGGCGATCTGCACCTGGCGGGTCAGCGGAATCATGTCCGGCGCGAGGCGCATGCCGAGCAGGACCGCGGGATCCCAGCCGTTCGCTTCGGCATGGGCCTGGCCTTTCTGCAGGACGTGCCGCAGTTGGGTGAGGGCGCGTGCGAGGGCGGGAACGATGTCGTCGTGGATGGCGAGGCTCATGTGCGGTGCTCCGATGCGGGCCCGCAGTGTACGGTCCGCGCATCGCCGCCGGCAGCCCGTTCCGGTGGGTTAAACCATCCGCGCAGGCGGGACAATCGCGCGGTCGGTGCGGTCGACCGCGCACGTCGATCGGAAACTCGTTCAGAACCGGCGATCGACGCTCAGATCGAGACTGTGGTCGCGGTCGCCGTCGAGCAGACTGCGGTAACCGAAGCGCAGCGACCACGCATCGTCGAAGTCGAAAGACCCACCGATGCCGAGTTCGAGCCGGTCGCGCGCGTCGCCCTGCGGGACGATCCGGTACTGCGGCCCGCCCAGCCAGTCGGCGTAGTGCAGCGTCGCCGCGCCGCGACGTTCGAAGTCGCGCTGGTATTCGAGACGCAGCTGGGGCGAGAACGCGCCGGACGACCACTGCATGCGGTAGTCGATGCGCAAGCCGAGATTGGCGGTGAGCGTGCGCAGATCCTGCGCGTCGTAGCGCAGCGCGTACAGCGCATCGCCGCCTTCGACATAGCCGCCCAGCGAACCGCGCGCGCCCTCGATGCGGCCGTAGGGCGTGAATCGCCAGGCGTGCTGTTCAAGCTGCGCGCCGGCGGTCAGCGCGGCGAACCACTGGCGGCCGTCGCGCCGGCCGCTCACGGTGCCGCCGGTGGCGCCGACGCTGCGCCGCAGGTCGTAGTCGAGGCGCTGATGACCGAGCACTCCGTCGAGGAAGAACACTTCGGCCGGTCGATAGCCGGCATAGGCGGCGAAGGTGTAGGCGCGCGCGTCGGCGCGGGTGTCCTCGCTGCCGACCCAGGTGCGGTCGTGGCCGTAGCCCACGCCCGCGCCGAGCACGAACGCACGGCCGATGCGCTTGTCGGCGCCGATGCTGAGGCCTTCGGTCTCGAAATCCAGCGCACTGCGGCCGGCGCGCGCATCGTGGTCGCCGCTGCGCAGCGTGCCCGCGATCCAGGTGCCGAACAGTGCGTCGGGTGTGCGTGCCGATGCCGGCTCGGTGCCGCCGGCATCGGCCTGCGCCATCGCGTCGATGCAGGGCGCGTCGGGTACAGCGCCGACCGCGCGCCGGCAGCTGCGCGACGCGGCGAAGGTCAAGGCATTCTGGAAACCTTTCGCGCCCGCATCGGCGCCATGCAGCCGCTCCAGCCGCTGCTGGAAGTTGCCGATCTGCGCGGTCGCGAACCGGCGCGCCGTCATCGCCTGCGCGTCGATGAGCCCGCGGACTTCGGCATCCAGCGCCGGATCGGGGCGCGGCACGACGTTGAAGGCGATGGCCGCGGGCGCCGAAGTCGTCGTGCCCTTGGTCAAGGTGTAGGTCACGGTCGCGATACCCGCGAAGCTCGACGCGGGCACGAACGTCAGTGCGTAGCGCGCCATCGCGCCGCTGCCGCTCCGGACGATGGTCGCGGTGCCGGCATTGGCCGGCGTCAGCGATACCACCGTGGCGGCGGTGAACGGCCCGCCGCTCGCGCCCTCGGTGAGTTCGACGGTCGCGGACGCGCCCGCCAGCAACGTCACCGTGCGCGAGGGTGCGACGACGGTAGGTTCGCCCACGTCGAGCGTGACGACCGTGGTGCCGGTGCCGCGGGTGGGCTGGCTGCTGTCGCTCACGTCGACACCGAAGCTGTAACTGCGCAGCACGGTGGGCGTTCCGCTGAGCACGCCGGCTTCGCTGAGCGTCAACCCGGCCGGCAACTGCGAATCCACCGACAGCGCGAAGCGATACGGCGCCACCCCGCCCTGCGCCGTTAACGTCTGGCTGTAGGGCAGACCGATGCTGGCGGCGGGCAGCGTCGACGGGGATACCGCCACCGACGCGGGCAGGATCCGCAGCAGCAGCGGCGACGGGTTGGCGGGCGGGGCGCCGGCGGTGCTGTCCACGATCTGCAGATAGATCGGATAGTCGCCGGTCGAGGTCGGCGTACCCGTGATCGTGAACGGGCCGCTGGTGACGATCTCCGAGTTGCCGTCCGGGGCGGGCGCGATCGCAAGCCCCTGCGGCAGGCTCAGCCCGGGCACGAGCTGCATGCCGAACTGTCCGCCGCGCACCTTGAAGCCGACCCGGTACGGCGGCGTGCCACCGACGATCTGGACGGTGTGCGCGTAGGGCGTACCGGCGACTCCGCCGGGCGGCGACGACGACGCCACGGCGGTGGTCGGTATCTCCATGCGCACGGTGCGGCGCGCGACCGGGCCGTTCGCGTACGTGCCCTGGATCGTGAACTCGGCGGGAAAGGGATTGGTCGGCGTGCCGCTCAGCAATCCGGCGGGCGTGAGCGTCAGGCCCGGCGGCAATGCGCCGTTGACGATGGCGAATTGATATGGCCCGGTGCCGCCGGTCATGCCGAGCGCGACCGAGTACGGCACCCGATACACCGCCAATGGCAGAGTCGCGGGCGTGATCTGGACCGCCGGATCCAGCACGACCATCACGTAGGACTCGGTATCGGTCGCCGGCGTGCCGAGGGTCGAATCGGTCAGCGTGATCTGGAACGGGAACTGCCCGGTTTCGGTCGGCGTGCCCGACAGCCGGCCGTCGGCGACGCCCAGGCTCATGCCGTTGGGCAGGCGTCCACTGCTGACGACATGCTGGAACGGCCCGAGTCCGCCGTTGTGGCCGACCACGTAGCTGTAGGGCGTCGCGATGGTCGCGTCCGGGATCGTGGTGTACAGCTCGAGAAACGCCGGAACGATCGCCAGGCTGTAATTGCGGGCGACGCTGGCCGCGCCCGCGTCGGTGGCGGTAAGCGTCAGCGGGAAAGTGCCCGACTCCAGCGGCGTGCCGTCGAAGCCGGCCACCGGATCGAACGTCATCCCCACCGGCAACCGCCCGCTGAGGCTCAAGGCGTAGGGCGCGGTGCCGCCGAGGGCCGCCACCGGCTGCCGGTAGCGGATACCCGCCATGCCCTGCGGCAACGACGACGGCGACAGCGACAGGCCGGCCGGCGGATTCACCTGCAGGGTGAAAGCGCGGACGCCGAGTTGCTGGGTCGCCGAGGTCGCCTCGATCACGAACGCGAACGTCCCCGCGTGATAGGTCGTGCCGCTGATCAGGCCGTCGCTGCTCACCGTCAAGCCGGGCGGCATCGGCCCCTGGATCGCCCGGAACCGATACGGCGCCACGCCGCCCTGCGCGGTGAGTTGCACGGAATACCCGGCGCCGAGCGTGCTGTCCGGCACGCTCGCCGGGGTGATCTCGAGCGTCTGCGCCGTCGCGACGGCCGGCCACAGCGCGGTGGCGCAGCCCAGCAGCATGGCGAGGCAAGCGAACGTGCGCAGTGCGATGCGGCGCCAATCCCCAGGCCGATCTGCGGAGGGGATATCTGTTTGCGAGACCATGGCAGCAACCTGCGGCGAAGATCGATATCGACCGCCGCACGATAGCACCGCGGATGACCGCATCGCCGCTAAACGGGCGGCGGCGACGCCGTCATCCTGAAGGCGGTCGCCGCATCAGTAGCGCTTTCCGACCTCGAATTGCAGACCATGGTCGCGGTCGCCGCCGCTGCCGATCAGACCGCGGTAGTCGAGCTTGAACGACCAGTCGTTGTCGGCGCTGAACAGCAACCCTGCGCCCAGCACCAGGCGGCTGCGATCGAAATCGCTCAGTCGCGTGCGATAGAACGGGCCGGACGGCGCATCCGCGTACCGCATCGTCTGCGCGCCGTTGCCCTTGAAGTCGCGCTGGTATTCCAGACGCAGCTGCGGCGAGAACGCGCCCCAGTCCATTTCGCGGCGATAGTCGATGCGCACGCCCGCATTGCCGGTCGTGGTCTCCACATCCAGTTCGCCGTAGGCCAGCGCGTAGAGCGGATCGCCGGTTTCGGCGTAGCCGTCCAGCGTCGCCTGCACAACGTCCATCCGCGCATACGGCGTGATCTGCCAGTGGCCGCGCTGGATATCCGCGCCGGTCGACACCGAGCCGAACCACTGCGCGCCGTCGCGGCTGCCGTTCACCAGACTGTCGTTGGCCACGACATGGCGGCGCAGATCGTAGCCCAGCGACTGGTAGCCCAGCAGCATGTCCACGAACCAGCGGTCGCCCGGGCTGTAGCTTGCGTACAGCGCCAGCGTGAACGCATCCGCTTCGCCGCGGCTGCCGTTGTCGCCGATGTCGCTTTCGTCGCGGCCATAGCCCACGCCACCGCCGAATGCAAACGCATCGTTGAGCCGATAGTCCACGCCCACGCTCACGCCATCGGTCTCGAAATCGACGTTGGCGTCGCCGTTGCGGCCGTCCTGGTTACCCGAGCGGATCGTGCCGCTGGCCCAGACGCCGAACGCGGCGTTGCTGTCGTTGCCGTCGCGCGCCTGCGGCATGGCGGCCGCGCCGGTGTCGTCGCCGCGACGCGCGCAGCGACGGCCGAGCATCGCTCCGACCTCCTGCGGGCAATACGTCTGCGTCGCCGCACTGAGACCGTTCGAGAAACCCTTGCCCTCGCCCGCGCCGTGCATGCGTTCCATGCGCTGCTGGAAGTTGCTGGTCTGGGTGTTGGCGAAACGCTGCGCGGATTCGACCTGCGCATTCAGCAATCCGCGCGATTCCGCATCGCGCGATGGATCCGGACGCGGTGCGACCTTGATGGCGATCGTCGCCACCGCCGAGGTCGAAAACCCATTGCCGAGCGTGAACGTCACCGTCGCTGCGCCCGCGTATCCCGTCGCCGGCGTGTACTTCAGCATGTAGCGCGCGCTGGCGTCGCTGCCCACCCGCACGATGCCGGCGGTGCCCGAAGTCGCGGGCGTCAACGCCACCAGCGTCGCCGCCGTGAACGGGCCGCCGGTCGCGCCTTCGGTCAGTTCGACCTCGATCGGCACGCCCGCAAACGCATCCACCGAACGCGATCGGGCGAGCGGGGTCGGATTCGCGCCTTGCTCCGCTTCCGCCTGTACGCCGAGTGCCGCAGCGGCTTCAGGAGGCGTGATCGGCGGGTCGACGCGCGGCGCGATATCGAACGTGATCGTCGCCACCGCCGAGGTCGCGAAGCCGTTGTCGACGGTGAAGGTCACCGCCGCGCTGCCCGCGTACTCCGGCAGCGGAAAATAAGTCATGACGTAACGCGCGTTCGCACCGCTGCCGACCTGCGCGATATCCGCGGTACCCGAGTTCGCCGGAACGATCGTCGCCAGCGTCGCCGCCGTGAACGGGCCGCCGGTCGCGCCTTCGGTCACGTCGATATCCATCGGCACGCCCGCGACCGCATGCAGGCTGCGCGAGCGCGCAACCGGAGTCGCACCCACGCTCACCGTCACCATGGCCTGCGCATTGCCGCCCGTACCTGTCAGCGTATAGGTGAAGGTATCCGTGCCCACAAAGTCCGGATTCGCGGTGTACACCACGTGGAAGCCCGATACCACCGCAGTGCCGCTGGCGGGCGCAGTCGCGATCGCGATGGACGCGAACGGGCCGGCGTCGTTCGCCGTGACCGCGATATTCACAGGTGTGCCCGCGATGGCGGTCGCGGTGTCGTCGATGGCCTGCGGCGGCGCCTCGAACACGCTTACCTGGTAGGTGGTTCTACCCGTGAACCCCAGTGCATCGGTCGCGGTCACGACGAATAGGCTGGTGCCTACGGTTGTCGGGGTGCCCGCCAACACACCGTCCCGTGCCAGCACCAGCCCCGGCGGCAAAACGCCGTCGGTGACCGAGAACCCATAAGGTGCGGTGCCGCCGCTCGCGATCAAAGTCTGGCTATAAGCCGTCTCGCGCGTGGCGCTGGGCAGGCCCGGCGGAGCGACCCTGATCTCGGGCGCCCGGATGGTCAGGATGTACGCATGCGTCACCGGGCCCAGGCCGGAATCGGTCTCGTCGACCGCGGTGACGCTGAACGTATATGTTCCCGCCGCGATCGGTGTGCCGCTCAACTGGCCGAACGCATCGAACCCCAGCTCCGGCGGCAGGCCGCTTCCTTGTTGAATGCTGTAACGATAGGGCCCGATGCCGCCGGACGCGACAAAGGCTAGTCGATACCCCACCCCAGCGGTGGCGGGGGGCAATCCACCGGCCGCCGGCGTCAGATTCAGTGTCGGGCCGTTGATCGTCAGCCCGTAGGAGATGGTGAGCGTGCCCGGTATGCCGGTGGTGCTGTCGACCACGGTAATGCTGACGTTGAACTCGCCCACTTCGGTGGGCGTGCCATCGATGACGCCGGTGTCAGGGTCCAGCCGCAGACCGCGAGCCAATGCACCGCTGAGTGTGAATCGATAGGGCGCAATGCCGCCTTCGGCAACGATCCGGTCGGAAAAAGGCATGTTCAATACCCCGTCCAGCCCATAGGTCGACACCCTCAACTCCGGCGGAGCGATGGTGACCACGAAATCGGCGCTGACGGTCGCGGGCACGATCTGGGTGCTATCGGTCGCAGTGAGCGTAATCGGGAACGAGCCGGCTTCCGTCGGCGTGCCGGCGATCCTGTAATCCCCGGTCAACGACAACCCGGTCGGCAATCTGCCGGCGCTCAGCGCAACACTGTAGGGCTCGGTGCCGCCATACACAGAAATCGGATCGTCGAACTCCGAGCCTGCGGTTCCCTCCAGCCCGAAGAGCGTGCTTATCTCCAGTTCCGGCGGCTCCGCGACCAGGGTGTAGGCGCGACTCACGCTGTAGGGTCCGCCGCCGCCGCCGCTGCTGTCGGTCGCGGTCACCGTGAATTCAAACGTGCCGGAGCCCGCCGAGGTGCCGTTGATGATGCCGGACTCCCCCAGACTCAGCCCCGGCGGCAGTGCGCCGGCCGTGACCGCATAACGATAAGGTGCCGTGCCTCCGGTAGCGGGATTGAGCTGCACGGTGTAGTAACCGCTATCGAATGTCGCTGACGGCAGTGTGGTAGGTGGCAGGGCCAGCACCGGGGCGGCGATCACGATCGTGTAGTCGCGACTGACCGAAAACGGGCCGGCAGGACCGGGACTGTTATCGGTCAACGTCAGCGTGAAATGGAAGGTGCCGGCAGCGGTCGGCGTCTCGACAATGTAATAAAGCCCGTTGTACGGAGAGCGCAGCAGCACCATGCCCGGCGGGAGTGCTCCGGCGGTGACCGCAAGCACGGCGGGCGGCAGCCCGCCCGACACCTGGACCCCCCGATCGTAGCGGAGCGCTATTTGGCCATCGGGGAACGATGTCGTCAGGATCGCAAGATCGGTGTCGTCGTTGTACACGGTGCCATCCGCGTCGCCGTCGCCGATGTCCGCATTCACCGCATCGAACAACTCCACCGAGATTCGGATGTCCGGCTCGACGCGCGTATCGCCCCGTACCGGAACAGCAAGGGTCTTGAGCGTTTCGCCAGGCAGGAAAATCAGCCGGCCGTCGGTCGACGCGATGTCGTCCTCATGCTGGTCTGAGCGATAGTCGACCGAAACGGTCTGCGCCGCGGCTTCGCTGAGCGTCACCTGGAAGATGAGCTGCACGATGCCGCTGTTGCCCTCGATGACCGAGGTGTCCGCGATCTCGATCACCGGCCGGCTCGCAGCCTCATCGCTGATCGTCCCGCGCGCGTCCAACGCGTCGGGTTCGACGCCCGCCACATTCGCGACATCGAGCCGCAGGAACTCTTCGCCTTCGACCAGCGCATCGGGCAGCGTATCGACGGCGACGATCGCCAGCCGTTCGCCGTCGGGAATCTCGATGCGCGATCCGGACAGGCGCGCGTAATCGACATCCGCCAGCGCGGTGCCGTCGACGGTCGCCACATCGAAGGACACGCCGCCGGGACCCGCGGGAATGTCGAGCCTCGCGACGAACTGCAGTGACCCGCCCTCGACCGCGACCGCATCGTCGACCGTCAGCCGCGGCAAGCGGTCGTCGGTCAGGATCGTGACCACGCCGCGCGCATCCTGGATGTCCGCGCCCGCCGGATTGGACAGGTCCATGAAGAACGTTTCATCGGGTTCGACGACGCGGTCGCCATACACGGCGAAGCCGATTTCGGCTTCGCTGAAGCCAGCGGAGATTTCGCCGCGGAACCCGGGCGGACGGTCGTAATCCGCGCTGTCGGCAGTGCCGTCGAGGATGACCGCATCGAAGGAAATCCCGCCGGGCGGCGCCGGCTCGCTGGAGCGCACGACGAGGATCGCCACGCGTGTGCCGCTGTCGCCTTCGACGATCGAAACATCGTCAACGGTGAGCCTGATCTGGGCGCCGGCGACCATCGGCGAAAGCATGGCCAGCCAGAACGCGAGCGACAGCGCAGTCGCGCGCCCGCAGGCGACGAAATATCCAGCCGATGCGCGCAGCGCGCGCATACGCATGACGATTTCCGATTGCATGCTCTCTGTCCTCACAACAATGTCGGCGAAGCGCGGCTGGACGCCAAGACGCATCGCATCAAAAGGATGCGTAACCGCATGGTCATTCAACCATGTCGCCATCGCATTTTTCGCGACTGCGGCGGCCACCGTGCAGCGATTGATCGTTCGATTCGCCATCACAAAAAAGCGCCGCTGGGTCAGCAGCGGCGCTCGTGTATCGCATCAATCGCGGGTGGCGATCAGAACTTCTTGTCCACGTTGAACAGGAAACCGTGGTCGGTATCGTCGCCGCTGCCGATCAGGCCGCGGTAGTCGATCTTGAACGACCAGTCGTTGTCCAGCGAGAACAGCACGCCCAGGCCCAGCATCAATCGGGTGCGATCGAAATCGCTCAGATCGGCGCTGTAGAACGGTCCGGTCAGCTGGTCCGCATAACGCATGGTCTGCGCGCCGTTGCCCTTGAAGTCGTGCTGGTATTCCACGCGGAACTGCGGCGAGAACATGCCCCAGTTCACTTCGCGGCGGTATTCGATGCGCACGCCGACGTTGCCGGTGTCGGTGTCCACTTCCAGGTTGTCGTAGGCCACGGAGAACAGCGGATCGCCGGACTCGGTGTACTTCTCCAGGTCCGCGCGCGCCACGTCGATGCGCGCGTACGGCGTGAACTGCCAGGCGCCGTTCTGGATATCCGCGCCCATCGACACCGAACCGAACAGCTGCGTACCGCTGCGGCTGCCGGTCACGAAGTTGCCGTTGGTGGTGACGAAGCGGCGCAGGTCGTAGTCCAGCGACTGGTAGCCCCACAGGCCGTCCATGAAGAACACGTCGCCCGGGCTGTAGCTGCCGTAGAACGCGAGGGTGAAGGCGCTGCCCTCGCTGCGGCTGCCGTTGTCGCCGACATCGCTGTCGTCGCGGCCGTAGCCCACGCCGCCGCCGATGGTGAACGCATCGTTGACGCGGTAGTCCAGGCCGACGCTGACGCCGTCGGTTTCGAAGTCCACGCCGGCACTGCCGTTGCGGCCGTCGTAGTTGCCCGAGCGGATCATGCCCGCGGTCCAGATGCCGTAGGCGTTGTTGCCGTCGCCGTTCGCGTTGTTCTGCGAGGTCATGCCGGTGCCGGTGCCGCCCATGGCGGCGGCGCCGGTGCCCGGGCGGTCGCAGCGACGGCCCGGAATCGTACCCACCGTTTCGGGACAGTACTGGTTGTAGCTCGCGCTCAGGCCGTTATCGAAGCCGCCGTCCTGGCCCGCGCCGTGCAACCGCTCCAGACGCTGCTGGAAGTTGTTGATCTGCGTGGTCGCGAAGCGGCGCGTCGCGTCCGCTTGCGCTTCCAGCAGGCCGCGCACTTCCGGATCCTTCGACGGATCGGGGCGGTTCACGATGGTCAAGGCGTAGACCCGCGTGCCGGTGAAGGCCAGCGCATCGGTCGCCCGGACCGTGAAGTTGAAGACGCCGGTGACGGTCGGCGTGCCGCTGAGAACACCGGTGGCGGCGTTCAGCGTCAGTCCGGCCGGCAAGGCACCGGCGCTGATGGCGAAGGTGTACGGCGCGGTGCCGCCCGTCGCGACCAGCGTCTGGCTGTAGGCGATGGACTGGACCGCACCGGGCAGCGTCGCCGGGTTGATGACGATCGTCGGTGCGGACAGCGTCAGCGTGTAGGCGATGGTCACGGTCGCCGGCGTGCCGGTGGTGCTGTCGGTCGCGGTCACGCTGAAGTTGAACGTGCCCGCCGCCGTCGGCGTGCCGCTCAGCACACCTGCGGCATTCAGCGTCAGACCCGCCGGCAGCGCACCCGCACTCAGGGTGTAGGCGTACGGCGCGATACCGCCGCTGGCGACGAAGGTCTGCGTGTAGGCAACGCCCGCGGTGCCGGCCGGCACCGTCGCGGGCGTCAGCGTCAGAGTCGGCGTCGCGATGGTCAGGATGTAGTTGTTGGTCACCGTCGCCGCGGTGCCGCCAGTGCTGTCGGTCGCGGTCACGCTGATGTTGAACGTGCCCGCCTGCGTCGGCGTACCGCTGAAGGTGCGCGTAGCGGTGTTGAAGGTGAGCCCGGTCGGCAGTGCGCCGGTCAGGGTCACGGTGTACGGCGCGATGCCGCCGGCGATCGTCAGCGTCTGGGTGTATGCGACGCCGGCGGTGCCGCCCGGCAGCGTGGCCGGGGTCAGCGTGATCGTCGGCACCGCCACCACCACGGTGTAGGCATTGCTGGCGGTCTGGCCGTTGACGTCGGTCGCGGTCACCGTGAAGTTGAACGTGCCCGCCGCGGTGGTCGTACCCGACAGCGCACCGCCCGAACCCAGGCTCAGACCGGTCGGCAGCGCGCCGGCGGTCACCGCGAAGGTGTAGGGCGCGGCGCCGCCGCTGGCCGTCAGGCTCTGGCTGTAGCCGAGGCCTGCGGTGGTGTTGGGCAGCGTGGCCGGCGCGATGGCGATGGCCGGCGCCGGTACGTTGAGCGTGTAGTTCTGGGCGATCGAGAACGGCGCGCCCGCACCGGTCAGCGATGTGTCGGTCGCGGTAACGGTAATCGGGTAGCTGCCCGGAGCGGTCGGCGTGCCCGACAGCGTGTTGCCGCTGAAGGTGACGCCGGCCGGCAGGGTGCCGGTCAATACATAGCTATACGGGCCGGGGCTGCCGCCTGCGGTAAAGGTCTGCGAATACGGCGTGGCGTAGATCGCGGTCAGAGTGCCCGCGGCCGGCGTCAGCGTCAGCGTCGGCGTGGCGATGGTCAGCGTGTAGGCGCGGCTGCCGGTCTGGCCGTTGGCATCGGTCGCGGTGACGGTGAAGTTGAACGTGCCGACCTCGAACGACGTGCCCGAAAGCACGCCACCGCTGGTCAGGGTCAGCCCGGTCGGCAGGCTGCCGCTGGTCACTGCGAAGCTGTGCGGCGAGACGCCGCCGGTCACCGTGATGGTCTGGCTGTAGGCCGCACCCGCGATCGGGTTCGGCAGCGTGGCCGGATTGACCACGATGGTCGGCGCCGGAACGTCGAGCGTGTAGTTCTGGGCGATCGAGAACGGCGCACCCGCACCGGTCAGCGACGTATCGGTCGCGGTGACGGTGATCGGATAGCTGCCCGGGACGGTCGGTGTGCCCGACAGCGTGTTGCCGCTGAAGGTGACGCCGGCCGGCAGGGCGCCGGTCAACACATAGTTATAGGGGCCGGGGCTGCCGCCCGCGGTGAACGTCTGCGAATAGGCGACACCGTAGGGCGCGGTCAGCGTGCCCGCGGCCGGCGTCAGCGTCAGCGTCGGCGCGGCGATGGTCAGCGTGTAGGCGCGGGCGCCGGTCTGGCCGTTGGCATCGGTCGCGGTGACGGTGAAGTTGAACGTGCCGACCTCGAACGACGTGCCCGAAAGCACGCCACCGCTGGTCAGGGTCAGCCCGGTCGGCAGGCTGCCGCTGGTCACTGCGAAGCTGTGCGGCGAGACGCCGCCGGTCACCGTGATGGTCTGGCTGTAGGCCGCACCCGCGATCGGGTTCGGCAGCGTGGCCGGATTGACCACGATGGTCGGCGCCGGAACGTCGAGCGTGTAGTTCTGGGTGATCGAGAACGGCGCGCCCGCACCGGTCAGCGCCGTGTCGGTGGCGGTGACGGTGATCGGGTAGCTGCCCGGGGCGGTCGGCGTACCCGACAGCGTGTTGCCGCTGAAGGTGACGCCGGCCGGCAGGGCGCCGGTCAGGACATAGCTGTACGGGCCGGGGCTGCCGCCTGCGGTGAACGTCTGCGAGTAGGGCGCACCGTAGGGCGCGGTGAGCGTACCTGCCGCCGGCGTCAGGGTCAGCGTCGGCGCATTGAGGGTCACGCTGTAGGCGCGGCTGCCGGTCTGGCCGTTGGCATCGGTCGCGGTGACGGTGAAGTTGAATGTGCCGACCTGGAACGTCGTGCCCGAGAGCACGCCGCCGCCGGTCAGGGTCAGACCGGACGGCAGACTGCCGGCGCTCACGGCGAAGCCGTACGGCGCCGCGCCACCCGTGGCGGAGATCGTCTGGCTGTAGGCGGTACCCGCGGCCGGGTTGGGCAGCGTGGTCGGGTTCACCACGATCGTCGGCGCCGCCACCGTAATGGTGTAGTTCTGGGCGACGGTGAACGGCGCGCCGGTGCCGGTGGCGCCGGTGTCGGTCGCGGTGATGGTGAAGCTGTAGCTGCCGGGCGTGGTCGGCGTACCGGACACGGTATTGCCGGCGAAGCTCAGGCCCGGGGGCAGCGTGCCGGTGCGGACATAGGTGTACGGGCCGATGCCGCCGCTGGCGGTGAAGCTCTGCGAATACGCGACGTTGTACGGAGCGGCGAACGTGGTGGCGGCAGGCGCCAGCGCCAGCGTCGGGCCAGCGACGGTCAGCGTGAACGCCTGACCGACCGAGTACGGACCGTTGCCGGTGCTGTTGTCGGTGGCCGACACGTTTAGAGAGAAGCTGCCCGCCTGGGTCGGCGTGCCGGAAACGGTCACGCTGTTGGCGGTGTTGCCGGTGATCGACAGCCCGGCAGGCAGGTTGGTGACCTGGTAGCTGCCCCAGGGCGGCGTGCCGCCGTTCCAGGTGAAGGTCTGGGTGTACGGCGCGGCCACCGTGGCGGCGAAACCGCCGCTCGCGGTGATGGTGATGACCGGGTCGTTGACCGTCACCGTGATCGTGGCCGGCGCCGAGGTGCCGCCGCTGTTGGTCGCGGTATAGGTGAAGCTGTCGGTACCCGCGAAACCCGCCGTCGGCTGGTAGGTGATCGTGGTGCCCGTCGCGATGGCGGTGCCGTTGCTGGCGGGCGTGGCGATGGCGACCGAAATCGGCGTACCGCCGGTGATATTGAGCGGCACCGGCGTGGCGGCGGCGTTGAACGCCACCGTCAGCGTGCCGCTGTTGGCGACCGGCGGGTTGTCGACGACCACGATGCTGTAGGCCTGCGTCGCGGTGTAAGGGCCGCTGCCGGTGCTGCTGTCGGTCGCGGTGATGCTGAAGTTGAACGTGCCCAGCGCGCTCGGGGTGCCGGTGATGGCGCCGGTCGCGGCATTGAGGGTCAGACCGCCCGGCAGTGCGCCGGCGGTGACCGCATAGCCATACGGCGCGGTGCCGCCGGAAGCCGGCGTGATCGCGGCCGAATACGCCGCACCCAGGGTGCCGCCAGCCAGCGGGGTCGCCGGAAGCACGACGGTCGCCGGATTCACCACCAGCGCGTAGGCGCGGCTGCCGGAGAACGGACCCGGGAGGCCGCTGCTGTCGGTCGCGGTGACCGTGAAGTTGAAGGTGCCGCCTGCGGTCGGCGTGCCGCTGAGCACACCGGCGGGCGACAGGGTCAGACCGGCCGGCAGCGCGCCGGCGGTCACGGCGAAACCGTACGGGGCGACGCCGCCGCTCGCGGTGATCGTCTGGCTGTAGGCCGCCGCGACGGTAGCGTTCGGGATCGTCGCCGGGTTGACCGTCACCGGGACGTCGTCGTTGGTGATGCTGCCGACGCCGGTGGCGTCGGAAATGGTGGCGTTAGTCGCGCCGCTCAGGCCGACGGTGAAGGTCTCGTTGGCTTCCGGCGTGATGTCGCCGTTGACCAGCACCGTGATGGTGCGCGTGACCTGACCGGGCGTGAAGGTCAGCGTGCCGGTGGCGGCGGTGTAGTCGCCCGGCGCGACCGCGGTGCCGTCGGCGGTGGCGTAGTTGACGGTCACGGTCTGGCCGCTGGCGACGCTGAGGGTGACGGTGAACACCGCGTTGACCGTGCCGGCATTGCCTTCGGTCACGGTGACATCGTTGATGGCGAGCGACGGCAGGGGGTCGTCGTTGACGATGGTGCCCACGCCCTGGCCGTCGCCGACCACCGCGTTGGTCACGTTGGTGACGTTGACGAAGAAGGTCTTGGTCGCCTCGTTGAGCGTGTCGCCGTTGACCAGCACGGTGAAGCTGTAGGTGCTGGCGCCCGCCGGGATGGTCTGCCCGGTCAGGCTGTTGGCGACGTAATCCACGCCCGCGATGGCGGTGCCGTTGGCGGTGGCGATGTCGAAGGTGACGCCGCCCGGGCCGGCCGGTGCGCTGAGGCTGACGGTGAAGGTGGCGTTGGAGGTGCCGGCATTGCCTTCGGCCAGGGTCACATCATTGATGGTCAGCGTCGGCAGATCGTCGTTGAGGATCGTGCCGGTGGCGCTGGCCGGGGCGCCGACGGTGTAGCCGGCACCGGCGGCGAGCGTGATGATCACCGTCTCGTTCGTCTCGATGGTGGCGTCGGCAGCCGGGTCGACCAGGTACGTGCCGGTGGTGCTGCCGGCCGCGATGACCAGCGGCGACGGGGCGGCCGCATAGTCGACGCCGAATGTGGCCGTGCCGCCGACGGTGAAGCCCACCGACGTCGCGACCAGCGGCGCCTGGCTCAGGGTGACGGTGTAGACCAGATTGGTCGCGCCGTCTTCGCTGACGCTGGCCGGGGCGACCGTGATCGTCGCGCTGGGCACGTCGTCGTTGAGGATCGTGCCGGTGGCGCTGGCCGGCGCGCCGACGGTGTAGCCGGTGCCGGCGGCGACCGTGAGGATCACGGTTTCGTTGGCTTCGACGGTGGCGTCGGCGGTCGGATTGATGGTGATGGTCGCGGTGGTGGCGCCGGCCGGGATGTTCACCGTGGCGACGCCGCCGGTGTAGTCGACGCCCGCGGTGGCGGTGCCGCCCGTGGTGATGTTGACCACCGTCGGCGACGACAGATTCAGGCTGCGGGTGACGGTGTAGGTCAGATTGGTGGCGCCGTCTTCGCTGACGCTGGCCGGAGCGACCGCGATCGAGACGGTCGGCGGCGGGCTGACGGTGACGGTGAAGGGTTCGAGTTCGAAGTAGCTGCCCGGACCGGTGCTGGCGTCGGTGACGCGCAGCGTGACCGGATAGTTTCCGGGTGCGGCGGCAGTGGTGCCGCTGACGATGCCGGCGCTAGAAACGCTGATACCAGCCGGGAAGGTGCCGGTTTCCAGCAGATAGGTGTGCGGGGCGACGCCGCCAGCGGTGGACAGCGCCTGCGAAAAGGGAGCGCCCTGGATGGCGGTGACGCTGGCCGGGACCAGCGCGAGGCTCGGGTTCTGCACCGTGCCGTTGTAACCCTTCACAACGAAATCGCCGATGTTGTCCTGCGAGCGGACACCGAAAGCGTAACCGCCGCGTTGGGTGGGGGTGCCAGACAACACGCCGGCAGCGCTCAACGTCAGGCCCGGCGGCAACGTGCCGCCGCTGAGGGTATAGGTATAAGGTGCTGCGCCGCCGGTGGAGGTCAGCGTCTGGCTGAAGGGCGTACCCGCGGTCAGGGTCGGCAGCGAGGCCGGCGACACGACAATCGCCGAGGTGGGCGGGGTGATGGTGATATTGAAGAAGAGCTCATCGCCGTTTTCGTCTTCCAGCGCGAACGTGTCGGTGGTGGTCGCAGTCCCGTTGTGAGTGTAGGTGACCGTCTGGTTACCCGCGCCGCTCTGGGGGCTGAGTACGACCGAGCCGTTAGCCGGCAGGAACGGCGCGAAGGGCCCGCCCATGCCGAAATTGAAAGGGCCATCGCAGGCAGCCAGATCGATCGATGTCACCGTTCCGCCGTTGGCGACCGTGAGGTTCTGCGCAGGGCAATACGGCGAGACCTGTGCCGATGCCAGCGCAGGCCACAGCAGAATGGCGAAGAGCAGCCATTGCGCGCGGAAGAAAGTGGCGAAACGCGACGAACGCGTACGGACGACGGACTGCTGCTGCATTTCCCTGCTCCCCTGGAGTTCGGCGCCCACCCTGAAACGCCGACAAAGCCATTCGCGTGCTTTAAAGCTTCGAACGCGATTGCGGCCGATATTCGGCCAACGGTCACGTCCAGCGCATGCGATTAGTCACGCATTGGAGCAGGATCAACGGGCCAGGGGAAGCCCCTTGCCGCCGAACGGCGATCACGCATAACCCTGCAAAGGGGTCTTGTCGGGCCGGAGACGGAGGTTCAGAGTAGGCCCGCGCGGCGCAAGATGCGTCGCGCTCACCATCCAAGGGGAGGATACTTAGATGAGCAATTTCTTCATCGGCCAGATCATGATGGCCGGCTTCGGTTTTGCGCCCAAGTACTTCGGGCAATGCAACGGTCAGTTGCTGCCGATCGCACAGAATCAGGCATTGTTCTCACTGCTGGGGACGCAGTACGGGGGCAATGGCAGCACCAACTTCGCGCTGCCGGACTTGCGCAGCCGCACGCCGATCGGCTACGCAAGCTCGGTCGACCCCGGCTGGCAGCCGCCGGCGGTGCAGATGGGCCAGACCGGGGGCGCCGAGAACGTGACGCTGCTGCAGACCAATCTCCCGGCCCATACGCATGCCATGAATGCGTCGACCAGTCCAGGCGACAACCGCATTCCCGCGACCCGCGTGTTCGCCACCAGCACCAACAGCGCGACCGCGGCCAACCTGTATGCGCCCTCGAACGGCGCCCCCGTGGTGATGAACGCCCAATCGGTGGCACCCGCCGGCGGCAATCAGCCGCACCCGAACTTGCAGCCCTACACCACGATCAATTTCTGTATTGCGCTGCAGGGTCTCTTCCCGTCGCGCAACTGAGGCCTGGTCGAGGCGGCGCGCGCGACGCGCCCGCTGCGAACATCGCGGTCCAGTCGCGTCCTTCGACGCACGGCCGCCCACCGAATCAATGGAGTGCATTCCCATGTCACAACCTTTCGTCGGAGAAATCCGCATGTTCGGCTTCGGCCGGACGCCCAACGGCTGGCAGGCCTGCGACGGCAGCCTGCTGTCGATCGCCGAATACGAAGTCCTGTTCACCCTGATCGGCACCACCTACGGCGGCGATGGCCAGTCCACGTTCGCCGTGCCCGACCTGCGCGGCCGCCTGCCCATCCATCAGGGCCAGGGGCCGGGGCTGAGCAGTTACGTCATTGGCCAGGTCTCGGGCACCGAGACGGTCACGCTCATCTCGACCCAGATGCCGACCCATACCCACGGCATGATCGCCACAACTGCTGCCTCGACCGCGCTGACGCCCGGTACCGGCCTGCTGCCGGGCACGGTCAGCGGCGACATTTTCTACGCCACCGACCTCACCGGCGCCACCCCGGCCCCGATGGCGGCGCAGTCGACCACCGTCGCCGGCGGTTCGCAGCCGCACGACAACACGATGCCCACGCTGACTGTGCAGTACTGCATCGCCTGGGCGGGCATCTACCCGTCGCAGTCGTGACCCGCCCGCGCGTCCAAAACCGTTTTTCACAGCGCCACGCCGGCGCGGTCGCGTACGAATGCGCGACACACCTCATCGGAGGAACCAACTCATGACCGAACCCTTTATCGGCCAGATCCAGCAGTTCGGATTCAACTTCAATCCACGCGGCTGGGCCTTCTGCAACGGCGCCACACTGCCGATCCAGCAGAACACCGCCCTCTTCGCCCTGCTAGGCACCACCTACGGCGGCAATGGCCAGACCACATTCCAACTGCCGAACTTCGCAGGGCGCGCCGGCTGCCAGCAGGGGCAAGGGCCGGGACTCACGCCGCGGTCGCTCGGCGAAACCTTCGGCACCAATACCGTCACCCTGACCAGCACCCAGATTCCACAGCACAATCACGGCATCAATGCGTTTTCCCAGTCCGACATCAACAAGAAGAGCGGCTCGCCAAGCAACGGCAGCGCGCTCTCCTCCTTGGGCAGCGGCACTGCGAAGCCCTTCATCACCGCTCCGCTCAACACCCAGTTCGCGCCCAACATGATCCAGCCCAGCGCGGGCGGCGGACAACCGCACCAGAACCAGCAACCGTATCTAGGCGTGAACTTCTGCATCGCGCTGCAGGGCATCTTTCCGTCGTTCCCCTGACGTGGCGATGGCGACACCGCAAACGTCGGCGCCGTTCCCACGGGAACGCGCCGACCGCATGAACACTCCCGCGCTCCTTATCGAGCGCGGGTTTTCTTTGCGCGCTGCGCACGACGGCGACCTGCCGTGGCTGCGCGACCTGTACGCCAGCACCCGCGCCGAAGAAATGGCGCCGGTGCCGTGGCCGGAGATCGCGAAACGCAGTTTTCTCGATCAGCAGTTCGGGCTGCAGCACCAGCACTATCTGAAACATTTCGGCGACGCCGACTTTCTCGCGATCGAGCATGCCGAACGCGGCCCGGTCGGCCGCTACTACCTGCAGCGCACGGCGCCCGAACATCTGCTTGTCGACATCAGCCTGTTTCCCGCCATGCGCGGCAGCGGCGTGGGCACTGCGCTGATCCGCCAGAGCCAGCAGGATGCCGCAAAGCTCGGCCGCGGCATGCACCTGCATGTGCAGCAGTCCAATCCCGCCGCGCGCCGGCTCTATGAACGCTTGGGCTTCGTCGCCGAAGAGGGGGCCGAGGGCACGCATCGACCGATGCGCTGGTCGCCGTGAACCTGTAGAGCGGCCTTCAGGCCGCTTGCCTGTGCGGAGAGATTCAGCGGACTAGAGTCCGCTCTACAAAACGATCGAAACGGATCAATTGAACACCGCCTGATACAGGAACCCGGCCTGCTCCTGCGCCACCGGCACCAGGAAAATCCCGGTCTCGCCGATCCGCGGGTGGCGCATCGCATAGATCTGCTGCGGGAACAGGAACGCCGCGGTGTTGCGGAACAGCAGCGAGAACGGCTGACGCGCTGTATTGGGTGCGCTGGCCGGCAACGGCCGCGCTTCGACCAGCACGAACTCCAGATCCATGTCATTGATCGCGGCGAGGAACGTCTCGTTCACGCACCCGGCGAAGTGTTCCAGCGTCAGCAGTTCCATGTAGCACGGCTCCCCAGCCTGCGCTGCGCGATCCGGCAGCAGGCGACATCCTCGCCGCAGCCGGTGGCCCGCACAAGCCCGGCGCGCATCTAAACCCGACGATCGTGGCGATGGCATGCTCCGCTGCGGTTGTCGGCGCAGACAAGCGCGCCCCGGCCGGGGACAATGGCGCCCCCGCAGGCTCCGAACGTCCGCCACTCCTGATGGATTCAGGCGCCAGTCGCCATCCTCGCCGAGTTTGCGGCCATCCAATGCCGCACCCCGCCTCCCCTAGAAGACCCGATGCCCAACGCTTCCGCCGCCGTCCGTGTCACCGGCCTCCGCCTCGATCGCGGCACGCGCACGATCCTGCGCGACATCGATCTCAGCGTGCCGCGAGGCAGCGTCACCGCCATCCTCGGGCCGTCGGGCTGCGGCAAATCCACCCTGCTGTCGGCGCTGACCGGCGAACTCGATCCCGCCGCCGGCACGGTCGAAGTGCTGGGCCAGCCGGTGCCGCGCCGGAAGCGCGAGCTGCTGGAGCTGCGCAAGAGCATCGGCGTACTGCTGCAGGGCAACGGCCTGCTGACCGATCTCACCGCCGCCGAAAACGTCGCCCTGCCGCTGCGCACCCACACCGATCTGCCCAGGGACGTCATCCGCCATCTGGTCGAGATGAAACTGCACGCGGTCGGCCTGCGCGCCGCCGCCGATCTCTACCCGCGCGAGCTCTCCGGCGGCATGGCCCGCCGCGTCGCACTGGCACGCGCGCTGGCGCTGGATCCGCCGCTGATGATTTACGACGAGCCCCTGACCGGGCTGGACCCGATCGCCAGCGGCGTGATCATGAGCCTGATTTCGCGACTGAACGACAGCCTGGGGCTGACCAGCCTCATCGTCACCCACCACGTCCACGAAACCCTGCCCATCGCCGACCGCGCGGTGGTCATCGCCAACGGCACTCTGGTGTTCGACGGCACGCCGTCGGAACTGGAAACCACCAGCGACCCGCTGATCCGCCAATTCCTCAAGGGCGAACCCGACGGCCCCATTCCCTTCGATGCGGTCGCACGCACGGAGGCCGCGTGATGGCCTTCGTCGACACCATCCGCAGCATCGGCCGCGCCGGCATGTTCTCGATGTCGGTGTTCCGCGCCACCAGGCCGAACCGCGACTTCTGGTACGAACTCACCCGCGAGATCTACAAGATCGGCGCGCGTTCGCTGCCGATCATCGCCGTTGGCGGCGCGTTCGTCGGTCTTTCGGTCACTCTGCTGGGCTATCGCGTTCTGCTGACGTACGGCGCGACCAACCAGGTCAGCGCCGCGGTCGGCATCGGCATGTATCGCGAACTCGCGCCGGTGCTCACCGCACTGCTGTTCATCGGCCGCGCCGGCAGCTCCATCGCCGCCGAGCTGGGATTGATGCGCGCCACCGATCAGATCACCGCGCTCGGACTGATGGGCATCGATCCGGTCGGCAAGGCGGTGGCGCCGCGCTTCTGGGCGGCGGTGCTGACGGTGCCGCTGCTCACCGCGTTCTTCTGCAGCCTGGCCATCGCCGCCAGCTGGTTCCAGGCGGTGCAGGTGCTGGGCATCGACAACGGCAGTTTCTGGCAGGTGATGAAGGACTCGGTGGATGTCTACGACGACTTCCTGCCGGCGTTCCTCAAATCGGCGGTGTTCGGCGGCACTGCGGCCCTGGTCGCGTCGTATGTGGGCTTCCACGCCGAGCCGACCATCGAGGGCACCTCGGTCGCTACCACCCGCGCGGTGGTGAACGCCTCGCTGCTGGTGCTGATGTTCAATTTCGTGCTGTCCGCCTTCCTGTTCCGGTGATCGCGATGAACGCCGCATGCTCCAAAGATCCGTGTTCCGCAGACCCGCTTTGCACAGCTCCGCTCTCAACACACCCGCTTTCAACCGACCAGCTCTCAACCAAGGTATCCCCATCATGAGTGCACGCGGCCCACGCCTCGAATTCGCCGTCGGCGCCTTTCTGCTGCTCGCCCTGGCCTCGCTGCTGGTGCTGGCCATCGCCTCCACCAACGGCAAGTTCGGCTTCGGCGACGACAGCTACGAACTCAAGGCCCGTTTCACCAACCTCGGTCAGCTGCGGCCGATGGCGCCGGTGAAGATCGGCGGCGTCGCCATCGGCAAGGTCGCCTCGATCGAGCTGGATCCGGTGAAACTGGACGCCGTGGCCATCCTCGACATCGACAGCCGCTACAAGGATCTGTCCATCGACACTTCGGCCAGCATCCTCACCGGCGGCCTGCTGGGCGAAAGCTATGTCGGCCTGCAGCCCGGCGGCGCGGTGGAAACGCTGAAGGCGGGCGACGAGATCGCCTTCACCACGCCCGCGGTCGACCTGATCCAGATGGTCGGCAAGTACATTTTCGGCGGTACCGGAACCAAGCCGGCCGGCGACGACTCCAACCCGTCTTCCGACACCCCCTCCCCCGCACAAGACCCCACGCCATGACCATGAACATCCGTCATCTGCCTGCTTTCATCGGCGCCGCTTTCATCGGCGCTGCCCTGTTCGCCGCGGCGGTCCCCTCCTTCGCCCAGACGCGCACGGCCGCGGCGGCGCCCGTCTCGGCTTCGATGCAGGGCACGCCCAGCCAATTGGTGCTCAACAACAGCCAGCGCGTGCTCACCACCCTGGAAAAACGCCGCGCCGAGTTCAGCAAGAATCGCGTCGCGCTGCGCCAGTTCATCAGCACCGAATTCAACGCGATGTTCGACCGCGACTACGCCGCGCGCCTGGTGCTGGGCCGCCACGCCCGCGGCGCCGCCGACCAGGACGTGAAACTGTTCGCCGATGCGCTGGCCGACAACCTGATGCAGCGTTACGGCTCGTCGCTGCTGGATTTCAACACCCAACTGCGGGTGCGGGTGAAGTCGGAAAGCGCCCTGGCCCAGGGCCAAGGCGTGAAGGTCTCCAGCGAATTCCTGCGCCAGGGCGGCGAATCCATTCCGGTGACCTATTTCATGCGCAAGATCGGCAACCAGTGGAAGGTCTACGACGTGATGGTCGAAGGCGTGTCCTACGTGCAGACCTTCCGCAACCAGTTCGACGCCGAACTGCAGCGCAAGACGATCAAGCAGGTCGCCACCGAGTTGCGCAACGGCCAGCTGAAGGCGGACGCGGTCCAGTGACCGCTTCCGTCAATCCAGCGGCAGCTACCCCGACCATTACGCGCACCGGCGAAACCCTGCGTTTCGGCGGCGCGCTGCTGCGCGGCGGCATCGCCGCGCTGTGGCCGCAGGTGCCGGCCGCACTGGACGGCGTGCAGCGCATCGATCTGACCGCGGTCGAACGCATCGACAGCGCCGGTCTGGCGCTGGTTTCGCTGCTCGCGACGCGCTGCGGCACGGTCGCGATCGAGGGCAGCCCCGAGGGCTTCGCCGAACTTCGCGCGGCGTATCGACTGGGCCACGGCCTGGCGTTCGTCCGCGACTGACGCATCTTCCGGCCTGTACCGACAGGCTCCCCACCCCACTTTCTCCGGCTACACTCGACCCATGACGACCTCGCGCCTCCTCCCCCGGGCCGCTCTTGTCCTCGCCGCATTGCTCGCCAGCGGCTGCGCGCACAAGAACGCCACCGACGCCCAGCCGACGGTCACCGTGATCGAAGCGCCGGCCGCAGACGCGGCCGCCGCCGACGCCGAAACCGCCCCCGCGCAAGCGCCTGCCGATGCCGCTCTCGCGGCGCAGGACAGCAGCCCGGACGCGCAAGGCATCGAAACAGACACTGCAGCGCCCGCAGCATCGACATCGGCACTGCCGCCGACCCAGGCCGAGCTGGATTACGCCGCGCTCTACGGCAATGGCGAACTCCCGCCCGAATACGACCCCATCGCCGATCCCACCCTACCCGCGCCCGCCACCCAGCCGCAGGCCTACGATCCGTGGGAAAAAATGAATCGCCGCGTGCATCGCTTCAACGACGCGGTCGATCGCGGCGTGGCGAAACCGCTGGCGAAGGCCTATATCGCCGTCGTGCCGCGCCCGGTGCGACTGGGCGTCGGCAACTTCTTCAACAACCTCGGCCAGCCGGTCAGCGCCGTCAACGCGCTGCTGCAGGGCAAGCCGAAGCAGGCGGGACAGGCCATGGGCCGGTTCCTGCTCAACAGCACGCTCGGCATCGGCGGCGTGTTCGACCCGGCCACCTCGGCCAAGCTGCCGAACAAGAGCGAGGATTTCGGACAGACGCTCGGTGTCTGGGGCTGGAAGCGGTCGCGTTATGTCGAACTGCCGCTGTTCGGCCCGCGCACCATCCGCGACGCGCTGGGCATGGCCGGCGATTCGCCGCTCTCGCCGATTCGCGGCATCGAAGCGGACACGGCGCGGGTGTTTCTGCAGGGCCTGCAACTGGTCGACGTGCGCACCCAGTTGATGGCCGTGGACAAGATGCGCGAAGGCGCGACCGACGACTACGCGTTGGTGCGCGATGCGTGGATGCAGCGCAGGCAGTACCAGATCTTCGGCGAGCGCGAGGAAGACAGCGACGAATCCCTGCCCGAGTATTTGCGCGAGAACGAAGACAATCCCACGGTGCCGATCAACGCGATTCCGGTGATTCCGGGTTCGCCGTAAGGCGGGCTCGAGCCCGTCCTACGAATTCCCATCAACGGTTGTCGACGGGCTCATCCTCACCCGCAGCCTCGACTGAAATATCCCCCAGCAGCTTCTGCGCTTCGCCCGCGGGCAGCGCTTCGACTTCACGCAGCTTCCGGCCCAGCGCGCGCGAACGCACGCTGGTTTCTTCGATCTTGTTGCTGGCTTCGTCCAGCTTCTTCTTGACGCCGTCCAGCACCGTGCCGAACTTGGCGAACTCGGTCTTCACCGCGCCCAGCGTGCGCCACACTTCGCTTGATCGCTCCTGGATGGCGAGCGTGCGGAAACCCATCTGGAAGCTGGTCATCAGCGCCAGCAGCGTGGTGGGGCCGGCCACCGCGATGCGCTGATCGCGCTGCAGCGCTTCCACCAGCCCGGGGCGGCGCAGCACCTCGGCATACAGGCCTTCGGTCGGCAGGAACAGGATCGCGAATTCGGTGGTGTGCGGCGGCGCGACGTATTTTTCGCGGATGTTTCTGGCCTGCTTGCGCACCTCGCGCTCCAGCGCGTCGCCGGCCTGGCGCGCGGCATCCACATCGCCCGACTCCTGCGCGTCCAGCAGGCGTTCGTAATCCTCGCGCGGAAACTTGGCGTCGATCGGCAGCCACACCGGCACGCCGGGCTCGGAGCCGGGGAAACGCACCGCGAATTCGACGCTGGCATCGCTACCGGGCACGGTCTTCACGTTGGATGCGTACTGATCCGGCGCGAACACCTGTTCCAGAAGCGCGGCAAGCTGCACTTCGCCGAAGATGCCGCGCGATTTCACGTTGTTGAGCACGCGCTGCAGGCCGCCGACGTCCGACGCCAGCTTGTTCATGTCGCCCAGGCCCTGATGCACCTGCACCAGCATCTGCGCGACGTTGCCGAAGCTTTCGGTGAGCCGCGTCTCCAGCGTCGACTGCAGCTTCTCGTCGACGGTCGCGCGCATCTGTTCCAACTTCGCCTCATTGCCGGTCTGCAGCTCACGCAGTTTCTGTTCCAGGGTCACGCGCAGTTCGGTGAGCCGCTGTTCGTTGCGATCGGTGAGTTCGCGCAATTGCGCGCCCAGACCGTCGGCGAACTGTTTCTGCCCGCCCGCCAATTCGATGCGGGCTTTCTGCGCGTCATCGTTGAGCGCAGCCCGCAGTTCGTCCAGGCGCGCGTCGGTGCGCAGGGTCAGGTCGGCGAGACTGCGGCCGAAGCCCTCGATGCGCTGCGCTTGGCCGAGTTCAAGGCTGTCGAGCTGCTGGCGCAGTTCGCCGCGCCCGGCGCGCTGCTCATCGCGCAGCGCTTCCTCCACCCGTCCGCGCAGGCGGTCGAGCGCCGCGTCGGGTTTGCGCAACAGCAGCACGACCAGCAGGACAAGGACGGTCGCAACGGCGACCAGCAGCAGGATCAACAGAAGATCGGTATCGGGCATGGCGTCAGTGTACCCGGGGCCTCCAGCGAGACGACAGCGGCGTGACGCATATGTTTCATATGTCACTTTTCTGTCATTTTTTGCGCCTATCGTAGCGCCAACCTTCCAAGGGGCTCGACCGAATGCTGTCGATAGGAACGGGGTTGCTGGTGTTGGTCGGCGCGAGCGCTGCGTCGGTGTTCTGGCTCTGGCGTCGGCGCGTACAGCGCATGCGCTACATCCGCGAGGCGCGACTGCCGCCCGGGATCCACGACAAGCTGCGCAAGCAGCGGCCGGACATCGCGCCGGAACACCACCTGCTGATCGACCGCGCGCTGCGCGATTTCTTCGCAGCCTATCTGCTGAGTGGCGGCAAAGCGGTGTCGATGCCCTCGCAGGCGGCCGACGAGCTCTGGCATGAGTTCATCCTCCACACCCGCCACTACGACCAGTTCTGCGGCAAGGCGTTCGGGCGGTTCCTGCACCACACGCCGGCGGTGGCGCTGTCGCGCAACTACGAACGCAACGTTGGCCTGCGCCGGGTGTGGTGGCATACCTGCAAGCTGGAGGGCATCGACCCGCGCAACCCGACGCGACTGCCGCTGCTGTTCGCGCTGGATGCGAAACTGGGACTGGCGGACGGCTTCACCTACGCGCTGGACTGCCACGGCCTGCGCGAGAAGAACGACGACGGCGGCGGTGGCGGCTGCGGTTCGCAGTGCGCCACCGACATGCGCGACACATCCTTCGACGGCACCACCGACGGCCTGGGCGACGGCGATGGCGGCGGTGGAGATGGCGGCGACGGTGGTGGTTGCGGCGGGGATTGAGCGCGATGCCGCGCTCGATCCGCTGTCGATTTAGGGCGGCAGCGTTACCGGAAACGCCCAGACTCCGGCGTCGTACGGCGGCACCAGGATGTCGTGCTGCCAGGTCGCCATCACCCGGCCGCCGCTGGCCGGCAGATACCCGCCGCGGCCGAATGGAATGTCGCTGGCGTCCATCGAGAACCGGCGCGCAGCGATCATGCTAAAACTCGGGACGTCGAACACGTAGCCCGCAAGATGCTCCCCGGCGGCGCCGGGCACGGTCGGCGCGATGATCATGGCCCGCGGGGTCGAGCCCAGCGCCACGACGTGCGCCCGGCCCTGCAGCGCCACGGCGCTCCGCGGGCGGGCGTCCCACAGCGGCGCCATCGCGGACATGTCGCCCGGGGTTCCGAACACGAACGAAACCTTGGTGACCGCCGTGCCGCGGCCGGCGGGAACGCCCGGCAGCGGATGGGTCCGCCAGTTCCACGCCACCACATGCTGGTTGCCGACCGGCACCCACGCGATCGAAGGATACGAGGGCTCGCCCGCCGACCCCGGTCTTGTGGACGGCGAGTAATACGTGATGGCGCCGATCGCCCCGGTGGTCCGCGCGAAGCTGAGAATTTTCGGCGCGCACTTGTAGCCCGCTGTGGTGCAGGCGTCGTAGGCGAACAGGAAGCGGTCGCGCGACGTGTCGTAAGAGGCGGAAAGGTTGGACACGCGGCCTGCGGATATCGCGAGGCTGCGCGGGTCGCCGCTGAGCAGGCCGAGATCCGCGCCGTGTCGCGCCAGATGCAATTGGCCGGGCGCGCGCACGTCTTCCCACGCCACCACCACGCAGCAGGTGTTGTTCGCGAACCAGTCCGCGACGATCACGGGACGCGCCTCGGCGTCGGCGGTGAAGGCGTTGCGCGCGAGCCCGGGCGTGTACAGCGTGCGCGTGGCCACGCGCGTGCCGAGCGCATCGTAGGCGGTCACCGCGATGCCGTCGGCGGTATCGATCACCAGCGGACCGTCCGGCAGATTGAATCGCGACGGATAGCTCTGGCGCGCGGCGATGTAGAACCGGCGCTGCTGGCTCTTGAATACGATCGCCGGATCCCTGTATTTCGAATTGCTGGTGGGGCTGAGCGGAAACACCAGGAATTCGCTGCCTGCCACGCGGCGCCCGGTGTTGTCGACGAAGGTGCCGTAGATCCTGCCGCCGTGTTCGTACACGGCCAGGCCGCGGTCGAGCGTGGGATCGATGGCGATGGTCGGCGTGCGCGCGCCGTAGCCGGCGATGGTGTCGGCCTGCGCGTGCGTCGCGATCGACGACAGCAGCGCGATCGCGGCGACCGCTTTCAACAAACGCTTGTACATGGTGTTCTCCCGATGCCATGGACGAGGCGCCGCCGTTCCCTGCGCACGATGGCGTGCGCCCGCGACCGCACCGGTGTGGATGCTCCGTGATGGAGATCCGCGGCAAGCATTCGCTGCGGATACCGGGTGATTACGCGCAAACTTTTCGTCAGCGGACATCGATGGACATGGAGAGGACGGTTGCGGCGCCCATCGCGACAACCGGTTCAGCGTCGGCGGAACGCCCACCCTATCGAGAACAACGTGCCGATAAGCCAGATCGCACACCACAGCGCGAAAAAGATGCCGCCGATGGCGAAATCGACCGGATCCGGATCGTTCGGATGATAGTGCGACGAATATATGTCCGCGCCCGCCATACCGGTCAGCAGACCGACTACGCCCGACGCCGCACTGCCGGCCAGCGCGAGCAGCAGACGCCTCTTCCGGATCATGATCAATCCACTACGCGGCAGAACACGGCCTTCAGATAGCGGCTTTCCTGCACGTCGGTCAGCCACGGGTGGTCTGCGCCGGCACCGGCAACCTTCAGCACCTGCACGGTGCGGCCGGCGTAGTACGCGGCGCGGCGCACGGCGTCGAGGAACTGTTCCTCGCTGACCAGACCGGTGCAGGAGAACGTCGCGAACAGGCCGCCGGGTTTCACCACGCCCATCGCTAGCTTGTTCATGTCGAGGTATTTCTTCAGCGCCGGAATGATCTGTTCGCGGTCGCGGGTCATTTTCGCGGGATCGAGGATGACGACATCGAACTGCTCGCCTGCGTTGGCGGCGTCGCGCAGCCACGGGAAGAGATCGGCCTGCACGAAGCGCGGACGGACGTTGTTCAATTTGCCGTTGGCCTTGGCGATCTCCAGCACGTTCTCGTCGATATCGACGCCGACCACTTCGCTGGCGCCGCGCGCGGCGGCGTACACGCCGAAACCGCCCGTGTTGCAGCACAGATCGAGCACGCGCTTGCCCGCGCACTGGTGCGACAACCATTCGCGGTTCTCGCGTTGGTCGGCGAAGAATCCGGTCTTGTGCGCGCCGGCCGGGTCGGCGCGGAACTTGATGCCGTACTCGGTGATGATGGCGGGCGCGGCGGTTTCGGTGCCGCGGAAATCGAAGCTTTCCTGTTTCTGCACGTGCTCGTCGGCGAAGGCGTGGAAGCGGCAGCCGGGGAACTGTTCCCGCAGCGCGGCGTAGATCCATTCCCGATAGCGGAACATGCCGGCGCTGAAGTATTCGACCACCAGCAGATCGTCGTAGCGGTCCACGACCAGACCGCTGAGCCCGTCGCCCTCGCTGTGGACCACGCGCCAGGCATTGCTCACCGCGTCGAGTTTCAGCACGTCGCGGCGCAGACTCACCGCCTCGGCGATCTTGCGCGAGAACCATGCGGCGTCGACGTCGATGTCGGGATCGCGTTCCAGCAGGCGCAGCGAGATCCGCGAATGGCCGTTGTAGAAGCCGCGCGCGGTCCAGACGCCGTCGTTGCCGATCACATCGACCAGACTGCCCGGCTTCGGCCGCTGGGTGGGTTTCTCGACCAGTTTCTGGAAGATCCACGGGTGGCGGGAGGTCCAGCTGTTCTTCAGATGGATCTGCGGAAGGCTGGGCGGAAGCGCGGTCTGGGCGTTGTTTTCGTTCATGTTTCCATTGTAGTGGCGATTGACAGCCGCGGGCCTTTCCCGGAGCATCCCCGGTTCTGAAGGGGAGTAGCTCCCATTCGTCGCGGTCGTCATTACGAGTTCGGGTTTACCCGGCTCCGGCCCGGCGGCAGTCGCAAGCGTCAATGCGGCTGCGAGCGAGACCTTCGCCGCCTGGCGAAGGTCCGTCCCGTTCAAGCGCATGGTCCACCCATGCGCCGCCCGATCCCTGATCGGAAACAGACGCCCAGCCTCGCGGTTGGGCGTTTTCGTTTCCGACAGGAGAGTTCTGCATGACCACCATCGGTAGTCCGTTGTTATGGAGCGTGTTCGCCGCGCTCGTCGTCGTCGCCCTGCTGGTCGATCTGGTGCTGATGCGCCACGGCGGGCCGCACAGAGTCACGTTCAAGGAAGCGCTGTTCTGGAGCATCGGATGGGTCGGCCTTGCGCTGGCCTTCAACGCGTGGCTGTGGTGGTACATCACCGGGCAGGCCGGCGCAGAGACCGGCAACCGGGTCGCGCTGGAATTCCTGACCGGCTATCTGGTCGAGAAATCGCTGGCGGTCGACAACATCTTCGTGTTCCTGATGCTGTTCACCTATTTCGCGGTGCCCGAACTGCAGCGCCAGAAAGTGCTGATCATCGGCATTCTGGGCGCGATCGTACTCAGGGCGATCATGATTTTCGCCGGTGCGATCCTGATCACGAAGTTCCACTGGATCCTGTACGTGTTCGGCATCTTCCTGGTGCTGACCGGCATCAAGATGCTCATCGCCGCAGGCAAATCGCCGGATCTGGAAAAGAACCCGGCCCTGAAGTGGATGCGCGGGCACCTGCCGCTGACCAAGGATTATCACGGCAACGATTTCACCGTGAAGATCGATGGCAAACGCTGGTATACGCCGCTGTTCGTGGTGATCGTGCTGATCGCCGTGACCGATCTGATCTTCGCGGTGGATTCGATTCCGGCGATCTTCGCGATCACCAAAGACCCGTTCATAGTGCTGACCTCGAACGTGTTCGCGGTGCTGGGCCTGCGCGCGATGTTCTTCCTGCTGGCCGGCATGGCCGACCGTTTCCACCTGTTGCCTTACGGTCTGGCGGCGGTGCTGATCTTCATCGGCGCGAAGATGCTGTTGATCGATGTCTACAAGATCCCGGTGCTGGTCTCGCTGGGCGTGGTGGCGGCCATCCTCACCGTGACGGTCGCGCTGAGTCTGATGCGCCCGGCGCGCCCGCCGGCAGCGTCGTGAGCGCAGGCGCGTCGGCATGACGCTCGGTATCGGGCTGCTCTGCCTGCTTGCGGGAGGCGCCGCGATCTTCACGGTCGCGGCGCTGCTGAGGTGGCTGACGATGAGTCTCGGCGCGAAGACGGGTTCGGTCTGGGACTGGTTCTGGGGGCTCTTGGACATCCTGGGCACGTTCCTGTGAGCACAGCGCTCATCGGCACGATTGCCGCCCCACAGCGTTCCAGCGTGGAAGTCCCACCCGGACGTGGGCGGCCTTGATCGCGGCTGTCCAAGGCACCACAGACTTCCCATGGACCTGCACACCCCGGAAGACCTCCCCGACACCCCCACCCAACGCGCCGCCGACCGGCGGCGCCTGCTGCGGGCGCTCAACGCCAGTCTGGGTTTCGTGCTGCTGCTGGCGGTGGTGTTCACCCTGCAACAGGGCGAGGACTACCGCCCGTTCACGGTCACCGCGCTGAGCTTGCAGGGGCTTTGGGGCCTCCTGACCGCGCCGCTGCTGCATGGGTCGTTCCAGCACATCGCCGCGAACGCCGCGTCGCTGCTGCTGCTCGGCACCCTGGCAGGCAGCGTCTACCCGAAGGCCACCGTCCGAGCACTGCCGATCTTCTGGCTGGGTTCGGGCCTGGGCGCCTGGCTGCTGGGCGAACCCGGCAGCCACCACCTCGGCGCCAGCGGCCTGACCCACGGCCTGATGTTCCTGGTGTTCATGCTGGGTCTGCTGCGCCGGGACCGGCCGTCGATCGCCGCGGCGATGATCGCGTTCTTCCTCTACGGCGGGATGCTGCTGACCGTGCTGCCGCAGGAGCCCGGCGTGTCTTGGCAGTCGCACTTGGGCGGCGCCCTGGGCGGCGTGCTGTCCGCCTTCCTGTTCCGGTATGCCGATCCGCTGCCGCCGCGCAAGCGCTACAGCTGGGAGCTGGAAGCCGAGACCGACAGCGACGCGGCCGAGCTGGAACTGCCTAAACCCGACGATGTGCCGGTGCTGTGGCATCGCCCCCGCGAGGAACGCGGCGTGGTGCTGCCGTTCGCACGGCGCGGGCCATCAGGCCAGACGCTGCCCGACCATGACCAGGCCGCTCATGAGCGACCTGACCATGCACCGCATCTTCCGGAATCCAGCCTCCAGGACTCGCCGCGCCGTGGACCCGATCAACCCGGGCCCGGCTGAGCCCGACAAGGTGGATTGAAGCCCAGATGCCACCCATCCGGCCGATCTTCCGACAGGCGGTTCGCAACCGGCGACGCTATCGACGGCCTTGCGGCATTGGCGCCGACGGGCGACATGGCTTAAGAATCAGAGCGTTACATGGAAAATCCGACCCGGCGGGCGGTTTTCAGCCGGCTTGCGTGCTGTCACGGAATGTTTTTGCAAAACCCCGGAAGACTCCGTTAATCTGAACGGGGAGCTTCTGCCGCACACCCGACCGCGAGGTCCGGGCTGCGGAGCGTCGATCAAGCGTCGATCAAGCAGGGGCACTGAGGGACCACGTCCGGCATCGCCGGGCCGGAAGCACACAAGATTCGGAGCTGCCGTAAGGGCCGCTTCCCCCATGCGAAATGACTACCGGAGTGAAGTCAGATGAAGAAGACCGCGATATCGGTTGCCCTGATGGCCATGCTGATGGCGTGCGCCGCGACGGCCAGCGCCCAGGATCCCGGCAACAACAGCCAGTACGATCCCAACGCCGCGTCCCAGCTGCCCGAAGGCTTCGATCCGTCGACCCCCGACGCCCGTTACGACAGCGGCGCCGCATCGCAGAAGCCGGCCGACTACAATCCGCAGGGCAGCACCGAGTTGTCCAGCGAAATGCAGGGCATGGTCGACCAGATCACCCAGCAGCAGCAGGGCCAGATGCTCAGCGGCGATGAGGGCTCGGCCTGCGAAGCCATCATCTGCCTGTCCACCGGCGGTCCGCCGAGCGAATGCGCCTCGGCGCTGCGCAAGTACTTCAGCATCAATCTCAGCAAGCCGTGGAAGACGATTGAGGCGCGCATCAACTTCCTGAAGATGTGCCCGGCGTCCGACGACAGCCCGCAGATGGGTTCGCTGGTCGAAGCCATCGGCCACGGCGCCGGCCGCTGCGATGCCGCTTCGCTCAACCAGACCCTGCGCCGCTGGACCGGGATCGACGGCCAGTACGAGATCAGCAACCAGATGCCGTCCTACTGCGACGCTTATCACACGCATGAGTACACCGACATCGGCAGCACCAAGCCGCGTTATGTCGACAAATTCGTGGTGCGCACCTACACCGACAGCGAAGGCACCGTCCACACCGAATACGATGGCGGTTACTGGGTCGACGGTGGCTCCGCCGTCGCCGCCACCAACAACACCGGCAATGGCGCAGTTCCCGCTTCCAAGGATCCGGCAGCGGTCGGCCGGTTCTGAGCCAGCGTCACATTCGCAGCGATGCGATTCGAGAAGGCGGGGAAACCCGCCTTTTTCGTGCCCGTCATAAACCCTTGTCGGATCGGACTTGTCGGCTCGGAACCGCCGCGACCGGCAGGTGTCCGGCCCGTTCGAGCGGCGACCGATGTTCGATAGACAAAACCAATCGAATGCCAATCGATTGGCGCCTCTTCCGATCGAAATTGACAGCGCCGGGTTCTGTCATTACGGTGGCGCCCCCATTCGGGGCTTCGCGCCGATCCGATACAGCGCGCATTCGATCAACACACTACAGACAACACAGGGAGTCATTCCATGAAGCAGACCCTTCTGCTCACCGCCGTACTTGCGGCCGCGTCCTTCGCCGCCCCGGCTTTCGCCGCTGAAGGCAGCGCCGGTTTCTATCGCGTCGAAGCCGGCAACAGCAACCTCGAAGTCGACAACACCGACGGCAACGAAGTCGGCTACAGCCTGCGCGGCGGTTATTTCTTCAACGCCAACTTCGGCGTCGAAGGCTTCTACACCCACCTCGGCCGCGATTCCGACGACTTCGCTTCGGTCGAAGCCACCGCGTTCGGCGTCGGCGCCATCGCCAAGAAGAACTTCGGCAGCGACACCCACGAAGGCTTCTTCATCAGCGGCCGCGCCGGCATCAGCCGCATCGACCTGAACGTCGACATCGACGGCTTCGGCATCGTCGACGACGGCGAGAACCAGCCGTACTACGGCATCGGCGCCGGCTACGACTTCAACGAAAAGATGGGCGTGAGCATCAACATCGATCGTTTCAAGTCGGATCTGTTCGATACCGATTCCAAGTTCACCACCACCACCGCAGCGTTCGAATACCGCTTCTGATTCGAGCGCAGCGGTCCGAGTGATGTCGTGTCGCATGAAGGCCGCCTCCGGGCGGCCTTCATCGTTTCGGCCCGTGCGTGCGCCGAATCTACGCGCGCCCGCCCAACTGGCGATCGTGCAGGCGCGGCCAGAGCAACAGCGACAGCATCGCGCCGACCAGGCACAGGAACATGTCCCACTGCGTGTCCCACTGGTCGCCCTGGGTGGCCAGGAAGGCATCGGCATCGGCGCCGTAGATCAACGCCGACCACCATTCGATCAACTCGAAGAACGCGCTGAAGCTCAGGCACGCCGCCAGCACCAGATAGAACAACCAGCCGCCGCGACGCAGCGGCGTGCAGCGCAGAAACAGCTCGCGCGCGAGGATCGCCGGCACGAAACCCTGCATCAGATGGCCGACGCGATCCCATGGGTTGCGCGTCACCTCCAGCCCCATCGCAATGCCCGTGTCGCGCATCCAGAACCCGATCGGCGTTTCCGCATAGGTGTAGGCGCCGCCGTGGATCAGCACCAGCGCATGCGCGACCAGCAGCCAGCACAGCAGCCGCGTCAGCGGAAACGTCCGCCACTTCCAGGCGATGAGCGGGATGGCGACGATCACCCAGATCACCTCCAGGAACCACGTCAGCCGGTCCTTGGGCGCGATGCCGGAGACGACCAGCGCGACGACGACGATGGCCAGCAGCAGCTTGCGTTCGGGCGAAGACGGCGGCGTGGCGATGGGATTCGAGGACATGGCGCTTTCCAGTGGGGCGGGCCCGCCGATGGTACGCCGGCGCACCGGCGGGCGGGCCGAAGGCCTCCGGCGGAACCCCATGCGCACATGCGGCGCAGGAATGGCGCATGGCCGGCGGCTCGGGCATGCTTGCGCGGTCGCGCCGAGGCGCAATGAACGGCACGCGCAATGAACGGGCATGTCATGAATCAGGACGCCGCAGAAACCAATCTGTATGCGCCGCCGCAGGCGCTGATCGCCGATCCGGCCGATACGGCCGGCAACGCGCCTTTCTACGTGGTATCGGTACGCAAGTTTTTGATCCTGTTCTTCGCGACCGTCGGCATGTACGCGTTCTACTGGTTCTGGCGCCACTGGCAGCAGCACAAGAGCGACAAGAGACTCGAGATCTGGCCGGTTCCGCGGGCTTTCTTCCAGATTTTCTTCGCGCACAGTCTTAATCGCGAAATCGACGCTCTGCTGCAGCGCGGACAGCGCCGCTTCGCGTGGTCTCCGAATGCGCTGGCAACGGTCTTCGTCGTTTTCAGCATCATCGGCAACATCGCCGACCGCCTGGTGTGGCGCGAGATAGGCTATCCGTATACCGACATCACGTCGCTGGTCGTGCTTCTGCCGATAGGCTATTGCCTGTTCCGCACGCAGCAAGCCGCGAACGCTGCCTGCGGCGACGCCAATGCCGATGCCAACCGCCGCCTCACGATCGCGAATTACGCATGGATCTCGCTCGGCTTGCTGTGGTGGGCGTTGATCCTGGTCGGCCTGACGTTGTCCCCCGAAGAAGCCGCGGCACTCTGATGCCGTTCCAAGAGCCGACCCCATGACCCAGATCCACCGCTATGTCTTTGCGACACTCACGATGTTCGCGCTCGCCGCCTGCCAGCAGGAAGCCGAGTCGGCCACGCCGGATCTCAGCGTTTCCGCGCCGCCGCCGGTCGCGTCCGCACCGCTGAGCGCCGACGAGCAACGCATCGCCGCCGACGTGAACCATCTCGCCGACGACAAGCTGGAAGGCCGCGAAACCGGCACCCGCGGTTACGACCTCGCCGCCGAATACGCCGCCAAGCGCATGCGCGAGATCGGCCTGCAGCCGGCCGGCGATGACGGCACGTATTTCCAGGCGGTGCCGCTGCTCAAGGCCACCCGCGAGGCCGACGGCGCGGCGCTGACGGTGAAGCGCAACGGCCGCGAGATCGCGCTGCGGTTCCGCGAACAGTTCCTGCCGACGCTGAATTTCGACGCCGCCGAACACGCGCTGGAAGCGCCGGCGATCTTCGTCGGCCAGGGCGTGCATGCGCCGGAGCTGAAACACGACGATTTCGCCGGGCTGGACGTACGCGGCAAGATCGCGGTGCTGTTTTCCGGCGCGCCGGCGCGCTTCGACAACGACCGCCGCGCGTACTACAGCGCCAGCCGCGAGAAGCTGCGGGTGCTCGCCGAACGCGGCGCCGTCGGCGTGGTGTTCGTGAACACGGTCGCGGACGAAGTGAGTTCGCCTTGGGTGCGCAGTGCCGACAACTGGCAGCGCTCGGGCATGCGCCTGCGCGGCGCCGACGGCAAACCGCTGCAGACCTTCCCGCAGCTGCGCGCGGCGGCCACCGTGAGCGCCGCCGCGGCCGATCTGATCTTCGCCGACGGCCCGCAGCCCGCGGCCGCGCTGTTCAAGGCGGCCCAGGACGGCGAACTCAAGGGCTTCGATCTGCCGGGCACGCTGTCGCTGGCCGGACGCACCCGGATCGAGCCGCTGGTATCGCGCAACGTGGTCGCCAGACTGCCCGGCAGCGATGCCGCGCTCGCCGCCGAGCACATCGCCTACACCGCGCATCTGGACCACATCGGCATCGGTACGCCGGTGAAGGACGTGAACGGCGTCGACGACAGCATCTACAACGGCGCGCTCGACAACGCGCTGGGCGTCGCGATCATGTTCGAGGCCGCACGCATCCTGCACGCGGAGAAGACCGCACCGAAACGTTCGCTGCTGTTCATCGCCCTGACCGCCGAAGAAAAGGGCCTGCTCGGCGCGGAATGGTTCGCGACCCATCCCACCGTGCCGCTCGAATCGCTGGTCGCGAACGTCAACATGGACATGCCGGTGCTGCTGGCGCCGAGCAAGGATGTCGTGCCGATCGGCATCGAGCACTCGTCGCTGAAATCGACGTTGGACACCGCGGCGACAGCGGTCGGCGTGGCCCTGTCGCCCGATCCGTTCCCGGAAGACGTGGTGTTCGTGCGCAGCGACCAGTACGCCTTCATCCGCGCCGGCATTCCGGCGGTGTATCTGAACGGCGGCGCGATCTCCGCCGACGGCGTGCGCGACCCGAAACTGGCGCTGCGCAAATTCATGCGCGAGCACTATCACCAGCCCAGCGACGAAGCCACGCTGCCGATCGCCTACGGCGACGCGCTGCGGCTGGCGAAACTCAATGCGCGGATCGGCCAGCTGGTGGGCGATGCGGCGACGCGGCCGACGTGGAACGCCGGCGATTTCTTCGGCGAGACGTTCGCCAGGCCGAAGCCCTGACCTTTTCGCAGGAAGGGTTTTGTAGGAGGGGCTTCAGCCCCGAGCTTTTTCGCGACAAATCCGATCTGGCGAAAGCTCGGGGCTGAAGCCCCTCCTACAAGGCGCCTCCTACAAGGACATGGCCGGCGCTCAGCGCTCCGGCGCGGGCGCGGCGTCGTTCCCGGTATCCGCCTCGAACAACAGTTCCAGCTCGCTGCGCGCCTGTTTCGCGCTTTCCAGCAGCGCCGCTTCGTCGTCGTAGATCAGATGCTGGCTGGCCAGCAGCGCCTCGTCGTGCGCGCGGAACTTCAGCGTGCGCTGCTGCGCCTGCTCCGGCGACATGCCCAGCGCGATCAGCACATCGCGGCCCATTTCCAGACCCGATGCGAAGGTTTCGCGGGTCGCGTCGGCGCCGAGGTCCATCAACTGCCACGCATGCCGGCGATCGTGGGCGCGGGCGAAGATCTTCAGTCCGGGATACAGCCGGCGCACGACGCGGGTCACGCGCAGGCTGGCCTCGGCGTTGTCGATGGCGTTGATGAAGATGCTCGCGTGGCCGGCGCCCGCGGAACGCAGCAGATCCGGCCGCGACGGATCGCCGTAATAAGCGACATTGCCGAACCGGCGAACGGTATCGAGTTGCTCCGGGTCGGTCTCCAGCGCGACGAACGGGATCTTCTGCGCCACCAGCATGCGCGCGACGATCTGGCCGAAACGCCCGAAGCCGGCCAGGATCACCTGCGGATGCCCGTCCGGAATCGCATCGAACTCGCGCCTGGGCACCGTATCGGGAAACGCGCGCAGCAGCCGCGCAAGCGCGATCAACAGCAGCGGCGTCAGCGCCATCGACAGACCGACGATGGCCACCAGCCGGTTCTGCAGCGCGGCGTCGATCAGATTCGCCTTCACCGCTTCGGACAGCACCACGAACGCGAACTCGCCGCCCAGCGCCAGCACCATGCCCAACTGCAGCGCCTCCTTCCAGTCCAGCCTGCCCGGGCGCAGGCCGATGCCGAACAGCAGCAGCGATTTGATCGCCAGCAGCCCGAC
>JAZKFJ010000046.1:0-33725 GCA_040386495.1 Pseudomonadota bacterium
GCGTGTGCGACGGCTTCATCGGCAACCGCATGATCGAGCAGTACAGCCGCCAGGCGATGTTCCTGCTGGAAGAAGGCGCACTGCCGGCACAGGTCGACGCTGCCGCCGAACGCTTCGGTTTCATGATGGGCCCGTTCCGGATGAGCGACCTGGCCGGCAACGACATCGGTTGGGCGATCCGCAAGCGCCGCTACGTCGAACAGCCGGAACTCACGTATTCCGCGGTGGCCGACCGGCTGTGCGAACAGGGCCGCTTCGGGCAGAAGACCGGCGCGGGTTGGTACGACTACAAGCCCGGCGACCGCAAGGCGCATCCCAGCGCGGTCGTCGATGCGCTGATCGTCGAGCACTCGAAGAACGCGGGCATCGCCCGACGCAAGATCGGCGATGCGGAAATCGTCGAGCGACTGGTCTACGCGCTGGTCAACGAGGGCGCGAAGATCCTCGAAGAAGGCATCGCCGCCAAGGCCGGCGATATCGACATGGTGTATCTGTTCGGCTACGGCTTTCCGCCGTTCCGCGGCGGACCGATGCGCTACGCCGATGAGGTGGGCGCATTCAACGTGGTGCGCGCGATGCGTCGCTACGCGGACGTGGATCGCGACAACCGCCAGGCCGGCGCGTGGGAACCGGCGCCGCTGCTGGCCGCGCTGGCCGCCGACGGCAAGACCTTCACCTGATCGCTTCGGCACATCGCCGACAAGCAACGTATTCGAACAAGGAATCCACCATGACCGACGCCGTCATCGTTTCCACCGCGCGCACCGCTCTGGCCAAAAGCTGGAAGGGCGCTTTCAACATGACCCACGGCGCCACGCTCGGCGCGCACAGCGTGCAGCACGCGATCGCGCGCGCCGGCATCGACCCGGCGGAAGTCGAGGACGTGCTGATGGGCTGCGCCAATCCCGAAGGCGCGACCGGCGTGAACATCGCGCGGCAGATCGCGCTGCGCGCCGGCTGCCCGGTCAGCGTGCCGGGCATGACCATCAATCGTTTCTGCTCCAGCGGCCTGCAGACCATCGCCACCGCGGCGCAACGGATCATCGCCGGCGAGGGCGATGTGTTCGTCGCCGGCGGCGTGGAAAGCATTTCCTGCGTGCAGGGCGTGATGAACCAGACCATGCTCAGCGATCCGTGGCTGATGGCGCACAAGCCGGAGCTGTACTGGAACATGCTGCAGACCGCCGAGCAGGTGGCCAGCCGCTACGAGATTCCGAAAGAACGTCAGGACGAATACGGCGTGCGCAGCCAGCTCGCCGCCGCCGCCGCGCAGGCGGCCGGGAAATTCGACGACGAGATCGTGCCGATGACGGTGACGATGGGCGTCGCCGACAAGGCCAGCGGACAATTGTCGAGCCGCGAAGTCACCATCGCCGCCGACGAAGGCATCCGCGCCGACACCACGCTGGACGCGGTGCGCGGCATCCGTCCGGCGACGCCCGGCGGCGTGATCACCGCCGGCAACGCGAGTCAATTTTCGGACGGCAGCTCAGCAGCGGTGGTGATGAGCGCCACGCTGGCCGAACAGCGCGGCCTGCAGCCGCTCGGCATCTTCCGCGGCTTCGCGGTGGCCGGCTGCGAACCCGACGAAATGGGCATCGGCCCGGTGTTCGCGGTGCCGAAACTTCTGAAGCGCGCTGGCCTGCGCGTCGACGACATCGGCCTGTGGGAACTCAACGAAGCGTTCGCGGTACAGGTGCTGTATTGCGCTGACACGCTGGGCATTCCGATGGAGCGCTTGAACGTCAACGGCGGCGCGATCGCGGTCGGTCACCCGTATGGCGTGTCGGGCGCGCGCCTGGTCGGCCATGCGCTGATCGAAGGCAAACGGCGCGGCGTGAAGTACGTCGTCGTGACGATGTGCATCGGCGGCGGCCAGGGCGCGGCGGGGTTGTTCGAGGTGGTGTGAGCCGTTGCACAGCAACATAGACATCGGGCAATTTTGGCGCACCATCTCTACAACACATTTTAAGCATCGCACTGGAGTCCCCATGGCTGAATTCAAATACAAGCCTGTAGACTGCTGCATTTATTGCATGCACTCCAGCGTTGAACTCAGCGATGAGCACATCATCCCGTATGGATTGAACGGCACTCGAATTCTTCCAAAATCGAGCTGTTTAGAATGCGCAAAAATTACAAGCCGCATCGAGTTCGATCTTCTACGAGGGGAGATGCATCTAGTAAGGGCCGCGCTATCTTTCCAAACACGTCGCCCAAAAAAAATGCCCACGAAATTTCCGCTTCTCATTACACAAGGAGGCGTAGAGAGAAAAATTGATGTTCCTCTGGAAGAACACCTGGTGATTCTGCCTCTTCCACTGTACCAAGAGCCAAGCTTCATCAAACCCTATAACTATAAAAATGGAATTGCCCTAACCGGCGTTCAAACCCTTCGGTTCGGACCAAGCCCAGAAGATCTCTTAAAGAAATACGCAGCTGAAAAAGTTGGTTTTGATTTTTTATTGAATCACAATATTTTCGCCCGCCTGCTCGCCAAGATTGCATACTCATTGGCAGTTGCGGAGTTAGGCCTGGAAAAGATTGGCAAAGCTTATGTCCTACCAATAATTTTAGGCGATATGACCGAAGCCGGCAGATGGATCGGCACAAGCGATGAGGTTTTAGTTCCAGAATCGGCTGACACTCAACATACATCTAATATTCTAACCTGCATTGCCTCTGATGAACTTGGAGACAAATCAATAATCATCGCTCTAATTCGGTTATTCGCCAATGTTCCTTCACCCCGTTACATTGTAGTAGTTGGAGAATTAAGATAAGTATGGGATTGAGTAGCTAATGATTATTGATGATTCAATCCCCCCTCCTAACGCACGAGCTTAATTAACTCCGCATCATCGGAAAAGGATGCGCTGAAGACGTCTCCTACCAATCAAATCCGCAATCGCCGCTTCAACTCCGCGATCAGCTGCGACACCTCGGCCGGCGCGAGCTTCGCGAATCGCTCCGGCAGCAGGCTGCGGCGCGAAGACTCCTGCACCGCGAGCAATTCCATCAGCTGGATGGTGTCGGTGTGCTGGGGCGGTATGAAATCGGCGATGGCGCGGCGCAGGTGGTCCGCGGTCAGGCCGTTGCCGATGATATCGCCACCGCTTTCCGCCGCGACGGCGTCTTCGCGCGCCATGTCCAGCGCCAGCAGCGCGATGGCTTCCAGATCGGCATTGGAATACCCGTCCAGCGGATCCAATGCTTCGATCAACGCGGCATCGGCATCGGTCGGCAGCGGCGCGCCACCGCGCTTGAGGATCGCGCGCACCACGTGCATGCGGTCGGCGCCGTTGTCGGCGTAGAAGAACGGAATCTTGCGATCGAGGCGACCCGGACGCTTGATGTCGACATCGAGCTTGTCCGGGCGGTTGGTCATCAGGATCGTCAGCACGTGGCCGCGGTTGTCGGTGTCGGACATGAAGTCCTTGATCCGCGCGATGACCCGCGACGACGTGCCGCCGTCGGTCTCGCCGCCGCCCTCGCCGCTGCCGAAGCTGCGGTCGCCCTCGTCGATGACCAGCGCGATCGGGCTCATCGCGCGGATGATCTTGAGCACGCGTTCGAGATTGGATTCGGTCGACCCCACCCACTTCGAGCGGAAGTTCTTCAGCACCACGCCCGGCAAGCCGGCTTCCTTCAAAAACGCCTTGATGACGAAGGTCTTGCCCACGCCCATCGGCCCGACCGCGAGCAGTCCCATCGGCGCCAGCCGGCGGTCGCCGGTCTTGATGGTCGCCGCGATCTTCATCAGCTCCTGCTTGATCTGGTCGTAACCGCCGACCGCATCGAGGCCATAGCTCGGATCGAGGAATTCGATCAGATCGCCGCAGGAGCGCTGGATGATCTCGCGCTTGCGGGTGCCGATGATGCGCAGCATCGCGTCGACCGGGTCGTCCTTCTGTTCGGCGGGCGTCGTCGCGCGGCCGAGGATCAGGAAGGCGATCTCTTCGCGCGTCTTGCCCGCGGTCACGCCCGCGTACATCTCGGCGCGTTGCTTCGCATCGGGGGCATCGCCCAGCAGTTGCAGCGCGAGCGCCTTGCGTTCTTCGTCCGACAACCCCGCCGCGGGACGCTCGGCGACGATGCTGTCGATCTCCAGCAAGCGCAGGCCAGCGGTGTGCTTGGCGACCAGCGCCTGCTGCGCAGGCGACATGTGCGGCGCGGACTGCGCGACGAGACGCGCGCGCGCGGCCTCGTCCGGGAACGGCACTTCGATCGCGGCGATGCGCGGATTGGTGTTGAGCGAAGGATGCAGTTCCGACAGCGACGCGCAGATCAGCACGACGATGTGGTTGCGCTGCAGCAGCAGGCCGCTGAGCGACCAGTCGTGGAGGATTTCCAGCAGACCGCGCTCGTCGGTGCTGAGGAACGTCGTTTCCGCGTTCGGCACCAGATCGCCTGCATGCGGCAGCACCAGCGCCACGCCGTCGCCGGCGCGCATCCGCGTTTCCAGGTGACCGATATTTTCGAGCAGCGTTTCGCCGAGTTCCAGCACCTTGCCGTTGACGCCATGTTGTTTGATGCCGGCATGGCGCAGTGCGAGCTCGTAGCGCTGCGGCTTGGCGGCCAACACGACGGTGTGCAGGAATTCGACGAACGGCAGCAGCTTGCCGTCGTGGGCGATGGCATCGTGGACGTTGCCGTGGACTACGAACAGCCCCGCCTCACCGGCGAGATAGCGACGCTTGAGTTCGTCGGCCCAGGGCGGAAGTGCGACGCTGTTGAGGGTGGTCATGGGGTGTCCGTGGATGCGATCAGCAATGTAGGCGACGCAAAAAAATTCTGTCATCCCGAGCGCAGAGAGGGACCTGTTTTCGGTGCATGAAAGAAACAGGTCCCTCGCTGCGCTCGGGATGACAACGAAATAATCAGATAGTACGGTCCGCGCCAGCCGCGCCCGCACGCTCTTTCTTCAACGCTTCCAGCTTGTTGCGCGCGCTCGCCTTGCTGCTGTTGGTGCGCAGCGACTTCAGGCGCACGTCGAGGTCGGATTCGCGCAGCTCGTCGCCCAGCTTGGCCTTGGCGATGGTGTCCTTGATGCCGGTGCGGACGTTTTCCAGCGCGCGCAGTTCGGCGTCGACCGAAAGGCCTTCGAGCTGATCGTTGATGCGGGTCCGCGCCTGCGCGCTCTGCATCTTGGCCAGCATGCGGTCCTTCTCGGTCTTGAGCTTGGTGATTTCGCTCTTGACCTCGGTGAGCGCGTTCTTGGCGGTCCCGACATCCTTCTCGGCCGCTTCCATTTCGGCCTGCAGCGATGCGATCTCGGCATCGACGGCATCCTTGCGCTCGATCAGTTCCACCGCGATGTCGTCCTGGCCTTCGGCCATCGCCTGCTCGAGCATGGCGGTCAGCTCGTGCTGCTGCGCCTGCGCTTTCTGCAGGCGGTCGGCGGCGTCCTCGCGCAGGCGGATCAGCCCGGCGGTGGCGTTCTTGAGCTTGTTGTACTTCTCGATCATGGTGTTGATCGCGTTTTCGTAGGCGATCTCCGGATGCTGCTGTTCGATGCCGCTGACGAACAGCGACAGGAATCCGCGGACGAGATTGCCGAGGCGGGTGAAGAGATTGAGGCTCATGAGGGTCTCCTGGAAAATTGAATCGTCGATTGAATCATCGCGCGATGATCATTGCTGCGGTCATGATTGCCGCGGTCATCATTGCGTATTGGCGGATTGTTTCGCGGCCTTGGCTTGCTTGTTGGCGGCGGCCGCGCCGGTTTTGAAGTAATGGCTGTCCAGATCGTTCTGCGACAGCTCAAGCTCGATGTCCTCTTCCAACTGCAGCCGCGACAGCGACTCGCCGAGTTTGGAGCCGAGCACGCTGGAATACGGACTGGCGACGACCATCTGGTAGATCTCTTCGACCTGATCGGGCAACGATACCAGCGCCGCCTCGATCGACATCCGGCGCGCGACCAGACCGTCGTGGCGCAGCTTGATCGCGAGATAATCGTCGCGCGCCATCTTCAGATGACGGTAGCGCGGATCGGACGCATCGACGTCGGCCAGCGCTTGTTCCGCTTCGCGCAGGCGGCGGTCGACGGTGGCTTCCTCGCCGCTGCGCAGCCGGTCCTTGATCGTCGCCTCGGCCAGCCACAGCGCCAGATAATCGACCGACGCCTTGTCGACGCGTTCGGCGTCGTCGTAGGACAGTTGGCTTTGCGCTTCGCCGGCGATGCGGTAGAGCACCGTCGCGCGTTCGACCACCGCCTGGTACTTCTGCCACATCGCCATGCCGGACACCCGCTCCAGGCCGCCGTGCAGCTGGAACAGTTCCTGCTGCAGCTGCGCGCGGCGCTGATCGATGGCGGCGCGACGCGCGCTGCGGTCGACCTTGCTGCGGAACGTGGACAGATCGGGAATCACCAGCGCGGCCAATACCTGCACCGCGCCCAGCACCACCAGCGCACCGAGCGCGCCGACGCCGCCGGCGGGGATCGACGCGATGGTCGCCACCAGTCCGCCGCCGAGCACGGTCATCATGTTGGCCTGGCTGGTGAGCCAGGCGCGCAGATAACTCACGGGTTTGGGCGCTTCTTTCATGCCGGTGGGCGCTCTCGCATACATCGTGCTCGTATCAGCCGTCGCATCAGACCGTCACGCGCACATTGCCCTTGCCGGCCGCCTGGTGCAGGCGGCTGAGGATGCGCTGCTCCAGCGCCGCCGCTTCGGGCATGCGCAGCCAGCCGCTGTCGCGCGGCTTGGGCGTGGCGATCTCGAAATCGTCGGCGATCCGCGCCGGCTGCGTCGACAGCACCACCACGCGATCGCCCAGCAAAAGCGCCTCGGTCACGTCGTGGGTGACGAACACGATCAGGCACGGATACTCCTGATACAACTTCACCAGCAGCTTCTGCATTTCCTCGCGGGTCTGCGCGTCGAGCGCGCCGAAGGGTTCGTCCATCAGCAGGATGCGCGGACGCAGCATCAGCGAACGCGCCAGCGCGATGCGCTGGTTCTGGCCGCCGGAGAGCTGGCTCGGGCGCAGCTTGGCCTTGTCGGCCAGACCCACGGCTTCGAGCATGTGCATGACCTTGTCGTGGCGCTCGCCGGACGCGATGCGCTCGCGCCACAGTTTCAGCCGGAACGGGAACGCGACGTTGTCGTAGACGGTGAGGTCGGGACGGTTGGCGTAACGCTGGAACACCATCACCGCATCGTCGTGCGCGTCGTGACAGGGCACGCCGTCGATGCTGATCGAACCGCTGGTGGGCATATTGGTGTTCTGCGGGCGCACGCCGCCCATCATGTACAGCAGCGTACTTTTGCCGCAGCCCGACGGACCGAGCAGCATGTTGATGCTGGGGCCGGTGAAACGCAGGCTGAGGTCGTCGACGACCCGGTTCACGCCGCCTTCGGGGCGCGGGTATTCCTGGACGATGTGATCGAGGGCGATGACCGCCGAGGTCGCGGACGCAGCGGTTGCGGTGGCGCTCATGCCTGGGTCTCCCACGGGTACAGGCGGGCTTTGACCGCACGCATCAATTGATAGGTAATCAGCGCCAGCGCGATGATCACCGCAATGCCCGCGAACACCTGATCCATGGCGCTGAAGCGGCGCGCGTTCTGGATCAGTTGGCCCAGACCGACCTTGGCGTTCACGTATTCGGCGACAGTGATGTAGGTCCACATCACCGAGACGCTGACGATGATGGCGTCGGCGATGCGCGGCATCGCGATGGGCACCACCGCATGACGGATGCATTCCCACGGCGTGGCGCCGAGATCGCGTGCGCCGGTCCAGTAGCTCTGCGGCACCGCCTGGATGGCGTCGCGCACCATCGGCACCAGATAGACCACGGCGCCGAGGAACAGAAACGTCACTTTCATCGTTTCGCCGATGCCCAGCCACATCACCAGGATCGGCAACAGCGCGACGACCGGCGCCGAGCGGAACGGGTCGATCAGCGGCGACAGCAGCGCGTTCAATTTCGGCGACGCGCCCATGAAGATGCCCAGCGGCACGCCGACCACCACCACCAGCACGCCGGCCGCGGCGACGCGACCCACCGACCACAGCGTGGCGTCGAACAACAGGCTTTTGCCGTCGCTCCAGATCAGATAGGACAAGGCCTTCACCACAGACACCGGCGACGGCAGCTTGTTGGCGCTGATCCAGCCGCTGGCGCTCAGTCCGAACCAGACCAGCAGCACCGCGGCGACGCCAGCGATGCCCAGTTGCCGCCGCAGCCCGCCGGGCAGGGCGGCATACGGGTTCCAGCCGTGGGCCATTACGGACGCGCCCCGAACACCGCGATGCGGGTCGAGCGGTTCATTTCGCGGCAGGCATCGAGATCCACGCCTTCGGAACCGGGATTGTTCTCGTCGCACAGCGGCTTGTTGGGGCCGTTGCCGACGATCTTGAAGCGCTCGCGCGGGAACTCCCACTGCTTGCTGAGATAGTCCACCACCGCTTCGGCGCGCGCCTGCGACAGGCGGTTGTTCACCGCGAGATTGCCGGTGCTGTCGGTATTGCCGCTGATCTCGAAATACGCGCTGCCGTTGTTCTCGATGAAGGGCACCATGTCGGTATCGATGGTGCGCTCGGCGCGCTTGCTCAGCGCCGCTTGGCCGCTGCCGAAATTGACGATCACCGGCTTGGTCACCGTGGCCGGCGCCTGCACCGCTTCCTCGCGCTCGACGGCGGTGTAGGTTTCGACCTTCTTCGCCTCGACCTGCGCCGAGGTGCTGGCGTCGTAGAGCTTGCGGATGAAGCTGGTATCGAAGCTGTCCTGCGGCGCGATGACCGGCGACTTCGGGTTGGCCAGCGCGCCCGCGGCGCGATAGATTTGGTCGAAGCGCTGATACACGCGCTCGTAGTGGTTGGTGCCGCCGGACATGCCGAGGATGCGCGCGTTGTCGGCGACGCCGGTCCACAGCAGGTTATCGAACAGCTTCTTCACGAAGGGCTTGCCTTCGTCCTTGGCCAGCAGGGTGAAGAATTCCTCGGTCTTCACCAGCGCGTCGACCGCCCCGTCCGGGTTGGCCTTGGCCGCGTCCACGCCTTTCATCCAGCCGTTGACCAGTTTCTGCACCGCCTCGCGGCCCTGCGGATCGTTGAGCACGCGCTGGTCGCAGACGATCACGTCGAAGATCAGGTTCGATGCGGTTTTCGTCGAATACACCACGTGGCCCCTGGTCGCGCGCAGCGCGAGCGACAGGTCCGGATCCCACAGCGCGGCGGCGTCGACGCTGCCGGATTCCAGCGCGGCGCGCACGCCGGCCAGGCCGTCTTCGGCGGCGATATAGACGTATTCGACGGTCTGCTTCTTGCGCGCGGACAGCGACGAGTTGTCGATCGCGTCGATCGACATGCCGTGCGACGGCGTGAACTGCAGCAGCGCGAGCTTCTTGCCGGCAAGATCCTCGACGCTGCGGATCGACGGATCCTTGGCGATGATGGCGTCGGCGCCGCGGGTGTTGTCGACGATCATCACCGCCTTGGCGTCGTGGCCGCTGTTGCGCAGGTTCGGCTGCTCCTGCGCCCAGAAATCGGAGGTGCGCCACGCGCACTGCGCGGTGCCGGCCTCGAAGATGGTGGAGAGGGTCGGGATATCGTCCTGGATCACGAACTCGACGTTCAGACCTTCGCGGTCGAACAGCGAGCCGGACTCGGTCTTCAGGCTCTGGCCGTTGGCGACCAGCGCTGGCGCATAGCCGTGGAAGCTGACGATGCTGACCTTCAGCGGGTTGTCGGACGAACCGAGCGGGCCGTCGCCCTTGCCGGCGTTGCTGCCGGCCGCGACCGGCTTGCCGCCGTCGGTCTGCGCGGTAGCCGCGGCGCCTTCATCGCCGCCGTCGGCCTTGCGGTTCTTGTAGAGATTCCACAGCACCGAGCCGCTGCCGACCAGGACGATCGCGCCGATCAACAGCTTGGCGAACGGGGTGAGTTTGATGGCCATGAGGCACTCCTAAGACAAACGAATCACGAAAGATGACGAGAGACCACCGACGATCACTTCACCGGCGGACGGAACTGGGCGACCAGTTCCTCCAGATTGAGGATGTGGGCATCGATGCGCTGGGTTTCGCGCAGCAAGGCCGCCTTGTTCGATTCCGATTCCGACTGCAGCTTGGCGACATCGGCGGCGGTGCTGCCGACGGCGTCCTGGATCTGCGCTTCCAGCGCGGCGATCTGCTGGCGCAATTCGGTCAGGCGGCCATCGCGGCTGCTTTCCAGCGCGGCCACGCGCTCGCGGTTCGCCTGCACCACGCCATCCGCGGCCCCCTGCATCTGACGTTGATGACCGCGCAGGGCGGCCATCTTGGCATCGGCATCGGCCAGCACATCGTCCATCGACCAGGTCTCGTCGGCGACGTCCATGGCGGTGATCGCGGCACGGCGGGTGGTGGGATCCAGCGCGCGCAGCCCGTCCACCAGCTTCAACAGTCGTTCGACGGGGAACTGCGCCTCGGCCACGCCCTGACGGCCGTAGATGTCGGCGAAGGTCAGGCCTTCCTCAACGCCAACGACATCGCTGGCGCCGGCATCTGCGTCACCCGAAGCGCTGTCGACGGCATCCGGCAGGGGCGGCGGCGCCTCGGCCTGCGCCGCGCGGCGGATGATGGCGTCGATGTCGTCGTCTCCGGACGGGCTTGAATCGCGCTGGCCTGAATCGCTCACGGGCGCTTCGGTCCGCTCGATCAGCCTGGCCGCTTCCAGAATCTTCTTCAGTGACGCCATGGCATATCCCCGGGGGTAAAGGTGGACTCCATGCAGTGGAGCCCACGCAAGAATAAGGGAAGGCCGGCACAAATCCAGTGCGACCGCCGCCGCAGCGCGTCACACCCCGCGGTTCCGCCCCCGCCACGGCGCGTACCACGCGCGGATGCGGGCCATGTCGGCCTCCATATCGTCGCTGAGCACGAACGGTTCGCCGATGCCGATGATCTTGTCCGGATAGTGGAAATACGCCGGCACCACCGGCACGCCGGCGCCCTTGGCGATCTTCCAGAAGCCGGGCTTCCAGCGCTCCACGCGTTTGCGGGTGCCTTCGGGGGCGATGCCGACCCACAGCCGCTCTTCGCGCCCGAAGCGGTCGATGATCTGATCGACGAAGCCGCCGGTGGCGCTGCGGTTGACCTCGATCACGCCCAGCCGGCGCAACAGCGGGCCGAGCGGCCACCAGAACAGCTGGTGTTTGGCGAAGATGCGGACGTCGACGCCCAGCGCGACCTTGACCAGAAGCCCCAGGAATCCGTCCCAGTTCGAGGAGTGCGGGGCGCCTATCAAGACCGCCCTGGGCGCGTCCGGGAACGCGCCGACCACCCGCCAACCGCACGCATGCAGCACCGACCGCGCTATCCAGCGAGCGAAATGGCTGGGCCGCGTCCGCGGCATGCGGGGCGGCAGCGGCGATGTCAGCAGATCCTGCGCCGGCCTGTCCTTCGCGGCCTCGACCCGCACCGCATCGTCTTCGGTCATGTCAGTCCCATTCCTTGGTCGCGCGATCGCGCTTGCGGCCAGCGCGCTGGCGTTTGTCTTCGAGACGGCGTTTCTTCGCGGCCCGCGACGGCTTGGTCGCGACCCGCGGTATCGGCGCCTTGGTGCCGGTCGCGACGAAGGCGGCCAGGCGCGCGCGGGCGTCCTCGCGGTTGCGTTCCTGGGTGCGGAACCGCTGGGCGTTGATCACCAGCACGCCGTCCAAGGTCACGCGGCGGTCGCGTCGCGCAAGCAGGCGCTCGCGGACCGCCTCCGGCAATACCGCCGACTGCGCCACGTCGAACCGCAGTTCCACCGCGGTCGATACCTTGTTGACGTTCTGCCCGCCCGGGCCCGACGCGCGCACGAAGCGCTCGACCAGCTCGGATTCGGGAATGGTGATCTCTTCGTCCACGGTGCCCTCCGCGGGCGATTGTAGCGGCACCTCGTCGCGGTACGGCACGGCACGGCAGAACGCCGGTCGTGCGGCGGCGGCGGGCCTCCGCGCAGGTCATTTGACCGGCTTTCGCGGCTGCACGATGATGCAAGACCAAGAAGGAGGAACGACCATGACCCGTCACACGCGCCTGTCCGCCGCGCTGGTCGCCGGCTTCGCGGCCATGGCGTCGCTCGCCGCCGCCGCGCAGGATCCCGCGTCGGTCGGCAGCGGCGGCGACCCCGCTCTCGTCGGCGGCGGTGGGGGGTATCGGACCAGTTCCGCCGCAAGCTACGGCGGCGGCAGCCCGGCGGCGGCGTATGGCGGCTTCGGCAACCAGTCGCCAGCCGCCTACGCCAACGAAACCCAGGCGCGCGACACATCGGTCCGCGAAGTCGAAGCCCTGCTGCAGACGGTCCGCGGCCAGCTCAGCGGCACCGGCGACACCAGTCTCAACGACACCACCAGCGCCAACCGCAACCGCTACGAAGAACGCGGCAGCCGCGATGCGGCGCGCTACCGCAGCGACGCCGAAGTGCTGATCCGCCGCAACTGGCAGCAGCTCGGCCCGCTCACCCGCGACCTCTATACGTCCAGCTACGACCGCACCGATCCCAACGATCCGAATCAGCGTTATCAGCCGCGCTACGGCAACGAGGGCGATCTGGAACGCAGGATGCTCGGCGGCGCGCAGGACGCGGAAGCCGCGATGCAGAACCTCGAAGACCTGCTGCTGCCGATGCTGCAGGATCTCAAGCGCGGGGTCGACGCCGAACTGCGGCAGCGCTCGCGCTGACCCCAACCCCTCCTGGAGCCCGCTCGCCGATGACACGTTTTCTGATCGCCCTCTGCCTGTTCGCCTGCGCCATCGCGCCCGCGCAGGCCGCACCGCCGACCGACGCCCAGATCGACCGCCTGCTCGAAACCATGGACATGCGCCGCACGATGGACGAGATGTTCGTGCAGATCGAAGGCATGGGCGACGCCATGGGCCAGCAGATGCTGGGCGAAGACGCCACGCCCGAGCAGCGCGCTTCGCTGGAGAAGACGATGACCCGGCAGCGGGCCTCGATGCGCAAGATCATGTCCTGGGACACGCTCGGCCCGATCTATCGCAGGATCTATGCGCGGCTGTTCACCGGCGAGGAAGTGGAATCGATGATCGCGTTCTACGGCAGCGACAACGGCCGCAGCATCATGCGCAAGATGCCGCAGGCGATGCAGCTGTCGATGGAGGAAATGCAGCCGATCATGGCAACGATGATCGCCGAGATGAAGCAGAACATCGAAGCCGATATCGAGCAGTCAGCGAAGCCGGAATAAACGGCTGGCGGTTCTCTCAGCCGCCCGGCCCGGCCTCGAACAGCGCCAGCGCCTTCGCGAACTCCGCATCCACCGGCGCCACCGCCTCCATCCGCGCGCCGGTCCTGGGGTGATCGAACCCCAGTCGCTCCGCGTGCAGCAGCATGCGGTGGATGCCCATCATCCGGAACGCGCGGTTGTGGCGGCCGTCGCCGTGGCTGGTATCGCCGATCAGATGATGCGACAGATGCTTGAGATGGCGGCGGATCTGGCGGAAGCGTCCGGTCTCCGGCTGCGCGCGCAGCAGCGCATAGCGCGAGGTCTCGAAACCCGCTGAAGGCAGCGCAAGCTCGCAGGTCGCCAAGCGCTGGAAATGCGTGATCGCCGGCTTCTTCTGCGGTTTGCCCGGGCCGCCGTCCAGCGGGTGGTCGACCACGAACGCCTCCTCCGGCCAGCCGCGGCACACCGTGAGGTAATCCTTGCGCACGGCGCCGGACATCAGCGACTTGCCCAGCGTCGACGCGCTCTCGCGGTCGAATGCCAGCAGCAGGCAGCCGCTGGTGGCGCGGTCGAGGCGATGGACCAGAAACACCGGCTTGCCGAACTGCTCGCGCAGCCGGTCGGCGACGAAATCGGTTTCGCCGCGCGCCAGGGCGCTGTCGTGGACCATCAGCCCGGCCGGCTTGTCGACCACGGCCAGCGACGCGTCGCAGTACAGCACCGGGATCGCGACAGGCGCAGCGGGGGCTTCCGGGAACTCCGGGGAAGGCGATCGGGTCATCGGAGGGCGTCGGGTCTGCGAGAATCGACGCACATTCTCTTCGATCCGCATCCTTCCGGGAGTTCCACGATGTCCCTGCTCCGATTCCGCACCGCCCCGCGCACCCTCGCGCTGGCCTGCGCGCTCGCTCTGGTGTCCCCTACCGCCGCCTTCGCCGCCGATGCCGTCACCGCGCCGAAGGGCGTCACCGCCGGCCCCTGCGTGGAGGGCATCTGCGAATACACCCTCGGCAACGGCCTGCGCGTGCTGCTGTTCCCGGATGCCAGCAAACCCACGGTCACCGTCAACATCGCCTACGGCGTGGGCTCGGTGCACGAGAACTACGGCGAGACCGGCATGGCCCATCTGCTGGAACACATGCTGTTCAAGGGCACGCCCACCCACGGCGACATCCCCGGCGCGATGAAGGCGCGCGGCATCGAGAAGAACGCGACCACGTCGCTCGATCGCACCAATTACTACGGCTCGTTCCCGGCCAACGACGAGACCCTGGACTGGCTGCTGGGGCTGGAGGCCGACCGCATGGTCAATTCCTTCGTCGCGAAGAAGGACCTCGACAGCGAGATGACCGTGGTCCGCAACGAGATGGAGCGCAACGAGAACAACGCCGGCGCGGTGATGTTCCAGCGCCTGCGCTCCACCGCCTACCTCTGGCACAACTACGGCAACAGCACCATCGGCGCGCGTTCGGACGTGGAGAACGTGCCGATCGAACGGCTGCAGGCCTTCTACCGCAGCTGGTATCGCCCGGACAACGCGACCCTGATCGTCGCCGGCCGCATCGAGCCCGCAGCCGCGCTGGCGAACGTACAGCGGCATTTCGGCAAACTCGCGCGGCCGAAGGCACCGCTGCCCAGGCTCTACACCGCCGAGCCCACCCAGGACGGCGAGCGCGAGGTCAACGTGCGCCGCAGCGGCGACACCCGCTTCATCGGGGTCGGCTATCACACCCCCGGCGCGACCCATCCCGACGGCCCGGCCCTGGCGGTGCTGATGAACGCGCTGGGCGATGCGCCGAGCGGCCGTCTGCACAAGGCGCTGGTGGAAACCAAGCTGGCCGCGTTCGCGGGCGGCGGCAACAACACCCTGCGCGAAGGCGGCATGATCAACCTCGTCCTGGTCGCGCCGAAGGATGCCGACATCGCCAAGGCCGAAGCCGAACTGCTGCGGCAGGCCGAGACCGCCATCGCGACGACCCCGCTCACCGCCGACGAAGTGGCGAAGGCCAAGGAGCGCATCGCGAACGACTACGAGCGCAGTTTCGCCAACGTCAACGGCGTGGCGATGGCGCTGACCGAATCGGTCGCGGCCGGCGACTGGCGCCTGTACTTCCTGCAGCGCGACCGCATCGCCGCGGTGACCGTGGACGACGTCAACCGCGTCGCGCGCACGTATTTCAAACCCAGCAACCGCACCCTGGCCCGGTTCATCCCGACCGACAGCGCCGAACGCGTCGAGATCGCGGCCGCACCCGGCGCCGACGAGGCGCTGAAGGGCTACACCGGCAAGGCCGCGCTCGCCGCCGGCGAAACCTTCGACCCCACGCCCGCGAACATCGACGCGCGCACCGAGACCTTCACGATCGGCGACAAACTCAAGGTTTCGCTGCTGCCGAAGGACACCCGCGGCGACACGGTGACCTTCAACTCGACCTTCCGCTTCGGCGATGTGGAATCGATCAAGCGCAGCCCGGACCCCGCCGGCAGCGCCGCGGGCGACATGCTGATGCGCGGCAGCAAAACCATGACCCGCGAACAGATCGCACAGCGCTTCGAATCGCTGAAGACCACCGCGGACGTGTCGGGCGGCGTGCAGAGCGCGAGCATCGGCCTGAATTCGCGGCGCGAACATCTGGCCGAGGCGCTGGCGCTCGCGGCCGACGTGCTGCGCAACCCTAGTTTCCCCGAGACCGAATTCGAGCAGTTCCGGCTGCAGTCGATCACCGGCCTGGAAAACGCGCGCAAGGAACCGGGTACCGTCGTCGGTATGGCCATGAGCGAATACTTCGACCCGTGGCCGAAGGATCACCCGTTCGCCTACACGTCGATCGACCAGAGCCTCGCCGATCTGCGCGCGCTCAAGCGCGAGGACGCGATCGCGTTCCACCGCGATTTCTACGGCACCGTCGAAGGCGAGATCGCCGTCGTCGGCGATTTCGATCCGGTGGCGATGAAGGCGCAGCTGCAGACGCTGTTCGGCGACTGGCGCAGCGCGAAGCCCTATGCGCCGGTACCCACGCGCTATACCGACGTCGCCGCGCGCGCATTGCGGCTGGAAACCCCGGACAAGGCCAACGCCGTGGTGATGGCGCGCGCGAACCTGTCGTTGAACGATGCCGACGCCGACTACCCCGCGCTGATGATCGCCAACAGCGTGCTAGGCGGCGGTTCGCTGGATTCGCGCCTCGGCGACCGCCTGCGCCAGAAGGACGGCCTGAGTTACAACGTCAGCAGCAGCATCGTCGCCGACAGCGCCCCGGAAGGCCGCGACGATGCGGGCATGCTCGGCATCCAGGCCATGGCCGCACCGGAAAACGTGGCCCGCCTGGAAACCGCCCTACGCGAGGAATTGACCCGCTTCGTCCGCGACGGCATCACCGCCGACGAGTTGAAAAGCGCGGTCAACGACCTGCTGACCCGCCGCCAGCAGGGCCGCGCCAGCGACGGCAGCGTCGCCGGCTCGCTGTCGCGCAATCTGTACATGGGCCGCACAATGGCCTGGGCGGCGGATTTCGACGCGAAGCTGAAAGCGCTGACCGTGGACGCCGTGAACGCGGCGATCCGCAAGCACATCAAGCCCGAAACGATCAGCGTGTTCGCCGCGGGGGATTTCGCGAAGGCGGCCAAGGGCGCGCCTGCGGCTGCGAAGTAAGGAAGGCTGCTTGATCTGCTCCCTCCCCCGCACGCGGGGGGTGAGGAGGCGCGTTTGCGGACCACTGGTCCGCGCGCCGACGAACGCCAGCAGGCTGAGCCTGCTGGCCGGACGGGTTGGGGTGGGGGCCGCAGGCCGCCTAAAGCCCCCATCCCGGCCTTCCCCCGCTTCGCGGGGGAAGGAGACAAGCCGTGGAATACGATCAGCGTCGCGGCCAGGCCGCGATCAATCCCCACAGGCCACCCAGACCGGCGATCCACGCCGCAGCGGGAATGTCGAACACGCGCGGGCCGCCGGCTTCCAGCGCGAACAACACCGCCGCCACGATCAACAGGCCGGTGCCGAGGATCGCGGACACGATCCGGCGCTGCATCGCGTTCATGGTCTTCGCCAGATCGGCGAGATCGTGCGACCGCATCGCGAGCTCGTGTTTGCCGCCGACCTGCTGGCTCAGCCACGCATGCAACAGCTGCGGCATGTCCGGCGCGCGGGTGATCAGTTCCGGCAGCCGCTTGCGGAATTCGCCGGCCAGCCGCTGAGGGCTGTAGCGTTCGACCAGGATTTTCTCCAGCACCGGCTTGGCCACCGCCCAGATGTCCAGCTTCGGATCGAGCAGCCGGCCCACGCCTTCGATGTTGAGCAGCGTCTTCTGCAGCAGGATCAGCTGCGGCTGCAGGGTGAGTTCGTATTTCTGCGCGGTGCGGAAGACCTTGATCAGCACCTCGGCCAGCGAGATTTCCGAGAGCGGCCGGGTGAAGTACGGCTCGCACACCGCGCGCGCGGCCGCTTCCAGTTCGTCGATGCGGACGTGCGACGGAATCCAGCCGGCCTGCACGTGCAGTTCGGCGATGCGGCGATAGTCGCGGTTGAAGATCGCCATGAAATTCTCGGCGAGGTAGTACTGGTCCTCGCTGGACAACTGGCCGACGATGCCGAAATCGATCGCGATGAAGCGCGGGTTGTCCTTGCGCGCCGGGTCGCTGTCGACCCAGATGTTGCCGGCGTGCGCATCGGCGTGGAAGAAGTTGTCGCGGAACACCTGGGTGTAGAACACGCGCACGCCTTTCGCGGCCAGCGCGCTGCGGTCGATGCCGGCGGCGTCCAGCGCGGCGATGTCGTCGCTGGGAATGCCGTACACGCGTTCAAGGGTGAGCACGCGCTCGGCGGTGTGGCTCCAGATCACGTCCGGCACGTACAGGTCCGGCGAATCCTGACCGTCCTTGCCCATCCAGAAACGGCGGATCACCGACGCATTCGCGCCCTCGCGCTGCAGATCGAGTTCGGCCGCGAGCGTGCTCTGCACTTCGCGCACGATCTCGCGCGGGCGGATCTTGTCGGCGTTGGGATGCGCGCGCTCCACCAGCGCGGCGATGCTGCCGAGCAGGGCGATGTCGCCGTCGATCTGTTTTTCGATGTCGGGACGCAGCACTTTCACCACGACTTCGCGCCCGCCCGGCAGGCGCGCGGCGTGCACCTGCGCGATCGACGCCGACGCCAGCGGCGTGGTGTCGAAGTGCTCGAAGGCCTCGCGGATGTCCTGGCCAAGCGAAGCTTCGACGATCCCGCGTGCGGTTTCGCCGTCGAACGGCGCCACCCGGTCCTGCAACAGCGACAGTTCGACCGCGATATCCGGCGGCATCAGATCGCGGCGGGTCGAAAGAATCTGCCCGAACTTGACGAAGATCGGCCCCAGCTCCTGCAGCGCCAAGCGCAGGCGCATGCCGCGCGGCTGCAGGGCGATCTCCCGCGACGCGCGCGGTACGAACGGGCGCGCGAGCTTCAGCCAGCGCTCGGCAGGGGTGTCGTCGAGCAGATCGTCAAGCCGGTAACGGATCAGCACGCGGCCGATCCGCGCCGCGCGCAACACCGCGCTCATGCCGCCACCTTCTTGTTCAGACGCGCGATGCGCGCGGCGAGGCGCTCGGCATCGTCGCGCAGGGTATCGACATCGTCGTAGAACGCATTCAGTTCAGCGCGCGGCACCACGTCGCGCGATTCCTCGGTGAGGTATTCGGCGGCGCTCTCGGCGAATTTCTGGCCGCCGACGCGCGCCTGGCGCAGCGCGGCGGCGACGCCGTTCGCGATCTGCACGCCGATCACATCGCCGAACACCGCAGTGAACGGCTGCTGCCAATCGGGATCGAAGCGCTCGGCCAGGCGCTGCAGGCGGCGCGCGAGTTCCGCATCGCCTTCGATCCGCATGCGCCCGACCGGCACCGCGTCGGCATCGTCGTCGCGTTTGCCCAGCAGCTTCGGCAGCAGGGCCTGCATGCCCAGCGACAGCACGCCGCCGAAGGTGCTGCGCACGGCCAGGTCCGGCGTCTGTTCAGGATCGACCGGGCCGACCCGCAAGCGCTCGCCATCCACCTGCAGCCGCATCGCCAGCGGCGCCTCGGCGGCGTCCAGGGCCAGCACGACGCTGCGGCCATCCAGAGGCTGCAATGCGTCGCGGGTGTCGGGGTCCAGGGCGATGGCGCGGTTCAATGCGGCTTCCAGCGCGCGGCCGGCCAGCGGTTTCCAATCGAAGGGGGAGGCGGTCATGCGGGCATTCTAGCGGGCGGATGGCGCTCCGCCCGGGTCGTGCGTTGCGCTCGATGGCATCTGCACTCAGCGCGCGATCAATGGAGAACCACCACGTCCTGGGTGGAACTCCCTCCCCCGCAAGCGGGGGAGGGTTGGGGTGGGGGCAGCCGTTCGCCGGAAACCCTTCATCTCAAGCTTTCCCCCATCCCGGCCTTCCCCCCGCGGCGCGGGGGAACGAGACAAGCAATCAGGCATTCCCTGCGCCAGCGTATGAGGCGGCCAACCGCTTCAAACCTTCCTCGATCGTCACCCGCGGCACATAACCGAAATCGCGCGTCGCCGGCGCCATCGAATACCAGTGCGTGGTGCTGAGCTGTTCGGCGAGGAAGCGCGTCAGCGGCGGCTCGTCCTTCAGCCGCAGCAACGGCCACAGCCATTCGCACGCGGCGCCGATGGCGTAGGCCACGCCGAACGGCAGGCTTTTCTCGACCGTGGGCGCGCCCGCCGCGCGCAGCAGCGCGTTGACGATCTCGCGTACCGGCTTGGGTTCGCCGTTGCTGATGAAATACGCGCGTCCCGCGCAGGCCGCACCCGGCGCCAGATGCGCGAAGGCGTCGAAATGCGCCTGCGCAGCGTTGTCGATGTAAGTGGTATCGATGACGTTGTGGCCGCCGCCCACGAACCGCAGCCGCCCGGCTTTGGCCCGCGACGCCAAGCGCGGCAGCAGTTGTTGATCGCCCGGCCCCCAGATCAGCCTCGGCCGCAGCGCGATCGTGGCGAGGTCGGGCCCGTTGGCGGCCAGCACCGCTTTCTCGGCGATGGTCTTGGTGGTGGCGTACGGCGCCTTGAAGCCTTCGCCGTAGGGCACGGTGTCGGCGGTGCCGCCTTCCACCGGATGGGTGGCGCGATGGGTCACGCTGGGCGTGGAGGTGTAGATCAGTCGACCGATGCCGTGCGTGCGGCAGCCAGCCAGTACGTTGTCGGTGCCGACGACATTGGCGAGATGGTAGCTCTCGTAACTGCCCCAGGCGCCGGCCTTGGCGGCGTTGTGAAACACCGCCTCCATGCCCGCGCAGGCCGCGATCATCGCATCCCGGTTCGCCAGATCGCCCTGGATCTGGCGCACGCCCAGCGGCTCCAGCGTGCGGTAATAGCCGCGGTTGTAGCTCGCGACTTCGTGGCCCTGTTCGATCAGGCCTTTGCAGAGGGCGTGACCTAGGAAACCGCCACCGCCTGTTACCAGAATCTTCATGTGTTCTCGCTTTCCTTCCACCCTTTCGTCGCTGCGATAGGGTAAGGGCCAATGTCTGTGGTTCGCATCGAGCCGAACGCCCCGCTCAATCATCGCCGAGCGAGACGGACCGGGAAGTGATGAATGCCCGAGTCAATTGCCGATGGATGTCGGCCAAGACATCTTCGACAGACTGCAGCACATCATGATTCCAATATCGCAGGACACGATAGCCCTGTCGTTCGAGGCATGCCGTACGCCCGGCATCATAACTTGACTGCGCCTGATGCTGCCCGCCATCCACCTCGACGACAAGTTTCGCCTGCGGGCAAACGAAATCGACGATATATCTGTCGATGGGTACCTGTCGTCGAAAACGAAAACCTTCGATTTGTCTCGCGCGCAAATGCTTCCACAATTCCAATTCAGCATCGGTCATTGTTTTGCGCAGAGTTCTGGCGCGCAGTCTGCGAGTGTCCATATTGATTTCTCGTTAGGGTCGACAGCCTTACCCCTCCCCAGCCCTCCCCTTCGCCTGCGGCGAAAGGGAGGGAGCTGATCCGCGGCGACATCGAACAAGCGTCTGAAGCGAACCGCTTCGCTCCCTCCCCTTCGCCTGCGGCAAAAGGGAGGGAGTTGATCCGTGGCGACATCGAACAAGCGTCTGAAGCGAACCGCTTCGCTCCCTCCCCTTCGCCTGCGGCGAAAGGGAGGGAGTTGATCCGCCGCGACGTTGAACAAGCGTCTGAAGCGGACCGCTTTGCTCCCTCCCTTTCGCCGCAGGCGAAGGGGAGGGTCGGGGTGGGGTAAGGCCGGTCGACAGCGACAACAGTCTGCAACGAGACACATCCCGCATCTGTAGGAAAACCCCGCGCCGAAGGCCAGACCATTCACGCAGCAGAGCCGCGCATCGCGGCGTATGCTCCCGACATCCGACTTCAGGAGCTCATGCCATGCGTCGTCCCGTCCTCGTCCTCACCGCCTGCATCGCGCTGGCCACTGCCGGCACCGTCGGCGCGCAATCGATCGAACAGCAACTCAAGGACCGCCTGCGCGGCAGCGGCAGCGGCAGCAGCAATACCTCCAACCTCAGCGATGGCGACGCCAGTCGCGGCATCAAGGAAGCCCTGGCGCAGGGCGTGGATCGCGCGGTGCGGCAACTGGGCAAGGAGGACGGCTTTTTCCGCGATCAGGCGGTGAAGATTTTCGTGCCCGAGAAGGTCCGCAGACTCGCCGACCTTGCGCGCCAGCTCGGCGCCGGCAAGAAAGTGGATGCCTTCGAGCTGTCGATGAATCGCGCGGCGGAGAAAGCGGTGCCTGTCGCGGCAGGCATTCTCGCCGACGCGGTACGGCAGATGACCGTGCAGGATGCCATCGGTCTGGTGCGCGGCGGCGAAACCTCCGCGACCGATTTCTTCCGCCGCAGCAGCGAGGAGACGCTCTACGCGGCGTTTCGGCCGATCGTTGAAAAACAGACCGCATCGGTGGGCGTGACCCAGAAGTACAAGGACTTCAGCAAGAAAGCAGGCGGCAGCGGCATGGGCGCACTGCTCGGCGGCGGTCAGGGTTCCGCCAACAGCGCCGATCTGGACGACTACGTCACCCGCGAAACCATCGACGGGTTGTTCCATGTCATCGCCGAGCAGGAAAAGCGGATTCGGCAGAATCCGGCGTCGCGGACGACGGAACTGTTGCGGCGCGTGTTCCGCTGAGCATCGCATCGCGCATGCCGGACGATACCCGGCTGTTTCGTTATTCGCATCGCTGTCGTTGAATATCTTCGACGATCGCATTGCTGCATCGATCCTGCGGATGCGACGCGCACTCGAAGAGAGACTGCTGTCCCAAAAAATCGCAGGTGGCGCGTATACGATCGATGCGCCTGCTGCCCCATGCGCGCCGGCAAGGCAATCCGATACATCACCACCCTCAGGGAACGATCGCAGGCTCTTCCCGGCCCCATGCGGCCATGGAAGACGCGTCGCGTGTCGGTATTCCTTTACCGCACCAACGTCAACAAGGATGAGTCGCCAATGGTACGCAAGACCCGGATCTGCATCGCGATCGTTTCAACATTGCTCGCGGCACCCTTTGCTTATGCCGCCGCGCCGGTGGTCGAAATGAACGAGGCCTTCGTCAGCGAAGCGCCGATGGCCAAGGCCATGGGCGCCGCCGCATTCGCCACCCGCGAAGCCACTGCGCCTACGCTGATCGCGCTGGGCGCGCCTGCGCTGGCCGATACCCGCGCGCTGAAATCGCGTCGCATCGATCAGGTCAAACGCGGCCAGCCGTTCGAAGTCGGCTTCGCCCGCAACGTACCGAACGGCAGGATCCCTCTGTCCGGGCTGGGCTGGGAACGCCAGGGCGACGGCAGCATCGCCGCGCGCTTCGAAATCTCCTCCGACACCGCAGTCGCGATGCGCGCCGGCCTGACGTTGAAGAGCAACGGCCGCGGCAATCCCGCCGGCGTCACCCTGCGCTTCGGCGGCAACGACGGTCGCGTGTTCGAACAGAACGGCCGCGCGTTCGTCGGCCAGCAGGCCGGCTGGTCGCCCGTGCTGATGGGCGACAGGGCCACGGTGGAAATCGTGCTGGCGAAGGGTCAGCGCCCGCAGAACTTCAGCCTCGCCGTCGCACAGATCTCGCACCTCGACACCAGCCCCATCGCCAGCGAAAGCGCATTGGCCAAACTGGGCACCAAGATCGGCGAAAGCGACAGCTGCGAAAAAGACATCGTGTGCCGCGTCAATCCCACCGGCGGCTTCCTCAACGCCGAGAAAGCGGTCGCGCGCATGGTGTTCACCAAGAGCGGCAGTTCTTATCTGTGCACCGGCACGCTGCTCAACAACAGCCACTTGCCGAAGAAGCGCCTGTTCTGGAGCGCCGCGCACTGCATCAGCACCCAGGCCGTGGCCGATACCCTGCAGACGTACTGGTTCTACAAGGCCACCACCTGCGGCGGCACCACCCAGGCGGCAGGCGCGGTGACGCTGACCGGCGGCGCGTTCGTCCGTCATTCCAACACCGCGCGCGACACCCTGCTGCTGGAACTGAAGACCGCGCCGCCGACCGGCGCGGTGTATGCGTCCTGGACCAACGCGTCGATCGGCGCCACCGGCACACCGATCGTCGGCATCCATCATCCGGCCGGCGACGCGAAGATGTATTCGCTGGGTTCGGTCACCAGCCTGTCGACGTCGATCGACGGCAAGTCGCCGCTGTATCGCGTGGTGTGGAACACGGGCGTGACCGAAGGCGGCTCTTCGGGCTCCGCGCTGTTCACCGTGAACTCCAGCGGCACCCACCAGTTGCGCGGCGGCCTGTACGGCGGGACGTCGTACTGCACGGCGCCCAGCGCACCGGATTACTACTCGCGCTTCTCGGACGTGTATGCGTCGATCGCGACGTACTTCGCGCCGTAAGCGCTGCTGTGCCGAAGCACGAAGCGGCCCGGCTTGGCCGGGTCCGCTTCGTTCACCGCTGCATGCCGACATTCGCATCCGATTAATCAAAACGCCTTGTTTTCAAGACTTTCGCAACACATCGATTATCGGAAAGAAAACCTGCGGTCATGACAATTCATCATGACCGCACGTCCCGAACTCCGAATAATATCGATGCACCCCAGCAGGCCGCCTGTCGCATCTGAACGCCGACGGACAGGCCTGCCAGGCCAACCGCAGACACCCGGTGCGTGCATGCACGCGAATCGTGTCGCGCAGTACGGCGCCGCTCCCGATCACAGGGGAACAGGAGCGGGTTCGCCGCGTTTCAAGGCCATCGCGATGCGCATGTTTTCGAAACGCATGATCCGGATCTGCATGCTTTACGAACATGCTTTACGAACATGCTTTACGAACATGTTTTACGGACACGCATCAGGAACCATGCTTTTACGAAACATGCTTTGCGAAACATGCTCCCGACAAGCATGCATCCAATGCATATTCGCGCATCGCGTCGCACGTACGATATTCCGTCAAACATCACTTATTAAGGAAATGAGCTGAAATGAAGACTGCTATTCGCGTCGCTTCAAGCACCTTGCTGTTGTCGTTGCTGGCCGCCAGCACCGTATCGTTCGCCGCCGACCGCACCGTGCGGCCGGGCGTATGGAAGGACAGCACCCCGTTCAGTCAATTCAACACCCGCATCGTCGGCGGCGTCGCGGCCGTTGGCGATCGCTCGTTCACCGTGCGCACCTCCGGCTGCGGCGGCACGATCGTCGCCGACAGCTGGGTCCTGACCGCTGCGCATTGCGGCAGCCAGAGCACGGTCTACGCAGGCTCCAACAACACCGGCAGCCAGACCGCTTACAGCGTCGCCCAGTACATCCAGCACCCGAACTACGCCGTCAACTCCACCGCGGGCAGCTACAGCAACGACTATGCCCTGCTTCGCATCAACGGCACGTTCCCGACCAACCTCATCCGCGCCAAACTGCCCAACGCAACGGTGATGCAGGCCGTAGCCAAGGTCGGCGACCCGGTAACCACCCTGGGCTGGGGCACGACCTCGCAAGGCGGCAGCACCACCACCAGCCTGCGCGAAGTCACCATTCCGGTCGTGTCCGATGCCACCTGCGCGGCTTCGTACAACGGCAGCACCGCGGCCAGCGGCCTGAAGCTCAACCCGGCCGTGCAGATCTGCGCCGGGCTCGCGGCCGGCGGCAAGGACTCCTGCCAGGGCGACAGCGGCGGCCCGCTGATCGCACCCTACAACGGCTCGATCTACAGCATCGGCGTCGTCAGCTACGGCAAAGGCTGCGCACTGGCGAACTACTACGGCGTGTATTCGGAAACGGCCGCCATGGTCGCCTGGATCCAGGGTTACATCGGCGGCGGCACCCCGCCCACCGGCCAGACCTATACCAACAGCGCCGACTATCAGATCCGCGACAACACCACCGTCGAAAGCCCGATCACCGTCTCCGGCCGCACCGGCAACGGCTCGGCCACCACGCCGGTCGCCGTCAACATCGTCCACACCTACAAGGGCGACCTGAAGGTCGACCTGATCGCGCCGGACGGCAGCCTGTATGTGCTGCACAACCGCGCCGGCGGCAGCGCCGACAACATCGTCCAGACCTTCACGGTGAACCTGTCGGGCGAGGCGCTTAACGGCACCTGGAAGCTGCGCGTGAACGACAACGTCGGTGGCGACATCGGTTACATCAACAGCTGGAGCGTGACGTTCTGATCGACGTCTGATCGAACGTGATGCGCGACAACGGCTGCGGGTAGCGATACCCGCAGCTTTTTTTCGTCCGGACGCTGCGATCGATGGCGCCGGTCCGGCGCAGCGCAGATCAACCCACGCTCGAATCAACCCAAGCGCGGATCAACCCACACGCTGCTTCGCCGCCCACACACCTAGCTTCTCGCGGCCGATCTTGGCGTTGTGGCGGATGTCCACCGGGAACGCTCTCGGATAACGCAGAAAGGTTTCGACCTTGGCGGTATGCACGAAACCTTCGCCGAGGTGCCGCAGTTCTTCTTCGATGCGCGGCCATTCCGTTGCCGCCACGCCCGCGCGCAGTTCCACGCACAGCACCGCGCGCTGCGCACCGAAGCTCCCGAGACCCACCAGCGCCGTGCGGCGCACATCGCGATGGGTGTTGAACACCGGCTCGATCTGTTCGGTACACAGCGTCGTCCCGGCGGTGACCACGCGCTGGGTCTTGCGGCCGCAGAACCACAGCCGGCCTTCGCCGTCGTAGTAACCCAGATCGCCCATGCGATGCACGATGCGCGTCGAACCATCGGCCAGCGTTTCGCGGATCTTCGCGATGCGGGTGGCGGCATCGCGATTGAAATAGGTATCGGTCGCGGTGGGGCCGGCAACCGTGATTTCGCCGACCAGTCCGCCCTTCACCATCAGATCGTCCGACCATGTTGCGATGGCGGCATCGTCGACGCGGATCAGCCGCACCTCGTTCGGCGGCACCGGGCGGCCCACGCAGGTGCCCGCGCCCTGCTCGGTGCGCGTGCGCAGGGTCAGCAGTTCGCGGCCTTCGATGATCGCGACCGGCAGGCATTCGGTGGCGCCGTAGGGCGTCCAAAATTTCGCGTCCGGCGGCAACAATCCCTGCAACGTCGCCACCACATCCGCAGGCACCGGCGCGCCGGCCGACATCACCGTCTTCAATCCCGGCAGCGGTTGGCCATGATCGGTCAGCACCCGCATCAATGCAGGCGAACCGAACAGTTGATCCACGCCGAAACGCGCGATCGCCGCGTGCAGTTTGCGCGGGTCCGCTTTCGCCGGCCGGGTCGGATCCATGTCGGGAATGATCGACGTGGTGCCCAGCGCGGGATCGAACAGCGCGAACGGCGGAAACGTCGGCAGATTCGCGCCGCCGGGCGCGATGCCGAAGGCCTCGCCCATCATCGCGATCTGCGCCACGAAATGACGATGCCGGTAGACCACGCCCTTGGGCACGCCGGTGGAGCCGCTGGTGAACAGGATGGCGGCGACATCGTCGGGCTGCGTATCCGCGAGCTGCGGGCCGGCGTTCGCGCCGTCGCGTTCGACATCGGCCAGCGTGGCGTCGGCCAGGATCGCGCGCGCGCCGGTGGTGATCCGCATCCGCGCGCTACGCGCCCAGCCCAACAGCGCCCGCGCGAAGTGCGCCAGCGGAATGCCGATAAAGGCCTCGGCCTGCGCTTCGTCCAGACACTGCTTCAACGCGCGCTTGTCGATGCCCGGATCCACCAGCACCGGCACTGCGCCGGCCTTGAACAGCGCGAACATCAGCAGGAAGAATTCGGGCGTGGGCCGCACCATCAGCACCGTGCGGGTGCCGCGGACGATGCCGCGCTTCGCCAGCCCCGCGGCGATGGCGTCGCTGCGCGCGTCCAGTTCGGCATAGCTCAGCGCGATGGCGTACGCGCCGTCGCGGCCCGGGCAGCGCATCGCGATCTGGTCGGGACGCTCGCGCGCGAGCCGCGGCAGGCTGGCGGCGATGTTGCAACAGTCGGTCATCGTCGAATTGTAGCGGCTGTGCCGTAGGAGGGCCTTCAGGCCCGAGCTCTACAAGATATGTCAGCCCACGGATCGACCACGGCACGGTATTTTCGAAGAGCTCGGGCCTAAAGGCCCTCCTACAGGTTCGCCTATCGCTTGGGCCATCGCGTCCCTAGAATCGCGTATGCAACATCCCTGTCTGTCCTGCGGCGCCTGCTGCGCCCACTACCGCGTCAGCCTGCACTGGTCCGAAGCCGAACCCGAGTCCGGCGCGCCGGACCTGGGTGGACGCGTCCCGATCGCCCTGACCGAAACCTTCGGCCCGCATCAGCGCAGCATGCGCGGCACTTGGGCGAAGCAGCCGCACTGCATCGCCCTGCAGGGCGTGGTGGGCACTTCGGTCGGCTGTTCGATCTACGACGACCGTCCGTCGGCCTGTCGCGATCTGCGCATGTCGTGGCAAGACGGCGGGCCGAATCCGCAGTGCGACCAGGCGCGGATCGCGTACGGGCTGGCGCCGCTGCTGCGCGAAGAGGTGGAACGCGCGCTGGCAGATTGAGGACAGCAAGCGCCTGCGAAGCCGCCGCGCGATACGAACCGCTCAGATCCTGTTGTCGTCCAGGAAACGCCGCATCGCCGGCACCAGCACTTCGTGCTTGTCTTCCAGCACGTAGTGGCCGGCGTCCTCGAACGCATGCGCTTCGGCCTGCGGCAGCGCGCTGCGGAAGCCTTCCAGAAAATGGTGATCGAATACGAAATCGCGCAGGCCCCAGCCGATGAAGGCCGGGCGGTCGGCGTATGCCGGCAGGCGTTTCGCCGCCGAGCTGACCAGCGTCCAGGCGGGATCGCCCTCGCGCAGCGGAATATCCTGCACGAACCGCAGCGTGGCGATGCGGTTGGCCCACGAATCGTAGGGCGCCTCGTAGGCGCGACGCACGTCGTCCGGCATCTTGCGCATCACGCCGTCGCGCGCGGCGCCGGCCGAAAACGCATTGAAGCCGCGGATCATCAGCGCGCCTAACGTCATGTCGCGGCCGAGCTTCAACTGCCAGGGCAGCGGCTTCGTCGCCGGCAGCGGGAACGCGGCGGTATTGGTGATCAGCAGCCGGCGCACCTGCGCCTCGTGAGCCAGCGCCCAGCCGAACCCGATCATGCCGCCCCAGTCGTGCACCGCCAGCGTCACCGGCCCGTCGATGCCGATCGTATCGAGCAGCCGGGTCAGGTCGTCGACGCGCGACTGCAGGGTGTAGCGATACTCTTTGTCGGCCGGCTTGTCCGACAGCCCCATGCCGATGTGATCGGGCACGATGCAGCGGTACTTGTCCTTCAGCCCCAGCACCAGATGCCGCCAGTAATAACTCCACGACGGATTGCCGTGCAGCATCAGCACCACCTCGCCGTCGCGCGGACCTTCGTCCAGATACGACATCACGATGCCGGGACGCACTTCCAGGCGCTTGGGGGTGAAGGGGTAGTCGGGGTACGAATGCATGGTTTTGATAGCCAAGTGAGTTCAGGCGTCGAACGCCGTTGTCGATCGCTCTTGATCCGGACATCCGGAAGATTTCGCCAGCGGCGAACGGAGACCGGCAGCCCCGCCTGGCGGACCCCATACCGCTGCGCGCGACTCCGGCGCTTCGCCGGCCGCGCAGTTTATCAGCCGCAAGCGCAGTGTGGCCCCGGGCTGGGGCGGCATCACTGGCAGACCCGTACTGCCCAGTCAACGCTGCCGGGCATGTTCGGCGACGCGGTGATGCGGCCTCCTCCCCCGCGTGCGGGGGAGGATTGAGGTGGGGGCGCGCGGCACGACAGCGCACAGCGCCCCCCATCCCAGCCTTCCCCCGCGCGCGGGGGAAGGAGAAAACGGCCGCATGAAACCGGCTGGCGTGCGCATGTAGTTGTGCGTTTCGCAAACGGGAGGCGACCACAGCCTCGTCGGGGAACAAGCGCCCCGCTCAGCCCATCGCGCGGAAGCGTCCCGCGTCTTCGCGTGCGCGGCCCATCGCCACCAGCATGTCCAGCAATTGCGGCAGTCGTTTTTTCCACGGGCCGCGCGCAGTGAAGCGGCCGGCGATCTCGTCCAGCGACAGCGGCATCGCGCTGGCGGACAGCGCATCGGCGACCGCACGCACCTGGGCGACGGCATCTTTCGGCCAAGGCTGCGACTTGATGCTGACGATCGGCACGATGTCGTCGGCCGGATCTTCTTCGGGGCCGGTGTCGATCGCCTGCTGTGTCGGCGCTGCCTGCGGGTTCTGGAATTCGGGGCGCAGCCAGCGCACGAGGCCGCGCGCTTCTTCGGCGGCGCGTTCGGCGTTCAGCGCGACCAGCCGCTCCAGCACAACATCGTCGAACGCGCGTTTGGCCTCGTCGCGGGTCTGACCTTCGGCGGGCGCGTCGTGGTTCGGGGTTCGCGGCTCAGACGATGTCGCGGGCTTCGCCCGGATCTTCGATCGCGGCGAGGATGCCATCGGCCAGATAGAGCCGGCCGCGCTGTCGACCGGACAATTCCTTCAGCACGCCAGCGGCTTCCAGTGCGACCAGCGTTTTGCGAGCGGTCGGCGCGCTGACATCGAGCAGCGCTTCGGTGCGTTTGTGATCGATGAAGGGATTTTCGAACAATGCATCGATCAGCAGAAGCGCCCGCGGATCGGCCGCCAGCGATGCGCGCATGCGCTCGCGCAGGGCCAGCAACTGCTGCGCCTGGCGCAAGGCGCGACGCGCGCTCCATTCCACGCCCGCCAGGAAATACTGCAACCACGACGTCCAGTCGCCATGGGTGCGGATGCGCATCAGGAAGCGGTAGTAGTCGTCGCGGTTGCGTTCGATGAATTCGGAGAGGTACAGCAACGGCTGCGAGAGCCGGCCGCGCTCGACCAGGAACAGGGTGATCAGCAGGCGACCGACGCGGCCATTGCCATCGAGGAAGGGATGGATGGCCTCGAAATGTTCGTGCATCAGTGCGCATTGCACGAGGTCCGGCAGTTCTTCGCGCTGGTGCAGGAACAACTCCCATGTCGCCAAAGCCTGCTCCATTTCCATCGGCGGCGGCGGCACATAAGGCGCATTGGCCGGCGTGCTGCCATAAGGCCCGATCCAGTTCTGGCTGCGCCTGAACTCGCCGGGAGTGGCGCTGTCGCCGCGCACGCCGCGCATCAGCCGTTCGTGCAACTCGCGCACCAGCCGCAGCGACAGCGGCAAGCTGTGCAGGCGTTCGATGCCGAAGTCGAGAGCATCGACGTAGTTGCGGACTTCCCGCACATCGTCGGGGGGCGCATGCGCCGGCTGCCCCGCTTCGTCCGCCAGCACGTCCGACAGGCTGGCGCGCGTGCCTTCGATACGCGAAGACAGCACCGCTTCGCGGCGCACGTAAGACGCCAGCAGCAGGTGAGGATTGGGCAGGATCCGGCCGATGCCCGACAGTTCGCTCAATGCGGCATCCGCGGCGGATAGCAGCCTCACCAGTGAAGGCGTATAGATCAGTTCCGGAGGCAGGGGCGTGGGGACAAAGGCGTGATAACCCTGCGGCGCCCGTATCACTTGGCCAGCCTGAGGGGCCTGGAAATCTTCTGGGGACATGGGATCCGGAGACCGGAGAGCGGTACAGGCCTACAATTTCAATCAACGAAAATATTTTGTCAATTTTTTCGTTAAAAGGTCTATTTAGACAAATATTTTTCGCAAGCCACTCGATTAACGAAAAAAACTCATATTTATTTCCTTACGACCGACAAATACTTCCTCGCGTCAGCCGCGACCCTCGTCTCGGACGCTCGCCCGGCAGCCGATCCGAGCATTCATCCAGAGATCTGCTTCAGCTGCTCTTCGCGCAACCAGGCCGTCAGTGCCGCGCCTGGGCATCAAACGCAATGGACGCAAGCAGAACGCTTCACGCCGGCGGAGGCAGGACCGGAAAACCGACACGGTGCGCAAGCCGTCCCAGCCCGCATCGGACACGACTCGACCGGATCCGAAGTCGCGGAGCGCCACTTCACCGACGATCGAGAGCGAATCTGCCCCACAACCGCTCGAACCGTTCAGCGAACGCCCGCACCAGCCGCACATCGTCGGTGACCACCAGATTCTCCTCGTTGCCGATGCTGGCGCCGCGGGTCCAGTTGAAGCTGCCGTTGGCCAGGCGCGCGCCGTCGAACAGCGCGAACTTGTGGTGCATGTGGAAGTCGCTGTCGTCCAGCCGCACGTCGATCCCGCGATCGCGCAGGCGGTGCACATCGCTGCCGGTGTCGTGGACCTTGTGGTTGTCGCTGAGGATGCGCACCGTCAGCCCGCGGCGGTGCGCGTCGATCAGCGCTTCGGTCAGGCGGTCGTCGGCGATGGTGTAGACGCAGGCATCGATGCTGCGCTTCGCGCCGACGCAGAGTTCGCGCAGCTTGCGCAGGCAGTCCTCGCCCGGCGCGAAGAACGCGTCCGCTTCGACCGCCGGCGGATCGGCGCTGGCGTCCAGGGTCTTCACCACCTGCTCCAGCCAACGCAGCATCGTCAGCGGGGTCGGATCCAGACCCGGACCAGGCTGCGTCCAACGCTCGCGGACCAGATCGAACGCGCGGTTGCGCAGATAACGCACGCGGTCGCGGCTCAGGCTGCCGCCGAGTTCGCGCAGCTCGAACTTCTCGTCGTCGTCGAGCACCGCATCGGCCGCGCTCTCGCGCAGCAGACGGTCGAGTTCGGCGAAATCCGCTTTTAAAGCAACCGTTTTCGACGCAGCCGTCATACCGTTCTCATCGCTGCGTCTTGCCCAACAGGCGGTCGGAGAAGTCATCCAGCGCCTGCTTCAACTGCTCCTCGCGCAGCGAGGCCGCCAGCGCCGCGCCTTCGGTGGGCGCAGTGCGCCCGCGTTTGCCGGCGGTCTGCGGTGCGCTCTGCATCGAAGTGTTCTGGAGCGCGACGGTCTGCGCGGCGATGCGTTCGGCCAGCAGGGTCAAGACCTGCTGCAACTGCAGCTGCTGTTCGGCGTGGCGCTCGAACCAGTCCGGCAAGGGCGGACTCGAATTCGCACTGGAAAGCGTCGACACCTCGATCTCGGCGATCCCCGCCGTGCGCGCTTCGCCCAGACGCTCCGACAGCCGCTCCAGCGACGCGAGGATCTGCGGCCACGGCGCCTCGTTGTCGCTGCGCTGCGTTTGCGGAGCCGCATCCACGGTCGGCTTTTCGAGCGCGCGGACGCCTTCGACCAGATCGTTCAGCTGCGCCACGACGCGCTGGCCGACATCGGCATCGCCCGCGCCCATCGCCTTGTTGCGCATGAAATCGCGCTTGATCTGCGTCCAGCGCGCGGTCATCGTCTCGTCCATCACCGCGCGCAGCTCGGCGAGCTTCAGCAGGTTCTCCTCGGCGCCGGTAGTCAGCAGCTGCGCTTCGCCGGCATAGTGATCCGCGACCAGCTGCTGCAACTCCGCGGCATTCATCACCGGCGAAATTTTTTCGACCAGCTTGTTCATGTTGCGGTAGCTGCCCTGCAACTTGAACGCGGGCTCGGTGCGGTACTGGTCGGCCTGCGCCGCACTGGCGATGTACTGCTGGTTGACGCGATAGACCACATCGCGCACCTGCATCAGCCGTTCCAATGTCGCGGTGATTTCGTTGATCTCGGCCGCGCTGTAGGCATGGCTCAGCGCGTTGGCGGAGAACGGTTTGCCTTCGATCTTCTCGACCAGCCGGTACAGATCGGACAGCTCGCGGGTCGCCAATGGCGCCAGGATCGGATTGGAGGTCAGGCAGTTCTCGACATAGCTGAGCTTGAACGCATCCTCCATGCCGCCGAGCACGTCGCCGAGGTTGTAGATGTCGGCGCGGTTGGCCAGCATGTCCGGAATCTTGAATACTTCGCCGGATTCGGTGTACGGATTGCCGGCCATCGCCACGCAGAATTTCTTGCCGCGCATGTCGTAGGTGCGGGTGCGGCCCTGCCACACGCCTTCGATGCGACGCGTGCCGTCGCACAGCGAGATGAATTTCTGCAGGAACTCCGGATGCGTATGCTGGATGTCGTCCACGTACAGCATCACGTTGTTGCCCATCTCGAGCGCGAGATTGAGCTTCTCCAGCTCGCGCTTCGAATTGGCGTCCGGCGCCTGCGCGGGGTCGAGCGAACGCACTTCGTGGCCCAGCGCGGGGCCGTTGATCTTCATGAAGATCAGGCCCAGCCGATGGGCCACGCCCTGCAG
>JAZKFJ010000047.1:0-11603 GCA_040386495.1 Pseudomonadota bacterium
TAGAAATCGGCGCGGGGCATGTGTTTAAGCCTGTTCCCATCCATGGACGAGCGTGGCGATGACCTCCACCGCGCCCATGGCCGACGCCGCGAAAACGCTGTGGGGGCCGGCTGCGGGCATCGGTATCGCGGCGGTCGCGGCGATCTCCTGCTTCGGCGCGCTCAACGGCTGGGTGCTGTTGTCGGCGCAATTGCCGATGGCGGCCGCGAACGACGGCCTGTTTCCGAAAGCGTTCGCCGCGCTGGACGCACAGGGCACGCCGCGCGTCGGCGTGCTTGCCAGCACCGTACTGGCGAGCCTGCTGGTGATGGCGAATTACACCGATTCGCTGGTGAAGGTCTTCACGTTCTCGATCCTGCTCTCCACCGCCGCCACGCTGCTGCCTTACGTTTTCAGCAGTGCGGCGTGGCTGAAACTCGGCAGCCACGGCCGCGTGGTCGCGGCGCTGGCATTGCTGTACAGCGCGTATGCGCTGATCGGCACCGGCGCGAATGCGCTGGCGTGGGGCGCGGTGCTGGTGATCGCGGGATTGCCGCTGCGGTGGTTGTGGAAGCGACAGTGAGATAACACGCTGTCGGGTTGATTTCCAACGACGAACCGCTCATCCATCAAGCCGAATAGCCCTGCTTCCGTGCGTGCCGCGACACCCACAGCAGGATCGCCGCGATCAGCACGACCACCGTCAATACGGCGACCTGCGACGGACCGAAAGCGGCGAAGACGCCCAGCGCGATATCGCCGGCGTACAGGACGATGTATGCGGACAGCGACATCGCGAATACCGCAGTCGCGGAACGCTTTCCAAGCCATAGCAACACGCAACCGATCGCGCCGCCGAATACGCCGATCGCGAACGCTGCGGTCATCCAGACCGGAAGCCCATAATAAAGCGCGGCTTGTTCGGCGGTCATGCCCTGCTGCATCAAGCCTTCGACGCTGCCGCCGAAGGAAGCGAAAAACTGGAAGATGCCGAAGATGTTCCAGAGCAAGCCCAGCGCTGCGACGATCGGGAGCCAGCGTGGCGAGGATCGAACCTGGATGACGTTGCTTGCGTTCATGTCGATGTTGTCCTGATCGGGATGTTGTGTGGGAACTTCGAGAAAAACCGTGGATTCACAATGCATCGATGCGACGCTGCAGGAAGCGACGCAGCGCTGGTGAGGTGGTAAGACCGATCGCATGGCGATACGCATCGGCCGCGTCCTCCGCCCGTCCGGCATTGGCCAGCAGATGCGCCTTCGCTGCCCAGTACGCTTGATACGAGCGCACCGCATCGGGATCGACGCGATCCAGGCATTCCAGCCCGCTGGCTGCGCCGTCCGCTTCACCGACCGCGACGGCATGCGCGACCTGCGCGCCCATGGTCGGCGCGATCGCCAGGAGGTATGCATACAGCGTCGCGATGGCGGTCCAAGGCACGTGCCCGCTCGCAGCGCGCTGCGCGTGCGCCGACTGGATCGCCGCTTCGAGCTGGAACGGCCCGGGCGAACGCAGGGATGCCGCATGCAGCAGCAGTCGCTCCGCTTCCCGCACGCACGCGAAGTCCCAGCGCGACACGTCCTGCTGGTGCAACGGCACGAACTCGCCATCCGCATCGAAGCGCGCCTGCCGCCTGGATTCGCAGAACAGCAGCAGCGCCAGCAACCCCTGCGCTTCGGCATCGCCGACGCGCAGTGCGGCCAGCAGCCGCGCGAGGAACACGGCCTCCTCACGCAGTTGCGATTCGGGCGCATCGCCCGGCGCCGCACATTCGCCAGTCAGCGCATAGGCGGCGTAGATCGCCTCCAGGACCGCGTGCGTCCGCGACGGCAGATCGCGCGCAGTCGGCAGCTCGAAATCGATGCCGGCTTCGCGGATCTTGCGTTTCGCGCGTACCAATCGCTGGGCCAACGTCGCCGGCGACAGCAGAAAAGCGGGCGCCATGGCCTGCACTTCGACGCCGAGCACCAACTGCAGCATCAGCGCGCTGCGCACGCCGGCATCGATCGCCGGGTGCGCGCAGACGTAAAGCAATTGCAGGCGGCGATCGGGAATGCCGGACACCGCATCTTCCTGCGGCGGCGGCATCCATGGCTCGGCGAACGCATCGTCGTCGGATGCGCGGCTGCGATCCTCATGCTCGCGCACCGTGCGGCGATGACGATGGCCTTCCAGCATCCGTCTGCGCGCCGCGGCCAGCAGCCATGCATCCGGCGAGTCGGGAATGCCCTGCTCCGGCCAGACGCGCAGCGCCGCAACGAAGGCATCGCCCACCGCATCCTCCGCCGCCTGCGGATCGCGCCACTGGGTCGCCAGCCAGGCGACCAGCCGCCCGTAAGCATCGCGGGCGACGGTCTCGGCGACGCGACGCGCTTCGGCGGTCGCGATCGCGTCGTTCATTGCGGCGGCGGTGGCAACACCGGCCGCACTTCGGTGCTGCCATCTTCGGCCGAGGGACTGCGCGCGGCCCATTCCAGCGCCTGGTCCAGCGAATCCACGGCGATGATGAAATAACCGCCGACATGTTCCTTGGTATCGGCGAACGGACCGTCCTGGATCATGCGCTGGCCGTCGCGGATGCGGACATGGGTCGCGGTGTGCGGCGCCTGCAGGCCGTTGCCGCTGACCACCACACCGGCGGCGTTCAATGCGCCGATGTAGGCATTCCAGGCGCCCCAGTAAGGGCCGGCCTCGGCGGGGTCTTCGCGCTTGGCGAAGGTTTCCGGACTTTCGTTGAAGATCAGCATGTATTCCACGGCAACACTCCTTCGGGCAATTCGGGAAAGGGGCGAGGCGACAGATCGCCGCCTCACTTCACAGATGCGCCAAGGCACGGCCAATCGACAGCCCGCCGGAATTTTTTTCGCATCACAACGTCGGCGACGCCACGGGCATGGATTCGGACTCCGATTCCGGCGGCAGCCGCGTGTGCGTGACTTCCCACCACCAGAACGCGAAACCGACCAGCGTGCAGAACGCCGCGCCCAGCGCCAGCCACAGCAGATCGTGGCTGAGCAGCGGCGAGAACACGCCGGCGACGGTCGACTGCAGGATCAGGCTGGTGAAGGCCTGCAGCGACGACGCCGCGCCGCGCTGCCGCGGGTACATGTCGAGGATCGCGAGGGTGAGGATCGGGAACACCAGCGCGATGCCCAGGGCGTTGATCGCCATCGGCACCACCGCCCAGGGCATCGACGGCTGCGGCCCCCACAGGTTGTAGGCGATGTTGATGACCGCGGCGAAGCCGCAGATCGCGAAGCCCGTACCCGCGAGCCGCGTGCCGCTGACCCGCCCCGCCGCGCGGCCGGACACGAACGATCCGATCACCATGCCGGCGATGGTGGGCACGAAGAACCAGCCGAACTGGTCCTGCTGCAGTTTCAGGTGATCCAGCACGAATGCAGGGGCCGACGCGATGTAGAGGAACAATGCCGCGAAATTGAAGCCGCCGGCTATCGCGAAACGCTGGAAGCGGCCGTTGAGCAGGATGTAAGCGTGATTGCGCAGCAGTTGTTTCGGCGACGGACGGAACCGCGCCTCCGGTGGATGGGTTTCCGGCAGTGAGATCCAGGTGGCGATCAATAACAGCACCGCGAACAGCACCAGAAACCAGAAAATCGCCGGCCAGCGTTCCCAGCCCAGGATCCAGCCGCCGATGATCGGCGCCACCGCCGGCGCGATGCCGAAGATCATCGACACCTGACTCATCAGTTTCTGCGCGTACTGGCCCTGGTACACATCGCGGATCACCGCGCGGCCGACGATCAGGCCCACGCCCGCGGACATGCCCTGCAATGCGCGGAACGCCAGCAGCGTCGGCAGGCTGGTGGCCAACGCGCAGCCGATCGACGCCAGCGCGAACACCGTCAGGCCGCCAAGGATCACCCGGCGCCGGCCGATGGCATCCGACAGCGGCCCGTGCACCAGGCTCATCAAGGCATAGGCGAACAGATACGCGCTGATCGTCTGCTGCAGCGCCACCTTGTCGGCCGCGAACTGTTCGCCGATCTGCGGGAAGGCCGGGAACATGGTGTCGATCGAAAACGGCCCGATCATCCCCAGTCCGCCGAGTATCAGCGCCAGCCGCGCGCGCGAGGGCGTCGCGGTCATGGCGCGTTCGCCGGAGATACAGAAGCGCGCGACATGCGGCGCGGCAGGATTTCGATCCTGCTCACGTTCTCCTGCACCAGCGCCTCGGTGCGGCCGTTCGCGGGCCAGTACAGATACACGTAACCGCTGCTGGTGCCCAGCAGCCGCGCCGTACCGTGCAGCGGTGTGGACTCGCCACTGAGCGTCACCCGCACCGCTTCGCCACCGCCGCCCAGCAGGTGCCCCGCGCGCTGCCGCGCATGGGTGAGGATCAGCGAACCGCCGCCCACCAGCAGCGCGAACGCGATCGTGGCCTCCGGCGAAATGTCGTACCAGCGCCGACGCCGGAAGGGATCGACCAGACGGCTGAAGATTACGCGGCCGTACCAGCGTTTCCGGTAATGTTCGGCCCGTTCGGGATGATGCAGGCGGTAATAGGTCGGCCAGTACGCGGGCACCGCGATCGCCAGCATCGCCAGCAGCCACAGCAGGTTCACCGGATGGCGTACGCCTTCGACCAGGAAATCGGCCGGCTGCAGATATTCGAGGATCGGAATGCGGAATACACGATAAAAACAGAAGCTCGACCACAGCCCGATCAGCGAGAGCAACAGGTAACCCAGGGGAATCGCCACCGCCGGTTCGCGCCGCAGCAGCGCCACGGCTTCCGGAAGCCAGACAAGCCGATGGGCGTAGTCTTCGGTTGTGCCAGGCGACGTCGCAACCGGCGCGCGCGTCGCGGCGATCGGATCGGCGATGGGCTCGGCGGACGGCCCCTGGGGCGTCTTTCCGGGCCGGAGATCCTGTTTCTGTCCGGCCTGTTTCTGTCGGGATTTCGAGCCGCGCGATGCATTCATCGACACATGGTAACGCGACCCCGGCCATGCCCGAGGCGGCGGCCATCGGGGTCTTACAGACGCGGCCGAGCGGCGCCCGTTATACTGCGCCGGCACGGTGGGAGAAGCGGCCCGGGTCATCGAGGTCGCTGCCGAAGGCGCAATTCGCCCGGAATCGCTCAGGCCTGATACCGCCGCGTGTACAGCACTCTGGAGAGATCGGCCGCCCATCGCAGACATGCCGGGCCGCGTCGGCGCCGAAGGGGCAAGATCGCCGGACCACGGAATCACGGTCCCGGCGATTCAAACTCTCAGGCAAAAGGACAGAGGGGTGAGCGGGGTTTCTGGCGACGCGAGTCGCGAGCCCGCGAACGTTCGCCGGCCATGGCCGGTGGGCGTGAACGCCCCTCCCTCCGCCAGACGATGCCCTCATGACGACTCCCGTGTCCAAGACTCAGAGGCCCCGCGCCTCCCTGCGCGATCTCGAACACCATTCCGCCTTCCTCGAACGCCACATCGGCCCCAACGACGCCGAGATCGATCACATGCTGCGCGCGATCGGCCACGACTCGCTGGAGGCGATGACCGACGCCATCGTGCCGGCCAGCATCAAATCCGCCGCGCCGCTGGCGCTGCCCGAGGCGATCACCGAAGTCGAAGCGCTGGCCAAGATCCGCGCCATCGCCGACAAGAACCAGGTGTTCCGCAGCTTCATCGGCCAGGGCTATTACGGCACCCACACGCCGAACGTCATCCTGCGCAACATCCTCGAAAATCCGGCGTGGTACACGGCCTACACGCCATATCAGGCCGAGATCTCGCAGGGCCGCATGGAAGCGCTGATCAACTTCCAGACCATGTGCGCCGACCTTACCGGCATGGAGATCGCCAACGCGTCGCTGCTGGATGAAGGCACCGCCGCCGCCGAAGCGATGACGTTGGCGAAACGTTCGGCCAAGTCGAAGTCGAACCTGTTTTACGTATCGAACGGCGTACATCCGCAGACCATCGAAGTCCTGCGCACGCGCGCCGAACCGATGGGCATCGAACTGCTGATCGGCGACGATGCCGACGCGCATACCGCCGACTGTTTCGGCGTGCTGCTGCAATACCCAGACACCTTCGGCGGCATCGGCGATTACAAAGCCCTCGCCGACGCCGTCCATGCGCGCAACGGTCTGGTCGCGGTCGCGACCGATCTGCTCGCGCTGACCCTGATCGCCGCGCCCGGCGAATGGGGTGCCGACATCGTCGTGGGCAACAGCCAGCGCTTCGGCGTGCCGTTCGGCTTCGGCGGCCCGCACGCCGCGTTCATGGCCTGCCGCGACGCCTACAAGCGCAGCATGCCGGGCCGCCTGATCGGCGTATCCATCGACGCCGAAGGCAAGCCCGCCTATCGCCTCACCCTGCAGACCCGCGAGCAGCACATCCGCCGCGAGAAGGCCACGTCGAACATCTGCACCGCGCAGGTGCTGCTGGCGGTGATGGCCAGCATGTACGCCGTCTACCACGGCGCCGAAGGTCTGACCCGCATCGCCCGTCGTACGCATCGTCTGGCCGCGATCCTCGCCGCCGCGCTGCGCAAGGCCGGCGTTGCGGTCGGCAGCGATTTCTTCGATACGCTGCACGTCACCGGCATCGATGCCGCCGCAATCCACGCCAAGGCGAAAGCCGCGCAGCTCAATCTGCGGCCGATCGATGCAAACAGCGTCGGCATCAGCCTCGACGAAACCACCACCCGCGAGGATGTGGCCGCGCTCGCCGCGCTGTTCGGCGCCGACGCGGATGACATCGACGCACTGGATGCGAACACCGCCGACGCCCTGCCCGCCCCGCTGCTGCGCACGTCGGAGTTCCTGTCGCATCCGGTGTTCAACACCCATCACAGCGAACACGAACTGCTGCGCTACATGCGCGCGCTGTCGGACAAGGATCTGGCGATGGACCGGACCATGATCCCGCTGGGCAGCTGCACCATGAAGCTCAACGCCACCGCCGAGATGATCCCGGTGACATGGCCGGAGTTCGGCAACCTGCATCCGCTGGCACCGGCCGAACAGACCGTCGGCTACACGCAGTTGATCGACGAACTGGAAGCGATGCTGGTGGAATGCACCGGCTACGACGCGGTGAGCCTGCAGCCGAACTCCGGCGCGCAGGGCGAATACGCCGGCTTGCTCGCGATCCGCGCCTATCACCAGTCGCGCGGCGAAGCGCATCGCGACATCTGCCTGATCCCGGAATCCGCGCACGGCACCAACCCGGCGTCAGCGCAGATGTGCGGCATGACCGTCGTCGTCACCAAGTGCGACGGCAACGGCAACGTCGATCTGGACGACATCCGCCACAACGCCGAAAAGTACAGCAGCCGCCTCGCCGCGCTGATGATCACCTACCCGTCCACGCACGGCGTGTTCGAGGAAGACATCGTCGCGATCTGCGACATCGTCCATCAGCACGGCGGCCAGGTGTATACCGACGGCGCCAACATGAACGCGCTGGTCGGCGTGGCCAAGCCCGGCAAGTGGGGTTCGGACGTGTCGCACCTCAACCTGCACAAGACCTTCTGCATTCCGCACGGCGGCGGCGGCCCGGGCGTCGGTCCGTGCGCGGTGAAATCGCATCTCGCGCCGTTCCTGCCCTCCGTTTATTCCCCTCCCCCGCATGCGGGGGAGGGCCAGGGTGGGGGCGCACCGCGCGTCGGCATGGTGTCCGCAGCCTCGTTCGGCAGCGCCAGCATCCTGCCGATCAGCTGGATGTACATCACCATGATGGGCACCCAGGGCCTGCGCAAGGCCACCCAGGTCGCGCTGCTCAACGCCAACTACATCGCGAAGCGTCTGGCCCCGCATTACGACACGCTCTACACGGGCCGCAACGGTCTGGTCGCGCACGAATGCATCCTCGACCTGCGTCCGCTGAAGGACAGCACCGGCATCAGCGCAGAAGACGTGGCGAAGCGTCTGATCGACTTCGGCTTCCACGCGCCGACCCTGAGTTTCCCGGTCGCCGGCACGCTGATGGTGGAGCCGACCGAGAGCGAATCGCAGCACGAACTCGACCGCTTCATCGACGCGATGATCCAGATCCGCGACGAGATCCGCGCGATCGAAGACGGCCGCCTCGACCGCGAGGACAACCCGCTCAAGCACGCGCCGCATACCGCCACCGCGGTTGCGGGCAGCGAGTGGACGCATGCCTACCCGCGCGAGCTGGCCGCGTTCCCGCTGCCGACGCTCAGGCTGCAGAAATACTGGCCGCCCGTGGCGCGCGTCGACAACGTCTACGGCGACAAGAACGTGATGTGCGCATGCATCCCGGTGGATGCGTACAAGGACGAAGTCGAAGCCTGATCCGCAGCCGGTCGCGGCAACGAAAAAACACGGCGGGGAAACCCGCCGTGTTCGCGTCCATGGTTCGCATTCCGGTCGCGGTCAATCTGGCTTCTGCGCGAAACGCTGTCAGTGATCCGCCAGGCATCAGGGCCGCGCGGATCGCCGCCAGACCAGGGTCTGGTTGTTCGCCGGCATCGCGATGTCCGCGACCAGGCGCAGGCCGATGCCTTCGGCCAAAGCATTCACCGCCTCGAAATCGCGGATGCCCGAGCGCGGATCGCGCGCCTTCAGCGACGCGTCGAACTCGCGGTTGCTGTCGCTGCTGAACTCGCCGTCGCGATTGAACGGGCCGTAGACCGCGAGCACCGCATCATCGGCGAGCGCCGTCGCCAGCCCGGCGAAGCAGGCCTCCACTTCGGGCCAACCCATGATGTGCAGGGTGTTGGCCGTGAACGCCGCGTCGTAACGCCGCGACGGCGGCGGCGCGAGGCCGGGCGCCGGATCGAGTACCGCCTGCAATGCGAACGGTTCGGGCGTATTCGGCAAAGCGGCTTCGTCGAGCCATGAACGGATGCCCGGCAGATGATCGACATGATCCGAACACTGCCAGCGCAGCCACGGCATCGCCGCCGCGAAATGCACCGCATGCTGCCCGGTACCGCTGCCGATCTCCAACACATCGCGACGATCTGCGAAGTGTTCGCGCAATACCGACAGGATCGGATCGCGGTTGCGTTCGCAGCTGGGCGAATAGGGTTTTGGCGGCATCGTGACGTTCGTCGATAGCGTGGGCGCCAGCAGCGCGCGAGCGCAGCATCATAGCCTCAACCCAAGACCTGTCATTCCAACCCGTGTCATCCCAATCCCTGTCATCCCGAACATGGGCGCAGCCCGGGGAGAGATCTGCTGTCGCTCTCGGCAAAAGCAGCTCGGCATTGATGGTGTCGCGCCAAGAGCGAATCCCCCCGCTGATCGCGGCGCGATCATCGGCCCCCTTTTTCAAAGGGGGCGAGCGTTCAAAGGGGGAGATTGCTGAAAGAGGGCGAGCATTGCTGCCGCTTGGTTCGCATGCATCGAACCGGCCCGCGAAGCGGGTTCGGCCCGGAGGAATGGTCAGGCCGCAGTGGACTGCCGATAGACCAGCCAGCCCAATACGATCACGGTTGCCCAGAAAACCAGGCCGACCAGCGTGCAGGCCGTTTCACCGGGCTCGGACTTCGGCCGGACGGTCCGAAGGATCACGTAACCCGCTCCCTGGATCAACAACTCCACCACGACCTCGAACAGAAGTCTTCCGATGAAACGGAATACCCCGCCGAGCGCCTCACCAGCAATGTCTCCAAGCGGCATGAGTAGATTCCCGGCAGCGCGATTACATCGTATGCGTCGCTTTATCCGAATTGAGGATGCCCGCGAGGATCGCTTCGATCTTGTTCTTCACCGCTTCGCCTTCGGGCGTGTCGGCGAACTGCACGCCGATGCCGGCGACGCGGTTGCCCTGGGCGCCGGACGGCGTGACCCATGCGACCTTGCCGGCGACGGGCAGGCGTTCGGGGGATTCGGGCAGGGTCATCAGCAGGAAGACTTCGTCGCCGATGAAATAACGCTTGGGGGTGGGCACGAACACGCCGCCCTGTTTGATGTAGGGCATGTACGCCTGGAACAGGGCGTTCTTGTCCTTCACCGCGAGGGAGAGGATGCCCTGACGGGCGCCGCCTGCCGCTTTCACGTTCATCGTCGTACTCCAGAAGCTTTCTGAGACGCCCCACCTGCCGGTTTGCCCGGGCCGCGCCACTGCGCGAGCAGTTCGGCCAGGGCCAGGTCGGCGCGGACCGTGGTCCGCAGCAGGTCGCGGGTGCGGTTGGCCGCGTCGAACCATGTGGCGAGGGTGCGGATTCTGATCGGATCGGTCAAGCGCCCGGCTTCGGCCAGGGCCAGATCGGCGGCGTGGCGCAGGCGCTGGTCGAGATCTTCGGCATCGGCCCAGCGTTTCGCGGTTTCCAGCGCGGAGCGTTCGCCGCGGCCGACGGCCTGCAGGTCGGCCGCGATATCGCGGCGCAGATCCAGGCCGCCGTCGCGCAGCCAGCGGTCGGCCAGGCCGGGATGGCCGCGGGCAGCGGTGAGCGCTTCATGCGCGACGGGGTCGGCGTGACCCTGCGCCAGCAGCCAGGCCAAGGCTTCGTCGGCCGGCGGCAGGCGGAATTCGATCCGCTGGCAGCGGCTGCGGATGGTCGCCGACAGGCGCGCGGGCTGGGCGCTGATCAGCCAGAGATAGCGACCGGGCTGCGGCTCTTCCAGGGTTTTCAGCAGCGCGTTGCAGGCGGCGTGGTTGATGGCGTCGGCGGGATCGAGAATCACGATCTGCGCGCCGCCATACTGCGGGGTGAGCGCGAGTTTTTCGGAGATCTGGCGGATCTGTTCGATCACCAACTCGGTGCGCAGCCGCGGCGGACGCGCCTTGTCGTTCCATTCGTAGCCGACGAAGGTCAGGTCGGGATGGCCGGAGTGGCCGAATGGATGCGCGAGGCGTCCATCGGGGCGCAGTTCGGGCGATTCGCGCTGGTAGCGGTTCTCGAACAACTGGCAGCTGCGGCAGTGGCCACAGGGCTCGCCGGCGCTGTCGCGCGCGGTACAGAGCATGCGTTGGGCGAGACGCTCCGCGAGCAGGCGCTTGCCCAACTGCGCGGGGCCGCAGAACAGCAGCCCGTGGCCCAGGCGACCGCTGTCGAGCGCGGCGGTGGTCTGCGCGTACATGCGCTGCTGCCAGGGCGCGAACGCGGGCAGTTGGAGGCTCATGGGTGCGATCCCGAAAATTCAGCACGATCATGATTGCAGTGACCCCCTTTGAAAAAGGGAATCGATGATCGCGAAGCGGTCAGCGGGGGGATTTGCTGTTGCTTTGCTTTGGCGAACAGCAACAGCAAATCCCCCCTGCCCCCCTTTTTCAAAGGGGGGAACAGCGCGGTGACATTGGTCATCGTCGCCACTCCGACTTCGACTTCGACTTCGACTTCGACTTCGACTTCGACTTCGACTTCGACTCCGACGTCGGCCTCGACTGCCGTAGCCGTCACGGCCATTACCGTCGCTGAAACATTCGGGATTGCTGCATTCGCCACATCAGCCATGTCGGCAACCTCGGACAGCAATGCTTTGCTTTCGCCCCCTTTGAAAAAGGGGGTCGGCGATCGCGCAGCGATCGACGGGGGGATTTGCTGTTGCTTTGCTTTGGCGAACAGCAACAGCAAATCCCCCCTGCCCCCCTTTTTCAAAGGGGGGAACTGCGCGGTGACGTTGGTCATCGTCGCTACTTCGACTTCGACTTCGACTTCGACTTCGACTTCGACTTCGACTTCGACTTCGA
>JAZKFJ010000048.1:0-39977 GCA_040386495.1 Pseudomonadota bacterium
CCTGGCGGCCGTACTGCTCGATCATGCGGTTGCCGATGAAGCCGTCGCACACGCCGGACACCACCGCGGTCTTGCGGATCTTCTTCGCCACCGACATCGCCGTCGCCAGCACATCTTTCGCAGTGGCTTGGCCGCGCACCACCTCCAGCAACTTCATCACGTGCGCCGGGCTGAAGAAATGCAGGCCGATCACGTCCTGCGGGCGCTTCGTAAAGGACGCAATCTTGTCGAGATCCAGCGTCGACGTGTTCGACGCCAGGATCGCGCCGGGCTTGGCGACCGCATCCAGTTGCTCGAACACCGCCTGCTTGACGCCCATCTCCTCGAACACCGCCTCGATGATCAGGTCGCAGTCGGCGAGGTCGGCGTAATCCAGCGTCGGCTGCAGCAGCACCATCCGTGCTTCGAATTTGGCTTCGCTCAGAGTGCCCTTGCGAACATTGCTTTCGTAGTTCTTGCGGATCGTAGCGACGCCGCGATCCAGCGCTTCCTGCTTCGTTTCCAGAATCGCCACCGGCAAGCCGGCATTGAGGAAATTCATCGCGATGCCGCCGCCCATCATGCCCGCGCCGATCACGCCGACCTTGCGCACCTCGCGCTGCGGGGTGTCGTCGGGCACGTCGGCGATCTTCGAGGCCGCGCGCTCGGCGAAGAACGCATGCCGCAGCGCGCGCGATTCCGGCGACATCATCAGCGCGGCGAAGGTGTCGCGCTCGAACGTCATGCCGTCGTCGAAACGCTTGCGCGCGGCGGCTTCCACGCAGTCCACGCAGCGCTGCGCGGCGGGATAGTCCTTCGCCATCGCGCCGACGGTGGTGCGGGTGAACAGCACGAACCCTTCGACATTCGCATGCGCGACGCGGCGGTCGCGCATGCGCGGATGCGGGCCGGCGTCGGCGGCGCGCTCGCGGGCGAACAGTTTCGCGGCAGCGAGCAGATCGCCATCGACGATGCGATCAAACAACGCCTGCCCCGGAATCGCCGCCAGCGCTTCGCTGGCGACCGGGTTGCCGGAGACGATCATGTTCATCGCCGGCTCCAGGCCGATCGCGCGTGGCAACCGCTGGGTGCCGCCGGCCCCGGGCACCAGCCCGAGTTTGACTTCGGGCAGCGCGACCTGGGTGCCGGGCGAGGCGAGTCGGTAGTGGCAGCCGAGCGCCAGCTCCAGGCCGCCGCCCATGCACACGCCGTGGATCGCGACGACGACGGGTTTGGTGCTGGCCTCGAAGGCCGAGATCACCGACAGCAGATTCGGCTCCTGCATCGCCGCGGGCTTGCCGAACTCGCGGATGTCCGCGCCGCCGGTGAAGGATTTGCCGGCGCCGTTGATGACCACCGCTACCACCGCGGGATCGGCCAGCGCCTGGTCCAGCCCCGCGACCAGCGCGCGGCGCGTCTCGTAGCCGAGGCCGTTGACCGGCGGGTTGTCGAGCGTCAGTACCGCGACGCCATCGTCCACCGCGTATCGGGTCGTCATCGCTTGCTCCTGGAAGTGTGGTTGGAAGTTGGATTCGAAGGTCTGGAAGCGCGCCGCGGCGCGACGCGCCCCGACAGCAGCAGTTCGATCGCCAGCCCGGCGTCGGCGACATCCACCTGCCGGTCGCTGCTCGCCTCGGCGTAGATGAAGGATTCGCAGAGCCGCACGATCAGATAGGCGAGGGCGTCCACCGCCAGCGGCGGCACCAGCGCGCCGCGGTCGGCCTCGTACTGCAGCAGCGCGCGCACGCGCTCGATCGCGCGGCCCTGCACCGGGCCGAGTTTCGAGGTGAGCAGGCGCACGGCGTATTCGGGATCGCTGCGCACGAAGCGCCGCAGCGGTTCGAAGTCGACGAGTGCGCGGACTGCGGCTTCGCAGATCGCCGCCACCCGCTGAGCGCCACGGCCGCTCTGCCGGGCGGCGGTCGTGGTCATCAGCTCGTCGCACAGCGCCCAGAGAATCTCGCTCAGCAGCAACTCGCGGCTGCCGACCCAGCGGAACGCGGTGGCGCGGCCGATATTCAGCCGCGCGGCCAGCGAGCCGATATCGATGCGCTCGCCGGCCAGCCAGTCCCGCCTTGCCAGCTGGTACAGATCCAGGGGGGTGGCTTTGGCGGGCGGCGCCTCACGCAGGGCCTGGGCCAAGCGGGTGGGCGTCTGCGGGGTGGCGGGGTGCGCGGGCATGGCCGGAGTGTAGACATATTGTCGATTTGACGCCAGATGAGTCGTAATGCTCAAATGACTCATTCGTCACAGGAGCAAGACAAACCATGAACGCGAGTCCGTTGACCAACCGCCGCAACCTCGACTTCATGCTGTACGAACTGCTGGGCGCGGATCGCCTCTGCGAATATCCGCGTTTCGCCGAGCACAGCCGCGACACCTTCGGCGCCGCGCTGGACCTGGCGCACCAGATCGCGCTTGAGAAATTCCTGCCGCACAACCGCAAGTCCGATCTGCACGAACCGCATATGGTCGATGGCAAGGTCGAACTGATCCCCGAGATCGGCGAAGCGGTGCAGGCCTACAACGACGCCGGCTTCGCGGCCGCGCTGGCCGATTACGAGGCCGGCGGCATGCAGCTGCCGTTCGTGATCGCGCAGGCCTGCGATTCGATGTTCTCTGCCGCCAACCCCGGGACGATCGCCTATCCCGCGCTGGCGCGCGGCGTTTCCAATCTTCTGGAGACGTATGGCACTGCGGAGCAGAAGCGCCTGTACAAGCAGCCGATCATCGAAGGCCGCTATTTCGGCACGATGTGTCTCTCGGAGCCGCATGCGGGTTCGTCATTGGCGGACATCAGGACCACCGCCGAACCGCAGGCCGACGGCAGCTACCGGCTCACCGGCGCGAAGATGTGGATCTCCGCCGGCGACCACGAACTCGGCGAAAACATCATCCATCTGGTGCTGGCGAAAATCGTCGGCGCGCCGGCCGGCGTGCGCGGCATCAGCCTGTTCATCGTGCCGCGCTGGAAGGTCAACGCGGACGGCAGCCGCGGCGCGCGCAACGACGTGCGCCTCGCCGGTCTCAATCACAAGATGGGCCAGCGCGGCAGCGTCAACACCTTCCTGAAATTCGGCGAAGCCGGCGACTGCGATGCGTTCCTGGTCGGCCAACCGCACCAGGGCCTCGTCACCATGTTCCACATGATGAACGAGGAACGCATCGGCGTCGGCATGGGCGCGGTGCTGCAGGGCGTCGCCGGTTATCTGTATTCGCTGCAGTACGCGAAAGAGCGCAAACAGGGCCGGCATCCCGACCAGAAGGATCCGAACGCGCCGCCGGTCGCGATCATCGAACACGCCGACGTGCGCCGCATGCTGCTGCAGCAGAAGGTGTATGTGGAAGGCGCCGAAGCGCTGGGCTATTACGCATCGATGCTGGTCGACCACGCGCGCGATCCCGACGAAGCCGTGCGGCGCGACAGCCATCTGCTGCTGGAACTGCTGACTCCTATCGTCAAGGCATGGGGTTCGGATTATTCGCTCAAGGCCAACGAACTCGCGGTGCAGGTGCTCGGCGGCTACGGGTTCACCCGCGAATATCCGGTCGAACAGAACTATCGCGACAATCGCATCAACCCGATCCACGAAGGCACCAACGGCATCCAGGCGCTCGATCTGCTTGGCCGCAAGGCGATGATGCACGACGGCGCCGCGCTGAAACTGCTGATGGCGAAGATCGCCCAAGCCTGCATCGAAGCCGGCGCGGACGACACGCTGAAACCGCTCGCCGACCAGCTGGCCATCGCGGCGAAACACGCCATCGACGCCACCCGTGCGGCCGGCAAGCGCATGGCCGAAGGCGACGTGCGCCTCGCGCTGGCCAACGCGTCGCACTACATGACGGTGCTGGGCCATCTCGCGATCGGCTGGGTGTGGCTGCAGCAGGCCACCATCGCGCAAAAACAGTTGCCGACCGTCACCGGCGACGATCGCGATTTCTATGCGGGCAAACTGCAGGCCTGCCGCTTCTTCTTCGCCACCGAACTGCCGCTGGTCGAACACGCCGCGCGCCTCGTGCGCGATGCGGAGCCGAGCGCGTTCGACATGCAGGCCGAGTGGTTCTGATGCCATCGGCGACATGCGGCGGATGCCCGCCCGTGCCAAGACCGGGTTTCCCCGCGCCGATAGGGCCGAAAGCAAATCCCCCGTAGCCCCCTTTTTCAAAGGGGGCGAAGCGTGGATGGCTGATCGTGGACGGTGCTGGTCGAGGGGCGCCGCGCGATGGCGTGCGCCCAAAGCAGCCAGCCAAAGCGGTGCGCGCGGCGCAATACCCACTATGAGTACACGCCGTCCGCGCTTGTCCCCCCCTTTGAAAAAGGGGGGCAGGGGGGATTTGCCGTTGCCTTTGACCCATCTGCTGCGAGCCGTCAATGTCCGACGCGGCGGAGAAGCGATGGCGATGCCTTGCCGCATGGGTTCACCCTGGTGCTCGCCATGTATCCCTCGCCCTGCATCCCCCGCCCTGCATCCGATGAGCGCGCGCCCATGAGCACTGTCATCAAACTGGCATACATCCGGTATTGAATGTCCGACAGAACGCCATCGAATGTATTCGCAACGCCGATGTCCAAGCTCCCCAACCGCACCGTCACCACCACATTCCGCACCCAGCCCGGGGTGCGCGATGCATTGGAACTCGCGGCGGGGCTGGAAAACCGCAGCATGTCGAACCTGATCGAGCGTCTGGCGATCGAATACTGCCGCGGCAAAGGCATTCCGATCCGTGGCCTGGACGACGACCCGGCGGCCCGCCGCGGGTCGTCGGAAACCGCTTGATGCTTCAACTGCAGGGGAACCGTCGATGAAGAAATTCCTGGGACCGGCGCTGGCGCTGCTGTTGCTGGTTGGCGTGGTGTTCGGCATTGTGTTCTCAGCCCGCAACAAGCAGGCCGGCGCCGACCATGCGCAGAACGCAGCGGTTGTCGCGGCCGGTAGCGCGCCCGCCACGCCCGGCAAAACCACCGTGCGCATCCTCACAGGTTCGGAGAAGCTCGATTTCCTTCGCGATCCGGAACTGGCGAAGGCGCTGAATGCGGAAGGTATCGCGCTGGACGTGCAGAAAGCCGGTTCGCGCGAGATCGCAACCCATCCCGACCTCAAGACATTCGATGTCGCCTATCCGGCCGGCGTGGCAGCGGCGCAGAAGATCGCGACCGCCACGGGCTCGCGCCGGATGAGCAACAGTTTCTACACGCCCATGGCGGTCGCGAGCTGGAAGCAACTGCTGCCGCCGCTGGAGGCCAACGGCATCGTCCGCCGGCAGGGCGGCGCTTACTACATCGCCGACATGCACAAACTCGTCGGGATGATGGAGCAGGGCGCGCGCTGGAAGGATCTCCAGCCCAATCCCGCATATGCCGTGAGCAAGTCGGTGTTGATCGGCAGTACCGACGTGCGCACCAGCAATTCGGCTGCGATGTATCTCGCGCTGGTCAGTTATGTCGCCAACGGCGACAACGTCGTCGACAGCGATGCCGCCGCCGATCAGGTCGTGGATCGTCTGCTGGGCCTGTTCTCGAAGCAGGGCTATCAGGAATCCAGCTCGTCCGGTCCGTTCGAGGATTACGTGACGATGAAGCTGGGCAAAAGCCCGCTCGTCATGGTCTACGAACAGCAGTTCCTGCAGTACGCGTTCCGGCAAGCGAGCATCGATCCGGACATGCTGCTGTTGTATCCGCAGCCCACGGTGTTGACCAAACACACCATCGTCGCCTTGACCGACAAGGGCGCGCGCTTCGCCGACGTGTTCGAGCGCAACCCGGAGGTCCGGAAGATCGCCAGCCGCTATGGATTCCGGGGCAGCGACAACACTGCGCTGTTCGCCGAAGCCAAGGCCCGAAAGATCGAGATGCCGCAGACGCTGGTCGATGTGGTCGATCCGCCGACCTACGATCTGCTGGAGCGCATGATCGTGCGCATCGAATCCAGGCTCGGAAAATGACCCGATGCTGACATCCAGGCGATCGTCGAATCCATGCGCGCTGCATGGCCCTCAAAACCTCCGGATCACGCTGTCATGACCGATTTCCTGAAAGCGCTTCGATACGTATCCCTCGCTGCCGTATTCGCGCTCATCGCCGCGTGTTCGCCGGAGCCCGATCGTGTTTCGACCGGCGACGACGACGTGCTTCCCGCCAATGCCTTCACGATTCTGGCCGGCTCCGAGCTCAAGGATGTCGATGCGCAGCTCGGCGAAGACATCCGCAAGGCGACCGGCATCGATGTCCGATTCAGCTATGCGGGAACGCTCGATGCGATCGATCGCCTCAATGCCGGAGAATCGTTCGATGCGGTGTGGGTGAGTCACGGCAAATATCTCGCGATGAATCCGGAACTCAAATCCAGGATCGCCGCACAGGAGAAGATCATGCTCTCGCCGGTGATTCTCGGCGTGAAGCGCTCGAAGGCCGAAGCCTTGGGATGGGACCGGAACGATCCGACGTGGAAGGACATCGCAGACGCCGCGGGCGCGGGCGCATTCACGTTCGGCATGACCAATCCCACGGCCAGCAATACCGGATTCACCGCGCTGATCGGCATCGCGGCGGCGCTGGCGTCCAACCCCGACGCATTGACCGAAGCGGATGTCGCGAATCCTGCGCTGAAGACATTCTTCCAGGGGCAGCGGATGACCGCCGGCTCGTCGGGCTGGCTGGCCGATGCCTACGCCGCAGACGCGTCGAAGGTCGATGGCATCATCAATTACGAGTCGGTGATCCTGTCCTTGAATGCGAACGGCAAGCTCGGCGAACCGCTGGTGCCGGTCTATCCCAGGGAAGGCATCATCACCGCCGACTATCCGCTGATGCTGTTGAATGGCGGCAAGCGCGGCGAATACGATCGCCTCGTCGCGTATCTGCGCTCCGCCGCATTCCAGACGCGACTGTCGGCGGCGACGCTGCGACGCCCCGTGAATGCGGAATCGTCGCCAGCGCCCGCGATCCCGAAGCGCACGTTGATCGAACTGCCGTTTCCCGGCCAGCCGCAGATCATCAATGCCCTGCTGGATGCGTTCCTGGCCGATGTGCGCGTGCCGTCGACATCGCGCTACGTACTGGATCTTTCGGGATCGATGAACGAGGAAGGCCGCATCGATCAGCTCAAGACCGCGATGGACACCCTGGCCGGCGGCGATCCGGGCACGCTCGGCAATCGTTACGCGCGATTCCAGAACCGCGAACGCATCGGCCTGATTCCCTTCAGCAACGGGCCGATGCCGACCCTGCGTTTCGATATGGGTACGACCTCCGCCGAGAACGAGGCGACGTTGGCGGCGATCAAGGCTGCCGTCGCCGGCATGCAGCCCGATGGCGGCACCGCGATCTACGACAGCGTGCAGCGCGCCATGAGCGAACTGGCGCTCGAACAACGGACAGGGGATGCGCCGAGGTATTACACCATCGTGCTGATGACCGACGGCGAGAATACCCAAGGCATGGGTCTGCGCGAACTGCTGCGCTGGCGCGAATCGCAGGGCGAAGCGGTGAAGTCGATCCGCGTGTTCCCGATCGTGTTCGGAAACGCCGATGCCGAAGCGATGAAGTCGCTCGCCGAAGCGACCGGCGGCAAGGCCTTCGATGCCAAGGCCGGTTCGTTGGCGATGGTGTTCAAGGACATCCGCGGTTACCAATGATCGATGTCTTCGTCCACAAGCGCGCATCGGCGGCGACCGCACGGCAGACGCCGATGATCCGGTGGCGGTGGCGTCGATGAACCGCTTGCAGCGCTTTCTCTACAGCCCGCGGAACATCGCCGGCTGCTGTCTTGGTTTCGTCGGACTGGTGCTGTTGTTCACCGGCGTGATCGGTACGGGCTGGCCGCTGATCGTGGCCGGCCTGTATGCCGCGGGCGTCCTCGGCTGGCCGCGCAAACGGATCGTCGAAGCGGAAGCGCCGAGCGCGGAGGTCGCGGTCGAGACGCTGGCGGAACAGTTGCAGCGTCTGGTCGATGAGGTGACCACCAGACTGCCGGACCCGGCGCAAGCGTCGCTGCAGAGCATCCAGACTACGCTGAGCGATTTGCTGCCGCGCCTGCGCGAGCTGGAGGTGTCCGGCGCGCTGTCGGTCGAATCCGCGTTCACCGTGGAGGAAACCCTGCGCCGCTATCTGCCCGAGATGCTGACCAGCTACCTCAAACTTCCGGCCGCGTTCGCGAACACGCAGCCGATGCAGGGCAAGCGGACCGCCGCGCAGATTCTCGTCGACCAGTTGCAGATGCTGGACGAGTCGTTGAAGCAGATCGCCCGTGAATCGTTCGCGGGCGATGTCGAGGCCCTGGTCAACAGCGGCCGTTTCCTGGAACGGAAACTCCGCACGAAGGCCGCCTTCGAGATGCATTGATCGGCATGGCGCATCGCGACCAGGCTTATCGTGGCGCGAACGCCACCAGCAGCAGCATCGATATCACGATGGCAGTGGCGTTGCGGCGCAGGCGATAGAACCATGTCGGCAGTACATTCTGCGCATGCAGCCTGCGGTCCACCGCCAGCAGCGCTGCGAAGCACAGTGTCAGCAGAAGGCACGCCTGCACCGGATCGTGCAGCAGCAGCCCGGCCCATGCGGCCAGCGCGATCACATTGCTGGCCAGCAGCGGCAGCCGGCCGCAGCGTTGCGCGAAAAACAGCGACGCCGCCCAGTGGATGCCCGCAATGAAGGACGCGATGACGGCGCCATACGCGATGGCGATCGTGGCGACATCCAGGCCGGGCAGCAGCGGCATCCAGGCCGCCAGCGCACAGGCGATCAGCGGCAGCGTGCCGGCGTAGGTGAGCGTTCGGGCGAGGCGCGGATCGGGGGAAGGTGCGGTCATGTCGGCGGCATCGGAGGATGTGGAGCGCATGCGGGCGCGCGACCTGCTCAGGCCGCCCCGCCATCGTATCGGCATGCGGAGCTTTCCGCCTGCCGCCAATACGCGAAGAATCGGCGATGCGCCGGCCCCGGCGGAAGGCGTGCGAACGCGTGATCCGGTACTTCGGTCACCTGCTTGTGCGCGCGCAGCCGTTCGGCCACCGTGCGGATGAACGGATTGGGGCTGGACGGAATCCATATGTGGGTGGCCGGGTGTCGCAACAGCGTGAGGACGCTGTCCCCGCACACCATTTCGATACCAGCCTCGGCAGCCGTTTCGTAAAGGAACACCAGTCGCTTCAGGCTGTAGTGCGACGCCTGCAGATAGGCGTCGTCCCAGATGTGGATGCACACCGCATCTTCGCCGGCTGCGTCCGCGCAGGGGTGGTCGCGTCGCAGCGCGTCTTCATGCAGCCACACCAGATCGCTGCTCATCGCGCACCGCCGAGGTTCGGAAACCAGCGCTGCGCCAGCGCTTCGTAGCTGGCATCCAGCGCGGCATTGTTGGCGGGCGAGGTGTCCACCGTGTCGCCGAAATACTTCGCCACGTTCTCCAGATTGAAGACGTAGGGCTTCTGGCTGAAGGTGCTGGCGATCCACTGCCACGACAGATTGTTGCTGGCCGGGTCGCCATCGAGCAGATGTTGCAGGAACCAGCGTGCGCCGGCCTGCCATCGCACGCCGCGCGCATGTACCGTGTAGGACGCAACGTACATCCGCGCATGGTTGTGCAGGTAACCGGTGCGGATCAGTTCGGCGATGAACGCATCGATACAGGCCACGCCGGTGTGGCCTTCGGCGATGTCGGACGGCAGTGTGTCGGCATAATGCTCCGCGACGAAGCCGGTCTTGTACGGTTCGATGTCCTGCCAGATCCACTCGGGATGCGCCGCATACGCACGCTGCCAGAAGTCTCGCCACGCCAGTTCCTGGATGAACTTGAGCACGCGCGCCGGCGACTCGCCGTGCGCCAGCGCTGTATTGCGCACCGTATTCAGACCCAGCACGCCATGGCGCACATAGGGCGACAGACGGCTGACCGTGCCGTCGCCGAAATTGCGCGTGGTGGCATAGCGCACCGGATCGATGGCCTGCAGTCTTTCTCGTGCAGCCGTCGCACCGCCCACGATCGGGCTGGCGTCGCCTTCGGCCCATGGACACAGCGCGCGCACGTGCGCGATCAATGCATCGCGATCCGCGAAGCGGGTCGGCAGATCGTCGACGGATCGGGTCATGCGCCGCCACCTCGGCGCGCGGCGCCATCGCTTCGCGTCGGCCACTGTCCAAGCAGCGCCACGTCCATGCCCATGCGTGCACAGGCGCGCGGCGCGATGCCGTCCGGCAGCGCCGCGCGGAACAGCGGCGCCAGCATCGTCAACGATCTGGCCGCGGCGCGCGTCTCGATCCGCTGGAAACGCGTGCGTCGCAACAAGGTTTCGGCCCAGTCGGGCAGCAGCGCGGCGCCAGCGCCGAGGAACAGATCCCGCGACAGTCCCGCCATCGGCACCGGCAGACGCATGCGCGACAGCACCGCCAACACCTCGCGCGAACGTTCGTCGTAGCGCAGAGTGTCGCGCACCGACTCGAAATACGCGGACACCTCGGCTTCGCTCGCGGGTACGCCGGTTGCGCCCAGCGCTTCGGCCACGCACGCCGTTTCGGCGTAATACGCATCGGCCAGCGCCGTCGGCACGTCGCGACAGTAGCGGCGATAGCCCTGCAGGAAACCGTAGCTCTCGGTCGCGTGGACCCACGTCAGCAGGGCGGGGTCGTCGGCGCGATACGGCGTGCCGTCCGCGGTCGTGCCCTGCACGCGCGCATGGATCGCGCGCACCCTCGCGATCATGCGCTGGGCCTCCTCGCGGCCCGCATACGTGCTGCCCGCGACGAAATCGGTGGTGCGCCGCAGCCGCCCCACCAGATCCTCGCGGAAATTCGAGTGATCCCACACCCCCGCCAGCGCGCGCGGATGCAGAGTCTGCAACATCAGCGCGCACAGCCCGCCCGACAGCATCCCCGGGAAATCCGCATGGATGCGCCACGTCACGCTGTCCGGCCCGAACAACCCCGGATCGCCCGCGGGCGCGTCGTAATCGATCCCGCTGCGCCCGCGCGGAAACACATCCAGCACCCACGCGCGGATGCGTGCGGTGGCGGGGGCGGTGAGGGTGTGGAGTGGTGCGGGCATGGCGGGGATGACACGTACCCGCCAGGCCAGAAGATGCGCCTCGACAAGCATTCACCTGAGGCCGCACAAATCATGCGATGCCGTAGGGCGGGTCTCGCACCCGCCGCTTTTGAAGTTGTGGCGATGTTTCAGTTAGCGATGTGTCGTTAGCGATGCCGTGCTCCGGTCCGGCAGGCGGGTGCGAGACCCGCCCTACGAGCTTGGATTTTCTTGAATTTTCTTGAATCGGCTTGAAAGCCCGATCGGAAGGATTGATTCGTCGAATGTGCACGAGGACAGTGGTTGAGCGCTCGTGATCGATCCAGCGCACCCTGCCTTTCGGGTGCGCGAAATATTGGTGCGAGACGCGACAACGAACGTATCTGGACCGTAGCGGGCAACGTAATGCAAGGCGATCGGCTGCGCGAATATCGATCGCCGATGGCGACGCCGGAAGGCGTCCTTTCGCCACGGGTCCGGCGATGTCTATTCGATAGCATCCAGCGCTTTTCACCCGGGAGAACATTCAAATGAAAGCCCATACTATGAACACCCTGCTCGTCGCGGTCTTGGCAGTCGCCGTCGTCGGGATTCTCAACGCTCAGAACACCTCGGCGCAGCCGCAGGATGTTTGGCGATCTCTGGAGCCGTCCCGCGCTGCGGGGGCCCGGGCCATGACGAACAGGTCCGGGTTTGCGGAAAAGATATACGAAAAATTCACCGAATTCAGCGACCGGAAAGTGGTCTTCGCGGTGAAACCGATTGCAGAGGGAGGGATGCAAGAGCTGAAAAATATCCGCCTTTCCGACATCACAGGGAAGCCGACAGTGATATTCGAAAATGGCTTGAGTCAAAAGGCGATCGTCGCTCCCCGGCTTTTGCCATCATCGGCAAGGATTACGAATAATCCGGACGACGCACAGACGGGGCAAGGATTGGAGGATGCGGGTTTCCCGATGGCCGAGGGACGGTACCGGGTGTTTTCTATTCGGGCGAACGTCGACGGCTCAGACGTGTCCTATCACTCGGTGGAAATGTGCTGGCAAAGCAAGAACTGGTGTTTCGTCTACGACCCGATTTTCAATGTGACATCGAGAGTCTTTCAAGTAGCCAGATCGCGAAAGGGAGATCCAGCGAAGGGCAGCGCTACCCTGCTGAGCGTGGAACCATCCGCATTTCCAACGTGCGTCATGAAAAATAGCGGAAAAACCGGCGTGGACTACATCACTAACGGGTTTACGAAAACCGTGTACGATCTATTCTCACCCAATAAAGAAATTGGCAAAATCAGCGTCGGATATACCAGTCTCAACGCCCGATGCCATCTGATAACGACGAGGGTATGCAATCCAGAGGCTACAAGTATAGGGGGTACTAGCTTGCCGCCTTACGCCGCCACCTCGATCGGCAGAATGCAATCAGGCTACAAGGCGGCTTGCGACAAGATCGCAAAGTTCGGTGTGAGCGGGACTTCGTTCGCGATGCTCGCCAGAACGGGCTGTGCTTATACCGATTCTGTAAACCCGGTGGCGCTCGATTACACGCTCACTGGCAGTGGTTCGTCCACGAACTCGACTCGCTATGCGAGAGGCTTTGGTGTGGTCGAAAAAAACCATAGATACGCCGACACATGCATCATCAAGTAAATTCAAGCCCGCGATGAACAAGCCCTCGCCGGGATTGTTGAGTGGACTCGATTCCGACACTGACGTCAAATTGCACGAAAAAAATCAAGCGCTTTTTGCGCTTGATTTTTTTTTGGCATCCTTCTGCGCCACAGGTATGAGCGCGTAGGTGGCGTGAGCGCAGTGATGCCCACCCAGGCCACCCGCAAAGCTTCAATGCATCCCGCGTCGCTTTCCATTCCGCTCGATGCTTGCGTTGCCGGACGTGCCGGGATGGTGGGCATCGCTGCGCTCATCCCACTCTACGAATTCCGGCGATTTTCCTTTCGCGACGCATTCACCTCCCCGAATGCCCAGTCTCATCGTATTCCCGAATCGCGAGCATCTGCGGCTGTATCAACTCAATGAAATCCCTTGCCTGCTGCGACAAATAACGCCCCTTCCGCACCACCACGCCATAACTTCGCGACGGAAAATATTTCGCCAGCGATCGCGCTGCGAGGCGGGTGCGGTCGGCGTCGGTGAGGCAGATGGCGGTGACGATGCTGATGCCCAGTCCCATCGCCACGTATTGCTTGATGACTTCCCAGCCGCCGACTTCGAGGGCGACGGTGTAGGGCACGCGGTTCTGCTGGAACACCAGGTCGACCAGCCGGTAGGTGGTGAGGCGCTGCGGCGGCAGGATCAGGCCGTAGGGCGAGAGGTCTTCGAGTTTGAGTTCGGGCTTCGCGGCCAGCGGGTGGTTGGGGGTGGTGATGAGCATCGGCTCGAAGCGGTAGACCGGGGCGTAGTCGAGGTCGCCGGGGGCGTCGAGCATCGAGCCCACCGCCAGGTCCACGCCGTCCGAGCGCAGCAGGTCCAGGCCGCCGGCGCCGGTGACGTTGTGCAGGATCAGTCGCACCTCCGGGTGCTTCTGGCGGTAAGCCTCCACGATCTTCGGCAGCAGATACAGGATGGTGGAGCTGCCGGCGGCGACGTGCAGTTCGCCCGCGTCCAGGCCCTTGATCTGTTCGCGGAAGGCGGCGGGCAGGCCGTCGATGCCTTCCACCAGCGGCCGAGCCAGTTCGTACAGGGCTTCGCCCTCGCGGGTGGGCGTGAGCCGGCGGCCGACGCGCTCGAACAGCCGTACCCCGAGTTCGCGCTCCAGCGCCTGCAACTGCAGGGTGATGGCCGGCTGGCTGAGGAACAGCGCGCTCGCGGCGCGCGACACCGAGCCGAGGCGTGCGACCTGACAGAAGGCCCGCAGCGGCTTCATACGGTCGCCCTTGTAGGCGAAACGCGGGGCGCTGGTGCCTCTGGTCGAGTCCTCGGAGGTCATTGATTCGATTGCTTATAAGGTCAGCTTATAGTTGGCATTGAAAAAACAAAGTTGTCAAATACAGTACGTGGGCGGATGTTGGCCTCCCACGTTGTCGATGGAGTCGCCCATGTCCGCAGTCCTCAAGCCTCACGCCGTGACCCCCGGAATCGAGGTCACCGGCCGGGCGCCGGGGCAGGACGCGCTGCTGACGCCGGAAGCGCAGGTCTTCCTGACCCGCCTGCACCGCGGCTTCGAACCCCAGCGCCAGCTGCGGCTGGCCGCCCGTCAGGCCCGTCAGGCCGAATTCGACGCCGGCGCGCTGCCGGCCTTCCGCGAGGACACCCGGGCGATCCGCGAGGGCGACTGGCGGGTGGCGCCGATCCCGGCCGCGCTGCTGGACCGCCGCGTGGAGATCACCGGCCCGGTCGATCCGAAGATGGTCATCAACGCCCTGAACTCGGGCGCCAACTGCTACATGGCCGACTTCGAGGACTCGACCGCGCCGACCTGGGCCAACCTGATCCAGGGCCAGCACGCGATGCGCGATGCGGTGGCCGGGACGCTTGCATTCGACGGCGACAACGGCAAACAGTATCGATTGAAGCCCGAAGCCGAGCGCGCGGTGCTGCTGGTGCGCCCACGCGGTTGGCATCTCGACGAGAAGCACGTGCTGGTCGACGGCGCGCGGATGTCGGCCAGTCTGTTCGACCTCGGACTGTTCGCGTTCCACAACGCCGGCGCGCTCACCGCAAAGGATCGCGGCCCGTATTTCTATCTGCCGAAGCTGCAGTGCATGGAAGAGGCCGCGCTGTGGAACGCGGTGCTGGACGAGATCGAAGTGCTGCTCAACCTGCCGCAGGGCGCGATGAAGGTGACGGTGCTGATCGAAACGCTGCCGGCGGCGTTCGAGATGGACGAAATATTGCACGCGCTGCGCAGCCGCATCGCCGGTCTGAACTGCGGCCGCTGGGATTACATCTTTTCCTACATCAAGACGCTGCGCGCGCATCGCGACCGGGTGCTGCCCGAGCGCGGGCAGGTGACGATGACCCAGCCGTTCTTGAAGGCGTATTCGGAGCTGCTGATCAAGACCTGTCACAAGCGCGGCGCGCATGCGATGGGCGGCATGGCCGCACAGATTCCCAACCCGCGCGATGCCGAGGCGAACGCCGCCGCGTTCGCGCGCGTCGAAGCCGACAAGCTGCGCGAAGCGGGCGCCGGCCACGACGGCACCTGGGTGGCGCATCCGGGTCTGATCGCATTGGCGCGCGGTATCTTCGATGCGCGCATGCCCGGCCCGCACCAGCACGACGTGCGCCGCGAGGATGTGAACGTTGCTGCGGAAGATCTGCTGCGGCCGTCGCTGGGCAGCATCAGCACCGCCGGTTTCAACGGCAACGTCGAAGTCTGCGTGCGTTATCTCGCCGCGTGGCTGGACGGCAACGGCTGCGTGCCGATCCACGGAATGATGGAAGACGCCGCCACCGCCGAGATCGCGCGGGCGCAGCTGTGGCAGTGGCTGCACAACGGCGCCCTGCATCTTGCCGACGGCACGCCGGTGGACTTCGCGCTGCTGGAACGCGCGTTGATCGGGTTGCCGTCGAAACTGGCGGCGGATGCCTCCGTTGTCGGCGCCGCGCGCATCGGCGAGGCGATCGCGCTGTTGTCCGAACTCACGCATCGCGACACGCTCGCGGATTTCCTCACCCTGCCGGCTTATGAATGCATCGATTGACGCCCTCGTTGTAGGAGCGACGGAAGTCGCGACTGGACTGCCGGAAGAGCATCGCGACTTCCGTCGCTCCTACAAGATCAAACAAGCAAAGCATCGCGACTTCCGTCGCTCCTGCAGGATCGGAAGCGAAGCATCGGGGCTGAAGCCCCTCCTACAAAAAAGACAACACTTCCCCACAGGAACACCGCCATGAAGACCACGCTCCCCACCGCCGAACAACTGAAGCTGGACTGGAACAACAACCCGCGTTGGGCCGGCATCACCCGCCCGTACAGCGCCGAGGAAGTCGTGCGCCTGCGCGGCACGGTGCCGGTGGAACATTCGATCGCGAAGATCGGTTCGGAAAAACTGTGGAAGTCGCTGCAGACCGAGGATTTCGTCAACGCGCTGGGCGCGATGACCGGCAATCAGGCGATGCAGCAGGTCAAGGCCGGCCTGAAGGCGATCTATCTCAGCGGCTGGCAGGTGGCGGCCGACGCCAACATCGCCGGCGAAATGTATCCCGACCAATCGCTGTACCCGGCGAATTCGGTGCCGCAGGTGGTGAAGCGCATCAACAACACCCTGCTGCGCGCCGACCAGATCCAGTGCGCAGAAGGCGTGGGCGATATCGATTTCCTGCAGCCGATCGTGGCCGACGCCGAAGCCGGTTTCGGCGGTGTGCTCAACGCGTTCGAGCTGATGAAGGCGATGATCGAGGCTGGCGCGTCCGGCGTGCATTTCGAAGACCAGCTGGCCAGCGTCAAGAAGTGCGGGCACATGGGCGGCAAGGTGCTGGTGCCCACGCGCGAAGCCGTCGAGAAACTGGTCGCCGCGCGCCTCGCCGCCGACGTGATGGGCGTGCCGACGCTGATCGTCGCGCGCACCGACGCCGAAGCCGCCGATCTGCTGACCAGCGACGTGGACGACAACGACCGTCCTTTCTGCACCGGCGAGCGCACCATCGAAGGGTTCTACAAGACCAACAACGGCCTGGACCAGGCGATCAGCCGCGGCCTCGCCTACGCGCCTTACGCCGATCTGGTGTGGTGCGAAACTGGCAAGCCGGACCTGGAGTTCGCACGCAAGTTCGCCGAAGCCATCCACGCCAAGTTCCCGGGCAAGCTGCTGGCTTACAACTGTTCGCCGAGCTTCAACTGGAAGAAAAATCTCGACGACGCCACCATCGCCAAATTCCAGAAGGAAATCGCGGGCTACGGTTACAAGTTCCAGTTCATCACCCTCGCGGGCTTCCATGCCCTGAACTATTCGATGTTCAACCTCGCCTACGGTTATGCGCGCCGGCAGATGAGCGCCTTCGTCGAACTGCAGGAAGCCGAATTTGCCGCTGCCGACCGCGGCTTCACCGCGGTGAAGCATCAGCGCGAAGTGGGCACCGGCTATTTCGATTCGGTGACGCAGACGATCCAGGGCGGCAAATCCTCCACCGTGGCGCTGAAGGGGTCGACCGAGGAAGAGCAGTTCGACGCGCGGCCCGCCGCCGCGGCCTGATCGTGCCGAATGCAATGCGGGTTGCCTGAGTGGGTTGCCTGAATAGGCTTCCCGCCATGACGAAAGTCATGGCGGGAAGTGCCGCCCCGGCATGCTTCAATAGGGGCTCTACCCCTCCGTGCAGAAAACCCCACATGCGTATCATGCTTGCGATGGCGCTGGCCGTCGTCACCCTGTTCTCTTCTTCCGCATCCGCCGCGGATGTCGTCTCCATCGATTCGACGCCGGCCCAGATCCGCACCGCACAGGGCGAGCTGCGTCAGGCGATCGAACGCAAATCCAAAAACTATTCCCACTTCACCGACGACGAGCGCAAGACGATCTTCGCCCGCCAGGACGAAGTGCTGTCGCTGATCGACGGCAAGCAGGACATCGCCGAGCTCGGCCCCGACGGGAAGATCGCGTTGGCCAACGCACTGGAAGCCGTCAAGGCGTCGGTCGCGCGCGCCGAAGACAATCGCATGATCTGCGAACGCATCAAGCCGCTCGGTTCCAATCGCCCGGAAAACAAATGCATCAGCGTCGGCCAGCGTCGGCGCATGCGCGAAGAAGCCCAGCGCGGTGGTCTGCGTACCGAAAGGTGAGCCACAACGCTTGCGCATGACCGCTCGCTGCCGGGCGTGCTGATGGCCCGCGGCGACGGCCGACAATGATGCGATGTCCCCAACGACCGGCCCTGCGCCGGTCGTTGTCTATCCGGATACCGATCGCATGCAGGGCCATCGTTCCGGATGGCCACGGCTTTCAATGGCATGCCCCCGATGGCATGCTCGCGTCGTCCATGCGCCAGAAGCGCGGTCGCCCGCAACGGGCCGCACCGGCTCCAGCCCGATCCATGCAACGACAGGAAGCACGCCGCCATGTCCGAAACCATCTATGACGCCCTGCGCGAAAGCCACGAAACCCAGCGGTCGCTGTGCAGGAAGCTGCTGCGCTCCAAACCCGCAACCCTGCATCGGCAGGAGGTCTTCACCGCGCTGCGGATCGAACTCGCCGCCCATGCCGCTGCCGAAGAACGCTATCTGTATGCGCCGATCCTGATGCACGACATGGGCCTGATGTCCTCCCGTCACGCGCTGTCCGAACATCACGACATCGACGAAATCATCGAAGACATGCAGTCGCTGGGCGTCTCGCATCGCGGCTGGATGGCGAAGGCGCGAAAATTGTCGGAGAAAGTTCACCACCACCTGCGCGAAGAAGAAAAGAAATTCTTCCAGGTCTCCGGCAAGATCCTCAGCGATACGCAAAAGACGAAGCTCGCCAGGCAGTACCGCAAGGATTATCTGCGGATGCACAAGGTGCTTGCCGAACGCTGAGTGACCCCGGCGCCAACCCCGCGCCTGCTGCGTCAGTCGGACTGCGTCGACGGCTTGCGCGGCAGGCCGTCGTCCGGATCGATCATCGCCCAGTCGACGTGGGTCTCCCAGAATACGTGCGCCATCGGTGCGCGGTCGGCGTCGCCCTCCAGATTCGCCAGCGCGATGTGAAGCTCGCCCGGCCAGCGTTCCGAACGGAAGAACAGCGAACTGCCGCAATGCGCGCAGAAGCCGCGTTCGGCACCCGGCGATGACGCATACCAGCGCAGCGCGCCAGCGGAGTCGTCGATCCGTGCGCGGTCGTTCTCCATGCCGAACCAGGTCACGAACGCCGCACCGTGCGCGCGCCGGCACAGCGAGCAATGACAGTGCGCCACCCACTTGCTGGGCCAGTCCACGGTGAAGCGGACGTCGCCGCAGAGACAGCTGCCGTGCGCTGTGTTCGTGGCCATCGGAATGCTCCTTGTGGTCGCGACAGACGATGGCACGATGCAAGGACAAGTGCCAGCCTGCGTTCACGCCGTACGCGACGGCACTGCCCGTTCACCGCGCCGATCACCGATGGCTTCAGCCACCTGCGGGCCGAGGATGTCGGCGCTGCCGGCGAGATCGGCGATGGTGCGCGCGACGCGCAGGATGCAGTACATCGAACGCGCGGAGCGTTGCAGATTGATCGGATTCTCCAGCATCGCCTGATCGCCCGCCGCTAGGCGACACACCGCATTGGTGCCCGATTGATCGAGATGCGCGTTGTCGTAAGCCATTGATTTGGCGAAATTCCTGTCAAGTTTCGAGCGCCGTGGCGGAATATGCCCGTTAACCGCGTTTGCCCAAGGAAGGATGCTTCTCCTTCCTGTCCGCATATCCCGTGCGTAAACGGAGTAGATCATGGGCAAGATCCGCGTTCGAATAAAAATGGAAGATTTCCGTCTGATCAAGCCCAACGATGCGAGCGGCGTCGACGAGCCTTATCTGATGGCGCTGTATGCGCGCATTGACCGATGGCTCAACGATCCGGCCATCCCTGCGAAGGACAAGCGGTTGCCGATTCATTACCCCTCCAAGATGGGGCACGGCGATCTGGGGCCGGAATCGAACGGCATGAAATTCGCCGGCATCACCAAAGTATCGGTGCCGGCGGCGATCGGCATGCGCGAGATGACGCTCGACACGGCGCACTTGGACGGGTTCACGCCGCTGTTGCAACAATGCGCCGCCGTGCTGGGTGTGATCTTCATGGAAGAAGACGCGTCGACGAGCGGGCAAGTCAAAACCGTGTTCGAGGAGGCCAAGAAAACGATTCGCTCGCGCGTCGACTTCATCCTTGCGGTGTTGCTGGGTACCGTCCAGATTCCGTCGTTCATCACCGGCGCGACGCGAACGTCCTTGGAGGCACAGATCGCCGCCATGCGCGCGGATTTGCTGGAAAACGGTTTCGATCCGAACGGCATCATCAACACCGAACTGCAAGACCGCATTATTGCCGCGGCGTTGCCGCAGGTCATCGGCCCGGCAGTGGGCAAGCAGTTCATTCCGGGCTTCGAGCTATGGAATGCGTTTCTGTCCTTGGCTCAAGGCGTCGACAGGGACGCCTACATCGGCGCATCCGGGCAAGTTTTTCCTTTCTTCGATCTGGTCGGACGCGTCCATGCGCCCACTCGATTCACGTTCGACACGCTACAGGAATTCCACTTCAGAGATTTTATCACCGGCGAACAGATCCCCATCGGCGATAATTCCGACGACGGCCGCTATACCATCGACGGCACGGTGCAGCGCATCGATGTCGACGAGGTGCCGACGTTGGCATTGCTGCGCGGACCGAACGATCGGGTCTCGCTGGTTGCGCGTCGATTGGACACGAACGCTTTCGAGATGCAGAGCGCCGAAGAGTTCGGCAAGCGGTTCAGCATCAACCTGGGAAAAATGGGTGGTCGTGCGTTTCGTTCCGGACCGGGGGCAGGCAGCTCGAACGACGGCAAGGTGCAATGCATTGCCGGCAGAATCAACACCGATCGCTTCATGTTCAGATTCTCGCGCGATGCGGGCGCCAAGTTCACGCCTTGGCGTAACGTGGGCGGCACGCGCACGTTTCGCGGTGCGCCCGCCGTCGTCGTCAGCCCGGACGGCAAAAAACTCTACATCGTCGGTCGCGGCGAAGACGATCGTTACTGGTTCGCCCGCAGCGAGGACGGCGGCGGCAATTGGTCCGCTTGGCAAGCCTGCGGCAGCGCCACGTTCAAGACATCGCCTGCGGCCGTCTGCGTACGCGAGTTGCGATTAGGCGAGCCGCCGAAATACACGCTGGTGGTCGCCGGCTTGCGTAACGACAATCGCATCTGGACGACGCGCTTTCTCGATTCCGGGCCGGCAAGCGATGAGGGATGGAAATTCGTCGGCACGGGTCCGAACGATAGTCCCACCGCGGGTTTCAATTCGGCTCCGTCGCTATTCGCGAATCTGGACGGCCAAATCCTCTTGGTATGTCGCGCCGCAAACTTGCGTTACTGGTATGCGAATTCGTTCGACCGGGGTCGCACTTTCCTGGTGGGAACGACCTGGGCGCGGATCGGCATACCCGGCGCCGGTCGCGTCGAGTACACGGACGGGGAACGCTCCGGCGATCTGCAGCGCATGTTCTCCGCACCGGCGGTCGTCGCGCGCGAAGACATGCGATCGATATTGATCGTCGGGATGAGTCCGACGCTCGGCTTGTGGCGAAATAGATTCAATCGCGAGAACCCGAAAACCTGGGTTCCGACGCTGATCGAGCCGGAACCGCAGGCACGTAATCATTATTATTGACGTCATTTCGGGGCTGACAGAACGTACGTCGAGCTGATGCTTTACGAAGATTGGGGCATCGAATGTCGGAGTCGGGTTAACCTCCCGCCGATCAAAAAGTGCGGTGCTCGACAACGCAGGCTTATGCATCCCACGCGACGGATTCAGTTCGGAGTGCTTCGCTGCCGGGCGGGTGCCGATGGAACATCGCACGAGGAAACGCCAAGCGTGCGCTCACGCCACACGCGCTGGCACCGTTCGCTCACAGCGCCGATAGCCGATGGCCTCAGCCACATGCGGGCCAAGAATATCGGTGCTGCCCGCAAGATCGGCGATGGTCCGCACCACGCGCAGGATGCGGTGCATCGATCGTGCCGAGAGCTGCAGCAGATCGATCGCGTTTTCCAGCATCGCCTGATCTTCGGCGGCGAGCCGGCAGACCGCATTCGTACCCGATTGATCGAGATGCGCGTTGCAGCGGCCGGCGCGCTGCAGTTGAACCTCGGGGGCGCGGATGACGCGGGCGCGGACCTCGGCGCTGGACTGGTCGGGCGGCGCATCGGGCCGTAATTCCGCCGGTGGTAGCCGCGGGACTTCGACGTGCAGATCGATGCGTTCGAGCAGCGGCCCCGAAATCTTGCCGCGATAGCGCTGGATCGCTTCGGGATGACAGCGGCATCTTCCTGAAGGATCGCCCGCCCAGCCGCAGGGACAGAGAGGCGTTGCCTTTTTGCCATTCGTGCCGGTGCGGCTTAAGTCATTGATTCGGCGGCCATACGATTTTGAGCCACAGGGCTTGGGCGACCATATACGCCGTCGTCGGCTCATGCTCGCGATCACCCAAGAGGAGGCGGCAGCGCGCCTCGGGGTGAACGCCTGGACGGTTCACAATTGGGAAACGGGGCAGTCGAAGCCGGCAATCCAGTTCATTCCAGCCCTCGTCTTGTTCCTTGGCTATGACCCGGAGCCGGTCGATGTCGGGACGCTTGCCGGTCGGCTGGTCGGGAAGCGCCGTGAGCTTGGCCTCTCGCAGAGGGAAGCCGCCCGCGTCCTTGGCATTGATCCCGGTACGTGGGCCGGCTGGGAGCTGGGGGCAAGGATCGTGCGGGAGGGGCATAGGAGGGCGGTGGAGGGATTTTTGGGGGTGTGTGGATGCCGTCTTGCGGTCTTCATTGCCATATGATGGCTTCATTAAGACAAGGCGCGGAGCCACCAGTGAAAGACTTTTCCATTGCTATGTTTGAGGACAGCGCGCAGGAAGGCGATACCAGATTCTGGTACTCACACCAGCTTATGGAATGGCTCGGCTATGACTCGCCGCAAGCATTCCAAGGGGTAATCACAAAGGCGATGGGCGCTTGCACGCGACTAGGGCTAGACCCTACAGAAGCGTTCATCCGTGAAGAAGTCATTGAGGATGGCAAACCAGTCAAGAGCTATAGGTTGACCCGCTTCGCCTGTCTCCTCGTGTCCATGACGGCTGACTCAAATAAGCCCGAAGTCGCGCAAGCCAAAGCTATTTTAGCTGCAATTGCAGACACCATGATCGAGCAGCGGGTTGGCTCGCATGACCTAGGTCGATTGGAGTCGCGTGAAGACTTGAAATTCGCCGAAAAGGCGATGACCAGTGCAGCCAAGGGGGGCGGACTTCAAAATTCTGAGTTCGCAATCTTCAAAGATGCCGGCTTTCGAGGCATGTACAACATGAGCCTTCGGCAGCTACAAGCACATAAAGGAATGCCGAGTGGAAAGACTCTATACGATTTCATGGGGCTTGAAGAGTTGGCAGGTAATTTGTTCCGCGTCACACAGACGGCAGCGCGGATCAAAAGCCAAGACGTTCAGGGCTTAAATCGTCTTTCATCGACAGCTCAGCAAGTTGGCACAGAAGTACGCCAAATGATGGTGCGAAACAGCGGGGTGAGCCCGGAGGCACTTCCTCTTGAAGAGGACGTATCTGGTGTGCAGAAGCGTCTAAAGAAGGTGGATCGCGAAATGAAGAAATTGGACAAGCCGAAGACCAAGAAAAATAGTTAGTCGCCGAGCTCAGAGAGCTTTGCTCCCCACAGCGAGTGGCACGGCTTCCTTGGTATCGGTACGCCGGCCGGCTGGGAGTTGGGGGCAAGGATCGTGCGGGAGGAACATTGGAGGGGGTGGAGGTTTTTTTGAGGGTGGCACAGATTTTTTGCGACTTTTTTGCGACGACTTCACAATTGAGAGCATAGATGAGACAACGCCCACCGAAGTGGGCGTGCCTATCCTCCCTGAAGTAGCCACGACCTCAGGCGTACTGGATCAAGACCCAGGTGACCGCTTGACCGCTATAGGGCGGCATGCGGTTGCCCTTCGCGATCGGAGCGGTCGTGCTGTAGCCACTCGGCTTCCAGACGCCGCTTTCCGGGCAGGTTTCGCCCGTGCGGGCGGTCGTTCCAATCGGCTTGCGGGTACTCATAGATACAATCCTCTGCCAAGCCCGTCAGGAGCGTTCCCGACGATAAGAACTTGACGAAAGCGACAATATCGGCATTTGTCGATTCCGTCAAGTATGCTTTGACAACGACCAGACCAAGGGGCCGGCATATGGCATCTGATTTTCCCTCCCGCCTAAAGGCGACCCGTGAGCTACGTGGACTGACCCAAGGAGGGCTCAGCAAACTTGCTGGTCTACCAGCGACCACAATTTCCCATTTCGAAAGCGATTCGAGAAAGCCTTCGTTTGACAATCTACGGCGACTAGCAAAGGCGTTGACTGTCAGTACCGATTACCTAATGGGTATCACGGAGACACCTGACGCAACAGCTGCCCATACGCGAATAGCCCGACATCTCCCAAACGCAACGGAAGAAGAGCTATCGTTTTTAGAATCGGTTGCTAAGTCACTAGCTGACAGGAGATCGTAAGGCGATGGATAGTTTGCGGCGTCGAACGATTGAGGCAAAAGCAGAAGAGCTTTTGCGTGATGCTGGGATCACAGCATTGCCAATCAAGCCAGATCAATTGGCCGAACATCTTGGGATTGAGGTCAACGCCAAGCCTTCTTCGATCAAGGGTGCATCAGGTTGGTTGATTCGATCCGGCGACGAATTCGCCATCATCTATGCAACCTATATTGACAGCATCGGCTTTCAGCACTTCAGCATAGCCCACGAATTGGGACATTACATGCTGGATGGCCACCCTGAGCATGTGTTCCGTAATGGTGTCGAACATGCGTCGCATGCAGGCTTTGAAGCTACAGATCACATCGAGCGCGAGGCGGACTACTTCGCAGCGTGCCTGCTCATGCCAAAGGAACTATGCCGACCTCTAATCAATCGCAGTCGCGATGGAATGGAAGCGGTTCTACACTTGGCTAGCGAATGCGAAACATCATTAACTGCTGCGGCGCTGCGCTATGCAGAGATCGGAGAGCTTCCTATTGGTATCGTCCAATCCTACCAAGGCAAAGTGGAGTTCTGTGCGGCTTATCCCATGCAAGCTCATGTTGGATGGGCGCGACCGCTGGCGCGCAGCGCCAAAGTCCCCACAGAAAGCGCGACCAGTCGCCTATCTCAAAACCTTGGCGCGATCATGCGAAGTGGTGAAGATAGTGACAGCGGTGATGCAAGTGACTGGTTCCCTGGGGCAGATTCCAATGCTAGCCTAATTGAGGAAGTCATCGGTCTTGGCAAGTTCGGTCGAACGTTAACTATTCTCACTCTCGATCCAGATATGCCTGACAAAGAGAGCGAAGATAACGATAGGTGGGAAGAGCCTCACTTTCGGTAACGCATGATTGACACGCCTGAACTAACAGGTGACTATCACAACAGAATTGTGGAAAATATCACAATTTTCTGTATAGAAAGGCGGAGCCTTTGGTTATGAAAAACATATATCTCTCGGCATTTGCCATGATGCTTTGCATCGGCGGGATTGCCGCGTGTGCGCAGTCTCCGCCATCCTCTCAGTCTCAACCCGAAGCAGACGATGCGACGTTTGAACTAGGTCCGCGGGCAGCGGCAGCGGCCGACGCCGCTGCAATGGAATCAGGGTCGGAAAATGGCAACAAGGAGCAAGTACCCGTGACCACAGAGACGATGCCTGAGAAAGCAGTAGGCCCACCAATTTCATCGACATTGCTACAAGAGCGCATCTTGCGTTTTGTCGGCGGCATACGTTCACCATCCGATATGACGCGTAGCCGTCTCGAAGACGCAATGCAGGTCAAACTCATACAAGATGAAAAGTTGCCGGAATGGTGGTGGCACATAGGAATTTCCGCAACAGAGTGGACGTATACCGTATTTATCGATGAAGGAAAAAGAAGAGAACTTCCTGGGTTCGAAATCAGTTTTTCCGCTGGCGATGTCGAGGAAGATCAGAGAGCAACCGTATGCACCTATGAACTTGAAGCATTTGCTCGCTCGCTGACCGATCTAGGCTATACCCGCCATCCCGGCTGGAAACAGCCTGGGGCTCAATTGCTGTTTACGAGAGAAGCCAAAAGCACTCGATTTGGTTCTACGGTAAAGGTAAAAAAATACGTTCAACAGATCGGAGCAAAAGCAAGCGATTTCCAATATTGCGTATATGCAATCAACATATCTGCTGGGAAGTCACTCGATGGCGAGTAAGCTTCCGCCGCATCTGCAACACCTCACGGAAGGGTTGCCGGCAAATCGTCGTGCAGAAGTCGAAGAGTCGATCCTCTCCTCCAACTACCTGCAAACTCGTCTCACAGAAGAGTCAAAGGCAGATCGAGTCGACCACATCCGCATTCTGCCGCCGGGAAGTAATTCAGGCGGTCACTTCAGTGAAACGGACAAGTCAATCTACATAGACGCGGATGTATTCTCCTCAGCCTACACAGAAAAGCAGACGAGGCTTGATCGCGTCACCTATGTGCTCGGTCATGAAGTCTCGCACTCGGCGATGACACCACTTCGCACTGTCTCGACGAAAGAGTTCAACAGCGCACTGAGTAATGCGATGTGGACAGAGACTGACTTTGGGCATATCGATGTGACGCCGGCAGCTGAGAAGTATTTGCAGAACGCTCGTCGTGACGAATCGGTTGCGACAATCAGCGCATGGAATGCACTTGCGGATCGTGTGGATAGCGAGAAGCCGGGGCAGCTAACAAAGCAGGAGCTAGTCCGTCGGGTTGCAGAAATTGGCGATTGCACGGTGGGCGAAGGTAAGAATCTTCGCCTTGCCCCCGGCATCGCGCTCGGTGAGAACCAAGACATGCTCATCGGTAAGCCGTGGACAAACTCACCGAACGTCGAAGCTGTCGCCAAATGCTATTTCGATCAGCCATCTGAAAAAACGAAGCTTGGTGCCGCTGGTAATTCCGACTACGCCAATCGCTATGGCACGGCGGTCATTCAAATGATCGATGCCAATATCGAAGGCTTCAAGAGTCAGCACCCTGGTACGCCGAACTCAATTCGACTTGATTTTGACAAGCTTGGCCTTGATCCAAAACTACTCCAAAGCAACGGACTGAACCTTGCATCGCAAGATGTCACGATCTACGACACGAGTCATGGCAAGATTCAACAAGTAAAGATGAATAACACGGGAAGCACAAAAGGCCACAACCCAGAAATCGAGCCAGAACTCACGCGAGCCCCTCGATCTGAATACGCGCCTGCACCGATAATGTCAGAGCCGGGGCATCCGGCACATTCAATGTATGCGCAGGCACTCAATGGTCTGCGTAGCTCTCCGAACATTCCGGTCGGCACATTCACTGAACATGAAGAACAGAAGCTCGCTGCGGGCGTCGTCGCCCAAGCTTTGACACAAGCAAACGCTTTCCCAAAAGCCTCAGTCGATCACGTCGTTCGCAACAACGATGGGAGTATGGTCATTGGTGTGCAGGGATCGCTTGATAGCCCCGCGAATCGGTTGGCAGATGTCGATATTCAACAGGCATTGTCGGTCTTCTCCATCGAGCAATCTTCCGATGTCGCTCGTACCGCTGTGCAGTCAATGCAAGAGAGACAAGAACAAGCTCAAGTACAAGCCGAAACGCTTGGCGTTGATGCTCCAACATCCTCCGGCCCGGTCATGCGCATGGGAGCACGAACACTCGCGCCGGCATCAGGGTCGAATGGTGATGGCGGAGGTGGCGGAGGTGGCGGAGAGTAAGCATTAGCCGTTAGCAACATTTTCCAATAAAATTTAGTATCTGAGTCAGATTGACTACCCCCCCTATCAAATAGCACGGGACATCAAGCCTTCGGTTTATGCGTCCCACAAGGTTCGCGCTTTTTTGGAATGCTATGCCGCCGTGCAGATGTCGATGGAACATCGCTCGAATGCCAAGATTGGTTCAAGCTGCCCTAGACGGCACTAACCGCTCGCCGCGCCGATAGCCGATCGCTTCGGCCACATGCGGGCCAAGAATATCGGTGCTGCCCGCAAGATCGGCGATGGTCCGCGCCACCCTAAGGATGCGGTGCATCGATCGTGCCGAGAGCTGCAGCAGATCGATCGCGTTTTCCAGCATCGCCTGATCTTCGGCGGCGAGCCGGCAGACCGCATTCGTACCCGATTGATCGAGATGCGCGTTGCAGCGACCGGCGCGCTGCAATTGCACCTCGCGCGCACGGATGACGCGGGTGCGGACCTCGGCGCTGGACTGGCCGGGCGGCGCATCGGGCCGCAATTCCGCCGGTGGTAGCCGCGGAACTTCGACGTGCAGATCGATGCGTTCGAGCAGCGGGCCCGAGATCTTGCCGCGGTAGCGCTGGATCGCTTCGGGATGACAGCGACATCGGCCTGAAGGATCGCCCGCCCAGCCGCAGGGACACGGGTTCATCGCCGCGACCAACTGGAAGCGTGCCGGAAACTCGCTCTGCCGTGCGGCGCGGGAGATTGTGACCACGCCGGACTCCAGCGGCTCGCGCAGCACTTCGAGTGCGCGGCGATCCCATTCCGGCAATTCGTCGAGAAACAGGACGCCGTTGTGGGCGAGGGAGATTTCGCCGGGGCGCGGTTCGGCGCCGCCGCCGACCAGGGCGACCGCGCTGGCGGTGTGATGCGGGCTGCGGAACGGTCGCGTGCGCCAGCGGGTCGGATCCAGGCCGCGGCCGCTGATCGAGGCGATGGCCGCGGTTTCCAGCGCGTCGGCTTCGCTGGCCTCGGGCAGCAGGCCGGGCAGGCGCGAGGCCAGCAGGGTCTTGCCGCAGCCGGGCGGGCCGACCAGCAGCATGTGGTGGCTGCCGGCGGCGGCGATCTCCAGCGCGCGTCGCGCGCGGGTCTGTCCGCGCACGTCGCGCAGGTCGGGGCCATAGTCGTAAGTGCTGGCGGGCGCGACCGCCGCCGGCAGCGAGCGGTGCCCGCACAGATGCCCGCAGACTTCCAGCAGCGTGCGCGCGGTGTAGGCCTCGACTTCGGCCGCCAGCGCGGCTTCGGCGCCGTTGCCTAGCGGGACGATCAGCTTGCGGCCCTGGCTGGCGGCGGCCAGCGCTGCGGGCAGGATGCCGTCGACGCTGCGCAGCTCGCCGGTGAGGCCCAGTTCGCCGAGGAATTCGTATTCGTTGAGCACCAGCAATGGAATCTGCCCGCTGGCGGCGAGGATGCCGAGCGCGATCGGCAGATCGAAGCGGCCGCCGTCCTTCGGCAGGTCCGCCGGCGCGAGATTGACGGTGATGACGCGGGCGGGGAAGTCGTACTGCGCGCACTGGATCGCGGCGCGGACCCGGTCCTTGGCCTCGCGGACTGCGGCTTCGGGGAGGCCGACGATCGACATCCGCGGCAGCCCGCCGGCCAGGAAGACTTCGACTTTCACGGTCGGCGCGCGCACGCCGGTGCGTGCACGGGTGTGCACAAGGGCAAGCGTCATGGCGGCGGCCCTCAGGCTTGGGGCGGCGCGGTGTCGCGGGCGTCGTCGCGCTCGGCGAGCCTGGCTTCGAGCTGCTCGACGAGGGCGCGCAGGCTTTCCAGTTGTTCGCGGGTGCGGACGAGGACCGCCCGCTGCACGTCGAACTCCTCGCGGGTGACCAGATCGAGCCTGGCCAGGCCGGATTGCAGCGCGGCCTTGAAGTTGTCCTGCATCTCGTCGCGACCCTCGCGCAGCGCGGGGGGCACCAGGCCGCTGAGGCGGCGGGCGAGTTCGTCGATCTGGCTGAGGTCGATCATTGGCATGTCCGGTGGATTGTAGCGCGGACCTCAGGATGCTGCGCCGGCCCGGCCGCGACCATCGGGGAATGCCGCACATCGGGGTCAGGGAATTCCGATCATGGCATCTGATCACGGCACCGACCCCGACAGCCGACCCCGCGTTATCCTCTACGCCATTCCCGCTTTGCACCGGAGCCCCGACATGAAGATGGTCATGGCCATCATCAAGCCGTTCAAACTCGACGACGTGCGCGAGGCGCTGGCCGAAGCCGGCGTCGCCGGCATCACCGCCACCGAGGTCAAGGGCTTCGGCCGCCAGAAGGGCCACACCGAGCTGTACCGCGGCGCCGAGTACGTGGTCGACTTCCTGCCGAAGATCAAACTGGAAGTGGCGGTGGCCGACGAACAGGTCGAGACCGTGGTCGAAGCGATCATGAAATCCGCCGGCACCGGCAAGATCGGCGACGGCAAGATCTTCGTCTGGGATCTGGAGAAAGTGGTGCGCATCCGCACCGGCGAGATGGATGGGGATGCGCTCTGAAGCTCGATGCGCAAAAAAAGCGCAGCACCCGGCTAACGTGCCGGATGCTGCGTTGTAGTGGAGCGGTTGTCATCGTTGATGACAACCATCTGCGCTGTGGTAGAAGCCGGTCATCGGATCCGCGATTCAGTGTATGGATTCAGAATCGCGGGTTTCGATCACTGATGCCCAACAGCCAGCGTGAATCAGCGGGTCGTATCGCTGATTTCAGCAGCCCGATTTCAACAGCCAGATTTCAGCAGCCCGATCTCAGCGGCCGTCGCGATCGGCGTCGCCAGGCATGGCGCGTTCGATGTAATGCCAGCCGTCGCGCACCGCTTCGCGTGCATCGCCCCAGGCCAGTCGCGATCCGGCCTTGGTCGTGTCCCAGTTGCGTGCCAGATCCGGCTCGACATCGTCGAACTTGCGGCCCGCATGCGCGCCGTAGTTGTCGTAACCATATTGATAGGCCGGGGCGTAATCGGACCATTCCTGGCCGGCACGATAATACGGCGCGGTGTTGTATTGCTTGCGGAAATGATCGGAATACGTCGTGGGGTTCACCGCTTCGGCGACCGCGCCGCCCGCTTTCGCGCCAGCGATGGCGCCGACAGCCGCACCGACCAGCGTGCCAAGCGGACCCGCCGCGGAACCGATGGCGGCGCCGGTGATCGCACCCGTCGCTGCGCCCGTACCTTCACCGATGCTGTGATCTTTCTTGATTTCGTTCATGTGTGCTCCTCGCTTTTTTGATTGGGCAGCGGAGGTTTCATCCGCTTGCTGGTCGCCTTTGCGTCCAGTGCGTAGACCATGTGCGCAATCGCATGAGAGAAAAAGAGTTCGATGAAAACAGGTGTTCTTCGGTAGTCAGTGATTCATTTGCGCGGGAAACAACGCGGTTTTGGCGAATATTCCGTTCGATTCGCATGACTTGCGTGCGATGCAATGCATTTCGCTCGATGGATTTTTGGCGCACGAAGCGTCGCGCGCAGAATTCACGGCGTATGGCCGGCGACAGCGTCGGCGCGGTGCTGCGGGCGAACATTACGGAATGGCCTGCGGATGGATATCCGATGCTTGCGCGGAGTGGATCAGTGCCCGGGCTGTCCGCCCGGCGAGGGGACGGGCTTCGAACGCAAATGGCTGCCGATCTCCCGGAACGATCGGTGATTGAGCGGGAACTCCAGCACCACGTGCATGAAGCTGAGGATCAGCAGCACGGCGAAGCCGGCAAGATAGCTGTGGAAATACAGTGCGACCGCGCCGCCCCACAGTGAAAGGATCGCGCCGGCGCGGGTCGACGAGATCCGCGCCCAGCCGATCACTTCGACCTTCGAGAACCAGTTGAGGTAATGGTAGAGATAGGCCAGCGCCAGCACCCGTGTCACGAGGATGCTGAGCGGATGCTCGATCAGCTGCGTGCGATCCAGCGCCAAGCCGACATCGCCCAGGATCAACTCGTTGATCGAACCGAGCGTGCCGACGAAACTGCGCTCGGCCCAGCCCGAGGCCGATGCGCTGAAGTCCAGCGGCGCCAGCCAGCACAGCAGCGGACAGAGCAGATAGGCCGCCAGCGCGCCGGCGCTGTCGCGGCTGGGGCGACGCAGCCAGCCCAGCATCATGAACAGCCCGGTGAAAACATAGACATGGATGACGGTCGGGATGTAGCCGGCCAGCGAATCGGCGAAACCGGCGCTGCGCGCGAGAAGTAGACACGCGGGCACCAGCGCCGCCAAGGCGAGCAGCCGCTTCGGCCAGCTCGGCGTGAGCACCATCACCAGCGCGAAGCCGAACAGCGCGAACAGCGCGCCGTTCCGGACCGCGCGATGCAGCGTGTCCTTGCCGGTGTCGGTGCCCGCGATCGCGATCAGCGCGACGATCAGCGCCAGGCCGCCGATCAGCAACGGCCATACATCGCGACGCCGCGGCAGGAAGTAGTTGCGGTCGTGCAGCCACGAGATCTCGGTCATGTAGTGCAGGGGACCGAGTACCGCATAGGCCAGCAGCAGGGTTTCGAACGGCCAGCGCACCGCGAGCAGCGTCGACACCGCGATCAGCGCGATGTTCAAGCGGTCGATGTTCAAGGCGCGTGCGGGCATAGCCACGATGGAGGGCCTGCGGCGGATGTGGACGGATTCTACAACGCAGTCGCTGATGGCCGCAGCGCGGGCGTGGGATCTTGACGCTGCGCGCCAGGGCGCAGCGCGCGATGACGTCCCACAGCGGGCGATTCACCTTTCCGCGGACGGAAAGTCGTGCGTCCTGTTTCCGTCCTGCGCCGCGTTGTGTAAAGTCGAGTTCCGATGCAATCAGGGATGCCGTCCGCGCCGCAGGCCGGACCGGCGAAGGAGGGGGGATGCCGAAGTTCAGGGTAGGCGGCGCGGTGGCGCTTGTGGTGCTGGCGTTTGTGGCCGGTGGGTGTTCGACTTTCCGCGGCGCGCCTAAACCGCTGCTGGAACGGAAAATCGCGGACAGCAAGGCCTTTGTCGATGCCGATGCCGAGTTGCTGACGCTCGCGACGACCGTCGATGTGAATCAGCGCAACGCGGCGATGCTCAAGCTGATGGCGCTTGCGGATGTGAGGTACATGCATTTTCGCAACGATATCGTCAACGATCGCAAGGGCACCCGCTCGGCGACAAACGGTTTGCTGCTCATGACCGATATCGCGGCCACGCTCACAAAATCGGTCGGCGTCAAGGACAACTACATCGCGTTGTCGGCATTGATCAGCGGCGGCGAGAACATCTACGACAAGGAATATCTTCTCGATCGCACGATCGATGCGCTGGTCGCGCAGATGGATGCCAATCGGAAGGCGCGTCAGGTCGAGATCTATCGGCGGATGGACGATCCGATCACGCGGTATCCCTCGCAGGCCGCATTCGCCGATACGCTCGAGTATTACTATGCCGGTACCCTCAACGGCGCGTTGATGGGCGTGCAGCAGTCGGCGGCGGAGCAGGAACGGCGCAGCGATGCCGAGCTGAAAATTCTGACCATGCCGGAGATCATGGGGCTGCGCTCGGACACTAAGCGGATCGCGGATTTCGTTGGAACCATCAAGAACGATGCAGATCTGCTGAAGATCCGGTCGTTCCTTGTGGGCCATGACGTTCCGGTTCCGGAGTTCGTGGCTGGCATGGCATTGGGCGATCGGCAGATCGCGCTCAAGCATGGATTCTCGAAGCTGCGCGACGAGAAAGAAGAGTTCGCCAATTTCCAGCATCTTGCGATGGCGCTTAAAGACATCGGTTTCGCGCTGCAATAATCGAGAATCAACAGGAGCCGCAAATGAAGCCGAAGCCGTTGAAAATTCCGAAAGGATTGGATTTCGATCGGATCAGTCGCGCAATCATGGGCAAGGAGGCGCTCGGATTCGTTTTCGAGAACAGCGAAAGGAAAGAAACCGTAGCGGACGGAAAACATAACCACGTGACCTTCACGTTTCATCCGGACGGACTCGCGCCGCCGCTGTGCAAGGTCGTGGCGGCCTCCGATCCAGCGCCTGAAGGGCATGTCAGTGAATGGGAAGGCTCGATGCTGGTCCAAGGGGGGCCACGTATCGCGATTCTTTATCGCGAGAGTACCGGCAGCTGACGGCAGGCAGAAGCGGTTCTCCAGCGCAAAGAAAAACGGGCCGCATCGCTGCGGCCCGTTCCGTGTCCCGCGCTGGCGCGACGGCTTATTGACCCAGCGCTTCGGCCACGAACGGCGGCAGCGTCGCCGCGCCCGTGTGGATTTCGGCGCTGTAGTACTTGGTCGTGAAGGTTTTGTCGCGCGCGTCGCGATGGCGGAAGTCGAAGCCGCCGGATTTGCGGGCCAGCGTGCAGCTCCACCAGCCGGTCGGGTAGCAGGGCTGCGGGAACGGCAGGGTCTGGAAGGTCGTGAAGCCGGCCTTGCCCATCTCGGCGCGCATTGCCTTGATCAGTTCCAGCAGCACCAGCGGCGATTCCGACTGCTGGACCAGGATGCCGTCGTCCTTCAGCGCGCGGAAACAGCTGGCGTAGAAGGCCTTGTTGAACAAGCCTTCGGCCGGGCCGACCGGATCGGTGGAATCGACGATCACGATGTCGAGGCTGCCCGGCGCGCAGTTGGCCATGTAGGCGATGCCGTCGTCGAACAGCAGCTCGGCGCGCGGGTCGCTGTTGGAATCGCACAGTTCGGGGAACCACTTTTCGGCCATGCGCGTGACCTGCTCGTCGATGTCGCACTGCACGGCCTTCTTCACGCCCGGGTGCTTGAGCACTTCGCGCAGCGTGCCGCAGTCGCCGCCGCCGATGATCACCACCTGCTCCGGATCGGCGTGGGTGAACAGCGCCGGGTGCGACATCATCTCGTGATAGAGGAAGTTGTCGCGGCTGGTGAGCATCATCGCGCCGTCGATGAGCATCAGATTGCCCCAGTCGGTGCTTTCGAAGATCTCGATCTTCTGGAACGGCGACTGCACTTCGTCGAGTTTGCGGGTGATGCGGTAGCCGATGGCCGAGCCGGCGGGCTCGAAGTTCTCGTAATGCCAGGTGGTCGCGGTGGTCATCGGCGTCGGTCCGGAAGCGGTCGTGGGGCTGCGGATTGTACCGGACCCCGTCGACGCTTCCGCTACGATGGGCGCCCACGGGAGGCGCGCATGGCGGCGAAAGCATCGGAACAGCGGTACAAGGCCCTGATCGAACGTCTGCAGGTGCAGGCGCGCGAGGCGCCGCAGGCCTATCGCAGCCGGGTGATGCTGCTGGCGGCGCTGGGCTATGCCGCGATCGGCGCGGTGTTGCTGGTTGCCGTGGGTCTGCCGGTCGGCATCGTGATCGCGCTGCTGGCGACCGGGCGCGATCTCGACCCGTGGCTGTTCCTGGTACTGGTGCCGCAGGGCTTCTTCGCGGCGATGGTGGTGCGCGCGCTGTGGCTGCGCTTCGGCGTGCCGTCGGGCTATCGGCTGGCGCCGGGCGAAGCGCCGGCGTTGTACGCCGAGATCGAACGCCTGCGCCTGGCCGCCGGCGCGCCGCCGCTGGCGGCGGTGGTGATCGACAGCGATCTGAACGCCGGCGCGGCCAGCATGCCGCGGCTGCTGGGTCTGTTCGGCCACCATCACTATCTGGTGATCGGCTTGCCGCTGATGCGCCTGCTGGATGCCGCCGAGCTGTCGGCGGTGATCGCGCACGAATTCGGCCATTTCCGCGGCGGTCACGGCCGTTTTTCCGCCTGGATCTATCGCGTCCGCATGAGTTGGTACCGCATGGCTGAGGCGATGGCGGGCGGCGGCGGGGCGATGTCGCGGCTGTTCCTGAAATTCTTCGCGTGGTACGTGCCGTATTTCAACGCCTACAGTTTCGTGATGGCGCGCGAGGACGAATTCGAGGCCGACGCGGTGAGCGCGCGCGTGGCCGGCGAATCGGCGCGGGTGTCGGCGCTGATCCGGCTGGCGCATGCGTCGCAGTGGATCGAACGGCGGTTCATGTCGGAGATGCAGACGCGGATGCGCGCCCAGTCGCAGCCGCCGGTGCAATTCAACGCGATGATGGCGGCGGCACTGCGCGATTCGCCGCCCATCGATATCCCGCGCCTGCTCGCCAGCGAAACGCGCGAGAACGATCTGACCGACACGCACCCGACTCTGCCGCAGCGCATCGCGGCGGTCGGGACGGCTGACGCGGCGCCCGCATTGCGCGAACAGGACGTGGCCGCGATCGCACTGCTCGGCGATTCGCTGTCGACGATCGAACGCAAACTCGATGCCCAGTGGCGCGATGAGATGAAGACGCCCTGGGCCGAGCAGTACGCGGCGGCCGAACCGGACCGCCACCGGCTGGACGCGCTGGAGCGTCGCGGCGAACTCGATCCGGCCGAAACCCTGCAGTACGCGCAGCTGATCGAATCGCTGCGCCCGGAGATCGACCCGCTGCGTTTCTACGAGCGCGCGCTCGAACGCGCGCCGGACAGCGCGACCGCGCAGTTCAAGGTCGCCCTGCTGCGGATCGAGGCGGGCGATGTCGCGGGCGTCGGGCAGCTGCGGCAGGCGATGACCGTCGATGCGGGCGCGATCCGCCCGGCATTCGAGAAATTGCGCGCCTATGAGCGCGACGGCACGCTGAGCCCCCATGTGGCGGACGCATTATCCGCGCTGCGCGATGAATTCGCTGGCCGTGCGAGCTCGCTGGAAGCCCGCGACGGCGTAACCGGGGACGACGATCTGATCGCCCATGGTCTGGACGACGCCACGGTCGATGGGCTGTGCGAGGCGTTGTACGGGATCCCGCAGGTCGGCCAGGCTTGGCTGGCGCGCAAACGTTTCGATCTGGCCGATGCGCCGGCGCACTACGCAGTGCTGGTGACTTGGCGCGGCTCGGTGGTGAGCGAAGTCGCGGGGCTGAAGCGGATCGTCGCCGCGCTGCGCCTGCCGGGCAGTGTCAGCGTGTTCACCGAAAGCGCGCACAAGGCCGAGGCGCGGCGCGTGCGCGCGATCTGCGTGGAGCCGGTGTACCGGCGTAGAAGCTGAACGGGGCTACGGGCCGGGCGGCGGCCGTGAAGCCGAGCGGCGGGTCAAGACCCGCCCTACAATGCGCGTCCCCGCAGCGCCCCTGGAACGACCCATGACCGCCTGGTCCATCGAGCTCGCCCGCAAGACCTATTCGATCCCGCACTGGGCCGAAGGGTATTTCGATGTGGATGCGGAGGGTCGCATCGTCGTCCATCCGCAGGGCCCGCAGGCGCCGGGCGCGGCGCTGTCGGCGGTGGTCGACGCTGCCCAGGCCAGCGGCGCGAAACTGCCGCTGCTGGTGCGCTTCCCGCAGATCCTCGGCGACCGTCTGGGCAAGCTGCAGGCCGCGTTCGCGCAGGCGCAGCAGGAGTGGGATTACGCCGGCGGCTACACCGCGGTGTATCCGATCAAGGTCAACCAGCACGCGGCCGTCGCCGGCACCCTGGCGTCGCACGCGGGCGAGGGCTTCGGCCTGGAAGCCGGCAGCAAGCCGGAACTGATGGCGGTGCTGGCGCTGAGCCGCCCCGGCGGGCTGATCGTCTGCAACGGTTACAAGGACCGCGAATACATCCGCCTCGCGCTGATCGGCCGCAAGCTGGGCATGCAGACCTTCATCGTGGTGGAGAAGCCGTCCGAGCTGCCGCTGGTGATGGAGGAAGCCAAGGCGCTGGGTGTTGTCCCGGGCCTCGGCGTGCGCATGCGCCTGGCGTCGCTGGGCGCCGGCAAATGGCAGAACAGCGGCGGCGACAAGGCCAAGTTCGGGCTGTCGCCGCGCCAGGTGCTGGACCTGTGGAAGACCCTGCGCGACGCCGACATGGGCGATTGCCTCGGCCTGCTGCATTTCCATATGGGCTCGCAGATCAGCAACGTCCGCGACATCGCCAACGGCATGCGCGAAGCCACCCGTTATTTTGTCGAACTGTCGAAGCTGGGCGCGAAGGTCACCCACGTCGATGTCGGCGGCGGCCTGGGCATCGATTACGAAGGCACGCGCTCGCGCAGCTACTGTTCGATCAATTACGGCATCCACCAGTACGCGTCCAGCATCGTCCAGCCGCTGGCCGAGGCCTGCGAGGAATACGGCATCGCGCCGCCGCGCGTGGTCACCGAATGCGGGCGGGCGATGACCGCGCACCACGCGATGCTGGTCACTAATGTGTCCGAAGTGGAACGCGCGCCCGAAGGCCGCGTGCCGCCGGCGCACGACGACGAAGCCAACGTCATCCGCCATCTGCGCGAGATCTACGCCGACATCGATACCCGGCCGGCGGTGGAGTTGTTCCACGAAGCGCAGCATCACCACAGCGAAGGCCTGTCCCTGTACGCATTGGGCCAGCTCGATCTGGTCGGACGCGCGCGACTGGACGATCTTTTCTATGCGATCGCGCATGCGGTGCGCGCGCGGCTGACCTACGACGAGAAGAGCCATCGCGATCTGCTCGATGAACTCAACGAGCGGCTGGTCGACAAATATTTCGTCAATTTCAGCCTGTTCGAGTCGATGCCCGACGTGTGGGCGATCGATCAGGTGTTCCCGATCGTGCCGATCGAGCGCCTCGACGAGAAACCCGAACGTCGTGGCGTGATCGCCGACCTCACCTGCGATTCCGACGGCAAGATCGACACCTACGTCGAGAACGAAGACCTGCACAGTTCGCTGCCGCTGCACGGGCTGCGTTCGGGCGAACGTTATCGCATCGGGTTTTTCCTGCTTGGCGCCTATCAGGAAATCCTCGGCGACATCCACAACCTGTTCGGCGATACCGACGCGATCGAAGTGCGCGTCGGCGACGAAGGGTTCAAGGTCACCCAGCAGCGCCGCGGCGACACCACCGACGTGATGCTGGACTACGTCGGTTACAAACTCGACGACCTGCGCCGCATCTACCGGGCCAAGGTCGGTGCGGTGGACCTGAGCAAGGGCGAGGCCGCGCGGCTCAACGAGGCGCTGGAAATGGGGCTGACCGCGTACACCTACCTCAGCGACGAGCCCTTGTCGTAACGGTCGTCACATTGCACCCCGGGCGCGCCGACACGCACTAGACTCGCGCTTCGCGACGCGCCTCGTCATTTCGACCGCAGGGCTGGTTTCGCGCCCCCATTCCGGAGTGTTCGATGCGCCTGCCCGGCCTGGATCTGCTGCGCGCCATCGCGGTGATGTGGACGATGCTCTTCCATTCGTTTCTCGTCGGCGGTCTGGGCGAAGACTGGGCCTGGGCGCAGCGCTACGGCTGGATGGGCGTCGACCTGTTCTTCGTGCTCAGCGGGTTCCTGATCGGCTCGCAGGTGTTGAAGCCGCTGGCGGACGGCAGTCGCTTTTCGTTCCGCGAGTTCTACCTCCGCCGCGCGTTCCGCATCCTGCCTGCGTTCTGGACGGTGCTGGCGGTGTATCTGCTGTGGCCCGGGTTCCGCGAGGCGCCGGGCATGGAGCCGTGGTGGAAGTTCGCCGGCTTCTTCCTGAATCTGTCGATCGATTACGGCCGCAACGCCGCGTTTTCGCACGCGTGGTCGCTGTGCGTCGAGGAGCATTTCTATCTGGTATTCCCGCTGCTGGCGTGGCTGCTCGCGAAGCGCCCGTCGGTTGCCGGCTTCGTCGCGCTGTGCGCGGCGATCGTGATCGGTGGCATCGTCCTGCGCACGTCGCTCTGGCTTCACTTCGACGCATTGCAGCCTGCGCGCAACTGGTTCGTCGAAGACATCTATTACCCGACCTGGAACCGGCTCGACGGTCTGCTCGCGGGCGTGATCCTCGCGGTGTGGAAGACATATCGCCCGGACAGCTGGGCCCGCGTCGGCGCACGCGCGAACCTAGTGATGCTGGGCGGATTGGCGATGATGGCGCTGGCGTTCTGGCTGTTCCGCGAACGCGCGGGCCTGCTCGGCAACAGCATCGGCTGGCCGGTGCTGTCGCTGGGATTGGCGCTGCTGGTGTTCGCGGGCGCGCAGCGGGACAGTTGGATCGGCCGCCGCCCGCTGCCGGGCGCGGGCTGGCTGGCTGCGGTATCGTTCAGTCTGTATCTGGTGCACAAACCTGTGTTCGGTCTGGTGGAGCGACATCTCGGCGATGCCTTGCAGGATCGTGGCTTCGTCGCGTTCGCGGTGTACGGAATAGCGTCGCTGCTCGCGGCCGCCATCCTGTACACCCTCATCGAGCGGCCGGGACTGCGGATGCGCGACCAGATGCTCGTTCGACGTACTTCAAGGAAATCAGCGTATGACCAAGCTGCGTTTGCTGACGAGACTGGTCGGAAAATCCCCTGAGGGATCGCTGACACGGATTCGAAAGCCTTCGTCCAAATAGGTAAGCACATCCGCTAGCATGAGCACCCGGATGTAATCGCGTCGAAAGCGCGTTTTGCTGACCACGAAGAGGCCATCTTCATGACGATGCGGCGTGAAAATGCGGCCTGCGAATTTTCCGCGTTTGACTGTGTATTCAATCTTCATCGCGTTTTTGCTCACGCCTCCCGCGCGATCTGGAACCCCGCGAACGACTGCCGCACCGGCATCACTTCGATGCGGTTGACGTTGAGATGCGGCGGCAGGTTGGCGATCCAGAAGATCGTTTCGGCGATGTCGTCGGCGGTGATCGGTTCGGCGCCCTTGTAGAGCGTGTCC
>JAZKFJ010000048.1:40023-60361 GCA_040386495.1 Pseudomonadota bacterium
ATCGTCGCCGCCGGTGCGCACCAGGGTGAATTCGGTTTCGGCCATGCCCGGTTCGATCGAGGTCACGCGCACGCCGGTGCCGTGCAGGTCGCTGCGCAGGCCCAGCGAGAACTGCGAGACGAAGGCCTTGGTGCCGCCGTAGACGTTGCCGCCGGTGTAGGGATAGGTGCCGGCGATCGAGCCGACGTTGAGTATCGCGCCCCGTCGTTCGATCAGCCCAGGCAGCAGCGCGTGGGTCAGCGTGACCAACGCGGTGACATTGGTATCGATCATCTGCCGCCACTGCGCGAGATCCGCGCGCTGCGCCGGCGCGGTGCCCAGGGCGAGGCCGGCGTTGTTCACCAGCACGTCGATGGCGCGGAAATCCTGCGGCAGCGCGTCCAGCGCGGCGCGCATCGCCGCCTCGTCGCGGATGTCGAAGGCGGCGGTATGCACGCGGTCGTGGCCGAGGTCGTCGGCCAGTGCGTCGAGACGTTCGGCGCGGCGGCCGGTGGCGATCACGCGCCAGCCGGCGTCGACGAAACGTCGGGCGGCGGCGCGTCCGAACCCGGACGTGGCGCCGGTGATGAGGATGGTCTGGGTCATGCGGCGATTCTAGCCGGCCGCGAACCGGACCGACGCAGCGCCGGGGAGGCCCGGCTCACGCGGCCTGTCTGAGCCGCAGGCTGCGGTGGGTCTTGCCCATCGTGTACGCGCGGGTTTCCCGATGCCGCGCCAGCATCGTCTCGGCCAGGGTCATGTCGCGGGCCAGCGCCCCGGCGCTGCGCGCCTGCGCGAGTTTCGCCTCCACCCGGCGTTCGTCGGGGTGCGGCAGCAGCAGTTCGCGGATCGCGTCCTGCAATGCGGCCTCGCCGCCGCGTCGGAGTTGGCGCTGCCGGCGTTGCCGGAAGCGCAGCAGCAGGGCATCGACGACAGGCTTCAGGGCGGGCCTGAACAGGGCGGTTTCGAGCGTCATGGGCGTTCTCTCCTGTTGGTGAAGGAGTATGCCCGCGGGGCGTCTCAGGGCTTGCGATCTTCCTCTCTGGATCGCTGCATGTCTTCGGCCATGCGTGCATTCATCGCCATGAATTCTTCGACGAGCGCGTCGCAGACCGGCTTGGTCGCGCCGCACTTCACGTCCATCCCGAGGTAGACCGTGCCGTCGCGCTCGAAAGGCGCGCGCAGGATCATCGATGGATGCGCGGGGTGCGATGCCGGGGTGAACGACCAGATCGCATTCTCGGCCGGTACCTTGATGATCGTCCAGCCGTCGACCTCGCTCCGGTCGATATCGTCCCGCGCCAGCAGGGCCGCGCGCGCGGTTTCGACGTTCGGATAGGGAATCTTGCCGGGTGTTGCGCCGGGATGCGGCGCGCCCTTCGCCGCAGACGCTTTGTCGACGGCATTGGTTTCGTGGCGCGTCAGCGCGAACGGCATGCCGTCGCGTTCGCGATACCACACGAGGAATTCCGTGTGCTGGGCGAGGTTGGCGTAGCGGCTGACGTAATCGACCGCGACGTACAGCCCGGGCCGCGGCGCGTTCGGCGGGTCGTTGTACCAGGTGATGTTGGTCTGTCCGCGATGTGTCAGCGTGCCCCAGTCGCGTTGCGATTCGCGCATGAACGTACGCCACTCCCCGAACGGCGCCGTAGCGCGCATGCCGTCGGTGAACATCGCATACACCGCATCGTATTCCTTGCGATCGAGATGCTCGAAATAGCGGGCGCTCAGCTGTTGGATTTCGGCGCTGTCGGCCGTGCTCGGCGCGTATTCGCTCGCCTGCGCGGCGGCAAGCCAACCGCAAGCGGCGACCAGCAGAAAAATCCGGAGCAGAACATGGCGAAGAACAGGCATGGCGCGGACTCCCGAAAGGAAACGCTGACTTACTTCGCCTTGATCGCCATCGCCGGCAGCCCGCCGCCGGCGAGTTTGCGCTTGGCTTCCGCCAGGTCGGTGGCGGTGCCGTACGGGCCCATGCGCACGCGGTAGACCGTCTTGCCCTGGATCTGCGCCGATTCCACCCGCGCGCCGAGGCCCAGGAACGCGATCTTGGCCTTCAGCGCTTCGGCGTCGCCCGAGGCGGCAAAGGCGCCGGCCTGCAGCAGGTAGCGCGCGTCGCCGCGCGTTTCGTCGGTGGCGACGGGTTTCGGCTGTGTCTGCGCATCCACCGCCACCGGCGGCTTGTTCGCAGGCGTGTCGATCGCCGGTGGGGTCGCGGTGTCGGGCTTCGCGGGTGTCTGCTCGGCGGCGTCCGCGGCTTTGCGTGCGGCTTCTTCGGCGCGCGCGCGTTCGGCCAGCTCGCTGTCGCTCAGTGCGGTCTCGTCGCCCGGCAGCAGAGTGTAGAAATCGTAGTCCTGGGGCTTCTCGGCCGGCTCGGTGGCGGCGGTCGCGCTGCCGCTGTCGCTGTCGGCGACGATGGGGTCTTCGTCGTTCACCGCATCCACCGCCGGCGGCTGCGCGTCGGCATTGGGTTTGGGCCGGAAGAAACTCTCGGCGCCGTCGCCGCCGAGGAATTTCGGCGCCATCAGGAACACCCCCACGCCCAGCGCCAGGCCGACCACCAGCCACGCCCAGCCGGGCATGCCGCTGTTGTTGCCGCCGCCGGTGTTGCGTCGCGCCTGCGATTTTCCGCGTTTGGCCGCCATTACGCCGTCTCCGCCTTGTCGTCGAAGAGCATCTGTTCCGGCGCCGACACGCCCAGCAGCGCCAGCCCGTTCGCCAGCACCTGGCGGGTCGCCTCCGCCAGCGCCAGTCTGGCGTTGCGGGTGTCCGCGTCGTCCACGAGGAACTGGTGATCGTTGTAGTAGGACTGGAAGGTCTGCGCCAGCTCGACGAGATAGATCGCGATCTGATGCGGTTCCAGTTCCTTGCCGGCGACGTCGACGATCTCGGGATAACGCGAGAGATCGATCAGCAGGTCGCGCACCGCGGTGTTGGCGATGTCCAGCGGCTGCGACAGCCCGGCGTCGCAGTCGTAGGACAGATCGCGCTCGGCGAGCTTGCGGCCGAGGCCGCAGATCCGCGCATGCGACAGCTGCACGTAGTACACGGGGTTGTCCAGCGACTGCGAACGCGCCAGATCGATATCGAACACCAGCTGCGAATCGGGCTTGCGCGCGATCAGGAACCAGCGCACCGCGTCGCGGCCGGCTTCGTCGATCAGATCGCGCAGGGTCACGTAGCTGCCGGCGCGCTTGGAGAGTTTCACTTCCTCGCCGCCGCGCATCACCGTGACCATCTGGTGCAGCACGTATTCGGGCCAGCCCTTGGGAATGCCGCAGTCCAGCGCCTGCAGGCCGGCGAGCACGCGGGCCAGCGAGCCGTGATGGTCGGCGCCCAGTTCGGTGATGGCGCGTGTGTAGCCGCGCTGCCACTTGCTGAGGTGATAGGCCACGTCCGGCACGAAATACGTGTAATTGCCGTCGGACTTGCGCATCACCCGGTCTTTGTCGTCGCCGAAGTCGGTCGTGCGCAGCCACAGCGCGCCGCCTTCCTCGTAAGTGTGGCCGTGGGCGACGAGTTCGCGCACGGTCTCTTCGACTTTCTGGTCGCGGTAGAGCGAGGATTCGAGGAAGTACACGTCGAACGACACGCCGAACGCGGCGAGGTCGAGATTCTGTTCGCGACGCAGATAGGCCACGGCGAAGCGGCGGATCGCATTGAAGTTATCTGCGTCGCCAGCGGCGATGATCGTCTGGCCATCCACTTCGACCGCAGCGCCGTCCAGATAGGCCTGGGCGACATCGGCGATGTAGTCGCCGCGGTAGCCGTCTTCCGGCCAGCCGGCGTCGTCGGGCTTCAGGCCCTTGGCGCGCGCCTGCGTCGACTTCGCGAGATTCTCGATCTGAACGCCGGCGTCGTTGTAGTAGAACTCGCGCTTCACGTCCCAGCCGTTGGCGTCGAGCACGCGCGCGATGCAGTCGCCGATGGCCGCGGCGCGGCCGTGGCCGACGTGCAGCGGGCCGGTGGGATTGGCGGACACATACTCCACCCCGGCGGTGCGGCCGCCGCCGCTGGCGTTGCGGCCGTAGGCGTCGCCCTGGGCATGCACGCTGCGCAGCTGGCGCTGCCAGGCGGCGGCCGAGAGCCGGAAATTCAGGAAGCCCGGCCCGGCGATCTCGACCGAGGCGATGTCGTCGTTGACGGGCAGGGCGTCGATCAGCGCCTGCGCGATCGCGCGCGGGTTGCTGCGTGCGGGCTTGGCCAGGGTCATCGCGGCGTTGGTGGCGAAATCGCCGTGGCTGCGATCCTTCGGGCGTTCGACCACGAAGTCCGGGGCGGCGAGGTCGGCGGGCAGGGTGCCCTGACTGCGGAGTTGGGCGATGCCCTGTTCGATGAGGGCGCGGAGCTGGGATTTCACGGAGTATTTTCGCCGGAAAACGACGGTGTTTCGAGGGTCGGGCATTGTAGCCCGCCCGCCGCGCTCCCTAACGCATCGCGGCATCGATGCCGCGCGCGCGGCTTGCGCACTCGAATTGCGGGCTGTCCGCTCCGCCTCACACCCACCCCCTTGCCGCCAGCGACACAGCCGCACCGTCGCCCACGATGAAGTGATCCAGCAGACGGATCTCGACCAGCCCCAGCGCCTGTTTCAGGCGCAGGGTGATCGCGCGGTCGGCGGCGCTGGGTTCGCCGTTGCCGCTGGGGTGGTTGTGGCCGACGATCACCGAGGCGGCGTTGTGGACCAGCGCGCGGCGCACGACTTCGCGCGGGTGGACTTCGGCGCCGTCGACGGTGCCGCGGAACATTTCCTCGAAGGCGATCGAGCGATGGCGGGTGTCGAGGAACAGTACGGCGAACACCTCGTGCGGCAGGCCGCGCAGGCGCTGGGAGAAATAGCGGCCGGCGGCCTGGGGGTCGGTCAGGGCGTCTCCGCGCTCCAGTCCGGCGGCGAGGTAGCGGTTGCCCAGCTCCAGCGCCGCCAGCAGGGTGCAGGCCCGGGCGGGGCCGATGCCCGGCAGCTTCAGCAGTTGTTTGGGCGTGTGTTCCAACAGGTTGCGCAGCGGGCCGTGCTCGTTCAGCAGCCGGCGCGCGCTGCTCACCACATCCGAGCCCTGCAGGCCGGAACACAGGAAGATCGCCAGCAATTCGGCGTCGGACAGCACCGTGGGGCCGCGTTTGAGCAGCTTTTCGCGTGGACGTTCGTTGTCGGGCCAGTCGCGGATCTGCATGGTGGGCGGTCGTCGAAGGTGTGAACGCCAGCATCGCCGCGCGGCCGCCGCCGAACTGTCGGGGATGCCCGTGGCATCGGGTAAGCTGTCGGCTCGTTCCGGTGTAGGAAAATTCCCGATGGCGCAGACGCTGACAGGTCGCCGCATCCTGCTGTGCGTGTGCGGGGGCATCGCCGCGTACAAGTCGATCGAGCTGGTGCGCCGCCTCCGCGAAGCCGGCGCCGAGGTGCAGGTGGCGATGACCGCCAACGCCCAGCGTTTCGTCGGTGCGGCCAGCCTGCAGGCGGTGTCCGGCGTGTCGGTGCGCGATTCGCTCTGGGACGAGGCCGCCGAGGCCGCGATGGGCCATATCGAACTGGCGCGCTGGGCCGACCGGGTGCTGGTGGCGCCGGCTACCGCCGACATCCTCGCCAAGCTCGCCCACGGGCTGGCCGACGATCTGGTCAGCACGCTCTGCCTGGTCACGACTGCGCCGATCGCGGTGGTGCCGGCGATGAACAACCGGATGTGGCTGCACCCCGCCACCCAGGGCAATGTCGCCACCCTCCGCACCCGCGGCGTACAGGTGATCGGCCCCGACGACGGCGCCCAGGCTTGCGGCGAGTTTGGTCCCGGCCGGCTGCGCGAGCCCCCGGAGATCGTGGCCGACCTCGTCGCCGCATTTCCTGCCGAGCATGTCGAGGCCGATCGCGTCGCCGCCGACCTCGCCGGCCAGCGGCTGGTGATCAGCGCTGGCCCGACGTTCGAAGACCTGGACCCGGTGCGTTTCATCGGCAATCGCAGCAGCGGCAAGATGGGCTTCGCGATCGCCGCCGCCGCCGCGCGCCGCGGCGCCGGGGTGGTGCTGGTGGCCGGCCCGGTGTCGCTGCCCACGCCCGCGGGGGTGCGCCGCGTCGACGTGCGTTCGGCCGCGCAGTTGCACGCCGCGGTCATGGCCGCGCTGCCGGCCGACATCTATATCGGGGCCGCCGCCGTGGCCGACTACACGCCGCGCACGGTGTCGCCGCACAAGATCAAGAAAACCGCGCAGTCCGGCGAAGGCGGCGCGACCGCCATCGATACGATGACCGTCGAGCTGGTCCGCACGCCCGACGTGCTGGCCGACGTGGCCGCGCACGCGCAGCGGCCGCGGGTGGTGGTGGGATTCGCCGCGGAAACCAACGATGTCGAGCGCTACGCCCGCGGCAAACTGGTGCGCAAGGGTCTGGACATGATCGCGGCCAACCAGGTCGGCCGCGAAGGCTGCGGGTTCGAGAGCGACGACAACGCGCTGACGGTGATCGATGCCGACACCGCGCATGCGCTGGGGCCGGGACCGAAGACGGTGCTGGCGGATGCGCTGCTGGATCTGGTGCGGGCGCGGTTGTAGCGCTGCTTCTGCGAGCGAGGCTTGATGCCGTTGCCACTTTCCTTCTCCCTCCGGGAGGCCGTTGCCACTTTCCTTCTCCCTCCGGGAGAAGGTGGCGCATAGCGCCGGATGAGGGTTCGTGTGCCGACGAAGCTCGTCGCTTGCGTCGTACCCTCTCCCCCAGCCCCTCTCCCCAGCTCCTCTCCCGGTGGGAGAGGGGAGCGAAGCGCCGGTATCCAAAGAAAAGGGCGCCGAAGCGCCCTTTTCCGTGTCTGTCGTGATCCGGTTCAGCGCGACAGTTCGATCAGTGTCGACGAGATCCAGCCCTTGTTGCCGAGTTCGTCTTCTACTTCCCACATCATCCCTTCCTTGTTGCCGGTGGGGTACAGCATCATGCCCACGTCGAGGCTGCGCACGACCTTGGTGCCCTTCGCCGTCGTGAACAGACGCGCTGGCTTGGCGACGGTTACCGCCTGCTGCGCGTTGGCCGCGGAGGCGTTGTCCGGCAGGCCGCCGAGCTGGGCGACGATGTCGGTATAGGCCTGCAGGTAGGCAAGGGTGATGACCTGGCCGATCTCGGTGTTGGCGTAGCCGCTGGCGCCGCCGGCACCGAAGCCGCTGCCGCCGAACAGGCCGCCGCCGGCGCCCCAGCCGATGTCGGTCTTCTTGGCGCTGCCTTCAGCCAGCGCGACCTGCTCGGTGGAACGCACGTCGGTGACCGTCAGCACCACGTCGGCGGTCTTCTTCTGGAAGTTCAGGCCGCCGATGGCCGCGCCGGCGCGACCGCCGACCAGGCCGCCGATCAGGCCGCCGATGGCATTGCCGCCGGCATTGCTGTTGCGCGAAATCAGATCCGGGACCATCACGTAATCGGCGGCCTTGATCTGGCCCTTGCCGACGTTGGCGCGATTGCGCAGCTCGCCGCTGGCGCCCAGCGCGCGTTCGCGCTGCGCGGCGTCCAGGCCGGCGCCGCGATCCACCAGGGTGAAGCAGCGCGACTTGCTGACGAAGACCTTGATCAGCTTCGACGGGGCGGGCAGCTGCTGGCCGCTCCACCAGTCGGTGGCGTCTTCCGGCTCCAGCACGCTGATGGTGCCCAGCGGCTTGGCGCAGGTCGGGATCTCGGCGGTCTTCTGCTTGCGCTGATCCTGCGCGCTCTGGCGCTGGGCCTGCGCGGGTGCGGCCAGGACTGCGGTGACGGCGAGGGTGAGCAGGCCGGCGTAGAGGGCGATGGATCCGCGGGATTGGTGGGTCATCAGAGTCGTTACCTTGTGGCTGTGCGGGTGGAAGGCGTTCGGGAAGAGCGATGGACCGCCTGAAGCGACGCCTGTGTCCGGCGGCCGGTGCGGTCGTATTGTCGCTGTCCGTGGACGATTAACGAAATCCGCTCCCCCCCGGGGACACCGCGCCCGGCCCCGCATCCGGGCCGGGCGCGGCCGGGTACACTGGCCGCTTTCCCAGCCAAGCCAATGCCATGCGCGCTTCGATCCTGGCTCTGCCCCTGCTCGCCACCCTGATGATGACCGCCTGCACATCCGAAGATGCGGCCCCGGCCGCGCCCGCAGCCAAGTCCCCGCCAGCGGTGTCGGCGGTGGTCGACGAACACTCCTATGCCCAGCCGGACAAGGTCGTCATCAAGGATCTGACCCTGGATCTGAAGGTCGACTTCGACACCAAAACCCTGGCCGGTATCGCCACGTATCAGCTGGACTGGAAGGACGGCGCCGCGACCGCGCTGGTGCTGGACAGCCGCGAACTCACCATCGCCAAGGTCGAAGGCACCGACGCCAACGGCGCGTGGGCGCCGCTGAAATACGCGCTGGCCGCGGCCGATCCGGTGCTGGGCAGCAAGCTCAGCATCGATACTCCGCAGCGCAACCCCGAGGTGCGGGTGACCTACACCACCTCGCCGCAGGCGTCCGGCCTGCAGTGGCTGGAGCCGTCGATGACCGAGGGCAAGCAACTGCCCTTCATGTTCAGCCAGTCGCAGCAGATCCACGCGCGTTCGTGGGTGCCGCTGCAGGACACGCCCAGCGTGCGCTACACCTACAGCGCCCACGTGACCTCGCGTCCGGACGTGATGGTGCTGATGAGCGCCGACAACGACCCGAATGCGATCCGCGACGGCGACTACACCTTCAAGATGCCGCAGAAGATCCCGTCCTATCTGATGGCGATCGCCGCCGGCGACCTGGCGTTCAAGCGCATCTCCGACCGCAGCGGCGTGTGGGCCGAGCCGACCATGCTCGACAAGGCCGTGGCCGAGTTCGAAGACACCGAAAAGATGATCGCCACCGCCGAGGGCCTGTACGGCGCCTATCGCTGGGACCGCTACGACATGCTGGTGCTGCCGCCGTCGTTCCCGTACGGCGGCATGGAGAATCCGCGCCTGACCTTCCTCACGCCGACGGTGATCGTCGGCGACAAGACCTTGGTCGCGCTGATCGCGCATGAGCTCGCGCACAGCTGGTCGGGCAACCTCGTCACGTTCTCCAGCGCCAAGGACGCGTGGCTCAACGAAGGCTTCACCAGCTACGTCGAAAACCGCATCGTCGAAGAACTGTACGGCGAAGACCAGGCGGTGATGGAGAACGTGATCGAGCGCAACGAGCTGAAGAAGGAATACGCCGAGATCGATCCCTCGCTGCAGGCGCTGGCGACCAAGCCCGGCGTGCTGAAGGATCCCGACAACAGCAGCAGCGCCACGGTCTACACCAAGGGTGCGTGGTTCCTGCAGTTCCTCGAGCAGCGCTACGGCCGCGACAAGTTCGATGCCTTCCTGCGCGGCTATTTCGACCACTTCGCGTTCCAGAGCATCGACACCCGCCAGTTCGCGGGTTACGCCAAGACCCATCTGCTCGACAAATACCCCAGCATGGTGAGCCAGGCCGAATTCAACGCGTGGCTGTACGACCCGGGCATCCCGGCGACTGCGCCGCAGATGCAGTCCCGCCGTTTCGGTGTGGTCGATTCCGCGCGTCTGGCCTGGCTGGGCACCGGCAACCTGCCGCCGGCCGCCATCACCAAGCCCTGGAGCACGCAGGAATGGGTGCATTTCATCGAGAGCCTGCCGGACACGCTGAGCATCGCGCAGCTGACCCAGCTCGACGGCGCCTATCAATTCACTGGCACGATGAACGGCGAGATCGCCCAGCGCTGGTACCCGCTGGCGGTCAGCAACGGCTACACCCAGGCCAACGACGCCATCGCCGCGTTCCTGCAGCGGATCGGCCGCCGCAAACTGATCATGCCGACCTACACCGCGCTGGCGAAGACCGAGGCCGGTCTGGCGCTGGCGAAGCAGGTGTTCGAATTGGCGAAGCCGGGTTACCACCCGATCACCACCGGCTCGGTGCAGAAGGTGATCGACGAGGCCAAGCCGATCCCCGCGCCGCCCGCGGCAACGACCGACATGGCGTCGATTACGCCGGCCGGTGCGCCAGCCGGTGCGCCAGTCGATCCGGCGGCGGCGCCCGCGCCGCCGGCCAAGTGACGCGCTGAACCCGTGGCGCTGCTGTCTCCGCGCAAGGCGCGCATCGCGAACGCGATCGCCGCTGCGATCCTGATCGCGATGGCGCTGGCGCTGTGGTTCGACCCGGGGCTGGTGATCCGCAGCGAGTACGCCAAGCAGCGCCTGTTGCTGGGCGCGTCCGCGCACCGGACCGTGGTCGACGATCACCGCTGGACCTGGGTGGAACTGGAAGCCGACAAGCCCGATGCGCCCACGGACGTACCAACGATTGTGATGCTGCACGGCTACACCGGCAGCAAGGAGAACTGGTACCGCATGGCGCGCGCGCTGCGCGGCCGTTACCGCATCGTCGTTCCCGACCTGCCCGGCTGGGGCCAGAGCGAACGCAGGGACGGCGCCGATTACGGCTTCGTCGCGCAGAGCGCCCGCGTCGCCGCGTTCCTGCGCAAGCCCGAGGTCGCCGGCGGGCGGCCGGTGGTGCTGGTGGGCCATTCGATGGGCGGCGGCATCGCCGCGCTCGCCGCCGCGCGCTATCCCAATCTGGTCGCGCGGATCGGCCTGCTCGACGCCGCCGGCGTGCGCTTCGAGGACAACCAGTTCGGCAAGGACGTGCTGGACGGCAAGAACCCGTTCGGCGTGAGCGACGAGGCCTCGCTGGAGCGCTATCTCGCCACCGCCTTCCACAACCCGGAGACGCGGCCGTTGGTGCCGTGGCCGGCCCGCGACATCTATATCGCCCAGCGCATACGCGATGCCGCCTTCGAACAAAGCGTGCTGGACAGGATCGGTCGCGGCGAGGAGCGCTTCCTGCCCGGCGCCGAAGCCGCGAACATCTCGCAGCCGGCGCTGCTGCTGTGGTGCCGGCACGACAAGGTCATCGACCCTAGCGCGATGGGCCTGTACGCCGCGCGCATCCCGCATGCCAGCCAGGTCATGCTGGAAGACTGCGGCCACATGTCGCTGATGGAGCGGCCGGGCGAATCCGCCGCAGCGGTCGCGATGCTGATCGAACGCGGCCTGCCGGCTGGCCCGCAGGAAGCGTCGCCATGAACAACGTCACGCTCCGGATGCTTGCCCTGGCGGTGGCCTGCGCGCTGCTCGCCGGCTGCGGCGAAGACCCGGAAGTCGCCAAGGCCGCCGCCGCGGAACAGGCGGCCGCGCAGGAAGCCAAGGCGCAGGAAGGCGCCGCCGCCTTCGACGACGCGGTGAGCAAGGAAAACTGGGCGCTGGCGAAAGCGCAGGCCGATGTGCTGATCGCCCAGTACCCCGACAGCGCCGCCGCCAAACGCGTGCGCGGCGAATTCGACGGCGTGAAGCAGAAGCTCGACGACACCCGCGAAGCCAGGCGCACCGCCGCGCTGTGGAGTTACGGCACCGAAAGCGTGAAGGGCGGCCTGCAGCGGTCCTCGGCGATCTATGCCAAGGACGACGTGGACGTCGACGGCCGCGGCCCCACCCAGGTGCGGCTGATCTTCCGCGACCACCCGTCCTGGGGCCGCAGCGCCTATCTGGTGCTGCAGGGCGGCGACTTCGACTGCTACCGCGGCTGCCGGCTGCCGATCACGCTCGACGGCAAACCCGCGAAATCGCTGCCCGGCTCGCGCCCGGACACCGACGAAGCCATCGCGATGTTCATCGAGGACGAACGCGCGCTGTGGAAGATGGTGCAGGGCGCGAAAACGCTGGAAATCGAGTTCCCGGTGAAAGGCTTTGGCAAACGCAGCGCGATGTTTGAAGTCGCAGGTCTCGATCCGAGCCGCATGCCGGGCTGGTGATGCCGGCACGCGCGCGGCCGCTTGCCATGCGGCCACGTACAGGCTTGGGTTGCCCGCCCATCGCGCCCATAATCGCGCCATGGACATCCACTCCGACCATCCCGACCACGGCTTCCAGTTCCCCGGCGTTTTCGAGATCACCGCCATGGGTCCGGCGGGCGCGGGCCTCGAAGAACGTATCCCGGAACTCCTGGAAGCCATCGGCATCACGGTGCTGCGCGAAACCGTCGCCGCACGCAATTCCTCCGGGGGCAAGTTCGTCTCGATCCGGCTCAGCTTCCATGCCGAAGACCGCGGCCGCTACGAGGCCGCCCACGAAGCCCTGCGCGCCGAACCGAGCATCAAATGGACGCTTTGACCGCAGCGGCGCAGGCCCCGGCCGAAGATCGGCGCTACGCATCGCCCGGCTGTTGCGGCTAGCACGGAGGCGTGATGACCGGAACCTGGCAATTGCTTTACCGGAGCGTGCAGGCCTACGAGATGGAAAGTGCCGACCTGATGAAGCTACTTTTCGATGCCCGCGCGTTCAATCGCGAGAACGGTATCACCGGGCTGCTCTTGCACCACGACACCCGATTCATGCAGCTGCTCGAAGGCGAACGGCACGAAGTGCAAGCGCTTTTCCAAAAGATCGCCGACGATGCCCGCCATCGCGATGTGGTGATCGAAATGGAAGCCGGGGCGATCCGCCGGTCGTTTCCCGACTGGCAGATGGGCTATGCCGAAGCGCCGGAAATCGACGGCCAGCCGGCGCTCGTCGGCGCCGGGTCCGAGCGCGACGCCATCGGCATGCTGCGGCGGATCGTACTCACCGATGCCTGCGCGCAGCGGATGCTGCAGTTCCTCGAAACACCGGCCTGAGCGCGACCATGTCCGAACAAGCCCCCGTTTCCGCCGATCGCGTGCGGGTCCAGCCCGAACCCGGCGCGGCCCGCGTCCGCGATCTCGGCCGCGTGGCCTACGAACCCGTGTGGCGCGCGATGCAGGGCTTCACCGACGCCCGCACCGCCGACACCCCCGACGAACTCTGGCTGGTCGAGCACGACCCCGTCTTCACCCTCGGCCAGGCCGGCAAGCCCGAGCACGTGCTGATGCCGGGCGATATCCCGGTGCTGAAGGTGGATCGCGGCGGCCAGGTGACCTACCACGGCCCGGGCCAGATCGTGGCCTATCCGCTGCTAGACCTGAAACGGCTGAAGGTCGGGGTGCGCGACTACGTATGCCGGATCGAGCAGGCGCTGATCGACACCCTGGACCACTGGAACATCCACGCCGAACGCCGCGACGGCGCCCCCGGCGTTTACGTGGCCGGTGCCAAGATCGGCGCGCTGGGCATCCGCGTCCGCCGCGGCTGCACCTTCCACGGTCTGGCGTTCAACGTCGCCATGGACCTGTCGCCGTTCCACCGCATCAACCCCTGCGGCTACGCCGGGCTGCAGGTGACCTCGATGCTAGACTTGGGCGGCCCTCCCGGCCTGGATGCGGTCAAGCCGGTCCTGCTGGACAACCTGGCGAAGCAGTTCGATCTGCAGCTGCAGACCGCGCCGCCGCCGGACCTGATCGCTCTCGCCGCACTGTCCCCACTTTCCGTCGCTGCCGCCGCAGCGGCCTAGGTCATCCCGATGTCCACGCCGAGCCCCGTCGAGCCCACGTCCTCCGAGAAGCGCATCCCGCTCACTGTCGTCGTCGCCGATGCGCCGGCCTCGCTTGAGCCTGGAGCGAAGCAGATGGCCGGCGACAAGATCGCGCGCTCGCCCGTCCAGTTCGCCGATGCCCCGGTCCTGCGCAAGCCATCCTGGATCCGGGTGCGCATTCCGTCCGGCAACGCGGTGCAGACCCTCAAGGCCAAGCTGCGCGAGAACCGCCTGGTCACGGTCTGCGAAGAGGCCAGCTGCCCCAACATCCACGAGTGCTTCAGCCACGGCACCGCGACCTTCATGATCCTCGGCGAGGTCTGCACCCGCCGTTGTTCGTTCTGCGATGTCGCCCACGGCCGACCGAAGCCGCCGGACGCCGACGAGCCGCTGAATCTGGCCCGCACCATCGCCGACATGGGCCTGAAGTACGTGGTGGTGACCAGCGTCGACCGCGACGACCTGCGCGACGGCGGCGCCCAGCATTTCGTCGACTGCATCGCCGCAGTGCGCGAGCACAGCCCGCAGACGAAGATCGAGATCCTCACCCCCGACTTCCGCGGCAAGGGCCGCATGGAGCGGGCGCTGGAGATCCTGGCGAAGAACCCGCCGGACGTGTTCAACCACAACCTCGAAACCGTGCCCGAGCTGTACCGCAACGTCCGCCCCGGCGCCGATTACCAGTGGTCGCTGACCCTGCTGCAGCAGTTCAAGGCCCAGCATCCCGACGTGCCGACCAAAAGCGGCATCATGCTCGGCCTCGGCGAAACGATGGAGCAGGTCGAAGGCAGCCTGCGGGATTTACGCGCGCACGATGTCGACATGGTCACCATCGGCCAATACCTGCAGCCCAGCGCCCACCACCACCCGGTGATGCGCTACTGGACGCCCGACGAATTCAAGGCGCTGGAGGTCTACGGCATGTCGCTGGGCTTCACGCATGTCGCTTCCGGCCCGATGGTGCGCAGTTCGTACCACGCCGACAAACAGGCCGCGGACGCGGGTTTCGCCTGAGCCGCATCGCCGCGCAGAGCGAACGGACTGTCCCGCTGACGACGACGCACTTTCGTGCAGCGCGTAGAGGGTGCCGCGAACGTCGCCGATCCTCGATTTGAAGATGAACGCGACCCCGACCAGTCGTCGGGAGGATGCCTTCCGTCCGTCAGCCATGACCTTGGGCGGTGTGTGCGCGTCGAAACTTTCGGTACTCTCCAGAGTCGTAGGCTGAACGCACGGGTTTAGGCCCGGTGCATCCGCACACCGCATTCTCTTCGTCACTTGCTTAGCGCCTCAGGTTTCCGTACACCAGTTCTCGACACGCACGTCCCACACGTTCGCTTCAATCAACGACGCATCCACCAACGAGACTGCCGATGAAAGTCGCCAAAGCCCTTCCGGTTTCCCTGCTCGCCCTCGCGCTCACCGTGCCGGTGGCCTGGCTCACGGCGCAAGCCGATGCCGGCAGCCCCAGCGCCGAGCAGGCCACCGCCGCGAAACTGGTCTACGGGGTGCTGTCCGACAGCCGTTATGCCTACCGCCCGCGGGCGCTGGACGACAAGCTGTCGGCGGAGATGCTGGATCGCTATCTCGAATCGCTCGATCCCGGAAAACTCTTCTTTACCGCCGCCGACATCGCGAAACTCGACGCCTACCGCACCCGGCTGGACGATGCGATCAAGAGCGGCGAAGTGGCGCCGGCGTTCGAGATGTTCGGCCTGTACCAGCAGCGCGTGAATAGCCGCGTCGCGCATGCCCGCGGTCTGCTGGCGAAAGACCTCTTCAATTTCGAAGGCGACGACCGCTGGAACTACGACCGCGAAGACGCGCCGTGGGCCGCCGATACCGCCGAACTCGACAAGCTGTGGGAACAGTCGGTGCGCAACGATTGGCTGCGCCTGAAACTGGCCGGCAAGCAGCCCGAAGACATCCGCAAGACCCTCGACAAGCGTTACGCCAACATGGCCAAGGGCGTGGCCGAGTTGAACGGCATCGACGCCTTCCAGACCTTCCTCAACGCCTACGCCACGTCGATCGATCCGCATACCGATTACTTCGACCCGCGCGCCGCCGACCGCTTCGAGCAGAGCATGAGCCTGTCGCTGGAAGGCATCGGTGCGCAGCTGCAGAAACAGGAAGACGTGGTGGTGATCCGCGAGCTGATCGCGGGCGGCCCGGCGATGCTCAGCGGCAAGCTCAAGGCCGGCGATCGCATCGTCGGCGTCGGTCAGGGCGCGAGCGGGCCGATGGAAGACGTGGTGGGCTGGCGCATCGACGACGTGGTCGAAAAGATCAAGGGCGCCAAAGGCACCCAGGTGCGCCTGGACATCGTGCCGGCCGAGGCGGTGCTGGACAGCAAGCCGACGCGGATCGTGCTCAATCGCGCCAAGATCCGTCTCGAAGAGCAGGCCGCCAAGGGCGAGGTGCTGAACGTGCCGGGTGCCGCAGGCGCACCCGCGCGCCGCATCGGCGTGATCAAGCTCCCCGCGTTCTATCAGGACTGGGAAGGCCGCCGCACCAACAGCAACGATTACGCGTCGGCGTCCCGCGACGTGGATCGCCTGCTGCGCGACTTCCGTACCCAGAAGCTCGACGGCGTGGTCATCGACCTGCGCAACAACGGCGGCGGTTCGCTGGCTGAAGCGGTTGAACTGACCGGCCTGTTCATCGACAAGGGTCCGGTGGTGCAGGTGCGCGAATCCGGCGGCCGCGTGCAGGTGGACAGCGACTCCACCGCGGGCGTGGCCTGGGACGGTCCGCTGGCGGTGCTGATCAATCGCGGTTCGGCGTCGGCATCGGAAATCTTCGCGGGCGCGATCCAGGACTACGGCCGCGGCCTGATCATCGGCGAAACCAGCTTCGGCAAGGGCACCGTTCAGAACCTCGTCGATCTGGACCGCTGGCCGATGAACGACGGCAAGCGCTTCGGCCAGGTCAAGCTGACCATCGCCCAGTTCTTCCTGCCGGGCGGCAGCAGCACCCAGAACAGGGGCGTGGTGCCGGACATCAAGTTCCCGGTCACCGTGGACGCCACCGAATTCGGCGAAAGCACCTACAAGAACGCGCTGCCGTGGACCCGCATCGCGGCCGTGCCGCACACCCGCTACGGCGATTTCGGCCCGCTGCTGCCGCAGCTGGAAACCTTGCACAGCGCGCGCGTCGCGCAGGACAAGGAATTCCAGTGGTGGTCGGAAGATATCGCCCAGTTCCGCGAGGAAACGGCGAAGAAGTCGATCTCGCTCAACGAGGCTTCGCGCCGCGCCGAGCGCGACCGCGATGCCGCCAAGCGCAAACAGCGCCAGGAAGCCCGCAAGGCCATCGGCCTGGATCTGGATCCGCTGAGCGACGACACCGACGACGGCTTGACCGCTGGCGAACGCGATATCGCCAAGGACGCCGCCCGCGAGAAGGCCGCCGAGAAGCGCCCGGACCCGTTGCTGCGCGAATCGGCCGCGATCCTGGCCGATGCGGTGCAGGTGTTGGGTAACGACAAGCCGCTCTCGGCGCAGGTGCTGCTGACCGCGCCGACGCAGCCGGGGCACTGGGTGAACAACTGACTCCCGACACCGCGACACCGGGATATGGAAACGGGCCCTGCGGGGCCCGTTTCCGTTTCGCGCCGCGAACGTGTCGAAGCCCGGAGCCTTCCGCGACGTGCGGGCCGACGTTCACTGGCGTGCGCGTCCGGATCGACGCGCGACGGTTCCGGTTTCCCTCGCCAGCACGGCGTGGGCGCAGCAAAGACGAGTGTCCTGCGCGGCCGGGTGCCGGGGCGATGCTCGATCCCGCGCAGTCGATCGCCGCCGACGATGGCGAATCGATGGTTCGACCAGGACGATGGCGAGCGCGCAGGTCGAAGCGGATGTCGATCGTGCGGCGCGCGCGAAGATGCCTGTCGGCGCGGCGCAGTGCGCCATCGCAGGATCGCCGAATCCACCATGCGCGCCGTGGCGCGATCACGAATCGATCACGATCCGATCACAACGGGTCGCGCGACGGCGCACGAGGGCCATGGCGATCGAACGATCCGATTTCGACGCAGGTCGGACGTCGAAGCAAGACCGATCGCCCGGGCGCGTCGCAAGTCCATGAGCGGCTTGATCGATCGAACCGGCACGTCCGCATCGTCCGCACAAGAACGTAGCCGCCGACTTCTTCGCAACCGCCTCGAAATCGCATCGCCGATGACGACGGGATCGGCATGATCGATTCGTGATCGGATCGTGATGCGGATCGTCTTGATTTCAAGGATCGGTCTGCATATACCGAATCGGCCCGCAATGCCGCTCCTGCTGCAAAGATCGCGTCCCGAAGCGGAATGCGGGCCTCACTCGAATCATCCGAAAACTAAGGAACCGATCAGTCTCCGCGTCGCCTCGATCGATGCCGGAAGGCTCCATGATCCAATCAAAAGGAAAAAGACATGAATCGATACAATCGTAAGGACATGCGTGTCGCGAAAACCTTCGTCGCGATGTCGATCGCCATCGCGACCTTCTCCGCCGGTGTCGCTTCCGCGCAGGATCGCCGCCCAGTGCTCACCAGCGAAGTCGCCCACGCGATGAAGCGCGACCTGCACATGAACGATGCGCAGCTGACGCGCTATTTCCAGGCGGAACGAACCGCTTTCGCCAGTGAGGAACTGATCGCCCGGCGTCTCGGCGCCAGTTATGCCGGCAGTTGGCTGGAGCGCAGGGCGGATGGCGAATTCCGCTTCGTCGCGGCCACGACAGGTACGGCCAGGAGGGCCATGCCTTTCGGCGTCGAATTGCGGCACCATCGCTATTCGCTGCTCGAGTTGGACAATGCGGTCGAAGAGTTGAATCGGATTCGCGCGGCGATGCCGGAAAAGGCGAACCTGGATGCCATCGAGTCGTGGGGCGTGGACGTGCAGAACAATCGCGTCGTCGTCACCTATGCGCCGAGCCATGTCCTCAAGGCGATCGACTTCGTCGCCTCCAGCACCGTGGACGCGAACATGTTCCGTTTCGAGAGTTCGAAGGAAGCGCGTCCGGCGCCCTTCGCGCTCGCGGTCGGGGGCAACTCGTACAACAGCTTCCAGAGCTGCTCGATCGGATTCACGGTCCGCAAGGCCTCGACCACGAGCGACTACGGTTTCGTCAGCGCCGGCCATTGCGGTCCACTCGGCGCAGCGGCCTACATCCTGGGCGAGTACGTCGGCAACGTCCAGCGCAGCGACTTCAATTCCACGGGCGACATGAATTTCATCGACGTCAAACTCGGCCAAAACGTCGCGAACTACGTCAACAAGTACGACACTACCGTCCTGGTGGTCAGAGGCTACAGCTCGGCGGCGGTCGGGACGGCCGTATGTCGTTCCGGAAGAGTCACGGGCTGGCGCTGCGGCACGGTCCTCAGCAAGAACGTTACGTACGGTTATGGCGGCGTTTCCGTCGCCGGATTGACGAAGACGAACGCGTGCGGAGGGACGGGCGATTCCGGCGGCCCCTTCATCACGGGCTCGGGCATGGCGCAGGGCGTCACGGCGGCCGGCCCCTTGCCGTCGGGTCAATCCAACAACTGCAGTTCCACGAACCCTTCCACCTATTTCCAGCCGATCGGCGAGATCCTCAGCCGCTACGGCCTGGTGCTTTATCTGGGGTGAGCCCGGCCCGGCGTCTGGTTCGCCGCCACCGCGGCGCACCAGACGCCCTGCATCCGCGATTCCTGTGATCGGCGCCGCGAGACGATCGGCGCTTCGTGGACAAGCGGCAGGATGAGGCGCATGCGGGACATGCGCCTCTTGCGTGGTCGGGCGTCGAGGCCATGCCCGATCCACGGCAGTCGATGCCCGGCGACCAGGACAAAGTGCGGTCTCTGCGGCAGGCGGCGGGGCGGGTCGACGGCATCGCGGGCAGGTCTCGTCGGGACGATGGCGGCACGCCTCGTGCCCTGCGCAAGAATCGGATAGCGCCCCCGCGGCACCGGCCGTAGCCTGTGCCCATGACGAAGACCACCCGCCCCGATCCCCTCGACCAGGCCCGTGCCCTGCTCGATGCCGGCGAACCCACGCTGCAGGCGCTGGCCGAGACTCTCGGCCTCAGCGCGTCGCACCTGCAGCGGCGCTTCCGTGCGCGGTTCGGATTGAGCCCGGCTGAATATCTTGCCCAGCGCAAACTCGGCACGCTGAAATCGGGCTTGCGTGAGGGTCGGGATGTCAGCGCGGCGCTGTACGACGCCGGCTACGGCTCGCCATCGCGGGTGTACGAAACCGGCGCCGCGAAGCTCGGCATGACGCCCGCGCGTTACCGCGCCGGTGGCGACGGCGAGGAGATCCGCTGGAGCATCGTCGACACCGCGCTGGGGCAGGCGATCGTGGCCGCTACCGCGCGCGGCATCTGCATGGTCGAGCTGGGTGACGATGTCGATGCGCTGGTTCGCAAGCTCCACGCCGAATTTCCGCGCGCGCAGCTGCAGCAGGTCGATGCCGGCCGCGACGAATTCCTCGCGCCGCGCGTGCGTGCGGTCGCCGATGCGCTGGCCGGGAAAGGCGCGGCGTCGACGCGGATCCCGGTCGATCTGATCGGCACCGCGTTCCAGAAGCGCGTCTGGGATGCGCTGATGAAAATTCCGCGCGGCGAGACCCGCAGTTATGCCGAACTCGCCGCAGCGCTCGATGCGCCAAAGGCCGCGCGCGCGGTCGCCAGCGCCTGCGCGCACAACCGCGTCGCGATCGTCGTCCCCTGTCATCGGGTGATCCGCGGCGACGGTTCGCTGGGCGGGTATCGCTGGGGCCTGGCGCTGAAACAACAGTTGCTGGGTCGCGAATCCGCAGGTCTCTGACAAGCAGCGACCGTTGTCTGTGGGAGCGACGGGAGTCGCGACGAACGGCCGACGACGTGGGACGGAGGCAGTGGTCGAACGCAGCTTTCGCCCCAATCTGGCGGCTCGCCCCTTTCCTGATGTCTGTCGCGACTCGCGTCGCTCCCACAAAAAACGGT
>JAZKFJ010000049.1:0-15913 GCA_040386495.1 Pseudomonadota bacterium
GGCAACGTGACCATCACGGGTCTGGTGATCAACGACGCGAATCTCGACGCCGCGGCCGTGTGCCCGGTGACGACGCTGGCGCCGGGCGCGAGCACCACCTGCACGGGCACGCACACGATCACGCAGGCGGAAGTGAACGCCGGCGTGGTGAACAACAGCGCGACCGCGACGGGTACGACCCCCGGCGGCGGCACGACGACGAGCCCGCCAGACACGACGAGCACGCCGATTGCGGCCACGCCTGCGTTGACCGTCGACAAGACTGCGGGCACGCCTTCGGGCAACACCGCGGGCAGCACGATCGCGTACACGTTCCTGGTGACCAATACCGGCAACGTGACGCTGACGGGCATCGTGATCAACGACGCGAACCTCGACGCCGCGGCCGTGTGCCCGGTGACGACGCTGGCGCCAGGCGCAAGCACCACCTGCACGGGCACGCACACCATCACCCAGGCCGAAGTGAACGCCGGCACCGTCAACAACAGCGCGACCGCAACGGGCACCACGCCCGGCGGCGGCACGACGACGAGCCCGCCGGATACGACGAGCACGCCGCTGGTGGCCGCGCCTGCACTGACGGTCGACAAGACCGCGGGTATCCCGTCGGGCAACGCTGCAGGCAGCACGATCGTCTACAGCTTCCTGGTGACCAATACCGGCAATGTGCCGCTGACCGGGATCGTGGTGAACGATGCGCAGTTGAATGCACCGGCGACCTGTCCGGTGACGACGCTGGCGCCGGGTGCGAGCACGACCTGCACCGGGACGCACACGATCACCCAGGCCGAAGTCGACGCGGGCGTGGTGAACAACAGCGCCACCGTGACCGGCACGCCGCCGGGCGGCGGCACGACGACGAGCCCGCCGGATACGACGAGCACGCCGATCGCCCGTTCCCCGCTCATCGCCGCGACCAAGACCGCGACCCTCACCACCGATGGCGGCATCGTCGGTCTGGCGGACGCGGGCGACGTGATCACCTACGCGGTGAGCGTGCGCAACACCGGCAACGTGACCCTGACCGGTCTGACGGTGGTGGACAGCTTCGAAGGCGGCACGCCGACGACGCTGACCTGTACGCCGACCACGCTGGCGCCGGGCGCGACCGCGACCTGCAATGCCTACACCCACACCGTGACGCCGGCGGAAGCGGCGGCGGGCGGTACGCTCGACAACGTGGTGACCGCCACGGCGACGTCGTCCACATCGACCCAGACGGTGAGCTCCACCAGCACCGCCGTGGTCGCCGTGAACGGCGCGCCGGCCGCGATCCGCATCGTCAAGACCGCCAGCCCGCGCGACGTGAATGTCGGCGATCTGGTCCGCTACACGCTGACCCTGGACAACACCAGCCTGACGCCGATGACCGACGGCACGCTGATCGACACGCCACCTGCGGGCTTCACCTACGTCGAGGGTTCGCTGGCGGTGGCCGATGCCGACAACGCCGGTCGCCTGGTCGGGACGTATCCGATCCGGGTCGATCAGCTCGACATCGCCGCCGAAGGCCGCGCCACCATCACCTATCTGCTGCGCGTCGGCGCGGGCGTCCGTGCGGGCGTCCACACCAACAGCGCGTATGTCGAAGACGACGGCGGCGTGGTCTCGAACGTGGCCACCGCGAACGTGCAGATGGTGTCCGATCCGGTGCTGGACGACTCGCTGATCGTCGGTACGGTCTGGAACGACCGCGACGGCGACCAGTGGCAGGATGCGGCGGCCCTCGCAGGCGTCCGCGTCCAGGGCGGTTTCGCAGCGGATGCCTATGTGCCGAATTCGACCACGGTCGATCGCGGCACCGGCCCGACGCCGGAAGCCGATGCCAGTTCGCCGATGCTCCACGGCATCGACGTGGGCGCCATCACCGCGCGTCAGTCCGAAGCCGACCCGGTCGCGAAGCACACGGTCGTGATCCGCCAGACGCTGCGCGAACTGCGCTTCACCGACGACTTCGTGCTGACTTCGACGCAGGGCGTCACCGTGCGCATGGCCGCCGATGGCAGCACCCGCGTCGAGAAGAGCGGCGATGCGGCCAAGGGCCTCAACGCGGCCGAGCCGACGGTGGAACGCCGCGTCAGCCAGGTGGCCGCCGGCTATCAGGTGGACTACGTGATCGCCAATGCCGGCATCGACGAACGCGGTATCCCCGGCGTGCGCGTCGCCTCGGTGGAAGGTCTGCTGGTCGAGACCGACCAGTACGGCCGCTACCGTCTGGTGGGCATCGACGGCGGTCGCGATCGCGGTCGCAACATCATCCTCAAGGTCGATCCGGCCACGTTGCCGCCGGGCAGCGCGTTCACCACCGACAACCCGCTGGTGCGCCGCGTGACTCCGGGCCTGCCGACCCGCTTCGACTTCGGCGTGAAGATGCCGGTGACGGTGCTGGAAGACGGCGAGCGCACGGTCGAGATGGAAATGGGTTCGGTGATGTTCGCGCCGGGCAGCGCCGAGATCCGCGACGAATACGCCACCGCCATCGACAGGATGGCGGAGACCGCGCAGCGCTACGGGCGTGGCGAGGTGGTGATCAAGGCGGACGCCGACTCGGAGGCGCTGGCGTACAAGCGCGCCGAAGCCTTGCGCAAGGCGCTGGTCGAACGCTTGTCGCCCGAGGTGGCGGCTGCGACGCCGGTGAGCCTGCGGACGGTGGTCGGCGATGCCAAAACCACGCTGGTGACGCTGAGCGAGACGCCGGTGCTGGGAACGGTGCTGTTCGATACCGACAGCGCCCGGATCAAGCCGCAGTATCTGCCGCTGATCCGCCAGATCGCCGCGTCTTTGCAGGCGCGCGGCGTCACCCGGGTTGCGGTGGTCGGCCACGCAGACAAGCGCGGAGCGGAGGATTACAACGCGGCTCTTGGCATGCGCCGTGCTAAAGCCGTGTACGAGGCGATCGCGGAAGCACTGCCGACGGACATGCGCAGCAAGTTGCGCGTCGATTTCAACGAAGATCCGGCAGCCCCTGCCGGCATGAACGGCCAGTGAGGGGCGTCCGGATGAAGATGAAACTGCTCGATTACACCTTGATCGGCATCCTTGCCGGTGGCTTCGCGGCTAACGTTTCTGCACAGCAGGCTTCGGCGCAGCAGACGCCGCCGCCGCCGCCGGCCACCGCCGACGGCACCCGATGCGGCAGCGAAGGCTGCGCGTCCGACGAGGGCGTGCTGTTCAAGATCCGCACCCGCGGCGAAGAGCGTCCGCTCACCGGCGCCACCACCGAGCGATCGGATGCCGGCACCCTGCAGCCCGATCGCCGGGTGACGGTGGAAGCCGAACGCGTCGACGCGAAGAACGACGTCGAGCTGCAGCCGGGCCAAGCGCTGGCGATCGGCAAATGGTCGACCGATGTGCCGGGCGGCGGCGTGATCTGGGCCACCGAAGATCCCAACCTCGGCCAGCCGCAGTTCAATCTGTCGGCGCCGTCGCGGCTGGCGTTCGACGGCGGCAAAATCACCAAGCCGGTCCGCTTCTACGCCTTCAGCAACTACCCGGCCTTCATCCAGCGCGTCGAAGTGCTGATCTACCGCGCCAGCGACACCGATCTGGTGACGCCGCTGGCCAAGGTCGATCTGCCGGTGGGCGCGGTGAGCGATGTCGAATGGGACGGCGCGCTGCCGGCGGGCTTCGAAGCCCGCGCCGGCGACGAACTGCTGTACCTCGCCCGCGCCTATGCCGCCGACGGCAGCATCGACGAAACCTATCCCAAGCGCATGCAGCTGGTCACGCCCGATGAAGTCGAGCGCGGCAACCAGATCCTGCGCCAGTCGGTGGAACGCAGCAGCGGCCTCGCGCTCAGCGCCGAGGAAGCCGAGCAGCGCAGTCTGGTCGAAGGCATCTTCGGCCAGAACTCGCTGCGCCAGCAGAACATCCCGATCTACGGCTCGCGGATCCGCATCCAGGGCCGCGATCTTCCGGACGGCTACAGCGTCACGATCAACGGCCAGAGCCATCCCATCGACCTGCAGCGCAAGCTGGTCGCCGAATACCTGGTGCCGGTAGGCCGCCACGGCTTCGACATCGCACTGCGCGGCCCCGACCAGGGCGCGTTGAACCGCCGCCTGGATATCGACGTCAGCGGCAAATACATGTTCGCGGTCGCCATCGCCGATCTCACGCTGTCCGGCGGCAACGTCACCGGCTCGATCGAACCGCTGGCCGGCGACGAACGCTACGACGACAACTTCCTGGTCGAAGGCCGGCTCGCGTTCTATCTCAAGGGCAAGGTCAAGGGCAAATACCTGATCACCGCCCAGGCCGACACCCAGGAACGCGAAGTCTCGGAACTGTTCAAGGGCTTCTGGGACGCCGACCCGCAGGACGTGTTCCGCCGCCTCGATCCGGACGCCTACTACCCGGTCTACGGCGACGACTCCACGACCTATCGCGATGTCGACACCCAGGGCCGCCTGTACGTCCGCGTCGACTGGGACAAGAACCAGGCGCTGTGGGGCAACTACAACACCGGCATTACGGGCACCGAATACGGCCAGTATTCGCGTTCGTTGTACGGCGGCGCGTTGAGCTGGCGTTCGCGCCGCGCGACCGCGCTGGGCGAACCTGGCAGCGAAGTGAAACTGTTCGGCTCCGAAGCGCAGACCGCGCCGGGCCACAGCGAATTCTTGGGCACCGGCGGCAGCCTGTATTACCTCAAGCACACCGACGTGCTGCCGGGTTCGGATCGCCTCGTGCTGGAAGTGCGCGACAGCACCACCGGCCGGGTGGAGCGTCGCGTCGATCTGGCCCGCGGCGCGGACTACGAGATCGACGAGTTCCAGGGCCGCGTGCTGCTGACCCGTCCGCTGTCGCAGATCACCCGCGAGAACATCCCCACGCTCACCCGCGACACCCCGCTCGACGGCTTCGCGCAGGTGCTGCTGATCGATTACGAATACGTGCCCAACGGCTTCGACACCGACGAGTTCACCGCCGGTTTCCGCGGCAAGCACTGGTTCGGCGATCACGTCGCCCTGGGCGCCACGTGGATCGACGAGAACCGCGCCGGCGACGATTACGCGCTGAAGGGTCTGGACCTGACCCTGCAGGCGGGTCGCGGCACGTATCTGAAACTCGAACAGAGCCGCACCGAAGCCACCAGCGCGCCGATCTTCTATTCCGACAACGGCGGCCTCAGCTTCACCGAGACCAATGCCGGGCTCGGCGCCCGCAAGGGCGATGCGCGTGCGGTCGAAGCCCGCGCCAACTTCAAGGAGCTGGGCTGGACGAATCTCGACTGGTCGGCGGGCGCGTGGTGGCGCGATGTCGATGCCGGGTTCTCGGTCGGTCGCTTCGACACCGGCGCGGACATCCAGGAACACGGCGCCGAAGTGCTGGGCCAGTTCGCGCCCAACGTCAACGTGCGCAGCCGCTACAGCCGCGCCGAACGCGGCAGCGAAGCCTTGACCCAGACCCAGATCACCGGCGAGTGGCGGATCGACGATCACAACAGCCTCGCCGCCGAACTGCGTCGCGTCGATGAAGAGCGCGTCTCCGGCGACGCCGTCGGCACGCTCGCCGCGCTGCAGTACAAGCACCGTTTCGGCAGCAGCCTCGACGTCTACGGCACCGCGCAGCTCACCGTCGACGACGATGGCGGCAACTACGTCGACAACGATGCGCTGACCCTCGGCGGCAAATATCTGTTCGGCGATCTGTCCAGCGTCGGCGCGGAAGTCACCACCGGCGACCGCGGCGACTCGGCGCAGGTCAACGGCGAATACCGGATCAGTCCCGAACACACCGTCTACGGCGGCTACACCTATTCCACCGACCGCAGCGACTACGACCCGCTGTTCAACGACCGCCAGAATTCCGGCTGGACGCTGGGCCAGCGCTGGCGCTTGTCCAGCCAGGTCAACGTGTTCAACGAAAGCCAGTTCCTCAAGGCGCCGAACGAATCCGGCCTGGCCCACACCTTCGGCATGGATTTCTATCCGGGCGTCGGCTGGACCCTCGGCTTCACGCTGCAGCAGGCGAACCTGGAACGCGAGATCGGCAGCGTCGACCGCAACGCGGTGAGCGTCAGCGCCGGCCGCACCTCCAACGACACCCAGTGGCAGAGCAAGCTGGAGTGGCGTCGCGATACCGGCGCGGAGCAGCGCGACCAGTGGGTGACCACCAACAACTTCACCCACAAGGTCAACGAGAGCTTCCGCATCGCGGCGCGCTTCAACTACTCGAAGACCGAGGACGAACTGCTGGCGACCGCCGGCGCCAAGTTCATCGAAGGCAACGTCGGTTTCGCGTGGCGTCCGTTCGATTCCACCCGATGGGCGCTGCTGGGCAAGTACACGTATCTGTACGACGTGTCGTCGCTGCCGCAGATCGGCGACAACGTCGCGTTCTACGACCAGCGCAGCAGCGTGCTGTCGCTCGAAGGCATCTACAAGCCGAACCAGCACTGGGAATACGCCGCCAAGCTGATGCGTCGCGAGGGCGAAGTGCGCTTCGGCCGTCTCGCCGGACAGTGGGCCGATTCGGGCGCGACCTTCGCGGCCGGCCAGGTGCGCTACGGCTTCGCCGACAAGTGGCACGCGCTGGGCGAATACCGCTGGCTGGGCGTGGAGGACGGCGGCGACCGCCAGGGCGCGCTGCTCGGGATCGATCGCGATCTGGGCAAGAACCTGCGGATCGGCGGCGGCTACAACTTCACCACCTTCAGCGACGACCTCACCGACTTCGATTACGACCACAAGGGCTGGTTCATCAATCTGGTCGGCTGGTACTGAGGGCGACGGCCCGATCGCGACGGATCGTGTCCGCGATGCGGGTACGATCCTGCGGCGATCGTGCGTCGCACCGGGAACGACGGCGTCGAGCGCGACGGCGTCGAGCACATACGCGATCGGCAACGCCTTGCATCGGAACGCAGGGATGGCGGGCGGTCAACGAAACGGCGCTCTACATGAGAAATCGACATGAGGAAATCGACATGGCACTGGTGATGAAGTATCGCGACGCGCTGCGGATGGGCACGATGACGGCATTGGCCACCGCGCTGTGCGGTGCGATGGCGATGCCCGCGCAGGCGCGCGTGCCCGGCAAGGATGGCGCACTCACGGTCGGCGTCGCCAATACGGTCGTCAACAGTTACACCGCGCTGAGCGCCAGCGCGGCTGCCGGCGCCACCACGCTTGCGGTGGCCAGCGCCGCCGGCATCACCGTCGGCGATGTGCTGTTGGTGTATCAGGCGCAGGGCGCAACGATCAGCAACGCTAACGCCAGCACCTACGGCGCGGTGACCGCGCTGGGCAACGCGGGACGCTACGAATACGTGAGCGTCGCCGCGGTTACGGGTACCACCATCACCCTCGGTAGCGCCTGCGACACCACGCCGCTGCGGTTTTCCTACGACAGCGGCGCGCAGGTGGTGCGGGTGCCGCAGTACAGCACCCTCACCGTCAACGCAGGCGCGTCGATCGTGCCGCAGGCCTGGAACGGCAGCACCGGCGGCGTGGTCGCCGCGATCGTCGACGGCACTGCGACCGTGAACGGCTCGATCAACGCCAACGCCGCGGGTTTCCGCGGCGGCGCGATCGATAACGTCACCACCGCGGCGGGCACCGATGTCCCCGCGTATGTCGCCGCCACCACCGCCGACGGCGCCGAAAAGGGCGAGAGCATCGCCGGCAGTCAGGCCACTTACGACGGTCTGGGCGGCCGCTACAACCGCGGCGCGCCTGCCAACGGCGGCGGCGGCGGCAATGCCCACAACGGCGGCGGCGGCGGCGGCGCCAACGGCGGCAGCGCGGTGGGCTGGAACGGCCAGGGCGTGCCGGACACCAGCGTCGCCGGCTGGGTCACGGCATGGAACATCGACGGCACGCTCACGTCCGCCACCAACTCGCCCGGTGGCGGACGCGGCGGCTATACCTACGCCGCCAACAACGAGAACGCGTTGACCCGTGCGCCGGGCGCCAACCAATGGGGCGGCAATAGTCGCCGCGAGCGCGGCGGCCTGGGCGGCCGACCGCTCGCCAACAATCCCAGCATCGTCGGCGACACCCGCCTGTTCCTCGGCGGCGGCGGCGGCGCGGGCGACGGCAACAACAGCGCCGCCGGCGCAGGCGGGCGCGGCGGCGGCCTGGTGTTCGTGATTGCGACCGCGGTGGCCGGCAGCGGCAGTCTGCAGGCCAACGGCGCGACGGCCGCGAACACCGTTCCGGCCCACAACGACGCCCCGGGCGGCGGCGGCGGTGGCGGTTCGGTGGTGCTGGTCGCGCCCAGCGCAGGCGCTCTGGGCCTGTCTTCCATCGGCGGCGTGGGCGGCAGCCAGCTGATCACCGGCAACGAGTCGGAAGGCCCCGGCGGCGGTGGCGGCGGCGGATTCATCGCCTCGCCGGCCGGCACCGGCGCCGTCACGGCAGGCGTCAACGGCACCACGTTGTCGGCCTCGGTGACCGAATTCATTCCCAACGGCGCCACCCGCGGCAATACCGGCAATGCCGTAACTGCGCCTTCGCTGGCCAACGTGCCGCTGTGTAATACCCCGAACCTGGCCGATCTGAGCATCGCCAAGACCAACACCCCGCTGTCCGGCCCCGACGATCAGGCGGCGGATACCGTGTCCTCCGGCGCGCCGAGCGCCTACACCGTGGTCGTGACCAACAACGGCCCGGGCCCGGCGGTCAACGCGGTGATCGGCGACACGCCGGGCGCGGGCATCACCTGCCCGGCGGCCAATGTCGTGACCTGCGCCAGCCCGGCCGCCGGCGCCTGCCCGGCCGGGCCTTTGACGGTCGCCGATCTCACCGCGGGCATCGCGCTGGGCACGCTGCCGGCCACCGCCGGCAGCAACACCGTCACCTTCACTTTCACGTGCAGCGTGAATTGAGGATAGGCCTGGCTCGGTTGCAGGGCGCGAAGCACAGGCTGCAGGGCTGTGCCGCAAGGTTGAATAGGAGAAAGCGATCGAGCGGCTCGATACGATCGCTTATTGGAATCAAGGCGAGCGACTGCCCATGCAAACCGAGACATCAACCAAACTTTTCCCGCGTAAAAACCATTCAACCTGCAGCAAGTGACAGTATCTGCAGCTGAAATGCTGCGCTTACTCTTGCGACGATTCCACGATGTCGCGTTTTTCGCCGCTAATGGCAGGAACGTGATCGTTTCGTCGGCAAAACAGCTGCAAAGAGGTTCCGTACGGAGGCACCAGCAGGGACGCGAGTCAAGGCAGGGGGTGACTGGATGGACGCGAAAGGGTGGCTTGGTTGTCCCAATGCTCTGCATGGCATGCACCGGCGCGTCCTCGCGCCCGGGTGTACTGTTTCCCTTCGCGTCAGGCAGGCTTTCGTGGTGCTGTTGCTCTGCCTCGGCGGCGCTTCGCTGGCACCTGCGGCGCAGGTCACGAATCTCAATACCCAGACCAATACCGCGACCGGGGCCGGCGCGACCGGCACGCCGACCATCGGCAGTTTCAATATCCCTGCGGGCAAGAACCGCGCGATGTTCGTCTGGGCCACGTTCGAGCGCGATCATTGTTCGAATGCCGATGCCGCCGGTGGGTTGTGCGTCAATGGCAACATCATTTCCACCGGCCTTGGCGACAATTGGCCCGAGCCGCGTGTCGGTACGCCTCCCGCCACCACCACCAACAGCCAGATCACCGCCCGGGTCGTCGGCCCTGCCGGCACCGTCAACAAGCAGAACGCGCTGGTGATCGGCGGCACCCCCAGCGGCGACACCCGCTTCATCACCATCAGCACGATTCCGAACGACATCGACCCGGTCGCCCCGCCGAATGTGCCGCCGGGTTCCGCCTTCTTCTCTATTTCGAGCTTCCACATCGTCCTGTTCGAGAACGATATCGACATCCTGCTCGGCGGTGCCGCATCCGGCACGGTCAGCATCACGTTCCCCGATGTCAGCGCGCCTTCCAATGCCGGCGACGATGCATTGCTGATGGCGGCGATCTTCCAGAACGTCGAGCAGACGCCCAGCGGTTTTGTGCGCAACGCCACTGCGGTGGCGCAGGCGGCGGGCGGCGTGGACCCCGCCGGCAACTACGCGATGGTCGTCGCCGGGTACGATCCCGGCCAGGCGCCGGACGAAGCCGACGACGGCAAGCTGGTGATGGGCGCCAACGGCACCATTGCGGGCTTCGTCCTGCCGGCCGGCCACACCACGCTGGCGGCCGCGGGTCTGGTCACCGGCAATGGCGGCGGCAACTACGACACGCCCAACGGCGGCGTCACCAACGAGCCGAACGGCATGTCCGGTGGCGCCTATTTCCGCAACGGCGGCGCCACGCCGGGCAGTCTGTACACGTTGACGTCGGCAGGCGCCGCGACCCCCGCGGTGTTCGGCGGCAGCACCGCCTCATTCCTGCTCGAATCCGACAACGCCGACGTCGGCGATGCGCCCGCGAGTTACGGCAACCCCACCCACACCATCGCCGGTATCCGCCTCGGCGCCAGCGTCGATGCCGACAGCGGCCTGCTCAACAACGCCACCGCCACCGGCGACGACACCAACAACACCGACGACGAGAACGGGGTGACGCTCACGCCGCTGCTGCCGACCGGCGAAATCACCATCGTCCCGGTCGATATCCAGAACGCCAGCGGCTTCCTCAACGTCTGGTTCGACTGGAACGCCGACGGCGACTTCGTCGATGCCGGTGAGCAGATGGCGACCAATCAGGCGGTCGCGGTCGGCACCACCAATCTCAATATCGCCGTGCCCGCCACCGCGATCATCGGCCCCACCTTCGCGCGCTTCCGGGTCTGCACCAACAACACCGCGCTGGACAATTGTTCGACCCCGCGCGGCACCGTGCAGAGCGGCGAAGTCGAGGACTACCCGTTCACCGTGTCGCGCAAACTGACCCTGTTCAAGACCACGCTCGGCGGCGTCGGCGGGGCTTTCGGTTTCACCCTGACCAATACCGCGCAGACCACCGGCACCGTCGCCACCACCGTGGTGAACACGCCGACCCAGATCGACGGCAACACCGCCAGTACCGCGACGCTCGCCTACAGCATCGTCGCGCCCACCACCGCCGTGACCATCAACGAAAGCAGCCTGCCTGCCGGCTGGTCGCTCACCGGCGCGACCTGCGTCAACGCGGCAAGCGCGACGGTCGGTAGCCTCAGCGGTTCCACCTACACCATCACCGGCGCGGAAATCGGCGCCAGCGTCGGCTTCGCCTGCACCTTCACCAACAGCAGGTTGCCGATCCTGCGTCTGCAGAAAGCGCTGCCGAACGGCCGTTTCGTGGCGACCGACCAGTTCGCGCTCGAGATCGCCGGCACCGGCGGGCCCGCCACCGTTACGACCACCGGCGCAGGCAACACTGCGACGGGCGTGGCGACGCTCAGTCCGGGCGCGATCGGCGCGGTCTACACCCTCAGCGAAACCGGCGCGGCCGGCGCGGTCCTGACGAATTACGCGACCACGTATGCCTGCACCAATGCGCTTGCCGGCGGACAGACGCCGTCGGGCAGCGGCGTCACGTTCAACATCACCGCGGTAGTGGGCGACGATCTCACCTGCACGCTGACCAATGTGCGCAACAACCAGGCCGATCTGCGCCTGACCAAGACCAACACGCCCGGCGTCAACGGCGAGGTCGATCAGGCCGCGGACACGGTGGTCTCCGGCGCTTCGGCCAACTACAGCATCGTGGTGACCAATCTCGGCCCCGATGCCGCGAACGGTTCGGTGCTGGCCGACCCGGCGCCGGCCAACCTCACCTGCACCACCGCCAGCTGTACCGCGGCGGGCGGAGCGGCGTGTCCGGCGCCGACCGGCGCGGCGCTGGTCGCGGCGCTGCAGGGCGCGGGCGCGACCATTCCCACGCTGCCGTTGAATGGCGCGCTCACGATTACGCTCAGCTGCACTGTCGATTGATGTCGCAGTGCCGCATCCGCCCGGCGATCGCTGCCGGGCCGCAGCCATGGCCGACGTCTGCCGGTTTTCGCGTACCATGAAAAACGCTGCGGCCACCCATGGCCGCGACCTTTTCGTGCGGACGGGGGGGCGATGACGGTCAGCGCAGGTAGCCAGCGGCAACTCGAACGCGGCGCGCGGGCGCGGCGTCACAATCATGCGCTGGTCGCGCTCGGCCGTCGCGTCTGGCATGAGGACTGCACGTTCGAATCCGCAGTCGCCGAAATCTGCGAAGTCGCCGCCGAAACCCTCGGCGTGGAACGCGTGAATGTCTGGCGGGTGGATACCGCGATCCATCGACTGCATTGCATCCACGCCTATGTGCGCAGCACCGGCATGCACAATCCGGCGGGCTTCGACGAAAGCCTGCCGCTCGATTCCGAATACGGCAGCCAACTGGACGAAGTGCGCGTCATCGACATCGCCGATGTCGCCAAGGACGCCACCGTCTCCGCCTCGCAGGAAGCGCTGGGCGCCTACCTGCGGCTTCACGACGTCCACTCGCTGCTGGACGCGCCGATCCGCGCCGAAGGCATGCTGATCGGCGTGATCTGTCACGAACACGTCGGCAGTGCGCGCATGTGGTCGCCGGAAGACCATGCCTTCGCCGGCAGCATCGGCGACTACATCGCGGTCGCCTACGAAGTCGGCCGTCGTCGCGAGATCGAAAGCCGCCTGCGTTTCCTGGAGCGCCACGACGCGCAGACCAACTTGCCCAATCGCGACCATCTGCTGGAAGTCGCGCACAGCGCGCTGCGGCCGCTGCACGACAACGACGCCGGCCTCGCGGTCATCCATCTGCAGATCGATCCGCCGGCCGGCAACGAAACCCTGGACATCGAAGGCTTCCACCGCTTCCTGATCGACTGCGCCGAGCACCTGCGCGAACTCACCACCGACAACGCGGCGCTGGCGCGGGTACGCGAGGATGCCTTCGCGATCATCCCGCATCGCCATCTGCGCGAAGTGGAAGCGCTGGAGCTTGCGGAGCGCTGCATCGATCTGGTGCAGACCGACGCCGCCGCGCCCACCGGCTATCCGGCCACGGTGACCGCCGGCATCGCGTTCTCGCGCGATCTCGCTGCACCGTCCGCCGACGCGCTGCTGCGCAACGCCGAAAACGCCAGCCTGCGCGCGCGCGCCCACGGTCAGACACGCTGCAAGGTGTTCAACGCGGTCCGCCATCGCGACCTGCTGACCCGCATGCGCACCGAGCAGGCGCTGCGCGAGGCCTTCGCCGACGGTCAGCTGATGCTGTACTACATGCCGGAAGTGGATCTGCGCGACGGCCACTGGCGCTCCGCCGAAGCCCTGCTGCGCTGGCGCAAGGAAGACGGGCGCATCGTCCCCGCCGGCGAGTTCATCGATGCGGCCGAGAGCTCCGGCCTGATCGTCCGGCTCGGCCGCTGGGTGCTGCTGGAAGCGTGCAATGCGGCGATGCGCTGGCCGGCCCGCAACGGCATCGCGCCGATGCTGCGCGTGAACGTCTCGGCGCGGCAGTTCGAGGAAGCCGGACTGGCCGCGGACGTCGACGCCGCGCTGGCCGAATCCGGGCTGCCGCCGGAGCGGCTGTGTCTGGAACTCACCGAAACCATGCTGCTGCGCGACGCCGCTGCCGCCGCCAGGACGCTCGCGCGGGTGCGCGCGTTGGGCGTGCGCGTGGCGCTGGACGATTTCGGCACCGGCTTCTGCTCGCTCGGTTATCTGAAACATCTGCCGATCGACACCATCAAGATCGACCGCGGCTTCACCGCCGGGCTGCCGCAGGATCGCGCCGATCTGGCGATCGTCAAGGCGCTGGTCGGGCTGGCCACCGACCTGGGCATCGACGTGGTCGGCGAGGGCGTCGAAACCCAGGCCCAGGCCGATTGCCTGCGTGCCTGCGGCATCCATGCGGTGCAGGGTTATCTGTATTCGCCGGCGATCGAGAACGATGCGTTGATCGCGGGGTTCGGCGCGAACGGCTGATCGGGGCCGCGCTTGATCGGCGTGCGTCCGTTGCGTGTTGGCGCGGAGAGCCAGAGCAAATCCCCCGTAGCCCCCTTTTTCAAAGGGGGCGAAGCAAAGGCAGCTAACCAAAGGCGGCGAACCGACAGCGCAGCCGCTGTTCCCACTTTGAAATAGCAGTTGCTGTTCCCCCCTTTGGAAAAGGGGGGCAGGGGGGATTTGCTCTTGCCTCTCTCCGGATCGGACGCGTTACGCTGTGCATTCCAGTCCCGAGGCGGTTTCCATGCGCACCCTGTCGATGACCTTCGCATTCACGTGCCTGCTGTCCGTCGCGACCTCCCCTGCGGAAGCCGCCGACCGCGTCACCGGCAAGCCCTTCGCCACCCGCAGCGAGATCTACGCGCCGAAAGCGATGGCCGCCACCTCGCATCCGCTGGCGACCCAGATCGCGCTGCAGACGATGCGCGACGGCGGCAGCGCGGTCGACGCGGCCATCGCCGCCAACGCCGCGCTCGGCTTGATGGAGCCCACCGGCAACGGCATCGGCGGCGATCTCTTCGCGATCGTATGGGATCCGAAAACGAAAAAACTGCACGGCTACAACGGTTCCGGCCGTTCGCCGAAAGCCCTGACCCTGGACGAGTTCAAGCGTCGCGGCATCAGCGATATTCCGGCGCATGGCCCGCTGCCGGTCAGCGTGCCGGGCACGGTCGACGGCTGGTTCGCGCTGCACGGCCGCTTCGGAAAACGCACGATGGCGCAGAATCTGGCCCCGACGATCCGCTACGCGCGCGACGGCCATCCGGTGCATGAAGTGATCGCGTATTACTGGGGCCGCAGCGTGCCGGTGCTGTCGAAGTGGCCCGGTTTCGCCGAACAGTTCACCGTGGATGGCGGCACGCCGGATAAACGCCGCGGCCCGCGCCGCGGCGAAACCTGGCGCAACCCGAATCTCGCTAACACCCTGGAGAAGATCGCGAACGGCGGCCGCGACGCGTTCTACAAGGGCGAGATCGCGCGCACCATCGATGCCTACTTCAAGGCCAACGATGGTTTCCTGCGCTACGAAGACCTGGCCGCGCACCGCGGCGAATGGGTCGAGCCGGTCAGCACGAACTATCGCGGCTACGACGTGTGGGAACTGCCGCCGAACGGGCAGGGCATCTCCGCGCTGCAGATCCTCAATCTCCTCGAACCCTACGATCTGAAAACCTACGGCTTCGGCAGCCCGGAGCACGTGCATCTGTTCGTCGAAGCGAAGAAGATCGCCTTCGCCGACCGCGCGGCGTCGTATGCCGACCCCGCGTTCTACGACGCGCCGGTCGAACGGCTGATCTCGAAAGCCTATGCCAAGGAACGCAGCAAACTGCTATCGATGGAACGCGCCGCGCGCAGCGTCGAGCCGGGCATCATTCCGGAATTGAACGAAGGCGACACCATCTACATGACCACCGCCGATGCCGACGGCATGATGGTGTCGCTGATCCAGTCGAACTATCGCGGCATGGGCAGCGGCATGGCGCCGCCGGGACTGGGTTTCATATTCCAGGATCGCGGCGAGATGTTCGTGCTGAAGGGCTGCGATGCGAGGCCCGCTGATGCAAAGCCGGCGCACCCGAACTGCTACGCGCCGGGCAAGCGCCCGTTCCAGACCATCATTCCCGCGTTCGTGACGAAAGATGGCAAGCCGTGGCTGTCGTACGGCGTGATGGGCGGCGCGATGCAGCCGCAGGGGCACGTGCAGATCCTGCTCAACATGATCGATTTCGGCATGAACCTGCAGGAAGCCGGCGACGCGCCGCGCATCCAGCACGACGGCAGCACCGAGCCGACCGGGCAGAACACCGCGATGACCGACGGCGGCGAAGTGGATCTGGAAACCGGCTTCCCGGTCGAAACCATCCGCGCGCTGATGCGCAAGGGCCACAGCGTGCGCTTCGCCGACGGCCCCTACGGCGGCTATCAGGCGATCATGGTCAATCCCGAGGGCGGCTACGTCGGCGCCAGCGAATCGCGCAAGGACGGGCAGGCGGCGGGGTATTGAAGCAGACGCATCGATGGTGTCGTTTTGTGG
>JAZKFJ010000049.1:15923-50602 GCA_040386495.1 Pseudomonadota bacterium
GACGCAAGTCGCGACGACCTGCGGCAAGCCCTTCCGCAGCCTGTCGCGACTTGCGTCGCTCCCACAGAACACCTCAAGTCAGACGACACAGCAACGATGACCGGCACGCGCTGATCCCATGGCTTTCGACGCATTCGCCCTGATCCTCGCGATGCTGGCGCTGGGGTACGCCTTCCAGCGGCTGCGCCTATTGCCCGATAACGCCGCGCAGACGCTGAATCTGGTGGTGCTGTACGTATGCCTGCCGGCGGCGGTGCTGCGCTACGCGCCGCGACTGCATCTGGAGCCGGCGCTGTTCGGCATCGCCGCGGTGCCGTGGCTGCTGCTGGCGGCGACGGTGCTGCTGGTGCATGCGCTGGCGCGGTGGTTGAAATTCCGCGACGACGAACGCGCGGTGCTGCTGCTCACCGTCGCGCTGGGCAACACCAGTTTCCTCGGCTACCCGCTGACCCGCGCGCTGATCGGCGAAGACGCGCTGCCGTATGCGGTGATCTACGACCAGTTCGGCGCGTTCCTGATGCTGTCGACCTTCGGCCTGTGGGTGCTCGCGCGCTACGGCGGCGACGCACGTCCCACTGCGCGCGGGATGCTGCTGCAGGTGCTGAAATTCCCGCCGCTGTGGGCGCTGATCGTCGGCTTCACGGCGATGCCGGCCGAGCCGCCGCACTGGATCGCCGGCGCGTTGCAGCGCCTCTCCGACGCGCTGCTGCCGCTGGCGATGCTGACCATCGGCCTGTCGGTGAAACTCGCGCTGCCGCGCGATGAACTGAAGCCGCTCGCGACCGGCCTGGTGCTGAAACTCGCGGTGATGCCCGCGCTGGCGCTGCTGCTGGTGCCGCTGCTGGGCCTGCACGGCGACATGGCGCGCACCACGGTCTTCGAGTCGGCGATGCCGTCGATGGTCACCGCCGGCGCGCTCGCGATCTCGCACAACCTCGCGCCGCGACTGGCCGCGGCGATGGTTGGCTACGGACTGCTGCTGTCGCTGCTCACGCTGCCGCTGTGGGCGGGGCTGCCGATCGGCTAGGATGCCCGGGCCACGGCGAACGCCAGGCACGCACTCCTACCGGATCGCATCCAGACGCGCTGCATGATCAGCAACGAGATCGACATCGAGCATTGGCGGCGCGCGCTGGCGCAGCGTTCGCGCATCCAGATCCCCGGTTTCCTGCAGCCTGCCGCGGCCGACGCGCTGGCGCGCGAACTCGCCGAAGCGGTGCCGTGGCAAATGGCCGAGCGCAGCGAAGGCGAATCCCGGACGCCGCCGCGCGGCGCCTACCCCGACGATGCGGAGTTCGCTCGCCTGCTGCAACGCGGCTATGCGCGCGCCGCCGACAGCTACCAGTTCGCCTACGACAGCTACATGCTGGTGAAGGCGGCGATGGAGGGGTGGGACCCGGACCTGCTCGTCCACGGCGTGCTGCGGTTCTTCAATACGCCGCAGTTCATCGAGTTCGCCCGGCATCTCGCCGACGACCCGGCCATCACCCATGCCACCGCCCAGTGCACCCGCTACCGCCCCGGACATTACCTGCTGCCGCACGAGGACCTGGATGTGTCCGAAGGCCGTCGCTACGCCTTCGTCCTCAACCTCGGACGCGACTGGCGGCCCGACTGGGGCGGTCAACTGCAGTTCCTGGATGCAGGGGACGCGGTGGTCGACACCTTCCTGCCGCGCTGGAACTCGCTCAGCCTGTTCCGCGTCCCGCAGCGCCATCAGGTCACCCTGGTCGCGCCGTGGGCGGCGCAGCCGCGACATGCCATCACCGGCTGGTGGCTGGCGAGATAGCGCCGGTTTGCTGCCGCTCGCGTACAGCGCCGATACCGTTTTGTGGGAGCGCCGCCAGTCGCGACGACTGGCGGCGGATCTCGACCCGCCGCTTGCCCCGACCGGCGTCGCTGCCACAGACGATCACGCGCCATCTCGCAGCCGCGCCAGCCAATCGCGCGGAGACACGCCGACGCGCTCGCGGAACACGCGCGACAGCGCGGTGGCGTTGGCGTAGCCCAACTCGTTCGCGATCAGATTCAGCCGCCGGCCGCGGTCCAGCTGCTGCTTCGCCACCGCGATCCGCCAGTCGGCCAGATACTGCGCCGGCGTGGTGTCCATGACCTGCCTGAATTTAGACGCGAACGCGGTGCGCGACATGCCGGCGGCGGCGGCGAGCGATGCGAGCGACCACGCTTCGCCAGGCGCGGCGTGCATCGCGGTGAGCGCCTTGGCCAGCTGCGGATCGGCGAAGCCGTGGATCAGACCGCGTCCTACGCCGAGCCGCTCGGGATGGTCCATCGCCCAGCGCAGCAACTGAATCATCGCCACTTCGAACAGCTTGTCGGCGACAAGCCGGTGACCGCAGCGCACGCGATCGGTTTCCGCGAACAGCAGCCGCAGCACATCGTCCAGACCGTCGATGGCGTCCAGCGGCACCACCAGCACGTTCGGCAGCGCGCGCACCAGCGGGTGCCGGTCGCCCTCCTCGAATTCGATACTGGCGCAGGTGAAGTCGGACCCGTCCTGCAGCCGGTGGCGGAACTGATGGGCTCTGGCGCGCGGATAGAACAGCAGGCTGGGCTGGTCGATGGAAAAGCCCGCCGCCCGCCCGGCCGGCCCGGGTTCTCGCACCTCCAGCGCGCCCTGCCGCAGGATATGGAGGAAGCCGCGGCCCGGGACCGCCTCGAAATCCTGGATGCCGCACAGCCGGCCGCTGTGGAACAGGTGGGCACGCATGCGGAAACGGTCGAAGAGATCGGAGAGCCGGTCCATATTCTGTACGTAATGGTCGAAAAATTGAACTTATCGTACCGATAAGTACAAAAATTTGCGGAAGAATGTTCTCCACGCGATGTCGATGCGACATCGCTCCCTTCGAGGACAGTCCCATGCGATCCCCCCTGTTGACCGCCTGCATCCTTGGCGTATGCGCCACCGCCACAGTGTCTCCTCCTGCGAACGCCCATGACCGCGCGCATGCCGGCGGCATCTCATCAGTGCCTGCCAAGGCGACACCGGCGCCGTTCGATCTGGTTCACACCCGTATCCGCACCGAAGGCAATGTGGCGGTCTTCCACATCGCGGTTTCCGGCAATGCCGGCGCTTCCCGGCCGGCCAAGTCGGGCAAGCTCGCCGGCAGCAGGGTGTTTTCCTATGTCTGGCCCACGACCCTCGACCCGGCGACGGTCGGTTTCGAAGCCGCTTCCGGCATTCTCGCGTTTGCCGTCACCGCGCATCCGGATTTCGACGACACCCCGCTGTTCGACGAGAACGGCGACGGCGATGCGGCCAACGACGGCGATCTGTGGCATTCCCACTGGGTCGTGCTGACTCCCGACGAAGCCTGCGGCAAGGGCGCGTTGAAGGTGGTCGACATTCCCGAGGGCTCGAAACCGCGCCTGCCCAAGACATGGCCCGGATTGCCGCTGCTGATCGACAGCCCGGGCTGGCAGCCGCGGTTCGCGCGCGACACGCTGGAAGTCCGCGTGCCGTTCGACGACATCGGCGCGGTACGCGCCGCCCGTTACGACGGTGTCGTCGCGGCGCTGCGGGTCAACGCCAGCGTGCACAGCCCGCTGCTGTGCGTGAGCGATGTGTTCAAGGTCGCCTCGGGGGATCTGTCCCTGCCGGGCGTCGTGAGCGAATGAATTTACCTTTCCTTTCCCTTCCCCACTGGAGTCAACGATGAACCGTGTTCCCTTGATCGACCGCAATCAGACCACCCCCGACCGCAAGGCGCTGCTCGACGATGTCCACGCCGCGTTCGGAACGGTGCCCAACATGTTCCGCGCGGTCGCCAATTCGCCGGCCGCGCTCAACAGCATGTGGGGCGCGTTCGGCGCACTGGGCGGCGGGCGCCTCCCCCCCGAGCTGGGCGAGCAGATCGCGGTGGCGATCGCCGACCGCAACGCCTGCGAATACTGTCTGGCCGCGCATACCGCATTGGGCAGAAAGGCCGGTGCCAGCGCCGAGGAGATGCAGGCGGCGCAGGCCGGCCGTTCGGCCGATCCGAAAACCGACGCAGCGCTGCGCTTTGCGCTGAAATTAGTGTCCGATCGCGGTCAGGTGTCCGCACAGGACTTGGACGCGGTGCGCGCCGCAGGATTCGACGACGAGGATCTCGTCGAGATCATGGCGCACGTCGCACTGAACCTCTTCACCAACTACGTCAACGTCGCGTTCGCCACGCCGGTCGATTTCCCGGCGGTGAAGCTCGGCCGCGCCGCATAACGTCCGTACGCGCACTCAAGGGGTCAGGTTCACTTCGAAAGAAGTGAACCTGACCCCTTCGTGTCAATCCGCCGGCACCGTCCTAGGCCCCGCCCATTCCCGCAACGCTTCCACCTGTTCGCTCATCAACACTGACAGCGGCCGGGTGTTCTTCAATTCCGAGCGCAGCTGGAACTCGCTGAGCGGTTGATTCGCCGCATGCGCGGAGTACAGCGCGGCCACGATCACCTGTTCGATCTCCGCGCCGGAGAATCCATCCGCTGCGGTGGCCAGCGCGGGCAGGTCGAAGCTCTGGGCATCCACGCTGCGGCGCTGCAGGTGCAATGCGAACAGTCCCGCGCGCGCTTCCGCGTTCGGCAGGTCCACGAAGAAGATCTCGTCGAAGCGGCCCTTGCGCAGCAGTTCGGCCGGGAGGTCGTGGACCTGGTTGGCGGTGGCGACCAGGAACACCGGCGCTTTGCGTTCGGCCAGCCAGGTGAGGAAGGTGCCGAGCACGCGGCGGGACACGCCGCCGTCTTCGCTGTTGGAGCTGGCGAGGCCTTTCTCGACCTCGTCGATCCACAGCACGCAGGGCGAGAGCTGTTCGGCCGAGGCCAGCGCGTCGCGCAGGTTCTTCTCGGTTTCGCCGTGGAATTTGTTGTACAGCGCGCCGAAATCGAGCCTGAGTAAAGGCACGCCGAAACCGGCGGCGATGGCTTTGGCCAGCATCGATTTGCCGCAGCCCTGCACGCCGAGCAGCAACAGGCCTTTCGGCGGGTCGAGGCCCGGCGGTGCGTTGCCGTCGACGAAGGCGCTGCGGCGCAGTTCGATCCAGCGCTTGACCCGTTTCGCGCCGATGACGTGATCGAGCTTCACCGGGTCGAATTCGTAATGCAGGTGGCCGCTGCGGTTGATCAGCTCGAACTTCAGCTTCGCCAGTTCGGGCAGGTCGTTGGCGTTCAATACGCCGTCGCGGAAGATCAGATGCCGGGTGATGCGGCGGGCGTCGGTTTCGCTCAGGCCGCGCAGGTTGCGCACGATCTGCTTGACCGCCTCGGCGTCCACTTCCACGCGTTTGCCGCCGTGCTCGCGGGCGTAGGAGGCGGCTTCCTCTTTCACCAGCTTCAGCATCGCGTCGCTGTTGGGCAGGTGCGGGCGATAGCGCACCGCATGCGCTTCCAGATCCTCGGGCAGCTCGACCTTGTTGCCGACCAGCACCAGCACGTGCGGCAGGCAGTTGCGGCGCTGCAGGATGTCGCGGACCTGGCGCTGGGTGCCGGCGTATTTCAGATAGGGCGCGAAATCCAGCAGCAGGAACACGCTGCGCTGGTCGGACTTGTAGACCGCCTGCAGGGTCGCGCCGGCGTCCGGGGCCACGTCGGCCTCGTCCTCGCGATCCATGTCGATGCGGCGCAGGCCCTCGGTGATGGACCAGCGGAACAGCGCCCGCCAGACGTGCATCAGCGATTGCCGGAACAGTTCGACCACCCGCGGTTCGTCCGGGGTCTCGATCACGATCAAAGGGGTATCGGCGCGGATCAGCGCCACGAGATCCTGGAGACCGCTCATTCTTGTCCGTAGCTCGGGGCGGGCGCCCGCAAAGGGCGACAACGATAGCAAAGCGGCGCGGGCGACGTTCAGCAGCGCGTGCCGCCCTCCAGCCCCGCCAGCGACGGCGGCAGGCCGGGCTCGCCGGCGCGCATCCAGGCGACCTTGTCCGCGAGATAGCCGCGCATGGTCTGCAGTCCGGCCATCTGCGCCTCGATCTGCGCGATCTTCTCTTCCATGAAGCGCAGTTTGTCTTCGGTGCGCATGGTGTCGGCGTCGTAATCGTCGATCGATCGCTTGATCTCGGCGAGCGTGAAGCCGAGGCGCTGCGCCAGTTTGATCATCCGCGCGCGCTCGACCAGCGCCTCGTCGTAATCGCGGTAATTGTTGTCGCCGCCGCGCGGCGGGGCGGGCAGCAGGCCGCGGCGCTCGTAGAAACGCACGGTGTGGCGGCTGAGGCCGGTGGCTGCTTCGAATGCCTTGATGCGCATGGGCGGTGCTTGACTGTGGACCAAGGTCGATAGTCTAGAGTCCGGCTCCCCACCGCAACCCACAGGTTTCTTCCATGCGCAGCGACACCGTTCTGATCACCGGCGCCTCCACCGGGATCGGACGCAGCACGGCCCTGCTTCTGGCCGCACAGGGCTACACCGTCTTCGCCGGGGTTCGCCGCGAGGCCGACGGCGCCGCGCTGGTCGCCGCCGCCCCGGCCGCTTCGGTGGCCCGGATCGTCCCGGTGCTGCTGGACGTCACCCGCGACGACCACATCCGCGACGCGCTGGCGCGGGTCGAAGCGCACAGCCCGGACGGGCTGTACGCGCTGATCAATAACGCCGGTTTCAATCTCAACGGCGCCTTCGAATACACCACCGGGGCCGACGCCCGCGCGCTGATGGACACGAATGTCGTCGGGCTGGCGGCGCTCAGCCGGGCCGCGCTGCCGCTGCTGCGTCGTCATGTGGCCCGCCATCCGGGCACGACCGCCAAGCTGGTGAACATCGGTTCGATCGGCAGTTACATCGGCATTCCGTGGGAGGCGTACTACCACGCCTCCAAATTCGCGGTGCTGGGCCTGAGCGAAGCCATGCGCCACGAGCTGTGGCCGCAGGGCATCCGCGTGGTGGCGGTGTGTCCGGGCGGGATCGTCACCGATTTCATGCCCAAGACCGAGGCCAGCCTGACCGCCGACATGGCCGCGCTGCCGTCCGATGCGCCGCCGAACTACCGCGCCGGCATGCAGAAGCTGCTGGCGATGGCGGGCATGGCGTCGCGTTTCGGCTCGCCGCCCGAGGCGGTGGCTAAGCGCATCGGCAAGGTGCTGGCCACCCCCCGGCCGCGGATGCGCTACATGGTCGGCGTGGATGCGCGGCTGTTGCTGGGCCTGCGCCGATGGCTGCCGGAAGCCTGGTTCCATGCGCTGATCCGCAGCCAGTTCACCGCCTGAGGCCGGGCGGCCGCTCGCCGGCCGGGCCGCTTGCCGGGCCGGTCGCGGGTGCTAAGCTGCGGGCTCTTCACTGCGGAGGTGCCGATGAAAACGGTTCTGGTCGCCAGCTCGAAGGGCGGAGTGGGCAAAACCACCATCGCCACGCATCTCGCCGCACAGTCGGCCTTGGACGGGCATCGCACCGTCCTGATCGACGCCGACCCGCAGGGGTCGTCGACCCGCTGGGCCGAACGCCGGTCCGATCTCGAAACGGCGGTGCTGCCGATCGACGGCACCCGCAAGACGTGGCTGAAGCAAATTCCCGAGGACGCCCAGCGCATCGTCGTCGATGCGCCCGCCGGCGCCACCGCCGACAGCCTCGAAGCCTTCCTCGAACACGCCGACGCGCTGGTGGTGCCGGTGCTGCCGTCGACGCTGGATATCGACGCCACCGTGCCCTTCCTCAACGCCATCGCCAAGCACCCGCGCGTGCGCCGCGGCCAGCTGCGCGTGGGTCTGGTCGGCAACCGTCTCAAACCGTGGACGAATGCCTCGCAGCAGGCGGTGGAGTTGCTGCAGCAATGGCCGTATCCCGTGGTCGCGCAACTGCGCGACAGTCAGGCGTACGTGATGCTGGTCGGCCTGGGCCGCAGCCTGTTCGATTACCACTCGCAGCAGGTGCGCGAGCACCAGGAAGACTGGGCGCCGTTGTTGAAGTGGTTGAGGAAGGCTTGATCTAAGAATGTTAGCGAAAAATTTGGGAGGGACTTTTATGGAAAAACCCCAAGTTGTCGAAGTGGTTAGAAAAAATAAAGGGGGCACTATCTACGAGTGCTATGGCCCAAGCAGCCTAAATGGGTTGGAGGTTTGGGAAATCTGGGTCACTAAGCGAGAAGTTTTTGAAACGAGATTTGTCGTTGCAAATGATTCTGGTGATACGTACTACTTCGATGATTTTAGGGCATTTATTATGCATGTTGACGGAATCTACGATGAAATAGTAACTGATCGCGACAAGGCTATGGAGTCAGTTGAGCATAAGCATCATACCGAGTTGGTGAGGCTTTATCTTGCTGCGTTTCTACTGATAATTTTTTCAGCAGCATGTGTATATTGCATTATTCACGAGAGAACGACGGAGATGTTCGTGATCATTTTTGGCATAGTGGCAAGCGCTGGAACTCTGGTTTTCGGTACTTGGAAAAACTTCACAGCAGTCGATTCAAAAGGAGCTTTGCCAAAGGAAATTTTTATCCAAAAGTGAGTGTTTTTAGTTTTCAATTTCAGATGGGGAGTTGATTGTTTTTTGGCTGTTCATATGGCCCAGTGGTATTAGATTTTCAGTCTCGCGTTAACGATTGTGCGTGTGTTATCCCACAAACGTATTATCACTTTGGCAACGCGCCCGCATCGCGCAGCAACTGCTTGCCCAGTGCGATCCGCTTGCCCAGCGCGACCCGCATCGCGCGATCGTCCATCGAAGTCAGATCGATCGCCAGCGCGAAGCTGGCGTTGCCCCGCGGGCCTTCGACCCATCCGATCCACCACGCAGTGCCGGTGCCGTCGTCGGAGTGGGTGCCGGTCTTGCCGTAGATCCGGGCGCCGTTCGCGTCGTCGCGCATCGCCGCCTTCACCATGGCGATGGTCTTCGCGGAGAACGGCAGATCGCCGCGGCGCAGGCGGTCGACGAAGGCCAGTTGTTGGCGCGCGGTGACAGTGAACACGCCGTCGTGCCAGACCAGCGCCGGCGTCGGGCCGATCCGGCCGTTGCCGTAGCCCACGCGCTGCACCCACGCGGCCAGTCGCTCGCGGCCGATGCGCTCGGCGAGTACGCCGAAGTAACTTTCGCTGGAGGTCTGCATCGCTTCGCGCAGCGCCATGTCGCGACGCCATGCCGGCCGGTCGGGATAGGGCTTGCCATTCCAGGGCACGATCTCGTCGGCGCTTTTCAGTACGCCGGTTTCCAGCGCGATCAGCGCGAGCATCGGCTTGAAGGTCGATGCCGGGCGCAGCGGCGTGTCCGCGAACGCCGCACCATGCGCTACCTGTTCGCGCTGGCCGTCGGGCTTGAGCAGGAACGTGCCGGTTTGGCCGTAGGCGGCGAAGCGCGCAGCGGCGGTCTGCGTTGCAGCATCTTTCGTCGGCGGTGCCGCGGACAGCACGGGGGACAGCATCGCCAGTACGACGAGCGCTGTGAAGAGGCGGATGAATCGCGACATCGGGCAACTCCAGTGACAGGGCGTGCGTCGCAGTGTGGTCGCGGTGCACTGCGGTCCCAAGCGATGGCCATGTCGCGCGCGTCACGGCCGTAACGGCTGTCACCGCGCGCATTCGGGCATGCCAGACTGCGCCACCACGCCAGCACCCGATATCAGCGCATGACTTTGAGCCGCACGCCCTCCAGCCGCACGACGCAGGACCGCATCGACATCGAACTGGGCACCCCGCCGCGCGTGCAGGGGCAGCCGGTGCGGCACCAGTCGCTGTGGATCCTGCTGCGGCTGTGGCTGGCGGCGCAGTCCGGCGAGGGCTGGCTGCGCGAGAGCCAACTGCGCGAACAGTTCGCCAACACCCGCAATCTGCGGATGGTGATCAGCCGCGCCTATGCCGATTTCGCCCGCCTGGGGCTGCGCGTGGGCTGGGGCACCGACCGCAGCCGCGCGCCGGACCTGCTGCCGCTGGCGGGACGCAACCGCGGCCCGTACTGGCTGGCCGATGGCGAAGCCGCGCGGCTGGACATCGCGCTGCACGACGCCCCGGCGGGCGTCGACGCGGTGGTGGCGTGGCTGGGCGCGGCCTCCGCGGCGCGGAGCGTGGCCGGGCCGGAATCGGTCAGCACCGCCAGCCCGGACTACTGGCATGCCTGGGCGGGCGCGCGCCGCGACATGTTGGACGGGCGGCTGATCATGGATCGCGACCACGGCGCCCTGGCCGGCTACCGCCGCGCGCAGACCCTGGCGCCGGACCCGTGGCTGCAGGCGCTGGCGCTGCTGCAGCAGGCGATGGTCTGGCGTCGCGCCGGCAACGCCGACGCCGCGCGCGCGGTGCTGGCCGAACTGGACCGCCACTGGCACGACGAACAGGCGCCGGAGCACGCCTGGCTGGGGGCGATGGCGGCGATCGTGCAGGCGTGGTGCGCCTACGCCGGCCGCGACCCGCAGGCGGCGCGGCAGATCCTGCGCCAGGCCACCGAGGATCCGCGCTGGACCGGCCTGTTCCAGTACCACCCGCGGGTGCGCTGCGAGCACGCCAACCTGCAGGCGCTGATCCACCGTGCGATGGCGCTGGACGAGCGCACCGAAATGGCGGAACGCACCGGGGCCGCGCGCACCGCGCTGCTGTACTACCGCGCCGCGCTGGCGCTGGCCAACGAGGCCGAGCTGTTCGACGCCGCGGCCTCCACCGCCAGCAATCTGGGCTGGTCGCTGTGGCTGTTCCAGCGCTGCGGGCTGGACGTGCCCAGCGACGACGGCCATCCGCTGAAGTGGATCGGACTGGCGGCGTGGCTGAGCGGCCGCCACGGCGTGGGCGGCGGCTGCTGGAACACGATCTATCTGCTGCGCATGGCGCGCGGCGGCGGCCCGGAAGCGCCGCATCCGCGCGCCGATGCCTTCCGCCGCTGGCCGGTGATCGCGACGGAGGAATTCCGCGCGACGATCGCCCCGATCGAGATGACCGTGGCGTGGACGAGCTGGCGCGGGCTGGCCACGACGATGCAGGCCGATGTCGATGCCGGCCGTGTTCAGGTGGATGCGCTGCAGCGCGCCAACGTGCTGCTGGAGGTCGCGTGGTACGAAGCGCACGACGGCGATGCGCAGCGCAGCGCCGAAGCCGCCGCGCGCCTGCGCCGACGCCTGCGCGAACTCACGCCCGCGGATCGGCTGTTCTTCCGCGATGCGCTGCGGCGGTTGCCGGAAGTCGCTGGCTGAGCGCCGCGCGATCCGCTTTTTGTGGGAGCGACGGATGTGGGGGCAACTTGTGGGAGCGGCGGAAGCCGCGATCGATGACGGAAAGACTTTCTGCGCGCCATCGCGACTTCCGTCGCTCCCACAGGACAGCTCGACGGTCCCGATTGCCGACGGTTCGCGCTAAGCTCACCCCATCCTCCCGGGCCGAAGACTGAAGCGCACATGCGAACCCTGATCCTGCTCCGCCACGCCCATGCCGAACCCGTCAGCGACGGGCAAGCCGATGTCGATCGCGCGCTGTCCGCGGAGGGTCTGGCCGAGGCGGAGGCCGCCGGGCGCTGGCTGTCCGCGCAGGGACTCGTGCCGGACCGCGTGCTGTGCTCGCCCGCGCGGCGCACCCGCGAGACGCTGGAAGCGGTGCTGGGCAACGGCGTCGGTTTCGTCGAACAGCGCCTCGTCGACGCCATCTACGAAGCCACCGCCGGCGCGCTGGCCGAACTGGTCGACGAGCATCACGACGTCGAACGACTCATGCTGGTGGGCCACAACCCGGGCCTGGAGCGCCTCGCCGCGCTGATGCACAGCGGCCAGTCCGGCGACTATCGCGGCATGCCGCCCGGCAGCGTGGTGGTCCTGGACTTCCCGACCGATGCCGCGGTGGAGCCCGGCGTCGCCAGTCTCTCCGCATTCTGGTGGCCGTGAATTACGCGGAAATCTCCGCTTCGACGCTGTTCGCTCTGTTGCTCGCGGCCGGCGCGGTCGGAAGCGCCACCGCGGAAGCCGCCGATATCGATCCCGCGCATACCCGGATCGGTTTCACCCTGAAAACCCGCTGGGGCCAGGGGCTGCAGGGCCGCTTCCCGCGCTTCGGCGGTCGCATCGAAACCCTGGACGACGGCCGCTATCGGGTCCATCTGCGCATGTCCGCGCGCGAGGTCGAGATCGTCGGCCACCCGAACTACACCGGCATGACCCGCGGCGAAGGATTCTTCGAGGCCGACCGCTTCCCCGACGTGGCATTCGTGTCCGATCCATACGCCCCGGCGCTGATCGCGGACGGCGGCAAGCTCACCGGCGAGCTGACCATCCGTGACGTCACGCGGCGCGAGACTTTCATCATTCTCAAGAGCGAATGCGCGCGGCCGGCGTACGACTGCGACGTGCTGGCCAGCGGCAGCGTGCGCCGTACCGACTACGGCGTGGACCGCTGGATCCTGGCGGTGTCCGATCACGTCCGCTTCGTGCTGCGGCTGCGCGTGCGCGAGGGCGGCGAATGAAGGGCGACCGATGACATCGCTGCGCGCACTGTGCCTGCTTGCGGCGGTGCTGGCCCAGGCCGCTTGCGCCTCGCTGTCCGCCCCGCAGCAGCGCCAGGTGGACACGCTGGTCGCCGCCGCGCGCAGCACCGAGAACACCTGTGGCCGCGCCGACAACTGCGCGCGACCGTCGCCGCTGCTCGAACTGGGCCTGCATGCCGCCGGCGGCATGCCCGTACCTGCGCCGGTCGCCGATGCGTCTGCACTGCCGATGGCGTCTTCGGCTCCCGAATCGGTCCCGCCTGTCGTCGATCCGCTACCCGCCGCGCCCGCGACGGTCGACGCGGCCCGGATCGTGCCCGCATCTTCCGGCACGCAGCATTACGCGCTGATCCTCGACTACGGCCAGGACGCGCTGCTGGCGCGGCTGGATCTGATCCGTGGCGCCACCCGCAGCATCGATATCCAGACCTACATCTTCGACGAGGACGACGCCGGCCATCTGATCCTCGACGAGCTGCTGATCGCGGCGCGGCGCGGGGTGAAGGTGCGGCTGCTGGTCGACCAGCTCGCCGCGCTGCGGCGCGTCGACACCCTGGCGGCGCTGGCCGGCGCGCACGCGAATTTCGAGATGCGCCTTTACAACCCGGTGCTGGGCCGGGCGCGGATCAGTTATCCGATGTACGCGCTGGCGTCCGCCTGCTGCTGGCGTAGGCTCAACCAGCGCATGCACAACAAGCTGATGATGGTGGACGGGCTGGTGGGCATCACCGGCGGCCGCAACTACCAGAACGACTATTACGACTGGGACGCGTCCTACAACTTCCGCGACCGCGACATCCTGGTCGCCGGCCCGGCGATCGCCAGCATGGACGCGCATTTCGAGTCGTTCTGGAACGCACCGCTCACCCGGCCCTTGACCCGGCTGACGGATGTCGGCCGCCTCGTGCTGCGCCAGGGCGTGCCGGCGGTGGAGCATCCGGCGCCGCAGCGGCCGCAGCGGATCGAGGCGATGGGCCGCGACGCCGACGACGCCGCGCTGGTGCGCAGCCGGCTGGTCGATGCGGCGATGCCGGTGCATTCGCTGCGCTACATCGGCGACTCGCCGCGCAAGCATCAGGTCGAGACACTGCGGTCGGGCGTGTCGTCGCGGCTGTTGCGCGACCTGATCGTGTCTTCCGAACATCGGGTGCTGCTGCAGACGCCTTACCTGGTGCTGTCCAAGCAGGCGCAGCGCATGTTCAGCGAGCTGCAGCTGCGCGATGCCCCGCCGCGGGTGATCGTGTCCACCAACAGTCTGGCCGCCACCGACGCCTTCATTCCCTACGCGCTGTCCTACAAGTACAAGCGCCGCTATCTGCGCGATTTCAAATTCGAGATCTATGAGTTCAAGCCGTTTCCGCAGGATGCCCCGATCGACGTGGAAGCCACCGGCACCGTCGGCATCGCGTGGCAGGACGACGGTACGCCGGTGGTGCTGGATCAATTCGGTGCGTTGCCGGCCGAAGCCGATTCGCCCGGGCCGGCGCTGACAGGTTCGTCGGGATTGGGGTCCTCGCCTGGAGGATCGTCCGGCGCCGGCTCGTCGAGCGGCATGGCCTCCGGCTCGGACGGGTCCGACATCGGCGGCAGCCGCTCCCCCGACCGACCCACGCCGCTGGCGCGCGAATACTCCGCGCTGCGCTACTCCAAGCGCGGCGCCAACGAGCAGGTGCCGCTCAAGCGCGGCGGCGTGCGTTTCGGGCTGCATGCGAAATCGCTGGTGATCGACGAGCGCGTCGGCGTGATCGGCACCCATAACTTCGACCCGCGCGGCGACACCTACAACACCGAGTCGGTGGTGGTGATCGAAGACCCGGCGTTCGCGCGCGCGCTGGCCGCCAGCATCGAGCGCGACATGCTGCCGGCCAACGCATGGATGATCGCGCGCCGCGACAAGCCGCCGGTGTTTTCGGGGCTGGAGTATTCGCTGTCGAAAATGTCCGAATTGCTGCCGTTTTTCGATTTCTGGCCGGTGCGCTACGCCACCAGCTACGAATTCAAGCCGGGCCCGGACTGCCCGGAGCCGATTTCGCCGCGCGATCCCGAATTCCGGCGCTGCTACGAGCCGGTGGGCGATTTCCCGGAAGTGGCGCCGGTGATCCGGCCGCTGACGCGGATCTTCACCGCGTTCGGCGCGGGATTGGCCCCGATTCTGTAGCAGGGCGGGTCAAGCCCGCCATCGCAGCCTGTCCGATCGCTCCGCAGATCGGCAAACGCCGCTCGATGCATGCCGGATCTGGCCTGAATCTGCGCAATCCTTCCTCCAGAACCTGTCTCAGCCGCGCTTCAGGCGGCTTCATTGCGACCGTTCGTCGGCTCGGCAAATGTCGAAAAACAATAAAAACAATGGCTTGGCCCCATGACGAGAGTGGGGTGACTTCCGGCATGTCTGTTTTGGTAGGGAGGTGTTGTAGATTACCAACACACCGAAACACAAACACACACGGAACCCGCCATGAACGTCTCGAACACCACCACCACCCGCACCTCGACCGACACCACCAACAACGTCGTCTCCATCGCCAGCAAGACCCGCCGCACCTATGGCGCGCGCAGCTTCGGCGTCGGCTATGGCAAGAGCAGCGGTTACGCCGCGGACAAGCGCTACACCACCGACTGGGGCCAGATCCGCTTCCGCTGCGCCTGATCCATCCGGTCGCCCGCTCGCGTTCCGCCAGTGTCCAGATCCGCATCCGCCACGCAACACCCGCAAGTCATCCCCCGCACCAACCTCTCAGGACCAACATGAACACCTCGCAGACCCACGCCTCACTCGCCCCGCGCACGCCGGTCGCCGTGCTGTCGCAGGTCGAGTCGAACCCTTCTTCCGCCCGTTATCGCGAACGCGATTTCGGCATCGGCTACGGCGCCAGTAGCGGCTATGCCCAGGACAAGCGCTACACCAGCGACTGGGGCCAGACCCGCTTCCGCTGCCGCTGAGTCCAGCGACATGGCCCGACGGCATTGCCCCGCGGCATTGCCCGGCCTCACGACGCGGCCGCGTCAGCCCCGAACCGCTTCGATGCGTCCCGACCGCAGCGCATGACCTCTCTCCCATGCGCCTGCGGCCGGGCCGCTGCCGGCAGGCTCGGTTATCCTGATGCCATGAGCACGTCCGCACCCCCCGCTTCCAGCCCCTTCCGCCGCAGCACCAGTCTCGAACAGCTCAACGCGATGTCCACCGACACCGCCATGGCGCCGTTGGGGATCGTGTTCACCGAGATCGGTCCCGATTACCTGCGTGCCACCATGCCGGTGGATGCCCGCACCCGCCAACCGTACGGCCTGCTGCACGGCGGCGCCTCGGTGCTGCTGGCGGAGACCCTGGGCAGCAGCGCCGGCATGCTGTGCTGCGCCCCCGACCATCTGTGCGTGGGCATCGAGATCAACGCCAACCACGTCAACGGCATCCGCGAAGGCCAGGTCACCGGCACCGCACGGCCGCTGCACGTCGGCAGCCGCACGCAGGTCTGGGAAATCCGCATCGAAGACGACTTCGGTCGCCTGATCTGCGTCTCGCGGCTGACCCTCGCCGTGATCGCGCAGCGCGCCTGATCTCCGCGCCCCGATTCCTCGCGTACGGCCCCGCATCCGACATGGTTCAAAGCTCTAATCCGCTTCGGTATGGTGGCGCCATGACCGATGCCCCCGCCGCTGCGCGCGCCGCCAGACTGCTGCGTTACCTCGTGCGTACGCCGATGCTGGCCTGGCATGCGCTGGTGCATCTGCCGATCACCTTGATCCTGATGTCGCCACCGTTCGGCGGCATCCGTATTGATGACGGCAGCGTCGGCGGCGATCGCCTCGGCCACCGCATGGTCCGCTGGTGGCAGGGCGGATTGATGCGGGTCTTCGGCTTCCGCATGCGCCGCATCGGCACGCCGCTGCCCGGCGCGGTGATGTTCGTCGCCAACCACGTCAGCTGGATCGATATCACCGCCCTGCACAGCTACCGGATGATGGGTTTCGTCGCCAAGCGCGAAATCGCCGGCTGGCCGGTGGTCGGCTGGCTCGCGACCATGGGCGAAACCATCTATCACCAGCGCGGCAGCCAGGAATCCCTCGGCGGCGTGCTGCACGAAATGCTGGCGCGGCTGCGCGAAGGCCGCGCCATAGGCGTATTCCCGGAAGGCCGTACCCGCGGCGGCGACGCCATCGGCCCGTTCCACGCGCGCATCTTCCTGGCCGCGGTGGAAGCCGAAGTGCCGGTGCAGCCGGTGGCGCTGCGCTACGGCAACGGCGCCTCGCGTCAGACCGTGGTCGCGTTCGGCCCGACCGAAAGTTTCGCCGCCAACGTGCTGCGCCTGCTCGGCGAACCGGGCTGCAATGCGGAAGTGGTCTTCCTCGAACCGATCCTTCCCGGCGACGCCGAAGGCCGCAGGCGACTCGCCGACACCGCCAGGACGCGGATCGTGGAGGCGATGGGGGAGTGACCGCTGTTCGTCGTCGCCCGTTCGCACGCGCGATGCTCGCGCTGTCGATTCCGATGATTGCCGCTGGATGCGCACACGATCAATCGAGCCGAGGAAATGCGATCGACAGAACACGCTTGATGTGCGCGCACTTGTCCGCGGATGGCGTGGAATCTGTTGTCCACGATGAAGAATCCTGGTTCTGGTATCAGGTAGAGCGCGTCGATGCGTCGCGGCAGATGTGGAATCGCGGCGGTATCCGTGCGCTGGAAAACCGGATCGCCGTAACGCCGGAAGGCCGGGATCGCCTCTGCCTCGAACGAACCCTGCGCGAGGCGCGTGCGAAAGCGGTCGAGTATTTTTGAACGCCTCCGTGTCGACGTATGCTGAATGCGCCCATGATGTCCAGCAAATGATCTCCTCCTCCCCCTACAACCCGCCACGCTGGCTGCGCAGCCCACATCTGCAGTCGCTGTTCGCGACCAGTCCGCTGCGTCGCGCGCGCGGCGCGGTGCTGCTGCGGCGCAGCGGTGCGGTGAGCAAGCCGTACATCGTCGACGGCGGCGACGGCGTGCGCCTGGAGGGCGTGCACAGCCGCTTGCCGGGCGCCGCGCCGCGCGGGCTGGCGCTGCTGCTGCACGGTTGGGAAGGCAGCGCCGAATCCAGCTACATGCGGCTGACCGCGGCGCATCTGCTGGGCGCGGGGTTCGAGGTGTTCCGGCTGAATTTCCGCGACCACGGCGACACCCATCACCTCAATCAGGCGCTGTTCCACTCCAACCGCATCGACGAAGTGATGCACGCCGCGACCGATGTCGCCAATCGGTTCCTGGACGGCTCGTTCCTGGATGGTTCGCCGCGGCCGATGGTGGTCGCCGGTTATTCGCTGGGCGGCAATTTCGCGCTGCGGGTGGCGATGCGCGCGCGCGCCGCCGGGCTGCCGCTGGCGCATGCGGCGGCGGTGTGCCCGCTGCTGGATCCCGGCCTGACCATGACCCGGATGGAAGAGGCGCTGCCGGTCTACATCCGCTATTTCGAACAGAGCTGGCGCGCGTCGCTGCGCCGCAAGCGCGACAACTTCCCGCAGTTCTACGATTTCGACGACAGCGTGCTGAAGCTAGGCATGCGCGACCTGACCCGCTGGATGGTCGAGCGGCACACCGATTTCGACACCCTGGACGACTACTTCAACGGTTATACGATCGCCGGCGACCGACTGGCCGCGCTGGACGTGCCGGCGGACATTCTGACCTCGACGGACGATCCGGTGATTCCGGTCGCCGAATTCCACGCCCTGCGCCTGCCGGACATCGCGAAGATCGAAATAGCCCAATGGGGCGGGCACTGCGGCTTCCTGGAAACCAACCGTCTCGACGGCTACGCCGAGCGCTGGGTCGCGGCGCGGCTGTCGGCGGCGGTGGACGCGCTATCCCCTGCCTGAGCCGTGCCCGGCGCCGCGGCCCCGGACGGTACAATCGACGGTTCCGGGCCCAGGCCCCGCAGTCCCAGAACATTCCCATGCAAGAACGAATTCTCGCCGCCCTGCGGCGCGGCGCCAACGCCGAAGCCCTGTCGCTGGCCCGCGTGGCCGTGGCCGGCGCCCCGCACGATGCCCATGCCCATGCGCTGCTGGCCCACGCCGAGCGCGCCAACGGCGACATCGCCGCCGCCCAGCACGCGATCGGCCGCGCCGTGCTGCTGGCCCCGGAAGACGCCGAACTGCACTTCCAGCGCGCCGGTTTCCTGCTGAAGGAACACAAGCTCGACGAGGCCCAGGCCGCGCTGACCCGCACCATCGATCTCAACCCGAACCAGTTCGACGCCTACATCCTGCAGGGACAGATGGCGGTGGGTCGCGGCGCCATCGACGAGGCCGAGCGCCTGCAGCGTTCCGCCGCGCGCCTGCAGCCCGATCACCCCTGGGTCAAGACGCTCGAAGGCATGGTCGCGCTGCGCCGCGGCGACGGCGTGCGCGCGCAGGTGCTGCTGACCCGCGCCGCCGAGCGCATGCCGGACGACCTGCAGGTGCTTTACGCGCTGGGCTTCGCGCATCTCAGCCAGCAGCAGTTCGCGTTCGCCGAGCAGGCGTTCGCGAAGATCATCGAGCTTTCGCCGGAGATGCGCGGCCTGCGCGGCCTGCTCGCCGATGTGTTGCTGCAGCAGCAGCGCCCCGACGAAGCGCGCGACGTGCTGCAGCCGCTGCTGGACAACCACGAGACCGCGACCCCGGCGCTGAAGCGCATGACCGCGGAACTCGAACTGACGCTGGGCCGCCACGAACAGGCGCTCGCGCTGCTGCGCGAATCGGTGGCCGAAGAGCCGCGCGACCCGCGCGCATGGGCGATCCTCGCCGACATCTGGCGCCGCACCGGCGATTTCGCCGATGCCCGCACCACCCTGGAAACGTCATTGGCGCAGCATCCCGAGGCGACGTCGCTGTGGCAATTGCGTGCGGCGTTCGAAGCCGAGGGCAGCGACGACGCGAAGGCGGTGATGGACCGTTGGCTCGCGGCGATGCCGGACAACACCGACGCGCTGGACGCCGCGATGCATCTGCACGAAGCCCGCGGCGACGCCGAAGCGGTCGACGCGCTCGCGCAGCGGATCGTCGAACTGGAACCCGGCCGCAGCAGCGCCGAAATGCGCCTGCTCGACCGCATGATCCGCGACCAGCCGGAGGCGGCGGTCGTGCATGTGCAGGGGCTCATTTCCAAGGCGGTCGACGACGTCGCCAAGCGCGGCCTGATGCTGTGGTTGGGCTACGCCCAGGACCGCGCCGGCCGTTACGGCGAGGCCGCGATGACCTGGCACGCGGTCAACAACGCCGAAGCCTCACTGCGCTGGCCGCTGACCGTTCCCGGCCATGCCGGCGGCCCGTGGCCGGAAGCGGCGACGCCGCTGCCCGGCACCCCGCCGGTCGCCTATCTCTGGGGCGTGCCGGGCTCGGGCGTCGAGAAGGTCGCCGCAGTGATCGCCCACGCCGGCTACCCGCTGCGCGGCGACCGCTTCTCGCCGCGTCCGCCGCAGGATCCGCTGCAGAATCCCGACACCATCGCCGCGCTCAACGACGGCTCGCTCACGCCCGAACGCCTGCTCGCCGAATGGCGCGCCGCGCTGCCTTCGCGCGGCGTGAACGACGGCATCATCATCGACTGGCTGCCGTACTGGGACAACGCGCTGCTGAAGATGCTGCGCCCGCTGCAGCCCGAAGCGATCGTGATGATCCCGCTGCGCGATCCCCGCGACATGCTGCTGGAATGGATCGCCTTCGGCAGCCCGATGCCGTTCGGCATCGCCACGCCGACCGACGCCGCGCTGTGGATCGCCCGCCAGCTGCAGCACGTGGTCGCGCTGCACCAGAACAACCTGCAGCCGCACAAACTCGTCCGCACCGACCATGCCTTGGCCGATGTCGAAGCCTTCGCCGCGGAAATCGGCGGCGGCCTGGGTCTGGAAGAAATCCGCGTTCCGCCTGTGTCCGCGCTCGGGACCCAGCGTTTTCCGTTCGGCCATTGGCGTGAGTATTCGAAGGCATTGGCCGAGCCGTTTGCGTTGCTTTCTGATGTGGCGCAGAGGTTGGGGTATCCGGGGGAGTAGTACCCAAATTTCTTTTGATGCCAAGCGTTAGGCGCCAGTCAATTACTGTCAGCAATTCAGGGGAAAAATATGTCTTGGAGTCGGCTCAAAACAGTAGTTAGATCAATGCAAGCAGCAATTGAATCGGAACCAAAGCACCTCGCATCGCTGCGTCCTTTGGCAGGTGACGCTATTGAGATTTTGTCTGGCGTTCAGAGCGACCAAAGTATTGAGGATTTGAAATACATAATTTCAGAAATTCAAAAATTTGTAATGAGGTGGCGACCTTCGCCAGAGCCGAATTCTGCAGTGCTATATATCCAGCCTCTTTGGGCAAGAAGTACGGATGATCAAGCAGGAGAAGCTCTGCGAATTATAGAAAATCTGCCGCCGGCTGGGCAGTTAGAATCAGCACAGATTAGCGACGAAAGAGAATTAAGTGCAATGAAGATTTTCATAAGTCACAGTAGCATCGACAAAAAAACTGCAGAATCTCTCGTTGGATTAATTAGGAATTCTTTAGGCTTATCTTCTAGGGATATTCGCTGTACAAGCGTTGATGGCTATCGTCTTTCTGCCGGAGCCGATTCCAACGAGCAACTGAGGGCTGAAGTTTTTGGTTGCGACGCATTTGTCGCATTACTAAGTCCAAACAGCATAAAATCTATATACGTTACATTTGAGCTAGGAGCGCGATGGGGTACTAAGAAGCACTTGGCTCCCATCATGATTGGCGGAATAAGTCCAAGTGATTTGCGCCCACCGCTATCTGGAATTCACGCGATAAACGGTGCATCAGAATCTGAAGTTCACCAGCTAATCTATGACTTGGCAAACCATCTCAATTTATCAACGGAAGGACCCGCTGTTTATAGCAGAAGCTTAAAGTCATTTATTGAGCACGCATCTCTTAGCTCTGGCTCCTAACAACCCATTCAAGTGACGTAGCCCGGGGAAGGCCGAAGGCCGCACCCGGGGTCTTCGGAGAGTGATGCTTTACTTGGCCCCGGGTGCGCGCGATGCGCTTACCCGGGCTACGAAGCACGCAGGGTGGGGTGAGCGCAGCGATGCCCACCCAAACCGCCGGCAAAGCTTGCCGTATCTGCGTGCTGTTCTTGCTCCGTTCGATGCTTGCGTCATTTTGCGTGTCGGGATGGTGGGGTTCGCTTCGCTCACCCCAATGGAATGGACTCCTCCCACTGATCCGGCATCTAGGTGCCAGACTGGAGGTTGTCACTACCAGTCACACAGCAGGAGGAGTCCGCCATGAAGATTAGTCGAGTCGCGCTGGATTTGGCAAAGTCGGTCATTCAGGTGCATGCGGTGGATCGCAGCGGCGCTGCGGTGGTGCGCAAAGCGCTCAAGCGCGCACAGTTGCTGCCCTTTCTGCGCAATCTGGAGCCCTGCGAGGTCGGGATGGAGGCCTGCGCCAGCGCTCATCATTGGGGGCGGCAGTTGCAGGCGATCGGACACACGGTTCATCTGCTGCCGGCGCAGTACGTCAAACCCTTCGTGATCGGTCAGAAGAACGACGCCAACGATGCCGCTGCGATCTGCGCGGCCATGGCCCATCCAGGCATTCCCCGCGTCACGGTCAAGACGATCGCGCAGCAGGACATGCAGGCGCTGCATCGCATCCGCTCGATGAAGATGAAACAGCGCACCGCGATCATCAACCAGACCCGCGGCCTGCTCGCCGAATACGGCATCGTCATCGCCAAAAGTCCGGCGGCGCTGCGCAAAGCCATTCCCGAACTGCTCGAAGATGCCGACAACGGATTGAGCTTCGACTTCCGTCAGCTGCTCGATGCGCTCTACGACGATCTGCGCACGCTGGAGGCCCGGATCGAAGCACTGACACGGCTGATCGAGCGTCAGGTGCGTGCGAACCCCGAAGCGCGGCGATTGCTGGAGATCCCCGGCGTCGGCCCGCTCACCGCCAGCGCTCTGATCGCTACCGTCGGCGATGCCCGGCAGTTCCGCAACGGCCGGCAGATGGCTGCGTTCCTGGGGCTGGTGCCACGACAACACTCCAGCGGCGGCAAGCACAGGCTGCTCGGTATCCATAAACGCGGCGACAGCTACCTGCGCGGTCTATTGGTTCACGGCGCACGCAGCGTGCTGCGCACCGCCACCAACAAGCCCGACGACCGCAGCCGATGGCTGATGAATGTGGCCACCCGGCGGCACCGCAACATCGCCACCGTGGCCCAGGCCAACAAGACCGTCAGGATCGCCTGGGCGATCCTGACCCGAGAGCAGCGCTACCGCGCTGCGTGAAACACCCCTTCAACGAGTTTGCTGACCGACGATGAAGATCTCTGGTAAGACCAACGCGGGAAGAGCCTGAGTAGGGTGGCGGCCTTCGAGGCCGATAGCCCAATGAGGCGCCCGCGTGCGACTGCTCCATCATGGCCAGAAGCTAAAAATGCTTCACAAACAGGCCGGATATACGTTCGCAATCTCAACCAGGATCAAAAAAGCGGTTGGCAATCGGGAGGAGTCCATATACACCCTACGATGTTGCGAATCCTGTCTCATGGATTTCGTCCACGCGATCATTCCGAGTCGATGGATCAACGCATGATCATAGACCCGAAGGGCGGCGCACACGATGTGCGCCGTTTTTCGACGCGGCAGGATGCCGCATCGAAAAATCCCGGCCAAGCATCCGATGGCAGATTCGCTTCGTCACTGAGAGTTTTCTTTGGTGACTTTCTTTGCGACAAAGAAAGTTACCCGCGCGCAGCGCGGAAGCTCTGCAGTTGCTTCTTTGATAGGTATCGCTACGCTCAACCCATCCTATCTGGCGGCTAAACCTGCTTACTGATTGATCGTGGCGGCCCGCCCCCCTCCCAACCTCCCCCCGCGCTGCGCGCAACGGGAGGGGCTGAGCGGCGCAACTGATGCGGCGCGGCAAGTTCTACAATTGTGTCTTGATGGATATCGCTACGCTCAACCCATCCCGACGCGCGTGTATGCCGCTCCCCTGCGAAGCGGCTTTACACAGCCGTCAGCGACATCCAAAGGAACTTCAATGCTTCTCGTCGTTGCAAGAATAATCGTGGCGGCTGTCGCCATCTACTTCATGGCGCTCGGCGCAATCGCGCTGTTTCGTCCGAAAAGCGCACGCGCGTTCCTCCTGGGTTTCGCGGACACATCCCTCAAGCACTACACGGAGCTGGTCGCACGACTCCTTGCGGGCGCCGCCATGCTCCTTGTAGCGCGTAATTCGGCGTATTCCACGGCGCTCGCGGCGTTCGGCTGGATCCTCGTTGTCTCTACCGCCTTCATGGCCCTGATGCCATGGCGCCTTCATCATCGCTTTACGCAGTCCGCTGTGCCCAGAGCCTTGCGATTCCTGCCTTTGATCGGTGTCTCGTCGCTCATCATGGGCGGACTGCTGTTCTGGGTCGCCGTCGCCGGCAACGCCGCCTGACAATTCATCCAAAGCGATCTATCTTCACGAGTCGGTTCAACTCGGGCCGCTCGACTCAGGCCTGCTCAATTCAGGAGTTCCCCATGCGCATCCTCAGCGACAGTTTCGAACACCGCCACCGCATCCCCGCCGAATTCGCGATGGGCACGCCGGAAGGATTCGGCGGCAACCGCAACCCGCATCTGCGGTGGAGCGATGCGCCGGCCGGCACGCGCAGCTTCGCGCTGCTGTGCATCGATACCGATGCGCCCACCGACGGCGCGCTGGTCGCCGACGACGCAGTGGCCATCCCCGTCGATCACCCGCGCGGCGATTTCGTGCATTGGGTGCTCGTCGATATTCCCGCCGATGTGCATGAGATCGCGGCCGGCAGCTGCAGCGACGGCGTCAGCGCGCGCGGCAAGTCGGCGCCGGGCGGCCCTGTCGGTGCGCGTCACGGGTTGAACGATTACACCGGCTGGTTCGCGGGCGACGCGCAGATGTGCGGCGACTACCTCGGCTACGACGGCCCGTACCCGCCGGGCCACGATCTGCGTCTGCATCGCTATTTCTTCCGCCTGTTCGCGCTGGATGTCGAACGCCTCCCACTGCCGGCGACCTTCGCGGCTGCCGATGCGTTCCGCGCCATGCACGGGCACGTGCTGGCGGAAACCGCGCTCTACGGCACGTATTCGCTGAATGTCGCAGTGAAGGGCTGAGCGCTGTCCATGCGATTCGACGCAGACAGCGAGATCGAACAGGGGGTGGAGCATGGACGAACATAATCCGTATCACGCGCCAGCCGCGCAAATCGCGGACGCCCTGCCTCAGGAATTGCTGGAAATCGAGCCCGCCGGGCGTTGGCGCCGGTTCTTTACGCTGCTCATCGACTATTTCTGTTTCACCCTGTTGGAGCTGGTGGGATGGGCGCTGTACGTGGCATCTCATTACGGACAGGGTGCCGAATCGATGCTGGCGGCGCTGGAGGGGCTATTGGAGGAGCCGAGTCGTGTCCGCGACTACGGCATCGGTCTGGGCGTGATGTTGACGTATTACATCGCGATGGAAGGCTTCTTCGGTTTCACGGTGGGCAAGCTCATCACCGGCACGCGGGTGGTGACCGAGGACGGCGGCAGGCCGCGCTGGGGCCAGATCGTCGGCCGCAGCTTTGCGCGTCTCATTCCGTTCGAACCGCTTTCCGTGCTGTTCTCGAACCGCAAGCAGCGTCGCGGCTGGCACGACTCGCTGCCGAAGACCTACGTCGTGCGCAGGTATTGAGCGTGCCGGCCCGCTGCGCAAGCGCTCTGCCGCGGGCCGGCATTCGATCTTGGGCTCAAAGCGGGATGGGTTTCGCCTGGAACACCAGCACGTCGCCGCTGTCGCTGGTCAGGCGCATGCGGTACGGCTGCGGCTGCAGCAGTTCGACCTTGAACGATTGGCTCATCAGTTCGCTGAAACGGCGGTCGGCGAGGTTCTTGTCGTCGCTGCAGGACATGCGGGTGGCGATGTTGAGCGTCATCTCCAGGCGCTTGCCCGAGGCGGTGTAGGTGCCGCTCAGTTGATTGCAGCCGCCCTGCGCGCTGACGCCGTTGCCCGAGAATGTCATGTCGAATTCGGCGCCCGCGACGCGGACTTCGGCGATGCCGGCGCCGTCCGCGGCGGTGGCCGACTGCAGCGTCCAGCCGCCGGTATTGACCAGTTCGTCGCGGTTGAAGGCGGCGGTACGCTCGCGTTCGGCGCCCGTGGCGGCGGCGTTGCCCGTTGCCTCGGCGGCGGCACCTGCGGCGGCATCGGCGGGCGAATCGCCGGTGCCGTTCGCGGATGCGCAGGCGGTGGTGGAAAGCAGCAGTGCGGCGGCGATCATGGCGTTGCGGACAGACATGGGGCGTCTCCTGGAGCGGGGCGGTGGAACATGGTGAAGGTACGTGGCGACGGTAACGGCGAAGCGACGCGGCATCACGGGCCGGTCATTTCGGATTCGATGATCGTGTCGAGGACGTAGCCGACCGAAGGCGCATCCATCGGCGGATCGGCGATGTCGAAACGCTTGACCCGCAGCACGGTGCGGATGCCGTCCTCGTGGGTGTAGCCATCGATGCTGCCGTGGAACAGCTGCCATGCGCCGGGTTCGCCGACGCGCAGGCCTTCCGCGAACTGGACCTCGCGCACTTCGAGACAGGTTTGCGGGTTCGGCATCATCGGGTGTTTGCACGGCTTGGTACGTGCGGCGACTTCCATGAAGACCGTGGTGCCGGGGCTGCCATAGCGGGTTTCCGGCGTGGGCGCGCCGACGAAACGCAGCACATCGCCGTTGGCGGCGGTCCACACCAGCTGCGGCGGGTCGCTTTCGAGCAGACGGATGCGTGCATTGCCCTGCAGGCGTTTGCCGATCTCATCGTCCAGCGCCATCACCGCCGCGTCCATACAGGCCATCTTGGTCGCGCGCAGCGCGCCGATGCGGACGATATCGCCGTCGATGCTCGCCTCGCCGCCGATGCTGTTGCAGGCGTTGACCACGCGGAGGCGCCCGTCGACGAAATCGAATTGCAGCGGCAGCTCCGGTCGCGCCAGCAGCGCAGTGAGGCGTTGGCCGCGGGGGCCGGTGGCGTCCTGCAGGCGCCAGTGGTAACCGCCGAGGGTGGCATTCATGGGATTGGCGGCCTGCGATGGCGAGGAAGACGACGGTGCGGGCGCGACGGCCGCGGGATCGGCGTTGGCGTTGGCGGGGGATTGCGCGCAGCCGGTCATGGCCAGCGACAGCATCAGGGACGACAGCAACAGGGACGGGAGGGGACGGGTCATAAGGCGGGCTCCGCGAAAGAACTTCCATGAACGAGCGGGGGTGCGGGACGGGGTCCGTGCGGACGATGGAGCGACGGCCCGAACGATACACCGCATGCGCCAGTCGGTCGGGCGTCCGGTGTGAGGGCGGTCAGTGGCAGTGCAGGCGGCGGGATGGCGTCAGTGCGCGCGCGGCCGCAGCAGCAGGGCGATGCCGCCGGCGATCAGTCCCCAGAACGCCGAGCCGATGCCGGCGAGGCTGAACCCCGATGCGGTCACCAGGAAGGTGATCAGCGCGGCCTCGCGGTCGCGGTCCTCGCGCAGCGCGGCGGACAGGCTGTTGCCGATGGTGCCGAACAGCGCCAGCCCGGCTACCGCCATTACCAGTTCCTTCGGGAACGCCGCGAACAGCGCGGCGACGGTGGCGCCGAACACGCCGGTGAACAGATAGAAGATGCCGGCGAACACCGCCGCCACATAGCGCTTCGACGGGTCAGGATGCGCCTCGCGGCCGCTGCAGATTGCGGCCGTAATCGCCGCCATGCACAGCGAATAGGCGCCGAAGGGTGCGAGCAGGACGTTGGTCGTACCCACCCAGCCGATGGTCCGCGACACCGGCGGTTCGTAGCCCGACGCGCGCAGCACCGCGATGCCGGGGATGTTCTGCGAGGCCATCGTCACCACGAACAGCGGCAGCGCGATACCGAACACCGCCGCCAGCGACAGCGACGGCATCGTGAATATCGGCTGCGCGACGCGCAGTTCGACATCGCCCAGATGCAGCAATCCCGATGCGCCGGCGATAGCCATGCCCAGCAGCAGCGTGGTCAGCACCGCGTAGCGCGGGAACCAGCGCCGGCCGCACAGATACACCACGAACATCGCCAGGGTCATCGCCATCTGCGTGCGCATCGATACGAACACGTCCATGCCGAAGCGCAGCAGCACGCCGGCGAGCAGGCCGGAGGCCAGCGACAGCGGTACGCGGCGCATGCCGCGCTCGAACACGCCGCTGAAGCCGGCCAGCGCGGTCAGCAGCGCGACCAGCACGAAGGCGCCGATGGCATCGGACAACGGCACGCCGGCATTGGTGGCGATCAGCATCGCCGCGCCGGGCGTGGACCACGCGGTGACGATGGGGATGCGCCAGCGCAGCGACAGGCCGATGCAGGTGACGCCCATGCCGATGCCCAGCGCCCACAGCCACGATGCGATTTCGGCTTCCGACGCGCCCAGCGCCTGCGCGGCCTGGAAGACGATCACCGCCGAACTGGTGAAGCCGACCAGCACGGTGACGAAACCGGCCGCGACCGACGACGGCGCGATGTCGCGCAGCCAGGAGCCGCGGGGTGCGTCAGCGTCGGGCGGCGTCGTGGTCATCCGGTCGTGCTCATTCGCCGGTCGGGATCAGCATCAATAGTGCCGCGCCGAGTACGAAGCGGTAGACCGCGAACGCGGTGAAGCGGTGGCTCTGGATGTAGACCAGCAGCCATTTCACCGCGACGAACGCGGTGATGGCCGAGGCCACGAACGCGACCGCCAGCGCGGTCCAGTCTTCGTTGGCGGCGCCGCCGTCCTTGTACACGTCCAGCAGTTCGTAGGCGGTGGCGGCGAACATCGTCGGGATGCCGACCAGGAACGCGAATTCGGTGGCGGCCACGCGGCTGGTAGTGCCGGCGAGCAGGGCGACGAAGATGGTCGCGCCCGAACGCGAAGTGCCGGGAAACACGCCGGCTACGACCTGGGCGATGCCGACCAGGATCGCGACCGTCCAGCTGATCGACGTGCGCTCGCCGAGCGCGGCCGCGCGCTTGGCCGCGTAGTGTTCGGCCAGCAGCATCCAGACGCCGCCGATGATCAGCGCCCATGCGATGGGCCGCACTTCATCGGGCAGTTCCCAGCCGAGCTTTTTCATCGTCAGCCCGCCGACCGCGGTCACGCCGAACGCGACGCCGAGCTTGAGCGCGTAATCGAAGTTCTCGCTCTGCCGGAAACCGACCACCAGAATCCACAACCGCTGCCGGTAGATCGCGACCACCGCGAGGATCGCGCCGGCCTGGATCGCGACGTTGAACAGATCGCTGCGATGGCCCAGCCAGCGCTCGGCGATCAACAGATGGCCGGTGCTGGAGATCGGCAGGAATTCGGTGATGCCTTCGATGATGCCGAGCAACAGGGCGGCGAACAGGTCGGTCATGCGGACGTTCGTGAAGAAAAACGGGAGTGTAACGGTGAAGCCGTGCGCCAGAACGTCGCGCAGGTCGCGAACGGCCGGCATCCAAACGACGATACCCCCGGAAAGCCGGGGGTATCGTATGTACTGCGCGATGCGGGGTCTCGGTGGATGCGGATTCAGCGCCCGCCGGTGCCGGTGTACCAGATCGGCTGGCTCAAATGGTTGTAGATCACCACGTTGCCGTCGTTCTGCACGAACAGCGCCGCGCCGTTGTTGCCGCTGGTCCCGGTGTACCAGACCGGCTGGCCGGCGCCGTTGTAGACCACCAGATGGCCGTCGGTCTGCATGTGCAGGGTATGGCCGCTGCCGAAGACGCTGTTGTACCAGATGGGGCCGATGCCGGCCTGATACAGCACCAGATGGCCGTCGCCCTGGATGACGAGGGTGAAGCGGCCGTCGCACGAGGTGACCGAACCGCCGTTGGCCAGCACGCGTCCGGGGTTCATGCGGCCGCAGGTCTGCACCGTCTGCAGGGTCAGGCCGTAGGCGTTGAGGATCGGCTGCAGCGGCTGGTGGAACGTGACCGGTGCGGCCAGCGAGCAGTTCTCGTTGGTCTGCGGATTGAGCTGTCCACCGGAGGTGACGCCCTGCGCTTCGCCGCCGGGGGTGATGAACGAACCGCCGGAATCGCCGCCGCCCACGCAGGCGCTGGAGCGGACCATGTTGTAGGTCGGCCCGGCGCTGTAATTCACGGTGACGTTCTTGGCGGTGACCGTGCCGCAGCGATAGCCGGTGCGCGCGCCGGAGCGGCAGATCGCGGCGCCGACCGGCGTTTCGAACCCGCCGACCACGCTCAGCGTGCCGCCGCTGTAGTTGTTGACCACCGGTTGGATCGACCACGACGGGCTGGTGTTGGCCACCCATGCGTAGTCGCTGCCCGGGAAGACCGAGCCGGCGAAATTGCCGATGGCCACGCCGTTGTTGCCGTTGACCGCGGTGCCGGCGGTGCCGCAATGACCGGCGGTGACGAAGCCGGTGTTCGCGCCCTGGGTGACCGGGAAGCCGATCGAGCACCAGCTGTTCGGAATGTTGTAGCGATCGCCGCCGCGGATGTCGTACACCGGCTGCGGACGCTGCGGCGAGGCGACGTAACGCACCAGCGCCGGATTCACGCCGCTGGCGGCGACCAGCGCCTTGCCGGTCGTTTCGGCGCCCGGATCGGTGGTCACCACCAAGGCGTTGTCGCGCGGATCCACGAACCAGGAATGCACCGCGACATTGCGGGCTGTTTTGCCGCGCTGCCGGTCGAGCTTCGCCTTCGCGGCATCCAGCGTGTGGAGGCTGTGGCGCACCACGCGGACGTCGGCGCCGAGCGCACGCGCCGCGGCGGCGCGGTTCTGCTGGGTGGTGGCGATCACCAGCTTGAATTCGCCGCTCGCATCGCGTTCCAGCCAGCTGCCTGCATAGCTCGCGCCCAGCTTGCGTCGCGCTTCGCCCTGCTGGCGCGCCGCCATGCGTTCGGTCTCCAGATAGCGGGGAATGGCGCCCGCGGACAGGCCGAGATCGCGCTGCAGCGCCTGACGCATCGCTGCGGAAACCGGAAGGCCCGGGTCGTCGGCCGCGAGCGCGGGGGCTATGAGCACGGGGGCTGCGAGCGCGGTGGTCATCGCGAATGCCAGACCAAGCGCGGCGGTGCGACGGAAACTACGGGGTGCATGGATCCTGCGCATGAAGAACTCCTTGTCGGGGGATACGGTCCGTGCGGGGGCGCGAACCGGCCCGCGATGGATCCCCGCGCTGCCGCGAAACCTGCGGCGCCTGCGATCCTTCGCTTGGCCGGCGCAGGTTAGCATCGGCCCACGACCGCAAAGCGTGCGCCAGGCAGCGGATCCGATGCAGCGCTCAGTACGGCTGGCCGAGACGCAGAAACACCGCCTCTTCGCCCTCTTCGGCCAGTCCCAGACCGAAATAGATCGGGCCTATCGGCGTATCCAAGGCGGTGTACACGCTGCCGCCGAAAATGGTGCGGTCGAAGCGCCACGTCTCGCCGCGGCGCCACACCTGGCCGGCTTCCAGCGAACCGCCGAAGAACACCGGATATTCCATCAACTGCGCCAGCGGATAGCTGAACTGCAGCACGCCCAGCGCCGAGCCGGTGCCGCGCAGGCGGTCGATACCGTAGCCCGACAGCCGCAGCGCGCCGCCCAGCATCGCCACGTCTTCGTAGGCGTTGCCCTTGTGCACCTGCGCCTCCGCGCCCGCCTGCCAGCGTCCACCCAGCGCGGTGAACGCGTACGACGCCTTCGCACGGCTGGTGAACCCTTCGGTGTCGGCATCCAGCATCGACAGATAGCGCGTGTGCCGCGCCTGCAGATACCAGCCCTGGCCCGGGAATTCGGCGTCGTCCTGGGTATCGAGGGTGAGCGCCAGATCGATGCCGGCGCTGGTACTGGTGCGCGGAATGCCGGTGGACAGCGAATCGCTGCGCAGATCGAAATGATTGCGGCGCAGGAACGGCGCGGCCGACACCTCGCCCCAGCGCCCGAAACTCGCGCCCAGCGCAGCGCGCGCATCCCAGCGGCTGTAGCGGTAATCGCCGCTGAGGTTGTCGTCGTCGATCAGCGATTCGTTCTCGCCGACCCATTCCAGCGCCGGTCGCACGAACAGGCTGCGCTGCAGATGCAGCGGCTGGTGCCATTCGGCGAACGCGCGATTGCTGTCGCCGAGCCGCGCTTCCAGCAGCAGATCGCCGCCGAAACGGTTGAGCTCGCGCTTGCCGTAGCGCGCGCCGAGCAGATATTCGCCGCCGCCCTCGAAATCGTCCTGCATGAAGATGCCGAACTTCAGCGTGCCGTCTTCCTCCCAGCGCCGGCTGCGCGCGACATAGGTCAGTACGGTCTTGTCGGCCTCGTCGGCGGTCACGGTGTAGTAGGCGCGCGAAAATTCTCCGAGGCCGTAGAGCTGGCCCAGATCGTCCTCGATCTTCTTCGCATCGATCGCATCTCCCGGCTCGCTGCGGAGGAACGTGCGCAGCGCATCGTCGTCCATGGTCGAGGTGTTCACCAGTTCGATGCGGTCGATGGCGCCGATCGGCTTGAGCTTCGCGACCCGCGCCGCGCGCCATGCGGCGTACGCATCGGGCGCGACCCGCAGCGACTGCAGTCGCGGCAGCGCGGCCATCGTCGCGCGTTCGCCCAGCAGCACGCCCTGGTCGAGCGCCAGGGTGAAATCGGCCGATCCCACATCGCCCAGTTCGGGAATGATCAGCACGTCGTCCGCGCCCAGGCGCTCGCGCTGGCGCCTGGTTTCCTTGAGCATCAGCGCGGTGACCATCTGGTCGGTGATGCTGAAGGGATCGAGCAGTTCCTCGCGCTTCTTCAGCGGTGCGGCGATGTCCACCGCGATGATCCGCCGCGCGCCCCAGCCCTGCGCGATCTCCACCGGCAGATTCAGCGACACGCCGCCGTCGATCAGCGAACGCTCGCCGTAGCTCACCGGCGCGAACGCGCCCGGCACCGCCATGCTGGCGCGCACCGCGTTGACCAGGTCGCCGCGATCCATCTCCACTGCGTCGCCGGTTTCCAGATCGGTGCCGATCGCGCGGAAAGGAATGGGCAGGTCGTCGAAGCGCGGAATATTCGCGGCCGGCAGCAGCGCGGAACGCAGCGCCACCGCCAGCCGCTGGCCTTCGAACAGCGAGGGCGCCACGCCCAGCTTGCCGTTGCGCAGGCCGAAGCCGCCCTTCGCCAGGAAGCTGCGGTCTTCGGCCTTGCGCCGCTGGGTGTAGGCGCGACGGTCGACGCGGTCGACGAACATCGTGTTCCAGTCCAGCGCGCGCAGTTGGGTTTCGATCTCGGTCGCGCTCAGGCCGCTGGCGTACAGGCCGCCGACCACCGCGCCCATGCTGGTGCCGACGATGCAGTCCACCGGAATGCGCTCGCGCTCCAGCACCTTGATCACGCCGATGTGCGCCATGCCGCGCGCGCCGCCGCCGCTGAGCACCAGACAGGTGTCGTAGCCTGCGTTCTGTGCCAGCGCAGGCGCGCACAGCAGGGACAGCGTGAGGAGCGTCAACAAGCGAATGCGCATGGCGGAGTCCGTACCGCCGCGGTTCGGCGTGGCGCAAGTTTAGGGCAAGGCCGTGCCGCCGCCGCTGGGCACGCCGCCGGACATGCCGCTCGCCACGAACGGTAACGGGAACCGGGGATCGCGATTGAGCCAAAATGGGGCATTGCGATTGAAGCGCACCGTTTTAGTGCGAAAGAGTCGAGACGCGTATCTCGAGTCGTATATGGATCAATGGCTTGAACGACGGTCGCAGCTGGCACGCCCCTTGCAAAGAGGAACACATCCTTCATACCCATCGGAGCTTCCGAAGATGTCCCTCGAGCACGTCGAAAAACTCATCAAGGACCACAAGATCGAATTCGTGGACCTGCGCTTCACCGACATGCGCGGCGTGCAGCACCACGTCACCTTCCCGAAATCCATCGTCGAACCCGCGCTGTTCGAGGACGGCAAGATGTTCGACGGTTCGTCGATCAGCGGCTGGAAAGGCATCAACGAATCCGACATGGTCCTGCTGCCCGACGCGTCGACCGCGGTCATCGACCCGTTCACCGCCGATCCGACCCTGATCCTGACCTGCGACATCCTCGACCCGGCGACCATGCAGGCCTACTCGCGCGATCCGCGCGGCGTCGCCAAGCGCGCCGAGGCCTATCTCAAGGCCAGCGGCATCGCCGACCAGGCCTTCTTCGGCCCGGAACCCGAATTCTTCATCTTCGACAGCGTCCGTTTCGCCAACGAAATGGGCCACACCTTCTTCCACATCGATTCCGAGGAAGCGCACTGGAACTCGGCGCGCGAATACGAAGGCGGCAACACCGGGTACCGGCCGATGGTGAAGGGCGGCTACTTCCCGGTCGCGCCGCTCGACTCGCTGCACGATATCCGCGCCGAAATGTGCAAAGAGCTGGAAGCGGTCGGCATCGAAGTGGAAGTGCACCACCACGAAGTCGCCAACGCCGGCCAGTGCGAGATCGGCACCAAGTTCAACACGCTGGTGCAGAAGGCCGACGAACTGCTGACGATGAAGTACATCATCAAGAACGTGGCGCACCGCAACGGCAAGACCGCGACCTTCATGCCCAAGCCGATCGTCGGCGACAACGGCAGCGGCATGCACGTGCACCAGTCGCTGGCCAAGGGCGGCGTGAACCTGTTCTCCGGCGACGGCTACGGCGGCCTGTCGCAGATGGCGCTGTGGTACATCGGCGGCATCTTCAAACATGCGCGCGCGATCAACGCGTTCGCCAACTCGACGACCAATTCGTACAAGCGCCTGGTCCCGGGCTTCGAAGCGCCGGTGATGCTGGCCTATTCGGCGCGCAATCGTTCCGCATCCTGCCGCATTCCGTACGTCGCCAACCCGAAGGCGCGCCGCATCGAGATCCGTTTCCCCGATCCGATGAACTCCGGTTACCTCACGTTCGCGGCGTTGATGATGGCCGGCCTGGACGGCATCAAGAACCAGATCGACCCGGGCGCGCCGAGCGACAAGGATCTGTACGACCTGCCGCCGGAAGAAGAGAAGAACATCCCCACCGTCTGCCATTCGCTGGACCAAGCGCTTGAAGCGCTCGACAAGGATCGCGAGTTCCTCAAGACCGGCGGCGTGTTCACCGACGACTTCATCGACGGCTACATCGCGCTGAAGATGCAGGAAGTGACCAAGTTCCGCGCGGCGACGCATCCGCTGGAATACCAGATGTATTACACGATCTGAGGTTTGGTTCCTTCCTTTCGCCGTAGGCGAAGGGCAGGTGTTTTGCTCCCTCCCTTTCGCTGAAAGCGAAGGGGAGGGTTGGGGAGGGGTTGCTGTTGTGCCGGCAAAAGCACCCCCTCCCAGCCTCCCCCTGCGCTTTGCGCAAGGGGA
>JAZKFJ010000050.1:0-12714 GCA_040386495.1 Pseudomonadota bacterium
CAGGGATTTCATCGCGGGCAGCGACGCCGTCTTCGCTGAGGCCTTCTCAAGCGCTGCGGGCGAAGACAGTGCGGCGGCCGGCGCGCTCCTGCGAGGCGCTGCCTTCGCGGGCGCAGCCGGCGTCACCAGCCGCTGGCGAACCACGCCGTCGCTTCTCGCCGCCAACGTCAACTGGCCCAGCCCATGATTCGCATGAGCCGGGAAGCGGATATCGAGGAAGCGCTCGGCCTTCAGCAACGATTCCCACTGCGCCGGGGACAGGCAGGGGCTGCCGGACAGACGCAGCTTCTCGTCCTCGTACAGCCACCAGCCATCGAGCAGGCCGAAGGTGAAATGGGTATACCACGCCCACGCGCTGAGCTCGTTGACCAGCAATATGCCGCCGCGCTTCAGCAGTGCCTTGGCGTTGCGCACCGTCTCGCGCATGTTGGAAGTGGCGTGCAGCACGTTGGTCGCGATCACCGCGTCGTAGCGGTTGCCCTCGATCGACTGCAGCGATAACGGTTTGCCCACATTGAAGATCGCGGTGCGCAGCGCCGGGAACTCCGGTTTGTAGGTCTCTTGCGCATGCAGCAGGAAGGCCTTGGACAGATCGGTGTAGCAATACTCTTCGACCAGGTCGCCGAAACCGCGCAGCATCGGCAGCAGCCCCGCGGTGGTACCGCCCGTGCCGGCACCGATTTCCAGCAGGCGCAGGCCGCGCTCGCCGCGCTCCGCTTTCGCCGCGCATTCGGCGCGCAGGCTTTCGCACAGCACGAGATTGAAATGGTCGGCGATGAGATTGTGCTTGTAGATGCCTTCGACCAGATGCATCGAAGACTCGGGAAACATCACGTCGGTCGCGGGCACCGCGCCGCTCAGGACCTCGGGCAGCCTGCGCAGGCAGGCTTCGACCAGCGCGAGATAGGCGCGATGGTTGGCGTCGCCGCTCCACGTCCGCATGGCGTCGTCCCAGCGCGTCCACAGTGCCTCGAGCGGCTCGCCCTCGAAAAAAAGCCCGCGCTGCGTCTGCGCATCGGCAGCGTACAGACCGTGGTTTTCGAGATGGCGCAGCGTGGCGTCCAGCCACCTCCCGTGCGATGGCCGCAGCATGGCGACGCGTTCGGCCGGCACGTATTCGCCGTGCGCGTCGGCGAACAGCGCGCGCACCTGGGCCGCCACGATCGCGGTAGCCAAGCGCTCGGCGTCGGCCGGCAGCCGGGCGGCTTCCAAGTCGGAGGCAGAGATATGTGGAGACGACAATTCTGAGACAAATACGCCCAATGCTCGATCCTTCAAGAAGGCGCGACGAAGCCGCGCACATGGCACACATTCCTTAAGCTTTGAGGATTCATCCCCTGAGATCGGTCTGAGTCTACGATCTCGGCACTTCGCTTCCTTGTTACGTTATTCCAATTTCCCCACTACATATAAACAGAATCTCCGGAATATTGTCAACGTGGACATTTGCTGAATGATGGATTGCAAACGTTTTCTTGGAGTTTTTTTTGCGAACTGAGTCTCACGTGGGCCGCGAACCTGAAGACAGGTCCGATTGCACGATGCGATCACAATTTCGCAAGCGAACGAACGCATTCCCGCGATTCGACAGGACACGCTCCGCGAAGACCTGTTCCGAGCCTTGGCAAGATCAACTTGACCGGATTTGATTTCATTCACCATACTTTCAGGTGATCATGTCCCCTGAAAATGACGAGCAAGTTACCGACGGGAGAGAAGAAAGCAGGCGCCCCCCGCATCGCGGAGAGAAGGTGGCCGAAGGCCGGATGCCCCCCACAATCTCCTACGTAGAACCCTGCACCGACGAGATAGCGAAAGAATGTCTGCACCGATGTTCTTGCCGAAGGCCCATGGCGCCTCGCGGCCAACTGTCGCGATGACCGAAGTCGCGGAGCTCTTGTGCGTCGCTCCGGACCGGCAGCAGGATCACTTCTCCAAGCATTAGACCTTGAAGCCGCCGAGTCTTACATCTAAAGCGCGCAGCATGGGCTTGTCGCTGCCGCTGGACGGTTTCAGCTTCGCGTTTCCGCACCACAGCGCGCTAAGCATCAGTATGAATCCCGATCTGCAGGATCACGCCGATCGCTCGAGCTGCTGCCAGTATCGGCCGACCCCGGATTATCTGATGGCGATCTGCGCCGAACGCCATGTCGATGATGCGCCTACGATCTCGCTGGGAAAATTGAAGTGGCAAAAAGTGTGGGATGCAAGAGCGGTATCCCTTTCCCATCAAGAAGCGATGGCACGCGTTCTCCGTTACTCAGGATTCTGGTCGTGGTTCGATGCATGCATGTCGTTCCCGAACGTTTTGAGCAGACATGCAACCGCAGGCGTCTTCCTGGACCGAAAACGTCAAAAAAAAAGCGGAAATCCCTTATAGAAGAGGGACTTCCGCCTTATTTGACCAACTATTTTTCAGGTGTTCGTCAGAACGGAATGTCGTCGTCCGAGAAATCGTCCATCGGCGGCGGGCTGCTGGCCGCCGGAGCCTGGCGCTGACCGCCACTGCCGTACCCACCGCCGCCGCCGCTGCGCTGACCACCGCCGTAACCGCCGCCGCTCTCGCGCGGTGCGCGCGCCGGCCGCTGCTGTTCGCCGCCCGCGGCGCCGCCTTCGCTGCGGCCGCCGAGCATCTGCATCTCGTCGGCGATGATGTCGGTGAAGTACTTCTCCACGCCGTCCTGGCCGGTGTATTTGTCGTAGCGGAGCGAGCCTTCGACGTAGACCTGGCTGCCTTTGCGCAGGTACTCGCCGGCGATCTCGCCGAGCTTGCCGAAGAAGGTCACCCGGTGCCATTCGGTGCGCTCCTGGGTATTGCCTTCCTTGTCCTTGCGCACCGAAGTGGTCGCCAGACTGACTTTGGTGACGGCCATGCCGCCCTGGGTGTATTTGGTTTCGGGATCGTTGCCGAGATTGCCGACCAGGATCACCTTGTTGACGCCGCGTGCCATGAACAGTTTCCTGTCTTGAGTCGCCGGTAGTGGCGATGAACATTCAATTATAACCGCCCCCTGCCCTGGTATCGGAAACCTCCGCCCGTACGGGTAGGAATTCCCTGAACCGCCGCGACCGACCGCGACCTCCGATCCTGCACGCCGCGGCTCTTATAATGTCGGCCTCCCCCGTCTGGATCCCCCATGGAAGCGACTTCGGCGCCCGTTTCGCTCGACCTGCCCGCCATCCAGGCGCTCTGCGCCGCGGACATGGCCGCGGTCGACGCCCTCATCCGCCGACGCCTGGGCTCCGAGGTGGCCCTGGTCAACCAGGTCGCCGAGCACATCATCGCCGCCGGCGGTAAGCGCCTGCGCCCGATGCTGCTGCTGCTCGCGGCCCGCGCCCTCGGCCACGGCGGCGCGGATGCCCATCAGCTGGCGGCGGTGGTGGAATTCATCCATACCGCAACCCTGCTCCACGACGACGTGGTCGACGAATCCGACCTGCGCCGCGGTCGCAAGACCGCGAATGCTTTGTTCGGCAACGCGCCGAGCGTGCTGGTCGGCGATTTCCTCTACTCGCGCAGCTTCCAGCTGATGGTGGAGCTGGAACGGATGCCGGTGATGCGGATCCTGGCCGATACCACCAACGCCATCGCCGAGGGCGAGGTGCTGCAACTGCTGCACATCCGCAACCCCGACACCGACGAACCGGCCTATCTGAAGGTGATCGAGCGCAAGACCGCGGTGCTGTTCGCAGCCGCGACCCGGATCGGCGCGCAGCTCGCGGGCGCCGATCCGGCGATCCAGCAGCGGCTCCACGACTACGGCATGGCGCTGGGCTACGCCTTCCAGATCGCCGATGACGTGCTGGACTACAGCGCCGACGAAGCCGCGCTGGGCAAGCATCTGGGCGACGACCTGGCCGAAGGCAAGGCGACGCTGCCGTTGATCCATGCGATCCAGCATTCCGGTGCGGAGGTCCGCACGCGCCTGCGGGTCATCGTCGAGAACGGAGATATCGATGCAATGCCGGAGGTGTTGGCGGCGATCGAAGCGACCGGCGGCCTGGAGTACAGCCGACGTCGCGCCGTAGCTTATGCGGCGGCGGCCGAAGCGGCGCTGGACGGACTGGACGACAACGACGCCGTGGCCGCGCTGCGCGGACTGGCGCGCTACGCCGTCGGCCGCGATCACTGATCGCATGCCCTGATCGCATGGGGTTTTCCGCCGACGACCGCGCGACATTGCTGGCGGTGAAAGGCATTGGCCCGAATGTGATCGAGCGACTGGTCGAGCAGTTGAAATAGATCTGATGAAATAGATCTGATGAAACAGATCGTATGAAACAGATCGGATAAGTTTCGATTCGCTGGACGCGCTGCCGATGCGAGCGTCTAGCACATCGTCAGGCAGATCGCCGCGATGCTGGATACCGCGTGTTGGAAAAACAGTCCGCAGGCGCGTGCGGCGATCGCCGGAGCGATCGCCGCCGCAGGGATTCAGCCGCCGAAACGCTCGAAGAAGAACTGATTCATCATCGTCGTCGCGCGCTTGGCCGCCGTCGGGTTGTAGACGCAGCCCGGCGGGCTGTTCGCCGATTCCAGCGCGAAGCAATGCACCGCACCGCTGAAATTGACGAACTGCCAGTCCGCGCCCGCGCCCTTCATTTCGCTTTCGAAGCCCGCGATCTGCGCGGCAGGCACATAGGTGTCGTCGGCGCCGTTCAACACCAGCACGCTGGCCTTCAGTGCGCCCGACTGCGCGGGTATCGTCGTATCCAGGCCGCCGTGGAAGCTGACCACGCCGGCCAGATCGGCGCCGCTGCGCGCCAGTTCCAGCACGGTCTTGCCGCCGAAGCAGAAGCCGAACGCACCGATGCGGTCGGTGTCGATGGGCGCAGTCGCCGCCTGCGAGCGCAGGAAGTCGAGCGCGGCAGCCGCACGGGCGCGCAGCGTGGGCAGATCCTGATAGATCTTGCCGACCAGCGCACCGGCGGCCTTGTCGTCCTTCGGACGCACGCCCTTGCCGAACATGTCGGCGACCAGCACCACGTAGCCGGCGTTGGCGATCAGCTTGGCCTTCTCGACCGACGCGGGCGTCACGCCCTTCCAGTCGGGCACCATCATCAGGCCGGGACGTTTCGTCGTATTGGCATCGTTGTAGACCAGGTAGCCGCTGAAACGCTGCTTGCCCTGCTTCCATTCGACCGGCTTGGCCTGCATCGCGGCGAATGCCGGCAGCGAGATCAGGAAAGAGAAACACAACAGAGCGAACAGACTCGCCCAACGCATCGAACGCATGACCGTACTCCTTAGTCTGGGGGAGACGGGCAGACTACCCGGAAAACAAGACGCTTGTCGTCACGATCGTCTGCCCGATCGCGACGTCCGGGCAGACTGCCCGACCAGCGCCCGAGCGGCCTGGACGATGCCCAACGCCCCACGCCATGAGGCGCCCGATGCGCCGCTCAGCCGATGCCCAGCCCGGGGATCGCCGCGATCGCCTCGGGGTCGAAGCCGGCCAGCGCGGCGAAGTGGCGTCCGCGTTCTGTGTAATCGCGATATGCCCCGAAACTCGGTGCGCCGGGCGACAACAGCATCACGCCCTCCCCGCCCAGCAGCACGCGCGCCCGAGTCACGGCTTCTGGCAGGTCGGCAGCGTCGACCAGCGCGAAGCCCGCTGCCTGCGCCAGCGGCGCCAGCAGCGCATGGATCTTCGGGCCGTTCTGGCCCAGGGTCACGATGGCGGCGGGCGCGTGCCGATGCATGGCATCCGCGAAATCAGTCCAGTCGATGCCGCGGTCGTGGCCGCCCGCCAGCAACGCGACGCGACGCGACCGGAAGCAGTCCAGCGCCGCGAGCGTGGCGTGCGGCGTGGTGCTGATCGAATCGTTGACGTAAGTGATGCCATCGCGCACGCCCAGCGTCTGCAGTCGATGCGGCAGCGGCTGAAACGTGGTCGCGTGCGGGGCCAGGGCTTCGGCATCGAGGCCCAAAGCCTCGATCGCGGCCAGCACCGCGCACAGGTTGCCGCGGTTGTGGCGCCCGGGCAGCGGCACGTCGCGGGTGTCGAACACCGCACGCTCGCCGCAATACACGACATCGCCGCGCAGATGCCAGCCGTCGGTCCCGCCGAAGAAGCGCACCTCGCTGTCCGGCAACGTCAGCGCCGCCAGCGTGCGGTCGTCGCCGTTGAGGATCGCGATGCGCGGCTTGGCAGCGGTGAACAGCGCGAGTTTGTCGTCGACGTAGCGCGCTTCGCTGCCGTGCCAGTCGAGGTGTTCCGGGAAAATATTGGTCGCGACCGCGATCTCCGGCGACACCCCGGATGCGGCGACATCGCGGGTCTGGTAGCTCGAGAGTTCGATCACCCAGAATTCCGGAGGCTGCACATCGCCCGTTTGACCGATATCAAGCCGGCCGTCATCCAGCAATTCCAGCATCGGCAGGCCGATATTCCCGCAGAGCGCGATGCGGTGGCCGCCGGCGCGCAGCAGATGCGCGAGCAGCGCCGAGGTGGTGCTCTTGCCCTTGGTGCCGGTGACGCAGATCGTGCGCGCGTCGGCGTGTTCCGCAAACCACAGCGTGGTGCCGCCGATGAAACGCGTGCCGCGTTCGCTGGCCGCAAGCGCTTCCGGCCGATAGAGGCTGATACCCGGCGATTTGATCACCACATCGAACGCCGACAGTCGCTCGGCGCTGGCATCCGTGTCGACGCTCAGCAGCGCATCGCACAGCGCATGCGCCTCGGCGAGTTCAGCGGTCGAACAGAACAGGGTCAGCGGCAATGCCGGCAAACGACGACGCAGTGCGCGATACGCCGCGCGGCCCTCGCGGCCCCAGCCCCACAGCGCGACCCGCTTGTCGCCGAGTCGCGCGATGTCCAGCGGCGGATGGTCAGCCTGCGAATTGCGCACGCAGGCGCTCCCATACGGCAGACGGCACGCGATGTTCGTCGTCGAGAATCAGCAGCGGTGCGATCTGCTGTTCCAGCGGCGACAGTTGCGGACGGATCTCGCGGGCGAAGCGTTCGACGATGTCGTCCTCGCGCCACTCGGGGCGTTCGCTGAGCCAGGCCATCGCCGCGCGCGACTCCTTGCCCTCGCCCACGCATTCGAACGGTTTGTGGTCCTGATATTCGAGCAGCGCGTCGTAACCGCCGATCTGCGACGCATCGTCCAGAAGATTGCGGCCGAAGATGCCGACCAGGCGCGGCTTGGGCATGAACGGCGCCAGCGCCAGGAATACGAAATGGCATTTCGGGCACACGCCGCACCAGCGGTTCACCGGGCGCTCGCCGAGGATGTGGAAATTGCGGTTGCAGCTGGAAAAATGCGCGTCGTAACGGTCGGTCTTCGCGAACTGTCGCGCCACCGCCAACTCACTGAGCGGGCGCAGCAGCGAGTAGTACTTCAGATCGGCAACGATGTGGTGTTGCACATAGTCGCCGAAGGCCTGCTCGAAGGCCCAGCCTTTCGACCACTGGTGGTTCACCTCGCCGGTGCCCCTGCCGTCATCGAACATGATCATGCTGCCGTAGCTCGCGGAGCGTTCGTTCGAGAACACCACCTGATCCGCGTCCAGCAGCACCGCCGCGAAGACCAGGATCGCCGAATTGATCGCGGTCACCGGAATATGCCCGTTCCATGCGCCCTGGCGGTTGTATTCGAACAGTTCCGGCGCCAGCTGGCGGCCAAGATTCAGCGTCGGCAGGCCGGTGCGTTCCGCGCAGGCCTTGATCAGCTGCGAACCTCCGATCCAGGTCACGGTCTGTTGCACGCCGATGCCGCGCAGCGCCTCGATGCTGACCAGCGAATCCTTGCCGCCGCCGATCGCGACCAGCGCGTGTTCGCGCAGGCCCAGAGATTCGGCGTTCGTAGCCCGGGTAAGGCCGAAGGCCGCACCCGGGGGCGCGCACGATGCGTCGCCGCCCGCACTGTTGCCTGCTTTATCCGTAGAAAGCCCCGGGTGCGCTTCGCTTACCCGGGCTACAGGAAATTTGATCCTGCCGTGGAGGTTCAGGCCGTTGCGATACGCGAATTCGCCGAGACCGTTGAGGTAGATTGTTTCCAGCAGCGCGGCGGTGTCGGCATCGATGGTGTAGCTATCGATGCGGATGTCCTGCGGCACCGCGGCCTTGTAGTAGCTCACGCCGGCGATCAGGTGCAGCAGGCGCAGCGCCTGTTCGGCGGCATCGGCACGCGCCTCGTCCAGATCGAACGGTGCGCCGGGCACAGTCACGGTTTCGATCAGTTCGGGGCCGTCGTCGAATGCATAGACAAGCTGTGCGATGCCCGTCTGTACGTCGAAACCGCAGCGGACGAAACGGAAGGCGCGAATGTCGTCGCGCTGGAATTCCCTCGCGGAAACGGAGACATCAGACATCAAGAATTTCCTCTGCCGGCAGCGCCCGCAGGTTGTAGGTATGCGCCATCGCCATGCCGTAGGCGCCGGCGTCGGCGATCAGCACGACGTCGCCTTCGGCCGTGGCCTTGGGCAGCATGCGCGCGCGGCCGAAGACATCGCTGCTTTCGCAGATCGGGCCGACCACGTCGAATGCGACCGTTTCGCCATCGTCGATGCGCGACAGATTGTGGATGCCGTGGTAAGCGTCGTACATCGCCGGCCGCATCAGCGCGTTCATGCCGCCGTCCAGACCGACGCGGCGCAGGCCGTCCTTGTCGATCACTTGGGTTACATGCAGCAACAGCACGCCGGCTTCGGCGACGAGATAGCGCCCGGGTTCCACGGCGAGGCGAAAACGCGGGAACGCGGCCTTGATCTCGTCCAGACCGGCACGCCAGGCGGCGACATCGAACGGCCGCGCGTCGGGCGTGTACGGCACCGGCAGGCCGCCACCGATGTCGAGCGTGTCGACGGTGCCGATCTGCTCCGCGAGACCGGCCAGATCCGCATAGACATCGCGCCAGTGGCCCGGATTGTCGATACCGCTGCCCAGATGCGCATGCAAGGCGACGATTTTCGCGTCCAGCTTGCGCGCCTCTGCGAGAAAAGCCTCGACACGGCCCAGCGGCAATCCGAACTTGGCGTCCGCGCCGCCGGTGCGCACTTTCTCGTGATGACCATCGCCGCGACCGAGGTCCAGACGCAGCCAGAACGCGCGGCCGCGGAAGGTGTCGGGCCAGCGTTGCAGCGCTTCGACGCTGTCGACGGTGATATTCACGCCGCGGGCGAACGCGGCGTCGTATTCCGTGCGCGGCGCGAAGCTCGGGGTGAACAGCACGCGCTGCGGATCGATGTCCGGCAGCGTGGCGAACACGTGTTCCACTTCGCCCAGCGACACGCATTCGAAGCCGGAAGCTTCGGCTTCCAGCGCACGCAGGATCTCGGGATGCGCATTGGCTTTCAATGCGTAGAAACGACGGTCGATGGCCGTGGTTTCGCGCAGCATCCGCGCCCGCGCGCGCACGGTCGGCAGGTGGTAGACGTAACGCGGCGTACCCGCAGCGGCGCGCGCGACCAGATCGGCCGCATGCGCGAGCCACCAGGGCGCTTCGCGCTGCGGTTTGCCGTGCGCGATCTCGGTCCAGCTCGGGCCGAACACCGTCGCGTCCTGCACCGGCATCGCACCGCCGCGGATCAGTTCGCCGTGGAGTTCGTTCAACAGGCCGTCGGCGTCGGCTTCGTCGATGACGAAGGTCAGATTGAGATCGTTCGACGACTGCGAGATCAGATGCACGCGCTCGCGGCCGAAAGTCGCCCACACGTCCGACAGCTTGTGCAGCAGCGAACGCATGCCGCGGCCGACCAGCGTGATCGCGGCGCACGGCGCGATGACCTTCACCCGGCAGACTTCCGACAGATCCGCGGACAGTTCCGCGAGCACGTCGCTGCTGACCAGGTTCTCGCTGGGATCGAGCGACACGGTGACGTTGGTTTCGGACGAACCGATGAGATCGATCGACAGGCCGTGTCGCTTGAAACGCTCGAACACGTCGGCGAGGAAGCCGACCTGTTGCCACATGCCCATGCTTTCCATCGACACCAGCACGATGCCGTTGCGGCGGCTGATCGCCTTCACGCCCGGCACGGTCACGGCGCTGCCGTCGATGCGCGTGCCCGGCAGTTCGGGGCGTTCGGTATCGAGGATCGCCATCGGCACGCCGCTGTCGCGGCACGGCGCGATCGAGCGCGGATGCAGCACTTTCGCGCCCGTGGTGGCGATTTCCTGCGCTTCGGCATAGTCGAGGCGGGCCAGCAGGCGCGCATCGGGCACTTCGCGCGGATTGGCGCTGAACATGCCGGGCACATCGGTCCAGATCTCGACGCGCTGCGCTTTCAACAATGCGCCGAAGTACGCGGCCGAGGTATCGGAACCGCCGCGACCGAGAATCGCGGTGGCGCCGTCGGCATGGCGGGCGATGAAACCCTGGGAAATCAGCATCCGCGACGGCTGCATCGCGAATCGCTGCGGGAAATTCTGCTGCAGCCCGTCCTGCTGCGCACCGGCATCGTCGCGATATCTGCAGTTGACCGAAAGCCGCTGCGCCCAGGCGCTGGCGTTGGGCAGCGACACCGCCGACAGCCAGTCGCGCGCATCGCACCAGCCGAAGTCGAGCCCCTGCGTGCGCAGATAGGCGGCACCGAGCGTCGACGACAGCAATTCGCCCTGCGCCAGCACTTCGGCCTGCCAGTCGAGGCTGCGCGATGCGGCGCGAGGATCGCCGCCGAGCGCACGCAGGATCGCGAGGCGCTCGCCGAGCACGGCGTCCGGTTCGAGATCGAGTTCGGCGCAAAAGCTGCGATGACGTTCGACCAGCGCATCGATGCGCGCATCGATCTCGCGGCCGTCCGCAATCGCAGTCAATTCGTTGGTGACGCCCGACAGCGCGGACACCACCACCAGCACGCGCGTTTTCGAACCGTGCGCATCGCCCTCATCCGCCCGTTTCTTCGCCAGCCGGCCGATGGTGTCCCAGCGGTGGCGGCGCGACACGGATGTGCCGCCGAATTTGAGCACGATCCAACGGGGATCGGCAGAGTACGTCTCGGGCATCGGAAGTCGGGCTTGGTTAGACTGGGGGGAGCCGGCGCAGGGCCGGAACCCGTCATTCTATTCGACCCGGACCGACGCCACGATGGCCCTTCGTTATCTGCAGATGGATGTCTTCGCCGACCGCCCGGGCGACGGCAACGCACTCGGTGCCGTGCTCGACGGCGAACGATTCGATTCCGCACGGATGCAGGCGTTCGCGGCCTGGACCAACCTTTCGGAAACCATCTTCCTGCTGCCGCCGACCGTCGTCGGCGCCGACTATCGCGTCCGCATCTTCACCCCGTGCCAGGAGCTACCCTTCGCCGGGCACCCCAGCGTCGGTGCGGCCTGGGCAATGTTGGACGCCGGATTGGTCCCACCTGGCAAGACCCGACTGGTGCAGGAGTGCGCGGCCGGTCTGCTGCTGGTGCGGATAGACACCCTCGGTGATGCGCGGGTGCCGAACGTGCGTGCGCCGCGGGCGCGACGCATCGGCGGCGGCGACCTGGCGCCGACTCTGCTGGCAGCGGCGGTCCGCAACATGCGGCTCGGCGCACTCGAACCCGCGCTGTGGGACAACGGCCCGCGCTGGTGGGTGCTGGAACTCGCCGATGCCGATGCCGTGCGCGGCCTGCAGCCCGACCTCGCTGCCATCGCGGCGCTGACTGATGCGACCGGCGCGGTCGGGCTCGCGGTGCATGCCGCTGATCCGCGCGATGGTCATCACCTCGCGGTGCGCGCCTTCTGCCCCGCCGACAATATTCCCGAAGACCCGGTGACCGGCAGCGCCCAGGCCGCCATCGCCGCACAACTCGCAGCGGCCGGGCGGCTGCCCGGATGCGACGGGCGCTACATCGGCAGCCAAGGGCGCGAAGTCGGCCGCGATGGCCGGGTCGACATCCACGTGGACGCGGAGGGCGAGGTATGGATCGGAGGCGGGGTACAGCCCATCATTCGCGGCACCGTCCGCTGGGAATGATGCGACCGATGCCGAACATCTATTTCATCCACTACGAACTGCGCCCGGCGCCGCACAGCGAAGACTTCGCCACCACCGGCGGCGCGTTCGCCCTGTGCTATGTCCAGGCCGCCGACGCTGCCGCAGCGCAGATCGCAGCACAGCGTTATTTCGAGTAAACCGACTGGATCGTGGTCGACCTGGAGAGCGGTCCGGACCAGGTCGAACGCGCACTGTATGAAGACGAGCCCGATTTGCTCGATGCCTACGACGAAGCCCTGGCGCACGGCGAATGCTTCCTGTTCCACCTCTGGCCGCCCGAAGTCGGCAGCAGCGGCGCTCTGCACTGATTCCGGCAGAGCCGACGGCTGCTAAGCTGCGCGGCCCAACGAAGGACTGCCTCGCCGATGAGCCGCCGCTATGTTCAAGTCGATGTCTTCGCCGACCGCCCCGGCGCCGGCAACCCGCTGGCCGTGGTGCTTGAAGCCGAAGGCCTGAGCGACGACGACATGCAGGCTATCGCGCGCTGGACGCGGCTGCCGGAAACCACATTCGTATTCCCGGCGAATGCGTCCACGAAGACCGGCGACGACGCCAGCTATCGCATCCGCATCTTCAGCCCGCGCCGCGAAGTGCCGTTCGCCGGCCACCCCAGCGTAGGCACCGCGCATGCGGTGCTGGAAGCGGGACTCGCGACGCCGCGCGACGGCCTGCTGGTGCAGGACGGCATCGCCGGAAAACTGCCGCTGCGCGTGACCGGCGAAGGCCTGAAAAGAACCATTGCCGTGCGCACGCCGCGCGCGAGCGTGCGCGAAATTGCCAGCG
>JAZKFJ010000051.1:0-18040 GCA_040386495.1 Pseudomonadota bacterium
CGAAAGGGAGGGAGCAAAACATCGAGCTTCCGGATCCACGCCTCCCCTTGCGCGCAGCGCAGGGGGAGGTTGGGAGGGGGTGCTTTGCCGGCACAAGCAACCCCTCCCCAACCCTCCCCTTCGCCTACGGCGAAAGGGAGGGAGCTTTGATCGATACCGCAGTTCGCCGCGCTCAGATCAATACCGCGATCCGCCGCGGGCACTGTAGGCGCGCAGCGCGTCGCAGGCGGCATCGCGTTCGATGTCGCGGGTCACGGCGATGCCGCGCTGTTCCAGTTCGCCGATCCAGTCCGCCGGCAGCGGACCCTCGTCGAATTCGGTCAGCGCCATCACGTCTTCGGCACGGGCGCCGATCAGCAGGCGGTCGATGCCGGCCCAGATGGTCGCGCCGTAGCACTGGCAGCAGGGCTGCGACGAGGTGGCGAGCGCGATCGGGCCGCAGGGCGCGTCGCGTTCGTCGCGATTGAGCCGCGCGCGCTGGGTGCGCTGCTGCGCCAGCATGTAGGCCATCATTTCGGCATGCGCGACCGAGCAGCTGTGCGGCAGCACGCGGTTCACGCCGACCGCGACGATGCGGTGGTCGGCGCCGAACACCGCGGCGCCGAACGGGCCGCCGCTGTCGGCTTCGACATTGCGCACCGACAGCGCGATCGCCAGCGCGACCTTGTCCGCATCGCTGTCGTAACTGCGCGCGGTGTCGACGAATTCGTGGACCCAGGCGGGCAGGGTGAGGTGGACTTGGGCGTAGAGCATCAGGGCATCGTCCTTATCACATCGCCACCGCGCCGCTGGCGATGTTCTCGCATTGGCCTTTCACGCACTGGCAGCCGCTCACTTCCTGGAAGCCGCAGATCGATGCCATGCCTTCTTTCCCGCACTGCGCGCGGACCGCGGCGGGATCGGTCTTGGTGTCCTTGTTGACGCACATCGGATACGCGCCGCAGCAGTTGCCGACGTCCTTCACCGCGCAGTCGCTGTTGGTGTTGCAACTGCGGCCCAGTTCATCCGCGGCTTTCGGCGCGGGCGCGGTTTCCATCGCCTCGGGCGCTTGCGCGACAGGCGTTGCGACGGGCGCGGCAGGCGCAGGCTTGGCGGCGACCGGCCGCTGCGCGGCGGGCGCGTCCGGTGCGCTCTGCGACGATGTCGGCGCGGTGCAGCCGGCGAGCAGCAGAACGACCGGCAACAGAGTAGCGATCGCGAAGTGACGTAGACGCATGACGGTTCTCCTCAAATTGGAACCCGGTCGCACGGGCGCGCGACCGGCCTGACTCAAGCGGCCTGTGACTCAAGCGGCTTATGACTCAAACGTTCGCGGCCCAGGTGTCGCGCAGGGTCACGCTGCGATTGAAGACCGGCGATTCGCTGCGGTGATCGAAACGGTCCGCGACGAAATAGCCGATGCGTTCGAACTGGAAGCTCTGCTCGGGCGCGGCGGCGGCGGCGGCCGGTTCGACATAACCGCGCACGCTGCGCCGCGATTCCGGGTTCAGATAATCGCGATAGGTCTTGCCTTCATCGTCGGTGTCCGGATCGGGCACGGTGAACAGTCGGTCGTACAGCCGCACCTCCGCCGCCACTGCGTGCTGCGCGCTGACCCAGTGGATCGTGCCCTTGATCTTGCGGTCGGCGCCGGGCATGCCGGGGCGCGATTCCAGATCCAGCGTGCCGCGCAGTTCGATGATCTCGCCCGCGTCGTTCTTCACCACTTCGTCGCAGCGCGCGATGCCGGCGCCGCGCAGCCGCACTTCGCCGCCGGGGATCAGCCGCTTCCAGCCTTTCGGGGGCACTTCGGCGAAATCCTCGCGCTCGATCCACAATTCGCGCGCGAACGGCACCGTGCGCTGGCCGAAGGATTCGTCCTTCGGGTGGTTCGAGAACGTGAGGTGTTCCTCGTGGCCCTCGGGCAGATTGGTCAGCACGAACTTCACCGGATCCAGCACCGCCATGCGCCGCGGCGCGCGGCCGTCGAGATCCTCGCGCACGGTGTTTTCCAGCACCGAGTAATCGATCAGCGAATTCTGCTTCGACAGGCCCAGGCGCGCGACGAACAGTTTCAGCGCGTCGGCGGTATAGCCGCGGCGGCGGATGCCCTGCAGCGTCGGCATGCGCGGGTCGCCCCAGCCGTCGACCAGGTTTTCTTCCACCAGGGTCATCAGCTTGCGCTTGCTCATCACCGTGTAATTGAGGTTCAAGCGCGAGAATTCGATCTGCCGCGGCTTGCTGGCCTCGAACGGCAGGCCGCGCTCGGTCAGCGATGCCAGCAGTTCGGGATGGTTCGCCAGATCGACCTTGTCCACGCACCAGTCGTACAGCGGGCGGTGATCCTCGAATTCCAGCGTGCACAGCGAATGGGTGATGCCTTCGGCGGCGTCGCTGAGCGAATGCGCATAGTCGTACATCGGGTAGATCGGCCAGTCGTTGCCGGTGTTCTGGTGCTCGACGTGCTTGATCCGGTACAGCGCCGGATCGCGCAGATTGATGTTGCCGCTGCCCATGTCGATCTTCGCGCGCAGGGTGCGCGCGCCATCGGGAAACTCGCCCGCGCGCATGCGCCGGAACAGGTCGAGATTCTCTTCGACACTGCGATTGCGGAACGGGGATTCCCGGCCTGCTTCATGCAGCGAGCCACGATAGGCACGCACGTCATCGGCATTGAGGTCGCAGACGAAGGCATCGCCCTGGCGGATCAGTTTCTCGGCGGCGAGATAGAACACCTGGAAATAATCGGAAGCGTGACGGAGTTCCGCCCACTCGTAGCCGAGCCAGCGTACATCGTCCTGAATGGCGCGGACGTACTCCGGGTCTTCGCGGGCCGGGTTGGTGTCGTCCAGGCGCAGGTTGCAGCGGCCGCCGAATTCCTGGGCGATGCCGAAGTCGGTCCAGATCGCCCGGGTGTGGCCCAGGTGCAGATAGCCGTTGGGTTCCGGCGGGAATCGGGTCCGGATCGCGACCTGCTTGCCGCTGGCGAGGTCGTCGCGGACGATCTGGCGAATGAAATCCTGACGGCGCTCGGTAACGGCGTCGGTGGAGGGAGTGTCCGTATTGTGTTCCGGGGTCATCGACGATGCAGGCTGCGAAAACCGCCAGTTTAGAGGTTGCGCGCCGCTTTGGTACGCAAGCGGGCCGGTGGCGGGCGTTGCAGTGGGCGAATCGCTTCGCCGCAAGTGCCTGAAGTCGATGCGGGATGTTACTGTGACTGGGGGAAAAGAGCGCCGGACCGGCATGGATCGCGGCGCTTTCATGGCGATCACATCGACACCAAGGGGGCGGGCGATGGGCGATAAGGCCGATCGGCCTGTGGTTTTGCAATCAGGTCCGCAGCGCGGATCGGGCATCGGCCGCGCGGACGCGGCGTGCCGGCGTTGTGCCGGCGCCACGATGCCATCAAGGATCAGGACGATCCGGGCCGTCGTGATCACCGGCTGACCATGGCGTTCCCGCACTGGGACATCCCGCAGCATGGGTTGCGCGTCATCGCGATGGTGGCGGTATTCCTGCTGGGCCTGTATGCCCTGCCGCCGGGCCATGCCGAGCTCCCGGCGGAGCCGGCGCTGGCGCTTCGGCTGTCGGCGTTGCCCGACGCCGAGGGCCGCCTGTCGGAACTGGGGCGCGATGGCCGATCGCTGCGCCTGGGTATCTCCGAGGACATGCGCGAGGCCCGCGCCGAGCTGCGGTTCGTGCTGCCGCCGCCCACCGCCGAGTCGCCGCACTGGGTCATCTGGATACCGCGCACGCCGGTGCAATCGGTGCGGCTGCGGGTCGAAAACGCCTGGGATGGCGGTAGCCGGCGTTTCCTTGCGCCGCGGGCGGCCGAAGGCCCGCTGCCGGTGGGCTATCTGTTCCGTCTGCCGTCCACGTGGGAAGGCGAGATCCGCCTGGAACTCAGCGCCACCGCCCTGCGCAGCGCCGCCCTGCGTCCGGAACTGATTTCCGAGGGGCGCGCCGACCAGTACATCCAGAAAGCGACGGTCCTCACGAGTCTGGTCTACGCCAGCCTGTTCACGCTCGGCCTGATGACCCTGGCGCTGTTCTTCGCGTCGCGCGACGACGGATTCCGCTCGTTCTTCGCGTTCTGCCTGGCCGCGGGCCTGCTGCTGGCCGCCTTCAACGGCCATCTTTACCTCATCGACCCCATCGGGCTGTTCCAGCAACTGGGCGCCGCCGGCCTGAACGCGATCGCGCTGCTGTTCGTGGTCGCTGCGCTGCGCATCCTCCCGCACTACACCGATTGCGAACAGAGCAGCCCGCGGCTGACGAAAGCGATGCGGCAAATCTGCATCCTGCTGGCCCTGCTGGCGGCGGTGCTGGCCGCCTGGCGCGAGCGTCTCGACCCGCTCGCGGTCTGGCTGGTGCCTGCGGCCTGGGCGATCGGCTGCCTCATCGCGCTGTACGTGCTGGGCAATGCCTGGCGCCGGCGCGTGCCGTTCTCGGGCGCGGTGCTGATCTCGGTGCTGGGCATCGCTGCGGCGACCCTGATCGGCGAGATGGCGTCCAACGGCGTGGTCGCAGGGTCGCTGTGGACGGATTACGGCTATCAGCTGGCGATCATGTTCTGCGCGGCGATGGTCAGCGTGGGCCTGATCAGCCGGATCAGCAAATACCGCGAGCAGCGCGACCGCGAACAGCGCGCGCGCGCCGATTCCGAGCGCCGGATGTATCGCGAAGCGGTGCGCACCGAGCTGCTGACCGCGCTGCAGACCTCGCTGCGCGGCGCCGTGCAGGACGACATCCAGCCGATCGTATTCCGTCTTCTGCTGGAGCACCTGCGGCGGCTGGTGCCCACCACCACCGCGGTCGCGGTGGCCCGCGGTTATCACGGACGCGACACTCTGGTGGTGCAGCCGGCGGCCTATCTGGAGGACATCGAAGCGACCATCGGCGAGCGCCTGCAGACGCTGCGCCGGCTGTTGGCGGGCAACATCGAACAGCAGCGCCCGGTGACCAAGACCGGCGAGAGCACGCCGGTGGCGATCGAGGCGCTGGTGGCGCTGCCGGTACGTGCGCCGGCCTGGGGCCTGATCCTGCTGGAACGCAGCGGCGCCACCGTCTTCCATCCCGAGGAGCTGACCATCGTCCGCGAGCTCGCGCGGCTGGCGTTGCTGCAGGCCGATGAAGCCGTGGCCGCGCTGCACCTGCGCCACACCGCCGAGATCGATTCACTGACCGGCGCGCTGAATCGCCGCAGTCTCGACCAGGCGCTGGTGCGCACCTTCCAAAACGCGCACCGCAAGGGCTCGCCGCTGTCGGTGCTGTTCGTCGATATCGATCATTTCAAGGCGATCAACGACCAGTTGGGCCACGCCTGCGGCGATCACTGCCTGCGCGAGATCGCCAAGGTCGTCGGTGCGCAGCTGAGCGACGAGGACATCTTCGGCCGCTACGGCGGCGAAGAATTCATGGTGATCCTGCCGGACCGGCAGATCGAAATGGCGCGCGCCGTCGCCGAGGACATCCGCATCGCCATCGAAAACGCCGAAGTGCGGCATCAGGGGCAGTCGCTGCGCCTCACCGTCAGCATCGGCGTGGCCGCCCATCTCGCGCACGAAACCCAGCCGCAGCCGGCGGTGGAGCGCGCCGACAAGGCGCTGTACGCCGCCAAGCGCGCGGGCCGCAACCGGGTGAGCGTGGCGCCAGCGGTGTTCTCGCCGTCGCGGCCGGCGACGGCTTGACCATGCCGTCGCCGATGCGGATCGCTTGATATCGCCAGAATTCAGCTGCGCCGCGAAGCGGCGTCGGCTTGAATCAATTGTTGGGCGGCGCCTTGTTCAAGTGCACACGGCCACCGTTATTTTCCCTTTTTGTGCTGATGAGGTTTGAGAGATGGCGTATTACCAGGTGTCGCCTTGTTGTCACGCCGACGTTGATCGGGCTTGCCTGTTGACTTGGCAATTGGTTTTGGACCGGGTTTGATTGCCATGATCGATACTCCAAAGTAGTCCCGGGAATGGAACGTCACTGTTTATAACTCGCTCCGTTCTCACTAGGTGAGACTGCATAGCCGCCAACGCTTGATTCGGCGACGTTTGCCCGCATCTCGGATATCTGCCGCATCGCGCCGACGCGCAACCTCCGGCCCGATCGCGGCCTCTGTGGTGCATTCATTCGGAGTACGTCCATGTTCGAATCCCTGCTGGGCATCGGTGCCCACAAACAGCGCCTGCCGTCGCCGGAGCGCGCGCTGCCCGGCCGCGCCGAGGCGGTGCCGCTGCGCAACGTCCATCACGTCAACGGCCGCCCGCTGCGCGATGCCTTCGAAGGTCTGGCCCGCGTGCAGTTCGGCATGGGCTGCTTCTGGGGCGCCGAGCGCAAGTTCTGGTCTATCCCGGGCGTGTTCGCTACGGCCGTCGGTTATGCCGGCGGTTTCACGCCCAATGCGAACTACCGCGAAGTCTGCAGCGGCGAAACCGGCCACACCGAAGCGGTGCTGGTGGTCTACGACCCGGCGCTGGTGTCCTTCGAGTCTCTGCTGAAGGCCTTCTGGGAAAGCCATGATCCCACCCAGGGCATGCGCCAGGGCAATGACGCCGGCACCCAGTATCGTTCGGCGATCTATTGCGACACCGACGCGCAGTACGCCGCGGCCATCGCCAGCCGCGACGCGTTCCAGGCGGGGCTGACCGCGGCGGGTTACGGCGCGATCACCACCGAGATCCTGCATCCGGCGCCGGCGTTCTACTACGCCGAGGAAGAACATCAGCAGTATCTGTCGAAGAACCCGGGCGGTTACTGCGGGTTGGGCGGCACCGGTGTGAGCTGTCAGGTGGGGACGGGCGTCGCGTAGCGCGGTGTTGGCTCGATCCGGTCCAGGTCGCTTCACAGCCGGTTTTATTGCGGCTCCACGTGCTCGGTCGCGAACAGGTGCGAAACGTATTTTTCGTCCTGCATCCTGAAGATCACCGCCAGACGCATCGGCAGGTTGGACGTGCCGCCGGCGCTCTGGTGGTCGGTGATGTCGCACCGATCTTTGCCGTCGCCGTTCTGATAACAATCCAACTGTTCGCCATGCGCGCGGGCGAACCGTTCCAGATCCGCGCGGGTGGCGCCGGGGACGATGCTTTTGGCGATCTCGTCTTTCCAGTAAGCCTCGCGTTCATTGATGTTGGTGCCGTTGGGCACGCTGCATGCAGACGCCAGCAGCAGGACGCCAGACATCGCGGCTGCTCGCATCGCGGCGACTCGCAGCGTGTTCGTCCCGAATGCACCGGCGCTCATCGCCGCGTCACGCCGCAGACGTAGATCAGTTCGCAGGCGCCCGCGCCGGAATCCTCGCGGGTCAGCGAACTGCGCCAGCGCCAGCCGTCGTTCGCGTCGATCTGCACCAGCCAGCCGTCGATGCGTACGCGGTCGCCGGCATCCACCGCCTCCAGCGCATCGGCCACGGCGGAGTTCGCCGGGACCAGATGCATGTTCGCGCTGCTGCGCACGATGTCGTCCGGCGGGATCGGCGGATCGCCGCGCCAGCGATAGCGGTAGAAACGACCGGACTGCGAGATGTCGAGCTGCGACAGCACCGCGTCGTCGCGCATCGGTCCCCAGCCCAGGGCCAGGTCCACCGGCGAGAAATCCGCTTCGCGGTCGCTGCCGTAGTCCTCGCGCGATAGCACCCGCGCCGCCACGCTGAAACCGGCCAGCGGTTTCGCGGTGGCGTCGGCCAACGCGAACGGCGTCATGCCGCCGGGCGCATCGCTCTGCACCGCGCCGTCGTCGCCGGCCAGCCGCGCCGGCGGCACGCAGGCGACGACGCTCAGCGTGGGTGCGGCGGACGCTGCCGCAGACGATGCGAAGGACACGTTCGCCGAAGGCGTCGCCCACCACCAGGCCGCGGCGGCGATCGCGATGAACAAAAGAAGCCAGCGGAGCATGGGCGATTCCGGAGCCGGATGGGCCGAAGTTTAACCGCAGGGCTGGGGGTTCAGCGGTGCAGGCGGATGTGCGCGCCGACGTCGATCGCGGTCTTGCCGTGGCGACTCAGCGGTCGGAAAACGTCATCGCTCGCACGCGAGCCGAAGATTGCGTATTCGCGATCTGCCTGCCTTACTCACCGAGTTCATCCAGCGCTTTCTGGAAGCGGTTGGCGTGCGAGCGTTCCGCCTTGGCCAGCGTCTCGAACCAGTCGGCGATCTCGTCGAAACCCTCTTCGCGCGCGGCCGTGGCCATGTCCAGGTACATGTCGGTGTGTTCGTGGGTCTCGCTGGCGATCGCGGATTTCAGATTGTCGGCGGTGGCGCCGAACGGCAGCCCCGTCGCCGGGTCGCCGCACTGTTCGAGATATTCCAGATGGCCGAGGGCGTGGCCGGTTTCGCCTTCGGCGGTGGAGCGGAACACCGTGGCGACATCGCTGTAGCCTTCCAGATCGGCCTTCTGCGCGAAATACAGATAGCGGCGATTGGCCTGCGATTCGCTGGCGAAGGCGGACTTGAGGTTCGCTTCGGTTTTCGAGCCTTTCAGATTCACGATGTCGATGTCCCGCGGATGCTGCAAAGGATTCTATCGTTTTCGCCCGTCGTTTCTGCCCGTCGTTCCCGCGAAGGCGGGAACCCATGCCCGGGCACGTAAAACCACATGCGTTCCATTGGATGGCGCGGAGGCATGGGTCCCCGCCTTCGCGGGGATGACGGCAGAAGCATCAGGCTGCAACGATCGCAGCCGCGATCTTCAATCCGCGGCGTTCGCGCGCGGCGTCTGTGTCGATGCGCGCTCCGGAAACGTATCGGTGGACAGCAGGCCCGCCGGCAAGTCGCGGAACGCCAGCGACAGCTTGCTCAGGAAATCCGACATCGCCGAACTGCGGCGCCAGACCATGGCGATGCGCCGGTTGGGTTCGGGCGCGCGGAACGGCACCAGATGCACGTCGGGCGACGAGGACACCGGCGGTTTCACCGACAGCACCGGCAGCAGGGTCATGCCGACGTTGGCGGCGACCATCTGGCGCAGGGTTTCCAGCGAGGTGGCGCGGAAGCCGTTCTTCTCGCCGGCGCCGGCCATGTGGCAGACATCCAGGGCCTGATCGCGCAGGCAGTGGCCGTCTTCGAGCAGCAGCAGACTCTCGTGGGCGAGATCCTGCATCGTCAGCGATCCGGCGTTCGCGAGCGGATGCGAGCCGGGTACCGCCAGCATGAAGGGTTCCTCGAACAGGAATTCCAGATGCAGTTGATCGTCGTGCAGCGGCAGCGCGAGCACGCCCGCGTCGAGCCGGCCCTCGCGCAGCTGGCGCAGGATCACTTCGGTCTTCTCTTCGATCAGCAGCAGTTCCAGCTGCGGGAAACGCTCGCGGATCCGCGGCACCACGTGGGGCAGCAGATACGGCCCAAGCGTGGGGAAGATGCCCAGTCGCACCGTGCCGGCCTCAGGATTCTGGCTGCGGCGCGCGGCTTCCTTCATTTCCTCGACATCGGCGACGATCCGCCGCGCGCGTTCGGCGGCGTCGCGGCCGGCGGGGGTCAGCATCACCCTGCGCGGCGCGCGTTCGACCAACGCGACGCCCAGTTCGTCCTCCAGCTTCTTGATCTGGGTCGACAGCGTCGGCTGGCTGATGAAACAGGCCGCGGCGGCGCGGCCGAAATGCTTGTGGTCGGCGAGCGAGACCAGATACTTCAGATCGCGCAGATTCATGGCGGCGAGACCTTCGTGTCGGCCGCTGGCGCGGCGGAATGTTCGCGGTATTCGGCGCAGTCATTGAATGCCGTGAACGCGGGCGATGCAATCGTGAGGCTTGAGACGATCCCGAATAGAGACCGGACCTCGGCCTGCATGATGCGTTGTTTCCGCGGCCGGGCCGCCTGTCGCTTCTGACAGGCTTCCCCGGACGAGCTTCGCGGGCACGGCGCGCGGTGCCTCGCGGGCCCCGCGCGCGGCCCGGTCACGCCGGTTCCGTCTCTGCCGGAACAGGTACGTCGGCCTGGACTGGCGCCGCTGTCGGCGCGGCCGGCGCCGATGCGCGGATCAGATGATCGAATGCGCCGAGCGCCGCTTTCGAGCCTTCGCTCATCGCGATCACGATCTGCTTGTACGGCACCGTGGTCGCATCGCCCGCGGCGAACACGCCGGGCAGCGAGGTCTGGCCGCGCTCGTCGATCGCGATCTCGCCGCGCGGCGACAGCGCCACCGTGCCCTTCAGCCACTCGGTGTTGGGCAACAGACCGATCTGCACGAACACGCCGTCGAGGGTCACGGTGTGCGCGGCCTGGGTGTTGCGATCGACGTAGGTCAATCCGGTGACTTTCTGGCCGTCGCCCAGCACCGCGCTGGTCTGCGCGGACACGACGACATCGACGTTCGCCAGGCTGCGCAGTTTGCGCTGCAGCACTTCGTCGGCGCGCAGCTTCGCGTCGAACTCGATCAGGGTGACGTGGGCGACGATGCCGGCGAGGTCGATCGCCGCTTCCACGCCCGAGTTGCCGCCGCCGATCACCGCCACGCGCTTGCCCTTGTACAGCGGGCCGTCGCAGTGCGGGCAATAAGCCACGCCCTTGTTGCGGTAATCCTGTTCGCCGGGCACGTTCATCTGCCGCCAGCGCGCGCCGGTGGCGAGGATCACGGTCTTCGATTTCAGCGACGCGCCGCTGGCGAGTTTCACTTCGACCAGGCCGTCCTTGCCGGCGGGAATCAGCTGTTCGGCGCGCTGCAGCGGCATGATGTCGACGTCGTAGTCGCGCACGTGCCGCTCCATCGCCGCCGCCAGTTTCGGACCTTCGGTTTCCGGCACCGACACGAAATTCTCGATCGCCATCGTATCCATCACCTGGCCGCCGAAACGTTCGACGGCGATGCCGGTGCGGATGCCCTTGCGCGCGGCGTAGATCGCCGCCGCGGCGCCGGCCGGGCCGCCGCCGACGATCAGCACGTCGAACGCGTCCTTCGCGGAGATCTTCGCGGCGTCGCGCGCGACCGCGCCGGTGTCGAGTTTCGCGAGGATTTCCTCGACGCTCATGCGCCCCGCGCCGAAGGTTTCGCCGTTGAGGAAGATCGTCGGGACCGACATCACCTGGCGCGTCTCGACTTCGTCCTGGAACAGCGCACCGTCGATGGCGACGTGTTTGATCCGCGGATTGAGCACGGCCATGAGATTGAAGGCCTGCACCACGTCGGGGCAGTTCTGGCAGCTCAGCGAAAAATACGTCTCGAAAGACAGAAGGCCGTCGGAAGCCGCGCCATCCAGCGCGCGGATCTGTTCGATGACGTCCTGCGCCAACTTCGACGGATGGCCGCCGACCTGCAGCAGCGCCAGCACCAGCGACGTGAACTCGTGGCCCATCGGGATACCGGCGAAACGCAGCGAAATGTCTGCGCCGGGCGTGCCCAGCGCGAACGACGGCACGCGGTCGCCGGGCTCGCGCGCTTCGCGCAGCGTGACCAGCGTCGACAGCTGGGTGAGTTCGATCAGCAGCGCGCGCAGTTCCTGCGACGCTTCGCCGTCGTCCAGCGCCGCGGTGATCACGACCGGGCGGGTCAGCTTCTGCAGATAGGCCTGCAGTTGGGTCTTGAGATCGGAATCGAGCACGACCGGCTCCTTGGCGAGTGGGGAAGGGAGAAGGGGAGGCTGCGTTTGCAGCAGCGGCCTGCGTCGACGGACGTGGGCCGGGGGAGAGGGACCGGCACGGTGAGGAACGATCCGGTGCGGTACAAGCCGCTGCTGCAAGCGAAGCGCGGGCGCGGGACGGCGGCTCGAAGCCCCCGGCGAAGCGATGCGCTTCGCCGGGGATGGCACGGAGGTTGTCGCGGAGGTTGCTACGGAGGTATTGCGGGGGTGGAGCGGTTGGGTCGAAAACGACGTGAAGCCAGGGTCGAGCCGGGAGCGGTGCCACAACCGCGGACGGACTGCACGGTCCGTTCGCGGCCTTTCTTGCGGGTGGTCTTGTTGCGGTAACTTCGGGTCAGATCTTGCCGACGAGATCCAGCGACGGCTTCAGGGTCTGCGCGCCTTCCTTCCACTTCGCCGGGCAGACCTGGCCCGGGTTGGCGGCGACGAACTGCGCGGCCTTCAGCTTGCGCAGCGTCTCGGAGACGTCGCGGGCGATCGCGTTGTCGTGGATTTCGAGGGTCTTGATCACGCCATCCGGGTTGATGATGAAGGTGCCCCGCAGCGCCAGGCCTTCTTCTTCGATATGCACGCCGAACGCGCGGGTCAGCTGGTGGGTCGGATCGCCGACCAGTGGGAACGCGGCCTTGCCGACCGCCGGAGAGGTTTCGTGCCACACCTTGTGCGAGAAATGCGTGTCGGTGGTGACGATGTAGACCTCGGCGCCGGCCTTCTGGAACTCGGCGTAATTGTCGGCGGCGTCCTCGACTTCGGTCGGGCAGTTGAAGGTGAACGCGGCCGGCATGAAGATCAGGACCGACCACTTGCCCTTCAGCGACTCGTCCGAGACGTGGACGAATTCGCCGGCATGAAACGCGGTGGCTTTGAACGGTTTGACCTGGGTATTGATGAGCGACATGGGGTGTCCTTGTGGGAAAGAATGGCAAATATGAGGTAGAAAGCAGCGATCGAAAGGGGTGCTTCAAAAGACGGAACTGATCGCAACGAGGCGTATGTTAGGCGCACTCTATCAATCAATCCAATGAATTGAATGAATACAATCGATAGTCAATGGCTATCGTAAGTCCGATCCAATGCTGTATGAATCCACAGCAGACCTTGTAGGAGGGCCTTCAAGCCCGAGCAGGCCGCGGAAAGTCCATAAGGCCCGAAGGCCCTCTACCGATGACATGGCCCGCAGTTGGGCGAATCAACGGGCCGGAGCGGCCGCGCCCGAGCGGTTGTCCACGGATTCGCTACCCACGAAGGCCCGGATCGCCTCCATCAGGTCCGGATGCCGATCGGGGCGGTACATCGCCGCCAGCGGGGCGATATGCCCGGCGTCCGGCAGCCACAGCAGTTCGGCGCGGCCGCCGACGCCGCGGAGTTTGTCGGCCAACTCCTGACTGTCCTTGGCTTCCACCACCCGGTCGCCGGTGCCGTGCACCAGCAGGAACGGGGGCTCGTCGCCATCGACGAAACGGATCGGCTGCGCCTGGGGCCACTGCGCTTCGGGGCCGAACACATCCTCGTAGCCGGCGATCTCGAAGTCGTACGGCCCCGACAGCCCGATCACCCCGGCCAGGTCGCGCGGTTTCATGCCGTGCGGCGCCAGATAGCGGGCGTCCAGGCCGACCAGGGCAGCGATCTGCGCGCCTGCGGAATGCCCGGCGACGTACAGCCGCTGCGGGTTGCCGCCGTATTCGGCCGCGTGCGCCCGCGCCCAGGCCACCGCGGCGGCGGCGTCTTCCACGAATCCCGGAAACACCGCGCGCGGAAACGTCCGGTAGTCGGCGACGATCGCCAGCGCGCCGGATTCCGCCAACCGCTGACCCACGAATCGATACTGCCCGCGTTCGCCGTTCCGCCAACTGCCGCCGTAGAAGAACACCACCACAGGCACGGGACCGTTCGCGGACGCCGCAGGCCGATAGAGGTCGAGCGAGAGATCCCGCTGCCGGTCATAGACCACGCTGGCCGACGGCGCGGCTACACCCGCATTGGCGATACCGAAGCCGACGCTCTGGCAGCCGGCTGCCAATAGCGACAGCAGCGCGGTGATCAGAGTACGGAGCGGAGACATTCGGGGCATGGGCAACGGCCTGTCGGGTAGCGGACGTGAACGGAGACGCAGCCGCGAACGGCTACGATAACGGGATGATGACGAGTCCACGCCCCTCTCTGGATGCAGTGCTGCGCCAGGCCTGCGAACGGATCGACGGCGCCGACGCCCGCGCGCTGCTGGCGCATGCCCTTGAGCGCCCGCCTGTCTGGCTGTTCGCCCACGGCGACGAACCCATCGATGCCGCTGCGCAATCATGTTTCGATGCGCTGGTCGCGCGCCGCATCGCGGGCGAGCCGGTGGCGTACCTGACCGGCCGCCGCGGGTTCTGGACCTTCGATCTGCTGGTCTCGCCGCAAACGCTCATCCCGCGCCCGGAAACCGAGCTGCTGGTGGAACTGGCCCTGGAGCGCGCGCCGCCCGACACCGCGCTGCGGATGGCCGATCTGGGCACCGGCAGCGGCGCGATCGCGCTGGCGCTGGCGCACGAGCGCCGGCAGGCGCAGGTGATCGCGGTGGACGTGAGCGAAGGCGCGCTGGAGATCGCCCGCGCCAATGCCCGCGCGCTGAATCTCGCCAACGTCGAATTCCGCCAGGGCGACTGGCTGGCGCCGCTGGCCGGCGAGCGTTTCGATCTGATCGCCAGCAATCCGCCCTACATCGGCGACGACGACCCGCATCTGCGCGAGGGCGATCTGCGCTTCGAGCCGGCGCGAGCGCTGTCGTCGGGGCCCGACGGTCTGGAGGCGATCGGCATCATTCTCCGCGACGCACCGGGGCACCTGCGTCCTGGCGGCTGGCTGTTGCTGGAACACGGCTGGAAGCAGGGCGAAGCCGTGCGCGAGCTGCTGAGCGTCGCCGGTTTCGACGCCGTATGCACGCATCGCGATCTGGAAGGCCGCGACCGCGTGACTTCAGGCCGTTGGCCGCGCTGAGCCCTGCGTTAGACTTGCCCGCTCGCGGCCACGCCGCGCATTCCCCCGAATTCCATCCGGTCTTCATCGGATCCGAACCCATCAGGTCACGCCATGCGCACGCTCTATCCGGACATCCAGCCCTACGACAGCGGCACGCTCAAGGTCGACGACCGCCACGCGCTGCATTACGAACAGTGCGGCAATCCGAACGGCAAGCCGGTGGTGATGCTGCACGGCGGCCCCGGCGCAGGCTGCAGTCCGAAAATGCGGCGTTTCCACGACCCGGCGAAGTACCGCATCGTCCTGTTCGACCAGCGCGGCAGCGGACGCTCGACGCCGCATGCGGATCTGGTCGACAACACCACTTGGACGCTGGTCGCCGATATCGAAACCCTGCGCGGGAAGCTCGGCATCGATCGTTGGCAGGTGTTCGGCGGTTCGTGGGGCTCCACGCTCGCGCTGGCCTACGCCGAAACCCACCCGCAGCGCGTCACCGAGCTGGTGCTGCGCGGCATCTTCATGCTGCGTCGCTGGGAACTGGAGTGGTTCTATCAGGAAGGCGCGTCGCGGCTGTTCCCGGATGCGTGGGAGCACTATTTGGCCGCGATTCCGCCGGTCGAACGCCATGACCTGATCTCGGCCTTCCACCGCCGCCTCACCAGCGACGACGAAGCCACGCGTCTGTCCGCCGCGCGCGCGTGGAGCGTGTGGGAAGGGGCCACCAGTTTCCTGCACGTCGACGAGGATTTCGTCGCCGGCCACGAAGACGCCGCGTTCGCGCTCGCCTTCGCGCGCATCGAGAATCACTACTTCGTCAACGGCGGTTTCTTCGACGTGGAAGACCAGTTGCTGCGCGATGCCCACAGGATCGCCGACATCCCCGGCGTGATCGTCCACGGCCGCTACGACGTGGTCTGCCCGATCCAGAACGCCTGGGATCTGCGCAAAGCGTGGCCGAAGTCGGAGCTGCACATCACGCCGGCGTCCGGCCACTCCGCGTTCGAGCCCGAGAACGTCGACGCGCTGGTGCGCGCGACGGACAAGTTCGCGCCGTAGCCCGCAATCCGACGTCGTAGGGCGGGCCCTGGCCCGCCATTGCGATGTTTCCGATTCCGTCGCGTATGTGACGAAAAAGTCACGGCGATCGATGGTGAATCGCAACGTCCAACACGGCGGGCCAGAGCCCGCCCTACGGCCCTGCGCGCGACATACGATGCGCCACAGGCGCACGTTATGCATAAGCCGCCAGCATCCCGCGCACCCATGCATTGCCCGTGTCGCTGGCGAGCAACATCAGCACCGCGAGATTCACCACGACCGTGACCCGGAACGTGCGCTGGAATGCGAGCTTGCGCGACTTGTGGCGGAACACGCGCTGCGCAAGCAATGCACCCGGCCAGCCGCCGATCAACCCGAGAAAATGCAGCGTCGTTTCCGGTGTGCGCTGCCGTCCTGCATTCGCCGCCGATTTGTCGAGGCCGTAGGCGATGAATGCAATGCCGCTCATCAGCGTATAAGCGGCCAGCACGGTCGTCGGCAGATGCCCGAGCAGCGCCGCACCCGCAAGCGCCGCGACGAACAGCAGCGCGAATATCGGCCCGAACCAGCCGGGGGTCGCGCGATCGTCCGCAGGCTTCTTTTCGTCGACGAACCGGATCGCGCCCGCCTGAAGCCGGCCCTGCCTGTCGCGGGCGACGGTGTAGGTGATGGGATCGCCATCGACCGGACGTCGCGTCGCTCGCGCGAACGCCTTGATATGCACGAACGCCTTGTCGCCGCCGCCGTTCGGCGTGACGAAGCCGAAGCCCTTGTCGTCGTTCCAGCTGTGGATTCGTCCCTGATGGCGCATGCGGCGTGATCGTGATCGGTCGAAGCGATTCTAGCGTGCGCGCTGACCTTCATAGCCCATCACATCCTCCTCCACCAGCAACGCCCGCAACTGCGCCATCGAGGCGCGTCGCATCGGTTTCTCGTCGATGTTCGACAGCGGCGCCTGGCGCAGCGCGTCGTGCGGCAGCACGGTGAGGTCGAAGCTCAGGTCTTCGGCGGAAAACAGCCATACCGGGCAGTCGAGCGCGCGTTCGCGGTCCAGGCGCAGGCGGCGGCCGCTGGTTTCGGCGGGGATGCGGTGGTCGTCGAGGAAGCGCGCGATGGCTTCGGCATCGTCGGTGTAGAGATGCAGGTGCACCGCTGCATTGGCGTCGGCGGTGCCGTCCAGCACCGGGCCGACCAGGCGGGCGTCGAACGGCGCGAAGAATTCCAGCGCGCGCAGCGCGGCTTCGCGGCGCTGGCGCAGGGCGTTGAGCTGCGAGTCGCCCTGGAACAATCGCTGATATTCGCGCAGCGCTGCTTCGATCTCGCTGTTGCGCGGCAGCGACGCATCGTCGTGGATGCCCAGGCGCTGCGCGGCCTTGCGTTTGGCCTGATGGAAATCGCGGATGCCGCTTTCGGCGATGAGGCGGGCGGCTTCGTGCGCGAGCCGATAGCGGCGCTCGCGGGTCTTGGTCTCGGCGTGCTTGCGTGCGTTGTGCATGGGCAGCGTCCCGGCGGGGCCAAGGGATGACTGTAGCGGAAGCGGTAAAAAAAGCGAGCGATCAGCAGTGAACAGTGAGCAGTGAGCAGTGAGCAGTAAAGCCTCCCATCACAGGCTCAAAGGATAGCGGAAGGCTCTGCTCTGCTCCCTCCCTTTCGCCGCAGGCGAAGGGGAGGGTTGGGGAGGGGTGCTTTTGCGCAAAAAGCCACCCCCTCCCAACCTCCCCCTGCGCTTCGCGCAAGGGGAGGCGCAGAAAGCAGGGCTCCCCCTGCGCTTCGCGCAAGGGGAGGCGCAGAAGCAGGTCCCTCACCCTGAAGAGCTGCGATTCGGGATGACAGAGGCTTTACGGCTCACCACCCTCAGAAAATATCGAACGACTCTTCGCTCGGCAGCGCATCGTCGCTGCCGTAGTCGACATAGGTGTCCATCTTCTCGAGGTCTTCGACCTTCACGTATTCGGTGATGCCGCCGCTGCCGGTGGACGGCAGCAGTTGGCCGCTGGCGGTGACCGCGACCTTGATCATGCCGTTGGGCGGCTCATTGGCGGCGATCGGCACGTCGGCCAGCGCGACCTTCATGTACTCGATCCAGATCGGCAGCGCGGCCTTGCCGCCGTATTCGCGGTAGCCCAGCGAGGTGTTGTCGCTCTTGCCTACCCACACGGTGGTAATGAGATTGCCGCCGGTGCCGGAGAACCAGGCGTCGCGGTGGTTGTTGGTGGAGCCGGTCTTGCCGCCGATGTCTTCGCGGCCGATGCGCTTGGCATCGGTGGCGGTGCCGCGCAGCACCACGTCGCGCATCATCGAAGTGATCTGATAGGCGATGCGCTCGTCGATGGCGCGCGGCGCCAGCACGGCGTCGGCGGGCAGGGTCACCGGCGGCGCTGCGGGCTTGGCGGCGCTTTTCGGATCGGTGCCTTTCGGGTCGGACTTGGCGTCGGCGGGTTTGGCGCCGCCGGCCGGGCCCAGGTCGAAACCGTCGATCACTCTGCTGGCGGGCACGGCCGGATG
>JAZKFJ010000051.1:18050-30003 GCA_040386495.1 Pseudomonadota bacterium
GCGGCGCCAGTACGGCGTCGGCGGGCAGGGTCACGGGCGGCGCTGCGGGTTTGGCGGCGGTTTTCGGGTCTGGTTTGGTGTCGGTGGGTTTGGCGCCGCCGGCCGGGCCCAGGTCGAAGCCGTCGATCACGCTGCTGGCGGGCACGGCCGGATGCCCGGCGATGCCCTGGCCGCAGCTGCGGCAGGCGACGGCGGGTTTTTCCTTGTGGATCAGCTTGCCGTCGCGGTCCTTCACTTCATCGATGAACCATGGCGTGATGCGGAAGCCGCCGTTGGCGAAGGTGGCGTAGCCGCGGGCGACCGACAGCGGGGTCAGCGAGGGCGTGCCCAGGGCGATGGAAAGGTTCGGCGGCAGTTCCTTTTCCTCGAAACCGAACTGCGACATGTATTTGCGCGCGTAATCCACACCGATGGCGTCGAGCATGCGCACCGACACAAGGTTGCGCGACTGCACCAGGGCTTCGCGCACGCGGATCGGGCCGGCGAAGCCGCCGCCGTCGTTCTGCGGGCGCCAGATCTTGCTGCCGCGCATGCGGAACACCACCGGCGCGTCCAGCACGATCGACGCCGGGTTGTAGCCGCGCTCGAACGCCGCGGCGTAGACGAACGGCTTGAACGACGAACCCGGCTGGCGGCGCGCCTGGGTGGCGTTGTTGAACTTGTTGCCGGCGAAGCTGTAGCCGCCGACCAGGGCGCGCAAGGCGCCGGTATCGGCGTCCAGCGAAACCAGCGCCGATTCCGCGCGCGGCAATTGCTCGATGCGCCAGGTGACCGGCCCGGTCGGAACGGGCGGCGGGGTGGTCGCGGCGGTCGCTTCGCCGGGCTTGGCGGCTTTCGGATCGGGCTTGGCCTCCGGCACGATCTTGCGCACCCGTGCGATATCGCCGCGTTTGAACAGGGCGGCCGGGGTCTTGCCGGTCCAGCGCGAGGTGTCGGGGCCGAGATCCAGTTCGGTGCCGTCGGCCAGCACGACCTGGGCATTGCTGCCGCTGGTGCTGAGGACCAGCGCGGACAGCAGCGGGCCGCGAGCGGGATAGCTGCGCAGGCGGGCGGCGGCGGTGGCCGCGTCTTCGCCGGCCGGCAGTTCGATGCGCTGCATCGCCTTGGTGTTCCAGCCGTGGCGGCGATCGTAGTTGCCCAGACCGTCGCGCACCGACTTGTCGGCCGCGGCCTGCAGCACCGGGTCGATGGTGGTGGTGACGTGGTAGCCCTTGGTCAGGGCTTCCTCGCCGTAACGGGCGATCATTTCCTGGCGCACCATTTCCGCGATGTAGGGAGCCGCGACTTCGATCGGTCGCTCGTGCGGGCTGGCATGCATCGCCGCCGCCTGCGCGGCCTGTGCTTCGGCGGCCGTGATCATCTGCAGCTCCTGCATGCGGGTCAGCACGTAGTCGCGGCGGATCTTGGCGCGCGCAGGGTTGTTCAGCGGGTTGCCGCTGGAGGGGAATTTCGGGATCGCGGCCAGCGATGCCATCTCGTCCAGACTCAGCTGGTCCAGCGGCTTGCCGTAGTAGAACTCGGCCGCAGCGCCCACGCCGTAGGCGCGGTTGCCGAAGAAACTCTTGTTGAGATACAGCTCGAAGATCTCGTCCTTGCCCAGCTCCGCCTCCATCTTGCGGGCCAGCAGCATTTCGGCGAATTTGCGCTTCAATTTGTATTCGGAGCTGAGAAAGTACTGGCGTGCGACCTGCTGGGTGATGGTCGAGCCGCCGGGCACGCGCTTGCCGTCGGTGGTCGCCATCAGCCAGATTGCGCGAGCCACGCCCTTGTAGTCGACGCCGCCATGCTCGTAAAACCGCGCGTCCTCGATCGCGATGAACGCGTCCTTCAAGCGCTTGGGCACCTTCTCGATCTCGACCGGATAGCGTCGGGTCTCACCGAACAGGCCGATCAGGCGGCCGTCGCGTGCATAGACGTACAGCGGTTCCTGCAGTTCGATGGTGCGCAGGGTCTGTACGTCCGGCAGCTTGGACGAGACACTTATATAAAGGAGTCCGAAAGCGCCGCCCCCGATGACCAGGCCGATGGCGGAAAGCAGGAGGGCCCAGCGCAGCAGGCGGCGAATACGGGACATGGGTGGCGGAATCCTGACGTCGGAAGGTGTACTAGTGAAGAAGGGATTATAGGCGGCCTGCCGGTCCGGCCGGCCTCCCGGGTGCCTGGTTCCGGTGGGCTTTGGCCTGGAAAGGTCTCCGGGACCGGCGGCAAGGGGATGGAAATATGCGCGAAACCGGGTTGCGGGGTCGGCTGGACGCGACAAACGGCCGCTCAAGGTCGTGACAGAGTTCACTCCCGGAGCGATCCATCGCAAGGGGGAGTTGCCTAAAAGTTGAAAGTCCGTTATTTAATGTATTGGGACACGTAACGCGCGTAAGCGCGCGTGGGAAGGGGAAAAAGTGGGACTGCTAGCAAAAAATCAGTCACCTTTGGTGGGCGTCGACATCAGCTCGACCGCCGTCAAGCTCCTGCAGCTGTCTCGGGCTGGCGACCGCTATCGGGTGGAACATTACGCGGTCGAGCCGTTGCCGCCGAATGCCGTCGCCGAGAAGAACATCGTCGAGGTCGAGGCTGTGGGCGAGGCCATCCGTCGGGCGCTGAACCGTTCAGGCAGCAAGGCCAAACAGGCCGCCGCGGCCGTGGCCGGCTCGGCGGTGATCACCAAGATCATTCCGATGCCTGCCGACCTCGATGAGGACGACATGGAGTCGCAGATCGAGCTGGAGGCGGTGAACTACATCCCGTATCCGATCGAGGAAGTGAATCTGGACTTCGAGGTGCTGGGTGGCATGCCCGGCAACCCGGAAATGGTCCAGGTGCTGCTGGCGGCCTCGCGTTCCGAGAACGTCGAGATGCGCGCGTCCGCGCTGGAAGTCGGCGGGCTCACCGCGAAGATCATGGACGTCGAGGCCTTCGCGATCGAGAACGCCTACGCGCTGATCGCCGGCACGCTGAACATCCCGCACGACGGCATCGTCGCGCTGGTCGATGTCGGCGCCACCATGACTACGCTCAGCATCCTGCGCAACGGCCGCAACATTTATAGCCGCGAGCAGGTCTTCGGCGGCAAGCAGCTCACCGACGAGGTGATGCGCCGCTACGGTCTGAGCTACGAGGAGGCGGGTCTGGCCAAGCGCCAGGGCGGCCTGCCCGAAAGTTACGAAATCGAAGTGCTGGAGCCGTTCAAGGAAGCCATGGCCCAGCAGATCGGTCGCCTGCTGCAGTTCTTCTACGCAGGCAGCGAATACAACCGTGTCGACCAGATCGTGCTGGCCGGCGGCTGCGCTTCCATCGCCGGTATCTCCGCGATGGTGGAGGAACAGCTGGGCGTGCAGACCGTGGTCGCCAACCCGCTGGCCCAGATGACGCTCGGTCCACGCGTGCAGGCGCACGCGCTCGCGCAGGACGCGCCGGCGCTGATGATCGCCTGCGGCCTCGCCTTGAGGAGCTTCGACTGATGGCACGGATCAATCTCCTCCCGTGGCGCGCCGAACGGCAGAAAGAGCGCAAGAAGCAGTTCGTCCTGATGCTGGTGCTGTCCGCGGTGGCGGGTTTCGCCGCGTGGTTCCTGGTCAACACCTACTACAGCATGCAGATTTCCGGTCAGCAGGAGCGCAACGCCTTCCTCGACCAGGAAATCGCGACGGTCAAGACCAAGATCACCGAGATCGAGGCGCTGGAGCAGAAGAAGAACAATCTGCTCAACCGCAAGAAGGTGATCGAGGAACTGCAGGCCAACCGTTCGCAGATGGTGCATCTGTTCGATTCGCTGGTGCGCACCATCCCCGACGGCGTGATCCTCACCGGGATCAACCAGGAAGGCGAAAAGCTGACCCTGGAAGGCCGCTCGCAGTCCTACACCCGGGTCAGTTCGTACATGGAAAACCTGTCGGCGTCGGGCTGGATGACCAAGCCGGAACTCTCGGTGATCCAGGTCGAAGGCGATAACAGCGGTCTGCCGCACACCTTCAGCGTGACGGTTACCCTGGCCAACCCCAACGCCAAGAAAGAAGGCGAAGAGGACAGTGTCGACCCCGCCGCCGCGACCGTCGCCGCGCCGGCGACCCTGCAGCCGCTGATGCCCGCACAGCCCGCAGCCGGCACCGCGCCTGCGACGACGGCTCCGGCTGCCGGTACCGCGCCTGCGGCATCCGCACCTGCAGCCAGCGGTCCGCAGCCCAAGGTCATGCCCGAAGGCAGCCCGAACCCCGAATCCGCACCGTCCGAGCAAACGGGAGGGCCCGCGTCGTGAAAAAGAAAATGTCGCTCAAGGAACTCGATTTCAACAATGCCGGTTCCTGGCCGCGGGAATGGCAATTGGGGTTCTGCTTCGCGCTGGGGCTGCTGATCCTGTTCCTGATGTGGAACTTCCTGACCCGCCCGAAAACCGCGGTGCTCGAAGGCCTGGAAGCGGACGAAACCACCAAGCGCCAGGAATTCGAGAAGCTGCAGGGCCAGGCCGCGAATCTGGAGCCGCTCAAACAGCAGCTGGCGCAGATGGAACAGCAACTGCAGCAGATGCTGCGCCAGTTGCCCAGCAAGACCGAAATGCCGGAACTGATCGTCGACATCTCGCAGACCGCGCTCGCCACCGGCATCACCAACGAGCTGTTCCAGCCGGGCGACGAAACCGCGCTGGAGTTCTACGTCGAGAAGCCGATCGAGTTGAAGATGGTGGGCAGTTACCACCAGTTCGGCGCATTCGTCAGCGGCGTGGCCTCGCTGCCCCGCGTGGTGATCATGACCATGCACGACATCTCGCTGAAGCCGCGCGAAGTCCCCGGCACCCCGACCGACAAGGGCAAGAAACCTGTCGGAATCGGCCCCGATTCGGTGCTCGAACTCAAGGGCACGGTCAAGACCTATCGCTATCGCGACGAAGACGACGAAGCCGCTTCCGCCGCCGGCACTCCGGGCGCTTCCGGAACGCCCGCCGCCGCCGGCGCGACCGCGCCGAATTCACCCGCTGCCGCGGCGACCGCGGTCGCCGGTCAGGCCGCTGGAGGTAGCCGCTGATGCGCAGACTCCATCACAATGCCGCACGCGCCGCACTCGCGGTCGCTTTGCTCGCAGTCCTGACAGGTTGCGGTCGTTCGATCACCAGCACGCCCGGCCAAGCGCCCAATCTCGAAGAGTGGGTGGCGAACGTCAAAAAGAAACCGGCGCCGCCGCTCGATCCGCTGCCGGTCATGCAACAGTTCGAGGTCTTCGAATACTCCGCGCAGTCGCTGCGCGACCCGTTCAACGCGATGTTCGCGGCGGGCGCGGGCGCGTCCGGACCGCGTCCGGATTCGGATCGTCGCAAGCAGGCGCTGGAACAATTTCCGCTGGATTCTCTCGACATGGTCGGGACGATCGGCAAAGGCAGCGCCCAGGTCGCGCTGGTGATGGGGCCCGACAAGGTCACGCACCGGATCGTTCCGGGAAATTACATGGGCCAGGCCGACGGGCGTGTGACCGGTGTGTTCGAGAATCGAATCGAACTCGTCGAACTGGTTTCCGATGGTGCAGGCGGTTGGCTGGAGCGGCCGGTGTCGGTTTCGCTCGATGACGAATAAGACGAGGGGATAGCGAAATGATCGTACTCAAGGCGCATAGCCAGCAGCAGGGCCGTCGCAAGATGCCAACGAAAGCCGCGTTCTACGGTTTGGCGGTCGGTCTGCTTTCGGCGCTCAGCGCCGTCGGCGCGACTCCGCCCGGACCCGCCGCGCCCGGACCCGCCACCGCACAGCAGACGCCGGCGGTCAGCGCGATCACCAGCATCGACTTCAAACGCGGCGACGGCGGTTCCGGCAAGCTGATCCTGCATTTCGACGGCGATGGCGCGATGCCCGACATGCGCAGCAGCGATGCGGGCGTGGTGGTCGATATCGGCAACGTCACGATGCCCGCGCATCTGCAGCGGATGCTCAACGTCACCGACTTCGCCACGCCGGTGCAGCAGGTCCAGGCCAGCGCCAGCGGCAACAAGGCGCAGGTGGTGATCAGCACCCGCGGCGCGTTCGAATCCATGGCGTACCAGACCGGCCGCGACTACATCGTCGAACTGGTGCCGCGCACCGCCGCGCCGTCGCGTGCGGTCGGCAGCGCCACCGCCGTCGCCGGTACCGCGCAGAAAGCGGCGACGGCCGCCCGGCCGTTCAGCGGCCGCCCGGTGACCTTCAACTTCCAGGACGTGCCGGTGCGCACCGTGCTGCAGTTGATCGCCGAAGAATCCAATCTCAACATCGTCGCCAGCGACACCGTGCAGGGCAACGTGACCCTGCGCCTGATCAACGTGCCGTGGGACCAGGCGCTGGACATCGTGCTGCAGGCCAAGCAGCTGGACAAGCGTCGCAGCGGCAACGTGGTGTGGGTCGCGCCGCAGGCCGAAATCGCGAAGTTCGAGCAGGACAAGGAAGACGCCCGCATCGCGATCGAAAACCGCGTCGAAACGGTAACCGAATACATCGTCGTGAGTTACGGCAACGCCGAGGACATCGCCAAGCTGCTGACCGACGAGAGCAAGGGCAACCAGTCCGGCGGTGGGGCCAGCGGCGGCGGCGGTGGCGGTAGCGGCAGCCAGCAGAGCCGCGGCTTCCTGTCCCCGCGCGGCAGCATCAGCTTCGACCGCCGCACCAACACGCTGCTGGTGATCGATATCCCGGCGCGAGTCGCCGAGATCCGCCGCCTGGTGTCGCAGCTCGACAAGCCGGTCGACCAGGTGTTGATCGAAGCCAAGATCGTGATCGCCACCGAAGACTTCGCCCGCGAACTCGGCGCCAAGTTCGGCATCAACGGCTACAAGGACAACGTCACCTTCGGCAATTCGATTCAGAACACCACTGCCACCCGCAACTCGATCAGCAGCGTCGACAACGCTTTCAACACCGCACTCCGCACATGGGATGAAGGCGGCCGCGTCGGCCCGATCCCGCAGCGCGGCGCCTACACGGTGAGCGGCGGCAACAACGTCGATCTGGGCGTGCTGGCCGGCGGTCTGATCAGCTCCAATCCGGCCACGCTCGCCTTCAGCATCCTCAATGCGGGCTACAAGCTCGATCTGGAACTCTCGGCGATGCAGGAAGAAGGCCGCGGCGAAGTGATCTCCAACCCGCGCGTCGTCACCAGCAACCAGCGCGAAGCGGTGATCAAGCAGGGCCGCGAGATCGGTTATGTCACCACGCAGCTCTCGGGCGGCACCGTGACCCAGACCGTGAACTTCAAGGAAATCGTGCTTGAACTCAAGGTGACTCCGACCATCACCGACGACGGCCGCGTGTTCCTGAATCTGGCGGTGAAGAAGGACGAGCTGGAAGACTTCATCGATACCGCCAGCGGTTCGGTGCCGTTGATCTCCAAGCGCGAAGTGAACACTGCGGTGCTGGTGGACGACGGCAACACCGTCGTGATCGGCGGCGTGTACGAGTTCACCGATCGCAGTCAGGCGTCCAAGGTGCCGTTCCTGGCGGATCTGCCGATCCTCGGCAATCTGTTCAAGAAGAAAGGTCGCAGCAAGGGCAAGGCCGAACTGCTGATCTTCGTGACCCCGAAAGTCATGGGCGCGATGCCGCGGCTCTGAGTCCGCCGCTTCGAGTCGACCGCTCTGAGCCGGCGCGTCCAGCCGGCAATGCAAACGGGAGCTTCGGCTCCCGTTTTCTTTTGGAGGTCGCCATCGCGTTCGAGTCGTATCGGCATCGGCCGGCCACGCCGGTGCGTTGAACAATTCCGCCCCGGATCGGTCAAACTGCGGGTCGTTTACCCCGAGCGATGGACGCATGACCGAGATCATGGATACCCCCGCCGCTGCTTCGCGGTCGCATGCTGCTTTCGCGCAGTTGCGCGAGCAGTTGTCCGCCGAGATCGTCGGCCAGTCGGGCCTGATCGAACGCCTGCTCATCGCCCTGCTCGCCGATGGCCATCTGCTGGTCGAAGGCGCGCCCGGGCTGGCCAAGACCACCGCGATCCGCGCCCTGGCCGAACGTCTCGAAGCCGATTTCGCCCGCGTCCAGTTCACGCCCGACCTGCTGCCGGCGGATCTCACCGGCACCGAAGTGTGGCGCCCGCAGGACGGCCATTTCGAATTCCAGCCCGGACCGATCTTCCACTCGCTGCTGCTCGCGGACGAAATCAACCGCGCGCCTGCGAAAGTGCAGTCGGCGCTGCTCGAAGCGATGGGCGAGCGCCAGGTCACGGTGGGCAGACGCACGTATCCGCTGCCGCGCCTGTTCCTGGTGATGGCGACCCAGAATCCGATCGAGCAGGAAGGCACGTTCCCGCTGCCCGAAGCGCAGCTCGACCGCTTCCTGATGTACGTGCGCATCGGGTATCCCGAAGCGAAGATGGAAGCCGAGATCCTGCGCCTGGCCCGCGACCGCGCGCGCGGCGAGCACGACGCGGCCGGTGCGCAGGCCGTGCCGCTGCTGAAGCTGTCGCAGGCCGATGTGTTCGCGGCGCGCCGGGCGGTGCTGGACCTGCATGTGGCGCCGCCGATCGAGCGCTATCTGATCGAACTGGTGCTGGCCTCGCGCGACGCCAAGCGCTACGACCCGGCGCTGGCGCGACGCATCGGCTGGGGCGCCAGCCCGCGCGGCTCGATCGCGCTGGAACGCTGCGCGCGCGCGCGGGCATGGCTGGCCGGTCGCGATTTCGTCACGCCCGACGATGTGCGCGCGGTGGCCCTAGACGTGCTGCGCCATCGCGTGCTGCCCAGCTACGAGGCGGTGGCCGAAGGCTGGGACGGCGAGAAGCTGGTGCAGGCGCTGCTCGACAAGGTGCCGCTGCCCTGAGCAAAGACAGGGACTACGGGACCGGACACGACGGACGATGAGCGAAGGCATCACCCCCAGCCTGGACGAACTGGTCGCACTGCGTCGCGCGGTGCAGGGCCGGCGTCCGCCGCGGCGCGGGCATCACGGCCTCAGCGGACAGGCGCCGTCGCCGATGCGCGGCCGCGGCATGGAATACGCCGAATCGCGCGAATACACCCAGGGCGACGACGCGCGCCATATCGACTGGCGGCTGACCGCGCGCACCGGGAAACCGCATACCAAACTCTTCCAGGCCGAACGCGAGCGGCTGACGCTGATCGTGGCCGACACCGCGCCGTCGCTGTATTTCGGCACCCGCGTGCGCTTCAAGTCGGTGCAGGCGGCGCGCGCCGGTGCGGTGGCGGCGTGGGCGGCGGTGCGCGACGGCGACCGCATCGGCGCGCTGCGCGGCACCGTGCGCGAAGCGCCGGTGGTGCCGGCGTCCGGCAGCCGCGGCGCGCTGCGCGTGCTGGATGCGATGGTGCGCTGGTACGCACGTCCGCCGGAACACGATGCAGGGCTGGCGGTGGCGCTGGATCACGCCGACCGGCTGATGCGTCCGGGCTCGCGGCTGGTGGTCCTGGCGGACCCGATGAGCGTGATCGCATTGCCGCCGCTGCGCTGGACCACGCTGGTGCAACATCGGGAAGTCGTGGTGCTGCTGCTCAGCGATCCGCTGGAGCGCGAACCGCCGCGCGCGAAACTGCCGTTCTGGGCCGAGCGCGCCATTGGCCCGCAGGGTGGTCAGGCCGATGGCGCCCATCGGGTTGAACTGGATCTCGCCAATCAGGCGCAGCGGGAACGCTGGCAGGCGGCGTTCGCGACGCCGCTGGACGACGCCATGGCGATCCTCGCGCGCAGCGGCATCCGCGCCCGCGGGCTGTCCACCGACGCGCCCAGCGAAAGCTGGTTGGATCTGTTCGCCGGGACGCGCGCGGCATGACGTTCCGGTTCGCGTCGATCCCGTTCGCGTCGATCCAGAGCCAGGCACCGGGCGCCCTGCCGGGCGCGGCGCCCGATCCGCTGCCGCTGCTCGATGTGCATCTGCCGCCGTCGCCGTCGTGGTGGCCGCCGCCCGCGGGCTGGTGGCTGGTGTTGCTGGTGATCGTGCTGGTGACCGCTACCGTGTGGTACCTGCGCCGTCGCGCGCAGCGTCGGCGTGTGGAAATGGAGCGGCTGTTCGATGCTGGCGTCGATGCGGCCGAAAGCTTGCCCGCGCGCATCGCCGCGATGTCGGAACTGCTGCGTCGCGCTGCCCGCCGCCGCGACCCGGACGCCGTTCTTCTGACCGGCGATGCCTGGCTGCGCTTTCTCGATCAGGGCCAGCCGGTGCCGGTGTTCTCGGCGGGTGCCGGGCGCACCTTGCTGGAAGGCGGATTCCGCCGCGATGTCGGCGAACAGGAATACGCGGCGCTGCGTGGCATCGTGCGCGCGCGCTTCGTCGAATTGATGCAGGGGAAAGGCGGGCGTTCGCGCTGGTCGCGGCTCTGGCACGGGCGCGGCTCTCAAGTGCGCGGACCCCAGAAAGGCGGCCCGCGATGATCGACACCGCGCTCGACGCATTGCAGTCCTTGTTCGCCTGGCCGTGGCTGCTGCTGGCGCTGCCGCTGCCGTGGCTGATGCGCCGCCTGTGGCCGGCCGCGCCCAGCGCCGCACCGGCGCTGCGGGTGCCGTACGGCGAACGCCTCGATACGATCGGCGGCCGCAGCGCGCGCGCGCGGCCGCAGGGGCTGGGCCTGCTGCCATGGTTTGCATGGGCGCTGCTGTGCGTCGCCGCGGCCCGCCCGCAGCAGCTCGGCGACATCGTGCAGCCGCCGCAGGCCGGCCGCGATCTGATGCTGGCGGTGGATCTGTCCGGCAGCATGGACGAGCGCGACATCGAACTGGAAGGCCGCGTCGTGCCGCGATTGACCGCGGCCAAGGCGGTCATCGCCGACTTCCTGGAGCGCCGCAGCGGCGATCGCGTCGGCCTGGTGGTGTTCGGCGAACGCGCCTATGCGCTGACCCCGCTGACCCGCGATCTGCAGACCGTGCAGGAGCAACTCGACGGCACCGTCACCGGGCTGGCCGGCCGCGCCACCGCGATCGGCGACGCCATCGCCCTCTCCACCAAACGCCTGCAGCAGCAGCGGACCGACCAGCGGGTGCTGATCCTGCTCACCGACGGCGTGAACACCGCGGGCGCGCTGGCGCCTGAAAAAGCCGCGGAGATCGCCCGCGACGCCGGCGTGCGCATCCACACCGTCGCCTTCGGCGGCTACGGCGCCGGCCTGTCGGTGTTCGGCGTCCCGATCCGTAGGCCGAGCAGCAGCGAGATCACCGATGAAGCCGGGCTCAAGCGCATCGCCGAACTGACCGGCGGCCGCGCTTACGTCGCCCGCGATGTCGATCAACTCGTCGGCATCTACGCGGAGATCGACCGGCTCGAACCCGTCCAGCGGCCGGGGCAGCGGCTGCGTCCGCGGATCGAACGCTACGCCTGGCCGCTGTCGGCGTCGCTGCTGTTGGCGCTGCTGGTGCTGTGGCAGCGCCGGGATGCGGCCCGATGACCCCGATCGTGCACGATTTCCAGTTCCTGCGGCCGCTGTGGCTGCTCGGTCTGCTCGCGATTCCGCCGCTGCTGTGGTGGCTGCGCCGCAGCCGCCTGCGCCGCAACGTCTGGCGCGACACGGTCGACGCGCACCTGCTGCCGCACCTGCTGCAGGGCGGGGCGGGCGCGACCGGCGGATGGCGGGCGATGCTGCCGGCGGCGGCGCTGTCGATCGCCTTCGCGCTGTCGGTGCTGGCGCTGGCGGGCCCGAGCTGGCGCACCGTGCCGCAGCCGCTGTGGCAGGACCGCAACCCGCTGGTGATCGCGGTGGACATGTCGTTCGCCATGCAGACCGCCGATGTGCAGCCGTCGCGGCTGCTGCAGGCGCGCGCCAAGATCGCGCACATCCTGCGCACCCGCGGCGGCGGACAGATCGCGCTGGTGGCCTATGCCGACGATGCCTACACCGTGTCGCCGCTGACCGGCGATGCCGACAACATCGCGCTGTTCCTGGACGCGCTGTCGCCCGACGTGATGCCGCGCGACGGCAGCCGCGCCGATCGCGCCATCGAAGAATCGGCGCGGCTGCTGGCGCGCGCGGGTTTCGGTCGCGGCGAGATCCTGCTGATCACCGATC
>JAZKFJ010000051.1:30013-56908 GCA_040386495.1 Pseudomonadota bacterium
GTCCATCACCCGGGCGGCGGCGCCAATTCGGCGGCGGTCGCGGCCCGCGATTCGGGGTATCGGGTCTCGGTGCTGGGGCTGGGCACTGCGGCCGGCGGCGCGTATCGCGCCGGCAACGGTGAGGTGCTGGCCGCGCGCCTGGACGGCCCCGCGCTGCGCAGGCTTGCGGCATCCGGCGGCGGCGCCTACGCCGCATTCGCGCCGGACGATAGCGATCTGGTGGCGCTGGGCGTGCTGGAAGCCGACCGGATCGATGCCGCCGAAGCCCAGGGCAAGCGCGGCGCGGCGCCGCTGGACGAAGGCTTCTGGCTGCTGCCGCCGTTGCTGCTGCTGGCGCTGTTCGCGTTCCGTCGCGGCGTGCTGGCGGTCGCGCTGCTGGCGCTGTGGCTGCCGTGGCAGCCGGTCGCGGCCGCCGAGGGCGATACGCTGTGGCAGCGCGACGATCAGCGCCGGCATGCGCAGATGGCCAGCGGCGTCGAGTCGTACCGCAGCGGCGATTACGTCGCCGCCGAAGAAGCTTGGCGCGATCTGCCCGGCGCCGAAGCCGCGTACAACCGCGGCAACGCGCTGGCGAAACAGGGCCGTCTCGACGAAGCGATGGCCGAATACGATCGCGCCCTGCAGCTGCAGCCGGGCATGCGCGATGCGGTGGAGAACCGGCAGCGCGTCGACCGCGCGCGCAAGCGCAAGCCGCCGCAGGACAAGCAACAGAACAAGCCGCAGCAGCAGCCGAAGGACAAGCCGCAAAGCGGGAAACAGCCGCCGCCGGACAAACCGCAGAACGATCAGCAGAAGCCGGGTCAGGATCAGCCCCGCGATGCGAGCGACGGGCAGAAGCAGCCGCCGAAACCCGACGCGAAACCCGACGACAAGCCGGGCGCCGCGCCGCCGCCGGACAAGCCGCAGGGCGCGCCGCAGCCGTCGCCGGATCCCTCCAGGAAGCCGCCGACACCCGAGCCGACCCGCGACCGCCCCAAGGACGGCCAGCCCGACCCGCAGGCATCGCCGACGAAACCGCCGCCGACGCCTGCGGACGTGGATCCGGTCACCGGCAAACCCATCGCCCCCAAACCGGCCGAGCCCGATACCAAGGCGCAGCTGCAGGCGCAGCGCGAGGCCGACGCGGCCCTGCGCGAACGCATGCGTCGCGCGCAGGGGAAGACGCCGGAATCGAAGCCGCCTGGCGCGCAAACCGGCGCGCAGACGGGACGCGATCCTGATCCGAAGGAAACCGCGGCCGAGCGCGAACGCAGGATCGCGAACGACGCCTGGCTGCGACGCGTGCCCGACGATCCGGGCGGGCTGCTGCGCGCGAAATTCAAGCTGGAAGAAAAACGCCGCCGGCGCGGAGGCGACCGCTGATGCTGTCGCGGTCGATGCAGACGCGGTCGATGACGTCGCGCCTGCGCGCGCTGTCCGTGCATGCGGTCGTGCTGCTCGCGGCGCTGCTGTGGCTGTGCGCGCCCGCAGCCTGGGCGCAGAGCCGCGCATGGGTGGATCGCGACCGCATCGCGTTCGAGGACACCACCGTCCTGCATCTGGAGATCAACGTCAACGCGACGCAGTCGATCCCCGATCTGGCCACCATCGCCCGCGACTTCCGCATCGTCGGTCAGAACGTGCAGCACAAGGTGATGCTGCAGAACGGCAGCATGATGCTGAACATCACGATGGGGCTCACGCTGCAGCCGACGCGCGCCGGCGAACTCGAAATACCCGCCATGCAGATCGGCAATGAGCGCACCCGCCCACTGCGCGTCTGGGTGGCGCCGCCGGTCGCGCCGCGGGCGCCGGTCGCGTCGCCGGCTGCGGCGCGGACCGATCCGATCTTCATCGAGACCCGGGTCGACAGCGCGACGCCGTACGTGCAGCAGACCGTGGGTTACACGGTGCGGCTGTTCTACGAATCCGGACTCCTGATCGACGGCCGCCTCGACCACGACCCGCCCGAAGGCGCCACGTTGCAGAAGATCGGCGACGATCAGCAACTGATGCAGACGGTCGGCGGAAACGCCTACAACGTGCTCGAACGGCGCTTCCTGCTGATCCCCGAGCGCAGCGGCACGGTGACGGTGCCGGCCGCGCGTTTCCTGGGGCGCGGCATCGGCATTTTCGACAGCGCCTTCGGCGACGCGCGCAAGGAACTGCGCGTCCGCGGCGACCCGGTCGCGCTGCAGGTCAAACCCATCCCCGCCGCCGCGCCGCAGCCGTGGCTGCCGCTGCGCGGTCTCCGGCTGCGCTATCTCGAAGCCCCGAAGTCGCTGCGCGTGGGCGAGAGCGCGGCGGTCACCATCGAAGCCGTGGCCGACGGCACCATCGCCAGCCAGCTGCCGCAGTTGACGCTGGGCGCGGGGACCGGCGCGCAGTTGTTTCCCGAACCGGCACAGCCGGACGACCGCTTCGTCGACGACCGGCCGCAGGCGACCGTCGTGCGCCGGGTGATGGTAGTGGCGGTGCGCGAGGGCGCGCTGCGCATCGCCGGCCCGCGCATCGCCTGGTGGGATACCGAAGCCGGCGTCGCGCGTATCGCGGCGCTGCCGGATATCGCCGTGCAGGTGTCGCCGGGTGCGGCCGCCGCCACCGTGGCCGACATCGCCGCGGCGGATGCCGCCGCCGCGGGCGAGGCGCCGCCGTGGTACGCATGGCGGCCGCAGAACCGCTGGGCCTGGGCGCTGCTGGTGCTGCCGATCTTCTGGATCATCGCCATGAGCTTCGGCTGGCAACTCTGGACGACGCGCCGTCGACAGCTTGCGGCCGCCAATGCGACTCGCACCGGCAAGACTTCGCCGAAGTCGGCGCCGGCACAGGGGGCGCCGATGACGTCGACTTCGCCGACGGAGGCCGCGCCACGCGTCGTGCCGCCCGCCGACGCGAAAGCCTGGGCGAACGCGCTGGCGCGCGGCAACGTCGCCGAGATCGCGCGCCTGCTGTGCGCGATGGCCTCGCCCGCGGTGGCCGATCTCGATGCCGTCCATGCGCGTCTGGTCGATCCTGCGCAGCGCGCGGCGGTGGATGCGCTGCAGCGCGCGCGCTGGGGCGATGGCGATGCCGCCGCCGCGCTCGCCGCGATGCGCGCGGCCTTTGCTGCCGGCCCGCGCTGGCGCACGACCGCCGCGCCGACCGTACCTGTACTGCTTCCGCCGCTGTATCCGGAGGCATGAGCCGGAAGAAGCCGGGGCTGCCAGCTCGAGCCCCGGTTCCGGGCGCCTGCATGACATCGCCTGCGGCCGCGAACGCGTGCATTCGCTGTCATCCCGATCACCGCGCTGCGGACGCAAAGATCCGCCGCCGAAACTGCCGGCAGGCATGTCCGTTCTCGAGGCTGACCCGCGTTCGGGGTGAGGCGAATTTCGACCCGGCCCTGCGCCAGGCCGCAGCCCGCACCGCGGCGTCCACTCCGTGGCGCCTGATATCCTCCTTCGAACCCTTGCAGGAACCTTCATGAGCACCGAAACCGCCGCCGCGCCGCCGCGCCTGCCGATGCACTGGAAAATCGCCATCGGTTTCGCCGCGGGCATCCTGCTCGGACTGATCGTCTATCGCTTCGTCGGCGGCGACGCGCCGTGGGTGCAGGGCTTCATCAAGTACGCCACCCAGCCGTTCGCGACCATCTTCCTCAACCTCATCCTGATGCTGGTCATCCCGCTGCTGTTCTCGGCGCTGGTGGTCGGCATCGGCGAAATGGGCGACGTGCGCGCGCTAGGCCGCATCGGCTGGCGCACCCTGGCCTACACCACGGTGCTGTCGGCGATCGCGGTCATCATCGGTCTGCTGCTGGTGAACTGGATCAAGCCCGGCGTCGGCGTGAACAGCGCCGAAGCGCTGAACATGATGAGCGAGGGCGCCGAGCGCGCGAAGAGCATCGTCAGCGACAGCGCCAGTCAGCCCACCGGCATGGACATGCTGATCGGCATCGTGCCGAAGAACGTGATCGCGGCCGCCGCCGACAGCAATATCCTCGCGGTGATGTTCTTCGCGTTGCTGTTCGGCGTGGGCATGGTGTTGACCCGCACCGAAGCGGCCAGCACGCTCAAGCGCGCCATCGAAGGTCTGTTCGATGTCTCGATGACCCTGATCGGGCTGGTCATCAAGCTGGCGCCGTACGCGGTGTTCTGCCTGATGTTCAATCTGGTCTCGCAGTTCGGCTGGGACTTGCTGGTGCGGCTGGGCGCGTTCGTGCTGGTGGTGCTGCTGGCGCTGGCGATCCATCAATTCGTGGTCTATTCGCTGGCGGTCCGGTTCATCGCCAAGCGCTCGCCGCTGGGCTTTTTCCGCGATGTGCAGGAAGCGATGTTGATGGCGTTCTCCACCGCGTCCAGCAACGCCACGCTGCCCACCGCGCTGCGCGTAGCCGACGAGAAGTTGCATCTGCCCAAACGCGTGTCGCGCTTCGTGCTGACGGTCGGCGCCACCGCCAACCAGAACGGCACCGCGCTGTTCGAGGGCGTGACGGTGCTGTTCCTGGCGCAGTATTTCGGCATCGATCTGTCGCTGGGTCAGCAGGTCACGGTGATGCTGGTCTGCATCCTCGGCGGCATCGGCACCGCAGGCGTGCCGTCCGGCTCGCTGCCGGTGATCGCGCTGATCTGCGCGATGGTCGGCGTGCCGCCGGAAGGCATCGGCCTGGTGCTGGGCGTCAACCATTTCCTCGACATGTGCCGGACCACGGTCAACGTCACCGGCGACCTCGGTATCGCCGCGATGGTGTCGCGCGGCGAGTCCGATCCGCCGCGCGAGGCGTGATGGCCGGTGCGACGGCTGATGCGGTGGTCGATGTGATGGCGGTCGCGGTCCTGCCGCGCGTTCGCTTGTCGGCGCTCCGGCCCGCTGGCAGAATCCCCTCGAGATTTGCCTCATATCGGCGCCTACCCCCGGGCGCGCGTACCACCCAAGGAGAAACAACGATGCGGAAATTGTTTGCGATGACGGCGCTGCTGGCGCTGGCCGGCTCGGCGATGGCTGCGGATCCCGCCTGCAAGACCAATTTCAAGCAGGAAGGCAAATTCATGACCGGGCGCACCTTCACCACCTGGGATACGGTTCCGGGCGTGAATGTGTCCACCGCCTACAAGCGCATCTACGCCGAAGGCACCAAGTCCGGCCTGCGCGTGGCGTCCAGCGACGAAAAGGCGGGCGTGATCTCGTTCGAACAGCCCAACGGCGGGGTCGATCTCTCCGGCGCCAAAGCGACCCTGCCGTGGAACGTGGTAATCGAGCCCCAGGGCAAAAAAGGCGTCAAGATCACGGTCACCAAGACCACCCCCGGCGGCTTCGCAACCAGCACCGATTTCCAGATCACCTCGATGTGCGCGGTGATCGACGCGGGTCGTTGATCGCAGCGCTACAGCAATACCGTACGACCTGTCTTCGCCGGCCTTCGCGCCGGCGAAGACGTTTTGCGGCCTGACGCGATCCGATCGATGACGTTGCGGCCGAGGCGCCGGGCACGGCGCGATCCGGGGGAGGTCATCTTGGGGGACATCAGCCCCTCCGGGATGGGACAATGCGCGGCCCGCAGCCCGCCGGGCGCCGCCGAAACGACTCCCGCCCCATGACGACGCCCAGCCGCCGCGATCTTGCCAACGCCATCCGTTTCCTCGCCATCGACGCGGTGCAGGCCGCCAACTCCGGTCATCCGGGCATGCCCATGGGCATGGCCGACATCGCCGAAGTCCTGTGGAACGATTACCTGCAGCACAACCCGGGCAACCCGCACTGGGCCAACCGCGACCGTTTCGTGCTGTCCAACGGCCACGGCTCGATGCTGCATTACGCGCTGCTGCATCTCACCGGCTACGACCTGCCGCTGGACGAGCTGAAGAACTTCCGCCAGCTCGGCTCGAAAACTGCCGGCCATCCCGAAAACCACATGACCCCGGGCGTGGAAACCACCACCGGCCCGCTGGGCCAGGGCTTCGCCAATGCGGTGGGCTTCGCGCTCGCCGAGAAACTGCTGGCGCAGCGCTTCAACCGTCCCGAGCTGACCCTCGTCGATCACCGCACCTGGGTGTTCATGGGCGACGGCTGCCTGATGGAGGGCATCTCGCACGAAGCCGCGTCGCTGGCCGGCACCTGGGGCCTGAACAAACTCGTCGCGTTCTGGGACGACAACAACATCTCCATCGACGGCCAGGTGCAGGGCTGGTTCACCGACGACACGCCCGCGCGCTTCGAGGCCTACGGCTGGACCGTGGTGCGCAACGTCGACGGCCACGATCCGGTGGAGATCAAGACCGCCATCGACACCGCGCTGCGCTCGTCCGACAAGCCGGTGCTGCTGTGCTGCCGCACCACGATCGGTTTCGGCTCGCCTGCGAAGGCCGGCAAGGAATCCTCGCACGGCGCGCCGCTGGGCAAGGACGAAGTCGCCGCGACCCGCGCCGGACTGAATTGGGATCACGCGCCGTTCGAGATCCCGCAGGCCATCGCCGACGGCTGGCGCGCGAACAGCGTCGGCGCCGCGCGCGAGCTGAACTGGCGCGACCTGTTCGATCGCTACGCTGCGGAATATCCCGAGCAGGCCGATGAATTCTCCCGGCGGATGCGCGGCGAGCTGCCGGCCGATTTCGCCGGCGTCGCCGATGCCTACATCGCGAAACTGCAGGCCGAAGGCCCGGTGGTCGCATCGCGCAAGGCCTCGCAGATGGCGATCGAAGCGTTCGCGCCTCATCTGCCGGAACTGGTCGGCGGCTCCGCCGATCTGGCGCACTCCAACCTCACGCTGTGGACAGGCAGCAAGTCGGTCGCGACCCGCGACGCCGACGCCAATTACGTCTATTACGGCGTGCGCGAATTCGCGATGACCGCGATCAGCAACGGCCTGGCGCTGCACGGCGGCTTCGTGCCGTACGACGCCACCTTCCTGGTGTTCAGCGACTACGCCCGCAACGCGGTGCGCATGAGCGCGCTGATGGAAGCCCGCGCGATCCACGTCTACACCCACGATTCGATCGGCCTGGGCGAGGACGGTCCGACCCATCAGCCGATCGAACACTTGGCCTCGCTGCGTTACATCCCGCACAACGACGTGTGGCGCCCGTGCGACGCGGTCGAATCCGCGGTGTCGTGGCGCGCGGCGATCGAACGCGCGGATGGGCCGTCGTGCCTTGTCTTCTCGCGCCAGAACCTTGCGCACCAGCCGCGTTCCGACGCGCAGGTCGCGGACATCCGTCGCGGCGGCTACGTGTTGAAGGACAGCGTCGGCGCGCCGGAATACATCCTGATCGCGACCGGTTCGGAAGTGGGCCTCGCGATGCAGGCCGCCGCCGAACTCGGCGACGGCGCGCGCGTGGTGTCGATGCCGTCGACCGATGTCTTCGATCGCCAGGACGCCGCCTATCGCGAAGCCGTGCTGCCCAGGGCCTGCCGCAAGCGCATCGCCATCGAAGCGGGCGTGCGCGATTTCTGGGGCAAGTACGTGGGTCTCGACGGCGCGGTGATCGGCATGGACGGCTACGGCGCCTCCGCGCCCGCCGAAAAGCTGTATCCGCATTTCGGCATCACCGTCGACGCCGCGGTCGCTGCGGCGCGGGCGCTCTGATCGGAGTTTGCGGGTCGATGTGCGTCGATCCGCGAAAAAACCGGCACATCGGGACGAGACAATGATCGAACCGCCCAGTCGCACCCCGCCCACCTGGCGCAGCGAAATAGACGGATGCAGCGTCGCTGTGTACGACGGACTGATGCCCGAGCCCGAGGTGTTGAAATTGTGGGCGGTGTTGAACCAGGCCGGCTTCACCCGCACCGAGATCGCGCGTCCGGACACCGCCGAGCATCGGCACTGGGCGACCGAGATCGCGCTGGGCGCGCTGCAGGGCATGCCGTTCTTCGCGCCCACGCTGGCTGCGGTGGCCGATTTCGCGCACGAAAAACGCTATCGCGTCTATCGCAGTTACGTGAATGTCGCGCACTACGGCGACATGCTGTTCACCCACACCGATGCGCATCCGGGTACCGGCGAGCTCACCGCGTTGTGGTACATCTGCGACCGCTGGGACATCGAATGGGGCGGCGAGACGGTGTTCTACGACCGCACCTCGGATGTGCGCGCCGCGGTCGCACCGCGTCCCGGCCGGCTCGCGATTTTCGACGGTGAACTGCGCCATGCCGGGCGCCCGCCGAACCGCGTGTGCTACGTGCCGCGATTCACGCTGGCGTTGAAGCTGGAGCGGATGCGTGATTGAGTCGCGGCGCGTGGCCCGGATGCGCGGACAGCGTCTGAATCGCCGCAGGCGTTCCGTGAAAGTGCCTCGATAGGTCGACGCGGTCTACCGCAGCCGACGACCCCCGTGAAGGGGATATGCCGATGAAATCCGTCGCAAAAAATTCCGTCGCTTGCTGGTCGAAGCGATGCTCGATGATCGGAACCCGGGAACGCCCTCCGGGCCGCCCGAAACTCGCGGAAAGAGCCGCATCTTGCGTGTTGCCATCGACGACGGCCGCCTGCGCACTCTAACGAGCGCTGCGTCACCGTCGCGTAACTGCCGCACAACAACCGCGCTGGCGCGATGTCCTGCGCTCGGCTTATTGCGTGCTGGTCAGCGCGCGATGGAATCGCAGGCGCGCGAAGACCTGCAGCGACGCGTCGCTGGCTTATGCGCGGCGCAGTGCGTTGGTTCGGGTGTTGTGATGTGACCGCTGGATGACAAATGCCCATGCGAAAAATTGCGGATATCTCGTGTTGACGGCCCCCCAGCAAAGGGGCTAGCGTGGCCGTCGTCACGGATCGCGGCTCCAGCCCGTTGCCGGACCCGATCCAGTCGCCGCGGGTGAAACCCGATGGGCTCAGGCTGCCCGGACATCGATGGTCAAGCGAAGGGAACAAACATGACGCGCGACGAGCAGGGGCAGAGTCTCGATCGGATCCTTCAGATATTTCGGGGCTCGGCCTGGCACGACATCGAGCGCAGTGCGGTTGCACGCAGCTCCCTCCGCAACAGGTCCATGCGCTGGGTGAGTGGCCGCGCCGGCATCGCGCTCTCAATGCTGCTGATGGTCATGGGTGGCAGCGCGGCCGCCCAGGAAAGCGGCCGAAGCTGGACGGTGTCCGGTGGCGGCACCTACAACACCCAGCGCGAAGCCGAACAGGAAATACAGGGTCGCGGCGGCGATTGGTCATATGTGCGGGTGATCAAGCATCAGGAGATCACCGAAGCCAAGGTCAATGTGACTTATTGGATGGGCGTTGCGCCATCGCAATTGCAGAACTGGGTTTACTTGGGATTGTTCGGAGATCCGGTGGCCAACGCGTCCGCCACCGAAGAAGAACTTCGTTCCAAATACATCATAAAATACAATCAGAGGAGCATTGAGGACGGATGTACGCCTGACACCAAGGCGGAGCGCACGGGCGAGTGGGTCACGTTGCAATCATGGGGCGATGGCGTCGGTTTTCGGGATATGGCGCGCTTCACCATGAAATATTTTGCTAAGGGAACCCTCAATCCGACGGTCTGTTCGGAACTGACAGCGCAGGAAAATCCGGGCCGTCAGCGCACGCGCTGCGCGAACCCGTTGATGACATGGCGCGAGGAAGAGCAGCTCTGCAAGAATACGACCCTGTCTGCGACGATCACCTCCAAGCCGCTGCTGTGCGACCGTTGCGGCATGGTCGGCAATCCCAGCGATGTGACGACCGGCGACAAATACGAGCCCGAGCCGGACATCGATCTTGGCTGGATCGCGTTTTCGCGTCATTACCACTCCGGTGCGACCAATGTTGGTGGTAGTTTCGGCTATGGGTGGACGCATTCGCACAACGTGCGTCTCGCCGTCGAATACGGGGCAGCGCCTTTCATCGGGCTGATCCAGGCCGACGGCTCACAGTTGCCGTTCAAACGTCTCGACACCAACCTCTACGAAGACACCACTGGCAGGGGCGATCGGCTGGTGTTGAGCGGTAACGCCTGGACGCTGCATCAACAGCAGCGGCTGCTGGAATTCAATGCAGAGGGGCGTCTGACCGTGGTGCGCAACGACGACGGCACCTCCCTCGCCTATGCCTACAACAATCTCTCTCAGCTGACCACGATCACGCACAGCACTGGCCGCCGTTTGGAGTTCGGTTACGATCCCGCTGCACCTGCCGGCGTTTCGCGCATCCTGTCGGCCGCGGTCAATGGCGTGCCGCAGATGAGCTACGCTTACACCCCGGCCGGCATGCTGGACGCAGTTACTTACGCCGATCTGCGGCAGCGCAAATATCACTACGAAGACGCGCGCTTCCCGTCCAATCTCACCGGCATCACCGACGAGCGCGAGAATCGGTACAGCACGTTTACCTACGACGACAAGGGTCGGGTGCTGTCCAGCGTGCATGCCGGCGGCGTCGAGGGCACGCAGCTGGTGTACACCGCCAGCGGCGGCGCGCAGGTGACGGACGCGAACAATCTGGTCACCGACTATGCCTTGACCAATTATCCCGATGATCGGCCGCGTAAGGTCGGGGACGTGACCCGTCCCACCGGCAGCGTGAGCAGGATCTACAACGATGTCGCGATCGATTTCCGCCGTCGCCTGAACACATACATTGATCGCAACAATGTGACCACGAAATACGGTTACCAGACGCTGACCGATGCCGTGACCCAGCGCGAAGTCACTCGTTACACTACCCAGGAAGCTTTCGGTACGCTCGATGCGCGCTCGAGCACAGTCGAACGTGACCTTGCGACCAATCGCTTGACCCTGCAGCGGGTCGGCAATCGGGAACTGCGCATCGCCCGCAATTCGCGTCTGCAACCGACGACGGTACAGGTGACGGATATCGCGACCGCACTCACTCGCACCAGTACGATCGCGTACTGCGAGACCGCGGATGTCGCAGCCGCCAACAGCACCTGTCCCATCGTTGGTCTGGTGAAGGAGCTCAACGGCCCGCGTCCCGAAGTCGTCGACGTCTTCAAGGACATCACGCGATACGAATACCGGTCGGCCGATGAACCGACCTGCGCCGCTTCGCCCGCGACATGCCCGTACCGCAAGGGCGACGTGTGGAAGATCACCAATGCGAAGGATCACGTTGTCGAAGTCCTTGCCTACGACGTCGCCGGGCGCGCGAAGTCGGTCAAGGACGCCAATGGCGTCATCACCGATTTCGAATACAGCCCGCGCGGTTGGTTGCTCAAGACCAAAATCCGCGGCACCGACAACGGCACCGAAACCGACGACCGCATCACCAAGGTCGACTACTTCGCCAATGGAACGGTGGAGCGGATCACGCAGCCGGATGGCGTGTATGTCACCTTCGGCTACGATGCCGCGCATCGCCTGACCAGCATCGCCGATCGCGACGGCAACACCATCACCTACGTGCTGAACAACGCCGGCGAACGGGAGGGGGAAGAAACCCGCAATGCCGCCGGCAATCCGGTGCGCACGCTCTCGCGCATCTACAACACCTTGGGGCAGTTGGAGAAGGTGCGAATCCCGCATCCGGATCCTGCGATCGTCGCACTGGTCGACACGGATTTCGGGTACGACGCCGATGGCAATCTCGACAAGGTCACCGATGCGCTGGCGCACCAGACGCGCAACCAGTACGACCCATTGGGCCGCCTGAAACGCACCCTGCAGAACGCGACCGCCCCGGTCGCTGCCCCCGACCGCGCCGAAACCGTGTTCGAGTACGATGCCCTGGATCGTCTGACCAAGGTCACTGATCCCAACCAACTCGACACGAACTATATCTACAACGGCTTCGGCGAACAGACGCGGCTCGAAAGCCCGGATACCGGCTTCACCCACTACCGTTACGATGCTGCCGGTAATCGTACGCAGCAGACCGACGCCAACAGTCGCATCACCGACTATGTCTACGACGGACTCAACCGGATCACCGCGATCGACTATACCGATCTCGCTGGAGAAGCCGGCAACGATGCGACGTATGCGTACGACATCGCGCAGAGCGTTTGCCCGGCGGGCGAGACCTTCCTCGTCGGCCGTCTCAGCCGGATGACCGACGGCAGCGGTGAAACCGCTTATTGCTACAACCGTTTCGGCGACCTGACGCGCAAGGTGCAGATCACTCAGGACAAGACCTTCGTGCTGCAGTGGGAGTACGCCGCCAACGGTCGCTTGCAGACGTTGATCTATCCGGATGGTCTGGGTGTGGAGTATCTGTACGACACGCAGGGGCGGCCTGCCGAAATCAATGTAGCGACATCGGCCAATCGCCGGCAGTTGCTGCGCAGCGCCACGTATCACCCGTTCGGGCCGGTGCAGCAGTGGACGTACGGTAACGGACGGTTGATGCAGCGCACGCTCAACAAGAACTACCAGCCCGGTATCGTGGAGGACGCCGCGGCGGGCGGCATCAGCGAAGGCTACAAGTTCGACGCGATCGGCGATTTGGAATCGCTGCAATACTCGAGCCAGAGCATGCCGTCGCGCCGTGTCTACGATCATGACGCGCTGAGTCGGCTGACCTCGGCCAATGATGCGGCCGGCGTGGTGCAGCAGAGTTACGCCTACGACAAGACCGGCAACCGGACCGAAGCGAAAGTCCGGGAGACCGTCGTCATCGGCGACGGGGGCGGCGGAGGCCCCGGCGGCCCGGGCGGCGGCACCACGACCACGCGGCTGACCACCAGCACCTATGCTTACGTGCCCGGCAAACATCGGCTGTGGACGACCGGCACGATCGAACGCCGTTACGACCTTGCCGGGAACCTGATCTGGATCGGACCGAAGAGCGTCGACGAGGCGCCGGATCCGCCGCCTGGAGATCCGCTGGAGAGCGCCGCGTACAGCGGCACCGAGCAGCCGACCTCGGGCATCGGCATGGAAGATGGCGGTGAAGCGCCGCCGGGGCTCGTCGAGCGCGCGTTCGCGTACAACGGCATGAACCGGATGCGCAGCGTGACCTACGGCGGCAATCTGTTGATGAGCTACCGCTACAACGGCCGAGGTGAGCGGGTGTACCGCACCGGCAGCAACGAGACCGTGCATACGGTGTTCGACGAAAGCGGTCACTGGCTGGGCGACTACGACGCGAACGGCACGGTCATCCAGCAGGCGATCTGGTTCAACGACCTGCCGGTGGGGCTGGCGGCTTCGATCAACGGCAGCGTGCGCCTGCACTACGTCCAGCCCGACGCGCTGGGCACGCCGCGGGTGGTGATCGACCCGCAGCGCGATGTGGCGGTGTGGCGCTGGGACCTGGCGGGCGAAGCCTTTGGTAATGGCGCACCGGACGAAGACCCGGACGGCGACACGCACCGCTTCGTGCTGGACATGCGCTTCCCGGGGCAGCAGTACGACAGCGCGACGGGGTTCAATTACAATTACTTCAGGGATTACGATGCCGCTACGGGCAGGTATGTAGAGAGTGATCCGATTGGGTTGAGTGGCGGGATCAGCACATATGGGTATGTCGGTGGAAATTCACTGATCGGAAGCGATGCCAGAGGTTTGCAAAGAGTGTTACGGTTTCTTCCTGTTGCACCGCCTGCGGGTACCGGAAACCAATATGGGCCAAGTAACCCGCAGTTTGATAGAGATGCAGGCGCAGTTTTCGATACTGCCGTCGACAGCATGAGTTTGCTTTTTTTGACGCGATACCCTGAAATATCTTTCATTACTAGTTTAATGACGAATGGCAACGATAAAGAACAGAGAAGTCGTGAGTATCAGGCTTATAAAGATTTTCAACGTATTGGAGCTATATATGATCCGGATCCTTGTAGGTTTCTGAGAAATAGAATTGAATTCCATAAAGAAATGAATAGGCGTCGAGGTGAGTGGGATGCCAGATGGCCGCATCCAAAGTACCCGAATGGGCGGCATTTCGATGAAATAACAAGAGCAAATTCAACGATAGATAATCTTGAAAAAGATTACAAAGACATGTGTGGAAATTGCGATGAATGATATTAAAGATGAAGAAATTATAAATAAATATAGAAATTTCGAAAATTTTCGAGATTACACCATCAATAGTTTCGAAGACTCTGGGGTTGACGGTGACACGCCTCTTCACTTTGCGGCTTTTATTGGCGATGTTGATGCGGTTAGAGTCATGGTTCCTTTGGTCAAGTCGCTTGATCGAGGAGGTGGCATTGGGAATACACCTTTGCACTATGCTGTGCTGGGTGGAAATGCTGAGATAGTTGGTTTTTTACTTTCCAGTGGCGCTGATCTTCGTATAGAAAATGACTATGGGGATACCGCATTGGATATGGTCGATAGGAACAAAGAGGAGGTTATGGACGCTGTTGCGAAATATCTAGCATCCATTCCATAAGGGCTGTAAGACGCATAAGACGGCGCATTTGAGGGGCAGCAGTACGACAGCGCGACGGGGTTCAACTACAACTACTTTCGCGATTACGATGCCGCAACTGATAGGTATGTGGAGAGCGATCCGATTGGTCGTGGTTGGCAACCTGGAGACAAGAAATGGAAGTGATTTCAATAGAGGACGTGCGTAATGCCTACTGAGCGTGTTAACGAAATGACGCGAAAAGAATGGCTTGATCTTGGCTTTTATTATGATCGAGACGATTGTGACAAAATCTGGAAAGTCTCAGGAGCGAAGTCAGGCCTTTTCAACTTGTCAAAGGTGATTGAAGACTACGCTAATGATTCAGAAAACGATGTAATTTCTCATCACGAAAATTTTGGGCCATACAGCTATTTTGAAATTGGAACATGGAGTGAGCCTGAGATCACAGATTATTGGATTGCGGCCCCCCTGGATCGATTGGCTGCCTTGGCTTCAGATATTTTTTCTAGGGGCTGTAGTAGATAACGTCAGATTTCAGCCCACTCCTTCAATGTCTTGAGTTGTTGTTTTGGGGTTCCGTAGTTGAATCTAAACTCGCACTCTTTCAGGAACAAGGGGAACGTGGTCTTGGGGATGCCGTTGTACTTGCGCAACACTCGCTTCGCCTGACTCCAGAAGTTTTCGATACCATTGATATGGTTCTTGCCGTCCCCGAACCGCTCCGTATGGTTGATCCGATGATGGTGGAAGCCACTCACGTCCAGCGCGTTGTAACTTCGGTAGCTGTCTGTGTATACGATGCTGTCGGGAGCGATTTTTCGCTCGATTACATGCATTAGCGTGCTGCTCCTGGTGTCGTTCACGATCTTGGTATAGACCTTCCCCTTGCGCTTGAGGATCCCGAAGACCACAACCTTGCCGGCAGCGCCACGACCCCGCTTGCCCTTGCGGACGCCGCCGAAGTAGCTTTCGTCCAGCTCCACCGAACCTGCGAAAACTTCATGCTCGATAGCGGCCAGGTGCTCGACAATGAGCTGTCTGATTTTGCGGTAGTACAGGGCGGTCGTATTGGGCTGCAACCCAAGCAAATCTGCCGCTGATCGGGCGGTGACTTCGAGGACGAAGTATTCGAGCAGTTGATTCTGCTGTTTTCTGCTTAATTTACAGCGTTTCATGCTCATTCGATAAGCATAAATCCTCTCTTATCTACTACAGCCCCTTTTTCTATTGTTCAAAATGGTGCTGTTGGTCAAAAGATTTTGCTGAGAGATAGGTTTTCGCCAAATTCGCCCTACGAATTGATGCTGGAGATTAAGGATGATGATTTTTTGCCTTATGTCGATGATCCTGAATTGCAAGGGTGAATCGTAAAAGGCCGTAAGACGTATTCGTAGGGCCGCACCCGCGCAGTGGATGCCGCTGAATGCAACAAAGATGAAGGCCTGTAACCCACACAAAACAGCGTGTTTAAGCAAGCTTATGGCGTCTCAGGATGTTCTGCATAGGGTGCGCCTTGACGCACAGAATCAATGCCCGCAAACCCTGCGTTCACCCGTGGAGTTTGTTTTTTGGGCACGCCGCGGGTGGTGATCGACCCGCAGCGCGATGTAGCGGTGTGGCGCTGGGACTTGGCGGGCGAAGCCTTCGGCGATGGGCGCCGGATGAAGACCCCGACGGCGACACCCACCGCTTCGTGCTGGACATGCGCTTCCCGGGCCAGCAGTATGACAGCGCGGCGGGGCTCAACTACAACTACTTCAGGGATTACGATGCCGCTACGGGCAGGTATGTGGAGAGTGATACGATCGGACTGATGAACGAGCCCGAGCTGCTGAAACGGTGGTCGGTGTTGAACCGCGCTGGCTACACCCGGGCCGAGATCGCGCGCCCGGATACCGCCGAGCATCGGCACTGGGCGACCGAGATCGCGCTGGACGCGCTGCAGGGCATGCCGTTCTACGCATCCACGCTGGCGGCGGTGGGCGATTTCGCGCCGGGGCAGCGCTATCGTGCTTATCGCAGTTACGTGAATGTCGCGCACATCCATGAGAGAGAGTGCGAGACGGTTGGGTCGCAGGAGGCGATGCTTGAGCAAGTTTTGCATGTCTGTATTCCAAACGTGCCGGGGTTTGATGTCAGCGGTGATGTTCTGCCTCTGCACGACTGCGGCTGCAGCGCCCGCGCCGCGCTGTGCGGCGATGGATGCGTACACGTTGATGGATCCGGGCATTTGCAGTGATCGCTTCGCCTCAGCATCGCCCGACGCGTTGTACGCACTTGCCGATACGCATATCAAGGCTGGCCATTTCAAAGATGCCAGCGACGCACTCGGATGTGCGGCGGCACAGCTTGTAGACAGTCGCGACGATTCGCGGCGCTACGAGTGGATCCGGAGACGCGGCGTGCTCGCCTATCGACAGGAACGCATTCCAGAAGCGCTTGGCCACTTCGAATGCGCGCTGAAGATCGCCGAAGACCGCAAGGATCGCGCGGCGATCGCCAAGCAGCTGAAAAACAAGGGCAGCGCCCTGCGGCGGCTTGGCAACTACAACGATGCGCTGCTCGCGCTTGAGCGAAGCCTGCGGATGCAGCGAGAAGATGGCGACCCCGCCACTGGCGCTGTGCTCAATAATATTGCCGATATCTATCGCGATATCGGCGAACTGCAGCAGGCGGAAGATTATTATCGTGAGGCGATGGAAGTCTTCCGTCGACAAGACAATGTCGTCGAAGAAACGCATGTGCGCGACAGCCTCAACCTGCTGGCCTTGAAGCGGGGCGATAGCGGCGCGGCGATCCGGAGACTCGAAGCCCAGTTGCGGACCTATCGGCAAGCGGGGAATCGGGAATATCAGCTGCGGACCTACACGCTGCTGATGCGTGCGGCCATCGCTGAAGGCGATGTCGAGCGCGCGAGGCGCTACAGCGCCGACGGCCTGGCGTTGGCCGATACGTACCAGCTTCCGATCCACGACGAGTTCAGATTGCAATCGGCGCGCGCCGACCGCATCAGCGGGCGCATCGAACCTGCGCTCACCACGTTGCGTGCAGCGCTGGCGCAAGGGCCGGAGAGCAAAGCCAATCACGCGGCATTGCGGCATGAAATGGCGAAAACGTATGCGCAGGGCGTGCAATACAGCGATGCGCTGGAAATGCTGCGGCAGGCGTACGATCTGGAACTGCTTGACGTGCGTGAGCAGAACAGCAGCGAACTGGGCAAACTGCGCACGCGCTTTGAAACCGCAGAGCGCGATCGCACCATCGCCGCCTTGCGTCAGCGGACTCTTGTGCTGTGGCTGATCGTGGTGTCGGCGCTGTCCGCATTGCTCGGCGTATCGCTGCTGTTCCTCCGCAGGCAGCAGCGCGCGCGTCTGACCGAGGCGGCGAATCGTGTGCGCTATGAGGAAATGCTCGCGCGCTACCAGCGCGATGCCGATGCGCTCAGCGGCGATCGCGATCTATTGCAGGTGTTGCTGGACAGCCGCAGCGAAGCGCTGTGCCTGCTGGATGCCGACGGGCAAGTGCTCGCGGTCAACCGTGCGGCCAGACCGTTGCTCGGTTCCGCGCGCGAAGCGCTTGCCGGCAGTCCGCTGTCGGACGTGCTGTCCGCCGGGGATGCCGCTGCGTTGGCGGCTGCGCTCGAACACATGGAGGATGCGTCGGCGCAGACGTTGACGTTCGCCGCCAACAATAGCCGGCCTGCATTGCGCGCCCAGCTCTCGCAATGGGAGCAGGGCGATGGACTGGTGGTGATGCTGCTCGAAGCACGTGCCGTCGATAACGCCGCAACCGCCGACGCCAGCGATATGTCTGTCGTTGTTCCGGTCGATATGCCTTCGGAGGAAACGGGTTCCTCCGCAAACAATGCTTCGCTGGTCGATGAGATGGATGCGCGCGCCGGTTTCCGCCGGGTGTTGGTCGAACTGATGCTGGCGGCGATCGAAGCCTGGGAACGCAGCACCGGGAAGAACCGCATCGAATTGGCCGACCGCAGCCGGATCTGGAGCATCAATATCGACGACGGCCGCCTGCGCGCACGGGCGATGGAGCGCTATCTCGGCCTCTCGAAACTGCCGCAGAACCCGCGCTGGCGCGATGTGCTGCGCACGGCGTATTACGTCATGGGGCAATGCCAGCTCGACCCGCCGGTGCGCGATGAATTGCAGCGCCGGGTGGATGCGGTGCTCGCATATACCCGGCGAAATGCGCTGGTGTGAATTTGGTTAAAGCGAGTGCGCAGGTGAGGCCCGTGCTGGTGAGGTCAGCGCGGTGGTGAAACTGTTTCATCGACTGCCACAGGCGTCGGCAGCTTGATCTGGCCCCTCGGGAGGGCCGTCGCAGTACCAGCCGATCTCGTGCTTGAGCAGACATGGCAGCTGCCTTCCAGGACGATATCGCCGTCGGCGAGGCTCGAGTCGGCATCGGGTTGATACAGCACGTGATGATTCAGCGAGTCGTTGAATGCGCTGTAATTGCTGTCGGCTTTGAAATATGCGTTTCCATTGCCTGTTTCCTGACTGTTGCACTTCTGGTGAACCGCCAGGGCTGCATAGTGCCAATTGTCGACGATGCCGCACCAGGGCTGGATGTGGTCTTTGCCCGGAAGGGTGGTTCTCTGAGTGCCGCTTGGTGTTCTGTTGATGGCGGCGATCAGGTCCGCCAGCGTCGCCTTCTTAGGTACGGTTCTGGCATTGGCCCCCGGAGGGTGCGTGGCGAAGCGGTGCAATTGTTTGAATGTATTCAACTCGTCGCGAGTGAGCTGGACCTTACCTGCGAAGACGTGCTTGGCGCCACGGAGCTTGCATGAGGTGGGCTGGAAGGGGGTGTCTGCCAATACGGGACTGGCGATACCAAGTAACAATGCAAACGAAAGTAAGCAGCGGTAAGGAGCAACCATGTCTGGGTTTCCTGAGGTTTGGGACACAGCCAGTCTAGGCATCCCGGTGCGGCGGCGGCCAGCGACTTGAGGGGTATAAAACGGGCATAAATCGCGTAACTCATTGATGCGTTGGGAGGCGACAGCAACTCGGCAGAGGTGTATGGGCGCACGCGTCGATCCATATTCATTGCCGGAGTACGCACACGCGCCGTTAATCTGCAGCGGAGCATCGATTTATACCGTGTCATTACCCATTTGTTCCCGACTCGATCCTTACCCCGCAATGACTCGACGCATACGGTGGTTCGACCGGATCGCGCAGCGCATCGTCGCCTGCAGTCTCTCGATCCGGCCTACCCATACGCCGCAGTCGCGGCACCGTCAGGAGAAGCGTCATGACAATGCAGTCCAGGTCTTTGGAATCCACCGCCCCAGCCATGTCGATTCGTCGCGCCGCGTTCGCGGCCGCATTCGGCCTCATCGCGGGGTTTGCGGCGAGCGCCGCACCGCAGGCACAGGCGCAGGAAGCCATGCAGGCCCCGCCCCGCGCCATCGGCATGCCGCCTTCTCCGGATAAGAAGATCCCGACGCTGGGCTGCTGCCGCTGCCTCGGCGGGCAAAACAAACTGGACCTGAGCACCATCCCGGGCAACCCGTGGCTGGTCAATGGCCAGCCTGCCGTCGCGGTGACGCAGCCGAATGCAGCCTGGGCCCCGCCCGGCAGCGCCAAGTGGGTGTCGATCAACGCTGCCGCGCACGGCGGAAACAACACGACACACCACTACACGCTGCAGTTCAAGGTCGAGAAATGCACGATCCCGCAAACCATCGTATTCAAGGGCCTGTCGGCGGCGGGCGACAACTACCTCAAGATCTCGTTGACCGGCCCCAGCGGCGGCTCGGCGCAGTGCACAATGGCCGGCGGTTACTGCTTCAGGGCACCGTATCTACTCAACAACTTCGCGACGTCGTGGCCGGGCATCACCACACCGGGCCTGTACACCTTGAATGTGGATGTCACCAACATCAGCGGCCCCACCGGCATGTTCGTCAATGCGGTGTTGGAAGGGCAGTGCACGAAGGAGCTGGTCAAGCCGGGCAAAGGCCAGGACATTTGATCCGTGGAGCGATGAAGACGGGCGTCGTCGTTGCGACGATGCCCGTTTCGTTTCCGGCGTGCGAGTTCAGCCCGCAGTCTCCCGCAGCGCCAACGCCATCAACTTCGAGTACAGCGTTTCGCCCAGTCCGGACGGATTCGCGTAACCCATCCGCTGCAGCGCTTCGAGATGATGGGGTGTTGTGGCGCTACCGCCCATCAACGCCCGCGCCATCGTTTTCAGTTTTGCCGAACGGGTTGCGGTATTCGCTTTCAACCAAGTCAACGCTTTCACCAATCGCTGTTCGACCGGAGTGAAATCGCTGCCCAGCGGGTAGTCGAGCAGGATACCTTCGCGCCGCAGCGGTGCCAGCGCCGCACCCAAGCGTTCCGGGGTGTTGCGGCCGGACAGCCGGAATCGCGTCGGCGCGGCATGCAGCTTGCCGGTCAGGTCGGCAGCGCTCAGCAGCGCCTGCTGGAAGCGGCTGTCGGCGATGCCGGCCATCGCCTGCACGCAATCCTCGTCGCAGGCGCCGAGCAGATCGGCGATGCCGTATTCGCTGACATAGATGTCGCGCAGATGCCGGGGAATGGTGGTGTGCCCGTAGTTCCACAGAATGCTGGAGATCGCGGGAAGGCCGGGCTCCTCGCGCGTCGCGCGCAGCATCAGCACCGAACGCGCTTCCGGCAGCGCATGCGCCATCGCGACGAAGTTGTACTGGCCGCCCACGCCCGAGACCACGCGGCCGTCGGCCAGGCCATCGGACACCGCCGCGCCCAGCGCGGTCGCCATCATGCAGGTGTTGAAGAATCGCGCGTGATGGCGCTGCACGCGTTCCAGCGATTCGCGGCCGCCGTAGAGTTCGTTGACTTCGCTGACCCGGCGCATGCCGATGCCGTGCCGTTCGGCGTCGTTCAACCCGCGCAGCCAGTCGTAGAACTCGTGCGAGCCCAGATAGAACGCGCCGTGCAGGAATTCGCCCTCGCGTTCGAGACGTTCGCGATCCGCATCCGACGCGCTGCCGTCGTTGATCCGGCGCATCAGCGGTTCGTCGTCGACGACCTTGCGCCGCAGCACGCCGCTCTGCACCAGTTTGCGGAAGCCTTCGTTGATCATTTCGCTGCAGCCGTACAGACCGTGCTCGAACGGCTCCAGCCCACCACTGGCGATCACCGCCGGATGGCGTTCGATCTCCGGATCCAGCGCCTGCAGCACGCGCCGGTAGGCGGCGTTGTCGGTGTGGCGCAGCACCAGCGCGTGGCACAGCGCGTCGGCCAGCGCGCCGATGCCGATCTGCAGCGTGCCGCCGTCGCGCACCAGGGCGCTGGCATAGAAGCCGATGGCGTATTCGGCATCGGCCACCGGCTGCCGGGGCAGCGCGAACAGTTTCGGATACGGCCCCGGCGGGGTCAGCACGATGTCGAAGAAACCGGCATCCACCGCCGCGCCGTTCTCCAGCCACGGCAGTTGCGGATCGACTTCCGCCACCAGCAGCGGCCGCGGCAGTCCGCGCGCGAGGATCGCGTCGATCGCGTCGAAGGTCAGATCGGTGTTCGACGACAGCGACAGCCGCGAGCCGTCTGCGTTGCTCGCGACTTTCTGAATCACGCAGTTGACGCCGCGCGCGGCGATGGCGCGGGCGACATGCGTGTAGTTGAGGCTGGCGTAGCGCGACTGCGCCTGGCGCGACTTCAACAGCGCGCCCGACTGCACGTAGAACTCTTCGACCGAGATGTGCGCCGGCAGCGCGTCGCGTTTCTGCGCCTGCACGTAGGCCAGGCGCGGGAAATCGTCGCCGAAATGGCGGATCACGAACGGCGCCAGGAACCGGCGCTGCAGATCGCCCGCGGGCGAGGGCGGCTCCAGCGACAGCGCGGTGTAGAGATGCAGTTCGCGCGAGGGATCCTTCTCGATGCGCGCGTACAGCGCATTGAGTAGCCGGTGCGGTTTGCCGATGCCCAGCGGCGCGGCGATGCGCAGCGGGCCGTCGATGCTGGCGAGGAGGGTTTCGACCGTATCGTCGAGATGGTCGAGGCGATGAGGCTGTGGTTGGGTATGCATGTCGACATCATCCAGCAGTTTTGCCGGTTGCGGTTCGCGGTCGGCCGGAACGGGTGCCGACGGGGCTTGACATCGATGATTACGGGTGTAATCTCAAATTCAATTACGCACGTAAACGTTGCCCGGAAACAGCATGCAGATCAGTGAAGCCGAGTCGGTGGTAATGGAAGTCCTGTGGCAGCGCAGCCCGCAGACCTCGGAAGAGGTGGTGGCGGCGCTGGGGCACCGCCAGGAGTGGCAGGAAGCCACCATCAAGACGCTGCTCAACCGCCTGCTCAACAAGGGCGCGATCGAAGCGCAGAAAGACGGCCGACGCTATTTATATCGCCCGGCATTGCGGCGCGAGGACTGGGTCATGGGCGAAAGCGAGAGCCTGCTGGCGCGCCTGTTCGACGGCCGCGTCGCGCCGCTGGTCGCGCATTTCAGCCAGCATCGCAAGCTCAGCGCGGCCGATGTCGCCGAACTGCGGCGTCTGGTCGATTCACTGGACGATGCGCAAGGCGAGGAGGCGGGCCATGGTCGCGACGAGTGAAATGCTGTGGATCGTGTGGGCCGCGACGCTCGCGGTGGGCGTCGCCGCGCTGCTGCTGATGGTGCTGCCGCGACTGCTGCGCCGCCGTTTCGGCGCCGGCGTGGCCTATGCCGCGTGGTGGCTGCTGCCGGTTGCGTTGATCGCCAGCCTGTTGCCGGCGCGCGTGGTCGAAACGACGGTTTTGCCTGGCGTGCTGCAGGCCGCGGCCCGGCCGGTCACGACGATGCCGGTCGAGACGATCGTGGATCGTTCGCACTGGTGGCTCGCCGCGTGGCTGGTCGGCGCGATCGCGATGGCCTTGCGATTCTGGTGGCAGCAGCGCCGTTTCGAGCGGGCGCTGGGCGAATTGCGGCCCCTGCGCGACCGGCTGTGGCGCGCGCAGGCCAGCCACGGGCTGCCCGCGGTGGTCGGCGCGGTGCGCGCGCGGATCGTGTTGCCCGCCGATTTCGCCGAACGCTACGACAGTGAGCAACGCAAGCTGATGCTCGCGCACGAACGCCGGCACCTGCACAGCGGCGACCCGCTCGCGAACCTCGCGATCACCATCGTCCGCTGCCTGTTCTGGTTCAACCCGCTGGTGCATCTGGCGGCCAGTCGATTCCGCCACGACCAGGAACTCGCCTGCGATCAGGCGGTGGTCGCGGCCCATCCGAATTCGCGACGCGCGTACGGCGAAGCGATGCTCAAGACCCTCATGACCGACCGGCAGGCGCCGCTGGGCTGTCACTGGGGGTTCTCACATCCGATGAAGGAGAGAGTCATGCAATTGAAATCACCGATGCCGCGGGCATGGGTGCGACGGGCAGGCATTGCCGCCGTCGCGACGTTGGCGCTGGGAACGGGGTTCGTGGTGTGGTCGGCGCAACCGGGCCGGGTCGTCGTCCGGACGCCTGCGACCACGGTCGACGACGCCGACATGTTGGCCGACATCCGCGTGAAGATCGACGATGGCGCGTTGTCGCCCAGCGGTTTGAGACCGATCCGTTTCGGCGATCGGATGGAATACACCTACCGCGACGCGGGAGAGGAACTGCGGCTGCTGGCCACCGTGCAACCGGCGGGGAAGGGGCGGTTCGATATCCAGGCCTCCCTGGAACGGGACGGCAAGGTGGTGGCCACGCCGAGGTTGATCACCGAGGACGGCAAACCGGCGGTGGTCCGGGTCGGCGAGGACACCGCGGCCGGCGGGTTCAACGGTGTCGAAGTGACGATGTTTCTGACGTCGAACACCGCGCCGCCCATGCCGCCTGCGCCCCCGGAACCGCCTCCGGCACCGCCTGCGCCACCCGCGCCCCCACCGCCACCCGTCCCGCAAGTGAAGCACGCGGGATCCGGTGCGATCGCACCGTCGCCGCCACAACCGCCAACGATCGCTTCGCCCGCGCCGCCGATGGCGCCTGTGCCTCGTTCCGCACCGGCCGCGACTCCGGCACCGCATACGCGCGCGGCAGCGCCGACATCTGCCGCACGGGCTTCGGCGCCGGTCGCGGCGGAGCAGGCAGACGCATCGGATGCCGCCGCAGAAGTCGCCGAGGCCACCGCGGCCGCGCCGGCAGCGCCGTAAGGAAGGCATGGCAGGCGCGCGGCCGCAGACCGGCCGTGCGCCTGCGTTTCGCTGGTGCCATTTCGTCCATCGATCGGGATCGCCACGTCTGTGGATATCCGGCGACGGTTCCCGGCTCACGTACGGCGAAGCGCGCGTTCCGCCGATCAGCGGGTGCGCGCGGGTGCGGTCGACAGCGTGTCGTTGAGCATCGCCGCGAGCCGATGCCCGGCGATCCGCAGCTGCGCGTCGGCGGTGGGACGCCACTGCGTGAAGTACGCCGGTTCGATCTTCGCGCGCGGCGGGTAGAAGCCGTCGCGCAGCACGATCCGGCACGAGGCTTCCGTCCAGGCGATCGGTTTTCCGATGTCCATGCGCGCGGCCTTCGGCAGCGGCATCCGCAGCAGATGTTGCAGATAGCGGTCTTCGCCGAGCTTCGCGGAAGCCACGATCTCGCGATCCCACAGCGTATGCAGATTGCTGCCCTTGCCGTTCAATCGGATCTGGAACGTGTTGCCGCCCTTGTCGCGCGCGTAGCCGGCGTGCAGCGGCTGATGCGCGTCGCCGACGAAATGCACCAGGAACTTCAAGGCCCGGGCGCGCGCCGCAGCGGATTGTGTGCGGTCGGCGAGGATGCCGCGCTGGGTTTCGATCGCGCCGATCACACAGTTGCCGTCCGGGCAGTGTCTGCGCGGCGCGTAGCGGCAGCGGTCTTCGCCGAGATTGATGTAATGCCAGCGCGTGGTGGCGCGCCCCAGCGCAGGATGATCGTCGCGGAGGTCGTCGGCCCAGTCGGCGACGTCGCCGAGCATGCGCTGGCCGCGTTTGCGGTCGTCGGCGGCCCCAAGCAGGCGCGCGACTTCCGCGCGGGCCTGCGGCGTGAGTTCGGTTTCGGCCAGACGCGCGATGAGGCGATGGCCATAGCCGCCCCAGGCATGTGCGGCGGTGGGCGACAGCGCCGTCAGCAACGCGCACACGACGAGACACACCCGCGACCCGCTGCGGCGGTACGGTATCGGCCGAAATGGGCGGAGGGAAGAAAAAACAGAACGGATCATGGCGAAGGAGAGAGTATCCGACATGATCCGTTCTTTGCAGTCATCGGGCGGGTCATGGCATGCCATGAGCCGCCCGTCGCGCTGCGGCGATCAAAACTCTGCGATCAGAGCTGGACGATCAGAGCTGGACGATCAGAACAGGGCGATCAGAACTGGAAGACGTAAGCCGCGCCGTAGACGAGCGGATCGATGTTCACCGTGCCGATGTCGACGCCATTGAGCTTGGCGTCGGTATCGATGTCGATCCAGCGGGCGTCGATGCGGATCGCGCCTTTCTCGCCGACCTTGAAATCGATGCCGGCGTGCAGGGCCAGACCGAAGGAATCGTCCAGCTCCAGATCGCTGCCGGCCAACGCGCCTTCGGTCTCTTCGCTCATGAACAGGGTGTAGTTGATGCCTGCGCCCACGAACGGCTTCACTGTTCCTTCGCCGAAGTGGTACTGCAGCGAGACGGTCGGCGGCAGGTGCTTGGTCGAACCGACCTGGCCCACGCCTTTGATGCTGATGTCGTGCTCGAACGGCCACGCGGCCAGCACTTCGATGCCCAGGTTGTCGCGGACGAAATATTCGGCGGTGATGGTCGGACGGACGTTGCTGCCGACTTCCACGTCGAGGGTGCCGCCGGCCACGCTGCCGTTGTCGGATTTCGGGTTGACCTGATGCGCGCCGACGGCGAAGGTCCATTCGCCGGCCTGTTGGGCGAAGGCGGGGGCGGCCAGGCCGCCGAGGACGAGTGCAGCGGCGAGCGGGGCGAAGCGACGGATAGAACGGGTGTTCATGGGGGTGAAACTCCTGTGCGGTGGATTGGTTGTGTCGGGTTGGTCGGCACAATCGCGCGCTTTCCCGGGCGCGGTATTGAGGATGATCAAATTCTTAACATTTGGCCACCGTCAGATCTGTCAGGTTGATTGGCCGATGTTGGAGCCTGTTCCCGTCGACCGCCCGGGGCCGCGTGGTCCGCCGATCCGCTAAAATGCCCGGCTTCCCGTCCTCACACCCCTGCTCAGGAGCGACCCGCCCATGGCGATCAAGGTTGGTATCAACGGTTTCGGCCGCATCGGCCGCAATGTCCTGCGTTCCGCCGTCCAGAACTTCGGCGACGAGATCGAGATCGTCGGCATCAACGACCTGCTCGAACCCGACTATCTGGCCTACATGCTCAGCTACGACTCGGTCCACGGCCGCTTCAAGGGTGAGGTGTCGGTCGACGGCAATACGCTGATCGTCAACGGCAAGCGCATCCGCCTCACCCAGGAGCGCGACCCGGCCAATCTGAAGTGGGACGAAGTCGGCGCCGAGATCGTCATCGAATCCACTGGCCTGTTCCTCGACAAGGACAGCGCCGGCAAACACCTGACGGCGGGCGCGAAGAAAGTGATTCTGTCGGCGCCGTCGAAGGACGACACCCCGATGTTCGTGCGCGGCGTGAACTGCGCCAGCTACGCCGGCCAGGCCATCGTCTCCAACGCGTCCTGCACCACCAACTGCCTGGCGCCGA
>JAZKFJ010000052.1:0-2336 GCA_040386495.1 Pseudomonadota bacterium
CCATCGTCTACCTGACCGAACACCGCATGGCGCTGGCGGCCGAAGCGCTGGAAGCTGGAGTGCTGCAGTTGGGGCAGATCGCCGATGCGGCAGGCTACGAATCGGCCAAGGTGTTTGCCCGCGCCTTCCGCCGCTGGTCTGGCTTGACACCGAGTGCGTACCTGAAGCGCGAATCCGAGGGCCGCGCGGCCGGGGAGCGGGACGGGTGATTTGGACGAATAGAGTCGTGAACACGCCAGTCGTATTTGCGCGGGTTACCGAGCAGACGAGCTATACCGGGCACCACGAGTAGTTGAGGACTCGGTCACCAGAGGCGGCAACTCGCCCGGAGCGGGAAGTTCGCATAGCCTCAGATCTGTCGCTTAAACATTCAAAGTTATCGGCTTGCGCAACTTCACGCGCTGCTACGGTGACTACAGGATTAGCCCATCGTTTTCCCGGTAGGTGGTGCAATGTGAATTTCGCAGCCATCCGGGAGTTTGATTGTTTCCGGTCCGTTGAAGTCTCTACGTACTCGTAGTTCTTCGTATCGAAAACCGTTGTGGATGTGCGCAAAGTCAGGAGCACTAGCATTCAGCCATTCATCGCTCATGAATTCTGGGGGCTGAAGATGAGAGCCTCCTTGTTCAACTTTGGATTGACCATAGTCCTTCTGATAACGGATGTTCTCCTTTCTTTGCTCCGGATGGTTGAGAGCAATTTCCCGAACTCTTGCCAAGTCAGCATGCAGCTTGTCCAACGATCCCCTTACACAAGCAGCAACATGGTCTTTCATTATTTGAGCACTCTGCAAATCTGCCGGGTATGACAGGCATTTGTTCGAGACTGCGATGAATATGGGGATGCTAAAGCTGCTCCCGGTAGGCGACAGGCAGAATTGCAACAACCGCGGCTCAATGGACTCCAAATCATCGTGAGCCACAAGTGTGTTTCTCAGCTCCACCAAATGCGCATGCATTTCGGCAGAAAACCCCTCAACGGCTTTCAGATGGCGTACTGGATATCGAGTTCGCCCAGAAGATGTCTCTGTATCAACGAAAGGCTTCGCGTACTTAACGACAGCAAAGCAGAATACAGACGATATAAGAACGTGGTCACGCGAATGAGCAAGCGCGACAAGACGCTCGAACGCCTGAAGAGACCCGACTAGATTCTGATATGCCTTTATGCCGAGTTTGCAATCGTTACAAGCTCTGTGGTGAGCGTTCATGGTAGACAGATGGGTGGACAGATTTCTATGCATTCTGTAGCGACGCGAATTTTGTAGGCGGCGCGCTAACAACCGGAACACTGAAAGCAGAGATCCTAAAAGTCGTCCACGGTCAACTACTCGCGTGGAGCGCTGTTATGTATTCGAAGAAGACGCTGACAAATTTTTTCTTGAAACAACGGAGCTGCTGAAACAGCCACTTCAGTCGTCCGCCTTCGGATCCAGCCCCGGGAACAGGATCTCGGTGAAGCCGAAGCGGCTGAAGTCGCGCACGCGCATGGGGTACAGCGTGCCTATCAGATGGTCACACTCGTGCTGCACCACGCGCGCATGGAAACCGTCCACGCTGCGGTCGATGGGGTCGCCGTACTGGTCGAAGCCCTGGTAACGGATCCGCGCGAAACGCGGCACCACCCCGCGCAGGCCCGGTACGGACAAGCAACCCTCCCAGTCCTCGACCTCGGCCAGCGTGCCATCCGCCTCGCGCAGCGGCGTGATGATCGGGTTGATGAGCACCGTGCGCGGCACGGGGGGGGCGTCGGGGTAGCGCACGATGGGCTCGCCGGTGCCGAAGATCACGACCTGCAGGTCCACGCCAATCTGCGGCGCCGCCAGTCCCGCGCCGTTGGCGGCGATCATCGTGTCGATCAGGTCCGTCACCAGCAGGTGCAGATCGTCGGTGTCGAATTCCGTCACCGGTTTGGCGATGCGCAGCAGGCGCGGGTCGCCCATCTTCAGGATTTCACGTACGGTCATGGCGCCGATTATCCAGCGCGTGCCCGTGCTCCCCGCTGGGCGGCCTGCGCGGCGGAAGTGGCGAAGGCCTCCATCAATGCACTGCGGCACCGCTGCATAGGCGCCGAGAAATGCGCCGTGCGCCGCCAGAACAGGGCCAGGTCCAGCGGCCAGCACATGGCCGGCGCCGGCAGCGGCACCAGGCCGGCACCCATCGGTGACTGCAGCATCTCGTTCGTCATGACCGTCAGCAGGCTGGTGTTGCGCACCAGGGCCGCGAAGACCGCCGGCGTCGCGTCGGCCTGCACATAGACCTCGGGGGCCGCGAGGCCCGTGTCGCGAAACATCGCGACCACCCATTGCGTCAGCGTGATGTCCCCGGGGGGCAGCA
>JAZKFJ010000053.1:0-14075 GCA_040386495.1 Pseudomonadota bacterium
CGCACCGGATCTTCTCGCGCACCGGCCGGGAGCGCAGCTACGACGGCGCCGGCAACCTCACGTTGGACGCACCGATGGGCGCGGCGCCCATCGACCCGCCACCGGGCGGCGGAGGCACCGAGAGCGCCGCGTACGAAGGCACGATGCAGGCGATGGAGGAGGACAGCGGCGACACGCCGCCGCCGGGCGCGGTGTCGCGCGCCTACAGCTACAACGCCGCCAACCGCATGAGCGGGACCAGCCTGGGCGGCGAGCATCTGATGAGCTACCGCTACAACGGCCGCGGCGAGCGCGTGTACCGCCAGGGGGCGGATAGGACCGTGCACACGGTGTTCGACCACGCGGGCCGCTGGATCGGTGACTACGACGCGAACGGCGCGATCGTCCAGCAGGCGATCTGGCTGGGCGACCTGCCGGTGGGCCTGCTGGCGAAGGACAGCGGCGTCACGCGCCTGTTCCACATCGAAGCCGATGCGCTGGGCAGCCCGCGCACTGTCATCGACCCGACGCGCGGCGCGAGAGGCACGGTAGTGTGGCGTTGGGAGCTGGCGGGCGAGGCGTTCGGCAACGACACGCCCAACGAAGATCCGGACGGCGACGACGTCGCATTTGCGCTCGACATGCGCTACCCAGGGCAGCAATACGACAGTGCGTCGGAACTGAACTACAACTATTTTCGGGGTTATGAGGCGAGTGCTGGTCGGTATGTGGAGAGTGATCCGATCGGATTAGACGGCGGTATCAGCACTTATGGTTATGTTGGCGGAAATCCGACGACCGGAATTGATCCGTTTGGGCTGTATACTACTTCTGCGGATCATTATTGCGTTAGGTTTCCTGCGCAGTGTACGGGTCAAATTCCACGGCCGCCGAATTTATCTCCCCCTGCACTAGGCACTGGTATTAGTGCAACGATTTGGTGCTGGCTTGCTGATTGTACTGTTGCAAGTTCATCGGGTGAAGGAGGGCTTGCTGATGGTCCTGCGCCTTATGATCACTATGAGGAAACTGCCGCACTTAACTTCATGCCCGATCCATTCGGTGGCAATGAGGCGTGTAAACAACTTGCACATGCGATTAGGGTTTTAAGAGCTCAAACAGCGTGGAGAAAAACAGACTTGAATCCCAGATCAGCTAGATATCAAGATCACGTCACATTTCGCGCAGGGTTATTGACTGCCCTGATTAAGTTGGAAGCTGCTCATCGAAATATCTGTGGAGGGGACTGCCCGCCATGAACGCCATAAGCAAATTGAAAATAGAGAAAGAAGTCGCAAGGCTTGATGGATTCATTTCGGGCGTAGTTACCTTAAATGGAAAGATAAGAGACTACACGGCATTCTCGTACGTTATTGATTTGAAGGATGATGATTTTTCGATAGAGAGATCTCTAAAAGAACACTTTAGCTGGTTGCCTAGCTTGAATTTTTCTAATGTCCAGCGCCTTGAATATGGATTGCGGGATTTAGAGGTTGAAATCAGGCCGTTTCTCTTAATGGAAAGACCCAATTTAAAAGATGGCAATTTTGTTGATTTGCGGAGATATTTGTCATTTAGGATTATGGAAATAATTACAGCTGCTATAGATGGCACTAAAGTGATTGATGTCGTGATGGCTATTGCTGACCCTGAGCCATCCAGCACAAAATCTGTTTTTTTCTGTATTCGTATGGAAGCTGTTTTAATAGTTTTACAGTTTAATGACGATGTTGAATTCAAACGATCACTAGCAAGTCCGTAATGCTGTAAGCCGAAAACCTCAGGATCAAGTTCATTTTGTAAGTAAACCTCACCCTGATGTGTTCAGCTAGACATTATGCAGCATAGGATGCCGCCGGCGTGCCGATCACCGGCATCAGCCTGGGCTACGAGTTCGACGCAGTGGGCAACCTCAAGCGCCTGCGCGACGGCAATAAGGCCGACCCGCCGGCGAGGATCTACGGCTACGATCCTCTGAACCGCCTGACCGAAGCGAAGGACGCGTCCGACGTGGTGTGGCAGAGCTACAACTACGACAGGACCGGCAACCGCCAGAACGCGGGCTGGCGCGAACTCGTCGCCCAGGAAGACTGCACCGGCGCGCCGCCGGGCGGGCCGTGCACGCCGCTGCCGCCCGCCGCGCAGTGGTCCACGGATGCCTACACCTATCACCCCGGCACGCACCGGCTGTTCTCACGCACGGGCCGGGAGCGCAGCTACGACAGCGCGGGCAACCTCACATTGGACGCACCGACGGGCGCGGCGCCCATCGACCCGCCACCGGGCGGTGGCGGAACCGAAAGCGCCGCGTACGAAGGCACGATGCAGGCGATGGAGGAGGAAGGCGGCGAAGAACCGCTCCCGCCGGGCGCGGTCTCGCGTACGTACAGCTACAACGCCGCCAACCGCATGAGCGGCACCAGCCTGGGCGGCGAACATCTGATGAGCTACCGCCACAACGGCCGCGGCGAGCGGGTGTACCGCCAGAGCGCGGACAGGACCGTGCATACGGTGTTCGACGATGCGGGCCGCTGGATCGGCGACTACGACGCGAACGGCGCGATCGTCCAGCAGGCGATCTGGTTGGGCGACCCCGGATCAAGTCCGGGGCAGGCTCTGCCGGTGGGCCTGCTGGCGAAGGACGGCGGCGTGACCCGGCTGTTCCATATCGAAGCCGACGCGCTGGGCAGCCCGCGCGTGGTGATCGATCCCACGCGCGGCGCGAGAGGCACCGTGGTGTGGCGCTGGGATCTGGCGGGCGAGGCGTTCGGAAACGACAAGCCCAACGAAGACCCGGACGGCGACGATGTGGCGTTCGTGCTGGACATGCGGTTTCCGGGGCAGCAGTACGACAGTGCTGCTGGGTTGAACTACAACTATTTCAGAGATTATGAGGTGGCTATGGGCAGGTATGTGCAGAGTGATCCGATTGGGTTGAAAGGGGGCATTTCGACATTTCAATATGCAGCTGGCGCACCGACGCTGAATGTCGATACCAACGGTCGTGCGCACATCTCTGGCTTCACAAATGCAAACAGAGAAGCGCAGGTCGTCCGGGGTCTGGCTGAAGCTCGCGAGAAGATTGCGAAATGCCAGATGGGAGACTGCTACCCAGGTTTGGAGCCATATTTCATGACTGACGCTGATCGTCGGCGCATTCTCGAAAATCTGATGACGATGACCGTCGTCTACGACCCGAACCTCACTGCCTGCGGATTTGCCCGACAGTTTCAGTCCACGGAAATCGTGATTGGCCCCGCTACCTTCACCGGGGCGTGCTGCCTTGCGGCAACCCTCGCTCACGAAGCCGATCACTTGGGATCGAATTGGGGTAACGGCCGAGGCAACACAGAGAAGCGTCCCGAGTACATCGAGGAAAAGTGCTTCGGCTGCAAGGGCGGATTCGGCAAATGACACACGGAAAGTTCTTCGTGATGTGTGGGCTTTTCCTACTCGCTACAGGCTGTGAAGGACAACCATGCGAACCGGGATCGATTGATGGGGCTTGGGAAGTCACGACCGTCAATCCGCCAGCCGTAGATGAAATAAAGTTTCAACTCTTGGGCATGACGCGCGCACAGGCTGAAGCCTTTCTTACGGGCGCCGAACGGGTAAGTGTGAGAGACGCTTCCCTGAACACACCGAAGGTGATGTGGGTATATGCGGCGAGAAGGAAGCTTGTACAACGAGATTGTAAGCAGGCGGATCAGATCACCTGGCGGCAGCGATTTATTATTGTCCGAACGCACTTTATCGAAGACAGAATTATTGAATGCTCTATATGGGAGCGTGGGTCAATAGGACCTGTATTGCTTACGCCCTCTGACGCCTTGACGGCACCGCCGTCTCCTTTCGACGGGTCAGTGACATCCTGCGTTCGTAAGTAAATTTTGGCTGTTCGTGCGAAATTGGGGTCGGATTGATTTTGCGATTCCACCCGGTCCGGCTTGAGCACGTAAGCACGCCATATCTGCAGTGCCGTGGTATAGGGGAAGACCTACAAATAGGTCAGGTTCATTTTTGTGAGTGCTGTTCCACCCGTGTGGCCGCTCGGCCGGCATCAGCCTGGGCTACGAGTTCGACGCGGTAGGTAACCTCAAGCGCCTGCGCGACGGCAACCAGGCCGACCCGCCGGCGCGGATTTACGGCTACGATCCGCTCAATCGCCTGACCGAAGCGAAGGACGCGTCCGACGTGGTGTGGCAGAGTTACAACTACGACAAGACCGGCAACCGCCAGAATGCTGGCTGGCGCGAACTCGTCGCCCATGCCGGGGTCAGGTTCACTTCATGAGATGTGAACATGACCCCGGCTGTGAGCACGCACGCCGGTAGTGCATGGCGACCGCGCCGTTGCGCAGCGGCTTCGCCGCGATCAACTCGAGCCGTCGTGTGGTAAGCAGCCCGCTCCCGTACAGCGTCGGGCCGTGGCCGGCGATCCTGGGGTGGACGAGCAATTGGTACTCGTCGATCAGATCCAGCCGGTCCAGCTCTGCCGCGAGCTTGCCGCTCCCGAGGAGTACGCCGTCCGGGGTCGCGTCCTTGAGCGTCTGTACGCTCGTGCGGAGATCGCCGGCGATGTGGTGGCTGTTGGTCCACGGGAAGTCCTTTCGCGTCGAGGACACTACGTACTTCGGCTTGGCCTCCAGCTTGGTCGCCCACTCGCGCATCGCAGCCGGCGCCTCCGCGTCGCCGCGGGCGACTGCTAGCCAGTGGCTCTCCATCATCTCGTAGGTGACGCGGCCCCATAGCATCGCCCCGCTCTCGTCCATGAGGCGGGTGAAAAAGGCATGCGTCTCGTCGTCGGCGATGCCTTCCTGATGGTCGACGCAGCCGTCCAGGGTGACGTTGATGCTGAAGGTCAAGAGTCCCATGGTGTCTTCCGTTCTAGCTATGTAACGAACCCCTCGCCGTCTGGCGCCAAACGCATGAGCTCAGTTGGCGACGTAGTTGTTCTGTGTCGCTTAGCACCTGAATTAACCGAGCCGAGAAGCGGCTTCGGCTTGAATGATTATTAGGCCGCCGCCGCTGCGACCCGCTCCTGGATTTGCTTCATGAAATTCAGCCTCGCCGCTCGGGAAGAAAAAGCCCGATTGGGAACCAAATGGGCGATGCCTGGGGCCACGTAGATGGCCAAGTGACCGGGGCGTGCCGCCACGCCCGTGATGCCACTCCAGTGATAAAGCGACTTGTTGAAGCTGGTTTCCTCAAGAAGCCCATCATCGAGTAGCTCCACCGAATGCTCGGTTAAAACAGTGCGGTTGTTGCGTAGGGCAATGATGATGGCGTTGGCCAGGATCTGCACAAGCCAGAGTGCTAAATACGCTATAACGCACAGCGCTATGACGACGACGTAACGATGATTCGTTGCTGATAGGCCGAACAGCACTGAGATGACGACGAAAAATGCTTGCATCACAGGCGAAAGCATCTGATGCGCCGTGCTGAAGATGAATAAATCGAAGCGTGAATTCTTGTATGAAACGCGCATAAATATTCCGTGGCCTAACGCCTGACTCAAGCCGACCCGCGAAGCGGGTTGGGCTTGAATGAATTGTCAGGCATCATCGGCGAGAGCCCCACAGACCAGCAAGCCCATACGCAAGGCATGAGAGGCTGGCAGCAAGCAACGAGCCCCGGCCCAGAGCCGGCGATAAGAGAAGCGATGCTATTGCCCCAGACGCTCCGCCTATTGCCAACATCCCGGCGAGCCCTGTTGCTTCGCGCCGCGACAGGACACGCCTACTGGTGAAGGACGCACGGACGGCCAAGATGACGCTGCCCAGGAACAAAGCAGTGAATATGGTCAGGGCGATTGGTGAAGGAGCTAGCGCCACGAACCAAAGGAACGCGGCCAATGCCCCGAATACCCACGCGGCGACTAGTGACAACACCACCGCCAGAAACGCTTCGGCTTTTGACGGTGAACGGCTTAGAGATTCCATCACTGATGCCTAGCGCCTGAGTTAAGCCGCCCCGCAGCGGGGCGGCGGACGCGTGCTAGCGTAGCGTAGGCACGTGGCCCACGCCACGATGCGGGGGTCGGCTTGAACGAATTGTTAGAGGGCCGTCAACTGACGGATCCGCTCACCCAGTTCTGCCATTTCATCAGCAGTGTACCCAATCAATGTTGGCATTTCCCAGTCATAAAACCGTTTGTCTGATGTTGCTTGTGAGATCAGTTTGCTAAGTGCGAACAATTCCTCTGGGGAGAAGATGTCGCCTGTAAAAACTGTTCGAACGCTATCATATATAGGGTTAGCGATAAGCTCTGGGGTAGTGGTGCAGATGACAATATCCCCAGCGTCCTCTGCTTTCCGGAGAGCAGAAACGATGCTGTTGATTAGTTCTCGCCGGATATCTTTCATAGGCCCGCTAACGCTGAGTATTTTCAAAAAAATCGAGCGATATGGAATATTGGTCGCTCGATATATGCACTGTCAATCAAGGAAAAATATCGGCCATCGCTCTATCGGCATGTAGGTGTGGCTCGCCGCGATCGGTTTCATCCGCTCGTGCTTGCATCCTGTGCATCATGGACACCAGCGCCGGCTCCGTCCGATACTTGCCCAATCTCACCGCAATGCACTCCCGGCGTGTCCGACTTGAACAGCACCCTGCATCTCCGCCCCGCCACCATCGACGACATCGCCGTGCTGCGTCGCTGGGACGACGAACCCGCCGTGGTCGACTCCGATCCCAACGACGACTGGGGTTGGGAGACGGAACTGCTGCGTTCGCCGCCGTGGCGCGAGCAGCTGACCGCTGAGGTGGACGGTCGCGCGATCGGGTTCGTGCAGATCATCGACCCGGCGCTGGAAGACAGTCATTACTGGGGCGACGTGCCGGCGCATCTGCGTGCCGTGGATATCTGGATCGGCGAGGCCGACGCGCGCGGTCGCGGCCATGGCGGCGAGATGATGCGGCAGGCATTGGCGCGCTGTTTCGTGCCTGCGGAAGTGGCGGCGGTGCTGATCGATCCGCTGGCGTCGAATGTCGACGCGATCCGCTTCTACCGGCGCATGGGTTTCGAGTTCGTCGAGGCCCGCGATTTCGGCGACGATCACTGCCATGTGCATCGGCTGTCGCGCGAACGTTATCTACAATGGCTCACAGCACCTTTCACCGACCAGCTTGGATCAGGAAGACAACAGATGGCAGTCGTATTGCGCGAAGCGCACAGGAACGACATTCCGGGCATGTGGACGGTGCGCTATGCGGTGACCGAGAACACGCTGACGCCCGGACGCCTTTCCAACGAGGATGTGCGGCGCGAGATCGAAGATACCGGCAAGGGTTGGGTGATCGAGGTCGATGGCGAGATTCGCGCGTTCGCCAGCTGCAACGCGCATACCGGCAACATCTGGGCGCTGTTCGTGCATCCGCAGGCCGAGGGTCTCGGCTACGGCGATCGGCTGCATGCGGCGATGCTGGCGTGGCTGCGCACGCAGCCGATCCAGCGGCTGTGGCTCACCACCGATGCGCACAGCCGCGCCTGCGGTTTCTATGAGCGCCGAGGCTGGCGGCGCGTCGGCATCACCGACAGCGGCGAAGTGCGTTTCGAGCGCGACAATCCGCAGGCGGTGCAGACGAGGTCGCAGGCGGGGTCAGGTTCACTTCGGGAGAAGTGAACCTGACTCCGTCCGTCAGTCCGCGGTAACCAGCGCCGCATGCCGCGCCTGCAGCTCCGCGAACACCGGGTCGGTGTCGGGACGCACGCCGTGCCAAAGGAAGAAACTTTCCGCCGCCTGTTCCACCAGCATGCCGAGGCCATCGATGGCGTGGTGCGCGTTCGCGGCGCGCGCCCACGCGAGGAACGGGATGGCGGCTTCGCCGTAGCTCAGATCGACCGCGGCGGTGCGCGGGCCGACCAGCGACATCGGCAGTGTCGGCAGGCTGCCGTGGCGCGCCGCCGAGGTGGCGTTGACGATCAGCTCGAATTCGCCGAGCGAGCCGAGGTCGTCGAGATAACGCGAATGCACGCGGCCGGGCACGCCCAGCAGATCCACCAGCGCGTCCGCTTTCTGCGGATCGCGATTGACGATGAACAGCTCGCCGATGCCCGCGTCCAGCAGCGCGGGCGCGATCCCGCGCGCCGCGCCGCCTGCGCCGAGCATCAGCGTGCGGCGACCGCGCAGGTCCAAACCGTGGCGGTCGGTGAGGTCGCGCACCAGACCGGCGCCGTCGGTGTTGTCGCCCAGCCAGCCGGTGCCGTGTTTGATCAGCGTGTTGACCGCGCCGGCGCGCTTGGCGCGGGCGCTGAGCAGGTTGCACAGTTCGGCCGCGCGCTGTTTGTGCGGCAGCGTGACGTTGCCGCCTTCGCCGCCGCTGCGCGCGAACGACGACAGCGTGATGTCGAAATCGCCGGCCCTGGATTCGATCGCCACGTACTCGATGGCGATGCCGCTCTGCTGCGCGAACGCCCGATGGATCTTCGGCGACAGCGAATGCAGCACGGGGTAACCGAAAACGGCGTAGCGTTTCATGGCGTGAGGGTCCGTGTGTAGACGTGTTGGGTCTTGTGGAGCGCGTAACCGATGCGCTGGTAGAACGGATGCGAATCTTCGCGCGTGAGGCTGGAACGCACCACCATGTCCTGCACGCCGCGACGCTGCCGCGCCCAGGCTTCGACCGCGGCGACCAGCGTGCTGCCGGCGCCGCAGCGGCGCAGACGGGGATCGACGACCAGCGCGATCAGTTCGACGCGCTCGCCGAACTGCAGCAGGGTGCGATGCTCGGCGGCGACGAAGCCGGCGATGCCGTCGCCACCCTCGGCCGACGGATCGTCCAGCACGAAGAACGCATGGGTGGCGCGCGTCAGCAGGCGCTCGAAGCGTTGTGCGATGGGCGCCGGATCGAGGTCGGGATCCAACTGCAGTGTGAGTTGCGCGATGTGCGCGGCATCCGTGGGGCGGGCGCCGCGCACGGTGAAGGTCAGTGGCGAGGTGGTGTTCATTGCGCTTCCCGCAGCCACCGCGCCGCGTCCAGCGCGAAATAGGTCAGCACGCCGTCGGCGCCCGCGCGCTTGAACGCGAGCAGCGCTTCCAGCGCGCAGGCGCGTTCGTCCAGCCAGCCGTTCTGCGCGGCGGCCTTCAGCATCGCGTATTCGCCGCTGACCTGATACGCGAACGTCGGTGCGCCGAACTCGTCCTTCACCCGGCGCACGATATCGAGATACGGCATGCCGGGCTTGACCATGATCATGTCCGCGCCTTCGTCCAGATCCAGCGCGACTTCGCGCAGCGCTTCGTCGGAATTCGCCGGGTCCATCTGGTAGCCGTATTTGTTGCCCTTGCCCAGCGCGCCGGCCGAGCCCACCGCGTCGCGGAACGGGCCATAGAAACTGCTGGCGTACTTCGCGGCATACGACAGGATGCGGGTATGGATGTGGCCGCCGACTTCCAGCGCCTCGCGAATCGCGCCGATGCGGCCGTCCATCATGTCGCTGGGCGCGACCACGTCGGCGCCGGCGCGCGCGTGCGACAGCGCCTGTTGCACCAGCGCTTCGACGGTGTCGTCGTTGACCACGTAGCCGCTGTCGTCGATCAACCCGTCCTGGCCGTGCGTGGTGTAGGGATCGAGCGCGACATCGGTGATCACGCCGAGCTCCGGAAACCGCTGCTTGAGCGCGCGCACCGCACGCTGCATCAGGCCGTCGTCGTCCCACGCGGCCGCGCCGTCGAGCGATTTGGCGTCCGGTGCGGTCACCGCGAACAGGGCCAGCGCGGGGATGCGCAGTTCGCTGGCCTCTTCGCCCACCTTCAGCAATTCGTCGATCGAAAGACGCTCGATGCCGGGCATCGACGCGATCGGCGCGCGGCCGTCGAGTTCGTGGACGAACACCGGATAGATCAGATCGTTGGCGGTGAGGATGTGTTCGCGCATCAATCGACGCGAGAACTCGCTGCGGCGCATGCGGCGGAGGCGGGTCATGGGGAAGGTCTGCATGCGCGCAATGATACGCCCCGGGTCGGACGGGGGCTCGTCGTGACCAGGCGCTGCAGGCGGTCCCGACCCTTCCATTGCGATTGAATGTCGCTGTGACTCGCTGTTCGCAGCCCGAACGGCCGCTTGTTCTGTGATTGATTACGGGGTTTTGGGCGGGTGGCGCACCGAAGATGCGCCATCCCGGCAGGCGTCGTCGCTGCTGCCGGGCCACGCCCGTGCCCTGGATGGCACGCCAGGACCCGCCGCAGGCATGCGGCCATCGCCACAGGACTTTCCCCGTGACCACACTCCAGACCTTCGTGCTGCCCCGCGCGGTAAAGGGCAGCGCTTCCGACCGCCTGCTCGCCGATGCCCTCATCGCGGCTTGGCGCCGCGACGGCATTTTCCAGGTCGCCGTTTCCGGCGAACAACCGGGCGTGGTGAGCCGCGCGCTGGACGCGAGCCGCCGGTTCTTCGCGCGCCCGTTCGAAGACAAGACGCCGCTGCTCAACGACACCGGCTACAGCGGCTACATCGCGTCCGGCGAAGAAATCACCGCAGGCGAAGCCGACTTCTCCGAAATCTTCACCGTCTGCCCCGATCTGCCGGAGGACCATCCGCGGGTGCGCGCCGGTTGGCCCAGTCACGGCCCCGTGCCGTGGCCGGACATCGCGTACCGCGACCGCATGCGCGAATTCATGGCGCAGGCCGGAGATGTCGGCCAGCGGCTGTTGCGCCTGACCGCGCTGGGGTTGGGGTTGGAGGACATCGACGCATTGGCGCGGATGACCGACGACGGCTGGCACCACATGCGGGTGTTGCGCTTCCCCACCGCGAATTCGGGCAATCGCGCGCGCGGCATCGGCGCGCACACCGATTACGGTCTGCTGGTCATCGCGGCGCAGGACGATGTCGGAGATCTCTATATCCGGCCGCCGGTCGATGGCGAGGTCCGCAAACGCAATTGGCTGCCCGACGAAAGCTCGGCGGGGATGTACGAACATGAAGACCCGTGGACCTTCGTCGCACCGGTGCCCGAAGTGCTGACGGTGTTCCCCGGCGACATCCTGCAGTTCATGACCGATGGCCGGCTGTTGTCCACGCCGCACAAGGTGAAGCTCAATACCCGCGACCGTTACGCCATCGCGTATTTCCACGAACCCGCCTTCGACGCGGTGGCGCGTCCGCTGTTCCGCCCCGATAGCACGGAATCGATCCACTACGGCACGCACTTCACCAACATGTTCATGCGTTGCTATCCCGAACGCCCGGCCACGCAGCGCATCGTGCGGGAGAATCGGCTGCGCTGGTTGCCGGACTCGGACGCGAAAGCCGCGGCCTGAGCGTCCCGGCGCTCCCCCTTCTGTTCTGAAGGAAGACGCGCGCACGCCGCATGGATGCGCGGCGTGCGCGGATCCGTCGTATCCGGGCCTGTCGCGTAGCGAGTCCGTGGCAGGCCCTACAATCCATCGATGCGATTGCTGCAATCACTGCCGTTGAGATCACTGCCGCCGATGGCCCGCGCCTGTCTGCTGTTCCTCGGCGGACTGGCGCTGCTGTGCTGGCTGGGGCCGCTGTGCATCGCGTTCGACCCGCATCGGCCCGACTGGCAGGCGCTGTCGGTGGCGCCGGGCATCGGCGGGCACTGGTTCGGCACCGACGCCATCGGCCGCGATGTGTTCGCGCGCACCCTGGCGGGCGGACGGCTGTCGCTGACGGTGGGCTTCCTCGCCAGTCTGGTCGCGCTGGGCGTGGGCCTGGGCTTCGGCGCCAGCGCCGGGCTGGCCGGCGGCTGGGCGGAGCGGCTGATGCTGCGCGTGCTCGACATGTTCAGCGCCCTGCCGTTCCTGCTGATCGTGATTCTGCTGCTGACCCTGTTCGAACGTTCGCTGTGGCTGCTGCTGGTGGCGATCGGCGGCTACGTCTGGATCGATCTGGCGCGGGTGATGCGCGCCGAAAGCGCGCGGTTGCGCGAGATGCCGTTCATGCTCGCCGCCACCGCTGCCGGCGCGAGCTTCGGCCAGCGGTTGCGCTGGCATGCGCTGCCGAATCTGCTGCCGCTGGCGTTCGTATATCTGGGCCTGATCCTGCCGCAGGCGATCCTGGTCGAAAGCTTCCTCGGCTTTCTCGGCCTGAGCGTGGATGAACCCTCGGCGAGCTGGGGCACGCTGCTGTCGGAAGGCGTGCAGGAACTCGACAGCGCGCCGTGGACGCTGCTGTTTCCGGCGGGGTTTCTGGTGGCCACGCTGGCGGCGTTCCAGTTCCTGGGCGATGCGCTACGCGACTGGCTGGACGTGCATGCGGACGGCGGGCATACGGTGCCACGCACTGACGTCGATCGCGAATCCGCCGCTGCATGACGCTGTCGCTGCGCCAGCTCGAAGTGCATGTCGGCGCGCGACGCTTGCTTGGTCCGCTCGACCTCGAACTCGTGCCCGGGCAGTGCCTCGGCGTGGTCGGCGAAAGCGGCAGCGGCAAGAGCCTCGCCGCGCTGTCGCTGCTTGGCCTGCTGCCGGCGGGATTGCATGCGGCGGGTGCGCTTGCGCATGACGGCGCCGAAATCGCTTTGACGTCGCGCATGCACGCGGCGCTGCGCGGTCGCGCGCTGGGCTGGGTGCCGCAGGACCCGCTGGCCGCGCTGCATCCGCTGCGTACGGTCGGCGCGCAGATGCGCGAAACGCTGCGTGCGTACGACCATCCCGAGGCGCAGGCGCGCGATCTGCTCGAACGCGTGCGATTGCCCGATCCCGACGCCGCGCTGAAACGATTTCCGCACCAGTTTTCCGGCGGCCAGCGGCAGCGCATCGCCATCGCGTTGGCGCTGTGCAGCCGGCCGCGCTATCTCATCGCCGACGAGCCGACCTCCGCGCTCGACCCGCGCATCGCCCGCGAAGTGCTGGATCTGCTCGATGCGCTGCGCCGCGAGGATCGACTCGGGCTGATGCTGATCAGCCACGATCTGCCGCTGGTCGGGGCCTATGCCGAACATGTGCTGGTGCTGCGCCGCGGCGACGTGGTCGAACGCGGCGCGACGCGCGACGTGTTCGCGGATCCGCAGCATGCGTACACGCGCGAGTTGATTGCGGCGGATGCGCTGCCCTTCGTAGGAGGGCCTTCAGGCCCGAGCTCTTGCCCCATGATCGGGGAAGAGCTCGGGCCTGAAGGCCCTCCTACAAGGGCGGTGCCGCTGCTGCGCGCCGAAGCCATGCGCATGCAGTACCCGCGCGCGCCGACGCCTGCGTTGGACGATGTCTCGCTCACCCTGCATCGGGGCGAGGGTCTAGCGCTGCTGGGCGAAAGCGGCAGCGGCAAGAGCACCCTCGGCCGCGCGGTGCTGCGGCTGCTGCGCGGCGCGCAGGGGCGGGTGTGGCTGGACGATGTCGAACTGACCGCGTTGAAGGGCGCCGCGCTGCGCGCGATGCGCAAACGCATCGGCGTGGTGTTCCAGGATCCGTATGCGTCGCTGGACCCGCGCATGCGCGTGGCCGATATCGTGAGCGAACCGCTGCGGATCCACGGCATCGGCGATGCGGCATCGCGGCTGGCGAAGGCTGGCGAACTGTTGGCTGCGGTCGGCCTGGATCCCGACATGGCCACGCGATACCCGCACCAATTCTCCGGCGGGCAACGCCAGCGCATCGCCATCGCCCGCGCGCTGGCCTGCGATCCGGACCTGCTGGTCTGCGACGAGGCGGTGTCGGCGCTGGATGCGCATCACCGCCGCGAGATCCTCATGTTGCTGGCGACATTGAAACGCGAGCGCGGGCTGGCGTTGTTGTTCGTGACCCACGATCTTGCCGCGGCCGCAGCGGTGGCCGAACGCATCGCGGTGCTGGAGGCGGGGAAGCTCGTGGAGATCGGCGATGCGGCCGAGGTGTTGCGCCATCCGCGGCATGCGCATACGCGGGCGCTGGTGGCGGCGCGGGTTTTGTAATGGGCGTCTTTGCGTGTGGTCGCTCTCCTCGCGCACTGCGCCGCTTGCGGCGCAAATGACGAAGCCGACCCGAATAACCTGTCATTACTTGATCCGGGGCGAACGCCGTAAGCGTCAGTCGAGAAAGCAACTGCAGAGCTTCCGCGCTGCGCGCGGGTTACTCTTTGGCGCAAAGAAAGTAAGGCGGATTCAATTGGTCGATGCAACACACTGAAGGCTGCGTAGGCAGCAGGAGT
>JAZKFJ010000054.1:0-22617 GCA_040386495.1 Pseudomonadota bacterium
AGCTTTTCCTCGCTGCATGCGCACAGCGAGGACGTCGAAGTGATGCGCGGCGCGGCCACGTATTCCATCAGCGTGGTCTTGCCGTAGCCGGGCGGCGAGATCAGCATCAGCATGCCCATCAGGTCGCTGCGCTTGTTCTCGCCGACGGTGCCCATCTGCTTGGCGAGGTTGTCGCCGATCACCGCCAGATAGACATCGTTGATCAGTTTGTTGCGCACGAACGAGGTCAGCGGCCGCGGCTTGAATTCGGACAAACGCAGCGCTTCGCGCTCGCGCGTCACTAGCGCCTGGCGCAGGCTCTGGCAGCGACGGACCTGCGGCAGGAAATGCTCGCGATGACGACGCAGGCGTTCGCCCAGATCGTCGACGCCGAGCGACAGCGTGCCCTGCACGATCCGCGGGTGCTCGCCCAGCAGGCCGCCGACGTCCACGCGCAGATCGGCTTCGCTGACGCGCGACAGCGCTTCGTCGCCGATCAGCAGCAGGGCCACGGCTTCGGGCAGATAATCGACATGGGCGACATGCGCCGGATCGGACGCCAGCGCATCGAACCACTGCGCGGCGAGACGCCAGCGCATCCCCGGCTTGTCGCGCTGCGCGGCCAGCGAGGTCTGCAGTTCGTCCCACAGCCGCTCCGCGACCAGACGCTGGCGCAGCGCGTCCAGCAATTGCCGCGCGTACTTGCTGTAAACGAACGCCTGCCGCGGATCGGCCAGCACCGCGATCAGATAGTCGGCGGCGGCCGCATCCCATGCGGCATCGACCGGCAAGGCCCGCGCATCGGCTTCGGCGCGCATCGCCGCGGCGACATCGTCGCGCAGGCTCGCCAGCCCGCCGCGATGCGCGAACACGCGATCGATGCCGTGCGCATTGCGCGCCCGGTCGGTCCACAGCGCGGCGTCCTCGCGTTCGCGCACCAGGGTCCAGAACAGGCTCGCCCAGGCGCGTGCCGCGGGTGCGTGGACCAACAGCCCCGCACTCTCGCGCAGCGGCAGCAGCGCGGCCAGCAGCGCGGCGGCATCGTGGTCGTGGATCCCTTTCTCGTAACCTTCGCGATAGCGCGGCGCCGCGAAATCGCGCAGCGTGCGCGTCAACAGTTCCGGCTGTTTCGCCTGCTGCCGCAGCAGATCCAGACTCAGTCCTTCGGCATTGCGCTCCGCGGCGGTCAGCACCTCGCCGAGCAGATATTCGCCGCGGTAGAGCTGGGGCGATTCCGATTCCAGCGTGATCTGCCAGAAATCGCGCAAAGCATCGAGTTCGGGATCGCGTACCGGCGCGAAGAATTCGGTGCCGGTCAGATGCAGGCTCAGGCCATCGCCGCGCGGCAGCACGGTCAGATCGAGTTCCTGGGTATTGACGCTGAAGCGGTGGCGCGGGCCGAGCTTGATGACGTTGCCGCCTTCCTCGAACAGCTCGCTGCGGTCGCGCAGCGCGCGCACCGCCTGGTCGCGCACGCCCTTGAGCCGCGACTCCACATCGTCGGCCTTCACGCTGTCCTTCAGACCGCGCAGGCGTTCGGCCAGATCGCGCAGCTTCAGGATCAGCGGATCGCCGGCGAAGAAGGCGTTGAGTTCGTCCATGCCCGCGATACGCGCGGTGCGGCGGCTCAAGCCTTCCAGGATCCGCGCCGCGGCGTCGGCCAGCGACTGGCTCTTGCGCTGGCGGTCGTCCAGCAGCGTTTGTTTATGGGCCTCGAAGGTTTCCAGCAGTTCTTCGCGCTTGGCGACGATGTCGCCGAGGAACTGTTCGTGTTCGCCGAACTGGCTTTCCAGCTCCTCCAATTGCACCATCAGCCGCGACAGTTCCTGATCGCAGCGATCCGGATCGCGCGCGGCGGACAGCGCGCTGGCGATGCTCTGTCCGAACAGGCTGAACTGCGCGCCGAACTGCGCGACCGCCTCGCCGCTGCCGAGCGCCTTGCGCCGCTGTTCGGCGCGCGCCTTGGCCTGGTTGAGTTTCGCGTAGATTTCGGAAATCGCTTCGACGATCCTGGTGCGCTTGGTCGCATCGTCCACGCGCAGCGTCGCCATCAGTTCCGACAGCATGTCGAGATCCGACGACAACACCTGCATCTGCTGCTGCGGTTCCTTCAGCGCAGCGACGCTGGCGGCTTTCTGCGCCAGCGCATCCAATGCCTGCACGCGTTCCATGTACGGATGCAGCACCTTGTCGCCGGCCAGGAATTCGCCGGTGGCGGCGCCGGTGCGCGCATGCGCTTCCAGCAGTTCCGCTTCCATCGCGTCGATGGCGGCGACATCGACATAGCGAAACTCGCGGATGGTCAGCAGGCGGCCGCGCTGCGCGGTGATCGCGTTCAGCGCATCCACGCAGTCCTGCACGCGCTCCCAGTTGTCAGGATGCAGGCCGCCGAGCAGCGCGCTTTGGCGCTCGCCAGCGTCGCGCATCGCGTCGGCCGACTGCTTGCGGATGCTTTCGACTTTTTCGTATTCGTCCAGCACCGCTTCGCTGCTGGCGATGATCTCGCGCAGCAGCGGCGCCAGCCCGGCGCAGTGTCGATCCTCGATCCAGTGATACTGATCGAAGAGCCTGCGCGTGGTCTGGGTCAGCAGTTGGTAACGCTGCGAGCTGGCGTCGGTGCCGTCGATGCCGCGCGCGAGGCTCAGCAGCTCGGAAATGCCGCGGACCAGATCGGGATTGCCGATCCGGCCCATGAAGGTATTGCCGGGCGGCTGGCGCACGGCGTAATCGTCGGACGCGAACGGCGTCTGCCAGACCTGCATCGGATGGACGCGTGTCGGCTCGCTGCTCTGCGCGGTGAAGATCACCATGCGTCCGTCTTCCAGACGCGCGTAACCATGGCCGATCACCGGCGGCTGCATGCCGCGCTGGATCATGTTGTAGACGAACATCGCGATCCGCCCGTCGAGCGGTTCGTAGAACAGATACAGCACGTCCTCGCCGTTGGGCGAACGGATCGTGCGCTTGAAGCGCATGCCCTGCACCGCCTGGTCGAAGGTGCGGGTTTCGCCGTTCTGCAGCATGTAGCCGCCGGGGAAGACGATGCCGTGATCTTCCGGCAGCTGCACGCAGGCCTGGCCGATCGCATCGATGCGATGCACCCGGCGCGACAGCGTGTTGTAGACCAGATGCCGCCATTCGCTTTCGCGATAGGGCAATACGCGCAGCAGGATCAGGCTGCCCAGACGCGCGAAATCGATCTGCGCGTCGTCGAGCGACTGGGTCTGATCGTCGACGGGTTCGCGGTAGATGCCCAGTCCGTCTTCGGTGTTGTTCTCGATCTTGACGGTGAGATCGCCGCCGGTCGTTTCCACGAACACGGTGTCGAGGATGTTGAGATGCGGGTGACGGCCGTTGACCGCCAGTTCGCGGGTGGCGCGGGTCCACTCGAAGTCGTACGGCGCCGGCAGCGCGATGTCGCGCTCGCCGCGATTGTCGATGTAGCGCACGGCGCCGCCGGTGTCGATCTGCCAGCGGAAGACGCGGACGTCCTCGATGCGTTCGCCGATCTGGAACGCCGCCAGCAGCTTGCTGTCGCGCACCACCAGCTGCAGCAGTCGCGAATCCTTGTAGTAGGCCTGGAGTTCGTTGAACTCCTTGACGAAATTAGCATCGCCCAGGAAGCTCGCGGCCGCGTCCACCGGGGTGACGTCGTAGCCTTCCGCGCCTTCGACCAGACGATACAGCGAGAAGATGTCCTCGACCCGGGTTTCCTTCTTCAAGCCGATGAACACGTTGTAGCCGAACAGCAGGCAGTCGCCGACCTGGACGATGTCGCGCGCGACGCAGTTGTGCTCGGTGCGGATGCGCAGGCGACCGACCACCTCCATCCGGCTGCTGCCGAACTCCTCCAGCCGCTGCGCGTTCAGCGCTTCCGAGATCTCGCGCAGTTGCTGGCCCTGATCGGTCAGCCGACGACGCAGGACTTCGTAGGCGCCGCCTTCGGCGACGGCCTTGTCCACCAGCTTTTCGGCGGGGCCGCCGGCATCCGTGGTCTGCGCCGAGGTTGTGGTGTGCTCCGACATCGCTCTCTATCCTGCTGAAACCGCATCTCAAAAGCGGCGTGCTGTGCGTAGCGCCGGCCTGCGGGCCGACGCGCATCGTTGCCTTGCTGCGTTGCCTGATGTCAGGCGTACATCAAGCGTCTTCGGCCTGCACCGGCACCTTGGCCGGCGCGTCCTTGCCCGGCGCGCCCGTACCGCCCAGCGACAGCAGCTTCTGCAACACTTCCTGCACGACCGGGCTCTTGCCGGCCAAGCCTTCGACCGCCTTGCCCACCGACAGCGCCTTGGCGAAGGAGTCGAAGAACGCGCCTTCGCCGCCGACGATATCGATGTTCGCCTTCGACAGCGCCGCCGACAGCACTTCGGCCTGCTCGCGCGCGATGTCCTTGTTGGCCGCGATCGACGCGATCGCCTGCTCGAAGCTCTTTTCCAGCTGCATACGGAATTCTTCGTGCGCACGCGCCTGATCGCTCAGCGAACTCAGCGCCATGAATTTCTCGGTCAGACCTTCCGCTTCCGAACGATACTTCTCGCGCAGCACTTCGGCTTCGGACAGGCCGCGATCCTTGGTGACCTTGGCCTGCGCGGTGCCGAGCTGTTCTTCGCCGCGCGCCTGGGCGCTGAGGTTTTCTTCCAGCACCTTCGCCTGCGCCATGCCCTTGTCCTGCGCACCCCTGGCTTCGGCGGCCATGGTTTCCGCGACCACGCGCGCCTTGACCATGCCCTCTTTTTCCAGCGCAACGGCGGTGACTTCGCGCACGCGCGCATCGGCGAGGCCCGGCGCCGCGCGCTCGGCTTCGATGCCTTCGGCCATGCGCTTCTTGGCGTCCGCATGCTTGCCGGCGGCTTCGAGTTCGGCCTGCGCGGTCACCGTCATCTCCACGGCTTTGTGCTTGGACGCGGTTTCGTCGGCTTCCGCCTGCTTGACCTGACGCACCAGTTCTTCTTCGGCCTTGGCCTGCGCGGCGATGATCTTGACCTGCTTCGAACGGTCGGCTTCGGAGACTTCGCGCACTTCCTTGATACGCTCCTCTTCCTGGGCGACCGACTTTTCCACGACGATGCGGTCGCGGATCACGTTCGCGATGTCCTTGCGCTGGATTTCCAGCGCTTTCTCCTTGTCGATGCGCTGCAGTTCGACTTCGCGTTCGCGCGAGACGATTTCGAGATCCTTGGCGCGATGCACTTTCTCGACTTCGATCACCACCGCGCGCTGGCGATTCTGCTCGGCGACCTCGACTTCGCGCATGCGGTTCTGCTCGCGGATGTCCAGCGTCTCCTGGGTGGTGATGCGCGCCTGCTCGGATTTCAAACGCTCTTCTTCCTGCACCTTCGCGGTCTCGGCCTGCTCGCGCGCCTGGATGGTCGCGATCTCGCGCTTCTGGCGCGCTTCGGCATCGGCCTGCTGGCGTTCCAGCGCAAGCATCGCTTCGCGGGTCTCGACGTTCTTCTTGGTGATCGCGAGCTGTTCGTTGCGCTCAAGCTCGTTGGTGATCACGTTCTGCGCGGCGGTCAGCTCGGTGATCTTGCGGATGCCCTCGGCGTCGAGGATGTTGCTCGGGTCCAGCGACGCTTTCGAGGTCTGCTCGAGATAGTCGATGGCCACGTCTTCCAGCACGTAGCCGTTGAGATCGTTGCCGATCACCTCGACGATGCGGTCGCGGAATTCCTGGCGGTTCTCGAACAGCTTCACGAAATCGATCTGCTTGCCGACTGTCTTCAGCGCTTCGGAGAACTTGGCGTTGAACAGTTCGTTCACCGCCGCCTTGTCGGACGCGCGCTCGGCGCCGATGGCCTTGGCGACCTTCAGCACGTCCTGCGGGGTTTCGTTGACGCGCAGATAGAACGCGACGGTGATATCGGCGCGCATGTTGTCGCGGCAGATCAGGCCGTCCTTGCCGCGGCGGTCCACTTCGAGGGTGATGAGCGAGATCTTCATCAATTCCTTCTTGTAGATCACCGGATAGACGATCGCGCCGGTGAAGTGCACCTTCGGCGACGACGACAGGTCGTTGACGATCAGCGCGGTGCCCTGCGGCACCTTGTTGTAAAAGGCCTTGAACATCCCGAGGATGCCCAACAAGGACACGATCACGACACCGACCGTGACCACTACGCCAATGAGACCTGCATCTGCCATAACACGCTCTCCCTCATGAAATCATGAATCACTCCCGACACGACGCGTTGTCGGCCGGACACTTGTTCTTCGCTCGATCCGCTACAGCCGCTCGAACTCTTCGCCCGTGATCACCCGGTAGGCGTTCTGCTGTTCCAGATATTCGATCAGTACCACGCGGTCGCCGCGCACGAATTGGCCGGACGTCTCGGCGCGCACCTGCAGGATCAAGCCGGCGCCACCGTCGTCGAGCCACACCTGCCCATGGGTTTTGGTGACTTCCGCGCTGCGCACTTCGGCGTAACGGCCCAGCAGCGGCCGCTGCGACACCGGCTCGAAGCGACGCAGCATGCGCCGTACCGGCGACAGCACCATGCGCGCGATCGGTATCGACAACAGCAGTCCGCCGAACGCGGTCGCGATGTCCGCAATCACGCCGAGCGCGCCGAGTTTCGCCGGACTCAGTACGTACAGATCGAAAAAGTAGCAGGACGCCCAACCAACGATGGCGATGATGGTGATGACTACCATGATCGGCACGCCGTGCAGGCCGAACTTCATCAGCAGACCGCTCATGCCGCCATGCTCGGTGCCGTGACCATCGTGCGCATGATGCGCGTGGTGCGCATGCGCACCATGCGCACCATGCAGACCGTCCGTGCCGATGTTGTCCGGCAACAAGCCGTCGAGCGTATCGATTTCGAGGATGCCCAGCGCCGACAGCAGCCAATGCACCGTCACCACGCTCAGCAGCACGGTATAGACGGCGGTGGGAAACGATGTCGCGACTCTCAGAAATTCATCCATCCCCATGCTCCAACTGTGTGGTCCCCATCGGCGCCGCGAAGGCGCCCGTGTCGATCCTTCAAGCGTCGTGTCGTTTCTTGAGTCGCGACAGCACCGCTTCGGTACGGTCTTCGTCGGCGATGATCCCGGCCCGGCGCAGTTTCGCGTCCAGCGCGTCGTCGCCGATGTGTTCGCTCATCGTTTCGGCGACTTCGAACTGCGCGCCGCGCTCGGCCTGCCGGCGCTTGATGCGCTCCAGCGAATCCAGCGCCGTACGCACGCGCACGTCCGAACCTTCACGGCGGTTCGCCACTGCGGCCTGCGCGCGCTGCACGTTCTCGGTTGCGCGCACGGTGTCCACCTGTTGTTTCAGGCGATTGATCGTCCCTTCGAGCTGCGCGACCACTTTGCGCAGATGGACGATGCCGGCCGCATAGTCCCCAGCACGCTTCGCATGGCCGTCGCGCTCGATTTCCAGCAGCGAGATCTTGGCCGCGATCTCGCGCACCAGCGCGTCCTCGCCCGACTTCAAGGCTTTCAGCGCGTAGCCTTCGTATTCTTCGAGTCTGGCGTCCGCTGCCGCCAGCCGTTCCTGCGCGACTTTGCAGTGCGCCATGGTCTCGGAAAGATTCGCGCGGACACGATGCAATTCGTCGTCGTTGTCGCGGATTTCCTGATCGAGAATCCGCAGCGCCTGACTCTCGGCGATCACTTCGCCCAATTCGTTGACGCCGCCGCGCACGGCGGTGACCAGCCGACGCCACAGCGCCGACGGCTCCGGCGCTGAGACCCCGGGCGTTTCCGTTGGCGCGGTCGCGTCCGCCTGCGCTTTGCGACGACCGCCGTTCTGGCTTTTCGTCGTCATGCGGCCACCTGCAGATGCCATTCGTAGGCTTCGGTGGCGCGGATCACGTTGTCGGCCAGGGTTTCGATCTCGAACATCACATCGGGCAGCGACGACGCCGCGCTCAATGCGCCGAACATGATGTAGACCGCTTCGCCATCGATGGTTTCGATGCCCAGCGTGGACAGCGGAAACAGCCGATGCGTGCGCAGCAGTTCTTCGTTGAAGCGCGCGGCATCGCGCACCTGCGACACCGGCCACATCATCGCCTCGACCACGATCTGACGGCCGACCACCGCCATGAACAACGGCAGGTCGCCGTAGTCGTGCATGGTCAGGTACAGACCGGGCTCGGCGCCGTCGATCAGCTCGATCGAGATCGCGCCGTCGCGCACGCCATCGGACGCCACAAGCGCGGTGTGCAGCGCGAGCGCCGTCCACAGCGGAGAAGACTCGATCGACATACCGGACATCACCTGCTCCTCTTGTTTATCCCGAACCGTGCGCGCCGCCTGCGGACTTTCGCCGCGGGGCTGGCGCATCTGCCGTTCGATCGCCGCCAGTTCGTCGGCGTACTCGGACAACACCCACAATTCTTTCTTGATCAACCCCTGCTCGCGCAGGCGCTCGCGGTGGCGGCGCTGGTAATAGGCGGAGGATCGGCGTTCCATGCACGCACGGTAAATGTCACATGTGATGCCTGTCAATCACTCACATGTGATGTCCGACGAACGGTCCTGCGCGGCGCGGCGCCGTCGGCGACCCGGAAACGAAAAAACCCGGCCGGAGCCGGGTTTCGGTTGAAGCGCAGAAGGCGTCGTCGAGGCTCAGACGCTCAATCCGTGCTGCTGGCGGACCTGATCGATGCGCGCCTGGACGTCCGGATCGACGCCATCGCGTTCGGCGCGGGTCAGGATATTGCCGAGGACGCGTTTCTCGTCTTCGTCGACCACCGCGTCGCGGAGGGCCAGCGCCAGCAGCTTTTCGAGTTCGGCAAGATCGAGACGGCCGTCGTCGCTGAACACGAGGATGGAAGTGACGGCGATTTCGTGATGGCTGGGAAGTTTCGACATGGACTGTCCTTGGACCAAGGGGCGGAAACGAAAACCCCCGGCCTGGGCCGGGGGCTGGAGGTTCGACTTTACCGAACGGCGGAGCCGCGGGGAACCCGGCTCACCAGACGACTTCGGCCATCGAGCAGTTCAGGCCCGAACCGATGCCGAGCAGTGCGACGCGATCGCCCTTCTTCAGGCGGCCCATCTCGCGCAGCTTGCTGAGCACGATCGGCACCGAGGCCGGGCCGATGTTGCCGTGCTCGCCGAAGATGGTCAGCACCTTCTTCGGGTCGATGCCGAAGGCTTCCACCATGGCCTGGGTGTGGACCTTGCTGACCTGGTGGATGACGAATTCGTCGACCTCTTCCACCACCCAGCCCAGCGCCAGCTTGGCGGCGGCGAAGGTCTTGGTCGCCAGCTTCATGCCCTCGATCAGCAGCATCTTGGTGTCGGTGACCATGCGGTCGAGGTTGCCGCGGCAGAGGCTGTTCCACTGGGTCGCGGCGCGGGTGACGCCGCCGCGGTAGCGCGGCGCGCCCGGGGCCAGCTCGGCGCGGGCGAGCACCATGCCGGCGGCGCCGCAGCCCAGGGTGAGCGTGGCCATCTCGTTGCGGAACTCGTCTTCGGTGAGGTCCGGGCTGGCCATGCGCGCGAGGGTCTTCTCGTAGGCGAGGTTGGCGGTTTCGCCGTCGACGATCAGCGCGTAATCGATTTCGCCGCGTTCGATCATGCGGCTGGCGATGTCCATGCCGTTGAGGAAGGCCAGACAGGCGTTGGCGATGTCGAAGTTCTGGCAGGTATCGGAGAGGCCGAGGTTGCCGCAGACGATGCTGGCGGTGGACGGCTCCAGGTAGTCGCGGCTGACCGAGGTGTTGACCAGCAGACCGATCCGCGAGGGATCGATGCCGGCATCGGCGAGGGCCTTCACGCCGGCGAGGGTGGCGGCGTCCGACGCTTCCACGCCGTCGTCCCAGAGGCGCCGGGAACGGATGCCGGCGATGTCTTCGAGCACGTTCGCCTTGATCCCGAGGCGGTCGAGGGTCGGCTTGAGCCGGGCGTTGATCTCGGCGGAGGTCAGTTGGCGCGGAGCATCGATGTGCGCCAGGCCGGCGATCGCGACGTGTTGAAACAGCATGAGGTATTCAGCCGTAAAACAGACAGGAACCGTATAGGGTACCGGCTTCCATGGCCCAGCGCATGCAAAAAGGGGGCGCGGCCCGTATTTGCTGGCGTCCGGGGCCATTCGGCCGGTTCTGGAAGACCGATTTGCGACCGCTGGACCGCAGGAAAGCGGCCGCGTTTCGCCACTGCGAACCCATCCCCCCCTGCCCATCGGCCCATGCCAGCCTGAATGGGGCTGCTGCACACTCGCGGCTTTGCCGTACCCCTCCCAGAGGCGGCTGGCGCCCGCCCAAGCCCAGGAAGCAGATCTCGATGGCACGACTGATCGTTGATGCGGTATCGCAGGAATCCAAATCCGTCCATGACGACAGCTACGTGCTGCTGTTGTTCGTCTCGGTGTCGCAGGCCGACACCGGCGCGCCGGTGAATGGCCTGGGCCACCAGCACTTCAAGGTGTGCTCGCCGCTGGGCGCGGTGTTCGAGATCAACATCCTGGGCAGTCAGGAAGTGGACTGGGAACCCGCCGACACCGAGGCGGCCGGCTGCTACAGCCTGCGGATCGTGCGCAAGTGGGCGCACAGCGGCGAGTTGAGCGAGTGGAACAAACTCGAATCCTCATGCTTCGGCCTGCAGGTGCATGCGCCGGGCGAGCACGGCGTGGTGCACATGGGCCAGACCGCGCTGCGGCTGGAAAGCCTGGCGCGCTGAACGCGCGCGCCTCGGCTCAGAGGCAACGCCAGGCGATGAACCGCTGTTCACCCGATACCGGCGGCGCGGCGGGCTGCACGGTGTCGGCGCCCAGGCCCGGCGCTTCGTTGCGCGCCAGCGTTTCCAGTTCGTCGCGGACCTTCAGCTGGTTGCGTTCGTAGAAAGCGATGCTGTCCTTGACCGAGACCTCGACTTCGCCGCGCTTGTCGCAGCCGGACGGCGCCTGCTCGACCACGCGCACCTTCGATGCGCCGGGCGCCATGTGCACCCACGTGCAGGCGGTGGCGGCGAGCGTTAGGACGGAGACGGCGGCGATGCGCAAGGATGAAACCCGCGAAGACATGATTCGATACTCCTGAAAAACGATGCCCGCCATCATGGCGGGCATCGGCTGAGCCGGGCAACAACCCCGACTTACTTCTTCACGGGCTTTCCATCGGCGTCGACGATGAACACGTCGCCGACCTTGAGCGCGCGCACCGGCTTTTCGATCTGCTTCAGATCGCCGACCACGACCCAGGTCAGCGCGTTCGGATCGATGGTCGCGGCGGCGGCCTTGACCTGCTCCGGGGTGAGGCCTTCGATCTCGGCCTTGCGCTGGAACACGTAGTCGTCGGGGCGACCGTAGCGGACGATGCCGCCGAGGGTGCCAAGGACGGCACCGGCGGTTTCGTACGAACCCGGCAGGCCGCGGATTTCGGTGGACTGGATCTTGGCCACTTCTTCCGGCTTCGGCGGCGCCTTGCCGGTCGCGTATTCGCCGATCTCGCGACGCATCTCGGCCAGCGATTCGGCGGTTTTGTCGATTTGCACCGCAGCGAAGGCCATCCACGGCCGCTGACCCATCGCACCGGAGGCGCTGCTGTAGGAACCGTAGGCCCAATGCTTGTCTTCGCGCAGATTCATGTTCAGACGCGAGGAGAACTCGCCCCCGAGCACCGCATTCGCGATATCGAACTTCACCGCGCCGGCATCCTTGGTCGAAGGCACCAGTTGGCCGACGTAGATGTTGGCCTGCACCGCGCCCGGCTGATCGATCAGATACACGCGCGGCTTGCGCGGGGTCGCAACGGCGGGAATCGCAACCGTGGCAGCCGCGCCGCTGCCTTCGCCCTTCCAGTCGCCGAAGTGCTTCTCGAGCACCGGGACGATCTCTTTGAGCGTGGTGTCGCCGACCACCAGCAGGGTCGCGTTGTCCGGACGCACCCACTTCGCGTGATAGGCCTGCAGATCGTTGCGGTTGAGCGAGCCGATCGACGCCTCGGTGCCGGAACCGCTGAACGGAATGGCGTACGGGTGGTTTTCGCCGTAGAGCAGCGGCGGCAGCACGCGCATCGCGGCGCCGTTGGGACGCGCTTTTTCCTGGGCGATGCCGGCGATCCAGTTGGCCTTCACGCGATCCATTTCGGCCTGATCGAAGCGCGGCCGGCGCAGCATGTCGGCGAACAGCGCCACCGACGGATCGAGGTTCTGCTTCAGCGCGGACAGGCCGGCGCTGGCGCCGTCCAGGCTGGCGCCGGCGCTGAGATTGGCGCCCAGCGATTCGGCGCGGTTGCCGAACGCGATGGCGTCGTAATCGCCGGCGCCTTCGTCCAGCATGCCCATCGCGAAGCTCGAGGTGCCCAGCTTCGCGCCCTTGTCGGCCGCATAACCGCCGCCGAACAGATAGCTCATCTGCACCACCGGCACGCCCTTGCGCTCGGCGAGGACGACCGTGGTGCCGTTCTTGAGGGTGGCGCGCTGCAGCGACGGGAACTTCAGTTCCGGGAAGACCGTCGTGACCGGCACGCCGGTGCTGCGATCGACCTTGCTGGCCGTGGTGCGGTACTTCTTGTCCACGGCGGGCAGGGTCAGCGCCGCCGGCGTGACCGCGGCATCTTCGGGCAGCGGCTTGCGCTCGCCCGGGGTCACCACCAGGGTGTGGCTGCCCTTGCCGGCGCCGAGCCAGTTGACGCCGACGGCCTTGATCTGGGCGGTGGTGGCGGTGTTGATGGTTTTCAGGCTGCCGCGGAAGCAACCGGGGTTGCCGGTATAGACCGCGCATTCGGCCAGCACGTCGGCCTTGCCGCCGAAACCGCCGATGCGCTCCACGCCGCGGATGAAGCCCGCCTTGGTCACGGCGCGCGCCTGGTCCAGTTCGATCTGGGTGGGGCCGTCGCGCAGCAGAGCCTTCAGTTCTTCGTCGATGGCGGCTTCGACCTTGGCCGGGTCCACGCCCTGCTTCACGGTGGCGCTGATCGTGAAATTCGAGCTGAGCTGCGAGTAGTCGGCGCTGGCGCTGACGTTGTCGACCAGCTTGTCGCGGAAGAACAGGCGCTGGTCGAGACGCGAAGCGCGGCTGCCGCCCAGCACCTGGGCGAACAACTGCAGCCGGTCGATGTCGACGGTGCCGGCCTGGGCCACGTTCCACACGCGGAAGATCCGCGCCTGCGGCACTTTATCGCTCAGCGCCGAGCGCGAATCGCTCGCCAGCGGCGATACATTCACCTTGGGCTGCGCCATGGTCGGCGACGCCGGGATGTGGCCGAAATATTGGGCGGCCTTGGCCTTGGCGGTGGCCAGATCGATATCGCCCGCCAGCACCAGCACCGCGTTGTTCGGGCCGTACCAGGTGCGGAACCAGTTCTTCACGTCGTCCAGCGACGCCGCGTTGAGGTCGGCCATCGAGCCGATCACGCTGTGGTTATAGGGATGGCCCTTGGGATACATGGCCTTGCCCAGCAGTTCCCAGACCTGGCCGTAGGGCTGGTTCTCGCCCTGACGCTTCTCGTTCTGGACCACGCCGCGCTGTTCGTCCAGCGTCGCCTGGTCGATCGCGCCGAGCAGATGGCCCATGCGGTCGGATTCCATCCACAGCGCCATGTCCAGCGCGGTGGTCGGCACATTCTGGAAGTAGTTGGTGCGGTCCTGATTGGTGGTGCCGTTCTGGTCGGTGGCGCCGACCAGCTCGAAGGGGTCGAAGAATTCGCCCGGATGATTCTCGGAGCCGTTGAACATCAGGTGCTCGAACAGATGCGCGAAACCGCTGCGTCCGGCCGGCTCGTCCTTGCTGCCCACGTGATACCAGATGTTCACTGCCACGATCGGCGCCTTGCGGTCGGTATGCACGATCACGCGCAGGCCGTTGGGGAGGGTGAACTGCTGGTACGGGATGTCGACATCGGCGCTGCGCGCGCCCTTGGCCTGGGCCTGGGCATCGACCGGCAGCAGGGACAGGCCGCCGCCGAGGGCGGCGGTCAACGAAAGCGCGAGCAGACCATGCTTGAGCACGGGCAGACGCGGATTGGCGATGGACATGCGGGACTCCTTGAAGCGTGAATGATGTGCGGGACACTGGGCACAGGGCCGCCTGGAACGCTCGGCCGAAGACGCCGCCCCGCATGCACGACCGCGCCGGACGGCGCCGTTTGGACAGGGATTGGCAGGCGTTGCATGCTAGCGGCCCCGCCCGGGCATGGCACTAGGCCACAAGTCCCGGCCGGCTCCGCCCCGCATGCATGCCCCGCATGCACGCACCGCATGCCCACCCACGCATGGAGCTGCCCGCATGGCCAAACACTGTCTCGTCACCGGCGCCAACCGCGGTATCGGCCTGGAATTCGTCCGCCAGCTGCTGGCGCGCGGCGACCGGGTGATCGCCACCTGCCGTCATCCGGGCAAGGCGACCGCCCTCAACACCCTGACCGGCGAGTACCCGGGGCACCTGCACGTGCTGCCGCTGGACGTCGCCAACGAGAAATCGCGGGCCGAACTCGTTCGCGAGCTGCCGCTGGTAGCCGATCGCATCGACCTGCTGATCAACAACGCCGGCGTGCTGCACTCGGGCGAACGCTTCGGCCAGCTGTCCGCCGCGCATCTGGACGACAGCTTCCGCACCAATGCCAGCGGCCCGCTACTGCTGACCGAGGCGCTGGCGCCCGCGCTGGCCGACGGCGCCACGGTGGCGAATCTGTCGTCGACCCTCGGCTCCATCGCCAGCACCGACCGCTTCGGCACGCCCAGCTACAACATCAGCAAGGCGGCGCAGAACATGGCCACCTTGCTGCTGGCCCACGCGCTGCGCGACCGCGGCATTCGCGTGGTCGCCCTGCATCCGGGCTGGGTGCAGACCGAGATGGGCGGCGACGGCGCGCAGATTGCGGCGACGGCATCGGTCGTCGGCCTGCTGCGGGTGGTCGACGGGCTGAGCCTGGACGACAGCGGGCGCTTCCTCGACTGGCAGGGCCAGCCGCAGCCCTGGTAGACGCTCCGCGACGATGGCGGAGGTCGAGTCGCAGACTGCGCATCCGCGGGCAAGCGGCTTCCGTATCCTTGCGCATGACTTCGACATCGACCGTTTTTCTGCTCTGCGCGCTGATCGCAGCGCCCGCCAAGGCCGCCCTGCTGTCGGTCGAAGGCAATGCCCGCGACCCGAAGAGCGACCGCCTGCTCTATCGCGAGGAACACCTGTTCCGACGCGACGGCGAGCGGCCGGTCGAACGGCTGGTGCTGTACCGCTGCCCGGACGGCGTGGCGTTCGCGCGCAAACGCATCGACTACCGCAGTTCGGCGACCGCGCCGGAGTTCGAACTGGTCGATGCCCGCGGCTATCGCGAAGGCCTGCGTCGCGAAGGCGGCCGGACCATGATCTGGGCCGGCGCCAAACCGCCGCGGCCGCTGCGCGGATCCGACGGCACGCTGGTGGCGGACGCCGGCTTCGACGAATTCCTGCGCCAGTCGTGGTCGCAGCTGGGCGCCGGAAAAACCCGGCCACTGGCGTTCGTGGTGCCGTCGTTCGGGCGCAGCCTGGCGTTCGAGGTCCGCGGCCTGGGTCGCCACGGCAACGGCGATGCCGCAGTGCAGCGTTTCGAGCTGCGTCTCGAAGGCATTCTGGGCAAAGTGACCCCGCCGATTTCGGTCGAATACACCACCACCGACCGGCGCCTGCGTCGCTTCGCGGGCCTGACCAATGTCCGCGACGGCCGCGGCGACCAGATCGAAGCGCGGATCGATTTCCCGGACGCGCCGCAGCCGGCCGAAGCGCAGCGCTGGCAGACGGCGGCGGCGATGCCATTGGCGGCGTGCAGGGTGGGACGTTGACGCGGAATCCCCATCGGCCGCTGGCACAATGACGCGCATGTTCGACGTCATCCTCTACCAGCCGGAAATTCCGCCGAATACCGGCAACGTCATCCGCCTGTGCGCGAACACCGGCGCGCGATTGCATCTGATCCGCCCGCTCGGCTTCACGCTGGAAGATGCGCAACTGCGCCGCGCCGGGCTGGATTACCACGAGTACGCCGAGCTGCGCGTGCACGATTCGCTGGACGACGCGCTCGCGACGATCGCCGAAACCAACGCCATGCCGCCGAGGCTGTTCGCGCTGAGCACGCGCAACGCCAAGCGCTACGACGGGATCGCGTTCGCGCCCGGCGACGCCTTCCTGTTCGGGCCGGAAACCCGCGGCCTGCCCGAAGACGTGCTGACATCGCTTCCCGACGGTCGACGGCTGCGCCTGCCGATGCGCCCCGGCAACCGCAGTCTGAATCTGTCGAATGCGGTGGCGGTGGTGGTGTTCGAAGCGTGGCGGCAGCAGGGGTTCGCAGGCGCCTCGCCCTAGGTTTTTTTCCATTCTTCACGTTCGCTGGAGGCTATACCCATGTCGAAGATTCCCGATCGCAGCGCCAAGGATTTCGATCCCGAAGTGCTGCAGTTGTTCGACCAGTACGTCCATGGCGCGATCGATCGTCGCGGTTTCCTGATCGGCGCGGCGCGCTTCGCGGTCGGCGCCAGCACCGCCGCAGGACTGCTGGCCGCGCTCAGCCCGCAGTTCGCCGCGGCGCAGGAAGTCGCAGGCGACGATCCGCGACTGGTCGCGACGTACGTCGAATTCCCCTCGCCGCAGGGTTACGGCACCGCGCGGGGTTATCTGGTGAAGCCGGCGAAAATCCGCAAGCCGCTGCCGGTGGTGCTGGTCGTCCACGAGAACCGCGGCCTGAATCCGCATATCGAAGACATCGCGCGTCGTCTGGCGCTGGAAAACTTCATCGCGTTCGCGCCGGATGCGCTGTTTCCGCTGGGCGGCTATCCGGGCAACGAAGACGATGCGCGCACGCTGTTCGGCAAGCTCGATCAGGCGAAGACCCGCGAGGATTTCATCGCCGCCGCCCACATGCTGCGCAACATCGAGCACGGCAATGGACGCCTGGGCGTGGTGGGATTCTGCTACGGCGGCGGCATGGCCAACTTCCTCGCCACGCGTCTGCCGTGGCTGGACGCGGCGGCACCGTTCTACGGCAGCGCCGCGCCGCTGGAAGACGTGCCGAAGATCGAGGCCGAACTGCTGGTGGTGCTGGCCGACAACGACGAACGCGTCAATGCCGGATGGCCGGCCTACGAAACCGCGCTGAAAGCCGCCGATGTGCGCTACACGCTGCTGCGTCCGCCCGGCACCCAGCACGGCTTCAACAACAACACCACGCCGCGTTACGACGCCGATGCCGCGCGCGACGCATGGAAGCGCACGCTGAAGCTGTTCGAACGCACGCTGCGCAAAGCACGCAAGGATTGAATTCTCAAAGGATTGAATCGGCAGTCGCGAAAACGGAAGGGGCGGCCTGCAGCCGCCCCTTCCGCGCGATGACGCCTGACATTCACGCATGCTGCGAACGATATCGCGGCATGCCGGCGCGTTACTTCTTCGGCTTGGCCTTGCCGTCGCCATTCATGGCCAGATAGGTCTTGTACTCTTCGCCGGTCAGGGCGCCATCGGCGTTGCTGTCGGCCGTATCGAACACCGCCTGCAGCGTCGGGATGGGCGCGGCTTCGGTCTTGTCGAGACTGCCGTCCTTGTTCACATCGAGGTCGGCCCACGTCTTCTTGCCCGGCTCGGCCGGCGTTGCGGGGGTGGCCGGCGTCGCCGGCTGCGCCTGTGCCGCCTGCGCCTGGTCGGTGGTGGTGGTGCTGTCCTGGGCGAACGCGGCCGGAGCGGCGATCGCGGCGACGAAGGCCAGCAGGCCGGTCAGACGGAAATTGGAAGTCTTGTTCATAGCGATACTCCGCAGTGCATGAAAGTAAGATGGATCGATGCGTCATTCACTTCGACCGGGGCCTACGTTGCAACCTGCGCAATGAATCGATGCCGAGCCGCAGATGCGCGCGCAACATCGTGTTAACCAATCGCAGCTCGGATCACGCTAGAGCACATCGTCGATCCACCGTATCGCGGGACATGCGCGGAATAAACTGAACGCTCGTGCGGGCGGAATTCGCTGAACGCAACACAACCTTTACGAAACCGCCGCGCAACGCGAGCAAGTCGTCCCGCATCCAATCGGCGCACCGTCGCCATCGAATGCGACGCCCATCGAATTTCACAACAGCGCCAGCGCGCGCTCGATCTCTTCCTTCGATGTCGGCCGCACCACCCGCGCCAGTTCTTCGCCGTCGCGCAGCACCAGCACGCTCGGCCACAGTTTGATCTTGAACGAACGCCCCAGCGGCTTTCCCGGGCCGTCCTCGATCTTCAGATGCCGCACGTCGTCGCGCGACGAGAGCGTGGCTTCCAGCAGCGGCTGCGCGCCGATGCAGTGCGGGCACCACGGCGTGCCGAACTCCAGCACGGTGGCGCCGGGCAGTGCGTCGACATCGACGCGGGCGGGTTCGTCTTGCAGATGTTGCGGGGCATAAGTCATGGGCGATTCCTCCATCGTGGTGTCGTCAGGGTCGCGTCATCGGGATGATCGGCCCGTGCAACGATTGTCCGCTTATGCGCACGGTACAACGCGAGGTCTGCACGCTTCAATGCTTCTTCTCTTCTTCAAATATTCTTTTTCGAAAGCGCATAGACCTGCGCGCACAGCATGAAAGGCAAGCCTGCGCGGGCTGCGCACGACCGACACGTTACGCTGCGATAACAACGCGGGGCGTAGGGTCCATCCTTGCTGCAACGCAATGTCGCAGCATCCACCGGCGCCGCAATTCCCCCACTCTTCGCGCCGGGTCTCTCTTTCCGTCATCGACGCCGGTCTACATCGACAGCATCTGCCATCGACGGGATTCGCGGCACAGCCGCCTTCGACCTGCGCGGATCGCTGTTCGCGAAACAGCGCGGGTCGCATCATCGAGATCAACACCATGAATACCCAAACCACCACGCCGCAGAACGTCGTCAAAAGCACCGTTCAGCACAAGAACCTCGTCGATACCGCCGCTGCCAACGGTTCATTCGGCACCTTCGCCAAAGCCGTGGAACAGGCCGGTCTCAGCGAGACCCTGCGCGGCACCGGGCCGTTCACTGTGTTCGCGCCGACCGACGCCGCGTTCGCCAAACTGCCGGCCGGCAAGCTCGACACGCTGATGAAGCCGGAAAACAAGGCTGAACTGGCCTCGATCCTGAAGTATCACGTGGTCACAGGCCGCAAGAGCGTCGCCGATATCGGCAAGTGGGAATCCGCCAAGACCGTCAATGGCCAATCCGCGCCGATCAGGATGGCCGAGGGCAAGTTCACCATCGATGGCGCCCACGTCACCAGCAGCGACATCAACGCCAGCAACGGCCTGATCCACGGCATCGACAAGGTCAATCTGCCGACCGTCGCCGCCGCCTGATCCGCTTCAGTCGTACCGCGACATCGCAACACGACGGCAGGGTTCGCCCTGCCGTTTCTGCGCCCGCGCCGCGGATGGCGCACGTCAGAACTGGCCGCGCTCGGTGCCCGACTGCCAGCGCGCCGGGTCGGGCCTCCAGTCGCCTTCGCCCAGCATCCGGATGATGAGGTGTTCCAGCGGATAGCCCAGCCAATGCTCCGCCGACACGCCCGCGTCGCGCCGGTCGGCTTCCAGCACGAATGCGCGGAAGGCGTCCTCGCCATGTGCGGCGACCGCAGTGATGCGCTTGGCCAGATCGTAGGACAGCATGTTGCCGTCGTCGGTGCGCAGGAACGATTTTCCCGACCAGAATTCCTGCAGGGTCTCGGCGTTCCAGAACGCCGCGTGTTTGGCCTTGATCTCATGGGGTTGATACAGCGCGCCGCGCGGGTCGGCGAGGTACGGAAAGATCGCCTGCTCGGTGTTCACCGCAAGCCCTTCGTTGAGCCAGGCCGGGATCGGCAGGTGCGACAGCATGCAATGCGTGAGCTCATGCGCGATCACCGGCTGCATGCGCTCCATGTCGCCCTCGAACAATGCGAAATGGCCATAGCCGGCGTGGATGAACATCCCCGCCGACATCGCGTACTCGCCGCCATCGTCGGGATAGTAGTGCGCGATGTAGTCGTAGTATTCGTCCTCGCTGGCGAACACCATGACCACATGCTTGCCATTGCCGCGCTCGGTGGCGATCTCCAGCAGATTGCGCGCGATGCGGCGGCGCAGCGACTGGCAGAACTGCATGAAGATCTCGACCTGGCGATCGTCAAGCGCCGACAGCAGCAGGAAGTCGGCGGATTCGTGGATGCGGTACGGCGGCGACGCTGCGGGCAACTTCGCCGCCAGCGCCTGCAGCCAGCGGCCGGCCGCGGCCGTCCAGAACGCATCGCGCACCGCCGGCATCCACTCAGGCCGCTCGGCCTTGGCGAACTCTTCCCACACCGGCAGCGGCAGACGGGTGTCGTCGTACCAGATCATGTCGCTGCCCTGCATCTCGCTCGCGGCGAATGCGGTCGCTTCTCGGGCGACGGGCGCCGGACGCGACGCGGATGCGCCGCCGAACAAACTTCGCAGTGCTTTCAGCATGACTCCGCGCCCCCTGCGCCGCGCCGCGCGGCAGCCCGCATTCTAACGATGCGGTACGCGCACGCGCGGAATGCGGCCGTTCTGCGGCGCCACGGGCGACACCGGCTTGGTCGCCGGCCTGGGCCGCAGCAGCGGCGCCGACCCCGGCAACTCGAACGGACCGATCAGGCTGTCGATATCGACCTCTTCCAGTGCGCCGACATCGACGGTGAAATAGCCCTGCGGGATCCGCGCGCGCTGGTCGCCCGGCGCGAGCTTCGTGCGCAGCGGCGGATCGTAGAGCATCGTCGGCAAGGGCCACGGCATCGGGAAGGACGGCGGCGACGGCGGCCGGTTCGCGCCGGCGTTGCGCAACGGGCTGGTCGCCAGCGGACGGAAGTTGCGCTGCGCGATATCGCGGAAACCCGGATCGCTTCCGCGCAGGGTGCCGGTCCATTCCGGCGGCACCAGGGTCGCACTGGTCTGCACCCAGTTGCGCGTGCCGAACACGCTGCGGGCGCCGCTCCACGGCTGGGTGACGAACGGCGCGCAGACCGGCGCATCGGCGGTGGTGTTCTCGCGCAGGATCGCCGGCGCCGCACCGCTGGTCTGGTAGATCGCGTTGTTGTGCATCTCGACGCTGCCCACGCCCAACTGCACGTAGATCGCGGTCCGCGTGCCCGGGCTGTCGAACACGATGGTATTGCCGACCATCCGCACGCGGCCATCGCTGGCGCCGTTGAGGTCGCCGCCGATGCGGATCGCATTCGGCCATGACGTCGAGGTGTGCAGAATCACGTTGCCGACCAGCTCGGCGTCTTCGCGCTTCGTCTCGCGCGTCCAACCGCTGGCCTGGGTCTCGCAGTCGGGACCGATCAGTTCGATCTCCTGATAGACCGAGCCTTCGAACCAGTTGAAATGGATCTCGCTGCGCTCGTGCCGGCTCTTCAGCAGATTGCCGCCGTTGCCGTTGTGGATGTAGTTGAAGCGCATGCGGAACACCGATCCCGGATACGCGATCTCGTCGGACTGCATGTAGATCGGATGCCGCGTCGACCCCGAGCCGGCTTCGTAGATCTCGCTGTATTCCAGCGTGAACGAACCCGAATTCAGGTCGGCGCCGAGAATGCCGTGCCCCGGGCAGGCGTGGATCACCGCATCGCGCACGGTCACGTCGTGGGCTTCGCTGAACACGCAGGTGCTGCTGCCGCCGCGCACCTCGAAGCCTTCGAATACGAGATGATTCGAGCGCTGGAACTTGATGGTGTGCGTGCCGCCCTGCAGCAGCGGCCGGGTCGCGCCGGCCGCGCGGTTCCAGCGGACGATCACCGGGTTGCCGGCGGCGCCGCCGTCGTCGTCGCCGACCACCACGCTGCCGTAAGTCGCGTTGCCGTCGACTTCGACGATATCGCCGGGCGCCAGATTGTTGGCGGTGAACACGGTCGACAATTGGGTGTAATCGCGACCTGCGGGGCCAACGGTGTAGGTCCGTGCAGCGACGACGGACGACGACGACAGCGCGATCGCTGCGATCGCCAGGGTGAGGGTATGTTTCGGCATGGCATGGCGCTCCGGCAGGGGGACATCGATCGGTGCCGCCCCCAACGCCACCGCCGGCCAAGGATGGCACATGCACCGCGCCGGTCCGTGAATGCGATCACGACAACGCGATCATTGTATCGGGCCGGCCGGATCGGCATGATCCGAAGAATCCGCACAAGTTTTCTGCCGAAGCGTTCTGCCGAAGCGTTCCGCCGAACTTCCCCGCCGCAGTCTCCTGCCGAACAAAGGAATGTCCGTCATGTCATCCGTCGACCGCAATGCGTCGCGTCCGCCGATCTTCAGCGACCGCCAGGGTTTCGACCGTCGCTGGTTCGCGCCGGGCCTGCAGGCCGCGTATGTGCCCACCCGCGTGGATCAGGTGGCCCATGTCGTCGGCGAAGCGCTTTCCCGCCACGGACGCGGCGTGAAGATCGCGTCCGGCCGGCACTGCTACGAAAACTTCGTCTACAGCGACGAGACCCGCGCCATCATCGACATGTCGGCGCTGAACCAGGTCGGCTTCGACCGGGAGCGCAATGCCTTTTTCGTCGATGCCGGCTGCGAGAACTGGACGGTCTACCGCACGCTGTTGAACGGCTACGGCAAGACCCTGCCGGCCGGCTCGTGCTATTCGGTCGGCGCTGGCGGCCACATCACCGGCGGGGGCTACGGCCTGCTGTCGCGCCTGCACGGACTCACCGTCGATCACCTCAGTTCGTGGCAACTGGTTCGACGTGCCATTTCCTTTCTTTGACAGGCGCGAAC